>CAYXAP010000001.1:0-4239 GCA_964462035.1 uncultured Sandaracinus sp.
GCCGATATTTCCGTCATCGAAACCCGGATCGCACTTCTGGGCTGCTGTACTAGAACGGGTGACCCGATACAGGGGCATTTGACGGCGTGATGAGTCTGCTCGCTTCGTACCCCCCGGTGTGGCTCACCGCGCTGGGGGTCGTCAGAAGGGGCGAGGCGAGACGGGCCGGGCGGGGTCGTGGACCCCGTGCTCGTGGGCCCAGTGCGACTGCTCCTCGCGCCAGCGGCGGCGGCGAGTCACGAGCCCGACCAACAGCAGCAAGAGCAGCGCCGCGGCGACCGAGCCCCCGACGGAGAGCGGTTCGAGTGGTCGGTCCAGGCCCAAGCGCGGCACCGGGCGGATGGTTCGTGCGTGGCCGTGCGCCGGGAACTGGTCGGTCGCCAGCCAACCCTCGAGCTCGGTCGCCGAGCGGAGGTCGGACTGGTGCCGGTCGAGGTACCGACGACGCGCAGACTCGTCCAACCGCTCACGGAGCAGAGCCCACCGCACGTGCGCGGGGTCGGCCGAGTAGGTCCAGGCGAGCGGGCGCTTGGTCCAATCGGGGGTCGCGACCCAGACCGCGGCGTGGTCTCCATCGGGCCCGCTGATCAGGACGGCGTCGGTGGCGTCGACGACGCACCCCTCGAAGTGGACGTGGCCCGTGGGCTCGGCGGGCGCGTCCGCGCAGTCGACCTGGGTCGGCCCCTCGAGGCGCATCCCGGCACCGACCGTCGCGATCAGCGCGCAGATGCCCAGCGCGACCCCCAGGACCGAGACCCAGGCGACGTAGACCGAGCGAGTCATTCGCGCCTCATCCGATCGCGCAGCGCTTCGCGGCGAGCGCGCTCTGCGGTCCGACGCTCGGCGCGCGCCCGCGCGTCCTGGGCCACGGTCTCCGGGCGGACCGTCCCCTGTCCGGATCGCCGACCCAGCTCGAGCAGCACCGGGTCCTCCCAGGGCGCGGTGCCTTCGTACATGTCCTGGAGCCGTCGCCGCAGGGCCCGGTCGGTGGTCGCGCGCTCGAGGAGCGCCTCGGTCCCCAGTCGCCCGCGGCGGTAGGCGGCGATGTGGACCTCGGCTCGAGTCCATTCGTCCACGTGCTCCGGGATGGTGTCGAGCGCCTGGTCGAGGAGGGCCGGGCTGGCGCACGCGAGCGCATGCGCGAGCCACTCGACCGAGGGGGCCGCTTGCTCTGCCGGCGCGGCCTGGCCGAGGCTGAGCCACCGCTCGGCGATCGCGGCGCCCGCCTTCTCCTGGGTCTGCTGGGGTCGGTAGTCACAGGCGTTGGCCAGCCCGTGGTAGACGCCCGGTCGTTCCGGAACGTGAGCGTCGGCCAGCTCGAGGAGCGAATGCGCGACCTCCGGAACGCAACCGCGGTTGACCTGGCGCGCGAGCTCGGGGGTCCGGTAGCGCTCCGTCTCGGCGTCCACCACTCGGGCGAGGCTCTCGGGATCGGCGCAGTGGCCGAGCGCGAGCAGGACCTCCAGTCGCGTCTCCGGGTCGTCGATGGCGTCGTAGCTGGCTGCCAGACCGATGACCGCCTCGGGCTCGTCGCTCCTCAGCAGCACTGCTCGGAGCGCTCGGCTTCGCTCGTCCGCCGAGTCGAGCATCTCCATCACTCGGCCGTAGCTCTCCGCCACTCGGCCGATGTCCTCGCCCTCGAGCTCCGGGGCGATCTCCGCGAGCTGATCCATCCCGATCGCCGCCTGCGTCGGCGAACCCTCCTGGATGAGGGCGAGGATCTCCTCGAGCTCGGTGCCCGCCGGCGACTCACCGACCGTCGAATCGAGCACGGTGGACGGGCGTCGGTCGAGGCCTTCGACCACACCGACGGTGAGCGCGGCGATCGTGAACGTCGCCATGGTCAGGGCGCTCAGGACGCCGGTGACCCGCCGATCCTGCGCCAGCCGCCAGCGCGGATCACCCGGCGGCGCGTCCGGCTGCTCGAAGCGCCGGAGCCAGGCGGGGAGGGCCAGGAGGCCGAACAGGATCCCGCCGAGCACGGCGCCGCTGGTCGCCACCATCGCCAGCTCGCTGCCCTCCTCCGGGTGCAGGGTAGGCTCGCAGCCCCACTCGCCGCAGCGCTCGCAGGGTCGGGTCTCGTCTGCCGAGTCGCTCACGCCCTCACCGTACAGCGCCCGTCGCCGGCCGGCACGGAATGGCTGCCATCGAGAGGCCTGCTAGAAGAGAGGGCGCGCCCATGGCTGCCCAACACCGCTCACCGCTGTCCTTCTTCCTGGCCGCCGGGATTTTCTCGCTGGCGCTGGGATCGAGCGCCTCCGCGGACGAGCGCACCTTCGGTCTCCGGGTCTTCGTCGCCGACGTGGAGGGCGAGCCCGTGGTCGACCAGGCCTGGATCGACGAGCGCATCGGGTGGGCCAACCGGATCTTCGAGCCCGCCGGGCTCGCCTTCACCCAGCAGGCGCGCGAAGGGCTCGCGGACGAGCACACGGACCTGGTGAGCCGAGGCGACCGTCACGCTCTCGGACCGCTCATCGAGGGCAAGCGCATCCACGTCTTCGTCGTGCGCTCCCTCGCCGACGTCGACATCGAGGGCAACTTCATCCGCGGAGTGCATTGGCGCTCCCGTCGCGGCGGCCCGGGGCCGGGCGGCAACCGCCGGCACTTCGTGATCCTCAGCTCGATCGCGGGGCCGACCGTGCTCGCCCACGAGCTCGGCCACTTCTTCGGGAACCCCCACAGCCCGACGCCGGGCAACATCATGAGCTACTCGCGTGGCAGCGGGCCGCCCTTCTTCGACGCACAGCAGCTTCGCCGCATCGAGCGCCACCAGGAGCGCTTCGTGCGCACCGAAGAGCTGGTGGTCGTCCAGTAGCCCGTCAGCGGAACTCGGCGGTGTCGATCGTGCAGCGGAAGAACTCGCCCTCGTCCCAGCGCTCGGTGCCGATGTGCCAGCCGACCCGGAGCTCGCTCGGGATCGTGTAGGGCCCGAAGGTCCGCTCGGCAGCGGCGAGGCAGCCGAAGCGCTCCTCGCGATAGGGCGCGTCCTCGCCGTCGGGGGTGCCCCAGCGGAGCATGGCGGCGTCACGGACCTGCCCGTCCGGGCCGAGGCCGATCTCCACCCGCGAGATCTCGTCGCCGATCTGCACTCGCGCGGCCGTGTGGGCCGGGTCGACGGTTTCCCAGCTCAGCGCCTCGGCGAAGAGCGCCGGCGGAAGGAGGATGCCCTCGATGGAGGCGCGACCCGCGGCCGAGCGGCTCACCGACGGGCCTTCACCCGAGGCCACGGGGATGAGCCCGAGCAGCTTCCACTTCAGGGCGCCTTCGCCATCGACCCAGCGATCGGAGCCGGAGATGGTCAGGCCCCGGACCTTCATCCGGGCGCGCCAGACGAAGCCGCGGTGGGCGCGGAGCACCTGCTCGGCCTCGAAGGGGCTCCAGGCACCCTTCAGGCGGAACTCGCCGTGCATCGTCAGCCGAACGGCGGACGCCATCGGCGCCCCCGGCGCGATGGCGTGGGTGAGGTAGCGCCGGGCCGCTTCGGGGAGCGCAGCGAGGTCGGTCTCGGTCAGCGGGGGACCGGGCTCGGGGGCCGTGGTCCAGAGCTCGTCGAAGTCGGCGTCGTGTCCGCGCATTGGCTGCCTCCCGGCGGCGCGAGCCGCCCTCAGTTCGGGGTTTTCCCCTGTAATCACGGGCCCGTGTGACTTTCCGCGTAGCCCCGAGTCGGGTCCCGCGCAATGTTGCCCGTTCGGAGGAATTCATGAAGAAGCTGTCGAAAGAGATCTGGATCGTCGCCGCCAAGCGGACCCCCTTCGGAGCCATGAGCGGCTCGCTGGCGGGCATCAGCGCGATCGACCTGGGCGTTCACGCCGCGAAGGCGACCCTCGAGCAGTCGGGGCTCAACGCGAACGAGGTGGACCAGGTCATCCTCGGCAACGTCCAGCAGACCAGCCCCGACGCCATCTACGGCGCGCGGCACGTCGCGCTCAAGGCAGGCCTCCCGATCGAGACCCCGGCGTTGACCGTGAACCGCCTCTGCGGCTCCGGCTTCCAGGCGGTCATCACTGCCGCCGAGCAGGTCCTCATGGGCGACGCGAAGTGCGTGCTCGCGGCCGGCGCCGAGAACATGAGCCAGGCGCCGCACTCGGTGTGGGGTCTCCGTACCGGCGCGCGCTTCGGCAAGGCGCCCGCGATGGTCGACACCCTCTGGGAGGCGCTGACCGACAGCTACTGCAACACGCCGATGGCCGTGACCGCGGAGAACCTCGCCGAGAAGTACGAGATCTCCCGCGAGGACTC
>CAYXAP010000001.1:4339-64884 GCA_964462035.1 uncultured Sandaracinus sp.
AAGATCGTCCAGTGGGGCGTCGCGGGCGTCGACCCGACCATCATGGGCATCGGCCCCGCGCCGGCCATTCGCAACGCCCTCGAGCGCGCCGGCCTGAAGCAGGACGACGTGGACCTCTTCGACGTGAACGAGGCCTTCGCGCCGCAGTTCCTGGCGGTGCAGAAGGAGCTCGGCCTCCCCGAGGACCGCACCAACGTCAACGGCGGCGCCATCGCGCTCGGCCACCCGCTCGGAGCCACCGGCGCGCGGATCACGACGAACCTGATCTACACCGCACGCAAGATGGGCAAGTCGCTCTCGGTCGGCTCCGCCTGCATCGGCGGCGGCCAGGGCATCGCCATCGTTCTCGAGACTTCTTCCTGAGGGGTTGGCACCCAACCCCTCTCGTCGGCTAGGCCTCCTCGATTCACCCGAGCTCCCCCGCCCAAGGCCTGCCGGCGCATGCATCTCGCGCTAAGTTGAACTGAAGGAAGACGGATGAGTGAAGCGGACGAGTTGATCTACGACTGGAACGAAGTCGATCGCGGAGGGCCCCTCGAGGTCAAACGCGACTTCGAGCTCCACGACGAGACACTCCGCGATGGCATCCAGAACCCTTCGGTCGTCGATCCGGGCATCGGGGACAAGCTCGAGATCCTGCACCTGCTCGACGAGGTCGGCGTCGACACCACCGACGTCGGCCTCCCGGGCGCCGGACCGCGCGCCTTCGAGGACGTGCTGACCCTCTGCCAGGAGATCGCCGAGCAGAAGATGCACATCCAGCCGACCTGCGCTGGCCGGACCCTCGTCGCGGACATCGCGCCGATGGTCGAGGTGTCGCAGAAGGCAGGCATCCCGGTGGAGGTCATGACCTTCATCGGCAGCTCGCCCATTCGGCAGCTCGCGGAGGACTGGTCGCCTTCGCTGATCATCGAGCGCTCCATCGCCGCGATCGACTTCGCGGTGAAGGAGGGGCTCCCGGTGAACTTCGTCACCGAGGACACCACCCGCTCACGGCCGGACCTGCTTCGCGACCTCTTTCGCGCGGCCATCGACCACGGCGCGACCCGCCTCACCGTCTGCGACACCGTCGGCCACTCGACGCCCGACGGCGTGCGCGCGCTGATCGAGTTCACCCGTGGCGTGATCGAGGAGACCGGCGCCGGCGTGAAGATCGACTGGCACGGTCACAACGATCGCGGCCTGGCGTTGGTCAACTCCATCTTCGCTCTCGAGTACGGCGCCGACCGGGTGCACGGTTGCATCCTCGGCATCGGCGAGCGCGTGGGCAACGCGCCGCTCGACCAGATCCTGATCAACCTCAAGCTCCTCGGCCTGATCGACACCGACCTCTCGAAGCTCAGCGCGCTCGCGACCAAGGTCTCGACCGCGACCCGCTTCCCGATCCCCATCAACTACCCGGTCGTCGGCGAGGACGCCTTCCGCACCGCCACCGGCGTGCACGCCGCGGCGATCATCAAGGCCCAGGCCAAGGGCGACGATTTCCTCGCCGACCGCGTCTACTCCGGCGTCCCCGCCGGCATGTTCGGCCGCGAGCAGGAGATCTGCATCGGCCCGATGAGCGGCGCGAGCAACATCACCTACTGGCTCGACAAGCGTGGCATCGCCCACGACGAGGGCCTGATCGGCGCGATCATGAAGAGCGCCAAGCAGAGCGACCACAACCTCAGCGACGCCGAGGTCCGAGCGGTCATCGACCGCCACAAGCGCAACAACGGCGGCTGAGTCAGCCGAGATTGGCGCGGGGTGGCTCGGCCTCGCGAAGCGCGGCTTCGTAGGCGGCGACGAGCGAGGCTCGGGAGCCGTGGCTCTGCAGGTGGTTCACCAGGATCGACGTCACGCTCACGCCCATCCGGACGAGCATGCCGGTGACGTAGAGGTGGCCGCGCTTGATCTGGTCGCGGTGGTTCACGTTCCAGTCGGTGAGGATCCGGCGGCACTCCGGCGCGTAGCCGACGAGCCCGCTCCAGTCGTGAAAGCCCGTGATGGAGCCGGCGTCCTCGACGACCTTGCGGGTGGCGCCGACGAAGAAGGTCGCCATCTCGGGGGACGCCCGCCCGGTCGCCCGCGTGCAGAGGATGCCCGGCGCCGGTGAGCCGAGGGCGAGCTCTCCCCCCGTATCGGAGAAGAGCTCGACGGGCCCACGCCAGAATTCCACTGCCATCGTGAGGACCATAGCTCCGTCCGAGGCCGCAGCCAGCTGACGGGAGGCGCCCATCCCCGTTCTCCGCGGGTCGTGACTCCGTCGGGCCCTCACGGAACGGTGCCCGAACGGCCATCGAGTGAACGGCTCCACGCCCCTCGGGGCCAGGCTGTGCGGACTCCACTCCGCGAACCCGCGATTGGGCGCGGTCGATCGCATGGCATCGTCGTTGCTATGGCCTCGACTCCGTGATCCGAACCTCTGCCCTTGCGTTGGTCGTGCTCTTCGGATGTTCCGACACGAGCCTCTCCAGTCGCGACGCATCCCTGCCGGACGGTGGCCGCGGGACCGATGGCGGTGACCCTCCCGACGCCACCTCGTCGAGCGACGCGGGTCAGCCCACGGACGCGTTCGTTCCCGAGGCGGACGGCTTCGTGATCGTGGAGCCCGACCCCGAGCCCGGTCCGGCGCACGAGCGCGCCCAGAGCAAGTCCGCGACGCTGCTCTTCGACCCGGCCAGGGATCGAGGCGAGACCATCGGCTACCACAGCTTCCGCATCCCGGCGTTGGCGCGAGTGGGCGATACGCTCATCGCGTTCGCCGAGGCGCGCCAGTGTGGCCACGACGACTTCGGGAACATCAACATGGTCTACAAGCGCTCGACCGACGAAGGGCGCACCTGGGGCCCGCTCGAAGAGGTGGTGGGTCGTGGGCCGGGGACGTGGGGCAACCCGACGCCGGTGGTCGATCACACGACCGGCACGGTCTTCCTCTTCATGTCGTTCAACGAGGGCGACATCAGCCAGTACGGCCGCGTGAACCCCTGCACCGGCGAGACCACCGCCGTGGTCGGCCCCGGCGACCGCCCGGTCTTCATGAGCAGGAGCGACGACGAGGGCGGCACCTGGACCGACCCGGTCGATCTGACCGCGACGCTCCAGCGACCCGGCACGAGCTGGGACGCGATGGGACCCGGCATCGGGATCCAAACCACCATCGACCACCCCGGTCGGCTCATCGTCCCGGCCGCGCGCCGGAACATCTACTCCGACGATCACGGCGAGACCTGGCACTACCAGATGCTCCCCAGCGGAACGAGCGAGGGCACGATCGTCGAGCTCTACGACGGCTCGCTCCTCCGCAACGACCGCGCCGTCGGCCGGGTGTGGGAGACGGGCAAGCGGCGCTGGCTCAGCCGCGGCGTCATCGACGCGAGCGAGGACTCGGACACCATCCTCTTCGAGGACTTCGCCCCGCACGACACGCTCCTCGATCCGCGGGTGCAGGGGTCGTCGCTCCGCTACACGGTGCGGCCCCATCGGCTGCTCTTCCTCAACCCGTCCTCGACCGTCTCGCGCTGCCGGATGCGGGTGCGCATGAGCTACGACGGCGGCGAGACCTGGCCGGTCGAGCGACGGCTCCACGACGACCTGAGCAGCGACGAGACCTGCGACCTCCTTCGCGGTGGCTACTCCTCGATGGTGAAGACGGCGGACCACCACGTGGCGGTGCTGGTCGAGCGCGGCGGGGAGAACCGCTCCATCGAGCTCCACCGCTTCAACCTGCCCTGGCTGGTCGACGGGACCCCCGAACCGCTGCCCTGAGCGTTATCCTCGACGGATGCCGACGCTGCTGGAGCGCTTCGAGGCGCTCGACGAATGGATCCCGGGAGAGGACTGGGGCGAAGCCGAGCTCGAGCGAGCGGGCATCGAGGGCGAGCTCGCCGAAGCGCTCGCCGAGGTGGGCGCCTGTTCGATCGGCGAGCACGGCGGACAGTTCCACGTGCTCGACGTCGACGGTGTCGAGCTCTGGAGTGGCCGCGTGCGCGAGCACATCCAAGCCATCGCGAAGCCGGCCAGCCTCCACACCTTCTTCATCGACGAGGGCGGCGGCACCTACGCGTTCGCTTGCGATGGCTCGGTCTTCACCTACCACTTCCAACGCGGGCTGCTCGAACGCTTCGACACCGCCCGAGCCTTCCTCGAGGCAGCGGCCGAACGCTTCGCCGCCGGGGAGTCACCCTTCGCCGCAGGCGGTGACGCCGACGCGATCGCCGAACGGCTGCGCGGAGCACCGGCGGACGAGAAGCCATCGCTCGCCGAGCGCTTCCGTGGCCGCGCCGACGAGGACTTCGCCCGCTACGACCCCCACCGCAAGTGGGAGGTCGGTCAGCTGATGAGGCACCGGAAGTTCGGGCGGGGCATCGTGGTCGCGGTGCAGACCACGATGTACATCCAGGTCGAGTTCGAGAGCGGCCTCCGCCGCCTGAGCCACAAGGGCTGGTAGCGCCTCAGTCAGAGGGCGGGATGCACGCCTTCTCGCCGAGGTCTTCCGCCGGGACCGCCCAGTCGAAGCTGGAAGAGCAGTTGGCCTCGTCCTCGGCCGGGCGGTTCACGTTGCACTCCGGCTTGTCGTCACACACCCGGAAGCAGTAGTTGCTACCGTCGTCGTGGGCGACGCAGATCGAGTCCAGCGGGCACTCGGCGCTCGAGAGGCAGTCCGGCACGCCGCAGTAGCCGCCCTTGAACTGCGTGAGGCACTGGAGCTGGATGACTCCCCCGTCGGGCAGCTCGAAGTCGCGGCAATCCTCGTCGACGGTGCAGACGGCCGCGATGCCCACGCGGTCGGCGTCGCCGCCGTCGTCACCGCAGGCGGCCACGAAGGCGAAGAACGAGGCGATCAAGAGTCGGTTCGTCATCGGACGATCCTATCAGAATGGAGTACTTCACTTCAGCAGGACGGATCGCATCTCGCGCATGTCCGCGGGGAGTGGCGCTTCGATCGTGCGGCCGGCGACCTTCAGCCGCCACGCGTGCAGCGCGTGGCGCTCGGCCAGATCGCACGGGGGGTCTCGGTAGAGCTTCTCGCCGACGAGCGGGTGGCCGAGGTGGGCCAGGTGTACGCGCACCTGGTGAGTCCGGCCGGTATGGATGCGGGCCTCGATGAGCGCATGCTCGCTCCCGCGGATGGTCACCGTCAGGGTGGTCTTGGCGGGCTTGCCGTCCGGGTCCACTCGCATGAGCTTGCCCTTTCTCGTCAGCGGGGCGTCGACCACCATTCGCTCCCACGGCGGGGAGCCGTGGACGATGGCCTGGTAGACCTTCGACCCGGCCTTGAGCTTCTTCTGCCAGCTCTCGACCCAGCGTTTGTGCCGCGCGAAGAGCAGCACTCCACTGGTCTGCTTGTCGAGCTGGTGCACCGCCCAGAGCGGGTGGCCGACCTGCTTCTGCAGCTTCCACTGCACGCAGTCCGGATCGTCCAGGTCGCGGCCCGTCGAAGGCAGCCCCGGTGGCTTGTCCACAGCGAGGATCTCGTCCTCTTCGTGAAGGATCGGGAGCGGAGCGATCTCGATCAATCCGCCTCCAGCCGTGCGCGCCATTCGTCGATGCGGGCGAGCTCGTCCGGGTGCAGCTCCGGCCAGCGGAGGGGGAGCGATTCGATGGCCTTCCGGAAGATCTCCGCCACCGTGCGGCGCATGTAGGGCTTGTCGTCGGCCGGGATCGCGTACCACGGCGCCCATGGCGTCGATGTGGCGTTGATCGCTTCCTCGTAGGCGTCCATGTATTCGCCCCACTGCTCGCGGACGTCCAGGTCGCCGGCCTCGAACTTCCAGTTCTTCGCCGGGTCGTCGAGGCGCGCGAGCAAGCGGTCCTTTTGCTCCTCACGGCTCACGTTGAGGAAGAACTTCAGGATCAGCGTGCCGTTCCGCGCGAGGTGCTTCTCGAAGTCGCGGATCGACTCGTAGCGCTCCTTCCACGGTTCGTCGGGCTTGCGAGGCACCGCGCGCGAACCGAGGAGCTTCGCCACCCGGACGATGAGCACCTCTTCGTAGTGGCTGCGATTGAAGATGCCGATGCGTCCGCGTTCCGGGCAGCACTGATGCACGCGCCAGAGGAAGTCGTGCTCCAGCTCCTTGGTCGAGGGGCGCTTGAAGGTCGAGGTCTGCACGCCGGCCGGGTTCAGGCCGGTCATCACCGCGCGGATGGTCCCGTCCTTGCCAGCTGCGTCCATCGCCTGGAAGACGAGCAGGATGGAGTAGCGGTCGTCGGCGTAGAGCTTCCGCTGGACCTCGCGGATGACGTCGATCGTCTCCTCGAGGGCCTTCTTGTTCTCCTTCTTCCCCTTTTTGCCCTGGGGCGCCTTCTTCGGTGGCTCCGTATCGGCCTTGGCGATCCGGAAGGAACCGTCGAAGGGCACCCGGTACGGGCTGGACGGAGGCTCGCAGAGCAGCCCCTGCGGCTTCTTCGAGGACTTCTTCTTGGACTTCGCCATGGGCCGACCATAGCGCATCCGCGCGACGCTCTCAGAGGGGCGGCGATCAGGGCTCAGGTCGGATGGGGCCAGCTTTCGGCGACGATGGCCCGAAAGGCCTGAGCGATGGGGTCCGCGTCGGTTCGCTCGTGCCACTGCATCGCGATGGGCACGCGGATCTCGGGGTGCCGTCCAGGGAGGGCCACCAGCCCGAGTGGCCGGGCGAGTCGAGCGAGCAGTGCACGAGGAATGGTCGCGACGAGATCGGACTCGGCCACGATCGCCGCGGCCGCCGTGAACGTGGGGACGCGCGCCACGACCGTGCGAGCTACGCCCGCGTCGCGATAGGCCTGCGCGGTGAGGTCCGGGAGGGTCGCAGTCCTGGCCATGGTCACGCCGACGTGCTCGAGCGATTCCAGCCAGCCGGACCCCCGTCGCTTCGTCGCGGGGTGCGCCTTGCGCGCGACCAAGACGGCTTCCGCTCGGTGCAGGGTCTGGAAATGGACGTCGGCGCTTCGTGGCTCGGCGCCGATGACGAGGTCCACGCTCGTCCCTCCGAGACCGCCGCTGGCGGCGAACGAGTCGATGCCCATCACGTCGAGGGAGCTGAGCGGCATCGCCCTTCGGAGGGCCCGTACCAGGCTGGGAATGGCGAACCACTGCACGTGGTCGGCACACGCTAGCCGGAAGCGGCGGGTGGTGTGCTCGGGGACGGCCCCCGACGAGAGGACCGCGTCCACCTGCCCCAGCGCGGCGCCAATGACCGGCGAGAGCTCGAGGGCTCGTGGGGTCGGTGTGATGCCACGCCCACTACGAACGAAGAGTGGGTCGTTCAGCTGCTGCCGGAGCTTGCCGAGGGCGTTGCTGACCGCCGAGGGAGTGACGTGCAGACGCTGGGCGGCGCCCGCGACGCTTCCGGACTCCACCACCGAATGCAGAACCACCAGGAGCGCGGGGCTGACGGAGCCATTCATCACAGATGGTGTGGTCATGACTCACTTCATATCAGTTTTCATGAGTGATGAGCGCCTCCATGGTGAGCGTCATGCGCTGTTTGTGGCCGTTGCTCGTTTTCACCTGCGCTGCGTGCGCTCGTCCCCACCCCTCGCCTTCGGAGTCCCGCGTGACCAGCCCTTCCATGATCAGTCCCCTCGCCTCGCACGTTCGCGTCGATCGCTTTCGGGTGCCTCGCCGCTCTCGTGAGCCCTTCCTGGCGTTGATGCGCGACGTCCTCGTTCAGTTGACGTCGGCGCCCGGCTTTGCAGGCCGCCTCGTACTCGTGGGGTCGCCAGAGGCGGAGCTGCAGACCGTCGTGACCATCGTCGGGTGGGAGAACGAGAGCCAGCAGCGAGCCGCTGGGCCGCGGGTCGCCGCACATCTGCGCGACCAGCGAATCGACCTCCCCGCGCTCATGCGCGAGTGGGGCGTGGAGCTGATCCGTGACGATCTCGTCGTCAGCGACCCGCGCTGATCTGCTCAGCAACGGTCGCGGCGTCGATGGTGACCTTCAGCTCGCCCGGGGTCGGGACCTGGACCACCAGCTGGTTGCCCTCGCCGAAGACTGCCCCGTCGGCTTCGGTGGGCCGGAGCTCCACCGTGATGCTCACTCCCTCGGGGAGCTGGAAGCTCGCCATTCCGCGGACCGCTCGCTCTCGCGCGTCGGTCAGCGCCGCCTCCATCGGGAGCTGCCACTCCGAGACCCGCCCGAGGAAGACCGCCGCGAGCCCGCCCGCTAGATCGGCGTCGCCGATCGCCCGTTCGGTCGCGTCGGTCCAGCGAGCCAGAGTCAGCTGCAAGGCGCCATCGCGGTAGACCGGCGTGGCGAGCGCCCAGAGAGTGCCGATCAGAGAGCCCTCGAGCTCCAGGCCCACCGCGACGCCTTCTTCCGTGATGGTGGTTTGGACCCCGGTCACCCGCGCGGGGCGTTCATCGACCACGACCTCGGTCCCGAGCAAGTGATCGCTCAGCGACGCGGTCACCACCGTCATCGGTTGGGTCGCCTCGACCGCCGCGAGGAAGGGACCCGCGCGGTGGTCGCTCGGCGGTGGGAGTGCGGGCGGCGGCGAGGGCACGATGCGCGGTGTCACGAGGAAGTGCCCGAGCACGGCCACCTTCAGCTCGAGCGCCGCGGCATCGCCGGTCAGCTCGCTGATGCGCAGCCCCTCCGGCCGAAGCAGGAGGCGTAGCCGTTGGTTCGCCTGGCCGTTCTGCTCGAGCTCCACCGGGAACGCCAGCAGTGGCCAGACGCGCTCGACGACGGTCGGCAGGTCGAAGCGCGCGGTCTCCTCGTCGATGCGCTCGGCGGCCTGGCGCTGCGCACGCTCGATGTGGGGGTCGAGAATGCCGCTGACGTCGATGTTCAGGAACGACACCCGACAACGCCGAGACCACTGCCGGGGACCGGGCGTGGTGTTCGTCGTGAGGGCCCAGTCGTCACCGATGACCAGCTCGGTCCGGAGCGTGACGTCCACGTGGGGGCGCGCCTCGTTCACTCCGCAGCTGAAGCGGAGCGGCCCCAGATGCGCCTTGGCCCAGAGCTCGACCGGCAGGGTCCAGAGCAGGGCGCCATCGCCGGGCTCGAGCCGAAGGTCACCGCGGTGCGCCTCCGCCTCGAGGCGTGGGCGCTCCTCGCGATGGATGGGGTTCGGCAGCTCTCGGTCGAGCGCGGCCTGGAGCGCGTCCGAGCGGAGCACGATCGAGACCTCCGCCTCCGAGGTCTGGGGCGCTGGCTCGGGGATGGCGCCGACCTCGGGCGCGGGGATCCGTAGCGGGGGCCGTGGCACGGCCCCGCCGCAGCCCCATGCCGTCGCGCAAAGGGCCATCGCCAGTCGCACTGATCCAGAGACCATGGCGCTCAGTGTAGACTCCGCTCCGTGGAACGCTTCGATCTGGTGATTCTGGGCTCCGGGCCCGCGGGGGAAAAAGCAGCGGCCCAGGCGGCGTACTTCGGGAAGCGCGTGGCGATCGTCGAGCGCGAGAAGGAGCCCGGTGGCGCTGCGGTGCACACCGGGACCTTGCCGAGCAAGACGTTGCGGGAGAGCGCGCTCTTCCTCAGCGGTCACCGCACGCGCTCGCTCTACGGCGTGAGCGTCGAGCTCGACTCGGACGCGACGCTGCAGAAGCTGATGGCACGCAAGAACGCGATCGCCGTCTCCGAGAGCAAGCGCATCCGCGAGAACCTGAAGCGCCACGACGTGACCTACCTGCAGGGCCACGGACGGCTCGCCGGTGAGGGCCGCGTGAAGGTGGAGGCCGCCGACGGAACGTTCACCGAGGTGGCGGCCGAGGTCGTGCTGGTCGCGACCGGCTCGGTGCCGCGGCAGCCGGATGGCGTCGCCTTCGAGTCGCCCCGGATCCACGACAGCGACGAGATCCTGCGGATCGACAACATCCCCAAGTCGCTGACCATCCTGGGCGCCGGCGTGATCGGTAGCGAGTACGCCTGCATGTTCGCGGCGCTCGGCGTGAAGGTCGACCTGGTCGACGCGCGACCGGGGATCCTGCCTTTCCTCGACTTCGAGATCCGCGACCAGCTCGCCCACGCGATGAAGAGCCTGGGCATCCACCTGCGTCAGCCACACCGCTGGGGCGCGATCGTGGACACCGGCTCGAGCGTGACCGTCGAGCTCGACGACGGCACCCTCTTGGAGAACGACGAGCTCCTCTTCGCCGCCGGCCGGGTCGGCAACACCGCCGACATCGGCCTGGACACCGTGGACCTGGAAGCGAACTCCCGCGGCTACCTCGAGGTCGACGACGCCTACCGGACCGCGGTCCCGAAGATCCTCGCGGTCGGCGACGTGATCGGCTTCCCCGCGCTCGCGTCGACCTCGATGGAGCAGGGCCGGGTCGCGGTCTGCCGGGCGTTCGGCTTCGACTACAAGCAGTCGGTCCACGACATGCTGCCCTACGGCATCTACACGATCCCCGAGGTCAGCAGCGTCGGGAAGTCGGAGGCCGAAGCGAAGGAGGCGGGCATCCCTTACGTGACCGGGCGCGCCAAGTTCGCCGAGAACGCCCGCGGCCAGATCCAGGGCGACCTGGAAGGGCTGCTCAAGCTGGTGGTGCACGCGGAGAAGCGGACCCTCCTCGGCGTGCACGTGGTCGGTGAGCGCGCCAGCGAGCTGGTGCACCTCGGTCAGGCCGTGATGCTGATGGGCGGCACCCTCGACGTCTTCATCGACATGGTCTTCAACTTCCCGACCCTGTCCGAGGCGTACAAGTACGCCGCGTACGACGCCCTGGGCGCGCTCGCGAAGTCTTCGTGAAGCTCGCGCTGGCGCTGGCGCTCTTGGTCGGCTGCTCGAACGCTGCGCCGGATCCTTCGCCTGCGGACCGGCGGGCGTACACCGAGCACCGCGTGCCGGCGAACCTCTGCCGCGAGCCCGGACCGGAGCGCATCGACAGAGCGGCGATGCTCCGCGATCTCGCGGTGCTCGAGCGCCTCTTCGACCGTGGCTATGCCGGTCGTGACCTCGCGGGCACCGACGAGGACTGGGCCCGCGCTCACGCGCAAGCGCGCGAGGAAGCGCCGGAGCAGGCGACGTTGGAGGAGTTCCGCGACCTGCTCGCGCTGCGCTACCGGTGGCTCGACGACAACCACGTGGGCTTCTGGTACTTCGACACCGCGCGTCACTGGCAGTCGACCGGCCACCACGATCGCCCCTGGGCCGGCCCCGTGCTGGTCCCCGAAGACGAAGGGGTGCGCGATGAGGAGGGGCGCTTGGCGCGCTTCTGCACGCCGACGATCGAGCCCGACGCCTTCTGGGGCAGCGAAGGGTTGACCGGCCGCCCGATCTTCCTGGCGAGCGAAGAGCTGGGCCCCATCCACTGCCGGCTGGACGAGGAGCCGGTGAGCTACCCCGTCGAGCGGCTGACCCCTTTCTCCGACCCCGGCGGACCGACCTTCGAGCGCAGCGGCGGCCGCGCCGTGATCCGCTCGCTCATGACCACCCACGCCGGCGCGCTCGAGGAGTTCGTGGCCTCCGCCGAGTCGCTCCGACACGAGCCGGTGGTGCTGCTCGACTTCCGCTTCACCGGTGGTGGCGCCGACCGCTACCTCGTGCGCTTCTTCGCTCGCTTCACGAGCCAGCGGCTGCGCTACTGGACCACCGGTGCGCTGGTCAGCGAGACCACCCTTCAGGGCGCGCGGAACTTCTGGGGCTGCGTGCGCAATGGGACTCGGCCGAACACCTCCGGTCGCGCCTGGGTCGACCGCCGCATCGCCCGGGCCGAGCGCGACCTCGACGAGGGCATGGCGCGTGGCCCCTTCTACGACTTCCGCAGCCAGCGCAAGCACGTGCCCCCAAAGGTCGACGAGCCCTTCGCGGGGCGCCTGATCGTCGCCACTGGACCGCGCTGTGCCTCGGCGTGCGAGACCGCCGTGCTCCTCGCCAAGCAGATCCCGGGCGCGTGGATCGTGGGCCAGAACACCAGCGGCACGATGAAGGTCGGCGAGCTCCGCTGGTACCGGCTCCCCGAGAGCAAGATGTGGGTCGCCCTCGGTCGCCGGTCCCACACCGACCCCACCGGCGAGTTCCAGGAAGCCATCGGCTTCGTCCCCGATCTCTGGATCGACGGCGAGGACGCCGAGGCCCGCCTCGACGAGATCTACGCCTGCGCCGCCGACCCCGAGTGCGCGGCGCGCGTCGACGCCGCCATCGAGTAGCCGCGCTCTACGGCCTCTTGGCGGGTGTCCGGCCGGGTTGGTGGTGGCTGGCGATCGTTGCGTCGGGTCGGCGCTGATCGGAATGTTTCGTAATGATTTCAGGAGTATTGCGAGAAAAATAGCCTTGCAAAGGCGACTTTGATGCCGAAACCTCCAACCCGTCACGCGCTCCACCGAGCCCCACGTCACTGGAGGTCCAACGATGCCAGCCCACAACCCCGAACACGCACCTCACTGGGTCATCGTCGGGAATGGAATGGTCGGACATCGCCTCTGCGAGGAGCTGGTGTCGGCAGGCCTGGTCGGAGGATCCGGGGCTCGGCTGACGGTGTTCGGCGACGAGCCCCGACCCGCCTACGATCGGGTGCGACTCACCCAGTACCTGGAGAGCGGCGACGCGAGCTCGTTGGCTCTCGCGGATGCCGACTGGTACGCGCAGCGCGGCATCGACCTCCACCTCGGCGACCGCGTCACCACCATCGACCGGGCGGGGTCCCGAGTGGTCTCGGTAGCGGGACGGCGGCAAGCCTTCGACCGGCTCTTCCTCTGCACCGGCTCCGCCCCGTGGGTGCCCCCGATCGACGGAGTCGACCTGCCGGGCGTCTTCGTCTACCGAACCATCGAAGACCTTGCGGCCATCGCCCGGCGGTCCACGACGTCGACTCGCTGTGCCGTCATTGGCGGCGGGCTGCTGGGCCTCGAGGCGGCTCGGGCGGTCCAGGAGTGCGGCCTGGAGACGCACGTGGTGGAGCTCGCCGAGCACCTGATGCCACGGCAGCTCGATGGAACCGGCGGGGGATTCCTCGGCCGAGAGGTCGCGGCCATGGGCATCGAGGTCCACACTGGTCGCCGCTCGACGGCCATCGTCGGTGGGGAGGCCGTGGCGGCCCTGGCCTTCGACGACGGCACGGAGCTCGCGGTGGACATGGTGGTCATCTCGGCCGGGATCCGACCCCGCGATGGTCTCGCGCGCGAGGCTGGGCTCGCCGTCGCCGAGCGCGGCGGGATCGTGGTCGACGACCAGCTGACGACGGACGATCCCCGCATCCACGCGCTCGGAGAGTGCGCCTCCCACCGAGGCGTCGTGCACGGCTTGGTCGCGCCGGGCTACGAGATGGCCCGTGTCTTGGCCGAGCGACTGGCCGGCGATGAGGACGCGTGCTTCGAGGGCGCCGATGGTTCGGCGAAGCTCAAGCTGCTGGGCGTCGACGTGGCCAGCGTCGGTGACCCCATGGCAGCAGCCACCGGCGCGCCGACCATCGCCTTCAGCGACTTCCGGAGCGGGGTCTACAAGAAGCTCGTTCTGAGCGAGTGTGGAACGAAGCTCGAGGGCGCGATCCTGGTCGGTGACGCGAGCGACTACGGCACCCTCCTCGGCTACGTGCGTACGGGGGCCGCGTTGCCGGAAGCCCCCGAGACGCTGATCGTCGGGGAGCGAGCGACCGCCGGCGCAGGGTCGGACGACGCGCTGATCTGCTCCTGCAACAACGTGACGCGGGGCAGGCTCTGTCAGCGGATTCGCGAGGCAGGCCTTTCGACGGTGAGCGAGGTCCGGAGCGCGACTCGAGCCGGGAGCGGCTGCGGCGGCTGCCTCCCCCAGGTGTCCGACCTCCTCGCTGCCGAGCTCGCGGCTTCGGGAAAGGCCTGCAAGCCGAGGCTCTGTGAGCACTTCGACCTCACCCGCCGCGAGCTCTTCGACCTCGTTCGCGTGCACGGTATCCGCTCCTTCGACGAGCTCCTGAAGCGTTTCGGGGCGCAGTCGGGTACCCGCGGCTGCGAGGTGTGCAAACCGACCGCGGCCAGCATCTTCGCCAGCCTCGACGCCGCGATGATCCTCGAGGATCACGCCACGCTCCAAGACACCAACGACCGCTTCCTGGCCAACATCCAACGGCGGGGTCTCTATTCGGTCGTCCCCCGAGTGCCGGGCGGTGAGATCACCCCGCTGGCGCTCGTTCGCCTGGGTCAGATCGCCGACAAGTATGGCCTCTACACGAAGATCACCGGCGGTCAGCGGATCGACATGTTCGGGGCCCACCTCGCTCAGCTCCCAGACATCTGGGAGGAACTGGTCGAGGCCGGCTTCGAGAGTGGCCATGCCTACGCCAAGGGGATGCGGACCATCAAGAGCTGCGTCGGCTCCACCTGGTGTCGCTACGGCGTGCAGGACTCGGTGGGGATGGCCATCCGTTTGGAGCGCCGCTACCGAGGACTCCGCGCACCGCACAAGTTGAAGAGCGCGGTCAGCGGCTGCGTGCGGGAGTGCGCCGAGGCTCAGTCGAAGGACTTCGGCATCATCGCGACCGACCGCGGCTACAACCTCTACGTCGGCGGTAACGGCGGGGCCCGGCCCCGGCACGCAGATCTCCTCGCGAGTGACCTCGACGACGAGACGCTGGTTCGGCTCATCGACCGATTCCTGATGTACTACATCCGGACGGCCGACAAGCTCACGCGAACCTCGACCTGGCTGGAGAAGATGGACGGGGGAATCGAGCACGTCCGTGCCGTGGTGGTCGACGACAGCCTCGGCCTCGGCGAGGAGCTCGAGCGCCAGATGCAGCGGCTCGTGGACGGTTACCAGTGCGAGTGGGCGGCCGTGGTCAACGACCCCGAGAAGCGCGCAGCCTTCCGCCATTTCGCCAACAGCGACGACCCCGACGACACGGTCTTCCTCATCGGTCAGCGCGGCCAACACCGGCCGGCCGATTGGCCGGTGGCTCCCGCACCGGACACGGTGCGCAGGCTACCGATCCTCCAGACCGAATGGCTGGAGGTCGGGCCCGTGGCTCGGATTCCCGTCGATGGCGGCCTGGCCGTCAAACATGGGCGAGTGCAGCTCGCGGTGTTCCGCTATGGGCCGGACCGGCTCTTCGCGACCCAGAACATGTGCCCTCACAAGCAGGACATGGTCCTTGCGCGAGGGATCCTGGGCGACCGGGACGGCGAACCGAAGGTTGCCTGTCCGATGCACAAGAAGACCTTCTCGCTGCTCACCGGTGAGAGCCTCACCGGCGAGAGCTACGGTCTGCGCACCTTCCCGGTGAAGGTCGAAGCGGGGACGGTGTTCGTCGAGGTCCCACCGGCGGACGAGCTCGCTCAGGAGCTCTGCGCGGGACACCTCCATTGCCACGCTGACGCGGCGGAGTGACCGTGGCCTCCCGCACCATTCGTCTTCCGATCGTCGGCCAAGCGAGCGAACCCGCGGACGTCGATACCTCGTTGCTCGCTCGCCTGCTCCACGAGCAGTCCGAGCTGAGCGCGGTCGAGCGCTTCAGTCAGCGCCACGGCGACGCCGAGGCGCCGCTGCTCGAGCCTCGCTACCGAGCCCTCATGCCGGCGACTCCACCGGGGCCGGGGCAACAGTACGCCTTCGAGGTCGACCTCGACCGCTGTTCGGGGTGCAAGGCCTGCGTCAGCGCCTGCCACCAGATGAACGGTCTCGACGACGGCGAGACGTGGCGCTCCGTCGGTACGCTCCACGGCGGCACCGAGAGCGCGCCGGTGCACAAGACGGTCACGACCGCGTGCCACCATTGCCTCGAACCGGCCTGCATGAAGGGCTGCCCGGTGAAGGCGTACGAGAAGGACCCCGACACCGGCATCGTTCGGCACCTCGACGACCAATGCATCGGTTGCCAGTACTGCCTCTTCACCTGCCCATACGAAGTACCTCAGCTGAACGAGGCCAAGGGGATCGTTCGCAAGTGCGACATGTGCAGCGATCGGCTGGCCGAGGGCGAGGCCCCGGCGTGCGTTCAGGCGTGCCCCACCGACGCGATCGCCATTCGCCTGGTCGACACGGAGGCGGTCGCCCGCGAGGCGGAGACGGAGGTCTTCCTCCCGGCGGCGCCGAGTCCCGCCATCACGCTTCCGACGACTCGCTACGTCAGCAGTGATCCGCTCCCGCCTGGCACGCGCCCGGCGGATTTCCACGCCGCGCGCCCGGCGCACCGTCATCTCCCGCTCGTGGTCATGCTGGTGCTCACGCAGCTTTCGGTCGGGGCATTCGCGATGGAGCAGCTCCTCCCGGCGCTCCTGGACTCCGCGACGCTCGCGGTCGTTCGCCCCTGGCATGGCGCGGTCGCGCTCGCGATCGGCTTGTTCGCACTCGGCGCCAGCGTGGCCCACCTCGGGCGGCCGCGTTTCGCCTTCCGCGCCGTGCTGGGGCTGCGCACCTCCTGGCTCAGCCGGGAGATCGTGGCGTTTGGGCTCTTCGCGGGGCTGGCGGCCGCGCACGCGCTGGGTCAGTTGGCGGGGCTGACCTTGCCGTCCTGGTCGGGGGCGTTGGTCGTCGGTGCGGGAGTCGTCGGCGTGGTCTGCTCGGTGAAGCTCTACGAGGTCACTGGCCGACGATGGTGGAGCGCCTCTCGCACCGCTTTCCGCTTCGGCGCGACGAGTGTGGTCCTCGGCGCGGCGAGCTCGATCGCGGTCAGCGTGGTCCTGCTCGCCGGTGCGGGGAGCGGCGCACTGGAGTCCGCGTGGCCGATGGTTCGCCGAGGGGCCTTGGCGCTGGCCGGCGCCAGCGCTCTGCAGCTGGTCGGTGAAGCCGCGGTGCTCGCCCGTCTCCGCAACGGCCGGGCCGGGGAGCTGGAACGCTCCGCGCGGCTGCTGGTCGGGCCGCTCCGTTCCGTGACCTTCTGCCGCTTCCTCGCAGGCTTCGTCGGTGGCGTGGTGCTTCCGCTGGTCTTGCTCCAAGGCGGCGATCCGAGTCGGCCCGGAATCGCCGCGGGCGGGGCGCTCGCTGCGCTGCTCTTCTGCCTACTCGGAGCGCTCCTCGAACGAGTGACGTTCTTCGCTGCCGCGAGCGCACCACGCATGCCGGGGTCGCTGGCGTGAGCGAGGAGTCGGCGCCGAATCGCCTCCGGCGGCTCCTCCTCGATCGCCGAGGTCCACTCACCGAGGAGCTCGTGCGCGAGCCGGGCCGCTTCGGCTTGGGTCAGGTGCCGCGGCAGCGCGTGCCGGACGCAACGACGACCTTGACCTGTGGGTTCTGCTCCACCGGCTGCGGGCTCGACGTGCACATGAGGGATGGTCGTGCGGTCGGGCTCTCGCCAGCGGCGGACTACCCGGTCAACCGTGGCGTGGCGTGCCCCAAAGGGTGGGAGGCTCTGACGCCGCTCGCTGCTTCCGACCGGGCTACTACTCCGCTCGTGCGACGCGATGGGCGCCTCGTGCCGACCGATTGGTCTACCGCGCTGGACGCGATGGTCGCGAGCTTCCGAAAGGTCGCCCAGGACCACGGACCGGAGGCGAACGCTTTCCTCGGAACCGGCCAGCTGGTCACCGAGGAGCTGGCGTTCCTCGGCACCCTCGCGAAGGTCGGCATGGGGATGCGCCACGGCGACGGAAACACACGCCAGTGCATGGCGACGGCGGTGGTCGCGTACAAACAGGCGTTCGGCTTCGACGCGCCTCCATATACCTACGCGGACTTCGAGCACTCGGACGTGCTCGTCTTCGTGGGTGCGAACCCGGCTATCGCCCATCCGATCCTCTGGTCGCGGGTGATGGCCAACCCGAACGATCCCACGATCGTCGTGCTCGATCCGCGGCGCACGGAGACTGCGGAGGCCGCGACGGAGCACGTCCCGCTGCGCCCGAAGAGCGACCTCGAGCTGCTCTACGCCGTCGCTCACGTCCTGGTGCGCGAGGGGTGGATCGACCGAGCGTTCATCGATGCGCACACCCGAGCCTTCGAAGGCTTCGCAGCGCACCTCCAGGCCTTCACGCCGGAGCGCGCGGCGGAGGCCTCCGGGGTGCCGGCCGAGCGCATCGAGGCGCTCGCCCGGACCATTCACGGAGGTGAGCGCGTGTCGTTCTGGTGGACGATGGGTGTCAACCAGAGTCACCAGGGCGTGCGCACGGCTCAGGCGATCATCGACCTCGCGCTCATGACTGGAAACATCGGTCGCCCGGGGACCGGGCCCGGCTCCATCACCGGTCAGTGCAACGCCATGGGCTCACGCTTGTTCAGCTTCACCAGCTCGCTGCTCGGCGGTCGTCGCTACGACGAGCCGGCCCACCGTGCGCGAGTGGCCGAGGTGCTCGGTGTCGCCGACGACCGGATCCCATCGGACGCTGGCCGGGCCTACGATCAGATCCTCGAGGGGATCCTGGAGGGGACGATTCGCGGCCTGTGGATCGTCGCGACCAACACCGCGCACTCGTGGATCAATCAGTCCGACGTGCGCTCGATCCTCGAGCGCCTCGACGTCCTGGTGGTGCAGGACATGTATGCGACCACCGAGACGGCGCAGTTGGCTGACATCTTCCTGCCCGCCGCGTGCTGGGGTGAGAAGGAAGGGACCTTCATCAACTCGGAGCGCCGAATCGGCCTGGTGAAGCAGGTGGCTCGCGCTCCAGGGCAAGCGCTGAGCGACTTCCGAATCTTCCGACTGGTGGCCGACGCCTGGGGCTGTGGCGAGCTCTTCGACGAGTGGACGTCGCCCGAAGCCGTCTTTCGAGTCCTGCGGGAGCTGTCGGCGGACACCCCCTGCGACATCACGGGCATCGAGGGCTACCAGGACCTCGACGAGCGACGGGGCGTGCAGTGGCCGTGTCCCAGCGGGAGCGCGGTGGGAGTCGGAGACGAGCGGAGACTGTTCGAGGATGGGCGTTTTCACAGCGAAGACGGCCGCGCCCGTTTCCTGTGGGAGGAGCCGAAACCCCTGCCGGAGCCTCCCTGCGATCGCTTTCCGCTGACGCTGATGACCGGTCGCGGGAGCTCGGCGCAGTGGCACACGCAGACGCGCACCGCCAAGAGCTCGGTCCTCCGCCGGCTCTCGCCCAACGCTCCCTATGTCGAGCTCAGCCCGGTCGATGCGCGGGCGCTCTCCGTTGCCCCGGACGAGAGCGTGCTGGTGCGATCTCGCCGCGGCGTGATGCGTGCTCGAGCCTTCGTCTCGCCGATCGTCCAACCAGGGCAGGTGTTCGTGCCCATGCATTTCGCCGAGGCCAACCGACTCACCTTCCCGGCGTTCGACCCCCATTCCCGCCAGCCCGCCTACAAGGCGTGCGCCGTCCGAGTGGAGAAGGCTCCCAAGTAACGAAGTTTGTACCTGCCGGAAACGCGCCAGAAAAGTCGCCCCGCTAAGACTACAAATATGGAGGCACCCATGACTTCGACTGACGGCAAGGCCACACGCATCGCTTGGTTCGACCTCTCGACCGTGCAGATGCGCACCTTCCACCTCACCTGGTTCGCGTTCTTCATCTGCTTCTTCGGCTGGTTCTCCCATGCCCCGCTGATGCCCGCGACCATCGGCCCGGACCTGGGTCTGTCGCGAGAGCAGATACTCACCGCGTTCATCGCATCCGTCGGAGTGACGGTGCTCGCTCGGCTGGGCATCGGCTACCTCTGCGACCGCATCGGACCTCGGCGAGCGTACGTCGGACTGCTTCTCTTCGGCGCGCTCGCGGTGGGCGCGTCAGGCTTCGCGTACGACTGGCCGACCTACCTCGCCTCCCGCCTCTGCATCGGAGTGATCGGCGGGGCGTTCGTGATCACCCAGTACCACACGTCGAAGATGTTCGCGGCGAACGTGGTGGGCATGGCGAACGCCACGACCGCCGGTTGGGGCAACCTCGGGGGCGGTGTGACGCAAGCGGTGATGCCACTCATCGCCTCTGCGGTCGCGGCGCTCGGCTTCGCGAGCAGCGAGCTCTCTCGATGGCGCCCGGCGATGATGGTGCCGGCGGCCGTGATGCTCTTCGTGGCCTTCCTCTATTGGCGGTACACCCAAGACTGTCCGGAAGGGAACTACGAGGACCTGCCGGATTCCCGACCAAGTGCGCAAGCCGGGTCCGACGGTCTCTTCTTCTCCGCGGTGCGGGACTATCGGGTCTGGGTCCTCTTCCTCGTCTACGCGGGGTGCTTCGGCATGGAGCTCTTCGTGAACGGTCGAGCGGCGGCGTACTATCAGGAGCGCTTCTCGCTCGCGGAGACCAGCGCCGGATTCATCGCCGCGCTCTTCGGGATGATGAACATCTTCGCCCGTAGCCTCGGGGGCTGGCTCGGCGACCGCTTTGCGCGGAAGAGCGGGCTGACCGGTCGGGTCCGGTGGCTGGTGGTGGTGATGATGCTGGAGGGCGTCACGCTCATCCTCTTCTCGCGAATGGGACTGCTTCCCTTTGCGGTCGCGACGATGATCCTCTTCAGCCTCTGCGTGCAGATGGCCGAGGGAGCGACCTACTCCGTCGTGCCCTTCGTCAACCCGAAGGCCCTCGGAGTGGTTGCCGGGATCGTCGGCGCCGGCGGCAACGTGGGGGCGGTCTGCTACGCGCAGTTCCTGATGCGAGGCGGGCTGCCCCTGGAGGACGCCTTCTTCTACCTGGGCTTCGTCGTTCTGCTCGTGGGTCTCGGAGGGCTACTGGTGCGCTTCAGCGACGAGACCGAAGCGAACGCGCAGGCCGAGCTCGAGACCATCGCAGCGGCGAGCGCGTCGTGATGCTCGCCGTCAGGGGCCCGATACGCGCTTCTTACCTGCGGGAAACCGCGGGGAAACTTGGGTGGCTCAAACCGGGGGTGGGGACCGACCGGGGTGCGACGAGGGACCTCATGACAACTCAGTCCAGTACGAAACCGGAACCGGGAGAGCGGTCGCTATGCTCGTGTACACCGCTCGGCCATGACGAGGTGCGCGACGCGATTCGGCGGAGCACCTACCGCCAGGTCGAGGAGGTCCTCGAGGGCCTCGACTTCGACAACCCGGACGGATGCGCGCGGTGTCGGCCGGCCATCGACTACTACCTGACCTGTGCCCACCCGGCCTCCGCCCCCGGTGATCCTCAGTCCCGCCCGGTCAACGAACGGGTCCACGCGAACATCCAGCAGGACGGCTCCTTTTCGGTGGTGCCCCGCCTCTTCGGCGGGGTGGTGACGCCGGAGCAACTCCGTGTGCTGGCGGACGTGGCAGAGCGACACGGAGTCGAGACCATCAAGGTCACAGGCGCCCAGCGCATCGACCTGCTCGGGGTTCCCGGTGAACGCCTGGTCTCGGTCTTCGAGGAGCTCAACGCGGGGGGAATGGTCTCTGGCCACGCGTACGCCCGCGCCGTCCGGAACGTGAAGGCCTGCGTGGGATCGCGCTGGTGCCGCTACGGTCACAACGACGCAGTCGCCATGGCGACCGAGCTCGAAGAGATGACTTGGGCCACCGCGACGCCTCACAAGTTCAAGTTGGCGGTGTCCGCCTGCTACCGGAACTGCGCCGAGGCGACGATCAAAGACTTCGGCATCGTGGCGATGGAGGAGGGCTTCCGCCTCTTCGTCGGGGGCTCCGGCGGCATTCGCGTTCGTGCGGGCCAGCTCCTCGCGCATGTTCACAGTGAGCGTGAGGTGCTCGAGCTCTGTGGAGGCTTCCTCCAGCTCTACCGCGAAGAAGCCCACTACGGTGAGCGCTCGTGGGGCTTCATCCGCCGTGTGGGGATGGACTACGTGCGAGAACGAGTGGTTCGCGACCCCGCCGGTCGCAGCGCCCTCTTCCGGCGACTGCTCGTCTCCGTGCGGCATCGGCAGCGCGACCCATGGGAGTCTCGCGTGGGCGAGGCCCCGACGGACTTCGTCCCCCTGCGCCGCCTCACTCGTCGAGAGGCGTCGTGACCCCCCGCGATCCTTGGGTCGACGTCGGAGAGCTCGACTGCATTCCACGGCGGGGCGCTCGGGTAGTCGTCACCGACGGTGGCGAGGTGGCCATCTTCCGCACCGCCGACGACCAAGTCTTCGCCCTCGATGATCGCTGTCCACATCGCGCCGGACCGCTCTCGCAGGGACTCGTCCACGGTGAACGGGTGACCTGCCCGCTCCATGGAACCGAGGTCTGCCTGAGCAGCGGGCGCGTCCAGGGCCGCAGAGCGCCTTCCGACCCCGTCCGCCGTCACGCCACTCGAGTGGTCGAGGGCCGCGTGCAGCTAGTGCTCACCAACGGGCCGTCCTGTCCCGACACCGGCGCGCTCTAAGGCACCGCGCGCACCCCCAGCGTCCCTTTCACCGTCCGCTTCGTTTGCGGGGATGGCGTGGTCCGTCCTCGAAGGAGAGCTCCATGTTCCGTCGTCGTCTTTCCCTCGCCCTGACCCTCGCCCTCTTCGGTGCCGTGCAGGCTCGGGCCCAGCAACCCGAGCCCGAGCCCGAGCCCGACATCGAAGCGGAGCCCGAGCCAACCGAGCCCGCGACCGATGCCGAGCGCGCGACCGATGCCGAGCGCGCGACCGATGCCGAGACCT
Source organism: uncultured Sandaracinus sp. (assembly GCA_964462035.1). Taxonomy (GTDB): domain Bacteria; phylum Myxococcota_A; class Polyangia; order Polyangiales; family Houyiibacteriaceae; genus UBA1660. The sequence goes on from CAYXAP010000001.1 coordinate 26,626, forward strand.
CGCCCACCGAGCCACAGAGCTTGCTGCCGGCTGATGGCTTCGACGTTCACGGCGTCCGGATCACGCCCCTCGTCCAGGCCCGCGTTCGCCCGGAGATCCGGGTCGACCCGTACGGCAACGGCGGGCCCGCACCGACCAGCGGGATCGTCACCACTCGCCTCCGACTGGGCGTGACCGCGGGCTGGGAGAGGGTTCGCATCGTCGCCCAGGTGCAGGATGCGCGCCTTTTCGGAACCCGCCCCGGGGCGGACGACGGGTCCACCTTCGGCCTGCACCAGGGCTTCCTCGAGCTGGGCGACGAGCGACTCCAGCTCCGTGTCGGACGACAGGAGGTGAACCTCGGAGACCAGCGTCTCATCGGTGCGCTCGACTGGTTGATGGCGGCTCGCTCGTTCGACGGCGTTCGCGTGCAGGCGGCGCTCGGTCCCCTGGACCTCGACCTCTTCGGCGCCATGGCCGCGCGGCGTCGTGAGCTCCCGAGCGGCGAGCGATCCGAGGGCGACTACCTGGCCACGGCACAGCTCGGCTGGGGCTCGCCCGACGCGCTTCGGCTCGAAGGCTATCTCCTGTATCGCCACGACGGACCCACCGAGACTTCGCCCGATCGCGACCGAGACATCTTCTCCCCCGGTCTGCGTGCGGCTGGAACGTTCGTACCCGGGCTCGGCTTCACTTTCGAGGGCACGGTTCAGAGCGGGCGCTCCAACGGCGACGACCACCTGGCCTACGGCGTGGCAGGCGACCTCCGCGGCAAGTTCGGTGGCGATGTCGGCGCGAGCCTCACGGGAGGCTTCGCCATCGGGTCGGGCGCGGCGGCCAACGGCAACGTGGACGAGCTCGACAACTTCTACCCGACCAACCACAAGTTCTACGGAGCCGCAGACCTCTTCGGCTGGCGGAACCTCATCGAGGGCCACGTCTCCTTCGGCTTCGCCCCGGCTTCCGTCCCAGTGCGGGTCTCGGTTGCCGGGCATTGGTTCGCGCTCCAGACCTCCGAAGGCCGCTGGTCCAACGCTGGCGGAGCCACGCTCGGTCAGCTCGACAACCTGGGCAGCCGCTCGCTCGGCCAGGAGGTCGACCTCTTCGCGGCCTGGAAGATCACCCGTGGGGTGACCCTCGCCGGTGGCTACTCCCTCTTCGTTCCCAACGACGCGGCGTCGGCGTTGGGTCACCCGGACCCCACCCATTTTCTCTTCCTCATGCTGGGCGCGGAGACTCCCTGAATAGTCCGGTACACTCCCGCGCGGCCCCACATCCATGCAGCTCACTCTCTTCTCCGACTACAGCGTTCGACTGCTCCTCTACCTCGGGCTCTCCGACGACGGCCTCGTACGGGTCGAGGACGTGGTGAGCGCCTACGGCATCTCGCGTCACTACATGCTCAAGGTGACCAAGGAGCTCACTCGCCTGGGCTACGTGGAGTCGGTTCGCGGCCGTCGTGGTGGTGTGCGCCTGATCGTGGCACCTGAAGACGTGGTGATCGGTGACGTGGTCCGCAAGACCGAGCCGCCGGGTGGCGTACTGGACTGCATCGAGGATCCGGGGGCCGACTGTGTGATCGTCGGTGTCTGCAAGCTCCGGCACGTCTTCGCGCGGGCTCAGTCTGCCTTCTACGAGGTGCTGGACGAGTACACCCTCGCGGACCTGCTCGAGGAGCCCGAGCCGCTCGTCTCCTTGCTCTCCCTCGGGCCGCCCTGACTCGGCTACTCGCCGCGAAGGGTCTCGACGGGCGCGTAGGCGGCCTTGCGGCCGGGTAGGTGGCGCTCGAGCCAACGGCGCCGTTGGTAGCGGGCGACTGCGTCCGCCAGCTTCTCGAGCGGCGGGATGTGCCGGCGAAGGGTCTCGAGGCCGAAGAGCGGCGGCGCCATCGCGAGGGGGACGAGCGCCCACGGTCCCGCGGAGGGAAGCCGGTTGGCGCGGTAGACCGGTGGTGGGAGGAAGAACTGCGTGAAGCCGCGGTGGAGGCGGTCTTCGAGCTTGGCCCAGGCGCTGGCGTCTTCGCCGGGGGTGAACGCCTCGACGAACGACTGGCAGAGGTGGCGGCCGTCTTCACCGGCGGTCATCGCGCCGCGAAAGGCCGCGACGAAGAGGATCTGCAGCGCCTCGCCGATGGTGTCCGGGTGCACGCGCGGGCGCACGCCCATCAGGTGGCCGACGTAGCGCCAGAAGTGCATGGCGTCGCGGATCTCGTCACGGCTCGTCCGGTAGCCCATCGCGTGCAGGCCGAGGCCGGGCACCACGCTGCCGCCGAGCAGGGTGAGCAGCGCGTCCGCCTGGCTGATGGGCACGCCCCAGGCGTCGCCCTTCCACTCGGGGTGCGACTTCAGCCGCTGGCGGACGAAGACGTGCATGATCCGCACGCGCAGCGCGCTCGCGCGACCCTCGCCGCCGGGGCGTAGGCCGCCGGGCTCGCTCACCGCGATCCAGAAGGCGGCGGTCTCGAGGAAGCGGTGCTTGGTGCTCCCGCCGGCGTATGCGCCGGTGAGCGCGAGGGGCTTGGCGACCGAGCTCTCGGCGTAGGCCGCGAGGGTGACCGCGCCGGCGAAGCGGAAGATGGCCGTGCCCCAGCGGCGGAAGACCTTGGCGCCACGCTCGACGGCGTCCCAGTCGACCCACTCCGGATCGGTCTCGATGTCGGCGAAGAGGTCCCGCAGCGAGGCCGGCGGGTCGTCGATCGCGTCGACGCCCTCGGCGAGCACCTGCTCGAGCATCGCGCGGCCTTCCTTGCGGCCGCGGCCGAGATAGACCTCGTCGACGAAGGCCTCGGCCAGCGGGTCGGCGTCGAAGTACATCGAGGCGAAGGTCTCGGCGACCTCGGTCGGAGGCGCCGGGTCGAAGCCGAGCAGGCGCGTGGACACCGCGCGCAGGCGGCGCGGCAACGGCTCGTTCAGGCGTTCGAAGTAGCGGAACTCGGTCGGGGCAGTCGGCATGGGGAAGGATCCGGAGCGCCGCAACAGAATGCGCTCCCGGAATCGGTATACACGGGCCCGACGATGTCCGACACCAGCTGGGGCGGGTCCGTGGCGCGCTGGCTGACCCGATCACCCCATGCTAGCTGGGGCACATGAATGTCATTCGTTGTCTGGAAAGCTCATCTCGCGAAGCTGAGACGATGCGGGCAGCGCGTGGTTGGCTTGGACGGTCGCTCATGCTGGGCTCCGTGGTCCTGACGGCCTGTGGTGGCGCTTCCACTCGGCCGGAGTCCACGAGTCGCACTGACCAGTCATCCGAGGTCGCGGGAGCCCCGAGCGAAGCGTGGACCGTGCCGCTCACCCATGAGGCGGCCACGGGTGTCACTCTGCCGGTCCCCATGGTGGAGGTCGTCATCGGTGGACATGCGACCCGGTTGATCGTGGATACGGGCGCGAGTCACCACGCGTTCACGAGCACGTTTGCCGACCGAGCAGAGCTCGCGGCGATCGGGGCGGGTGAAGCGAGCAGCGATCACGCCGGCGCCACCTTCGAAGCGCAGCCGGTCGGGGACGTGCTCGCCCAGGTGGGCGCACGAGAGCTCGAGCTGCGCGATGGCTATCGAATGGATGCGGTGCCGGCGCTCGAAGAGCTGGGCATCGGAGGTTTCATCTCCCCCCAACGACTCGCCGAGCCGGCAGCGGTCGTCGTCGACCTTCGCGCGATGGAGTTGCGGGGCTACGCGTCCGGCAGCGATATGCTCGCGGCCTTTGGAGCTCGGTCGACGGTCACGGAGCTCACGGTGGAATGGTTGAGGCACAAGCCTTTCACCACGTTCGAAGTCGACGGCGTGAGCGTGTTCGGTGAGATCGACACCGGAAGCGGCCAGACCGAGATCGAAGGGAGTGTTGGCCAGGTCAGCTGTACCGGCGTGGGCGTCTCTGGCAACTGTGTCGAGGGGACGGAGTCGATGGTCGACACCTTCAGGTTGGCCGAGTTCGAGCTGACCGGAGTCGACGTGGTCGTGATGGAAGCGATCGAGCACGGGGGTGATCCCCGCGAGAACGCGCTGCTCGGGATGAACGTGCTGCGCCACTGCGCGTTGGGATTCGCGGCCATCGGCGCGCCGATGCACGTGCACTGCGAGGCACGCGGCGTTCAGGGGCAGTAGGTGCGCGCCAGGTTGCAGGTCGCGACGCTGGCGCAAGAGGAGTTGTAGTAGACCACCTCGACGGTGTTGGAGACCTCGCCGTCGACCTCGGCCTCGACCGCCCAGCGGCCGTAGACGGTGCTCCCGCAGTCGGCGAGCGCGCTCGTCGGTAGCGGGTCCTCGACCCGTCCGGTGCTGCCCAGGGTCCGCATCTCGGCGGCGTCGCGAGAGCTCCCGGCGCAGCTCACCTGTTGGTTGTACTGCGTGGCGGTCGCGTTCGGTCGCCCGGTGATGATCACGTTCAGCGCCGGCGGGTCCGAGTGGGCGACGCCGAGATCGACGCAGCCGGGGCCGTTCGAGGTCTCGATGGCGAGCGTCGGCGTCGGCTCGCAGCGCAGACCCGAGTAGCAGTACTCGGTGTCGTCGCAGAAGCGGCAGGGCGAGCAGAAGCTGGAGGCCGCCGCGCAGGTGCTCACGTTGGGGCAGTCGGAGTTGTAGTAGGCCACCGTGACCGGCGCGGAGCGGACGCCCCCGACCTCGGCCGTGACGTCCCAGCGGCCGTAGATGATGTCCCAGCAGTTCGCGAGCGGCGGCGACTGGAAGCTGTCCTGGAAGACGCCGCTGGCGTTCAGCGCGAAGGTGCCGCCCGCGACTTCGGGGTCGCCGCAGCTGACGTGGTCGTTCCACTGGGTCGCCGAGCCGCGCGGGGGTCCGGTGATGGTGCGGCGATAGGTGAACTCGCCGGGGTCGGTGTAGTCCTGGCCGAGGTCGATGCATCCGCCGGGCTGCGGCGTGTCGAACGCGATCGTCGGCCGCGGGGGACCGCCGTCGAGCATCGGTCCGAGGTCCCGGGGCGCCGGACCCATGTCGGTCATCATCGGGATCGGCTCGCAGAACCCGGTCGCGTCGCAGAAGCTCCCCGCCTCGCAGGCCGAGTCGTCCGGGCTCTGGAAGCAATCTCCGTCGACGCAGCGACCCGAGAGGCAGTCGCCGATCGCCGCACACTCCGAGTCGCTGCCGCAGATGGCGGTCGGGCACGCTTCCGGCGTCTCGGGGGTGCAATCCGGCGCCACACAGCGACCCGACACGCATTCCGTCGCATCGCTGGGATCGGCGGTGCCGGGGCAGGTCAGGCCCTCACAGCTCGCGGTCATCACGGCGTTCACGGTCGTGTTCTGGTCGAGCACGATCTCGATCTCGCGGGTCGCGATCGGCGTGCCGCCGTTCAGGAGCGCGACATCGAGCAGATAGCGACCCTCCGGCAATGCGGAGAAGCTGCCCACCCGTACTCCGGTCAGGTAGTCCGCGTCCGCGCTCGCCGGTGACTCCGCGGAGCGACGCACGTCGTCGGTGGTCGGCGCTTCGAGGATCCGAACGCGCACGGACTGAAAGCGGTAGACCGGCCGATAGTCGGTGCGGAGATCGACTCGCAGATCGAAGCCCCCATCGCCCGTGCATCCCACCCCAGCGCTCGCCATCAGGGCGAGCAGCAGCGAGTAGGAGAGACGCGACGAGAAGGCCATTCGCTCCCATCCTATCCGAAGCCTGCCGTGGATCGCAGGTCTGCCCTCTGGCAGGCTCCCGCCCATGCGAAGCACGCTCTCGATGGTCTCGTTGGCTCTCTCCGTCGTTGCCTGTGGTGGCGGCGACGCCGACTCGGAGGTGGTTGCGACGACCGGCACCGGTGGCGAGGACACGAGCCCCGCCGCCTTCGAGTGGGGCAAGGCGATGGGCGAGGACCTGCGCGTGGGCGGTCAGCCGTCGACGGCCGATCTCGAGGCCGCCGCCGCTGCTGGCGTCCAGACCGTGATCAGCCTGCGCCCCGAAGGCGAGCCCGGCAGCGAGGGCGAGCGAGAGACCGTCGAGCGTGTCGGGATGAGCTTCGTCTCGATCCCGGTCGCCGGCGCCGCCGACCTGACGGAGGCCAACGCGGTCGCCCTCGACGAGGCCCTCGACGCGTCGGGCTCGACCCTCCTCCACTGCGGGAGCGGCAACCGCGCGGGCTCGTTGCTCGGGCTGCGCGCCTACGTCACCGAAGGCGCCACCGGCGACGAGGCGATGAGCCTGGCCACCGAGGCCGGCATGACGCACCTCACCGACGCCCTGCGCGCCAAGCTCACCGAGCTCTGCCAGGACGCGCCGGAGCGATGCCCCAGCGGGCAGTGACGTTCACTGCCCTCCGACGAGCGCTTCGCGCATGACCTCGAGGGGCGCGCGGAGGTTCGTCCAGCGCTCGAAGGCGAGCGCGCCCTGGTGCAGGAGCATGCCCAGACCGTCGATCGGGTTTCCGCCGGCCTCTCGGGCTCGCGCCAGGAACGTGGTCTCGAGCGGCTCGTAGACCAGGTCCATGCAAGCGGTCCCGGGTTGGAGCGCGTCCCAGGGGAGGGCGTCGGCGAAGCCCTGGGCGACCGCCGGGTCCATGGTCGCGCTGGTCGCCTGGACGATGGTCTTCGCGCCACCGAAGGCGACGGCGAGGTTGGCGATGTCGAGCGCGCGACCGTCGCCGTCGACCAGCGCGTCGACGAGCTCCTTGGCGGCATCGACCCGTCGCGCGGCGACGTCGACTCGCGAAGCGCCTGCACGAACGAGACCCGCGACCACCGCTCGCGCGGCGCCGCCCGCGCCGATGACCAGCGCTGGCCCGCCCGGATCGCCGCCGGCCTCTCGGAGCGCGCGGAGGAACCCATCGGCGTCGGTGTTGGCGCCGACCAGCAGCGGGCCCTGCCGCACGACGGTGTTCACCGCGCCGATCTGTTTGGCGAGCGGCTCCACGTGGTCGACGAGGTCGATCATCGCCTGCTTGTGCGGGACCGTGACGTTGAAGCCCGCGACGTCCGGGTCCTCGCGGAGCACCTCGACGGCCTCCGCGAGGTCACCCGGGGGCGCGGGGAAGAGCTCGTAGGTGCCGTCCAAGTGGTGCGCCGAGAGCGCGGCCCGGTGCATCGCGGGCGATCGCGAATGGCCGACCGGCCATCCGATGAGCAGGAGCCGGATCATTCGTTCTCCTCGACGCGGTCGATGGTCGCGTGAAGCTCGCCTTCGTGGAGGCGGACGCGGATCGCGTCCCCTTCGCTCACCTCGGAGGCCGAGCGGAGCGCGTTGCCTGCGGGGCCGAAGGCGATGCCGTAGCCACGACCGAGTACCCGCAGCGGCGAGAGCGCGTCGAGGCGACCCGCGAGACCGCCCACCCGGGCGCGCGCGTGGGCGATGGCCGGTCGCCCCAGTCCTTGGAGCTCGGCCACCCGCCGCGCGTGCTGCCGTTGGTGCATCGAGAGCAGCCGGTCGGTGGCCCGCCGTAGGCGGCGGTCCAGTCCCCGCAGTCGCTCGGTGTCCGCTCGCAGCGCGGCCCTCGGGTCCTGTCGACCGAGTCGTTCTTGGAGCGCCTCGAGCCGATCGCGGCGTGCATCCAGGTCGCGGGTGAGCGCGTCGGTCAGTCGCCGGTCGAGCGCCTCGACGTCGCGGTGGGCCGAGAGCACGGTCGTGCGCGGATCGCCGAGCCGCCGAAGCAGGCGGCCGAGCACGATGCGGCCGCGGTCGACCCGCGCCGCCAGAGCGCTCTGCAGGCGACGGTCGTGGGTGTCGAGCTCCTGCCAGAGCGCCCGCCATTCGGGTACGGCCTTCTCCGCCGCGTTCGAGGGCGTCGAGGCTCGGACGTCGGCGACCTCTTCGGCGAGGCAGGTGTCGGACTCGTGGCCGACGCCGCAGACCACCGGCACCCGGGATGCGGCGACCGCGCGGCAGACCGTCTCGTCGTTGAAGGACCAGAGATCCTCGGGGCTGCCGCCGCCGCGGGCGAGGAGGATGACCTCGACTTCGGGTAGCTGCTGAATCGCCTCGAGCGCCACCACGATGGAGCGCGGCGCCAGGTCGCCGGAGGTCCGGCAGTCGGCAAGCACGATTCGGATCGGTGCGCGGGCGTGAGCGACCCGCAGGATGTCGCGGAGCGCCGCGCTCGTCGCGCTGGTGACGACGCCGATCGTCAACGGCGCTCTCGGCAGCGGGCGCTTTCGGCTCTCGTCGAGCAGGCCGTCCTCGGCGAGCCGCTTGCGAATGGCCAGGAAGCGCGCGGCGAGGTTCCCGTCACCCGCGGGCAACATGGTCTTCACCTGCAGCTGCATTTGACCGCGCTGCACGTAGTAGTCGACGGAGGCCCGGACTCGGACTCGCTCGCCGTCGATCAATCGCGCCTTGATGGCTGGCACGGTGCCTCGAAAGACCACACCGCGGATGACGGCCACCTCGCGCTCGTCGCTGAGCTCGAAGTAGACGTGTCCGGAGCGCGCCTGGTGGACCTGGCTCAGCTCCCCTTCGACCCAGAAATCCTTGAACTTCCGTTCGAGCGTGTCGCGGACGGCGCGACCGACCTCGGCCACGCGATAGACGCGGCGTTCGTCGCTCGCGCCTCGACGCTCGGCGGGGCGGGGGCGCCGCCCCCATCCAGCTGGCGGGGCCATCGCCCGACGCTACTGGACCGACGGGCGTGGCTCAAGACGACGGAGCGCTTCTCGATCGGCGCTAGCGGATGCGGGCGCGCCAGATCAGCCAGCGCTCGCCGTGCTTGACCAGATCGATGTTGCCGTCGACCACGCCATGGCGGGTCCGGGCTCGCAGGGCGACGTGTGCTTCGTCGTCTTCCATCTCGATGGTGTGCTGGACGATCTCGATCTCGCTGCCGCGGAGCGGGCGGAGCGCCTCGCGTGCCCGCTGAGCCAGGTCCGCGTCGGCGTCCTCGAAGGTGCGCGTCCGATCGCTCGTCCGCACCTCGATGGGTTCGCGGTCGGTCTCGATGAAGCGCAGCGCCTCGTCGAGAGTGGTGTCCTGGACCTCGCCCTCGAGAGAGTCCACCAGCTGCTCGAGCCGCTCGCGGTCCGTGATGACCAGCGCGTCGGCGACGGCGGCCAGGCCACCGACGACGACGCCGATGGCCAGCGTGTGGAGGAGGATTCGCTTCATGCCCCTCTCCCATGCAGCTCCCTTGCCAACGGCCCGGATCCGGCGGATCCGGCGGATCCGGCGGGTCTCGGCCGCTCTCGGATGACGAAATGTCAGCTCCGGTCGCCATCGGGACGACACCCTGGCGAGCGTTCGATCCCGCCCGGGCCCCTGCTATCGTCTGCGCCGTGGCTCCCCGGATCGCCGTGGCTCCCCTGACCGCCAAGGGCTACTACGAAGCGCGCCCAGGCGACGTGGCTCCCCGGGACGACCTCTTCCTCCTCGACGTTCGCCACGAGGGAGACCTGGACGAAGACCTCGGCCATATCCACCAGGTCCACCATCTGCCCCTCGCGGAGCTCGACGCGCTCGCGCTCCCGCTCGACACACCGATCGTCACGGTCTGCGGGAACGGCTTCGAGAGCCGAAAGGCGGCGATCGCGCTCGTCGAGGCTGGCTTCACCGAGGTCTACCACCTGGTCGGCGGGATGATTCGCTGGAACGCCGAGGAACGGCCGGTCGCGAAGGTGTCGACCCATCGGCCCGCACCCCGTCGATGAGCGCGCGTTTCGTCATCGGACTCGGCTCGAACCTCGGCTCGCGCTGGTCTCTGCTCCGCGCGGCGCTGCACCGAGTGGCGGCGATCGAAGGGGTGGCGGTCGAAGCGGTCGGCCGACCCCGGCGGACGGAAGCGCTGGTCCTTCCGGGCGAGCCACCCGGGCCGGCGTTCCTGAACGGCGTGGCCCGGCTTCGCGCCGAGCTCGCGCCCGAGCGGCTCCTCGACCGGCTCCACGCGATCGAGGCGGAGCTGGGGCGGGTCCGTGAGCGCAAGTGGGCGGCGCGAACCCTCGATCTCGACCTGCTGACCTGGGACGGGGAGCCGATCGAGACGGGTCGGCTCACGCTCCCGCACGCCGGCCTCGCCGACCGTCGTTTCGCTCGTGCGGGCATCGCCGACCTCGGCTGGGGCGCGCTCGTGGACGATCCGGCCGCACCATTCGCGCATGCGCCCCGGCGAGAGAAGGGCGTCGTGCAGGCCGATGACGACGCCGACGCCCTCGCCTGGGCCCTGACCACGAGGGCTCCGAGCGGGCCCTTCGAGCCGCTCCAGGCGAGCTCCGCGGGGGACTTCGTCGACGAGCTGAACCGACGAGGGGCGGGCGCCGTGGTGGTCTTCGAGCTCGGCGATTGCGTTCGCGGTGCGGCGGCTCCGGTGGCCGGAGCGCGGCCTCCGAGACGCGCGATCGAGCGCCTCGCGGGCGGCGGTTGTCGGCTCCGACTCGTCGATTGATGGATTCGGAGCCCTTGGGCGCGCTATTCTCGCGACCCTATGGCCGACACCCGAAGGGACAAGCGCGCCCCGGTCTCGCTCAAGGTGCGCTTCAAGAGCGCGACCATCGACGAATTCGTCGAGCAGTACAGCGTGGACATCTCCCGCGGGGGCCTCTTCATCAAGTCCAAGAAGCCGATGAAGATCGGCACGTTGCTGAAGTTCGAGCTGCAGCTGAAGGACGAGTCGCGGCTCATCCACGGCGTCGGCCGTGTGGTGTGGCGTCGCGAAGCCGAAGAGGCCACCGACAACGCCCCCGCCGGGATGGGCATCAAGTTCATCAAGATGGGTGCGGACAGCCGCACTCTCGTCCAGCAGATCGTGGAAGGGCGTGGCGACGCACCAGGCACCTTCGACGAGGGCGCCGACGGACCGAAGAAGGAAGCGAGCTTCTTCCCCGATAGTGGCCCGGCCGAGCTCCCGAATCCGGAGGACCGCACCCAGGTCCGTCACGCGAGCGAGTTCCTCGCCGAGGCGCTGAGCGACTCCGATGGTGCCGCGGCCGAGGCCGCCGAGAGCGCCGAAGCGGCGCGGAAACGCACCGAGGAGATCCAGAAGGAGCGGGCCGAGGCCGAAGAGCGCCGCAAGGCCGACGAAGCCGCCGCCGCCGCTCGGCTGCGCGAGCAGGAAGAGGCCGCCGCCAAGGCTGCCGCCGCCGCCAAGGCCGCCGAAGCCGAAGAGGCCGCCGCCGCCGAAGCGGAGGAGCCGGCCGAGGACGCCGCGGATACGAAGGCGGACGAGCCTGCGGCCGACGAGACCGTCCCCGACGACACGGGAGCCGCCGCTGCGGACACCCAGCTCGCGGAGCCGCCGCCGGCGAAGAAGGACGACGAGAAGAAGGCCGTGGCGCCCCGCGTCCCGAGCGAGCGCCCGGCCGCGCCCTCCGAGCAATCGGGCTCGCCGGTGATGCTGATCCTCATCGTGCTGCTCCTCGCGGGCGGTGCGGGCGGCTACTTCTGGTGGAGCAGCCAGCAGGGCGGCGAGGAGACCGCCGAGGTCGAGACCGAACCCGAGCCGGAGGTCGAAGAGCCCGAGGTCGAGGAGCCCGAGGTCGAGGAGCCCGAGGTCGTCATGGTCGACGTCCACATCGAGTCGAACGTGCCCGCGGAGATCACCGCGAACGGCGAGTCGCTCGGCACCACGCCCCTCGACGCCTCGCTCGCCGTCGGCGAAGCGGTGACCCTGGTGGCGACCGCCGACGGTCACGGCCGGGTCGAACGGACGATCACGCCCGCCGAGGAGCCCGAGCCCGTGTCCTTCGAGCTCGTGGCCATCAGCTACGTGGTGGTCGTCGAGACCAACCCGCCGCAGTCTCGCGTGACGCTCGCGGGAGTGAACCAGCTGAGCCCGGCGCGCTTCGAGCTCGACGAGGCGGTCAGCGGTGACCTCACCGTCGCCGTGAGCAAGCCCGGCTTCCGCATGCAGACCATGACGGTCTCGCCCGACATGTTCACCGAGCAGGGCGGAGCGATGGTCGCGACCGTCGAGGTCGAGCTCCAGGGCCGCTCCGGCCCGGCCACGACCACCATGATGGTCACGGCCATGGAGACCGAGATGGAGGCGACCATGGAGACCGCGATGGAGGCGACCATGGAAGCCACGATGGAGGCGACCATGGAGGCCACGATGGAAGCCACGATGGAGCCGGCCGTCATGGAAGCCGCAATGGAAGCGGCGCCTGCCACGATGGACGCGCCGCCGGACAACCCCTTCTGAGCGATCGCCTGGTGCCGCGATGAGCCGAACCGGATGGCGTCTCGCGGCTCTGGCGGCGTTCCTCTCCGGCTGTGGGCCGAGCACGGTGGACGTCGGCGTCGCGGTCCTGATCGCGACGCCGGTGGCGTTCATCGGCATGGTGGTTCCGCCGTTCCTTCTGCGCCGGCTCCGCGAAGGACCGCGTGAGCGGCCGCCAGGGGACCTGAAGCCCGCGTTCATGGGCTTCGGCGTCGCCTGCGTCTTCGCCGTGGCCGGGTTCGCTCGAGCGGCGGAGGGCGGCGACGCCGAGCTCGCCGGCATCGCTGCGGCCATCACCGGTAGCTCGGGGATGTTCTACGGCCAGCTCGCCTGGCTCATCTTCGATCGCCAGCAGGAACGCTTCGGCCGCTTCGCCCTGCCGACCCTGCTCCTCACGACGGCCATCCCGGCCACCCTCTTCGCCTACCACGAGCCGCTCGGCCTCCATTTCACGCACGACACGGGGCAGAGCTATGCGCTCTTCGCCTGGGCCTTCCCGGGCTATTTCTTCGTGCCACCGCTCCTGCTCTTCGCCATCGCGGCGCTCGTGCTCTGGAGCAGCCGCCGGCGAGAGGAACGGCTTCGCGGCTGATCAGGCGCTAGCCTGTAGGACGTGCTCCGGCGCGCGCTCATCTTCCTCATGCTGGCCTGCACCGCCACGGCGGGTGCGCAGGAGCCGGCTCCGGTGAGCGTTCCGGACGGCTACACGCAGCGAAGCGATACCGAGCGACCGCCCGTTCCACCGCCGCCCGCGCGACCCGCGCCGCGTGCCGAAGGCGACCCGCAGCGGGTCGTGCTGATGCCCACCGCGTTCACGCTTCGCCGGCGCGAGCGAAGCCTCAACACGTACGAGCTGGTCAGCCTCGAGACCGAAATCGGCGTCCGCGATCACATCCAGGTGGGCGTCCAGACCATCATCCCGGTCGGCCTGCTGGCCGTCGGGGCGTCGATGAAGGTGGGCTGGCGCTGGGACCGGGTGGCCTTCGCCCTCCATGGCCACGTGCTCGGCGCGCGCTTCTTCCGGGTAGGCGCCGAAGGAGTCCTCCTCGGGGGGCTCGGCGCCGTTCTCACGATCGGCAGCCCGGACCACTACCTGAACCTCGGGGTCTCCGGATGGGGCGGGGTGGCGGCGATCGACGACGGGCCTCAGCGCGTCGGCGCGCTCGTTCCTCACGTGGGCGGCTCGATCCGGGTGTCGAAGCGGGCCCGCCTCGTCATCGAAGCCTGGCTCCCCTACCGACCGAGGGGTCGTCACTTCTTCGAGCTGGCGATGATCCTCTATGGCGTGCGTGTCTTCGGCGCGAAGATGTGGGCGGATCTCGGCTTCCTGCGGGTCCTCTGCACCGACGATTGCGGCGCACCGCTCAGCGAGTCGCCGCCCGGCGTTCCCTACCTCAGCCTGGGTCGTCCCTTCTGAGGCTCATGCCGGCTCTAGCAGCCGGGCCAGGATGCCGAAGGCGTCACTGGCGGCTTTGGCGCGAACCACCAGACCCGCGTCGTCCACGGCGAGCGTCACGAGGATCGCGCCGCCCGGCGGCACCGTCCCGAGGGGGGGTGCGGGCTTGAAGAGGCGCACGGCGGCCGGCAGCGACGACGGCACCAGGAGGAGGGCCGCCACGACCGCCTCGTCGCCGGCGGCCACGCGGGCGATGCCCGGGTCGGCCGCGCCATCGTCGATCAGGAGAGCCTGACCCTCCTGCGCCACCACGAAGGTGGAACCGCGGAGATGGCTCACCGGCGCCTCCGGGCAGCGACCGGAGGCCTGGCCGGCCAGCCGCCGACCGGAGCCGGCGCAGCCCGAGGCGGTCGAAGCGAGCGTCGCCAGGTAGCCGGCGGCGAACGCTTCTCGAAGCGGCTCCGCGACCGTGTCGAGAGCGACGTCCCGAGAGCGCCAGAGCACGAAGGGGCCCTGCTCGTTGCCGCCGATGGCCAACGTCCGCGGCGCTTCCCGCACGGCGGCTGCCACCTGGGTCAACGCGTCGCGCTCCGCCAGCCCGAGCCGCTCGCCGGCGACCGCCTGCAGCAGCGCCGCCAGGGTGTCCTCGTTCTCCGAGAGTCCGGCGCGGAAGTACGCGAGCGCGGTGCCTTCCGGCAGCGTGTCGAGCTGGTGTGGCGCCTGGGGCCAGCCACGGGCCCGCTCCGTGAACGGCGCACCCTCGCGCAGGGCCGCTCGCACCTCGAGCTGCAGCTCGCTGCCTTCGATGCCGAGCTCGACTTGGACCGCTCCGACGTCTTCCAGCGCGTCCACCATCAGCCGCGCGGTGGCCTCGAGTCGATCGATGAGCGCCTCGGGATCGCCGAGCTCCGGCGGGCCCTCGTGGGCCTCTCGCTCGGCGGCGAGGGTCCCCCGGCCCTGGCGAACCCACTCGTTCAGCGCGTCGCGCACGTCGTCCCGCGCTCGTTGGGCCATCACGCCATCGGGTACCTGGATCGCGATCGCGTGCGTTCGCTCGGCAGGGAGCGCACGCAGCGCGGCGTAGGCGCCCGCGTGCTCGATGAGCGCGCGCTCGGTCCCCACGACCAGCGCGTCACCGATGACGGCGACCCGCTCGCTCAACCACCGACCACCGCCGGGCGCGCCCTCGTCACCGCCTTCGATGGGGCGCGCGATCGGCGCCACGACCAGGCGGCTGGTGTCGTCGGGGTTCGTCGACCGCAGGCTCAGCGCGCAGAGCTGGGCGCGCGGCTCTACGTGGCTCGTGTAGGGCGCCGCCTCTTCCGTGACCTCCGCGAGCGCAGCGCGCGTGTCGGCGGTGAAGAGCGCCGCCGAGCCCACCGGTCCGAGCGCCTCTCGAACGGCCGCACGATCGGCGCTGGCGCAGGCCTCCATCAGCAGATCGGTCGGAGTCTCGATCGTGGAAGGGTCGAGGGTCGGCTCGGTCTCGGCAGCCTCTTCGGTCTCGGCGACGTCATCGTCGCCGCAGCCATCGCAACCGAAGCCGAGAGTCAGCAAGAGAGGAACGATCGTCCAGCGCATCACTGGGGACGCTCCCAGAAAGCGCGGACCTCGTCGAGGGAGTAGCAGCGACTCGCGTCGGGCAGGCTGTCGAGCAGGTACCGCCCGTAGCCCTTGGTTCGGATGCGCTTGTCCAGGATCGCCACCACTCCACGGTCACGCGTGGACCGGATCAGCCGGCCGAAGCCCTGCTGAAGCGTCAGCGCTGCCGTCGGAAGGTGGAGCTCTCGGAACGCGCTCTCGCCCGAAGCCTCGATCGCCTGACTGCGCGCCCTGAGCAGGGGGTCGTCCGGCGCCTGGAAGGGAAGCTTGTCGAGGATCACGAGGCGGAGCGCGTCGCCGGGGACGTCGACGCCTTCCCAGAACGACATCGTCGCGAAGAGCACGGCGTCGCCGGCCTCGCGAAAACGCCGGAGCAGCGAGCCCTTCGGCGCTTCGCCCTGGACCAGCACTCGGTGGTCACGGTCGACCAGCGTGGGGCGACAAGCCTGCGCGAGCGCGTTCATCGACCGGAAGCTGGTGCAGAGCACGAAGGCACCGCCGCCGGTGATCCCGGTCAGCGCGAGGATGGCTTCGGCCGCCACGTCCGCGAAGGCCGGCTCCCGCGGATCGGGGAGATCGGAGGGCAGGTAGAGCGCCGCCTGATCGGGGAAGCGGAAGGGGCTCGGGAGGTCGACCTCGTCGACCTCACCCTGGATGCCGAGCCGGTGACGGATGAAGTCGAAGCTCCCGCCGGTGGTGAGGGTGGCGCTGGTGAAGACCACCGCGTCCGTCTTGTAGATCAGCTCTTCCCGAAGCAGCGACGAGATGTCGACCGGGCTCACGCCGATGGCCACGCCGCGACCGCGCTGAGCGATCCAGGGGACGGCCCGCCCTTCGGCGGCGTCGGGGACTCGGGCCAGGTCGTCGCGGAGCTCGCCCGCGCGTCGCGCGATCTGCCGCACCGACTCGCTCTCGCGGCCCGCCAACCGACAGTGGGCTTCGAGCGCCTCGAGGGCGTCGTCGAGGGCGAAGAAGCGTTGCTCGAGCTGGGCCGTGAATACGCTCTTCGGGAGGTCGCGTCGCCCCTGCGATCCGGGGCCAGGCCGCGGCTCCGGAAGGGCCAGGAAGAACGCATCGGCCGCCGCGCGAAGCCTCTCGGGCAAGGGGGTGCCGTCCTTGATGGCGCCGAGCGCGCCCGTCGCGTCACGGGCGAGGCGCTCGATCTTGCCGGTCGAGACCTCGCTCCCGAAGAAGAGCGTCGCCACGTCCTCGATGGCGTGGGCCTCGTCGAAGATCACCACGTCGTAGTCCGGGAGCACCGCGCCGCCGTGCGGCCCGCGCATGGCCAGGTCGGCGAAGAAGAGGTGGTGGTTGACCACCACGAGCTGCGCCTCGTCGCCGGCGCGCCGCATCTTGGTGACGAAGCAGTCCTCGAAGTGCGGGCAACGCGCGCCGATGCGCGTGTCCGAGCCGCTCTGCACGTGGGACCAGATCCCGGCATCCTCCTCCAGGTCGAGCAGGTCCGAGCGCTCGCCGCTCGTGGTGGTCTCGCGCCAGCGCTCGACGACCGCGAGCTGGCGACGGGCCCAGGGCTCCTCCGCCAGCGCGCTTCGGCGGGTCGCCTCGAAGCGCCGCAGGCAGAGGTAGTTGCTCAAGCCCTTCATGAACGCGACGTCGACCTCGACGCCCTCCGGCTCGAGCACCCGGCGCAACAGCGGCAGGTCCTGGGTCCGCAGCTGGTCCTGCAGGTTCTTCGTTCGCGTGGAGACGATCACCTTCCGGCCGCTGAGGAGCGCGGGGACGAGATAGGCCATCGTCTTGCCGGTGCCGGTGCCGGCCTCGACCAGCGTCACGCCGCCCTCGCGGATCACGTTCTCCACCGCGTCGGCCATCGCCAGCTGGCTGGGCCGATGCTCGTAGCCATCGAGGGCACGAACGAGCGGCCCATCGGGGCCGAGGAGATCGGAGGCGCGCATGGAGCGGGGAGCCGACCCTGGGAGGCCAGCCGACCCTGCACATACCCGCCGCCGCGCGTGGGCGCCATCACGCGCGGTGAGCAAGCCGATGGAGGGTCAGCGCAGCCAGCGGAAGAGCACGAAGTCCTGCGCGGCCGGGCCCTCCGCACCGCGGGAGTGGTGCTGGCGGATCTGGCCGCTGGTCAGCGCGCGGTCGTAGACCGCGACCTCGTCGATGGCTCCGGTGATGCGGCGCTCGTCTTCTTCGCGAAGGCCGATCCGTAGGAAGCCCGCCGTGTTCGGGCGCCAGCTCCCCATCAGCACCTCGCCGACCCGCTCCCCGTCGACGAAGAGCCGCGCGGCCTCGCCATCGTAGGTGGCGACCACGTGGTACCAGGTGTCGGCTGCGATGGTTCCCTCCGGCGCCATCACCGAGTGGTTCTCGCCATCGCGATCCACGAAGTTCGCGTTCACACGATCCGGCGAGCTGTGGTTCCAGAGGAAGGTGCCTCGCGACTCGTCGTCCACGCGGAACTCGAGGAGCGGTCCGGCGACGCTCTCGGCATCCCGTCGGAACCAGACCTCCATCGAGAGCTCGCCGTCGCTCAGCAGCTCGCCGACGTCCTCCGGCAGGACCACCACGTCGTCCATCCCATCGAGCGCCATCGCGCCATTGTCCTGGTCCACGAGCGCACCGGTCGCGCTGCCGGGGGAGCCGCTGCTCTCTCCGTCGAGCCCATTGCCACTCTCGTCATGGACGACGCCGCTCCCGACGTCACCGAGGCGCCAGTAGCCCACGGGCCGGTGCACCTCCACGACACCGGGGTAGGTGGTCGCCGCGCAGTAGCGCTCGGTGTGGGGCGCCGCACAGGTGCGGGTGCCATCGCAGTAGGCGCTCGCGCACTCGAGGTCGCTCGTGCAGTCCCAGCCGTCGGCCTTGAGCGGGCGGCATTCGCCCCAGCGACCCGGCTCCCATTCACTCGGTAGGCTGCACCACTCGCCGGACTCACAGTCGAAACGGTGGGAGCAGGCTCCGTCCTCGCGGGGCTCGCAGACTCCGAGCGTCGAGCCGTCCGACCGCCGGTAGAGGTGGCAATCGAGCCCGTCCTGGCAGGAGAGCGCGGCGACACGGAGATCGGCGTTCTCGAGCGAGCGCGGCGTGCAGTCGGCGTCGGCGACGCCCGTCCCCTCGAAGACCTCGAAGAAGTCCTCCTGTCGCGGCGGCTCGGCGAAGCATCCTTCGGCCTTCGCCTGAAGCGCCTCCAGGAAAGCGCCGCCACGCTCGGGCACGTAGGCCGTGCGCGGATCCTCCAGCAGGGGCAGCAGCGACCGCTCGCAGCCTTCGAGTTGCTGCTCGATGCACGTGAGCTCTTCGCCCGCGACGACCCCGTCGCAGCAGGTGTCGTTCACCGTGCACACGATGCGACTGATCTCGGTGCAGAGCTCGGCCGCCGCGATCGGCTGCCCGTCGGTCGGCACGGACGCGTCCATGTCGCCCATGGGCGAGTCGTCGCCCTTGCCGCATGCGAGCGCCGCCGAGGTCAGAGTGAAGAGGAGGATGCGATGGGTCGTGTTCATTGGTCGTTCTCTCGAAGCGCGGCTGCGTGGGCCCGGCGTCGGCGCCAGCCGAGCAGCGCGAGCCCCAGCCAGAAGGCGAGGGGTGCGGGGAGTGGAGCGCCGGGCGTGCTGCAGCCGCAGCCCTGACCGGGGTCGCTCGGATCGGTGTCACCGTCGTCGGTTGCGCCGATTGCGCCGAGCCCTCCGAGGCGGATGGTGCCGAAGCGCTCGGGGGCGTCCCAACCGGTCGACCAGCGCGGGCCGGTCAGCTCGATCGGGAACCCACGGCCGTCGGAGCGCCAGCAGCGCACGCCGTCGGCGTCGCGGGCGCAGAGGTCGGCCCGTGCGTCGCCGTTCACGTCGGCCAGTCGGATGGTCCGGAACCAGCTCGGCTCGGTCCAGCCTGCGGCATCGGAGAGGGCCGGCCCATCGATGCGGCGCTCGAAGCCGCGGCCCTCGAAGAGCCAGCAGCTCACGCCGCCGCGGCCCCGGCCGCACAGGTCGGCGTCGCCGTCTCCATCCACGTCGCCGAGGCGAAGCGTCGCGTAGTGGGATTTGTCGTTCCACCCGTCGGCGGCCGCGAGCTCCGGTCCGAGGTAGGGATCGCCGAAGCCGCGACCGGTCGACGGGTGACATTCGAAGCCGCTCGGCGTGCGCGCGCAGAGATCGGCGCGACCATCGCCGTCGACGTCCGTGAGGCGGATGGTGCTCCACACATCGAGCGCGTCGAACCCAGCCTCGTCGCTCCAGCGTGGTCCCTCGACGCGCGACTCGAAGCCGCGGCCTCCGGACTTCCAGCACGCCATCCCTTCGGCGCTGCGGGCGCAGACGTCCGCGCGGCCGTCGCCGTCGATGTCCCCGACCCGCAACGTGCCGTAGTGCGACACGTGAGCGTAGCCAGCGTCGTCGGCCAGTGCCGGCAGCAGGCGGGTGTCCTCGAAGCCGCGGCCGGTCGAGCGGTGGCAGCGGAGGCCGTCGGGCCAGCGCGCGCAGAGGTCTGCGCGACCGTCACCGTCCACGTCACCGAGTCGCAGGCTCGTGAAGTAGGCGGGCTCGCCGAAGCCCTCGGCGTCGCCGAGCGCGGGGCCCTCGACGGTGGCCGCGAAGCCTTCGCCGTTCGACGTCCAGCAGCGGACTCCATCGGTCTCGCGGAGACAGGCGTCGCTCTTCCCGTCGCCGTCGATGTCACCCATCCGGAAGGTGGAGAAGCGTGATGGCAGCGCGAACGCCTCGGCGTCGAGCTCCGGTCCGGGCACCGAGCGCTCGAAGCCGTGGCCCGAGGCGAGGTGGCACTCGATCGCGCCGTCGGCGCAGGCGCAGGCGTCGCTCTTGCCGTCCCCGTCGACGTCCGATCGGTCCGCGCTTCCGAGCGCGGGTTGGAGCACGAGCTCTTCGATCTCACAGACGTCCTCGTCGTCCGCTCGGCCATCGCAGTCGTTGTCGAGCTCGTCGCACCGTTCGGGGACCGGGGCGATCTCTCCCTCACAGACGCCCCAATCCCCCGCCGCGCAGGTCTGCTGGCCGGTCTGGCACTCGCCGACGTCGCTCCCGCACGTCCGCCGCAGACCGTCGTCGACGCGCCCGTCGCAGTCGTCGTCGACGGCGTTGCAGGTCTCCGAGCGCGGCCCGACCTCACCGTCGCAGCTGCCCCAGGAGCCGCGTGAGCAGGTCTGCGTTCCGCGCCGGCAGGCACCGACGTCACTGCCGCAGCCTCGCCGCAGCCCTTCGTCGACGCGCCCGTCGCAGTCGTCATCGGAGCCGTTGCAGCTCTCCGTTCGCCCGGGCGTGCAGCAGCCACCGCAGCCGCAGCGCACGTACTCCATGTACTTCGACCAGTCCCATCCGCTGCCGGGGTCGGTGTGGTCGGAGCAGTCCGGCGCCTCGTTGTGGCCCATGATGTGGGCCCGGTCCATGGGGATGCCGTTTCGCTGCGCGATCGAGCGGGTCAGCCGCGCGCTCGCGCAGTACATGGCCTCCGTGTACCAACGGCCCGGATCGGAGATGAAGCCCTCGTGCTCGATGCCGACCGTGTTCGAGTTGAAGCACCCGTCGTGGTAGGCGATGTCCTGCTCTTCCACGATCTGCACGATGTCGCCGCCGGAGCTGACCACGTAGTGCACGCTCGCCGTCGCGCCGCCGCAGGCGCGGAGCCAGCCCCAACAGCCGGCGTAGCCGCCCTGGCAGGTGTGGATGACGATGTAGTCGATCTGCGATGGACCGCGGGACGCGTTGGTGTACTCGCACGCGGGTCCCACCCAGCGAGCGCCCGAGTAGTCCGGCCGCGCCTCGGCGCTGGCTGCCCCGACGTTCTCCGCGAGCGCGCCGATACCGCTCCCGTGGAGCACGATGCTCAGGCCATCGTCGTCGACGCCCTCGACCCCGTCGCGGATGACGCGCTCGATGGCCTCGACGTAGCGAAGGCCGGCGTCCTCGTCGTAGCTGCCCGGCCCGTAGAGAGCGAGAGCATCGGCCCACGAGCCGTTCTCCCGCCGGAGCTCCGCGAGCACCGCCGCTGCGCCGTCGACGTGGGCCACCACGTCCACCATCAGAGTGTCCCGATCGTGCTCGGTGAGAGCGACGGCACGGTCGAGCGTGCGGCCTTCGACCAGATGCAACAGCCCGTGGCCGCCCATCATCGAGGCCTCTTCGCCAACGCGCATCTGGAAGCGCGTCTCGACGTGCGCGATCGCCGCTAGCATGCCAACCGGCACGCCGTGCCGGTAGGAGGCGTCCTCGAAGGTCCCGACGAGCCCCGAGCTCCCGCTCAGCACCGACGAGGGGCCGTCGGCTTGGCAAGCGGCGAGCAGGCAGAGCACCGCCAGGCTCCATGAACGGGAACGCATGGGAATGGGCTTCGCAAGTGGCGTGCCGACCCTCCCACCCCGCCTCACACTGGCTTTGCCCCACGATTTGCGGACTCTTCTCGGCGTGGCGCGGCTCGCGCCCGGTCGCCGAGCGTTCAACCGTCGTACGGTGCGGACTCCAGTCAGCGCCCACCGCAGGCGCTGACCTGTTGCCCGCGAGACAGTAGAGTGTCGCGGTGCGTGTCGCCCCGCTCCTGATTCTCTCGCTCTGCCTCGCCTGTGGCGACGACGACGATCCCGCCGTCGAGGACGTCGACGTCGAGTCGCCGGAGACGCCCGACGAGCCCGAGACGGCCGACCCGAACGAAGCGGACCCGCTCGCCGGTCTCGACGACCCGGAAGAGCTCGCCGCGGCCGTGCCCACGACGACGAGCGCCCTGGATGAAGACGTCGCGGCTCCCAGCCGTGGCTGCGCGTTCGCCGACGAGGGGGCGGTCAAGATCTGGCAGCGCCCCGGCGTCGCGGCGATCGTCACCATCGGCGATGGGTTCGCGATCGCGGGCTACGCCAAGAAGGAAGACGGCGGCGAGGAGCTCTTCCTCCTCACTCAGACGCCGGGCCGGCCGGCCACGCCGGTGCTTCGCGCGGACCTCGAGCACCCACTGCAGCAGGCTCGCGTCGCACCACCGGCGCTCGCTGCCCGCGATGGCGGCCACGTCGGCTTGGCGTTCACCGACCGCCGAGCGCAGGTGCGCTACGCGCGCGTCGACCTGAGCAGCCGCCGCGGTGCCTTCATCGAAGTCGGCTCCGGCGCGGACCAGCGCTACTCGCCGGCCGTCGCCTTCACGGCCAGCGACGATCTCGTGATGTGGGCCGATGGTTCCGGCGCCGATCGCTCGCGAGTGCGAATGTCGCGGGTGATCGCCGGCTCGCAGCTCGGCGAAGGTCGCGACCTGACCCCCGATGCCGGGGGCGCGACCTGTCCGGCGATGGCCGGTGACGATCTGCTCTTCGTCGACCACCGCGAGGGCCTCTCGACCTTCTATCGGGTAGACCTGCCCGACGGCGCCCCGACGGTGCTCCGCGCGACCACGCACCTCTTCGACCCGGTCGCCATCGCGCCGGTGCAGCTCGGCGGGAAGTGGCTGGTCGGCTACACCGCGGTCGGTCAGGCCGCGCAGAGCGCGGTCGGCCTGGTGACCGTCGACGGCGATCGAACGCCTCCGCCGACGGCCATCGTCCCGAGCGCGGGCTATGGCTTGCTGCACGTCTCGGCGACCACCGTGGGTGAGCACGTCGTCTTTGCCGCGGACGCCCCGACCGAGCGACCGCCCGAGTCACCGCGCCGCGTCGACGTGCGCGTCGCGACCGCCGATGGCGCCATGGGCGAGCCCCTCGCGATCACCGGTCCGGAGACGGGCGCTGCCGGCGCTTCGCTCGCATCGGTTGCCAGCTACGACGGCACGGTCGGTGTGGTCTTTCGCGGCGCGGACGGGGTCTATCTGCGGCTGCTCCGCTGCGATCCCGGCGGAGCGACCGACGAGTGAGCGAGCGCTTCCTCGTCGGCACGACGGTGAAGAAGACGGCGAGCGCATCGACTCTCGCAGAAGGCTTCGCCGCGCTCCGGCGGCGCGGCCAGCGGGCCGAACGCATCCGCCGCGTCGGCTGCGTCCTGTTGGTGCCGGTCGCGGCGGCCGGTCTCTACTTCATGCTCCGTGGCGAGGTCTGGTGGACCGGCGCCCTCGGCCTGGGTGCGCTGGTGCTCGCAAGACTCGCCACGCTCGGTGACCCGGAGCTCGCCGACGATCCGCGCGTGAAGCTGCTGGAGGAGCTCTTCCGCAACTGGTCGGGCCCCGAGCCGGTCACCATCGATGCCGACCTGAACGCCCCGGACATGACCGCGCCGGACGAGACGGAGCGGGTCCGTGGCGGCGTGATGAAGAGCCGCTACGTGCAGCGCTGGCTCTCCCTTCGCTTCGAGAGCGGAGCCGAGCTGGGGCTCGTTCACGAACGCGAGCAGATCGAGGACGGCGTCGAGGTCCGCGACGTGACCGACGCCCACCGATTGATCGTCGGTGACGACGAGCGGCCGCTCGACGCGCTGCCGAGCGCGGCGCAGCTCTCAGCCGCGCTGGATGAGCTGGATGACGTGAGCGGCGAGCTCGGGGCCTGAATCTTCCTGGAGGAAGTGGCCGCCACGCACTCGCTGGTGCGGTTGACCCTCGGTGCCCGGGATCGACTTCTGCAGCACCCGGTCGAGCCCGCGCATGATCGGGTCGCCCGTGCTGAAGAGCGTCAGGAAGGGCTTGTCCCAGCGCTCGAGCTTCTCCCAGGCCGCGAGCTGATCGGCGCGCGCCGGGTCCTTCGGAGTCAGCGGGACGAGCTGCGGCATCGCGCGCGGACCGGCGAGGTAGCGGCGGTCCGGGAAGGGCGCGTCGTAGGCGTGGAGCTCGTCGGCCTTCAGCGTTCGCGCGCTCCCCATCTGCAACACCTTCGAGCAGACGAAGCGTGGTGTGAAGCGGGCGAAGGTCCGCCAACCCATGAACGCGGCGATGTTGCCGAGATTCTTCAGCGAGATCTCCGGCTTGTCGGCTCTCGGCAAGAAGCCATTGCCGATGGCGACGCGCGCGAAGCGGTCGGTCTCTGCGACCAGCCGCAGCCCGATGAGCGAGCCCCAGTCCTGGGCGAAGAGCGTGATGTCCCGAAGGTCGAGGGCCTCGAGGAACGTTCGGACCCAGCGGACGTGCGCCGCGTAGCTGTGGTCGTCGATCGAGGTCGGCTTCGAGGAACGACCGAAGCCGATCAGGTCCGGCGCGATCACCCGGTGACCACTCTCCGCGAAGACCGGGATCATGTGCCGATAGAGGTACGACCACGAAGGCTCGCCATGGAGCAGGAGCACCAGCGGCCCGTCGGCGGGTCCGGCTTCCACGTAGTGCATGCGCATCCCCGCGGGGTCGACCGGGACGTAGCGCGGCTCCCAGGGGTAGTCGCGCAGGCCCTCGAAGCGGTCGGCTGGTGTCTCCAGGAAATCCACGGCTCAGCTCTCCTTGCTGAAGGTGAATCCTTCGTCGTTGGCGTCGACTCGAACGGTGTCGCCGCCGTCGTAGCCGCCCTCGAGCATCGCCTGGGCCATCGGGTCCTGCAGCTCCTTGAGGATCACTCGCTTGAGCGGTCGCGCGCCGAAGGCCGGCTCGTAGCCGAGGTCGACGATGCGGTCCTTGGCGGACTTGGTCACGTCGAGGCCCACGCGCCGGTGCGCGAGGAGCTTCGCCAGGCCCCGGAGCTGGATCTCGACGATGCCGAGCAAGTCGTCCTTGCCGAGCGGGTCGAAGATCACGATGTCGTCGATCCGGTTCAGGAACTCCGGGCGGTAGTGGGAGTGGATCTCCTCTTCGACCTTCTCGCGGAGCTCTTCGTCCGTACCCTCGTGGTCGAGGATCAGGTGACTGCCGACGTTGGAGGTCATGATGATGACCGTGTCTTGGAAGTGGGCCGGCCGACCGCGCGAGTCGGTCAGCCGACCGTCGTCGAGCACCTGCAGGCAGATGTTGAAGACGTCCGGGTGCGCCTTCTCCATCTCGTCGAAGAGCACCACCGAGTAGGGCCGCTGCCGGACCGCCTCGGTGAGGAAGCCGCCGGCGTCCGAGTCCTTGTAACCGGGGGGCGCGCCGAGCAGCCGCGCGACCATGTGCTTCTCCATGAACTCGCTCATGTCGAGGCGGGTCAGCGAGGCCTCGTCGTCGAAGAGGAACTCGGCGAGCGCCTTCGCGAGCTCGGTCTTGCCGACACCGGTCGGACCCAGGAAGAGGAAGCTCCCGATGGGCTTGCGCGGATCGCGCAGACCGACGCGACCACGCCGAACGGCCTTGGCGATCGCCTGCACTGCGTGGTCCTGGCCGACGACGCGCTTCTTCAGCTCGTCCTCCATCCGAAGGAGCTTCGCCGTCTCCTCCTCCATCATCTTGGAGACCGGTACGCCGGTCCACGCGGCGACCACGTCGGCCACGTCCTGGGGGCTCACGACGTCGTGCACCATCATCTCGGCGGGCGCGGGTTCGTCTTCCATCCCCTCGGTCGCTTCCGCCAGCTGCTTCTCCAGCAGCGGGATGGTCCCGAAGCGTAGCTCGCCCGCCCGCGCGTGGTCGCCGCTGGCGCGGACCTGCTCGAGCTCGCGCTGAGCCGCGGCCAGCTCCTCCTTCAGCGAGCGAACGTCGCCGACGCCTTCGAGCTCGCGCTCCCAGCGCTTTCGCATCTCGTCGATGCGCGGTCGCAGCTCTTCCGCTTCCGCTTCCAGCTTCTCGCGGGTGGCGACGGAGTCGTCGTCGTGGTCGTCGAGCAGGCTCTTGGACTGGATCTCGAGCGCCTCCAGCCGCCGACGGAGTCGATCGAGCTCGGCCGGCTCGCTCTCCATCTCGACGCGCACGCGCGCCGCGGCCTCGTCGATCAGATCGACGGCGCTCTTCGGCAGCTGCACCCCGGGGATGTAGCGGCGCGCGAAGGTCGCGGCGGCTACGAGCGAGGGGTCGCTGATGCGGACACCGTGATCGATCTCGAAACGTCCGACCACCCCGCGCAACACGGCGACCGCTTCGTCGAGCGTCGGCGGTTCCACCGGGATGCCGACGAATCGGCGGGCGAGGATGGCGTTCTCGTCCTGAGCCTTTCGAACCGCGTCTGGCGTGGCGATGCCGATCGCGCGCACCTCGCCCCGCTGGAGCGCTGCGGCGATCAGCTGACCGGCGCCGGCGGCCTGGTCGACGAGCGCGCCGAGGTCCGGCAGGAAGAGGATGATCTCACCGGCCGAGTCGCGGACGGCGTCGAGGATCGCGCGCATCCGCTCTTCGAGCTGGCCACGGAGCGAGGCCCCCGCCACCAGCGAGCCCATCTCGAGGCCGACGATCCGCTTGCCGAGGAGCATCTTCGGCACGTCGCCGATCGCGATCCGCTGCGCGAGCGCCTGGACGATCGCCGTCTTGCCGATGCCCGGCTCACCGACCAGCAGCGGGTTGTTCTCCCGCCGGCGCGCGAGCACCTGGAGCATGCGGCGCAGCTCGGCGTCTCGGCCGACGGTCGGGTCGAACTTCCCCTGCGCCGCGAGGCGGGTCAGATCGCGCCCGAACTCCTCGATGGGGTCGCCGATCTCTTCCTTGCCCTTCTTCTTCCGCGAAGGCGAGGCCTCCTCGCCAACGGTCGCGCCCTCGATGGTCGCGCGGAGCACCGGGGCGCTCAGGCCGCACTGGCGGAGCACGTCTTTGACACCGCCGCTGGTCTCCTGCGCACAGGCCTGGAGCAGGTGGCGAACACCGACCGGCACACCGCCCGCGCGGGCCGCTTCACCCTCCGCTCGGCCGAGCAGGTCGAGCATGCGCGGTGAGAGGAACGACTTCCCCTCCTTGGTGGCGCGCTGCTTCCGGAGCAGGAGCTCCGCCTCTACCAGGACGTCGGTCGGGTCGACCCCGGCGCGCTTGAACGCCTCCGCAGCGCCGTCGTGGGACTCGACCAGCTCGTAGAGCAGGTGCAGCGGCTCCACCTCCGCGTGCTTTCGGTCGTCGGCCAGGGTCTGGGCGTTCGCGATCGCCTGTTTCGCGGCCTTTCCGTAGGCCTCGAGGCGGAGCGTCAGGGTGCTCATGCGGGCACGTTCCGATCCCCGGCCAGATCCGTCAACCGCGAACGCGATCGGCCGTGCTCGGCGGCTGGAGTCAGCGATTGGAGAGCGGCGGCGTCCAGACCAGCTTCGGTCGACCGGCCCCCAGGATGAACGACCCGCCGATGATCAAGCCCAGCGAGCCGACCAGGGTGCCCATACCCATCAAGGGCCCGAAGTCGAGGGCCACGCCGTAGCCGAAGAGTGTGGCGCCGACGGAGAGCATCGCCGCCAACACCGCGCCTCCGGCAATCCGCTTGCCGCGGGGCCGTCGAGCAGAGATCAGCGCCGAGCCCGGACCCGCCGGAAGCCAAGGCCCAGAGCGAACGACCTCCGAGTCCTGGCGGCGCACGGCGAGCTTGATGGCTCCGTTCGGAAGCCACACTTCGCACGGCGTGAGCGGGCAGACGAGCGCCGCCTCCTCCGGGCCGAGCGTCCGGGCGTAGCGGGCACTCGGTCGCACGACGTAGATCGAGAGCCCTTCTCCGTAGAGCCTCACACGGCGGCCCTCCGGCAGCGAGCTCTCGGGCTGCTCCCATCGAGGAGTCTCCGGCGGCGGCGGCTCGGGCACCGCTCCGAGGGCGTCGATGGGTTGCTCCGGCTCGGGCACGTCTCCGAGCGTCTCGGTCGGGTCCGATGCCTCCGGTTCCAGCGTTGGCGCCGGCGTGTCGGCCTCCGGCGTCGGCGGGTGCGCCTCCTGGGCGCGCGCCGTGCTCGGCCCCGCACAGACGAGCGCGATCGCCAGGATGGGGCGCCAAGGCATCGGCGCCACTGTGGCAAGCGGATCGCTGGCCGTCGAGCACCGGTCGGGCGCTCCACGTATGCTGCCGCCCGTGAAGGGCGAGCGGGAGATCGGACTCGGGTGCATGCGCGTGCCCGAAGGCGACGAAGGAGTCGCCGTGCTCCGCGCTGGGTTCGACGCGGGGGTGACGCTCTTCGACACCGCGGCAAGCTATGGACCCGAGAAGAAGCCGCATCACAACGAGCGACAGCTCGCCGAGGCGCTCGGCGATCGCAGCGCGTCGGTCACGATCGTCACCAAGGCCGGCATGAAGCGCGCCCGCGGTCGGTGGATGCCGAGCGGCAAGCGCAAGACGATCTTGGCCGACGCCGCCGCCAGCGCCGAAGCACTCGGCCGTGCGCCCGACGTGCTCATACTGCACCTGCCGGATCCGAGCACGCCGATCGAGACGAGCGTGCGCGCGCTGGTCGCCGCGCGGGAGGCGGGCCTCTGCGAAGCGGTGGGTCTCTCGAACGTGAGCCTCGGCCAGCTCGCGGCGGCACGCGCGCTCACCGAGGTCGCCTTGGTGGAGCTGGCGGTCGGTCCCTTCGATGAAGAGGCGGTCCGCGGGGGCGTGGTCGAGCGCTGCGTCGAGCTCGGCATCCCCGTGCTCGCCCACTCACCCCTGGGTGGGCCGAAGAAGCCCCGCCGGCTGACCGACGACGCCGACCTGCGCTGGCTCGCCGAGAGCCACGAGACGACGCCGCAGACGATCGTGCTGGCGTGGCTCCGAAGCCTGCACCCGCTCTTGCTCCCGATTCCCGGAGCGAGTCGCGTCGAGACCGCCGAGCTCGCCGCCAAGGCGGCGGAGCTGGTCCTCCGTGACGACGAATGCGCACTCCTCGACGATCGCTTCCCGCTCGGGCGGTTGCTCCGAACGAAGCGCTCGGCGCGCGCGGTGACGAAGAGCCGCCGTGAGGTCGTCGTCTTCGTGGGTGTCCCCGCCGCTGGCAAGACCACCGCGGCGGCGGCGCTGGTGCGCGACGACTACCTCCGGCTGAGCCGAGACGAACGGGGAGGGACGCTGAAGGGGCTGGCTGGCGCGATGAGCGAGGCGCTCGAAGAGGGCACCGAGCGCATCCTGATGGACGCCACCTACCCGACGCGCGCGGGGCGCAGCCGTGTGCTCGAAGGCGCGTGGGAGCATGGCGCGCAGGTGCGTTGCATCCACTTCGACACCTCGATCGAGGAGGCTCAGATCAACGCCGTCGATCGCATGCTCGCGCGTACCGGCGAGCTCCTCGCCGGCGACGCGCTCGTCGCGGCGGGCAAGGAGGACCCGAACCTCTTCCCGCCGCATGCGCAGTTTCGATACCGCGACCGCTTCGAAGCGCCGAGTCCGGAAGAAGGCTTCGCCGCGATCGAGGTGCGCCCCTTCGAGCGCCGACCAATCGAAGGCCACGACCGGGCCGGTCTGCTGATCGATCTCGGTGCGCTCGTCGTTCCCGCTCGCTGGCGCCGCGGCGAGACCATCGATCCTGGCCGGATCCTCTCGTTCATCCGCGAGGACACTCCGACGATGGTGATGGCCTGGCTCCCTGAGGACGGCGGTCGGGGCGCTGCCGAGCTGCAAGCGGAGGTCGCTTCCATCGACCCCGCGATCGAAGTCGCCGCTTGCACCCACGCTCCGGGCCCTGCTCGCTGCTGGTGCCGGCCGCCGCTACCAGGGCTGCCGGTCGCGTGGCTTCGCCGGAACGCGATTGCCCCGGCGAAGGTCACGATGCTGGGCGCGACCCCGGCCACCGAGCGTCTCGCCGAGACGCTCGGCTTCCTCTACCGCCCGAGTCGACCGACTCAGTAGAAGCAGCAGCGGAAGCCGGTGTTCACGAACGCGAAGGAGTCGTCGCCGACCGTGAAGTCGAAGGTGCAGGTGCGCCCGTCCTCGACGTTGTTGTAGGAGCCGCCACGGATCGAGTGGATGGTCGACGAGCCGCGCTCGGTGTTGGTCCACTCCTTCACGTTGCCGCTCATGTCGTAGACGTCCGTGGAGCCCCAGTTCGCGTAGCACATCGGGAAGGTGCTCGAGCCCGTTGGGTAGACCGCGTCCTGGTCGCCTGCAGCGCCGGAGCTGTCGTGCTCCTCACCGTTGCAGCGGGTCGGGTTGCTGCTGTTGCAGCTCGTCGAGTACGCCCAGTTGCAGGAGCCGGTCGAGCCCTGGCAGGCGCGCTCCCACTCGGCGTCGTCGCACAGGCGCCAGCCGGCGCCGCCGCCGCTGCAGGTGCCGCTCGGGTTCAGCCGGCAGCAGGCGTCGCGGGCCTCGGCCCAGGTGATGTTGGTCCATGGGAGCACGTTCGGGTTGGCACACGCGGGGAAATCCGTTGCATCGGTGTCGCCCTCATCGGTGGCCGTCGCGTCGGGCCGAGAGGCCTCATAGCGCATGATGCGGGCGCCGCTCGGAAGGGTCGCGGTCGGGATGTTGGCGAGCGGGATCTGCTCGTCGACCATGCCATCGCAGTCGTCGTCGAGGTTGTTGCAGAGCTCGTCTGCCAGGGGGGTGGGAGGCGTGGGGGCGGTGCAGCGCGTGCTCGTGCCATCCGCCGTGCACACGGTCGTGCCAGAGGTCCGACAGATGCCGGTGGCACCACGCTGGCAGCTGTTGCCGAGCTCGGGGAAGTCCTCGTCGACGAAGCCGTCACAGTCGTTGTCGTCGCCGTCGCACTCCTCCGGGACGTTCGCGCCGGCCGGGTAGTTGCAGACCCAGCCGGAGGCGCCGTCGCAGGAAGCGCTGGTCCCGGCGCAGAGGCCGTTCGGGTTGCAGAAGTTGGCAGGCGGGCTGACGCCCTCGTCGACCATCATGTCGCAGTCGTCGTCGACCCCGTTGCAGATGTCCGCGCCGGCGAAGCTGCACATGAACTCGCAGCCCGTGGCGTAGCTCGTGTCGAAATCGATGAAGCCGACGTCGCAGCCGCCGATCTCGCAGGTCCCCATGTTGCAGATGGGGGTGCCGTTCGCGACGGTGCAGGTGTTGCCGCAGCTGCCGCAGTTCGAGGTGCTGGTGTCGAGCGCGAAGTTCTCGTCGACATCGCCGTCGCAGTCGTCATCGAGGGAGTTGC
Organism: uncultured Sandaracinus sp.; assembly: GCA_964462035.1. GTDB lineage: Bacteria > Myxococcota_A > Polyangia > Polyangiales > Houyiibacteriaceae > UBA1660. Next base: position 57,417 of record CAYXAP010000001.1, read on the forward strand.
AGGTCTCGACCTGCGGGCCGGTGATCCCGACGCAGCTGATCGCGCCACCGGTGCACTGGAGCGTGCCGGGGGCACACTCGCCGGTGCCGATGCCGCAGCTGCTGCCGCCGCCGGGGTTGCCGTCGTCGACCATGCCATCGCAATCGTTGTCGATGCCGTCGCAGACCTCGGCGCTCGGCCCGGTCGCGCCGACACAGGTCAGCGAGCCCCCGACGCAGGTCTGGCGGCCGACCTCGCAGGCGCCGGTGCTGTCGCCGCAGAGCGCGCCACCTTCGGGGTTGCCCTCGTCGACGTCGCCGTCGCAGTCGTCGTCCATGTCGTTGCAGGTCTCGGTCGCCGGGCTGACCTCGCCCGCGCACAAGAGGCTGCCGCCGGTGCAGGTCAGGGTGCCGGTCGAACAAGCGCCGGTGCTGCTGCCGCAGGTGCCGCCACCGCCGGGGTTGCCCTCGTCGATGGTGCCGTCGCAGTCGTCGTCGCGGTTGTTGCAGACCTCGGTCGCCGGGGACGCGGGCACGCAGGCGTACTCGCAGCCGTTCCCCGGCGCGCCGTCGACGTCGTAGAAGCCGTCTTCACAGTCGGTGGTGGGGTCGAAGGTACAGGTGCCCGAGGTGCACTGCGGGCTGGTGACGTGGGCGAAGCGACAGGTCCGCGCGCACTCGCCGCAGTTGACCGGGTCGTTGTCGAAGTCGACGTCCTCGTCGACGTCGCCATCGCAGTCGTTGTCGCGGAGGTCGCAGATCATGTCGTCGTCCGCGGTCGCGAGGCAACGGTACTCGCAGCCGGGCGCGTCCGGGTCCAGGTCGTGCCAACCGACGTCGCAGGTGTCGATGTTGCACTCGCCGCCCGTGCAGACACCGAAGGCGTGGAGCGGCGCGCAGAGGTTTCCGCAGCCGCCGCAGTTGTTGATGTCGGTGTCGGTGTCGATGCCCTCGTCGACGTTGCCGTCGCAGTCGTCGTCTTCGCCATTGCAGAGGTCGACGTCGAGACAGCCATCGGGTCCCAGATCGATGCCCAGGTCGGTGCCGAAGTCCCGGGTCCCGAAGTCACGGCCGGCGTCGGCCACGCCCTGATCGGGCGGACCGGCGTCGAGCACGGGCTCGTTGCAGTCGACGCAAAAAGGGTCGACGTCGCAGCCCCCGTTTCCCAGCACCATCGCCGCAGCGCCGGTGACCAGGGCACCCCGCCGAAGCAGGGCTCGAGTGGAGGACCGGCGTCGCCGCCAGGCCAGGACCAAGAGACCCGCGAGGGCGAGGCCGATGGGCGCCCAGGGCTCCCGCTCGTTCGTCGCCGCGCCCGCGGTGGTGCAGGTGCAGCCGCCGCCGCCGGTGGCGAGCAGTCGGGTCCGCTCGTCGCCTTCGCCGCCCGGGCCCATGTCGGGATCGCCCGCCCCGCCCATGTCCGGCGCGCCCATGTCGGGCGGGATGACCGATTCATCGACGCACTCGCCGTCGCGGCAGACCTCCTCGCCCGGACAGCTCAGCGTGTCGCAGGGGTCGGCCTCGCAGTCACCGGTGAGCGGGTCGCAGATCAGCATGCCCGGACACGTGCGGCCTTCGCACTCGTCGGGGATGCAGTCGCCGGTCGCCGGATCGCAGGTCTCGATGGCGGAGCAGGTGACTCCGTCGCAGTTGTCGGTCTCGCAGAGACCACCACGACACACCTGGCCGGCGCCGCAGGTGATGCCACCGCAGCTCGTCTCGCACACTCCGTTTCGGCAGGCCTCGTCCGCGCCGCAGGTGGTGGTGGCGCAGGGGTCGGCCTCGCACTCGCCGGTGTCGACGTTGCAGTTCTCGTCCGCCGGGCACCCGAGGCTCGCGCAGCTGTCCTCGACGCAGCGGCCGGTGTCGGGCTGGCAGACCGTGCCGCCGCTGCAGACCACGCCGTCGCACGGGAAGGTGCACTCGTTGTTCTTGCAGATGCAGTCGGGGTCGTCGTCACCCGGGGCGCAGAGCGTGGCGTCGTCCCGCATCTGGGTCTCCATCGCACAGGAGTCGGCCTCGCAGCGCGGCGTCACGCAGAAGCACTCTTCGCCGCCCATGCCGTCGTCGCGGGTGAAGGGCGTCCTGCCACCCGGGCAGGAGAAGCCGAACTCACCCCGCTGACAGGCCACCGAGCAGCCGCACTCGACACACTCGGAGCCGGGCGGGCAGAGGCTGCCCGTCTCCGGCTCCTCGTCGATGGTGCCGTCGCAGTCGTTGTCGTCGCAGTCGCACGCCTCACGGCCGGGGTCGACACCGCCGACGCAGACCGGGTCTCCGTCGATGCACTGGATCATGCCCGGCATGCAGAGGCCCTCGTCCGTGCCGCAGGCGTCGCCGAGGGGCAGGCCCTCGTCGATCGTTCCGTCGCAGTCGTCGTCGAGGAGGTTGCAGACCTCGGTGCCCGACATGGTCGCGCCTTCGCAGACGACCATCCCGTCGCGGCAGATGTTCACTCCCGGCGAGCACTCGCCGGTGTCGTCGCCGCAGGGGGCGCCCACGCCGAGGCCCTCGTCCTCGACGCCGTCGCAGTCGTTGTCGAGGCCGTCGCAGATCTCCATGGTCGGGCCGGTGCCGCCGTCGCAGACGAGCATGCCCATGTCGCAGATCGTGGTGCCGGCGGTGCACTCGCCGGTGTCGTCGCCACAGGGGAGGCCGGCTTCCGGGTTCATCTCGTCGATGCTGCCGTCGCAGTCGTTGTCGAGCGTGTCGCAGAGCTCGGGAACGGGCTCGGTCGCGCCGCGGCAGACCAGCATCCCGCCGACGCAGACCTCCATGCCGCGCTCGCACAGACCGGTGTCGCTGCTGCCGCAGACCGCGCCACCGCCGGGGTTGCCCTCGTCGGTCAGGCCATCGCAGTCGTCGTCGATGCCATTGCAGAGCTCCATCGAGCCGCTGGTGCCGCCGACGCAGGTCAGCCCGCCGCCCATGCACTGCGTCATGCCGGGGGTGCACGCGCCGGTGCCGATGCCGCACTCCGCGCCACCGCCCGGGTTCATCTCGTCGACGCTGCCATCGCAGTCGTTGTCGGCGAGGTCGCAGATCTCGCTCCGCGGACCGGTGCCGCCCACGCAGGAGCCCCACGACCCCATGGTGCAGGTCTCGGTACCGCTGGTGCAGGCCCCGGTGTCGTCACCGCAGGGGCGGGTGTTGCCGTCGATGACGCCGTCGCAGTCGTTGTCGAGGCCGTCGCAGGTCTCCGCCGAAGGCCCGGTGCCGGTGCAGGCGCCGAAGACACCCGCAGAGCAGGTCTGAGTGCCGCTCGTGCAGACTCCGACGTCGGTGCCGCACGGGCGGTCGATGTCCTCGTCGGTGCTGCCGTCGCAGTCGTTGTCCATGTTGTCGCAGACCTCGTTGGTCGGCGAGCAGCCACCGCACACGCCCTCGTCGATCGGGCCGTCGCAGTCGTCGTCGAGGCCGTTGCAGACCTCGGAGGGGACCGCGCCACAGCCGCCACAGGCGTTGGTCGCGCCTTCGTCGGTGCTGCCGTCGCAGTCGTCGTCCATGCCGTTGCAGCTCTCCGTCGGCGGGGTGCCGCAGGTTCCGCAGGCGTTGAGCGTGCCCTCGTCGACCAAGATGTCGCAGTCATCGTCGAGGCCGTTGCACGTCTCGAAGAGGAGCGAACCCTGGACGATCGACCCGAGCGCGGCGCTGAGCTCGTTGCGGTCGGTGGCGAAGAAGGCGGAGCCGGTGCCGCCAGCCATGGCGATGTCGTCGAGGGTGGCGCTCCCGGTCGCGAAGCCGATGACGTAGACGTCGATGCCTGCGGCGCGGAGCGCACTGGCCGCGGACTCCGGGTCGCCGCCGCAGGACTCGGCTCCATCCGTCAGGAGGATGACGGAGTAGGGCCGGCAGCTCGAGCGCGGGTCTCCGGGAATCGTGGTGCCGGTGAGCCGGGTGCGGATGCTGTTGAGGAGACCCGCGAGCGGCGTCGGTCCGCCGGGTCGCAGCTCGCAGTCACCGCTGCCGAGGTGGTTGCAGAAGTTGCCCGTGGTCTCCGACCCGTTGAAGCCGGTCTCCTGGTTGTCCATCCAACGCAGCAGCGAGTAGATGTTCTCCTGTCCCGCGAAGGCGCCGGTGTTCGGAAAGTCCACCAGGAAGTCGCCGCCGCGACCACTCACCGTGCACGCACCGCCGTAGTTGGTGCAGACGGAGGGATCGGGCCCGCGTCGGTTTCGGATGTCGGGTCGCCCGCCGGTGCCGGGTTCGCATGCCGCCGGGAAGAGGCCGGCCCAATCCCAGAAACAGAGGGACCCGGTGTTGCACTGCGGATTGCCGTAGCTCGTGACGAAGGGGCCGCCCGAGTTGCACTCGAAGTCCTGCGCGGCGAGGCACGACTCGTTCACGCTGCTGCTCTGCGGGAATCGAGCGAGCGCCCATTCCACGTCGCCATAGGCGAGGAGGATCTCGGTGAGCGCGTCCTTCGCGATGAAGATACGGCTGTCGTCCGTCTCTCCGTCGCAGTCGGTGTCGATGCCGGCGGTGCAGTTGTTGCCGCAGAGCACACCGCCGCCGGTGTCGCTGCAGTTCGTGAGCACGCCGTCGCCGAAGGTCGCGATGCCGTCGAGGTCGACCGCCATCGAGCCACTCGTGTCGAACGCGATGACGAAGCGTGGCTTCGTCTGTGCATCGGCCACGCTGGCCAGACTGACGCCGAGAAGCGCCACCAAGAGAAGCTTGCGATCCACCGTTGTCCCTTCGTCCCGCCACTCGACGTCGAGCGACCACCACGAAGCCACACTTTTCCACCCTGAACGGGTGGGGTCAACCGTTCCCTGAGCGGGGTTCAGAGTCCCCATCGATTCGGGTTCGTCGAGACACTCGATCTCCATGCACTGGGGTGAACGGTCCTCACTGATTGTCACCAGTCCATCCGCGACCCCGGATGGGACGAAACTGGCCAGGGTGGGGGGTTTTCGGCGACCATTGGCAAACAGCTCGACCTTGGCCCAGGAACCCCGACCCACCCTTCTGCTCGCCGGCGACGGTGAGCCGCTCGCCGACGCGATCCGTCAGTCGCTCCAGCGGCGGAAAATGACCGTCGAGACGGCGACGAGCGCCGACTTGGTGACCGCCGCTACGGTCGCCGCGCCGGACCTGATGGTGCTGATGGGCGACGCCGTGAAGGATGGCGGCCGCAAGGTGCTCGCGCAGCTCGCCGCGAACCCTGCGACCTCCGTGGTCCCAGTTGCTCTGCTCCAGGCGGACGCAACGCTCGACGAACGGCTCCGCGCGTTCCGCAGCGGCGCGGTGGCGGTCATCCCGCGCACGGCGAGCGTCGACGAGATCGCCAACCGCGTCGCCGATCTCTGCATCGAGCTGCCGAACCGTCCCGGGGAAGCGAAGGGTGCGCTCGGTGAGTCGACCCTCGACGAGCTCGTCGATCTCGTCAGTCAGCAGTTGCGCACCGGGATCCTCTCGGTCGAGCGGGCGAACCCCGACGAGAAGGCACCCATCCGTTTGGTGCTCGGTCCAGGGGAGCGTGTCGCGAGCGCGCTCGACGAGTTCGTCCGCCACCTGAAGGGACTGATCGCCGAGGCCGAGCCGCTCCGCTACGAGCTCTTCGAGGCATCGGGGGGTCGACTTCGCTTCCTCGACGACGAGGTCGATCCCGATGGCGACCTGAAGGTCTTCACCGGGCTGCGTGTGCTCGTGATGGACGACGATCCGGGGCGCGCCGACGGGCTCGCCGCCGCGCTCCGCGATCACGGCGCGTCGGTCGCCGTGACCAACGTGAGCGTCGATGGGCTCGAGCGCGCCCATCGACTCGACCCGGCCGTGGTGCTCCTCGACTCGAGCGTGATCGAGGGCAGCGGCTTCGAGGTCGTGCGCACGATGCGGCGCGACCCGCGGTTGCGGTGGGCGAGCATCCTCGTGCTGAGCTGGGACGAGATCTGGCCGAAGTCTCAGCCCTCGCCGGACCTCGAAGCGCTGGCGAGCCGCATCAAGCCGGTCATCGCGCCGGACGCCCAGCTCGAAGGTCGCGCGGCGAACGAGGACAGCTTCGACACGCGCCTCGAGCTCACCGGTCCGAGTCGCCTCCTGCGTGCGCTCGTGATGGTGCCCGGGACTCGCCACCTGGTGGTCCGGAGCTCGCACACCATCCTCACCGTCGACCTGGCCGATGGCCTGATCGTCTCTGCCTCCGGCAAGACCAAGGAGGGCGGCGTCGAGGGCACCGAGGCGCTCAACCAGCTCCTCATGCTCGCGACCGGCCGAGTGCACGTCGAGAAGCGGCTGCATCCGTCGAAGGCCAACGTGATGATGCCGGTCGACGAAGCGCTGGCCGCGTCGGCGCCGAGGGGGATCTCCGTCGTCCCGAGCGCGCCGCCTCCGGCCCTGGTCGAGGACGACGAGGGACGTCCCGTCGAGGAGGAGCCGGAGCACGACCAGAGCGGTCCGCTCTTCCCGCCCGGCCAGCGGACGACCTCGCTCTCGGGTCCGGGTCACAAGGGACCGGCGACCGACTCCGAGCTCAGCTGGGGAGCGCCGGCGAGTCGGGAGTCGGGCGAGCATCGACACCCCTTCGCCGACCCCGAGCCGGAGCCGGCCAAGGCCAAGAAGCCCGCGGCTCCGGCGTGGAAGCCGAAGGCCCCCGCCCGGCCCGGGCGCCCCAAGCCTCCGGCCGCTCCCGAAGCGACCCCGCCGGCTGCTCCGAAAGCGCCGAAGAAGCCGCCCGCGCCCCCGCCGCCCGCAGCGGGTCTCGGGCGGAAGCGAAAGCCACCGCCTCCGGCCCCGAAGGAGGCCGCACCGGATCCGGTCTCCGCCTCCGAGGCACCGACGCCGGTGCCCCCGCCGGCGGAACCGGTCGCCGCGCCGAAGGGCCGGTCCAAGAAGCGAACCATGGTGGGCATGGGCATGGGGGCTCCCCCTCCGGTCGCACCGCCCGTGGCTGCGGCTGCGCCCGCGGCACCGCCGGCCGACGATTCGGACGACGATGAAGAGGCGACCGTCATCGGTGACTCGAAGGCGATCGCCGCCGAGCTGGCGGCCGCCGGTGGGGTGAGGGCGGAGGAGCTCGGCCAGCAGATCGCGGCCGAGGTGCACAACGCTCCGACGATGCCGCCCCCATCCGGTGAGATCCCGCTCGACGACGAAGGGCTGGACCTCGAGATCGGGGACCCGGTCAGCGAGGCCGAGGCACCGCCGGCCTTCGAGCCTGCCGCGACCGCTCCGGCCTTCGATCCACCGCCCGGTGTCGTGGTCGAGCCGCTGCAGAACTACGAGCAGACGCTCACCGAAGATCTGGATCAGGAGGCGATCGCGAGCCTTCGCCCGAAGCGCGGCGCCGGCGGCAAGATGCTCGTCGCGGTCGTGGCGTTGGTGTCGATCCTCGGCGTCACTTGGGTCGCTCTGTGGCGCTTCATGCCGGAGATGCTTCCCGAGTGGGCTGGCGGTGCGCCCGCCGTGGTCGCTCAGGTCGAGAACGATCCCGAGGTCGAGACCGAGACGGGAACCGAGACCGAGACGGGAACCGAGACCGAGACCGA
>CAYXAP010000001.1:64984-151562 GCA_964462035.1 uncultured Sandaracinus sp.
AACGGGAACGGAAACGGAGACCGAAACGGGAACGGAAACCGAGACCGAGACGGAGACCGAGACGGAAACGGAGCCCGAGTCCGAGTCCGGCACCGACGACTCCGGGGACGAGGCCCTCACGGCCGAGGAAGAAGCCGAAGACGGCGACCCCGACGCGATGAGCGCCTCGGAGCGCGACGATCGCTCCGACCACCTGGCGCGTCTCTCGGCGCGCGCGCTCGAAGAGGGTCAGCTCGGCGTGGCACGGCGCTACGCGAACCGCGCGCTTCGCATGTATGGCCGGAACCCCCAAGCGTTGGCCGCCAAGGCCCGCGTGCACATTCAGGCAGGCGAGGGCGAAGCCGCGGTCCGCTACGCTCTGCTCGCCACTCGGGTTCGTTCCCGCCGTGCGCGCTACCAGGTGCTCCTCGGCGACGCCTACCGCGTGAACGACCAAGGAGCCATGGCCACACGCGCTTATCGGAAGGCGTTGGAGCTGGAGCCCAACAACCGTCAAGCGCGCGCTCGGCTCAACGGCGGCTGAGCACGGGTCCTCGTGACCTGTCGCACGTCGTCCAATCGACGCGCACCGGCTGTAAGGGTGCGGCTGGATAGGATGAGCCGCTGATCGAACGCCGTTCAGCCGACACCACCTGAGGATTCCGATGACTGGACCCGCGCTTCGTTGCTTCGCGCTCTCGACCCTGCTCGCACTCCTTGCGTGCGATCCGAGCGGAGGCGGTGACCGAGGCCCCGGTCGGGACACCGGACCGACGCCGGGGGTCGACGGTGGCCCGCTGCCCACGGTCGATAGTGGGCCGCGCCCGGACTATGGCCTCAGCGAGTGCGCTGCCACCAGCGTGGAGGCGTCCGAGGCGACCGCCCCCGTCGACATCGTCTGGGTCATCGACAACTCGGGCTCGATGAGCGAGGAGGCCGACCTCGTCCAGGCGAACATCAACGACTTCGCGGCGGCGATCAGTGGCGCTGGCCTCGACGTCCACGTGGTGGTGATCACCGCGCCCGGCTTCGTGAACGTCCCGCCTCCCCTCGGCACCGACCCGACCCAGTTCCTCCGCGTCGAGGAAGACGTCCAGTCGAGCAACTCCTTCGAGAAGCTGCTCTCGACCTACCCGCGTTACGCCGACTTCCTGCGCACCAACGCCAACCTCCACTTCGTGGTCGTCACCGACGACGAGAGCGGCATGAGCGCCGATGCGTTCAACACGATGATGTTGACCAACATCGGAAAGAGCTACCGGCTGCACGCGATCGCGTCGCCGCCCGGCTCCACGCACACGATGCTCGGTGGGTTCACCCTCGACGGCTGCGCGGGCCCGCACGGCGAAGCGGCCGACAACGGCGACATCTACTGGGGCCTGGCGAGCAGCACCGGTGGGTTGCAGCTGTCGATCTGCGCCGAGGATTGGTCCCGGCTCTTCGACGACCTGACCACCCGCATCGCGATCCCCGAGATGTTGCCCTGCGTCTACGAGATCCCCGAGGTGCCCGCGGGTGAGACCTTCGACCCGAACCGGGTCAACGTCGAGTACACCCCGGGCACCGGCGGCGTCCCCGAGCTCATCCCGAACGTCCGTACCATCGAGGGCTGCAGCGGCGAGGGCTGGTACTACGACGATCCGGAGAACCCGACGCAGGTGCAGCTCTGCCCGTTCACCTGCCGCCGCCTCGAAGGCGACGCCGCGGGCCGCGTCGACGTCGCGTTCGGTTGTATGACCGTGATCATCTGATCAAGATGGCGGCGATGCGTCGCGCGCCACTGATCTCCCTCTTCGTCTTCGCTCTGGGTGCCTGCGGCGCTTGTGGGGCGTCCAGCGATGGTGGCGGAGCCACCGAGGACGATCCCGTCACCGACACCCCGTCGAGCGAACCGTCGACCGGCGGCTCCGACGAGAGCATGCCGATCGACCCGAACGAGCCCCCGGTGATCACGGTGACCGGCGAGCCGACCGAGGGTGGCATCGCCATCGTCGTCCAGAGCCGCGGCGCCGAGTCTGCCCGCGTCCGATCGACCGTGCGTGTGGAGAGCCGGGACGGAGAGGGGTGGGCGACCGTACCGACTGGTGAGAGCGTCCAGCTTCGAGCCCGATGCGAAGACCAGCCGCCGGAATGCGTGGAGCTCGTTCCCGGTGCCGAGCTTCGTGCCGTCCCCTGGGGCGCGATGGCCGGTGAAGCCCAGTGTGATTGCGAGCGTTGCGCCCCCGTGGACGCCGGTGAATACCGCTTCGTGCTCGAGAGCTGCGCCCCCGAGGGTCACGCGCCGCACGAGCTCACGTCGGCGCCTTTCGACGTCGGTGGCTAGAGGCGGTCACCAACCATCCATCCAGGGACGACTTTCGTTTCCGTCATTCATGAATTTGTTCACCTGGGAAGGATTGTGTCCTAAACTCAGGATATGGGTCGTGGAATCGAGTATGACGACTCCGAGTGGCCGATCGTGAAGGTCCGCTTCCTCGGTGACACCACCGTCGACGACGTCGACGAGATGTACGCGAAGATCGACGCCGCGATCGCGCGTGGCCCACACATCCAGTGGACGGACCTTCGCGAAATCAACCCGCTCACCATCGACGCGACCCTCCGGGTCAGAGCCGCCGAGCACGAGAAGAGGGTCATCGAGACCTCTCCCGAGGTCGTGCTCGCAGACGTGCGGATCGTTCGAGGTGCCGTCGTGCGTGGCATGCTCACCGCGTTCGAGTGGGTCAGTGGGAGTGCGCCGTGGCCGGTCAAGAACGTCGGCACGCCAGAAGAGGCCTACGCATGGCTTCGCGAGCTCGGTGTCCTCGACACCGGAACCGGAAGACGCTCCGCCTGACGTTCAGCGAACGTCGAAGGCCCAGCCGAGCATCACGTTGGCGAAGAAGCCTCTGCCGCCCTGCTCGATCGGCTCGTGCACCACGTCGCTGGTCCCGAGGCGCACCCCGTCGCGGTCGATGCCCGTGTACACGTTCGGCCAGTAGCGGAGGGCGAGGGTCACGTTGAGCCCGCGCCACAGGAAGAGGCGATAGCCGAGCTCGAGACCGAGGGTGACCGTGCGGTAGTCGAACGTGCCTTCGTCGTGAACGACCGAGACGTCGTGGACCTTGAAGTCGACCAGCGCGTAGAGCTCGTCGACCAGGACCGCGCCCAGGCCGAAGCCGGTGCTCCAGTCGAGTCGTGCCTCGACGTTCGCGTCGCGCTGCGAGCGGTCCAGCGAGCTCGACGGAAGCGTCAGCCCCTGCCCGTGCGAGATGGTGGCGACGAAGCGCCCGCGTCGAACGTCCATCGCGGCGTTGAACCCGCCGAGTAGGATCGGCTGCAGCAGCCCGTAGTGGAACGCCAGCTGGGTCCCCTCCGGAGCTCGGGCGGACGACGTGAAGCGGTGGGAGAAGCCCTCGGTGGAATTGGGTCCGTGACCGTCGTCCGCCTGCGCGAACGCTGGCGCGGCGAGGAACAGGACGAAGGCGAGAGTGCATCGAATCATGCCCCCGACTCTTCGCCTGAAGCGCGAGGCTGCCCATGCATACGTGCTATGCAGGTGCGGTGAGTCTCCGCCCGGGCGACGTCGAGCTCCTGGATGCGATCTTCCAGAGCGGAAGCACGACCGGCGCTGCCGAGCGCCTCGGTGTCGAGCAGTCCACCGTCAGCCGGCGCCTCGCGGGTCTCGAGAAGCGGCTGGGCCGCGAGCTCTTCGTGCGCGCTCCACGCGGTCTGCTCCCGACCCCGCTCGCGGAGCGCCTGCGCCCGTCCATCGACCAGGCCCGTGGCGCGCTCTCCGCGGCGGCCGAGGTGCTCGCCTCGGACGACGAGCCCTCGGGCTTCGTCCGCGTCGCGATGCCGGAGGCATTCGCGCAATACATCATCACGCCCCGGCTCTCTGCGCTGCAGGACCGCTTCCCGAAGATCGAGCTGGCGATCGACGACGGTCCGGACCTGGTCGACCTCGCCCGAATGGAGGCGCATCTCGCCGTTCGGGTGCCCCGCCCGACCTCTGGCGACATCGTGGCCCGTCGTCTGATGGAAGACTCGATCGGCCTCTATGGGACCCCGGACTACTTGGACGGTCGAGCGCCCGAGGAGCTCACGCTCATCGGCTGGGACAAGACGCACGCGCACCTGCCCGAAGCCGCCTTAACCGAGTCGCTCGACCACCGAGGCCCGGTTCTGCGCTTTCGGCGCATGACCACGATGGTGGAAGCAGCCCGCCACGGGGCCGGCGTCGCGTTGATCGGTGCGCTCCTCGCGCAGGAGCTCGGTTTCGTCCGGGCGCCCATCGAGACGCCACCGATTCGCACGCAGCTCTGGCTCGCGGCCCCGAAGGCCGTGCGCGACGCTCCCGCGGTCGCGGCACTCTGGAGCTGGTTCGAAGAGCTCGGCGCCGAGGCCGCCGCGACCGAGCTCTGAGCTCCACCGGGTCGCACTACTCCACCGAGTCGCTCGCGCCACGACGCTGGAGTGACTCGCGCGCGAGCTTCGCGATGCGCTCGGAGGAATCGTTGGCGCACGCTCTGAGCAGGGGAACCACTTCGGGAGGGCCGACCCAGCCAGCGAGGTCCAAGTGTAGGGCCAGTATGCCGTCGACGTAGTCACGGTCGACCATCTCGAACATACGATCGACCATGAGCGCCTCGATGCGCTGAGGAAGCGTCTTCGCGAGCGTCGTGTGGGCGACGTCGTCCGACGTGACGGACCGGTGGATGAGCATCTCGAGCAGGACGCACTGTAGCTCGGGCCTCTCCCAGCCATCGAGCTCGGCGAGCCTGGGGAACAGGACCGGGCCATGCGGGACGTTGAAACGCAGTAGCTCGTCCCGAAGCTGAGGGCTCAGCCCAGGCCATCCATGAGCTTCGACCAGCGCGACCAAGGCGTGCGCCCCGTCCGCAGTCCCCTGCGCTGCGAGGAGCGTCAGCAAGCTCAGCCGCACGGGGTCGGACATGGTGTCGTAGAGCTCGCGGATCGCTTCCACCAGCGAGGGATGAACGGAGCCGAGCAGCGTTCGAACGAGGTCGGAGACGCGAGGACTCTCGGGCGGATCGGGAAGCACACGGACGGCGCGAAGGACGGCGAGCGCCGTCGTCTCGTCCTGAGGTGGGGGACGCTTGAGTCCACGCAGCCCGAGCTCCCTCAGGAGGGCCTCGCCCTCGCGCCGGTCTGCGACGTCCGGCGATGCGTAGAGGGGGATCACCTCGTGAAAGGGCGAGCCTTCTGGAAGAGCGGAGAGGGCTTCTCCGATCGCGTCGAGGTCGCTCATCAGCGCGATGATACGAGCGGAACGCTTCGACTATCCCCCAGGAGGCGGCGCGCCGCAGCTCGGGCACTGACCGAGCTCGCGGGCGTAGGTCGCGCCGCAGTGGCCGCACGCGACACGGCCCATCGGCTCGTCGGCGATGGGGTGCATCTCTGGGTAGAGCACCTCGAGCTCCGCGCTCGACATCCGATCGTTCTCGTCCGAGGGGCTCCAGATGACCTCGAAGGCGACGAGCTCGGGGACGCTGAGCGAGCGGAGCACGCGGAGCGCTTGGCGGAACCGGTTCGGGTCGGCGATGCCGTCGAGGTCGGCCAGCGTTCGCTTGGCGGCGACCACGAAGGTCACGACACACAGGCCGTCGCCCTCTTCGGCGCGGGCGGTCATCTGCGGGCCGTCGCGGCGGTCGATGGCGCCTTCGACGTTACGGACGAGCTCGTGGCGAAAGCGCGAGCGCAGGTCGCCGGTCATCCGGGTGAAGGTCCGCTCCGCCTGCGCTGGCGGCGCGGGGCGCGCGTCATGCGAGCCGACGTAGGCCCACGCTGCGCGCTCGGCCTCGATGGCGGCGATGGCAGCCGAGAGCAGCTGACGCCGGCCGGCCGCAGTGCTGGTGTTGCCGGTGCGCGCCATCTCGTCGAGCTTGCGTTGCAGCCGTGAGCGCGCTCTGGCGTCGATGGCGATCATCAGGCTGGTCACGTCGACGTTGGCGACGAAGGTGTGCTGCGGCGTTCCGTAGCTGGAGGGGCCCGCGTGGAACATCGAGCTGGCGCCCTTCTTCACCATGGCCTTGATGATCACGGAGCCGACCAGGAAGACGATCATGATGATGACGAAGACTGGGTCGGCGCTGCCGCCCGACGACGAGTAGGAGCCCGAGCTGTACGAGGAGCCGCTGCTCCAGCTCGACGAGCTGCCGCCCCAGCTCGACGACCCGCCACCCCAGCTCGAGGAGCCCCCGCTCCAGCTCGACGAGCCACCGCCGCCGAAGCTGCCGCCACCGAAACTGCTGCCCGTGGACTGGGCCTCGGCCGGGCTCGCGAGCGCTCCGAGGAGCACCAGCGCTCCGACCCCGATCAGCTCTCGCCAGCGACGCACGGCCCGAGTTGTCGCAAGAACTCGGGGCCGAGCACAAGCTCTAGCTGCCAGCGACCATCTGCGGCAGCCACGGATCCAGCAGGCCACCGCCAGGGGGCCAGCCGAGCAGGATCGCTTCCGCCGCGAAGGCCAGCAGCAGCGGTACCAGGACGCAGACCCAGGCGAAGCCCGAGCTGACCCCACTGGCCTCGGCGGTCTTCTTCATCGACGAGAGCAGGAAGAAGAGCGGGACCACCATGCCGCCGAGCATCAGCCAGGGGAGCGCGCCGTGTGCCGCTTCGGGCAGCCCGAAGCCCAGGAGCATCGCGGGAAGCCCGAGGTAGCCCAGCATGGGGTAGAGCCAGGCGCGCCGAAGCACGGTTCGGCGGGCGCGCGCGGCCGCTTCCCGTGGGTCGTCGCCGTATGCCCGGCAGAGACTGATGAAGCAGGCCGCGAGCGCGGCGTACGCCACACCACAGACGAGCAGGCCGATGCCCGCGGCGTTCAACGCATCCCGCCAGAAGGGCATGGTGGAGGGACGAGGCGTGAGCTGGAACGCGGGCCCGAACTGCACGGTGTGCGTGTAGGGGATCACACCCTGCGCCAGGGCGGTGAGGACGAACGCGACCAGACCCCAACCGGATCCGTCGCGTGGCTCGGGGGCGCTGTCGTCCACGGGCCGAGCGTGGTCGCCCGATCCCGATGGCGCAACTCGCCGTGCCGTCGGGTATCGTCGGAGCGTGAGCTGGGAGAAGACCGACGAGTGGCCGGACGGCCGTGCCGAGGGCGGTGCCTTTCGCGCTGCCGCCGAGGTCATCGTCGCGACGCGGGATGCGCCGACGCTCGCCGACCGCTTTCGCGTCTGGTGGCATTCCACACCCGACCACCCCTTCGCCGCCATGCCGATGCGGGTGGTGCTCACGCCGAGCTGGATCTACGTCGAGACGCGACGCGGCGATCGGCAACGAGCACGGGTCGAGCAGATCCTCGGCTCCCGCCGTGAGGCAGGGCGGGTCATCTACGCGGTGGCGGATGGCGACGACCTCGTCGTCGCCGACCGCAAGGGCGACGCGCTCGAGCTGGCGCTCGACGAGAAGGTCGGCGCCAAGGGCGAATGGCGCTCGGACGCGGCGACCATCCCGGTCTTCCTCTTCGCGTTGTTCGGTCTCGTCGTGTCGATCGGGGTCACCCTCAGCTACCGCGACGAGGCCATCGAGCGGATCCACCGAGGACTCACGACGTCGGAGTCGGCGCTCGGGCTCTACGCTGGGCTCGGCGGCATCTTGCTGATGCTGCTCTGGATCACCTTCTTCCCGCAGCGCTACATCGCGGACACGGTCGGCATCACCTCGAAACGCGGGCTCTTCGGGTGGGTTCGGACGACGATCCCCGTCGAGCGCGTGAGCGAGGTCGTGGTCGATCGCTTCACCGTCCGCAGCAAGAACGGCACCACCTACACGACGTGCTTCGTCGAGGTGCTCCTCCGGGATCCGTCGGGGAAGGTGCGGATTCACCATAGCGGCGCGAAGCAGAGCTCCGAGGCGCGCTTCGCCCGCGAACGGGCGCGACAGATCGCGTCGCAGGTGGCGCGTCTCTACGACGTGGAGTTCCGCGACCTGCCCGACCGCCGCTGACCCCGCGGTCGAAGCTCAGAAGCGCGCGCGTAGATCGACCCCGCCGCCACCGATGCCCAAGCGAGGGGTCACTCGCCAGCCGGGCTCGTTCATCCCATAGAACTCGAGGAACTTCTTCTTCCGCCCGATGCCGAGGCCGAGCAGCGTGATGCCGACGCCCTGCACGAGCCCATCGAGGACCAGGAGGAAGCGATCGATCGCGAGGAAGTCGTCCTCGCGAGTCTCGATGATCGGACCGAGTACCGGGACCAGCATCATCCCGGTGAATCCGGCGTCTGCGTAGAGGCTGACCGAGAGGCCGTAGCTGACCAGGAACATCGCGCCGCCGGCGATGATCAGTCCGAGGCTCCGCTTCTCGATGATCTGGCCGCCCTCCGGCACCGGCATGCCCTCCCGGTAGGGGATGCGCTGCAACCGCGGAGGCCGCTGGTAGGCCTGACCGTAGCCGGGCTGCTGCTGGCCATAGGCGGGCTGTTGCTGGCCGTAGCCAGGTTGGCTCGGCGCGGGTTGCGCGCCCTGCGGCTGCTGACTCCCGTAGCCGTCCGGGACGGTCGGCGGCGGGAGCGCTTCACCGCTCTGGACGTTCGGGTCCGCGGGCGCGGGCTCGGCCGCTTCCTCTTCATCGGTGAAGGGGTCTTCCTCTTCGGCGAAGGGGTTGGCGTCCTCCTGCGCGAGGGCGGTGGGTCCCACCGACAGACCGAGGAGGATGGTCAAGAGCCCCACGGCGATCGAGCGTCGTTCTCCCATGGAGAGCGAGCCTAGCACCGACGCCGAGGATCGGCCGGTGGGCCGTGCGGCGTCGTTCGGTGGGGTTCAGGGGAGCCCGACGACGGTGTTAGGATGGGCAGATGGCTGACCATTCGGATCTTCCCCGGACACTCCTTCGCCGTGAGTTCGTCGGGCGTGGCCTCGCTGGCTTCGCTGCGGCGCTCGCCTCGCCTGGCCTGGTCGGGTGTGGGGACGACGGCAGCACTCCGACCGATGGCGGCCCGACGCCGGACGCGGCGCCGTCCGACGCTGGGATACCGGTCGACGGCGGCCCGGTCGTCTTCCCGACGCGGGACCTTCCGGACCCGCCGGCGTTGCGATCGCTGATCGCCGACATCGGGCCCCTCGAGGACCCGGACATGAACGGGGTCCGGGTCGCTGCCGGCTTCACCGCCCGGGTGGTGGCTCGCAGCGGCCAGATGGTGCCGGGGACGGACCACGAGTGGCATCCCTTTCCCGACGGAGGTGCGACGTTCATCACGGAGGACGGTGGCTGGATCTACGTGTCCAACTCGGAGATGCCGCTCGTCGGCGGCGTGGGTGCGCTCCGCTTCGACGCCAGCGGGGCGCTGATCGACGCCTACCCGATCCTCGAGCGCACGCAGATCAACTGCGCCGGTGGGCTCACCCCCTGGCACACCTGGCTCTCCTGCGAGGAGATCGGGAACGGGCAGGTGTACGAGTGCGATCCCTGGGGAGAGATGCCGGCGGTGGCTCGACCCGCCCTCGGCGTCTTCCGCCACGAGGCCGCCGCGGTGGATCCGGTGAACTGGAACCTCTACCTGACGGAGGACGAGGGAGATGGTCGTTTCTATCGCTTCCGTCCAGATGGGATGAACAGCAACGGCTTCCCGGAGCTCGGCTCCGGGACCCTCGAGGTCGCCCAGGTGGACATGTCCGGTGCGGTCAGCTGGTTGCCGTTGCCGGATCCGCAGGCCGAGGGAGAGACGCCGACCCGCGAGCAGGTCCCCGAGAGCACGGCCTTCGATGGAGGCGAAGGCATCTGGTACCACGCGGGGGTCGTCTACTTCAGCACGAAGGGCAGCACACGTATCTGGGCCTACGAGATCGCCGCCGAGACGATCTCCGTCCTCTACGACGGCGAGGCCATCAGCGATCCGCCGCTGACGGGCGTCGACAACCTGACCGTCTCCTGCTGCGGCGACGTGCTCGTCGCGGAAGACGGGGGCTCGATGCAGATCGTCGCGATCCTACCGAGCGGCGAGCTCAAGCCGGTGATGCAGATCGTCGGCCAGGACACGTCCGAAGTGACGGGCCCCGCCTTCGACCCGAGCGGGACCCGGCTCTACTTCAGCTCGCAGCGCGGCGATGGCCAGGGCATCACCTACGAGATCGAGGGACCCTTCCACGAACCGGCCTGAGCTCTTGGGGGGATGTCGAGAAAATCCCCCGACTCGTCGCGAGTGATCGCTCCTCGTCTCCCCAAGAACCTGAAGATCTCGCGGAAGCCGCGCGCCCTCGCGCTTCGCGCTACGTCCTCCGTGACCGACTGGCCGGAGACTGCGTCAGGCCAGGTCGAGGAAGAGCCGCTCGGGCTCTTCGAGGAAGCGGATGATGTCGTAAGCGAAGGCTGCGCCGACGTGGCCGTCCACGATCCGGTGGTCGAAGCTCAGCGAGAGCAGCATGACGTTGCCGACGACGATCTCGCCGTCGCGCACGACCGGCTTCTGCTTCATCTGGTGCACGCCCAGGATGCCGACCTCGGGGTGGTTGAGCACCGGGGTGGCGAATAGGCCACCGTCCTTGCCGAGGCTCGTGATGGTGAAGGTCGAGCCCTGGAGCTCATCGGCCTTGAGCGCCCCGTCGCGGGCGCCGTTGCCGAGCCGATCGATCTCGCGGGCGAGGTCGAGGAGCGAGAGCTGGTCGGCGTGGCGCACGACCGGGACCATGAGCCCGTTCGGCGTCGCCGCCGCGATGCCCATGTGGAAGTACTTGCGGTAGACCAGCTCGTTGGAGGTCTCGTCGAGCGCGGTGTTGAGCACGGGGTGCTTCTTCAGCGCGGCGACGACGGCCTTCACGATGAAGGGCAGGTAGGTGAGCTTCACGCCCTGCTCGGCGGCCGCGGGCTTGAGCCGGCTGCGGAGCTCGATGAGCCGATCGCAGTGGCACTCCTCGACGAAGGTGAAGTGCGCGGCGGTGTTCTTCGCCGTCTGCATCTTCTGCGCGATCTTCCGGCGGATGCCGACGAAGGGCTTCCGCTCTTCCGGCTCGCCCTGCTGACCGACGATCCGCTGCGGCGCCTGACGCGGCGCGCTCGGCGCCTGGGCGGTGGTCGCGGTCGGCGCACCGCCCGCGAAGCCCTTCACGTCGTCGCGGGTGGTTCGGCCGTGGGGACCGCTCGGCTGGACCCGGCGAAGGTCGACGCCGAGGTCGCGGGCGAGCTTGCGCGTCGCCGGTGTGGCCAGCGGCTTGGCCTGGAAGAAGTCGATCGGCTGCGCCGCGGCCCTCGGAGCGGCTTCGGCCGCCTTCGCCTGACCGGCGCCGTTGTTGCGAACGCCGCCGCCCTTGTTCTGCGGCTGGAAGAACGAGGTGCCGGGCAGGCCTTCGCGGATGTCGCCCACGGCGCTCGCGGCGGTCTCCTTCTTCTCCTCTTCCGGCTCGGCCTCGCTGGCTTCGGTCACCGTCGCGGTGCCGTCGGTCGCGATGACCACGATCACGTCGCCCACCTGAGCGACGTCACCGGGCTGGAAGCGCACGTCCGCGATGGTGCCGGCCTTCGGCGCGCCGATGGTCACGGTGGCCTTGTCGGTCATCACCTCGACCATCGGGTCGTCCTCGGCGACGATGTCGCCCTGGTTGACGTGCCACTCGACGATCTCGCCCTCGGTGACGCCCTCGCCGATGTCGGGAAGCTTGAACTGAAAGCTCATCGGTTGCCTCTCAAGGAATGTACTTCGCCGTCTCGAGGAGAGCGGGAGTGATGCGGTGCTGGAGCGGCAGGTACTCCATCTCGAGCGTGTAGGGGAACGGGGTGTCCCAGCCGGTCACGCGGATGGGCGGGGCCTCGAGGTGGACGAAGGCCTTCTCGGTCACCAGCGAGAGCAGCTCGGCGCCGAAGCCGCAGGCCTTGGGGGCCTCGTGGACGATGACCACGCGACCGGTCTTCTTCACCGACTCGACGATGGTGTCGATGTCGACCGGCCAGAGCGTGCGCAGGTCGATGACCTCGGCGCTCACGCCCTGTTCGGCGACCTCGTCGGCGCTGGCGAGCGCCTCGAAGAGCATCGCGCCCCAGCCGATGACGGTGACGTCCTCGCCCTCGCGGACGACCTTCGCCTTGCCGATCGGGATCGTGTACTCGTCCTCCGGCACATCCATCTTCACCGCGCGGTAGACCCGCTTCGGCTCGAAGAACATCACCGGGTCGTCATCGCGGATGGCGCTCAGAAGCAGGCCCTTCGCGTCGTAGGGGTTCGACGGGCAGACCACCTTGAGGCCGGCCGTGTGGATGAAGAGGCTCTCCGGCGACTGCGAGTGGTAGTGGCCGCCGCGGATGCCGCCGCCGACCGGCGTGCGGATGACCATCGGCACGGTGTACTCGCCGCCGCTGCGGTAACGGAACTTCGCCGCCTCGCTGACGATCTGGTCGAAGGCCGGGAAGATGAAGTCGGAGAACTGGATCTCCGGCACGGGGCGCAGGCCGTAGAGGGCCATGCCGATCGCGGTACCGATGATGCCGCCCTCGGCGAGCGGCGTGTCGATCACGCGGTCGTCACCGAACTCGTCGAAGAGGCCCTGCGTGACGCGGAAGACACCGCCGACCTTGCCGACGTCCTCGCCGAGGACGATCACGTCCTCGTCGTTGCGCATCTCGGTGCGGAGGGCCGAGTTCACGGCCTGGACCAAGTTCATCTGCGGCATCTCAGTGGTGCTCCTTGGCGCGGGGGCCGTTCTCGCACTGCTCCTGCTGTTCCTGCAGGTGCCAGGGCTTCTCTGCGTACACGCCGTCGAACATCGTCGAGAGCGCGGGCTTGTCCTTCGCCTCTGCGGCGGTGATGCACGCCTTGAGCTCGGCCTCGGTCTCCTTGCGGAAGGCCTCGTCCTCGGCGTCCGACCAGGCGTCGAGCGTGTCGAGGTGCTTGCGACCGCGGACCAGCGGGTCCGTCTGGCGCCACGAGTCGACCTCGTCGCTCGCGCGATAGGCGCGCGGGTCGTCGGAGGTGGAATGACCACCGACGCGGTAGGTGAGCATCTCGACCAGGAAGGGCCCTTCGCCCTTGGCCGACTTCTCCACGCACTCGCGGACGACCGAGTAGGTGGCCAGGAAGTCGTTGCCGTCGACGCGCACGGCGGGGACTCCGTAGGCGACGCCCTTGTCCGCGAAGGTCTTGCTGGCGGTCTGCTTTTCGGAGGGCACGCTGATGGCCCAGCGGTTGTTCCGGCAGAGGAAGATGACCGGGGCGTCCATCACGCCGGCGAAGTTCATGCCGGTGTGGAAGTCGTTGGAGCTGGTGGCGCCCTCACCGAAGTAGACGCTGACGACGGTGTCCTCGCCCTTGTGCTTGGCGGCCCAGCCGAAGCCCACGGCCTGGGTCATCTGGGTGCCGATCGGCGAGCTGACCGATCCGAAGTGGTACTTCTTGCCGGAGTAGTGGTCGGGCATCTGTCGGCCCATGACCACGTCCTCGGCGTTGCCGAACATGTTGTCGACGTAGGACTGCAGCGGGAAGCCGCGCCACAGCAGGGCACCGAACTCGCGGTAACAGGGGAAGATCCAGTCCTGCGGACGCATCGCGGCAGCAGAGCCGATGATGCAGGCCTCTTCGCCGAGGCTCCCGATGTGGAACCCGATCCGACCCTGGCGCTGCAGACGCTCGAGCTGGGTGTCGATGATCCGGGTCCGCACCATCGCCTTGTACAGGTCCAGGACCTGCTCGACGGGGAGCTTCGGATCGGCTTCGGGGCGGACCTGCCCGTCCGGCCCGATGACCGTCACGACCTCGTCGTCGAAGGACGACTCGGGGGTTCGAATCGGCACCACTTGTTCTTGCGTCTGCATCCCCGTCACTCTCCTACGCCGCCGCCGAGCACGTGCAGGCGACGCTTGCGTCCATAGCGATCCACGGCGCCTGGTGCGCTGCCGCGCTCCTTGCCCTTGAGGGCACCGTGGAGGAAGGCCTCCGCGGCCCGGTAGCTCGACCGGACCAGGGGACCACTGGCGACGAAGGTGAAGCCCATGGCCTCGCCCTCTTCGCGGTACTTCTCGAACTCTTCCGGCTCGACGTAGCGCTGCACGTCGGCGTGCTTCTTCGTCGGCCGCAGGTACTGGCCGATCGTGAGCACGTCGACCTCCGCGTCGCGGAGGCGCTTCATGGCGTCGAGCATCTCGTCCTCGGTCTCACCGAGGCCGACCATCAGCGACGACTTCGTCACGACGCCGGTCGCTTCCTTGGCCCACTTCAACACGTCGATGGAGCGGTCCCAGCTGCAGCGCGCGTCGCGAATGGTCCGCTGCAGGCGGGGCACCACCTCGACGTTGTGCGCGAAGACGTCCGGCGCGCCGTCGACGACGACGGTCTCGACGTCCTTGCGGACGCCCTGGAAGTCGCCGAGGAGCACCTCGACGAGCAGGTTCGGCGCGTAGTGGTTGATGCGCTGCACGGTGCGCGCGACGTGGTCGGCGCCCCCATCGAGCAGGTCGTCGCGGTCGACCATGGTCATCACGACGTACGCGAGGTCCATGGCGCCGAGCGCCTTGCCGACGTTCTCCGGCTCCCGCGGGTCGGCGAAGCCACCGGGGTCGCCGGTGTTCACCGAGCAGAAGCGACACCCGCGCGTACAGGTCTCGCCCAGGATCATGATCGTCGCGGTCCCGGCAGCCCAGCACTCGAAGATGTTCGGGCACTTGGCCTCTTCACAGACCGTGTTCAGGTCCAGACCCCGCAGCTGCTCCTTCAAACCCTTGAAGCGCTCCTGCCCCTCGCCATTCGGGAGGCGGACGCGTAGCCAATCGGGCTTTCGTGCGGGGAGGGTCATCGGAGGTGTGAAAGAGGGCACTCCGAGGAGCGCCGGCAAGGGTCGACGGTGAAGGTCACCGGGGAAACGCCGATCCTGCTTTAGGGGGCGGCTCGAAAGGTGTCAACGAGCCGGAATCACGACAGCTTTGCCGCGACGCGTCAGGGCCCGCGATGTGGCCCCTCACATCGGGGGACATCGGCCCTCGCGGCCGCTAGCGAGCCCAGATCATTCGGCATCCGAACGGCGGAGGCCGGGATCGTTCGCTGTGAGATCACCCACGTCAGAGGCCGCTTTTTCCCGCGAATCGACCTCACGAGCGGTCCGATGGAGCGCGATCGTCCACCAGACGAGCATCACGGTGATCAGCTGCGGCACCGCTCGCGGGAGCTGCGCTTCCTTCAGGGTCTCCCAGAGCCAGACGCTGAAGAGGGGGATCCAGAGGGAACCGATCAGGAGGGTCAGGAGCGTGAGTCCATAGAAGCGGCCGCCGCCGAAGGGGCGGCCTTCGGGGCCCTTGCCGAGGCGCAGGTAGGCGACCCAAGCGGGCAGCAAGAAGAGCGCGACGTCGTAGAAGAGGAAGTGGGGGCTCGCGAGCCAGCCCGCTGCGATCGACGCGGCCATCGCCAGATCCCAGTTGCGGCTGCCCGGCGCCCACTCGCGACCGCGCCAGCCGAAACCGATCGCGACGCCGATGGCGAGAGTGAGTGCCGGACCGAGCACGTCGCCGACCCGCGGTGCGAAGCCGTCGATGAGGAGCGCCAGCGCGGTCGGGACGCTCACCTGATAGAAGGCCGGGAACTCGTAGCCGGGCAGGCGATTGCGGACGAGGGCCGCGGTCTCGGGGAGCGTCTCGAGGTAGCCCTCGAAGGCGCCGGGCATCAGCACGTACGAGAGCGCGCAGCCGCCGAGCGCGACCCCGGCGGCGACCGCGATCGCGCGCCAGCGCCGCTGCACCAGGAGCACCACCGCGAAGCCGAACGCGAGCTGGGGCTTCAGGATCATCGCGCCCAGCGCCAGCCCTGCGAGCGCGTCGCGTTCCTTCCGCAGCGCGAGGAACGCGGCGGTCGCGAGCCCGAGGCTCACGAAGGTGTTCTGCCCCATGATGAGCGCGAGCGTCGCGGGTAGGAAGAGCAGCGAGAAGCCGACCCCGCTGCCCATTCCGATCCCGTCCCGGTCGATCGCCCGCCGCACCGCCGCGAGCGTCGCGACCAACAGGAGCAGAGCCAGCGCCCACCACGCGAAGACCGCGCCGAGGTAGGGCAGCGCGCCGAAGGGCACCATCGCGAGCGCATAGGGCGGCGGGTTCACGAAGGCGGTGCTGCCGTTGCCGGTGCGCTCGAGCAGCTGGTCCTGGAGCGCCTCCTGCGCGTCGAGGTCGTAGAGCTCCCGGCTCTGCCCTTCGAGCACCATTCGGCCGCCGGTGTAGAAGGCGAGGAAGTCACCGCCGACCACGGTGCCGAAGCGGTCCTCGAGCCCGTCCCAGGAGCTGAACGCCTTGGGCAGCGCCACCCCGAAGAGCAGCGTCGCGCCGACGGCCAGGTAGTAGACCCGCCACCGCCTCCGGTCGACGAAACGCGCGAGCCCTTCGAGCATGGCGAGAGCCTACCCGGCCGATGCGATGCGAGGGCGGGGTCGTGGTGGTGAGGTGCGCACGTGAGCATCCTCACAGGCGGCCTCTTGGCGTCCATCGGTGTGATGGCCAACACGAAAAGAGGACCATCGAACCAACCTCGGAGGTGCATTCCATGAGCGATCATCGAATCGAACACCCCCAGTTCCGTGAGAACGAGGCCCCCGGCCACCGCTTCGAGTCGGAGGAGTTGGAGAACGCGTCCTATCCCTTCGTGGACGACGAGCTCGACTTCCACGACGGGTGGAGCGCCATCCGCCCTCGCCGCCGGCTCGGGGACCTCGGACGCACGCGAGCTGCGCGGTCCGCGATGACCCACCACTAGGCTCGGGGCCCACGGGCGCCGGACGCCCGTGGGCCCCTGCCCGACCACTTCCCCATTCTGGAAAGGAGAACGCGGCCACGGGTCGCGCGAGCGTTAGGAGGAGAGATGAGAGACGTGCGTATCGTCGACGACCGTCCGGACACCTCGCACGGATGGCGCGGAGAGTTGGACTTGGAGGCGCTCCGGCGCTTCGCGAACGAGGAGCTGAGCCTCGCCCGGCTCGGGAGATCGCAGCTGGCTTCGGTGGACGCCGACGACATCGTCGACGCCGTGCTCCTCGATGATTGGTCTCGCTGGGGTCGCAGCGATGGGCCACTGCCGACGCGCTTGCTGAACGAAGTGCGCTCGCGCATCGATCTCGCGGCCGAGACTTGGAGCCAGTCGGCGAGCGAGGACTTGGAAGAGGACTGGGTGCGGGACAACTCCGCGTTCTGGCCGGACGCGGACCGGATCTCGTTCGAAGAGCAGATCGGCGACGGTGGGCCCGACCCGCAGCAGATCGCCGAGCTCTTCGAAGAGCTGTCGCCGAGCGAGCGCCGGGCCATTCTCCTGAGCCGATGCGAGCGCAGGTCGGTGGCCGAGATCGCCGCGGCCCTTCACACCGACTGCGCGGAGGCCGAGGGCCTGCTCGAGTCGGCGGCGGAGAAGCTCGCGCACGCCTACCTCGCGTCCTGAGCGCCGCGGCTGATCAGCCCGACCGCGTCGGACTCAGGGGCAGGTGTCCAACGTGCACCGCTTCTCAGCTCAAGAGTGGGCGCAGCTCATCGCGGAGTCGGGCGCCGAGCGCGCCGTTGGGCAGCCCCGGCTGGAGGTCCTCCCAGGGATCGACGCGGTAGCCGCTCGAGCGGGGCCGGGCGTCGCGCATCCAGGTCGCGTGCATGGTGAAGCCGGCGGTGAGCTCGGGGTGGCCGAGCTTCGCGAGCGGGCCGCGCGCGAGGTGTTCGGCGTCGAAGATCCACAGCTCGGTGTCCCGACCGGACCAGACGACGGTGATCAGGAAGCCGTGCTCGGCGTGGGTGGCGCGCTCGTGGGGGATGAACTGCGGCGACGAGAGCGTCGTCGAGGGCGGAAAGCGGAACTCGTCGACGATGCGCAGCCCTTGGACGTCCAATCGGAAGAGCACCGAGGGCGACCAGCCCTTCTTCCGCACGGCGTCCACCGGGACTCGTCGGTGCGGGTGGTCGCCGTAGGTGTCGAGGTGGGGCGCGGGGACCAGCTCGGGCCAATAGCCCGAGGCGAACCACCACTGGGTCGTGAGCCGCGCGGGATCGTGGTGCGTGCTGGCGCTCGTGTCGGTCACGAAGCCGAGGCCCCAGGTTCGCTCGACGTCCGCCAGCCATCGGGACGAGGTCTCGCCGGTGTGGGGATCGATGACGTGCCGGCCCAACACGCAGACATCGGTGCCGCAGGTCGGCAGGCCATCGACGCTCTCGTCGATGGGCTGGCCATCGTCCGCGCGGGGCTGACCGGCGCGAACCCAGCGCGCCAGATCCAGGCCGACGCTGTGCCCCGCGTGGACGACGACGCCGTGGCGGTCGCAGCGGTCCACGGCGAAGTGGCTGGCCTCGCGCTCGAGCTCCACCGGGCGCGCCAGGACGGCCGATCCCGGTCGGGCGCGTTCCAGCGCCGCACGCTCGACCAACCAGAGCCTCGCGTGCGGGTGCTGCGGCGGGGCGTGCCGCGACCAGGGGTCCGGGAGGAGTGCGTGGAACGAGAGCCGGAAGGCCGTGTCCATGAGCAGCACCCAACGCTCGGTCACCGCCATCTGGTGGACGGACTGTTCGATCACCACCGGGCGTCCGCCCGGGTCGACCAACGGCCATGCCTCCGGCTCGCGCTCGCCGTCCCACCGCATCAGGTGGGTGAAGGGACGGGACCCGGAGCGAGCCAGGCCGAGGGAATAGTTCACGAGGAACATCTCGTGGGTCACCGAGTCCCACGCGGGGTGGCCCGTGCCCATCACCAGCGGGAAGGGGTGCCGGCCGAACGCTGCGGGCTTCCAGCTCTGGCGCGAGCCGACCACGGTGGCCGGCTCCAGGGTCGCGGGGTCGACCTCGACGGGGCGCGCGGCGTCGTAGCCGGTGAGCAGTCGCGTCGGCTGCCCCGGCAGCTCGAAGGTCGCCAATGCGGTGTTGCCGAAGTTGCGGGCGCCGAGCCGTGGCGAGACCCGGGCGATGCCGAGGTTCCGAAAGCGTGCCACGCGGTCCCGCTGCACGAGCTCGTCCGCGAGCTGGCAGGGGGTCCTCAACACCTTCGACGTGAGCGAAGGCTCCGGTCCCAGTCGCACGCGCCGGATCAGGCCGTCGCCCAGGAAGACGGGCGTCCGATCGCTCGAGGCGGTGCCCGCCGGGCCGACGAAGAAGTAATGGCCCCCGATGCCCGCGGGGAGCGTTCCAGTGAGTACGTCCAGCGCCAGGTCGGTGTGCTCGACCCGAGGCTGCGATGCGGTGACACGGGGGTATTCGGAGTGGACACGCATGGCTTCGATGGTCCCGGGATCGCTCGGGGTCGGAAGGCGCTTCGCGAGGGCGTGTAGCACGCCTTCTCACGAGCCGCGTGTGACCGACGACGCAGGGCCCTCGCTCCCAGGGCTCGACTCCACCTTGCGTTCCCGCACACGCGCGAGCGGCGTTCTCCTCCACTCTGATGGCGTCGTGCGCTTTACCTACGCTGCTGTCGTCGCTCTTTCTTGTTCCTCCCTGCTCGCCTGCACCAACGATGGTGTGAACGCGGGGACCTCACCCATCGTCGATGGAACCCGCGAGATGGGGGAGGAGGCCGTCGTCCTCGTGAAGGTCGTCGGAGGGGTCGCGTCGTGCACCGGGACGCTGGTCTCGGAGAGCGTCGTGCTGACGGCGAAGCACTGCGTGCAGCTCCAGGGTGCCGAGGCTCCGTACCCGGTCGGGCTGGTGTCGATCGGCATCGGCCACGACAACCGGAACACCGTCGACTATCGGGCGCGCCGGATCGACACCACCCCTGGCGTCTACGGCTCGGGGTTGGTCGGTCTCGTCGGTGAGGACGTCGGCGTCATCACCATCCGCCCCGACGGCGACGGCAACTTCCCCGACGTCACCCCCATCGCCTACCGCCGAGAGTCGCCGAACGATCTCGTCGGCGAGGACGTCACGTTCATCGGCTTCGGCCGCACCGACACCGGCGGCAGCGGGCTCAAGTTCACGCGCACCGGGGAGGTGCTCCGCGTCGGCGGCGGGGTGATCACCTCGGCCGGCAACATCTGCCAGGGGGACTCGGGCGGACCCATGATCCTCGAGGGCTCGCCGCGCGAGATCGTGGGCGTCGCGAGCTTCGGTCGATCGGCGACCGGCGACGCGTGCCCGGCGATCGAGGACGGTCACAACACTCTCGACGGTCACCTCGGGATGATCGACATGGCGATCTACGAGGCGGGCGGCTGCCCGGTCGAGGGGCTCACCGAGGAGTGCAACTCCATCGACGATGACTGCGACGGCGTGGTGGACGAGACCTGCGCCGGGCTCGGCGAGGCCTGTACCACGGACGACGAATGCGCCTTTGCCCAGCTCCCCGAGAGTTGGGGCGTCGGGCTGACCGGGCTGCTCGACAATCCGGTCGTCTGTGGAGACACGAGCGCCGGTCGCGTGTGCACCCGCCCGTGCGATCCGCTTCGGCCGCTCACCAGCTGCGCGACCGCCGAGAATCCCTTCGGCGGCGCGACCGAGGTGGCGATGCCCAACCCAGGCCTCTGCGTCTCGACCGGCGGCTGCGAGGGGACCTGCCTCGCGCTCGGCGCGGGCGACCTCGGCTTCGAGGAGCCCTGCACCGACGACGCGCAGTGCGCGACGGGCGCATGTGTCGACCCGGGCGATGGCGAGCGCCGTTGCCTCCAGCGGTGTCAGGGCGACGCCGGCCAATGCGCCGGCGGAGAGGTCTGCGCCGCGCCGGCCGGTGCGTGCGGCGCCTGCGTCGACGAGGGCCTGGTCAGCGGCATCCGCGGCTTCGGTGAGCCCTGCCGCAACGACGGCGATTGCGGCTCCGGCCTCTGCGCCGCCGACGTCTGCTCCCGTGCCTGTACGAGCAACGTCGACTGCGGTGACACCTTCCATTGTGTCGGCTCCACGTGCCGGCCCGGTCCGGCCGGCGAGTCCGGTGACCGCTGCGCTCGCGCCGAGGACTGCCTCGGTGGCGCGTCTTGTGTCGGTGACCCCGGCATCTGCGCCCGCGCCTGCTCGAGCGGCGAGTGTACGAACGAGGGCTTCGGCTGCGTCGACGACTTCTGCGTTCCCGACCTCGCGGTGCTGGGCGAGTCGTGCGCCATGGACGCCGAGTGCTTCGACGGGCTCTGTGTCGATGGCTCCTGCACCCGTGAGTGCGGCGTCTCGGGAGCGTGCCCCGCCGGCCTGGAGTGCGCTCGCGACGACGCGGGCCGTGGCACCTGCGCGACCCCGAGCGGTGGCGGCGGCTGCAGCGCCAGCCATGGTGTTCCGGCCGGCTCGATGGCGCTGGTCGGCCTCGGGCTCCTGCTCGCGTTCCGCCGCCGCCGTCGTAGCTGATACCCTCCGGGGGTGCGCTCATCTCCGCTCCGGGGCCTCCTCGCGCTCGCATCGCTCGTCGGCTGCGCCGAACCGCCGCCGCCCGGTGAGGTGAGCCCGATCAGTCGTCGTCCAGTCGCGCTCTTCGCGGGCGCCGCCGAGACTTGCGTGCTCGTCGAGGTCACGGTCCGTGCCGATGGCGGAGTCGTGGACGGCGCGGTTCCCGCCGACGACCTCGGGGCCGAGACCGACGCCGGCATCGACGATCTGGGCGCCCCGGCCGACATGTTCACGCCCACCGACATGTTCACGCCCACGGACATGTTCACGCCCACCGACATGTTCGTACCCACCGACATGTTCACGCCCACCGACATGTTCACGCCGGGTGATGCCGGCCCACCGAACGACGGTGGCGTGATGATGGTCGATGCCTTCCGTCCGCCGCAGGACGCTGGGCCTCCTCCTCCCGAGCCGATGGCCGCTTCCGTGCGCTGTTGGGGTGCGGGTCAGGCCAGCCCGCGTCGCCCGTCCGACTCGCCGGAGGAGGCGCTCCATGTCGCGACCTGGGGCACTCGCTGCGTCGTCGACGCGGCTGGCCGCGTGATCTGCTGGGGCCCGAACGAGAGCGGTCAGGCCGGCGCGCCTGCCTCGGACGATGCCCCGCCGGCTGCGCTCACCCTCCTGCCGCGGGCGAGCCGCGTCGAGCTCTCTGCGGGGGGCGCCCACGCCTGCGCGCTCACCGAGGACGGCCTCTACTGCTGGGGAGCGGGTGACGCTGGCCAGCTCGGCGACGGCCGGAGCAACAGCGGTCACCGGCCGGTCGCCGTGGACCTCGACGGCGTGAGCGCGGTCGCCCTGGGTGAGCGACACACCTGCGCCATCGCGGAGGGCGAGCTCTACTGCTGGGGCGCCAGCGAGTCCGGCCAGGCCGGCGGCTCCGAAGCGGACTCGCCGCAGCGCATACGCACCGGCCTCGAGGAGCTCGTCGCCGTGGTCGCGGGCCGGGCGCACACCTGCGTCCTCGACGTCGAGGGTGAGGTCGCGTGTCTCGGCGACGACAGCACGGGCCAGCTCGGCCAGGGGGCGCCGGGGGCCTCGAGCTCGAGCCCCCTCGACGTGGACCTGCCCGACGTGGCGATCCTCGCGGCGGGCGCGAACCACACCTGCGCGGCGGACGACGACACCGTCTATTGCTGGGGCTCGGGCGACCAGTGGCAGACGGGCACCGCCGTGCCCAGCGAGGGGGCCATCCAGCGGATCCGGCTCTCTGCCGACCAGCTCGCGCTCGGTGCCGCCCACAGCTGTGCGCTGGTCGGCAGCCAGGTTCGCTGCTGGGGAGCCAACGACCAGGAGCAGCTCGGTGACGGATCCGATCGCTCGGCCAACCCGGTCCGAATCGGTGGCCTGCGCTGACCTCGATTGGCGCCAGACCTGGCGCAAGTGAGGCGAGCTGGAGACAATCGACCGGTCTGGCCACCCTCAGGGGGTGTGCAAGCGTGTCGCGATCCATGGGGACTTCGGAGCCCAGCTGGTGCCTCCCAACCCCGGCACTCGTTCCGAAAAAGCCAATGATCTTCTCATCGGACCTGCTGGCCTCGACCTTGCACTAGCTTCGGACGACGATACGAACGACCCAGAATCCCGGTGATTGCGGCCCCCGAGAGGCATTGACTTCTCTCACAAGGACCGATAACCAAGCCGGGGCGGGATCACGGACGATGCGCGTGGGAGAGAACGAGAAGACGTTGTTGGAGGACGAGGCGGGAGTCGCCTTCGTCGAGTACATCGTCATCTCGTTGTTCATCACCATCCTCGCGGCGGCCGCGATCCTGGTGCTCGGGATCCCCCTGCTCCGCATGTACGACTGGGGTGTCTCCTGGATTCTGATTCCCGTACCCTGAACGACCATGGCCCTTCGCTGGGGGGCCGTAGAAAACGACCCGGCGCGAGCCGGAAATGAGAGGAACGCAAATGGACAACCTGATGAAGCACTGGATCGACCTCAAGACCCGCATCGAAGAGCTCCGCAAGGACCAGGCTGGTCTGTCGACCGTCGAGTACATCATCATCCTGATTCTCATTGCCGTCGTCGCGATCGCGCTGTGGCAGCAGTTCGGTGATGCCGTGACGTCGCGTATCCAGGAGGGTACGGACGCGATCAACGGCATGCCGAGCGGTGGCTGACGCCTAGCGATGCTCCAGCTCCCGGCTGCGTACGAGCTGTACGGGATCGCGGCGGCCCTCGGCCTTGCCTTGACCGCCGCGATCACGGACTGGCGTAAGGGAGAGATACCCAACTGGCTGACTCTCCCGCCACTCGTCGTAGCTCCCGTCGTGTACGGGATCTTGCTCGGCAAGATGGGAGCGATCGCATCGGTGTTGGGCATCATCTTCTGTGGGCTCCCCACCCTCGTCCTGTGGTGGCAGGGGGGGATCGGCGGCGGTGACGTGAAGCTCGTGGCGGCGATCGGCGCCACTGCGGGAATCATGGCCGGGCTCGAGATCGAGCTCGTCGCCTTCGTCGTCGCTGCGCTCTATGCCCTCGGAAGACTCGCCTGGGAGGGAAAGCTCCTGCGAACGCTGGGCAACACCCTCTTCCTCGCGCTCAACCCACTCCTCCCGAAGAAGTGGCGGCGCAAGGTGAGCCCGAGCCTGATGAACACCGTGCGATTGGGTGGGGCGTTCCTGGCCGCGACCATCCTGTCCTTTCTGGTCCGGCAACCGAACCTCTACTCCTGAGCCCGACCACGCGGGCGAACCGAGCGGCTCCTCTCGAGCCAACACCCACCACGGAGCCCACCGGCTCCTCGACCCGAAACCGAGCAACCTCGAGCCCATGCGACGAAGAAGTCTTGCAGACGATCAGCGCGCGGCGGTCTACGTCGAGTTCCTCGTCGTCTTCATGCCGCTGTTCATGCTCTTCTTGGGCCTGACGCAGACGTCGCTGCTCTTCACCGGGAAGATCGTCGTTCAGCACGCCGCCGACGCGGCGTGCCGTTCGGCGATCGTGGTGCTCCCGGACGACCCGGGGAAGTACGACGGCCGGGCCAAGAACCAGATCGAGTTCAACGAGGTGACGCTGGGCGGCGGTGGCGTCCAGGACGCGGTCGAGGGCATCGCGAACCTCCTCGGCATCGACCTCCCGACCAACCTCCTCGCGAACGGCGACCCGCGACTGAACCGGATCCGCCTCGCGGCCTTCCGGCCCCTGCTGGCGATCATCCCTCCACCGGATGCGGTCTTCGACCTGGACAACCCCATGTCGCTGAGCCGCTACGCACCCGGGGAGGGCGAGTCCGCGCAGAGCGTGCTGATCGCGGTCGGTCACGGCCGCGGCATGGCCGCCGCGGGCAAACGCTTCGCGGCGGGTCTCCTCTATCTCTCCCAGGCCGCTGCGGTGACGTTCCCGAGCGGTCCGGGCGCCGGTGGGGTCAACACCTCCGGCACCCAGGACTTCGCGTACTCGCGCGGATCGCACCTGCCGCTGACCACACGGGTCAGCTACTCGTATCCGTGCCTGGTTCCCGGCGCCGCTCAGATCATGTGCGACAGCTGGGGTGAGCTCTCGGGCAACCAGGCCGAGGGCTGGAACGAGATGAACGGCGCCCTCGCGCGCGGCGTCGCGCTGCTGAACGGCGGCGGCGTCTACTACATCCTCCGCGCGGACGCGACGCTCACCTACCAGGGCGCCGAGTACCAGTACCGTAGCGAGCAGGAGGGCGGCTGATGGCCCTCATCCATCGCTTGCTCGCCCAGACGAGCTCCGGCCCTCGAGTCGAAGACGACCCCCCCGAAGAGCGCCGGTCGCTGCTGGCGGACAAGAGCGGCGCCGTGCTGCTCATGGGCCTCTTCATGTGTGTCTTCCTCGTGGGGATGCTCTACTACCTGGTCGGTCTCACCGACAACATCCTCTTCCGCGAGCACATGCAGGACGCGTCGGACACCGGCGCCTTCGCGGCCGCCGTGACCAACGCCCGCGGAATGAACCTCATCGTCCTGCTGAACCTGATCATGGCGATCGTCGTCGCCATCGTGATCATGCTTCGGATGATCCAGATGATCATCACCGCGGCGTTCGCGATCGCGGCGGTGGTGGGCATCTTCTGCGGTGGCTGCACCGCGCCCGCGGTCGCTTGGCTGAAGACCGCCGAGAGCTCGGTCCGGAACATCACCAACCGGGTCGAAGAGATTGCCCAGCGCATCGTCAGGGTCTGCCACCAAGGGCAGAACGCCATCTCCTACGCGTGGCCGGTGATCGGTCAGGCGCGGTCCTATCAGGCGGTCGCCGAAGGACCCTTCCAGCCTCCCGCGACGATCGGAGTCGCCTTCCCCGTCTACGCCACGCTGCCGGTCGAGGATCACACCTTCAAGGAGACCTGCGACCGAGGTAAGCCCTTCGCGACCAGTCTGGTCTCCGAGCCCTTCCGCATCCTCCCGGTAATCGGCGATCCCGTGGCCGACTTCATCTCCGGCGCCGTTGGCGGGCTCTACGACTTCTTCGCTGCCGTCTATTGCGGTTCGGGGGACCCTGGGGAGCCACCCTGCTTCGACCAGGAACAGGCCTATCCACAGGACTCGAACACCAAGGCGTGCGCGGACCAATGTCAGGGTGAGTCCGCAGGCGTGGGGGTCTGCGCGCCTTGCACCGCCGGCTTCGGCACCGCGGCGTGTGACGAGGCGTTGAGCCAGGCGTGCCACGACTCCGTCCAGACCAACAACATCACCAGCCCCAACTACTGCCCGCCGGAGAACATCAGCAGCACCGATGGCTCGTGCTCCGGTGGCCGGATCACGTTCGAGGGCTGCCAGGACCCCGACCGTCGGACCGAGACTCGCGTCGAAGACCGACCCGACAGCGGCGACTACGACGTGGTCGACTCCCGGCCGCTCTGCACGCAGCGCACCCAGCTCGCGCTCAGCCAGTGCCGCTCCGGCGACGTCGAGAAGTATCAGTACGCGCGGGAGCGCCGCTTCATCGTCTGGTGGGGTGAGCGATCGCCCGATGGCACGACCTGCACCATCCGCTCGCAGGCACTCGACCCGGGCGACGACCGTGTCCGCGCCAGCCGGGAATACACGGTCGAAGAGAGCGGCTCCGCGCCGCCCGACTGCCGCGGTTTCGGCGGCAGCTTCGGCCCGCTCTCGTCGACTGCCACGCATCCGGACGGCTCGCTCCGCTATCCGTGGGACGCGGCGTGCACCTACGACACGCCGAGGAACTGGGGCACCGCGCCGCCCGACGTGGTGGGGACCAGCTTCGCCGATCTCGGCTATCGAACCGCCTGCACCACGACCCTCCCGAGCACCATCGAGTCGGCCATCAACTCGCTCAACGCTGGGGTGGAGCGAAACAACCACTGGGCCGAGGTCCGGATGACCTCCGAGATCTACGGCTGCGTGAAGAACGACAAGATCTGCGTCGACGCGGACTCGGTCACCCGCCCCGCCGAAGGGTCCTGGAGGCCCCCCAAGCAGGTCTGCCGCTTCGGTCGCGGCACCACCCTCTTCTCTTCCTCGTGCCCCGAGCGTGAAGGCGACGCGGGTGAGCTCATGCTCGGTGACCAGGACTTCCAGATGCGCACGGTGGTCTTCGGTGAAGCTCCGCCTGGGGTCGGCCGGGACGGTGTCCGGATCGCGGCTTGGGGCGAGGACGAAGCCAACGGCGTCGCCGACGCTGCCCAGGCCGTCGCCCGCCTCAGCCTCGCTCAGGCCGAGTTCTACTGGGATCAAGACGAGGATTGGCGCGACAGCAACTTCGAACGCTCGCTCAACCGTGGCCGCGTCGAGTGGATGTGGGACATGGCGTGGCGAGCCCGCCTCCGCCGTATCGCATTCACCGATGGTGACGCCGCCAACCAGTCGTGCGGCTCGCAAGGCGCCGACTGTTCCGGCTTCAACAGCTTCTTGAGCTCCGTCGGCGGAGCCTTGGACGAGTTCTTCCTCCACTGACCATGTCTCTCGAACCCAAGAAGACGAAGCGCTCTCTGCTCGCTCTCCTGCGGGATACGCGGGGGGCCGCGTACGCCGAAGCGGTCATCGTGCTCCCGGTGCTGATCACCATCCTCTGGGGCAACTACCTGATCATGGGCGCGGGCTCCTCCAAGCTCGAGGCCATGAACGACGTGCGCCGCGTGGCGTGGGAAGCTTCCAACACTCCGTCCGAGTGCGAGGAGAGCAGCGACCCCGACGGTGCCGATCGTTTCGACGGCGGCGGAGTGGTCACCACCTTGCTCGGCTGGATGGATCTGGCCCAGGGCATTCCGATCGTGGGCGACTTCCTCGCCGATTTCTTCGGCGTCCCGCACGTGCCCAGCCCGGCGTCCGTGAGTTACGAGATCCCCGGTGCGTTCGGCGGAGGCACCGGCACGTCCACGGCCGAGTACATGGTCATGTGCAACACGGAGCGAAAGACCATCAGCACGATGCTCAGACGGGCGTTCTGTGACTTGGTCGATTCGTTCGGGGGCATTCCGCCCTTCCTGTCGGGGATGTGCTCGTCATGAGCGCTCGCAAACCTCGCGAGGGCTTCTTCCGTCGCTCTCTCCGGCTCGTCCCGAAGGTGCTCCGGCTCGCGGTGTTCATCGTCTTCGCCTGGGTGGTCGCCGTGGTCTGGGCTGCGAACCGGGTCGAGGCCGAGGTGCAGGAGATCATGCTCGGCCTCGGCGGTGAGATGATGCAGATGCCGGACGCCGACACCGGCCGGCTGCGGCAGATGAACTTCAATGGCGCACCCATCCAGTTTCGGACCTCGCACACCGACAAGCCGATGGCCGAGGTGCTCGACTACTTCGAGGGCCGCTGCCAGGAGCGGGACGGTCGGCTGGCCGAGCAGCTCGAGGAGCTGATGGAGCAGGAGCCACGGCTCGAGGGGCTCGACCCCGAAGAGCTCGACGGCACGATGCGCTTCGATACCAGCCAGCGTGGCTACGTCGCCTGCCTCGACATGGGCGAGGAACGGCAGGACCACGAGGACATCATCAATCGGGTCGGCGAGTTCATCCAGACCGGCGACATCGCCGACGTCGGCCACATGCGATACCTCTACGCGCAGCGCGTCGAGGACGACCAGACCTTCTTCGTCACCGTCTTCAGTGACCACCCGGTCAACATCTACGAGATGTTCCCCACCGAAGGCGACGCTCCGGGCCGCGATCCCGAGGACGTCGCCCGCCCGCCGGGGGCCCGGCGCCTCCTGAGCGCCTGGGAAGACGGCAAGCCCTACGGCATGTTCGTCTACACCGACGGCGGAGGCAGCTCCGCCGAGGCGACCGAAGAGACCTACCGCACCGAGCTCATGCCGGAGCGTGGTTGGGCCCAGGTCCAGCTCCGCGACGGCGAGCGCG
This sequence comes from uncultured Sandaracinus sp., assembly GCA_964462035.1. Classification (GTDB taxonomy): domain Bacteria; phylum Myxococcota_A; class Polyangia; order Polyangiales; family Houyiibacteriaceae; genus UBA1660. The sequence goes on from CAYXAP010000001.1 coordinate 93,476, forward strand.
TCCAGGTCGACGGGACCTACACCAGCGTCTGGGAGAAGGGCGAGCGGCTCGTGACCCTGGTCTTCGCCGAGTCGGAGCAGGGCGAGACCACCACCTCCATCCTGACTTCGGACGAAGAGCCGTAGCGAGTGCCGAACTCCATCCCCCACACGGGTGGGGATCGATGGTAGGCTCCCCGCGAGGCCCGAGGAGACATGAACCGTAAGGCTCTGATCGCGGGGATCGTGGTTGCAGGGTTGGGCGTAGGCCTGCTCTTCTTCTACATGCGCCGCTACGAACACGAAGTGTCCGGTGGGACACCCGTCGAGGTGCTGATGGTGACGAGCGATCTCGCCATCGGTGAGCCGCTGACCGCGGACCGCATGGCGGTTCGTCCAGTGCCCCAACGCTACGTGGAGGACCGCCACATCCTGGCGTCCGACCGCGACAAGGTGATGGGCATCCGGTTGGCGACCTCGCTCCGGGCGAACCAGTCCCTGCTCTGGACGGATTTGGCGACCGCTTTCGACGGCCGCCGCGACCTCTCGAACCTTCTGCGTGAAGGGATGCGCGCGCTGACCATCGGTGTCGGCCGGACGAGCGCCATCGTGGAGCTGCTCCGCCCTGGAGATCGCGTCGACGTGCTCTTCACCTCCCAGCGGCCCGGCACCGAGGACGAGATGGTCACCATCACGCTCCTGCAGAACGTGCTCGTCCTGGCCGTGGGCGAGGACACGGGCGGCGAGGACAACGAGGAAGACGAGCGCCGCACCCGCGACGTGAGCGTCGCCGTGACCATGGAGCAGGCCACCTTGCTGGCCCACGCTCGCACCCGCGGTCAGCTGGAGCTGACCCTCCGTAACCCCGAGGACATCGAGCTGGTCGAGGACCTGGGGGAGACGACGGACAACGACCTGATCGAACCCGAGCAGCGCCGTCGCATTCAGCGCCGCCAACCCCGAGAAACGGAGCCGAGCATTGAACGGATCGATTGACCGAGCGCGAGCCAGGTTGCTCGCACCGTTGCTCGCGGGTCTCTGTCTGGCCCTGGCCGCCCCGGCGGCCGCGCAGGACACCCGTGAGGTGAGCGTGAAGGTCGGTGAGCAGACCAGCATCTCTGCCGCCGGCGTTCAGAGCTACTCCGAGGGCGTCCGCGGCGTCGCCGACGTTCGCCTGACCAACGACCAGACCCGCTTCGTCATCGTGGGCGAGCGGGTCGGCTCGACCTCGCTTCTGCTCATCATGGAAGACGGGACGCAGGTCCAGTACCGGATCGAGGTCATCGACGACAGCCAGCCCGCCAGCGCGCAGGGCCCAGGGGTCGGACAGCGGGAGAACATTCGCCTCGACCTCTACTTCGTTCGAGTCGAGGACACCTACAGCCACGCGATCGGCATCGGCTTCCCCGGGTCGATCGGCGGCAACGACAGCGAGCTGCGGACCACGGTCGACTACGACCGATCGGTCACCGGCGGCGTGGTCGAGCCCATCGAGCACGGCACTCGGCTGCAGCTGGTGCACAACGCCATCCTCCCCCGGATCGACATCGCCCAGGCCAACGGTTGGGCGCGGGTCTACCGGCAGGCCGCGCTGATCACCGCCAACGGCGTCCAGGCCGAGTTCAACGCCGGTGGGCAGCTCAACGTCGCCGTCCAGAGCGGCGTCCAGGGCACCCTCCAGCAGATCAACTTCGGCACCAAGCTCACCTGTCTGCCGCGCTTCGACCCGGAGACGCAGCGCATCGAGCTCCAGATCAACGCCGAGATCGCCGACCTCTCGGATGACCGTGGCACCGGCGTGCCGGGCCTCACCATCCAGAGCGTCACCACGAACGTGAACCTCGGCCTCGGCGAGTCGATCGTCCTGGGTGGCTTCATCGCGCAGTCGGAGACTCGCTCCCGCACCGGTCTGCCCGGTCTGAGCCAGATCCCGATCCTCGGTGCGCTCTTCGGCACCCACGCCCGCCGCTACGAGGCGAGCGAGGGGCTGATGTTCATCGTGCCCAGCGTGGTCGACGCGGTGCCCCTCACTCAGCGCAACCGCATCGAAGAGCTCATCCGCTACTACGAGGACTACGACGGCGACATCGACGAGGTCGACATCCTCGACCACCCCCGGACCAGCCGAGGCGCGACCCCGCCGCCGGCAGCGACGGAGGAAGACGGCGACTGAGCCGTCGACGGTCGGTATGAACTCGAGCGCATCGGCGTGAAAGGAGCCGGGTGGTGAGCGGCGGCGTCCTCCTCTCCATCGAGCTCCCCGACGGGACCGTCGAGGAGCTGCCCATTCGCGCCTCGGGGCCCATCGTGATCGGCCGAGATCCGAGCTGTCACGTGGTGCTCCCGAGCCCCGAGGTGAGCCGCCGTCACCTGGTGGTCGAGCCTTCCCAGCGCGGGTTCAAGCTCACCGACCAGTCGGCGAACGGCACCCTCATGGGCAACCAGCGGGTGAAGCGCTCGAAGGTCGACACCCCGCCGAACATCCCCCTGCGGATCGGGCCCTACCTCGTCCGCCTCAAGCGCCTCGACGGCTCCGACGCCAAGAAGCCAGCGCCCCCACCTCCGCCTTCCGGTGGTGGCGTGGCGAAGACCGCGATCCCGGACGAGTCGTCCGAGCCCGCGCTGCGGGAGTCGTCGATCCCCGACGACGAAGAGATCCTGCGCATCGCCGGCGGTACCGCCAACATCGCCGCCGAGCTCCGGCGGCGGGTGCACCGGATGCTCCTCGACCACCTCGATCTGGCGAGCCTCGATCGCTCCCAGATGGGCGACGACGCGATGCGTCCGAAGGTCCTCACGGCGCTCGCCCGCATCCTCCAGCAGCTCCAGCACGACCTGCCGCCCGACTGCGACCGGGACCAGTTCATGCGCGAGATGGCCGACGAGGCCCTGGGCCTCGGACCGCTCGAGCGACTCCTCGCCGACGAGGACGTCTCCGAGATCATGGTCGTGCACCCGTACAAGATCTACGTCGAGAAGAGCGGCAAGATCCGGCCGACCGATCTCCGCTTCACCGACGACGAGTCGGCCCGCGCGGTCATCGAGCGGATCGTCACGCCGCTCGGTCGACGGATCGACGAGTCCACGCCGCTGGTGGACGCGCGGCTCAAGGACGGCTCCCGCGTGAACGCGGTCATTCGGCCGCTGGCGATCAACGGCGCCTGCATCACGATCCGTAAGTTCCAGAAGAACCCGCTGACCATCGACGACCTGGTGAGCTTCGACTCGATGACCAAGCGGATGGCGGACTTCCTCGAGCGGGCCGTCCGGATCCGGAAGAACATCGTCATCTCCGGCGGTACCGGTTCCGGTAAGACGACCCTGCTCAACGTCCTCTCCGCGGCCATCCCCGGCCGCGAGCGTGTTGTCACCATCGAGGACGCCGCCGAGCTCCGGCTGGAGCAGCCGCATGTGGTCTCGCTCGAGACCCGCCCCGCCAACATGGAGGGGAAGGGCGAGTACTCGATCCGCGACCTGGTGAAGAACGCCCTCCGCATGCGGCCCGACCGCATCGTCGTCGGCGAGTGTCGTGGCGGCGAGGCGTTGGACATGCTCCAGGCGATGAACACCGGCCACGAGGGGTCGATGACCACGACCCACGCCAACAGCCCGCGCGAGGCCATGAGCCGTCTCGAGACGCTCTGCCTGATGGCCGGCCTCGATCTCCCCTCACGGGCGATCCGCGAGCAGATCTCCGGTAGCGTTCACCTCGTGGTCCAGCAGTCCCGCTTCAGCGATGGCTCTCGCCGGGTCTCCGCCATCACGGAGATCAGCGGCTTGGACGACGACGGGGACTTCGTCCTGAACGACATCTTCTCCTTCCATCGACTCAGCACCGCTGCGGATGGCAAGATCACCGGTGAGTACCGCGCCAGCGGCTATCTCCCCTCGTTCATCGACGAGTTCATCACCCATGGGCTCGTCCGCGACGGAGGCCAGTTCATCTGATGGACGAATTCCTCGCCAGCAGAGCCGCCGGATGGCTCGGAATCGCGATGCTCTCGCTGGGGGCGGGCGCGGCCGTGTTGATCGCGACCGCGACACCGAACAGCCCCGTCCGCGCCGCGTACGATCGCTACGTAGCGACCATCAACGAAGACGTCCGCTTCCTGCTGCTCAAGCGCAGCGCCGAAGAGATCGTCCGGATGCAGATGATGGCCTTCGCGGCGGTCCTCGCGCTCCTGGCCCTGACCGGAAACGTGCTCTTCATCGCCGGTCTCCTCGTCGTGGCCATCTGGCCGCGGACCTCGCTGAAGCGGCAGCGTGTCGCGAAGGTCGAGAAGCTCGAGATCCAGCTCGATGGCTGGCTCCTCATGCTCGCCAACGCCCTCAAGGCGACGCCCGCCATCGGTGAGGCGCTCAACTCGACGGTCAACCTGGTCCAGCCGCCGATGCGTGACGAGCTGGATCTGCTCGTGAAGGAGAACCAGCTCGGCACCCCGCTCGACCAAGCCATCCTCAATGCGTCGGAGCGCATCGGCAGCCCGATCGTCTCCGGCGCGCTCGCGATGCTGGTCGTCGCTCGTCAGACCGGCGGTGATCTGCCGAAGATCCTCGAGACCAGCGCCGCCTCGCTCCGCGAGATGGCCCGGCTCGAGGGTGTCGTCCGGACCAAGACCGCCGAGGGCAAGGGTCAGGTCTGGGTGCTCGGCGCGTTGCCCTGGGGCCTGGTCCTGCTGCTCGCTTGGATGGACCCGAACTGGTTCAGCTCGCTGACCGACAACTTCATCGGCAACATCATCGTCGCGATGGCGACCGCCTGTTACGCGGCCGCTCTCGTGTGGGCCCGCAACATCCTCTCGGTGGATATCTGACATGACCCCGATGATCGGATACGCCGCTCTCGCCGCCGTCGCCGCCGGCCTCTTCATCGTCGCCTTCATCCTCGGGCGAAACCCGGCCGCCGAGCGACCGGAGCTCGGCCTTCGAGGGCTCAAGCGGCAGCGCGCGCTCGACGAGGGAGGGCTCTTCGCCAAGTGCGAGCCCGCCGTTCGCCAGGTCGCCGGTTGGATGAGAGGCATCCCCGCCCCGAAGTTCCGCGCCCGCATCCAGGACGAGCTGCACTACGCGGGCGAGTGGCTGGGCCTCGACGCCAACGACTTCATGGCGCTCACGCTCCTGGCGGTCGTGGGCTTCGCGGGCATCGGTGCGCTCACGGTCGTGCTGTTGGACCTGCCGGTCATCATCATGCTCGTCCTCGGGATCCTCGGGGGCGTCTACCCCTACACGCGGATCCAGGGCGAGGCGAAAGAGCGGATGAAGGAGATCAACCGCGCCCTGCCCGGAGCCATCGATCTCGCCGCTCTCTGCATGGGCGCCGGTCTCGACTTCCCCGGTGCGCTCCGCCAGATCGTCGACAAGTCGGCCAGCCGGGACGCGGCGATCGTCGAGGAGGTCGGCCGCATCCTCCAGGAGCTCGACCTCGGTCACACCCGCCGCAAGGCCCTCGAGGGCTTCGCCGAGCGCGTGCCCACCGAGGCGGTGAAGGACTTCGTCGGCACCGTCGTTCAGGCAGAGGCCAAGGGCACGCCGCTCAGCGAGGTGCTCGTGATTCAGGCGCGGATGCTGCGCATGCGGCGCAGCGTGGCCGCGGAAGAGGCTGCCGCGAAGGCCGGCCTGATGATGATGGGTCCGTTGATGCTCATGTTCGTCACCATCATCCTCTTGCTGATGGGGCCCTTCGCCGTCCGCTTCACCTCGTCGGGATTCTAGTCATGGATGCGTACGTCGAAGTCGTTCACGAAGATGGTCGCAAGGACCGCTTTCCCATCGAGGGGGCGCAGGTCACCCTCGGCAAGTCCGGCACGGCCGGCATCTCGCTGCCCACCAGTGGAGAGCTCGAGCTCGAGCACCTGCTGATCGCGCCGCGTGGCAAGGAGGGCTGCTGGGTCAGCACCTCACAGGGCGCCCGCACCCCGACCAAGATGAAGGGCAAGCCCTTCGAGAGCGGGATGGTTCCCTGGAACAGCGAGCTGGTGATCGGCTCGGTGCGGATCAAGCTCACCAACAAGAAGCCGTCCAAGGGCGGCGGTGAGGGACCGAGCAAGGTCGTCATCCTCGGCGGCGTCGCCATCGCGGCGGTGGTCGCCGTCATGTTCCTCAAGCCAGGTCAGGAAGCGCTCCCGAGCGGCGAGGGCATCGAGCCTCCCGATCTCTTCGCCTCGCTGCCGACCAGCTGCGAGGATGGGGACTCGGACGACGCTGCCGAGCGCTTCGAATATGCGGCCCACAGCCGCGGCGACCGATACAGCTACGACCCCCAAGACGGCGTCCAGGCAGTCATGCTCTACGCCAAGGCCAAGGCTTGCTACGAGGCCGCCGGCGACTCCGAGCGCGCCGAGGTCATGGACGAGTCCCGCCAGGCGATGCAGGAGAAGGTCGACGCCGACTTCGCCGCCATCCGCCTCCGGCTCCACCATGCGCTCTCGGTCGAGGATTGGGACGCGGCGGAGCGCGAGGCCGAGGCGCTTGATGCGCTGACCAGCGACATGCCGGAAGACGACCCCTACGTCGGCTGGCTCGACCGGGTCCTTCGTATCGTGCGTGCGAACGCCCGCTACCGTCCTCAGACCGAGGAAGGCTAGCAGCGGAAAGCCGCCACGGGCGGTCCTCACGGCGACACGCGCCGCTTTACCCGAGGCTCGCGGTCGTACAGAATCGGGGCCGTGCGCCGCATGACCAGCGAAGGGGCCCCCCGCGGGCGGGGTCGTTCCCGCGCGGCCGTCCTCGTCTGTGTCGTCCTGGGGGTGGCGTGTGCGCCGCCCGACCCCGCCGTTCGCCAGCCGATGCCGGACCCGATCGCGGACGTCGAGGGCCAGGAGCTCTACGACGCCGGCATGCGTCTGGCCCGAACGGGGGACCTGCTGCGCGCCGAGCAGTACGTGAAGGGCGCGATGGAGCGGGGCTTCCCGGTCGAGCGCGCGCTCCCGTCGCTGCTGAAGATCTGCGTGGCGGCCAGCCGGCTCAACGCTGCGCTCCGCTACGCCGAGCCCCACCTCCGTGACCACCCCGAGGACTACCGGCTTCGAACGCTCGTGGCTTCCATCCACCTCGGCCTCGGGAACGTGGACGACGCCGAAACCCACCTCCGCGAGGTCATCGAGCACGCGCCGAGCGACCCGCCCGCCTACTACCTGCTCGGGATGCTCCACCGTGAGGAGCACGACGACCCCGCCGCCGGCGACGCCTATCTCCGCCGCTATCTCGAGCTCTCGCCCAATGGCGTCCACGCGGCCGAGGTCCGAAACATGCTCCGCCCGCGGGAGCCGATCCGCCGGATCGAGCACATCATCGACCGGCCCGCGCCCATCGAGGCGGAGCCGGAGCCGACCCCAGAATCGACGCCGACCGAGGAGGCGACCCCTTCGTGACCATCCCGCGCGAGATCTTCGAGCAGACGATTCTCGGCTTCTTCGAGCCGATCAAACCCTTCCTCGATGACGCGAGCGTCAGCGAAGTGATGATCAACGGGCCCGAGGAGATCTGGATCGAGCGCAAGGGGCGGCTCTCGAAGACCGACGCCAAGTTCCCCTCCCACGAGTCGTTGATGAGTGCGCTCCGGAACCTCTCGCAGTTCGTCGGCCGACAGCTCAACGAGCAGCACCCGATCCTCGAGGCGCGGCTCCCGGATGGCTCTCGTGTGGAGGCGGTGATCCCACCCGCGTCGCCCGACGGTCCGAGCGTCGCGATTCGCCGCTTCTCCAAGGACACGCTCACCATCGAGAAGCTCCTCCAGTTCGGCTCGATGACCCCCGACGCCGCGAGCTTCCTCCACGCGATGGTCGCCTGTAAGCAGAACATCATCGTCGCTGGCGGCACCGGCTCCGGAAAGACCTCGCTGCTCAACTGCCTCAGCTCCTTCATCGGTGAGACCGAGCGGGTCGTCGTCATCGAGGACGCGCGCGAGCTGCAGCTGCAGATGCCCCACGTGGTGCAGATGGAGGCGCAGCCGCCGGACCCGCGCGGCCGTGGTCAGGTCACCATCCGCGACCTCTTCAAGGCCACCCTCCGCATGCGACCCGACCGGATCGTGGTCGGTGAGATTCGTTCCGGCGAGGCCCTCGAGCTCATCCAGGCGATGACCTCAGGTCACGGCGGCTGCCTCTCGACCGTGCACGCCACCTATCCGATCGATACCCTTAACCGGCTCGAGACCATGGCGATGATGAGCGACGTGGAGATCCCCCTGCACGCGATGCGGGCCCAGATCGCATCGGCGATCGACATGATCACCCAGACCACCCGCTTGCTGGACGGCTCCCGTTGCGTCACTCACATCACCGAGGTGTTGGGCTACGACCCCGAGACGGGCTATCAGCTGGGCGACGTGTTCGTGCGCAAATACCTCGGCCGTGAGCCGGACGGCACCGTCATCAGCGAGTTCGTCGCCACCGGGCGTCAGCCGCGCTGCATGGAGATGGTGCGCGCCCTCGGTCTCGATCTGCCGCCCGCCATCTACGCCGCCGCCGAAGCCGCCGCGGCCCAGGGAGCGAGCGCGTGAGCGAAGGCGTGGGCCCCGTACCGAGCCCCGGCCAGTGGGCGCGAGTGCAGCTCGCGCAGGGCCAATCGGGGGCCGGGCTCTGGGATCTCTCGAGCGAGGTGCCGGAGGCGCGGATCACCATCGGCTCCTCGCCGGAAGCCGGGTGGACGGTCGACGCCATGGACGTCGCACCGAACCACTTCGAGCTCTTCTGGGATGGGCAGTCGCTGTGGGTCTCCCCCCCGACCGCCGGTGAGCTCACCGTCGATGGCGAGCGGGTCACGACCTGGCGTCAGCTGGTCGGGCGCTCGCGGGTCGAGTTCGGCCGCGCCGCCTTCCTGATCGAGACCTCGCAGACGATCGCCATGCCCGGGCCCGGGCAGGACACGTCGATGGAGTCCATCCCCGACCCGCGGGAGACGGTCCCCGGCGCCCCGGGCGTCCCGAGGGTCCCGAGCGCCAGCTCCTTCACCGACGACGATCCGACCGCCGCGCTGATGCAGGTGCCGGACTTCGAGTCACTTCCGCCTCTCGACTCCGACGCGACGCAGATGGTCGATGGCGCGCTGGTGGTCGGCGAGGGCTTCGGCCGACCGATGATCGGCGGTGCGCCGCCCGACCAGTTCGGCGGCGAGCTGAAGACGCAGATCCTCGACACCGAAGCGGCCGGCATCGATCTGCGACCGAGCTCCGTTCCGCCGCCCGCCGCGCCTCCCTCGCCGATGATGGCCGGCCCCGGCGCTCCGCTCGGTCAGCGGCAGATCCCGACCGACGTCTTGCCCGCGTCTCCCGCTGGCAAGAGCGTCAGCGAGACCGGCTCCCAGTTCGCTCTACCGCCGACGCAGCCGCAGGAAGACAAGAAGAAGTTCGAGTTGCCGCCCCGACGGACGCTGATCCTGGCTGGGGTCACCCTCCTGCTCGCGGTGGTGGTGCTCGGTTCGTCGGTCCTCCGGCGATCTTCCCAGGCCGAGGCCGTCGAGCAGGCGAATGCGCGGAACGCGTCGCAGAACGCCAGCGCCATCGCTGAACAGATCCGGCAGGCCGCCGCCGCCGAGGCCACGGAGCTCGCCGAGGCGCGCACCCGACGCGAGACGGCGCTGCGTGACGAGGTCGAGGAGGCGATCGACGAAGCAGTCGCGAAGGCGGAGGAGGAAGCTGCCGAGGCGGTGGAGGACGCGTCTGGCGATGAGCCGCTCGACCTCGACGAAGAGAAGGCCAAGCGCTCGGCGTGGGCGGTCCAGAAGCTGGCGGTCGACGTGCTCGCGCGCAACGACCACCGGCACGCGCTCGGCTACTACCTCTGGCTCGAAGAGCACTACGAGGACCGCGAGGACTACTCGGAGATGGTGCGCGTCCTCCGGTCGATCCTCCGCCGAGGAGAGAGCCGATGAGCCGCGTCTGGATGTCGATGCTCCTCGTGGCGTTCCTGGGCTGCGGCGAAGAGGCGCCCCAGGCCATTCCGCGGCACGCCGTGACCTTCACCGCCGAGTCCGACCCGGGCATCCCGCTGGCCGGCGTCACGGTCAGCGCCAACGGCCAAGCGCTCGGCCAGAGCGACGAGAGTGGCCTGATCGGTGCCGTGCTCGAAGGTCCGACCGGCACGATGATGCAGATTGCCTACGAGTGCCCCGAGGGCCACGAGCAGCCGGAGCGCCCGAAGCCGCTGGTGCTCACCACCTTCCAGGCGCTCGATCCGGAGTCGGGCCCGCGCGCTCTCGAGATGAACCTCGAGTGCCCGCCCCTCGAGCGCTGGGCCGCCTTGGTCGTGCGCACGGGACAGCCCGATCTGCCGATCCTCATCGAGGACGAAGAGGTCGCTCGAACCGATGGCTCCGGCGTCGCCCACCACATCTTCCGCGGCGCGCCCAACTCACGCTACCGCGTGACGATCTCCACCGAAGGCAACCCGAACCTGCGCCCGCAGAACCCGCGGGCCCTCGTCACCCTCGGGGCCCGCTCCGACACCTTCGTGATCGAAGAGGAGATCCGCGAGCGTCAGGTGCGCCGGCGCCGCCGCCGTCGTCGGTCGACGATGCGCGCGGGCCGGATGTCGATCATGCGAATCATTCGCATCAACTAGCTCGACGAAGTCGAGCTGGTTGACCGTGCCCGTGCCCGTGCCCGAGGGGAGGAGTCGGAACGTACGAGAAGGCTTCGTTCCATCGAGCCCCCGTTCGACCCACTCAACGATCGGGCACGGGCACGGGTGAAGGCTCGCGCCTGTGGCGCTCCGCCTTCAGCGACTCCCGGCGTCGTACAGGTGATCCAACGCGCCGCCGGCCGGGCTGTAGAGCCCGTAGATCATCAGTCCGTTCGCCAGCACCGCGACCACGATGCCGAAGAAGAGGATGTTGCTCGCCGAACGTGAGTCGTAGAGGCGCCGCATCTTCCGCCCGTACCAGGCGCAGAAGATCATCAGGAGCGCAGCGCTCGCGGTGTAGCCGGGCGAGAAGACCAGCTTGGTCAGGCCGGGCAGCTTCTGGTCGAGTGGGCCGTAGGTGGTCCTCGCCGGGTCGACCAGAAGGAAGCGAATCGCGACGATCACGATCGCGCCGAACCAGGCGAGGTTCGTTGCCAGCTTGTCGAAGTCGGTGAGCTCCGTGTGGCCGCTGTCGTGGTGGCCGTGGGGCCCGGGATCGAACTGGTTCATGCGTCGGCTCCGAAAGGGAGATGGTCGAGGTCCACGTTGCCACCGGAGAGCACGATCGCCACCCGGCGACGGTCGCTCCAGGTCCCTGCCAGCGCCGCCGCGACCGGGACGGCGGACGAGGGCTCGATGACGAGCTTCGTTCGCTCCCACATCAGTCGCATGGCCGGGGTGATCGCCGACTCCTCGACGGTCACGATCGAGCGCCCATCCTCGCGCAGGATCGCGAACGCCAGCTCGCCGAGGCGCGTTCGGAGCCCGTCCGCGATCGTCGTGCCGGTCGGCGCCGGCGCGTGCTCGCCGGAGGCCAGGCTCCGAGCGGCGTCATCCATGGTCGCCGGCTCGGCGCCCGTCACCACCACGTTCGGCGCTCGGTAGCGGCAGCAGAGCGACGTTCCAGCGAAGAGGCCACCGCCCCCCACCGGCACCACGATCGTGTCCACCAGCGGGTCGTCCTCGAGGATCTCGGCCGCGCAGCTGGCCTGCCCCGCGACCACGCGCGAGTCCTCGTAGGGGTGGACGAGCTTCGCGCCCGTTCGCTCCGCCACCTCGGCCAAGGTCGACTCCCGGGCAGCCAGCGTCGGCTCGCAAGGCACGACCTCGGCGCCGTACTCCAGCACGGCCGCTCGCTTCACTGCGGGCGCGTTCGAGGGCATCACCACCACGCAGCGGACACCGCGTAGCCTCGCGGCGAGCGCCAGCGCCTGGCCGTGATTGCCACTCGAGTGGGTGCAGACGCCGGCCTTCGCCTCGGCATCGCTCAGCCCGAAGACCGCGTTCGTGGCGCCGCGGGCCTTGAACGCGCCGGCCTTCTGCAGGTTCTCGCACTTGAAGACCAGCTCGACCCCGGCGCGCTCGCTGACCGCCCGCGAGCTCAGCATGGGGGTCCGGTGCACCTTGCCCTCGATCCGGGTCCGCGCCTCGTCGAGCTCGGCGAGGGTGGGCACTGGCTGGACGGCGGCTCCCATCGCGGAGAGCATACCTCGCTGGCCCGCATGTCCCGCACCCGCAAGCTCACGTGGCTCCTCGCCCTGTACTTCGTGCAGGGGCTGCCCTTTGGCTTTCAGGCCTCGGCGCTCCCCATCTACCTGCGGGAGCAGGGTATCTCGCTGCGGGCCATCGGTTGGGCGTCGCTCCTGGCCATCCCCTGGCTCGCCAAGGTGATCTGGGCGCCCGCCGTCGACGCGATCCACCACCCCAGACTCGGCCGTCGACGGAGCTGGATCCTCCCGATGCAATTGGCGCTGGCCGTCACCTGCCTCGGCCTCGCGCTCACCCAGGAGCTCACGCCGCTTCTGATCCTCGTCTTCGCCGCGAACCTCTTCGCTGCAACCATGGACATCGCCGTCGACGGCCTCGCGGTCTCGCTCCTGCGCGAAGACGAGCTCGGGCTGGGCAACACGGCTCAGGTCGTCGGCTTCAAGCTCGGCATGCTCACCGGCGGCGGGCTGCTGGTCGCGGTCAGCGACCGCATCGGTTGGAATGGACTCTTCCTCGCGATGGCCGGGCTCATCGTCGCGGTCTTCGCCTACACGGCCTTCGAGCGGGAGCCGCTCGAGCGAGAGTCACTGCCCGAAGCCGACGGGGACCACGACAGCGAGTCCGAGTCCGTCTTTCGAGTCATCGTCGGACTGCTGCAGCGGAAGTCGGTGTGGGCGCTGCTCATCGTGGTCGGCACCTACAAGCTCGGGGAGAGCTTCGCGGACTCGATGTTCCGGCCCTTCCTGACCGACCGTGGGTACGGCGCCGAGCAGATCGGCCTCTGGCTGGGCACCTGGGGCATGGTCTTCTCCCTGGTCGGATCCGTCGCTGGCGGGCTGCTCTCGTCCCGCATCGGTCTGCTTCGCGCGCTCGCGCTGACCGCCGCCGTTCGGGTGATCCCGCTCGCCGGTCAGCTCCTGCTGGCTCTGGACGAAGAGCTGGGCGCCAACGTCGTCATCGGTGTGACCTGCGCGGAGCACTTCTTCGGCGGGGCGCTCACGACCGCGATGTTCGCCTTCATGATGTCGCGGGTCGATCCGCGCATCGGCGGCACGCACTTCACCCTCCTCGCGAGCGTCGAGGTCCTCGGCAAGCTCCCCATCGGCCCGCTCGCCGGCGAGCTCGCGCATCAGCAGGGGTACGTGCCGGTCTTCGCCGTCGCGGTCGCTGCGAGCGTGCTCTACCTGCCGCTGCTGGCACTCGTGCGCCGTACGCCCGAGCCGCGCGGCTCGCGCCCCGACCAGTTCTGACGCTTCGCGCTATCCTCCGGCCGTGCTCGATACGATCGTCGTCGGAGGCGGCCTCGCCGGTCTCGCCGTAGCTCGCTCGCTCGTGGACGCGGGAAGGGACGTCGTCGTCCTCGAAGCGCGCGACCGACTCGGTGGCCGGCTGCACACCGAGCGCCTCGGCGCCGCCGAGCTCGACATCGGCGGCCAGTGGGTCGGCCCCGGCCAACCCCGGGTCAACCGACTGATCGAACGGCTCGGCCTCACGCGCTTCCCGACCTTCACCCAGGGGACCAAGGTCCTCGAGATCGACGGCCGCATTCGCACCTACCGCGGCAGCATCCCCACGCTCTCGCCGCTCGGGCTGGCCCAGCTGCAGCTCCTGCTCACCGTCGTCGAGCGGAACATGGCGAAGGTCGATCCCGTCGCTCCCGAGCTCGCGCCCGACGCGGCTCGCCTCGACGGCGCCACCCTCGACTCCTTCCGCCGGCGCTGGGGCGCGAGCCGCGACGTGCGCGCGGTGATGGACGCGGCGCTGCGCGCCATCTTCGGCGCCGAGGCCGACGAGATGAGCGCGCTCCACTTCCTGGCCTACCTCAACGCCAGCGGTGGGTTCCTCGCACTCGCCGAAGCCGAAGGTGCGGCCCAACAAGACCGTATCGTCGAGGGCGCGCAGGCGTTGGTCACCGGCCTCGCCGCCGCCGGGACCCCGGTCCGCCTCCGCCTCGGCAGCCCGGTGCATTCGCTCACCGAGGGCGACGACCACGTCGTGGCCCGCGGCCCCTTCGGCGAGCTCCTCGCCCGTCGCGTGGTCCTGACGCTCCCGCCGCCGCTGCTCACCCAGCTGCGCTTCGATCCGCCCCTGCCGCCGGATCGCGTGGCGGCGCTCTCACGCTGGGGCATGGGCGCGGCGATCAAGGTCATCGCGCTCTACGACCGCCCCTTCTGGCGTGAGCGTGGCTACTCCGGCGAGGTCGTGTCTTCGGACGGACCGCTCTCGGTCGTCTACGACGACTGCGCCCACGATCTGTCTCAGGCGGCCCTCGTCGGCTTCGTCGCCGGTCGCGATGCCCACGCGATGCACCGCCTCGCCGAGGCCGACCGTGAGCGACGGATCCTCGCTGCGCTCACGCGAACGCTCGGGCCCGAAGCTGGCAAGCCATCCGCGCTTCGCATGATCGACTGGGGCTCGGAGCCCTGGTCCCGCGGCTGCCCGGTCGCCCTCGCGGCACCGGGGGCGCTCACCTATGGACCCGGTCTCGCCGCGACCCTTCGCGAGCCCCACGGCCGGATCCACTTCGCCGGCACCGAGACCGCCCGCGAGCACATCGGCTACATGGAGGGCGCGCTCGAGTCCGCCGAGCGGGTCCTCTCCGAGCTGTGATCCGTCAGACCTCGATTCCGTCCGCGCCCAGCTCGCTCGCCGTCGCCAGTCGCGCCAGTGTGCCCTCCGGATGCTCGTACCAGCCCGGGTCGTCGTAGCTGTCGAGCGACTCGCGGACCTTGAAGATCGTGAACATGCCGCCCATGTCGATCCGACCGAAGGCTCCCGGTCCGCCGCCCATCGGGATCGAGTTGGTGGGCTGCGGCATGTCCATGTCGCCCATGCCCGCCATGCCATTGCGGCCCATGGGCATGTAGCCGGGCACCAGCCGACGGAGCCGACGGTCGAAGCTCCGCTGGTCGCCGACACCCACCATGTTGGGCACTCCGTGGCCCATCTGGTTCATGATGTGGTGGGTCATGTGGCAGTGCATCGCCCAGTCGCCGGGGGCGTCGGCTTCGAGCTCGACCCAGCGAGTGGAGCCGGTCGGGACCAGCACCGTCGTGTGCGGCTGCTGAGCACTCGCTGGGAATGCGCCACCGTCGCTGCCAGCGATGCGGAACTTGTAGCCGTGCAGATGGATGGGGTGGTTGTCGATGCCGCTCAGGTTCCCGAAGCGCATCCGCACCTTGTCTCCCAGCTGGGCCACGAGAGGCGCGGTTCCGGGGAAAGCCTTCGAGTTCATCGTCAGCACGTTGAAGTCGGCCATCTCCATCGGGTCCGGCCGTGCCGCCCCGATGGGGACGCTCCACTCGCTGAGCATGATGGCGAAGTCGCGGTCCGGAACGAAGCCACGCGGTCGCCTCGGGTGCACCACGAACATGCCCATCATGCCCATCGCCATCTGGGTCATCTCGTCCCAGTGCGGGTGGTACATGAACGTCCCGGGCTCGCCGACGGTGAACTCGTAGCGGAAGGTCTCGCCCGGTTCGATCGGCCGCTGGGTGAGACCGCCCACGCCGTCCATGCCCGCCTCGAGCAGGATGCCGTGCCAGTGAACGGTCGTGGGCTCGGCCAGCCCGTTCGTCACGTAGATCCGAAGCCGATCACCTTCGACGGCTTCGATGGTCGGCCCCGGTGTGGACCCGTTGTAGCCCCAGCACTCGGCGCGCAGGCCCTCGGTGAACTCGTGGTCCACGACGCCCGACTTCAGGTGCATGACCTTGACCCCGTCGACCCACCGGAAGGGAAGGGCCGAGCCGTTCGGGGTCACCACGGGCCGATAGCGATCGTCCGAGTCGCCGCTCGCCGGTCCTTCGGTCGCGACCACCCGGCGCGGTCGAGTGGGCGCTTGGGCTTCGCTGCGCTGTTCGAGCGCCAGCGCCGCGCCCACCGCGGCGGCCCCACCCAGGAAGGCCCGCCGATTGAATCGCGGGGGCACCGTCGTCGCTTCGTTCGACTCTCGCTCGTCAGTGTCCGCCATCATCGCCTCCATTGCCCATCGACTCACCGCCCACCGAAGGGGCATCCATCTCCGGGGGTTCGCCCCCGGCCGCGATCAGCTCCACCGTGGCGGTCGTCCGCCAGAGATCGAACATCGCCTCCACCCGCTCGCGGGCCGCGTCGATGACCGCGCGCCGCGCCTGCAAGAGCTGGAAGACACCGACGTTCATCGCGTTGTACTGGAGCAGCGTCTGCTCGAGCACCGCGGCTCGCGCCGGCAGCAGGGTCTCGGTGTAGAAGCGCACGCGCTCGTCGGCGTTCGACCACGCGGCTCGCGTTCGCCGAGCCAGCGACCGAAGCCGGATCGCCTTCTGGAGCAGCTCGTGCTGGGCGATGCGCAACCGCGCGCGGGTCTCACCGATCGCGCCCTGGTTCTGGTCGAAGAGGGGAATCGCCATCCCCGCCGCGGGCCCGAAGCTCCACTCGCCTTCCTCGCGCTCGGCGAAGAGCCCCGCGTGGGCCTCCGGTAGGGCACCTCGCATCCGCTCGACACCCACGCGCCGGCCCCAGGCGACCAATGTCTCGCGCTGCGCGCTCAGGACGAGGCTCCGGTCGACCGCGATCCGTTCGAGATCGGAGACCGTCGGGGGCTCGCCCTCCGGTCCGTCGAAGCCCTCGACCACGCGCCACTCGGTCTGCCGCCCATCGAGCCCGAGCAAGACCTGCAGCTTCTCTCGGCTCATCAGTGCCCGGAGCTCCGCCTGAGCGACGTCGATTCGAGACCGCTCGTACGCGGCTCGCTGCTGGACCACGTCGAGCTGCCGCAGGTTGCCTGCCGTGGCCATGCTCTCGGCCGCTTCCCACGCCGTCAGGAACGTTTCGCTCGCCGTCCGGAAGAGCTCGACCAGCTGCCGATCGGCCTGATAGCGATCCGTGTGTCGTAGGCGTAGCGAAGGATGTCCGCGGCCGCGCTGAGCTCGGCGGAGTCGAGCTGCGCCTGCGCGGCTCGGCGGCGGAGTGGCATGCGGAGCCACGCGCCGATGTCGAGTACCGCGCCCATCTCGAGCGCCGAGGCCTGCCCGCCGTCCATGAGTGCCTCGAGCTCCAGCTCGGGGTTGGGTGGCCGCACGGACCAGAGCTCGGCGACCGCCACGTCGACCTTGGCCAGCCGGGCCTGCAGCTCCGGGCTCTGCCGGACCGCGATCGAGACGGCGCCATCGGCGTCGAGCGGATCGGCCAGCCGCTCTGCGACCGCGGGGTGCAGCTCGTCCATCTCGCCCGGAGCCCGACGGGGCGCCTCGAGGCGTCCCGCCCGTGCACGGGTCAGGCTGGTGACGTCGCGAGTGGCCGCACCTGGGGTGGTGCAGGCCAGCAAGAGCGTGGCCAACAGGGTCAGCTCAGTGCGCATGGTCGTCCTCGCTCGTCGGCGCGTCGGCGGGGGCCTCGTCGCGCGCCTGGTGGTGGCGGTGGTGCGCACCGGCTTCCGCGGCCGGAGGCGCGGGCGGGTCTTCGCGGAGCACTCGGGCCACCGGGGTCTCTGCGCCCACCGGGGCCTCCGGGTCGGCGGCGTGGCCCGGAGCCCAGTCGGGCTCGGGCGACGCACAGCCGGTGACGAAGGCGACGATCGCCGCGAGCCGAATGGCGAGCCGGGTCATACCGCGCTCCTTCGCAAGCGGAGGGAGTTGGCGATCACGGACACGGAGCTCAGGCTCATCGCGCCCGCCGCGAACATCGGGCTGAGCAGCAAACCGAAGAACGGGTAGAGCAGCCCGGCGGCGATCGGAACCCCCAACGTGTTGTAGGCGAACGCGAAGAAGAGGTTCTGCTTGATGTTCGCCATCGTCTTTCGAGAGAGCAACAGCGCGCGAACGATCCCGCCGAGGTCGCCCTTCACCAACGTCACGCTCGCGCTCTCCATCGCCACGTCGGTGCCCGTGCCCATCGCGATGCCCACGTCTGCTCGTGCGAGCGCAGGGGCGTCGTTGATGCCGTCGCCGGCCATCGCCACGACGGCACCGCTCTCCTGGAGCGACCGAACCTTCGCGGCCTTCTCGTCCGGCAGCACGCCCGCGATGACCTCGTCGATGCCGAGTTTCGCGGCCACCGCCTTCGCGGTCGTCTCGCTGTCGCCCGTCAGCATGACTACCTTCAGTCCGCGTTCGTGCAGCGCCGCAATGGCCCCGGGGGTGCTCTCCTTGATGGGGTCGGCCACCCCGATGAGCCCGGCGATGGCGCCGTCGATGGCCACGAACATCACCGTCTGGCCCTCACCGCGCAGTGCCTCGGCGCGCTCCCGGAGCGACTCGGCGTCGAGACCCTCGTCGGCCATCATCGCGACGTTGCCGAGCGCGATGCGTCGACCGTCGACCGTCCCGCGTACGCCCTTGCCGGTCACCGACTCGAAATCGCTCGCCTCGGCGAGCTCATGACCGCGCTCCTCGGCACCCCGGACGATCGCTTCGGCCAGCGGGTGCTCGCTCCCGCGCTCGAGTGCGGCCGCTGCCGTCAGCAACTCGGCCTCGCCCACACGGTCGGCCGGCTCGACCGCGACCAGCGCCGGTCGACCCTCCGTCAGGGTGCCGGTCTTGTCGACCACCAACGTGTCCACGTCGCGGAGCCGCTCGATGGCTTCGGCGTTCTTGAAGAGCACGCCGATCGACGCGCCCCGGCCGGTGGCCACCATGATGGCCATTGGCGTAGCGAGCCCGAGCGCGCAGGGGCAAGCGATGATCAGGACGGCCACCGCGTTGACCAACGCGTAGGTGAGGGCCGGCTCCGGTCCCCAGAGCGCCCAGCCGATGAAGGTGAGGACCGCCGTGACGATCACGGTCGGCACGAAGTAGCCGGACACGACGTCGGCCAGCTTCTGGATCGGTGCCCGGCTCCGCTGGGCGTCCGCGACCATCTGCACGATCCGTGAGAGCAGGGTCTCGGAGCCGATCTTCTCTGCACGCATCGTCAGCGCGCCGTTGCCGTTGATCGTCGAGCCGATCACCGCGTCGCCCTTGCCCTTGTTCACTGGCACTGGCTCGCCGGTGACCATCGACTCGTCGACGTGGCTCGAGCCTTCGAGGACCTCGCCGTCGACCGGGATCTTCTCGCCGGGGCGGACTCGGATGCGATCACCGACCTTCACTTCGTCGAGGGGGACGTCGCGCTCTTCACCGTCCGGACCGATCACTCGAGCGCTCTTCGCGGCCATTCCCAACAGCTGCTTGATCGCGGCGCCGGTCTTGCTGCGGGCTCGCAGCTCGAGCACCTGACCCAGGAGGATCAGGGCGACGATGACCGCCGCGGACTCGAAGTAGACTGCGACCTCGCCACCGTGGCCGCGGAACGCCTCCGGGAAGATCCCCGGAACGAGCGTGGCGACGACGCTGTAGCCGTAGGCCACCGCGACGCCGAGGCCGATGAGGGTGAACATGTTGAGGTGCCCGTTCTTCACCGACGCCACCGCGCGGACGTAGAAGGGCCATGCGGAGTACAGACAGATTGGCGTGGCGAGCGCGAGCTCGACGTAGGCCCGGGTGCCGTGACCTGGGAGGAGGCTCGAGATGGGGCGACCCGGGAGCATGTCGCCCATCGCGATCACGAGCACGGGCAGCCCGAGGAGCGCCGCGAAGAGGAAGCGGCGCCACATGTCCTTCAGCTCCGGGTCCGGCTCGTCGTCCAGGCTGACCGTCTTCGGCTCCAGCGCCATACCGCACTTCGGGCAGCTCCCTGGACCGATCTGCTCGATCTCGGGGTGCATCGGGCAGGTGTAGATGGTGCCTTCGGGCACGTCCTCGGGCGCTCGGGGCGCCTCGCCCAGGTACTTGGCGGGGTCGGCGGCGAACTTCGTCCGGCATCCCGCCGAGCAGAAGAAGTGGGTGTGCCCTTCGTGCTCGTGCCGGTGCTCGGAGTCCGCGGTGACCGTCATCCCGCAGACCGGGTCCTTCAGCTCCGACTCGTGCTGGTCGCCGTGGTGGCAACAGGCATGACTGCCGTGGTCGTGCTTCGAGGGCTCATGGCCGCCCTGGTGGCTGTGATCGTGACCGTTCATCGCTCACGCTCCCATCTTCTCGAAGAGCCGAATCAGCTCGTCGATCTTGGTTTGTCGATCGTCTGCATCGGTGCTCGCGAACGCGCCCTTCACGCAGGTCTGGAGGTGCGAGGCCAGCATCAGCTGCCCCGCCTTGGCGAGCGCCGCCCTTGCGGCGGCGATCTGCAGCAACACGTCCACGCAGTAGCGGTCCTCCTCGACCATCCGTTGGATGCCATTGACCTGGCCGGCGGCTCGCTTGAGTCGCTTCGTGACCTGCGTCTTCGTGTCTTCGTTCATCATGCGAATACACATACCGGGGTAGGGGTATAGGTGGCACACGTCGTGAGTGAGTTTGCTCACGACCGCATCGGGGGGACTACTGGCTCGCGAGCGCGCGCTCGAGCTCGGTCCGGTCGACGGGTTCGCCGCGCCACACGACCCGTACGCGCCCCCCGTCGATCAGGAAGAGCCCGGGAAGGGGAGGCACGCCGAGCGCCGTGGCCGCCCCCGCATCGCGAAGCACGCGACCGCCGAAACCCCAACGCTGCGCCGTGGCCGATGCGCGCTCGTGTGGTCCTTCGTCGAGGCTCACGGCGACCACCGCCAGGTCCTCGTTCGCCGCGCGGATGCTCTCCAAGGTCGCCAGCTCCTCTCGGCACGGCTGACACCAGCGCGCGTAGAACGCCAGGAGCAGCGGTCCCTCCGCGGCGAGCGTCGCGACGGAGAGAGGGGCATCGTCTTCATCGAGGAGACCCAGTTGGGTCGGGAGGTCGTCTCCCTCGCCCACGAGCTCTCGAGCGGCGCTCGGCTCCCCCGGCGACGATTCTCTCGGCAGCTCCGCCAGCGGAATGACGCGAACGCGCAACGCCGCGCTTCCGTCTCGGTACCCCACCAGCAGTCGCTCGCCGTCCACGGCGAGGACGGGGAAGCCACTCGCCCGCGCCGTGTCCGTGGTGCCGACGACGGTCGGTTCCCCGAGCCGCCCATCGAAGCCCACGAAGCGGGCGCGCACCTCACCGTGCCCATCGGCCCGAGCGAGCCAGCTCACCACCGCGCCTTCATCGACCAACGCCACGTCGACGCGGCCGGGCGGCTGCTGCCCGTCGACGACGATGGGCTCGTCGAAGCTCTGGCCGCCATCGTCACTGAATGCGAGGCGCACCGAGCCACCGTCCGCCCCGGTGAACCAGGCGACGACCACCGACGACCCCGATGCCGCCAGCGCCGGACCGTTCACGGGGCAGCCGGCGATCTCCCAATCGTCGGCGTGCACCGGAGCCTGCGCACCGCCGGGGCGCGCGACCGCGATGTCCCGTCGCTCGGTGGCGCTGCGATCACGGAAGGCGACCAGCGGGCCCTCGTCCGTGAGCGCGGCATCGGTCTGGCAGCAGTCGCAGACGCGCTCGTCGAGTCGCTCCGCGGTGGCGACGCTCTCGGCCGTCGCGGTCGTCGAGTAGAGACCGGTGGAACCGCCCGCCTCCGTGGCGCGGCCGTCGAGCCAGAAGAGCCGTACCCCATCGCTCGTGGGGACCATCGAGACGAAGCCGTGCTCCGTGGGCGTGCCATCGCGATGCACCACGCCGAGCGATTCGGTGCGGGTACCGTCCCGCCGATAGAGACGAATCTCGTAGGCGTAGGCGCTCTCCCCGGCGCGATGGAGCCCGTGCACGTAGCGCGCGCCATCGCCGCCTCTAGCGCTGCGGGGGAAGTCGGCCCAGTTCGCGATCAGGTCACTGCCTTCGACGACCGTCGTTGCGTCGCTCCACCGATCGCCCTCGAGGGTCGCGATGCGGATCGCGTGGCTCTCGGGGCCGCGAGGCTCCAGCCACGTAGCGGTCACCCCGCCCTCATCGGAACGAAGGTCCAGCCCGAGCGCCCCCGCCTCCGCGGGAGGGTCGAGTGTCACCCAGCTCGAGGGCGGGTCCGGCAGGGCCGGTCGCGGCGTCGCCGTCCGCGGCTCCGGCTCCGACCGACAGTCGGAGCACCCGAGGAGGCCGGTGATCAGGGCGGCGGCGCAGAGACGAGCGAGCATGGCGCGACCTTGGACGCGAAGCTTGCCTCGCGCCAGACCGCCTCGGCCGACGGCTTGGCCCACGCCGGATTCGTGACACCCTCGTCTCCATGCGCCGCGCGCTCACGCTCGTGCTCCTGGTCGCTGCCTGCGGCGACACCGAGGACCCCCCGGTCGATGCCAGCGTGGACGCCGCGCTCGATGCATCTCTCGATGCCGGTGAACCCGACGCCGACGGAGACGCCGGCGCGCTCCCCGCGGTGCCCGAGACGCTCACCGCGACCGGGCTCTATGCCGGCGAGGTCACCGGGCCGCTCGCGGACGAGGTGCTGAGCTATTCGGTCCGATACCCCCTCTGGACCGACGGCGCCCGGAAGGAACGCCACCTGCTGCTGCCGGCGGGCGGGACCATCGACACGAGCGACCCCGATCACTGGGCGTTCCCGGAGGGCACACGGCTCTTCAAGGAGTTCGTCGTCGACGGTCGGCCGGTCGAGACCCGCCTGCTCTGGAAGGCTGGACCCGCGCTCGGCGACTGGCGCTACGTGGCCTACCGCTTCCGCGACGACGGGAGCGATGCCGATCCGGTTCCCGGCGGCGAAGTCGATGCCCTCGGGACCGCGCACGACATCCCGGACACGGCGGCCTGCCGTGACTGCCATCGCGGCGGCGGTGACTTCGTGCTCGGCGTGGGCGCCATCCAGCTCGAGCGCGCGACGTTCGACGATTGGGTCGCGCGCGGCGTGCTCCCCGCGGACGCGCCCTGGGAAGAGCCGCCCGGCGGTGAGGTCGAGCGGGCCGCCCTCGGTTACCTCCACGGCAACTGCGGGCACTGTCATGGCGACCGCCACCCCTTGGCGCCGATGCGCACGATGCGCCTCCGGCTGCCGGTCGGCACGACCGATCCCTGGGCGGCCCCCGCGTGGACGACGACGCTCGGCCAACCGGCTCACCACCTGATCGACGGCACCGACACGATCGTGGTCGCGCGGGACCTGGACGAGTCGCAGCTCTTCGTCCGCATCGGTCGACGCGACGCCTACCAGATGCCCCCGCGCGGGACCGAGCAGGTCGACCCGGACGGCCTCGAGGCGATCCGCGCCTGGCTCCTCGCCGCTCCCGAGCCCTGAGGGGGCCAAGGGTTGCGCCCGACCCCCATGCCCGCCATCCTCGATCCATGCGGCTCGCGTTCCTGTCGATGATGCTCCTGCTCGGCCTCGTGCCGGGGCTGCCGGGCGCCATCGAAGATGCGGCGCACCTGCTCGCCGAGGGCCACACGCTCCACGACGATCATCACGACGTCGACGGCAGCGCCGACCACGCCGACGGGCACGACCAGGACTCGGGCTGTGAGGACTGCGGCCACGAGGGCCTCTGCCACTGCCACGGTGGAAGCACCTTGGCTGCGGCGCCGATGGGCTTGGGTCTCACCGCGAGCCCGACCCTTCGTCTCCTCGACACGCCGCGTCTCCTCGAGCGCCCGGCGACCGCACCGTCGCGCGGCCTCGAGCGCCCGCCGCGGAGCTGAGCCGGATCACCCCACGGCCCTCGTCCGTCCGCTCTTCGGCGACGGACGAGATGGGTGATCTCGTCCGTCGGCTCGGCTTCGGTCCGGTCGGCGATCGTTCCGCTCCTTTGCCAAAGGCGCCCCATGCCCCGTGTGATCTGCGCGCTCGCACTCGCGAGCCTATCCGTCCCGCTCTCGACCGTCGGAGCGGCCCAACCCAACGACCCACCCGGTCAGACCCTCGCCGCGTTGCTGGCGCTCGCGGACGAGCGATCGCCCGAGCTCCATGTGGCCGATGCGCAGCTCGGCGAGGCCGAGGTCGCTCGGGCCACCGCCGAACCAATCCTCCCGGCCAACCCACAGATCCAGGCCCAGATCGGCCGTCGCCGAGCAGGCGATGGGCGAGACCTGGATCTGCAGGTGGGCCTCCGGCAGCAGATCGAGCTCGGCGGTCAACGGAGACGCCGTCGCGAGGTCGCGCGCCGTTCGGAGGAGCGCTGGTCTGCCGAGCGCGAGGTCGTTCGACAGGACGTCCACCGCCGGATCCGGACCGCGTTCCGCCGGGCTCTCGTGGCCCAAGCGCGGGCCGAGCTGGCGGGGCAGTTGGTGGACCAGCAGGCGCGCGTGGTCACGGTCGCGACCCGCCGAGCCGAGATCGGAGAGGGCTCGCCGATGGACGCCCGGCTCGCCGAGGTCGAACACCTGAGGGCCCGCCAGGCCCAGGTGGCTGCGCTCGCCGACGCCAACGCCCGGCGCTGGGAGCTCGGTGCGCTCGTCGGCTGGGACCGTCCCGAGCCGCCGCGTCCGGCGGCCGCGCTCCAGGCGCCACCGCCAATGCCCTCCACCGCTCGCCTCCTCGAGCACGTCGAGGCGCAGCCTCGGCTCGTCGCCGCCCGTGCCCGAGCGGCCGAAGCTCAGGCCCGCGAGCTCCTCGCGCGCCGTGACGTCCTGCCCGATCCCATCGTCGGCGTTCAGCTCACGGCCGAGGGCGCACCGAACGGCGGTCCGCGCGAGTACGTCCTCGCCGGGACGCTCCAGCTCCCGCTCCCGCTGTGGCAGCGGAACCAACCGGCGCGAGCTCGTGCGGCGACCGACCGCGCGATCGCGGAAGCCGAGGCCGACGCCTGGCAGCGGCGCTTGGCTCCACGCATCCAGCAGCTGGCAGCCATGGCGTCCGGTGCGCGCGATCGCGCCGCGCTGGTGGCCACCGAGCTGGTGCCGGCGCTCGACGACGCGACGGCGAAGCTCGACCGGGCCTTCGAGCTCGGCGAGATCGATCTGCTGGCGCTACTCACCGCCCGCGAACGGATGCTGCGGGCTCGCGTCGAGGTCCTCGACGCCCACCAGGCCTACGTGAACGCCGTCGCCGCCCTCGAGGCGATCCTCGGCGTCGGACTGGAGGCGCTCCGATGAGTCGCCGCTGGACGCTGGTCCTGATGCTCGCGCTCGCCTGTGGTGGCGGCGAGCACGAGGAGCACCACGACGAGCACGGGGAAGAGGACGATCACGAGCACCAGGAGCGCGACCGGGTCGTGCGCATCCGACCGGAGGCCGCCGAGCGCGCCGGGATCGTGATCGCGGAGGCCCCGGAGGGCGGTCTGCCGCACACGGTCGAAGTCCCGGCGGAGGTCGAGCTCGACCCCGACCGCACGGCGCACATTTCGCCGATCGTCGAAGGGCGCATCGACGAGGTCCACGTGTCCATCGGCGATCGTGTCGAGGCCGGTGACGTGCTCGTGGTCTTGCGGAGCGTCGAGCTCGGCGAGACCCGCGCGGCCATGGCCGAGGCTCGGGCCGCGCTGCGTGAGGCGGAGGCCCACTTCGCACGGCAGGAGCAGCTCGTCGAAGAGGGCATCGGCGCCCAGCGTTCCCTGGACGAGGCTCGCCGTGAGCTCGAGTCCACGCGCGCGCGGTTGCGGGGCCTCGGCCAACGCGCCCGCGTCTACGGCGGCGGTGGCAGTGGCGGCCGCACGACCATCCGCAGCCCCATCGCCGGCGAGATCCTCGCGCGCCACGCCACCGTCGGTGAGGTCGCGCCTCCTGGTCGCGTGCTCTTCGAGGTCGCCGACCTCTCCGAGGTCTGGGTGATGGGGGACGTCTTCGCCCAGGACGTCGGCGGCATCCGCCCGGGCGCGTCCGCCAGCCTCACGCTCCGTTCGATCCCGGGCGTCACCCACGAAGGGACGCTCGACTACGTCGGTCCGGCGCTCGACGAGCACACCCGAACTCTGCCCATCCGCATGGTCCTCGCCAACGAGGCCACCGAGCACGGGCGCCCGCTCCGCCCGGGGCTCTTCGGCACGCTCCACGTCGAGACCGAGGACGACGTCGATGCCTCCCGAACCTCGGTGCCGGTCGGCGCGGTCCAGCCGATCGACGGTGTCGACCACGTCTTCCTCCCCGGCGACGAGCCGATGGAGTACCGCGCCGTGATCGTGCAGACCGGCCGGGTCGGCGCCGCGCGTGTCGAGATCGTGCACGGCCTCGCCCCGGGTGAGCGCTTCGTTGCCGAGGGGGCCTTCGTGCTCCGCTCGGAGGTCCAGCGCGAGTCGCTCGGCGGCCACGGTCACGGACACTGAGGGGCCGAGATGATTCGCCGCATCGTCGACGCATCCGTCCGCAACCGCTACCTGGTCGTGCTGATCACCGCGGGCATCGCGGCCTTCGGGCTCCGCGCGGCCAGCCATCTCAAGATCGACGCCGTCCCGGACATCACGAACGTCCAGGTCCAGGTCCTCACCCAGGCGCCGGCTCTCGGACCGGAAGAGGTCGAGCGCTTCGTGACCTTCCCGGTCGAGAACGCCATGAGCGGTCTGCCGGCCCTCGACGAGGTCCGCTCCATCTCCCGCGACGGCCTGTCGGCCGTGACGCTGGTATTCGAGGAGGGCACCGACCTCTACTTCGCGCGCCAGCAGGTCGCCGAACGACTCAGCGAGGCGCGCGAGTCCATCGACGCCGCCTATGGCATGCCGGAGCTCGGCCCCGTGACCAGCGGACTGGGAGAGATGTACGCCTTCGAGGTCCGTGGCGAGCCCGCGTGTCCGCGACCCGCGCCGCCGCGCATCGACGAGAACGACGACGGCTGCTGGTCGCTCATGGAGCTCCGGGAGATCCTCGACTGGCAGATCGCGCCCGAGGTCCGCTCCGTGTCCGGCGTCGTCGAGCTCAACGTCTTCGGTGGCGAGCTCAAGACCTACGAGGTCGCGCCCGAACCGGCGTCGTTGCGCGCGTTCGGTCTCGGCCTCGGCGACGTCACCGCCGCGCTCGAACGCAACAACGTCTCCACCGGGGGCGGCACCATCGTCCACGCCGGCGAGCGGCGGCTGGTTCGCGGCGAGGGGCTGCTCTCGAGCCTCGACGACATCCGCAAGGTGGTCGTGACCACCCGCGACGACGGTACCCCGGTCCGGATCGCAGACGTCGCCGCCGTGCACCTCGCGCCGATGATCCGGCTCGGCGCGGTGACCCGTGACGGTCGCGGAGAGGTGGTCAGCGGCATCGTGATGATGCGCATCGGCCAGAACGCGCGGCAGGTCGCCGTCGACGTCCGTGAGCGCCTCGACTCGCTCGCGAGCTCGCTCCCCGACGGGGTGACCATCGAGACCTACTACGACCGCAAGGACCTCGTGGACCGCACGGTCGAGACCGCCGCGCTCAACCTGCTCGAGGGCGGCGTGTTGGTCGTCGTGGTCCTCCTGCTGCTCCTCGGGAGCTTCCGGGGTGGTCTGCTCGTCGCGAGCGTCATCCCGCTCAGCATGCTGGCGGCCTTCATCGGCATGCGCGCGCTCGGGGTCAGCGGAAACCTGATGAGCCTCGGCGCCCTCGATTTCGGGATCCTGGTCGACGGAGCAGTGGTGATCGTCGAGAGCGTGGTCGTCGCGCTCGCTCTTCGCGACCCACCGCACGCCTCGGCGCCGGTGCGGGACGCCGCCAGCGAGGTGGCCCGGCCGGTGCTCTTCGGTGTCGGGATCATCCTCCTGGTCTACGTCCCGGTCCTCGGCCTGCAGGGCATCGAGGGCAAGATGTTCCGCCCGATGGCCGCCACGGTGCTGCTCGCGTTGGCCGCCTCGGTGATCCTCGCGCTGACCTTCGTGCCCGCGGCGAGCGCCATCGTCTTCAAGAACGTGAAGGTCCGCGACCGCGAGACCCGCATGATGCGCTGGCTCCGCAAGGGCTACACGCCACTGCTCGACCGAGTGATGCGTCGGCCCCTCGTCGCCGCGGCAGTCGCGCTCGGGCTCAGCGTGCTCTCGGCGGTGGTCGCCCTCGGGCTGGGCGCGGAGTTCGTGCCGCGGCTCGAGGAGGGCGCCATCGCCATGCACGCCATGCGGCTGCCCAGCGTCTCCCTGGAGGAGTCGGTCGCGGCGACGACCCGCGTCGAGCAGGTGCTGCAAGAGCGCTTCCCCGACGAGGTGGACACGGTGATCTCCCGAACGGGCCGACCGGAGGTCGCGACCGACCCCATGGGTGTCGAGCTCACCGACGTCTTCATCATGCTCTCGCCCCGCTCCGAATGGACCAGCGCGGACTCGATGGACGAGCTCGTGGAGAAGATGGAGCGGGTCCTCACCGACCAGGTGCCTGGGCAGGCCTACGCTTTCTCCCAGCCGATCGAGATGCGATCCAACGAGCTGCTCGAGGGGGCCCGGTCGGACGTCGCCATCCAGATCCGAGGCGACGAGCTTCCGGTCCTCGCCGAGCTCGGCGAGGCCGTCGCCGCCGCGCTCCGTGAGGTCGAAGGCGCCAACGACGTCATGGTCGAGCCGCTGGCCGGCGCGCCGGTGCTGAACGTCGAGGTCGATCGCGACGCCATCGCTCGCTTCGGCCTCGACGCCCGCGACGTCACCAGCGCCATCGGCGCGGTCGCCGGCACGCCCGTCGGCTACGTCTACCGAGGGCAGCGGCGCTTCCGCATCCAGGTGCGGCTCCCGCCCGAAGCGCGCTCGCGGGTGGAGAGCCTCGAGCGACTCCCGATCGCGCTCCCGCGCGGCGGGACCGTGGCCCTGTCCGAGGTCGCTCACATCGCGCGCGGTGAAGGGCCGGCCTCGATCAGCCGTCACGCGATTCATCGACGCACGACGGTCCAGGTGAACGTTCGCGATCGCGACGTGGCCAGCTTCGTCACCGACGCGAAGGCGGCCATCGAGGCCGAGGTCGACTTCCCCACCGGCTACACGATCGCGTGGGGTGGCCAGCACCAGAACCTCGAGGAGGCGACCGAACGGCTCGCCTTCACCGTTCCCGCGGTCCTGCTCGCCATCTTCGTGCTCCTGATGCTGGTCTACGGCTCCGCACGACCAGCGCTCCTCGTCTATGTGAACGTGCCGATCGCGGCCACGGGCGGCATCTTCGCGCTCGCTCTCCGCGGCATGCCCTTCTCCATCAGCGCCGCGGTGGGCTTCATCGCGGTCTTCGGCATCGCCGTGCTCAACGGCGTCGTCCTCGTGAGCACCATCCGCGACCTACAGGAGAAGGGGCAGCCGCTCCTCGACGCGACTCGCGACGGCGCGCGTCGCCGGCTCCGACCCATCGCCATGACCGCTCTCACCGACGCCCTCGGCTTCCTTCCCATGGCCATCAGCACCAGCGCCGGCGCCGAAGTGCAGCGGCCGCTGGCCACCGTCGTCATCGGTGGGCTCACCACGGCGACGCTGCTGACCCTCTTCGTGTTGCCCGCGGTGTACGCGCGCTGGGGCGGTCAGCCCCGCGGAACGAGTCTGCCTCCATCCGCCACGTGACGTGCCGTATCGGAGCCTTATGAGGGTCCCAGTGAGCTGCCCCCAGACGGAGCGCCGATGAGCGCAGGCCACGGTCACGGCCACGCCACGGACCCCAGCCGTTCGCTCCGTGCGCTCCGCATCGCGCTCTGGCTCAACGCGGCATTCCTCGTCGTCGAGGCGGTCGCCGGCTGGTGGACCGGCTCGCTCGCGCTCCTCTCGGACGCCGGCCACATGGTCAGCGACGTCGGCGCGCTCTTGGTGGCCGTCGCGGCGCAGCGGTTGGTCGCTCGCCGGCCGAGCCCTCGCTACACCTACGGTCTCCGGCGCGCGCCCGTCCTCGGGGGGCTCGCCAACGCGCTCTCACTGGTGGTGATCGTGGCGCTCATCCTGGTGGAGGCCTGGGAGCGCTTTGCGGATCCGCCGACCTTCGATGCGGCGACCGTCTTCTGGGTCGGGCTCGCAGGCCTCGTCGTGAACGTGGCGGGAGCCATGGTGCTCTCCGGCTCCGGCGATCGCTCGGTGAACGTCCGGGGGGCCATGCTCCACCTGGTCGCCGACGCGCTCGGCTCGGTCGCGGCGATCGTGGCGGCGGCCTGCGTCTACCTCTGGGGCTTTCGCCTCGCCGACCCCATCGCGAGCGTGGTGATCGCGGTGCTGATCCTGGTCGGCAGCCTACCGCTCCTCCGGGAGACCGTGGCCATCCTGCTCCAGCGCGCCCCCGCCGGCCTCGACCTGGAGGCGATGGCCGATCGCGTGCGCGCCGTCCCTGGGGTTCGGGACATCCAGGACCTGCACGTGTGGGAGCTCGACTCCGGCTCCGCGGTGGTCTCGCTCACGATCGTCGTCGACGCCACGGAGGTCGCGGAGAGCACCCGCATCGCCGACGAGGTTCGCGGCTGCCTGCTCGAGGACGGCTCGCTCGGCCACGCCACGGTCGAGTGCCGCGCGCCCGGCGCCCCCGACCCGACCCCCGAGCTCTGCCGCTGATCGCGAGGGCCAGCTCGGCGTTCCCGGGCGTCGATCGAGCGCTCGAGCCGGTGTGGCTCACCTTCCCCGAGTGATCAGCCGACGCGCTCGTCGATGAAGCTCGCGAGGCCTTCCAAGACGTCCATCGGGATCTCGTGAGCGCCGCCGAAGGCGGTGAAACGAACGTCCCATCCGGCACCCTCCATGGCCTCTCGCAGGTACTCGGCCCCCTCGAACGAGAGGATCGGGTCGCGCCGACCGTGGCTCTGGAACACCGTCAGCCCTTCGCGGCTCGCGAAACGCGGCGCCCACTCCTCCTGGTTCAGGTAGGCGCCGCTGAGCAGCGCCAGCCCGGCGAGCGGACGGTCCGAGTGGAGCACCTGGTCACAGGAGAGCATCGCTCCTTGACTGAAGCCTCCCAAGAGCAACGAGCCTTCGGCCACGCCGAGGTCGGCGACCAACGCGTCGAGGGTGGCGGTCAGCTTCTCTCGCGCCGGCGCCAAGCCGTCCGGCTGCTCCACACGGAGGTCGCGAGGGATGCCCGCGATCATCGCACGCTGGAGACGCTCCATGTCGAGCATCCACCAAGCGCGGCCACCGCCGTAGCCTCCGGGGAGCTCGAGCGGTGCCTCGGGGAACGCGAAGCGGATCTCCCGCGACACGTCCATCACCCGCGCCAGTGGGACGAGATCGGTTCCCGGTGCCCCAAAGCCGTGGAGGAGCACCACGAGCGGTCCGTCCCCGGCGCCGCGACCATCGCTCCCGCCGGTGATTCGCACCGTGAGCTCACCGAAGCGTTCCGTCCTCACGACTTGCCCAACCGATCGTCCTTGCGGGTCGCCACCGCGACCCGATCGCGCCCGTCGCGCTTGGCGCGATAGAGCGCTCGGTCAGCTGCAGCGAGGAGTCGGGCTCCCACACTCGCGTCGCGCTCGCCATCGGCGAGGCGGTCGGTCGCGGCGACCCCCACGCTGACCGTCATCGCCGGCAATCGGCCTCCGTGTCGCATGGGCCCTTTCGTGCGGTTGGTCGCGCTCAGACGCAAGCGTTCGGCG
Organism: uncultured Sandaracinus sp.; assembly: GCA_964462035.1. GTDB lineage: Bacteria > Myxococcota_A > Polyangia > Polyangiales > Houyiibacteriaceae > UBA1660. The sequence continues at coordinate 124,777 of CAYXAP010000001.1, forward strand.
AGCTCGAGCCCTTCCTTCGCGTCGCCTGGCGCGATCACCACGAACTCGTCGCCGCCGAAGCGATGGGCCGACACGCCCGCGCTCACGTTCTCCGCGAGCGAGCGACCGACCCGACGGATGGCCTCGCTCCCGGCCCGATGGCCCATCACGTCGTTGAGCTTCTTGAGACCATCCACGTCCAGGAAGAGCACACAGATGTCTCGGTCTCGGCGACGCGCCCGCTTCGCTCGCTCTTGGATCTCGGCCTCGAGTCCCCGCGCGTTCCGAAGGCCGGTCAGGTCGTCGGTTCGGGCGAGCGTGTTCTGCTTCAGGACGTCGACGGCGTTGAGCACGATCCGCGAGAGGTGCCCCGCGAGGATCTCGGTCGCGGTCCGGTCGGCGTCGCTGAAGCTCGACCGGCCCTTCCGATTCAGGAGCTCGAGCACACCGCAGACCCGGCTCTCCAGCCGGACCGGCACGGCGAGCAGGGACTTGGTCTCGAAGCGCGGGCCGGCGGCCGCTTCGTCGACCCCCGAGAAGAAGCGTGGGTCCGCGTGTGGGTCCGCCACGGAGAGCACGTCACCGCTCCGATAGACCGCTCCGGCGATACCTTTCCCAGCTGGGACCGAGGTCCCGAGGATGGTGTCGGCCCGTGCCCCGAAGGCCGCGACGAAGGTCAGCGGGGAGCCGGGACCGTGACGCTTCGCACGGGGGTCATCCAGCAGCAGCGAACCGGCACGGCAGGGCACCAGCTGGCGGCCGAGCTCCAAGGTCTCACTCAACAACCGTCCCACGGGTGGGACAGCGATCCGGCTCTGGCGGCGTCGTTCCCGCTCCAGGAAGGCGCGCAATCGGCGCTCGGACAGGGCCTTGGCGGTCATCGGCCACAGGATGCCAATCCATGACAAATTTGGCGAGTTACACAACGATTTCCGACGATTCCGTCCGGCGTCAGATATCTTACGCCCCTGGATCTCGGTCGATCGCGAGTCGATCTCCGTTCCGCTGACGACGATCGCGACAGGCTGGCACGATGGCCCCCACGTCGTGGGGCGTCAGGGGCCGAGCACCCCTGTCATGACCGGGTGATCCGGACTTTCCGCGTTCCTGGCACACAGGTTGCTCAGACGGGCTTGGGGCAGCTCCCCTGTCCCGCCAGGCGTGCGGTCCTTGACGCACCCACCCACTTCGGCCTACACGGCCAAGCCCTTTCGGAGGGGTTCCACCCTCCAACCGGATGTCGGAAGCAAGTCTTCCCGGAGGCCTCCAGAAAAATGAAGCGCTCACTCACCTTGACCTTGTTCGTCGCCCTCCTGGCGTCGACCACCGCCTGCGACCCGGACCCCGCGATCAGTCGCGTCGGTGTCAACGTCGTGGACAAGTCCCTCTTCGCTGGCTCCTGGTACTTCAGCCGCGTCGTCATCGACGTGGACTACGAAGCCGCCGGCATCGGGACCTACCCGGGCGACGCCGCGATCGACTTCGCTGCGGCCGGCCTCGGTTCGATGCCCCGCGTTCGCTGGGTCATCGACGAGGACACGCTCTACGCCTACCGGGACTACGAGCTCCTCGAGGGGATCAACGGGACCGACGAGGTGGACATCACCCACCCGGTCGCCGCGTTCAACATCGAGAGCCACTTCGACATCCGCCGCGACTACAACACGCTGACGGGTGAAGAGCGGAACGTCATCGTCGAGAACGACCAGGACCGCCGCTGGTACGAGCGCGACTACATGCGGGTCGACTGGTCGAAGAACCAGCTCCCCGGCTACTACGGCCAGATCGCGAACCTCTACGAGATCATCGGCTTCTACAACCGTGAGCCGGCCGACCTCTTCGTGCAGGGCCAGAGCGACTTCCCGGACTCCTGGCAGCCGACCTTCGACTTCATGGGTTGCGCTGGCGAGGACGACACCGAGTGCTCGCTCGTCGACCAGGACTACGCCCACGACTACGAGCAGGGCGAGCTCTACCACTTCAGCTTCGTGACCCAGGAGCTCCTCTCCCCGGGCAACGTGCCGGACCCCTTCACCGGTCGCCCGGTCAACTGGTGTCTGTCGATCTACGCCGACTCCCCGAACTGCGTGACCACCGCGGTCTACGTTCGGAACTCGTTCCTCAAGGCCGACAGCAACCGTCAGTACGAGCCCGTCAACTGGGTGGACAGCCGCTTCGAGCGCCACGGCTACTTCCGCCAGGAGCGCCCCGTCATCGATCGGTCGACCTCCGAGACCGATCCGGCGTGGCTCCGCTCCGACCTCATGAACTACAACGCCAACCGCCAGAACCTCTGGTGGGACTGGCACGACGAGGCGGGCGAGCCGCTTCCCTACGCCGAGCGTCGCGTCCGCCCGCAGGTGTGGGTCAACACCCCCGAGCTCCCCGCCCACCTGGTGGAGCCGAGCATGGACCTCGTGAACCGCTGGAACGAGGTGTTCATGAGCACCGTTCGTAACCTCCGCGGCCAGCCCGAGCCGGGCTTCCCCGACGTCTCCTGTCAGGAAGAGAACCCGGACGGCTACTGCTTCTGCACCCGCGACCCGGACACGGACGCGATCCTCAACCCGACCTGCTCGGGTGGCTGGGACCCCTTCAAGACCCCGGAGCAGCTCGCGTCCGAAGGCGTCACCGACCCCTACCAGTGCTGGGTCGACGTCAGCGGCGTCGAGGACGTCAACATGGACGACCCCGGCCTCGAGGACAGCGACTTCAACAGCTGGTTCACCGCGACGATGATGGGCGACGAGTGCGCCGTCATCCTTCGCCAGAACACCTGCAACCGCCTCACCATCGAAGAGAACGGCGGCACCACCGACGGCATGGACTGCGAGGAGCGCGGCGACATCCGCTACAAGTTCCTCAGCTACGTCGACCAGCCCGGCACCGCCTTCCTGGGTGTGGCCACGCTCCGCGGCGACCCCATCACGGGCGAGATCATCGCGGGTGACGCCAACATCGGCGGTCCGGCCCTCGACGGCTACCGCACGTCGGCTCTCCAGGCCTACGACCTGATGAACGGCAACATCACGCCCCGGACCTTCCTCATCGGTGAGGACATCCGTGGCTACCTCGAGAACGTCGACCGCATCGAGCAGCCCAACCAGCCGCGCGAGCCCTTCATCACGGGCAACGTCGCGACGCCGGGCCCCGGTGGTCTGAACACCGGTCTCATCGAGCGCCGCATGGACCAGTTCATGGAGCGCGCCGAGCAGCTCCAGGGGCCGGAAGGCCGCGCCAACACCTTCTCCGAGCGCCTCGGGCGCCTCGCGGGCACCGACATCGAGCGGCGCCTGATGGAGAACATGGACACGATGGCGATGGCCGGTATCGATCGGCTCCCGGAGGGCTTCGGTCCCTCGGACATCAACGACAACATCCTCGACCGGGTGTCGCCGTTCCGCATCTCCGCACACGAGCGCCTGGCCTACCAGAACGACATGGAGACCAAGATCTCCAAGGCCAACGTCATGATGCCGAACGAGTTCACCGATGCCTCGGTCCTCGAGTTCGTCAACCGTCACCGTGACTGGCCGCGTGCCCGTCTCGAGATCACGCTCAACCAGTTGCTCTACTACCAGACCCAGCTCCACGAGCTCGGGCACTGCATGGGCCTGCGCCACGACTTCGGCGCCAGCGCCGACACCGGCAACTACGACGACGACTACTACCAGATCCACGAGGCCATCCCGTACCCCGACATCCGGGACTACGATACGGACGGCGTCGAGGGCTTCTCGCCCGACGAGCAGCTCGCCTGGCAGCAGGCCTACGAGGAGCGGAAGACCCGCCGCGAGCTCGCCGGCATCGACCGTTGGATGAACTCCTCCATCATGGAGTACACCGCCCAGTGGTACGAGCGGACCGTCACCGGCGCCCGCGGCGCGGGTCGCTACGACGTCGCCGCCATCAACGACGCCTACGGTGACCTCACCGAGATCTACGACAACTCGGGTGACCTCGAGATGTCGGACATCACTCCGGTGAACACCCCCCGCGTCTGGGCCAAGTACTACCACGGCGGTCAGACCTGCAGCGTCGACGCCGACTGTCCCTTCTCTGCCTCCGGCGACCGCTCCAACGAGCTACTGCCGGCGAACACCGAGTCGGGCATCACCCAGACCTGTCAGCCCCACCCGGGTGGCACGGCGTTGGGCAGCCTCTGCTCGAGCTTCGACCAGGACCACGAGCGCCAGATCGCCGGCGACACCTCGCCGCGCTGGGCTCCGGTCGACTACCGCTTCTGCACCGACGACCGCGTCGGGACCTACGCCTGGTGCCACCGCTTCGACGAGGGTGACAACTACCGCGAGGTCGTCCGCAACATCGCGGAGCAGTACGACCGGCAGTACATCTTCACGAACTTCCGGCGCTACCGGAGCAACTTCTCGCTCGGCGGCTACCTCTTCAACCGCCTGATCGGCCGGCAGTACAACATCCTGCAGGCCATCCAGCAGAACCTCATCTACCTCTACTCGAGCGACCCGGAGTACCGGAACACGGACGGCGCGTTCGGCTTCCGCGACCACTTCATGGCGACCGCGGACATGCTGAACTTCTACGCGAAGGTCATGTACCAGCCCGGGATCGGCGCCTACAACTGGAACCCCGGTTGGGAGCGCTACGAGAACGAGAGCATCGACGCGGAGACGCCGGGGGCTCGCCTGGCCCTGCCGCTCGGCATGGCTCGCTACTCCTTCTCGGAGTACCAGCGCGGCCTGACGGGCATCCAGCGCATCGAGCTCATCGGCATGTTCTACGAGAAGTGGTTCACGATGCAGATGCTCACCAACCGCGGTGAGGTCAGCAGCTACGGCCGAGACGTCCCGTTCTGGACGAACTTCTACGACCTCTTCCCCAACGAGCTCCAGCAGATCTTCCAGGGGATGATCCTCAACCAGCCGGAGGTCACCGCCCCGCGCGTCTCGTGTGGCAGCGGCACCTTCCCGCAGTGCAACGACCCGACCCTGGTCTACCTGAACTTCTTCCGCGGCGACTGCAGCGACCCCGACGACCTGTCGACCTGCGCGCCTGCGACGGACGTTCAGTACGACGGTCTCCCGATCGTCGATCCGGGCGGGAACGTGACGCTCCAGTTCCTCGGCGCGGCCTTCGCGCTGGGTGAGTTCCCGACCTTCTTCGACACCTCCTTCCAGAACCAGCTCTTCGTGTGCACCGCCGGCGAGGCGCCGTGCCCCGAGCCGAGCGCGGTCATGGTCGAGGGTGACGACTACATCGAGTACACGTCGGACTTCTACGGCAAGACCTTCCGCGCCTTCGACGTGGAAGACACCGCCACGGTCAGCGAGAACGCCGGCATCGGCTTCGCGATGATCGAGGAAGCCAAGAACAACGCCTGCCTCCTGGACGCTCTGACCACCTACCGTGGCGACGACCAGCCGGGCGTGGTTCCTCCGGACGAGGCCTACCTCAGCCCGGAGCAGGCTCAGTGCGTCGCTGACAACGAGTACGAGCTCCCGACGAACCTCACCTTCCTCGACGACGAGGTCGAGCGCATCCAGGACCGGCAGCGCCAGATCGAGTCGTTCATCTTCCAGCTCCAGCAGCTGCTCCGCCAGTTCGGCATCAGCAGCTACCTGCGCTTCTGAGGGGAATGACGATGACCAACACCAACATTCCCAGCGCCACGCCCTCGCTCAGCCGTCACGAAGAGGCACCCATGCTTACCCAGACTCGATTCTCACTGCTCAAGCGCCTGATGGTGGTCATGGTGGCCGCCCTCGGCCTGGGCGCTTGCAACCAGACCGAGCCCCATGTGGATCGGGTTCAGACGAACCTGGTCTCCAAGGACATCTTCCAGGGTGAGTGGTGGGTCCTCGAGACCGTCGTGGACGCCGATGGCGACGCGACGGCCCTCGGCCTCAACGCCAGCTTCTACATCTTCCCGGGTGGCAGCGGCTGGACGGACTACGCCCTCGACAGCGGCAACTCGCCGGTCATCGGCAAGATCCGCTGGGTCATCGACGAGGACTTCCTCTTCGCCTACCGCTCCTACGAGCTCATCGACGGCGGCAACGACGATGGTCGGGACTCGGACTTCCGTGGCCAGCCCATCGCCGCCTTCACGATCGAGGGCCACGTCGACATCCGACGTGACTACAGCGGTCTGACCGGTGAGGAGACCAACGTCACCATCGAGAACACCAGCGACCGCCGCTGGTACGAGCGCGACTACATGCGCGTCGACTGGTCGATGAACCACATCCAGTCGTTCTCCTTCCTCGGCGACCACATCGACCTGACGAACGTCTGGCGTCGTGAGTCCGTGCCCTTCGACATCCAGGAGGCCGGCTCGCACCCCGACTTCCCGGAGCACTACGCCCCGCAGTTCGTCCGGATCGGCGAGGACGCGGACTACCGCTGGGCCCACGAGTGGCCGGAAGAGATGGCCGACACCATCCACTACATGTCGTTCACCACGCAGACGCTCATCTCCCCAGGCGAGAGCTGTCTCTTCATCGGTGGCGGCACCTGTCAGACCCTCTCGGTTCCGATGCGCCTCGCGTTCCTCCGCGTTCCGCCGGAGCACGAGTTCGCCGCGCAGACCGAGTCGCACGACCAGTTCGACCGCTTCGGTCTCTTCCGCACCTACCAGCGCTCCTACATCCGCGGCGGCACCCGTGCCATCGCGTGTGAGACCGATCTCGACTGCGCCGGCAACGGCTTCTGCGACATCGGCCGCACCGAGGGTGAGGGCGGCTACTGCTCGGGCCTGAGCTCGGATCTCGGCGAGACCGACTTCATGACGTTCTACCGCCCGCAGCACAACTTCTTCCGGAACTCCCTCACCGACCAGGCCTGCCTCGTCGACTGGGAGTGCAACGTCGAGGGCGGCTCCACCTGTGACCGCGCTGCGCGTCGCTGCACCACCCCGATGGCCGAGCGCGAGCTCAACCCCGTCACCTACCACCTGAACGACGGGTTCCCGCCCCACCTCGTGAAGGCTGCCTTCGAGACGATGGGCAACTGGAACGAGGTCTTCATGCGCGGCTACCGCGGTTCGATGGGTCGCACCCTTCCGGACTACAGCGCCGGCACCATGTCCTGTCAGGAAGACGACCCGACGGCCTACTGCTTCTGTGGTTCGGCCGAGGACCAGGGCGGCTCCTGCGACACCGAGTTCAACCCCTTCATCGCGCCCTCCGAGTGGGAAGCGATGGGCGTGGTCGAGCCCTTCGACTGTCAGATCGTGAACGTGGACGGCTTCGACGAGCCGGCGCGTCCCACCAGCTACGACGAGTACACCCTTCCCGGCGCCTACCGCTGGGAGTTCCAGGGCTCGGAGTGCATGTTCTTCCTGCAGACGAACCGCTGCGACTGGTGGCGTGAAGACGCCGCGACGCACTGCAACGACGTCATCGACGGTGACACCGGCGAGGACGTGCGCTGGGAGCAGCAGGGCGACATCCGCTACCAGTTCTTCAACTACATCGACCAGGTCGGCACCGGCTTCGGTGGCGTCTCGGAGATTCGTCTCGACCCGACCAACGGCGAGCTGATCACCGCTGACGCCAACTTCAGCGGCGTCGTCACCGAGAACGTGGTCCGTACCGCGGTGGAGTTCTTCCCCGCGCTGCGCTGCCAGAACGAGGACCTGGGCTGCGCGCCGGGTGAGGAAGGCGCCGACGAGCGCTACCTCCAGGGTGCCAACCTCCGCGACTACTTCGCGAACCTCGGCTACATCGAGCGCCCCGTCAGCATCGCCCCGAGCGGCACCGACGGCACCGGTGACTCCGACGACCTCTCGCGTCCGGACCTCCCGTCCGCCGCGCCGGGTCTCAGCGACACCATCACGGACCGCCTGATGGACGTGATCCCCCGCATCGAGAACCTCCACGGTGAGGGCGCTCGGTTCAACATCTTCTCCGACCGCATGCGCAACCTCGCGGGCTCGCCCATCGAGGAGCGGATGATGGAGGGCCTCGGCCAGCAGGCCATTCAGGCCCACTTCGGCTCGCGAGCGACCACCCCGTGGGATCGTGCCGAGACGGTGGAGCTGGACCCGAACGCCAGCATCACCGACGACGCCGTCATGAACCGTGTCTCGCCCTTCCGCGGGAACCAGTTCATGCGTGAGCTGACCCGCGAGCGGACCCGCGCGCTGGAGCTCGGCAAGCAGGGTGCCTGCTTCTTCGACATGGAAGACACCTTCCAGCGCGCCCGCTACTGGGAGTACTGGGCGGAGGCCTTCCGCGGTCGCCCGGCCGCCGAGGCGTCCATCCGGATCCAGCAGGCGCTCATGCGCTCGGTCCAGCACCACGAGGTCGGCCACAGCGTCGGTCTGCGCCACAACTTCGGCGCGAGCTTCGACCGAAACAACTACGCCGACGGCTACTTCCAGCTCGCGGTGGACGAGGGTCTCGAGCTCCCGCAGCTCGACGACTACAACACCGACGGCGACGCCTTCGTCGAGGACACCGCGCAGTACTACGCGGACCTTCGCGATGCGCGAAACGAGCGCGCCGCCCGCGGCATCCACAACTACATGACCGGGTCCATCATGGACTACAACGGTGACCTCTCGGACATCTCCGGCCTGGGTCGTTACGACAAGGCCGCGATCATGTGGAGCTACTTCAACCAGGTCGAGACCTTCGTGGGTGACCCCCGCGAGAACCGGAACGACCTCTTCAGCCGGCAGCTCAGCCACCAGTTCGACCGCACCCTGTGGACCTCCTACGAGGGCGGCCAGAGCTGTAACGCCGACGTCGACTGCCCCTACGCCTTCGGATCCGACCTCCTCTCGGACGGTCAGCAGGTCACGCAGCGCTGCATCGAGCATCCGCGGAACACCCGCCTGCCCGAGCCGTGCCGCGGCGGTGACGAGTGCATCTGCTCCTCGCTCCGTGAGGACATGAAGGACTACGTCGACGGCTTCGGCTACAACAACGACCTCGACGGTGACGGAGTCCGCGACCACTACCCGGTCAGCTACCTCTTCTGCACCGACGACCGCGTGAACGACATCTCCTGGTGCTCCACCGGCGACGCCGGCGAGTCCTTCCAGGAGGCCATCGATCACTACCGCCGCAGCTGGTACGAGGGCTACGCGAACAACTACTTCCGCCAGTTCCGCGGCGTTCGCACCGGTGCGTCCCTCCGGTCGGTCATCGACACCGCGAAGATCTACCAGCACTTCTTCTTCCGCCTCTTCTTCGAGCCGGGCTTCCAGTCCAACGAGGGTCCCCTCGGTCTCTCCGACCAGGTCTTCGCCTCTCAGGACGGCATGCACTGGATGATGGAGATGGCGAACCTCCCGGACGAGGGCTCCTACGCCTTCGACCCGGACACCAACGTCTACGAGCACATGGGCAACGATCTGGACATGCCCGGGTCGGACATCTCCCTGCCGACCGGCATGGGCTTCCAGATGTGGTCCGAGTTCCAGGACGGCCACCAGGGCTTCTTCCGGACCGAGCGCGGCGGCGTCTTCTACGACAAGTACTTCGCGCTCCTCGCCCTCGCGATTCGTGACTGGGGTCTCAACTTCACGATCGATGAGCGCTACTTCATCAACTACTACGACCTCTTCCCCGTGCCGATCACCGAGTTCTTCGGCGGCATCATCACGGACCAGCCGCGTTGGTACGCCCCGCGCTGGGTCGAGACGGAGGAAGGCGAGCGTCGCATTCAGCACATGACCTTCGAGCGCGGCCTCCTCTTCGGTGGCTGCACCGTCGGCGGTGTGCCGAACCAGCCGTGTCGTGGCGAGAACGACGAGCTCTACCCGGAGCCGGCCATCGGCGGAACCTCGAACGTCATCCTGCGTAGCTGGGCGACGATCTTGGCCCTCGCCCAGTTCCCGGTCTTCTACGACTCGTCCTTCGAGCAGCGCCTGCTCATCTTCAAGCGCGGCACCGGAGCGGGCTTCGACCTGCCGGACACCCGTCGCGACGGCACCCCGAACTGCGCCTTCGGCGACTTCGAGGTGGAGAGCGCCGGCGCCGGCTGCACCGAGACGGACCCGGAGGAGGCTGGCTACGCCACCTACCACTCCGACCGCCTGAACCAGGAGTACGTGGCCGTGAAGGTCGAGCCGCGTGACACCTTCAACCTGGAGATCGAGCAGCTCGGCTTCCAGACCCTCCGACCGCTCATCACGATGCAGAACCGCATCCGCGAGATCGACGCGCTGGCTTCGCCCACCGCCGACGAGCTCGCCGAGCGAGACGAGCTCCGCGCCGACCTCACCGAGGGCGAGTCCTACCTCGAGTACCTCATCGAGCTCCAGGCCGCGTACGGCATCAGCAACTACTTCTTCTGATGCAAGCGCCGCGCACCTGCGCGGCACTCCCGAAGAGCCCGGCTTCCCTCAGGGAGCCGGGCTTCTTCAATTCCGTCCCAGCATCACCCAATCCCCCCGCTGTGCCCCAAGAATTCTCGCACAAAGCCACCAAGCCACGAAGGATTCACAAAGGGGGGGGACAGGTGGCTGGGCGGACCGCCCCGAGGCGCCGTGAGCTGCAGACCGGCCGCTTCCCACTGGCCTAGTCCCACATCGCCCCAACCTTTGTGGAACCTTCGTGGCTTGGTGGCTTTGTGCGAGAATTTTCAGGGACGCCGGGGCAAGGGGGCCGATGGAGGGGAGTGAGTGAAGGGGTTGTAAATGGGGGCCCGCGGACAGTAACGTCGGCGGCCCTGCGGCCGACTGGGTGCCGAGGGAGAAGGAGATTCTCGGGTGGCATCTGGCCGCGACGCACTCCTCGAGCACTATCGAGCGATGTATCTGATTCGCCGCTTCGAAGAAGAAGCGGCGCGCGCCTACGCGCAGGGCAAGATCGGTGGGTTCCTCCACCTCTACATCGGGCAGGAAGCCATCGCCGTTGGGGCGGCTGCGGCTCTGCGCGAGGGGGACCAGGTCTTCCAGACCTATCGGGACCACGGCATCAGCCTGGCGCTCGGCATGTCCGCCGAGAAGGGCATGGCCGAGCTGATGGGGAAGGACACCGGCTGCTCTCGAGGCATGGGTGGCTCGATGCACTTCTTCGACAAGGAGCACGGCTTCATGGGTGGCTGGGGCATCGTCGGCGGTCACGTCGCCGTCGCCGCCGGCGCCGCCTTCAAGTCGAAATATCTCGGGGACGAGAACGTCACCCTCTGCTTCTTCGGTGAGGGCGCCACCAACATCGGTGGCTTCCACGAGGGGCTCTCGCTGGCGGGGCTGTGGAAGCTCCCGATCGTCTTCATCTGTGAGAACAACCAGTACGCGATGGGTACGCCGATGAAGCGGACCTCGGCCATCAGCGACCTGACGCTCAAGGCGCAGGGCTACGGCATGCACGGCGACCGCTTCGAGGGCTACGACGTGAAGGTCGTCCACGAGCGCGTGAAGCAGGCGGTCGACCGCGCCCGGAAGGGTGAGGGTCCGACCTTCATCGAGATCGAGACCTACCGATTTCGCGGCCACTCGATGAGCGACCCCGCCAAGTATCGGAGCCGCGCCGAGCTCGAGGAGCGGAAGAAGAAGGATCCGCTGGTGATCACCAAGGAGCAGCTTCAGGAGGCGGGCGCCAAGCTCGAAGACCTCGACAACATCGAGATCCAGGTCGAGGAGCAGGTCAAGGCCGCGGTGAAGGCCGCCGACGACGCCGAGCCCGCCAAGGAGTCCGTGATGTTCGACTCGGTCATGGCGACCAAGCTGGAGGCCGGCCGATGAGGGAGATCCGCTATCGAGAGGCGGTTCGCGAGGCGATCCGCGAAGAGATGGAAGCCGACGATCGGGTCTTCCTGATGGGCGAAGAGGTCGGCCACTATCAAGGCGCCTACAAGGTGTCCGAGGGCCTCCTCAGCCAGTTCGGCGAGAAGCGCGTGATCGACACCCCGATCGCGGAAGCCGGCTTCGCTGGCATCGGAATCGGGGCCGCGATGACCGGGCTCCGCCCGATCATCGAGTTCATGACCTGGAACTTCAGCTTCGTCGCCTTCGACCAGATCATCAGCAATGCGGCGAAGATCCGGCAGATGAGCGGCGGTACCTTCGACGTGCCGATCGTCTTCCGCGGACCGAACGGCGCCGCCAAGCAGGTCGCCAGCCAGCACAGCCACTCGGTCGACCCCTTCTACACGAACATCCCGGGCATCTTCGTCGTCATGCCGGCCACGCCCCGTGACGCCAAGGGGCTGCTGAAGACCGCGATCCGCTGTCAGGACCCGGTCGTCTTCCTCGAAGGCGAGACCCTCTACAACGTGAAGGGTGAGGTCCCCGACCTCGATGAAGAGGAGCTGATTCCCTTCGGCAAGGGGCGCATCGGTCGCCAGGGGGCCGACTGCACCATCGTCGCGTTCGGTCGCCCCTACTACGAATCGATGCAGGCCGCGGAGAAGCTCGCCGCCGACGGCATCGAGTGCGAGATCGTCGATCCGCGGACGCTCCGTCCGCTCGACATCGAGCTCATCGTCGAGAGCGTGAAGAAGACCCACCGCTGCGTGGTGGTCCACGAGCACTGGCCCTACGGTGGACCGGGTGCGGAGATCGTCGACCAGGTCCAGCGCGAGGCGTTCGACTGGCTCGATGCGCCCATCGCTCGTGTGGGCTCGCTCGACGTGCCCATGCCCTACGCCAGCAACCTCGAGGACTTCGTGCTGCCGACGGTCGAGCGCATCAGCGACGCCGTCCGCCGCGTGAGCTACGCGAAGTAGGAACCGAAGACATGGCAAAGATCGTTGGACTCCCGAAGCTCTCGCCCACGATGGAAGAGGGCACCCTCGCCAAGTGGGTCGCCAAGGAAGGCGACACCATCGACGTCGACGACCTGCTCGCCGAGGTCGAGACCGACAAGGCGACGATGGAGTTCCGCTCCTTCGACAAGGGCGTGCTCCTGAAGATCCTCGCCGAGGAAGGTGAGACCCTCGAGCCCGACACGCCGGTGGCGATCATCGGCGAGAAGGGCGAGGACATCGGCGACCTGATCGAGCAGGCGAAGTCGCATTCGGCGAGCTCGGGCTCGGAGACGAAGGCCGCCGAACCGGAGGCCGAGCCCGTGAAGTCCGAGCCCGCCAAGGCCGAGCCCCAGAAGACCGCGTCACAGCGGAAGTCGGGAGATCGCATCTTCGCGTCTCCGCTCGTCCGCAAGACCGCCCGCGAAGAGGGCGTCGACCTCGCCCTCGTCGAGGGCTCCGGTCCCCACGGCCGCATCATCAAGCGCGACCTCGACGCTTTCCTGGAGGGCGGCGGAGCAAAGCGCGCGCCCTCGGGCGGTGCGGGTTGGGAGCGGCAGCCGCCGGTGGTCGAGAAGGCCAGCCAGATGCGAAAGGCGATCGCGCGTCGGCTCACCGAGTCGAAGCAGACCGTCCCGCACTTCTACCTGACCATCGACGTCGACGCCTCGGGTCTCATCGCCACCCGCAAGGAGATGAACGCGAGCCTCGACGGCGAGAAGGTCAGCTTCAACGACCTGGTGATCAAGGCCGCCGCCGTCGCTCTCCGACGCTTCCCGAAGGCCAACGCGTCGTGGATCGACGGCGAGATCCACTGGCATCAGGTCGTCGACATCTCGGTCGCAGTCGCCGTGGACGACGGTCTCGTCACCCCGGTGGTCCGCGATGCCGACCGGAAGGGCATTCTCGACATCTCGCGCGAGGTGAAGGACCTGGCTGCCCGGGCCCGCGACAAGAAGCTCTCGCTCGACGAGATGCAGAACGGCACCTTCAGCATCTCGAACCTCGGGATGTACGGCATCGAGGAGTTCGCGGCGGTGATCAACCCGCCCGAAGGCGCGCTCCTCGCGGTCGGCGCCCTCCGTGATGCACCCACCGTCCGCGATGGTCAGCTGGTCGCCGGGAAGAAGATGAAGGTCACGCTGAGCTGCGATCACCGCGTGGTCGATGGGGCGATCGGCGCGCAGTACCTGCAGGTGCTGCAGCGGCTCCTCGAGACCCCCAGCACCATGCTGCTCTAGCGTCGGGCTTCATTCCGCCCCGCGGTGCCCTTGGTCTCGCACAAAGCCACAAAGCCACGAAGGATTCACAAAGGGGTTGGTCAGGAATAGCCGGTGCGTCGGTGCTTCGCGGAAGTGAATCCCGCCGGCGGTTCGCGCAGAGCCGGACAGCAAACGCAGCGCCAAATCCCACACTCCCCTTTGTGCAACTTTGTGTTTCTTGGCGGCTTTGTGCGAGATCAAGCTGCACTGCCGAGGCGAGGGAGGCGCTGGGGCTAGCAGGCGCGGTGCGTTCGCGTCTGGGGGAAGATCTTGCCCGGGTTGAGCACCCCCCGCGGATCGAAGACGTCCTTGATCCGCTTCTGCAGCGCGATGAGCGTCTCCGACTGCTCGAGCGGTAGGTAGGGCGCCTTGAGCACGCCGATGCCGTGCTCGCCGCTGAGCGTGCCACCCATGCCGACCACCGCGCGGAAGAGCCCTTCGATCGCGGCTTCCACGCGCGGTCGCTCGTCGGGGTCGTTCCACAGGAAGTTCACGTGCAGGTTGCCATCACCCGCGTGGCCATAGCTCGGCATCCGCACGCGGTGCTCGGCCGATAGCGCGCGGCAGCGCTCCACCAGCTCGCCGAGGCGAGTGCGAGGGACGACCACGTCCTCACTGAGCTTGTGGTTGGCCTGCCGCCGCATCGCGTGACTCAGCTCGCGCCGCGCCGCCCAGAGGCGCTCGCGTTCCGCTTCGTTCTTTGCGACCAGGACCTCCACCGCGCCGGCCTCGAGCATCGCCATGCCGCAGTCTTCGACCTGCTTGGGGAGCAGGTCCACCTCGCCATCGAGCTCCACGAGCAACATGGCCTTCGCGCCCTCCGGCACGTCGAGCCCCGCCTGTGGCCGCACGATCTCGAGCGCGAGCGAGTCCAGCATCTCGAGGCACCGGGGCACCAAGCGCCGCCCGAGCACGGCGGTGATCACACCCTCCATCGCCGCCTCGTCCGGAAGGAAGACCAGCAGCGTCGCCACGCCCTCCGGCTTGGGCGTGAGCCGCAGCGTCGCCTCGGTCACCACCGCGAGCGTCCCCTCGGAGCCGACGATCAACCCGGCGAGATCGTAGCCGGTCACACCCTTCGCGGTCGGCTTGCCCACCTTCACGACGCTGCCGTCAGCCGTCACGGCCTCGAGGCCGAGCACCCAATTGCGCGTCACGCCGTACTTGAAGGCCCTCGGACCGCCCGCATTGCAGGCCAGGTTTCCGCCGATCCGGCAGCTCTCCCAGGAGTTCGGGTCCGGCGGGTAGAAGAGCCCCTGCTCCTCTACTGCGCGATGGAGGTCGCCGAGCACCACACCCGGCTGCACCGTCACCTTCAGGTCGCGCCGCTCGATGCCGAGGATCTCGTCCATCCGATCGAAGGCGAGCACGATCCCGCCCTTCACCGGGACCGCGCCTCCGACGCGCCCCGTGCCTCCCGCACGTGGGGTCACCGGCACCCCATGCGTCGAGCACGCAGCGAGCACCGCGGCGACCTCCTCCGTCGAGGTGGCTCGCACCGCCGCATCCGGGACCACCGGGGCGACTTCGCTCTCGTCCCCCGCGAACGACTCGAGCAGATCCCGGTCCCGGATCACTGCTCCGTCCCGGCAGACGCGGTCGATCGCGATCAGTGCAGCGTCGAGGCTCACCCCTCCACCGTTCTCCCGCGCCACCCTTCCGTCAACCCGGCCATCGCAGTGGCTGATACAACCCTCCGGTGAGCGAAGAGACCGGCCGAGACCACGCCCGCAGGGCCGCGCGACGGGTGCTCATGACGGTGATCGCGATGGTCATCGCGGCCTTCGTCGCGCTGGTGGTCGGCGTCGTCCAGCACTTCCGAAGCGAGCCGGCTCCGGACGTCGAGGGAGAGATCGACGACTCCATCCTCACCGAGCCGACCCG
The DNA here is from genome assembly GCA_964462035.1 of uncultured Sandaracinus sp. Classification (GTDB taxonomy): domain Bacteria; phylum Myxococcota_A; class Polyangia; order Polyangiales; family Houyiibacteriaceae; genus UBA1660. The sequence goes on from CAYXAP010000001.1 coordinate 140,580, forward strand.
TCTGTGCACCACCGGGTCGACCGCGCGCTGTCGCCGCGCCTCCGCCATCGAACGCTTCCTCGACCAGGAGGAGCTCACGATTCGCGCGTCCGAAGCCGTGGGCGAAGGGGCCCAGGGCGCCATCGCGCTCGCCCTCGAGGGCGCCGACGGAACCGTGCTGCGCGCGAAGTGGCGAACCCAGCGCTCGGCCGAGCTCACCAACGAGCCGATCAACGAGCTCGCCGCCCACCGGCTCCAGGAGCTGGTCCTCGACGAAGGCGACTTCGTCGTCCCACCGGCGGCTGCCCACTGCTTCCCGCTCGACGCCTATCGGGTGAACGTCGATCCCACGGCGGAGGCGCTCGAGGGCATCGACTGCGTCCTCGGCTACCTGAGCTACTGGCTCGGCGGTGCGCAGAGCCTGGGCGAAGGGCGCGAGGCGGGGCTCTTCCCTACGCCGGCGCTGGGACCCGGGGCCTGGGACTCGAACCTCTACGACGCTGAGCGCTTCGAGACCGACGTGGCCTACCGCCGGGCCTTCTCGCTGGTGAACCTGCTCACCTTCCTGACCGCGAACGGCGACGCGCACTCCGGCCAGTTCATGTTCTACGACGACCCGCTCCACCTCTTCGTCGTCGACAGCTCGATGTCGTTCCGGGTCTTGACCAACCCGCGGATGGCGATGCGGGACGAGGACCTCGGCGCAAACCTCCTCGCGCCAGCGATTCCACGGCGCGTCGCCGAGCGCATCCGCGACCTCGATCCCCGACAGGTGCAGCAGCTCCTGGTGCTCGACGAGCTGAAGCTGTCCGAGGGCGGCGCCGTGCGGGTCGAGCTCGAGGAGCCTTTCCAGACGGACCAACACCTCCGGCTCGAGGGCGACCGACTTCAGGTCGGGCTGACCAGCTCGGAGATCGGTCGGCTCTGGAATCGCGTCACCGAGCTCCAGCGCCGCCTCGAAGACGGCACCCTGGACGTCTTCTGATCCTGGGGGATGTTGAGAAAATCCCCCAACTCGTCGCGAGTGAATCGCTCCTCGTTTCCCCAAAAACTGAAGGTCTCGCGGCGTGGCCGCTCGGTGCGTCCTCGCGCTTCGCGCTACGTCCTCCGGGCCGCGCTGCTACAGGCCGGCTTTGACGGCGTCGTTGAGCGCCTGATCGCAGGCGCGCTTCATCTCGGTCGCGGTGCTGAAGCGATCGTCGGGCTCCCGCTCCAGCGCTCGACAGATGATGTCGTCCACATAGGGCGGGATCTTGGGCCTGAGCGTCGAGGGCTTGATGTTCTCCCGGCGTAGGACGTCCGCGAAGGTCTGCTCCACGCGCTTGTGCGGCTTCACGATCGGCCGCCCGAGCAGCGCCTCGAAGAGCGTGGCGCCCACCCCGTAGAGATCGGTGCGGGCGTCCGCGTCGCGGCCCACCAAGAGCTCCGGTGCCATGTAGGACGGCGTCCCCAGGATCCGGCCGGGCTCGGTGATCGGGTCGGCGTCCTCGACCACGCTCTTGCTCATCCCGAAGTCGATCAGCTTGGCCGTGATGCCGAGCGCCTTCATCAGGAACACGTTCCCCGGCTTGATGTCGCGATGGACCAGCCCGGCCTCGTGCACCGCCTCGCACGCCGAGAGGATCTGGCTCCCCATCGAACACGCATCCGGGATGCTCAGCGGCCCGACCGACTGGATCCGGCGATGGAGCGAGGCGCCATGGAGCAGCTCCATGACCAGGAAGGGTCGGGAGTCGCCGTAGAAGCCGAAGTCGTAGACCTTCACGACGTGCGGGTGGCCGACCTTCGCGGCCACCTTGGCCTCGCGCAGGAAGCGCTCGCGCTTGGTACCGCGATCGATCGACCGGGGCAGCACCTTCACCGCGATCTCGCGGCTCGTGTCCACGTCGAAGCCTTGATAGATGACGCCGACGCCGCCCCTCGCCAGCACCCCATCCAGTCGGTAGCGCCCGCTCAGCCGGGTTCCGACGTCCGGAAGCTCTTCCTCACCCACACCAGGGAGGGTAACCGAAACGGCGCCTAGTTGAACCGTCTTCGATAGAGGAGTGCCAGCAAGAGCAAGGTTGCCCATCCGCCAGCGGCGCTTCCGCCCGGCGCCGTGACCCGACAGCCGCACCCATCACCCTCGAGCGAGCCATCCGGCCGCGGGCCGAGGTCGCCCTCGGGAACGGCCATGTCCCCGCCACTCATGGGGATTCCGGCGTCCATCGTGACCGGGGGCGTCCCCATGTCCTGCTCGGGGGGGGCGTCCATCTCGACGGTCACCCGTACCTGCAGCTGGTCGTCGGCGGGGGCCGAGAACCAGGCCACACCCTCCTGGACCAGGTTGAAGAACTGAGGATAGTCACCGGCGGTGGTGGGTCCGCGCACGCTGAACTCGAAACGGCCCGTCTCTCCCGGGGCGACCGTTCCACTGACCGTGGCCGCTCGACGGGGCGAGACCCAATCGGAGCCAGCGATCGGCGAATCCCCGTCTCGAGGCTCGGTGGTCCCGAGGAAGGTCTCGCCGGGCATCCAGGGATCGGTCCCGGTGTTCCGGAGCTCGATGTAGCCGGCGACCTCGTCTCCCGGCGGGATCACGAAGGGGTCGCGCGCCAGCGGAAAGCTCTGGTCGACATACGCGGCACTCCAGACCGGTCCACTCGGCCCGCTCGCGCGCTCGCGGATCTGGGGCAGGAGCGCGTGGAGGTTGTCGCCGGGACAGCTCGTCGAGGCGCCGGCGTGATCTCGGTGCCCCTTCACGTTCGTGGCGTTCACGGTGATCCCGTAGATGCGCGACATCTCGCGCACGAGGGTCGCGCCCGCGTCGATCATCGCGTCCGGCGGCGTGAAGGGCGTCCAGTCGTTGCAGCCGCTGTTCTGGAAGCAGCCGATGTACGAGATGCCGATGTTGCCCGTGTTCTGGCCACCGACGTGCGTGCCGAGCTGGCTGAGGGGCCGCCCCTCCCACATCCGCCCATCGAGCGACACGAGGAAGTGGTAGCCGATGTCACACCAGCCTCGACTGTCGATGTGGAAGTTCTGAATCCCGCGCACCCGCACCGCCGGGTCGCTCGTCGCCGGCGTGACGGTGTGGTGGATGGCCATCCGGTACTTGTCCGTGTTCGACGAGCAGGAGGTCGAGCGGGCGCCCCACTCCTCACGGCTCACGACGCCGACGGCCGCCAGGTCCGAGCGCAACGCCGCCCGGGTGCTGCCGACCTCGCCGCCCTCGATCGCCGGGGTGTCGTCGACGACCGCCGAGACCTCCGGGACGACCGCTTCCCAGATCAGGGATGCGACCCCGTCCGTGTCGGTCATCCGGAGCTGACCACCGACGGCGTCCATCTCGAGATCGACGCGCGCGACCAGCTGGGTGTCCTCCTGCCATGTGACCTCGAGGGGCAACCAAGGACCCGGCTCGCCGGCGGCATCGAGCCCACGAGCCTCCATCGCCGGCACCGGCGCACCGGTCTCCAGCTCCATCAGCAGGCCGACCCGCGTGGCGCCATCATGAGCGTCGAGCACCCCGGAGCGCATGAACTCTCCATCGGGGCTCCACCGGGCGCGGAGGTTCGTCCCGGAGAGCGCTTCTTGGGGCACGTGGTCACCGTGCGCCGCCTCGGCCGGTTCGTGGGCCACGGCCGTCGGGGTCTCTTCGGCACAGCCTGCGAAAGCCACCGCCAGCATCGGGAGGAGAGCCCGCCAGGGGGCGGCTCGGTGTCGGGAGGAGCGCATGGGGAAAGTCACGAACCACCTTCGTGCAAGGTCCGTGCGAGGTCATCGTAGCCTCCCTCGCCCCCGATCCGCCCGTATCCGTCGCGATCCTGCGGAGTCCAGACCGCGATCGCAGGCGCGCGTCGGGCCATCACCGACCAGATGCCGAACAGCGTCCGGGCCGGGGCCAGCCGGACTCAGTTCCCGTAGCCGCTAGCGCCGATGGGCGTTCCGCTGGGTCCCTGAATCGGGGTGCCGCTGGGTCCGCCGATGACGGTGCCGCTCGGACCACCGATCGCCATTCCGGAGGGGCCCCGGATCGTCATGCCGGATGGGCCCGCGATGGTCCTCCCTGGGACGCCCACGGGCTCGAACATCGGTGTGGTGTCGACCGTGGTGGTGCTCGGCGCCTCGGCGACCTCGAGTCGGAGCTCGGCGCTCACCCGACGCGGCGCATCCTCGACCGGCGCCCGGAAGCGACCGTGCTCGATCCGCCGAGTCAGGCACGCTTCCACCTCCGCCGGGACGTTTCCGCTGGCGGAACCGCGCGTCACCACACCCTGGCTCGTCACGGTCGCGGAGAGCCGAATGGTGATCGGAGCGGTCGCGGGTCCGAGCGAGCCGCAGCTCGCCGGAGCGCCCGCGATCGCCCGGAGCTCGGCTTCGAAGTCGCGCTGGGGCGCCTCTTCCCGAGCGGCGGGCGCTTCCGCCGCCATGGTGGTCGAGGGCGGCGGCGACGGCGATCGCTCGTCGCGACGGCGTCGCGTGGTGGGCGGTGGCGCGGGGGCCGCGACCGGATCTTGGCCGGCCAGTCCCTGCGAGGCGCCGCGGGGTGCCGGTGGCCGGTCGTCGTCGCAGCCCAGCGCGGCGACCAGCAATAGGCCCAGAGCGATCCTCACTCGGACGGCTCCGGTCGGGGGGCGTCGCCGAGCGCGGTCTGGAGCGCGTCTCGGCGAGCCTCGAGCCGCACCTTGGTCGCCTCGAGCGATTCGACGCGCTCGGTGTTGCCCTCCGCGCGGGCCGTCTCGATGCCCTCGGTGATCCCGATGATCAGGCTGTTGACCAGATCGAGGCTGCGCCAGTTCCGATTCCGTGCGGCTTCGGCCCGCCGCTCCCGCTCGCGAGGCGTCTGGTAGAGAAAGGGGTCAGCGAGGTCGCCCATCGCGCTGGCGCTCATCGCCGCCATCGGCCCACCGTCGCGACGCATCGCGCTGGCGCTCATCGCCGTCATGGGGCTGGGGCCTTCGTCGGCGAGCCCTTCCGCGAGCGCCTCGGCCACCTGCGCCTCGAGCTCGTCGGGCTCGGTGGAGCCTTCGCCGGATGGCGGGGCGTCGGTCGTGGGCACCGGAGTCGCCACGATCCCATCGCGGCGTTCGGTCGCGTCGTCACCGAGGAAGAGCACCAGCGCGAGGACGACCGCGCCGACCACACCGGCCGCGATGAGGAGTCTCTTGGCCACGGCTCCTTCTTGGCACGTCGCTCCGGCGCTCACAACCTTCGCTGACCCAGCAGGGCTGGCGCCGATCGGGTAACGTGCGCCGGTGCTGGATCTCACCCTCGATGGTTCGCGCGCCCCCGAGCGGGTCAGCTCCCTGGCGGACACCGTCCCCGAGCTCTTCCTGGAGCGGGTCGGTCGCTCCGGTCACCGCATCGCGTACCGAGAGAAATCGATGGGCCGCTGGAAAGGCACCAGCTGGCGGACCTTCGGGGGACAGGCGCGCGCGTTTGCGACCTGGCTGATCGACAACGGCGTGGAACGCGGCGACAAGGTCGCGATCGTCGGCTCCACGCGCTCGGAGTGGTGCGTCGCCGACATGGGGGGCCTCCTCGCCGGCGCGGTGACCCTGGGGGCCTATCCGACCCTGACCGCGAGTCAGCTCGCGTACGTGCTCGACCACGCCGACGCGAAGATCGTCGTGGTCGAGAACGAGGCGGACCTCGCGAAGCTGCGGGCCGAGCGCGAGCAGCTGCCGAAGGTCGAGCGGGTGCTCGTGTGGGATCCGGGGGCGGACCTCGGTGACGACGGCTGGGCGCTGCCCTGGAGCACCGCGCTCGGGCAGATCGCCGACGAGGAGGCGATCGCGGAGCGGGTCGCCGCCGTCGACCCGTCGGACACGGCGATCCTGGTTTACACCAGCGGTACCACCGGCCCGCCCAAGGGCGCGATGATCTCCCACGCGAACATCCTCGCGGTCCTCCGGGGTCAGAAGGAATCCGCGCCCTTCGAAGACGACGACGTCAGTTTCAACTTCCTCCCGATGGCGCACGTCGCCGAGCGGATCTTCGGCTTCTACGCCCGCGTGGACAACGGCATCTCGACCGCGTTCGCGAGCTCGATCGCCACCGTCTTGGACGAGGTCCAGGAGGTGCGGCCCACGATCTTCGGCAGCGTCCCTCGCATCTTCGAAAAGGCCTACGCGAAGATCCTCGGCCAGGTCGAGGATGCACCGCCGGCTCGCCAGAAGGTCTTCCGCTGGGCGGAGGCGACGGGCCGCGAGGTCGTTCGCCGTTGGCAGCGAGGCGAGCGCATCCCTCGGCGCCTTCGGCTCCGCTACCTGGTCGCCGACAAACTGGTCTTCGCGAAGATCCGCGGCGCGTTCGGTGGGCGAGTGCGCTACTTCGTGACGGGCGCGGCGCCGATCGCGCCAGAGATCCTCGAGCTCTTCTGGGCGGCGGGGTTCCGCATCTACGAGGTCTACGGCATGACCGAGGCCACGGTGGTCACCCACGCCAACCGCCCGGGCCAGACCCGGCTGGGAACGGTCGGTCGAGCGCTGCCCTACGTCGAGCACCAGCTCGCCGATGACGGCGAGGTGCTCGTGCGAGGCCCGATGGTCTTTCAGGGCTACTACAAGAACGACGACGCGACCGCGGAGACCATCGACCCCGATGGCTGGCTGCACACCGGGGACATCGGTGAGATCGACGCGGACGGCTACCTGACGCTCAAGGATCGCAAGAAGCACATCATCATCACCGCGGGCGGCAAGAACCTCACCCCAGCGAACATCGAGAACGAGGTGAAGGGGGCCGACCCGTTGCTCTCGCAGGTCCACGTGCACGGCGATCGCCGCAAGTACCTGACCGCGCTGGTCGCGCTCGCGCCGAGCACCGCGCTCGACATGGCGCTGAAGGAGAACCTCCTCGATCGCACTCGGATCGAGGGCCTCCTCGGTGCGCTCGCCGCCGACCCGCTGAGCAAGCCGGAGGGCCTCGACGCGGCGATGGGCGAGCTCACCCGAGCGGAGCCGGTGCAGCGGCGGGTGGTGGAGGCCGTACGCCGCGCCAACGACCGCCTCTCCCGGGTCGAAACCATCAAACGAGTCCACCTCCTCGATCGCGAGCTCTCGGTCGAGGACGGCGAGCTCACCCCGACGCTCAAGGTGAAGCGCAAGGTGGTGGAGGAGCGGTTCGCCGAGGCCTTCGATGCGCTCTACGATGGGGGCGGTCTCCAGATCCAGTGATCATGCGCCTCCTTCCCATCCTGCTCGTCGTCACCGGCTGCTATTGCTCGCACCGGATCGACGACGATGACGACACCGACCGGCCGGCCGGCGACGGCTCCGTTCTCGACGGGGAGCTCGCCGATGGCGAGGTCCCGATGTGCGAGGTGAGCTGGGGTCGCTGTCGGGTCGTGTGGACCGGTGCCGCGGCGGCGACGGCGGATACACCCAGCGCCCCGGACGTGGCGCTGCTGCCCGGCGGCGACGTGGGCGTCGTCTACCGCGACGGCGGCGAGACCCTCTTCGTCCGCTTCGACGCGACGGGTGCGGTCCTCGGCGAGACCGAGCTGGGCGACCTCGGTGACTCGCGCATGGCCGTGCATCCGGAGCTCGGTGCGGTCGTCGCCGGTGAGCGGGGGCTCCGTTGGCTCTCGCCCACCTTCGAGCCCGTCGGTGACGTGATCGACAACCGACCGATGGGCGCGGAGGCCTTCGGCGTGGACATCGCGGCGGTCCCCGATGGCTACCTGCTCTTCGCGATCCCCGGCGGCCCCGGCGACCCTCCCGCCCTCCGGGCGGTCCTCGACGGCACACCGAGCACCCCCGCCTACGAATCGTTCTCCGAACATTCGCCCCTCCAGCCCTTCGAGCACGCCGAAGACATCGATGGCTTCGCGACTCACGTGGGTTTCGAGTCCACGCCGGGCAACGTCCCCGTCGCCTTCGCCATCGATGGCTCCGCCATCGGCTCGATGGTGGGCATGGGTGATGGGCGCGCGGCGACCACCTTCATCGACGGCGTCGCCAGCTACCGCGATCGCGTCTTCATCTACTTCCAGGGTTTCTCAGCGACGATGATCGAGCTCGATGATTCCCCCGAGATCTCCATGCTCCCCGACGCCGAGGGGACCGGGAACAACGGCCACATCAGCTCGCTGGGCGACGACCGCCTCGTGCTCTTCTTCACCGAGACCGATGGGCGTGTCGTCGCGCGCCCCTGGCGTCCTGGCGGCAGCGTCGGACGCGGCCTCGAGCTCGCGAGCCCCGACGGGCTCCGCACCCGCGACGTGCGATCGGCGCCCACGCCGCGAGGGCTGCTCGCGACCTGGGAATGCGCGGGCGGGATCTGTGCCGCGGCCATCGAGTGCTGTCCCGAGTGACGGACCGCTAGAACGCACCGTGTGACAGGAAGGCCGCGGGGCTCGCTGGCATACTGCGGCCCATGGCTGCCTTCCTTCGTTCGGGTCTCCTCGCGCTCACCTTGATCGCCTCGCTGGTCGCGACCGGCTGCGGTGACGACGACACCATGTCGATGCCCGAGGACATGGGTCCCGAGGAGATCGACTTCGGACCCACGGTCCCGGCCTCGACCGACCACTGCTCCTACGTCGATCTGCCGCCGACCGCGGGTGCCGGTGGGACCGTCGAAGCGGGGGCCATCGAAGCGGGGGCCGCCGAGCTCGTTCACGATTTCCCGATCGGCGCGACCCTCGGTGCCTACACCTCGCGCGTGACCGCCCTCGGCGAGGGCCGGACCCCGGACGGCCGGACCGAACCGACCAGCGGCTCGTTCACTCCGAGCATCGGCATCGAGACCCGGAACAAGGCGAAGGCCATCGTGCTTCGCGCTGGCGGTGAGACCATCGTGATCCTCAAGTCCGACGTCGGCCTCGCGGACGCGGCGATCACCCATGCCGTCGAGGAGCGCCTCGAGGAGGTCCATGGCGAGAGCTTCGCGGGCAAGGTGCTCTGGGCCACCAGCCACACCCACTCCGGATTCGCGCAGTACACCTCGAACACGATCCTCTACCTGGGCCTCGGCCAGAAGCGTGACGAGATCGTGACCCGGGTCATCGAAGACCTCGTCACGGTCGCGGGTCAGGCCATCGCCAACCTCGAGCCCGCTCGGGTCGGCATCGCGTCGAACGACATGTTCGACCAGGACGACCAGGTGACCCGCGATCGCCGCGGTGAGAACGACGAGCTGATGGGCGGACCGAAGAAGGACGACTTCCTCGTGGTCATGCGCGTCGATGCGATGGACGGCAGCCCCATCGCCATCGCGACCGTGTTCGGCATCCACGGCACCGTGCTCGGGGCGGACAACCTGATCATCTCCACCGAGGGTCCCGGCGCGATCGAGCGTGCCGTCGAGGAGAACTTCGAAGAGCCCGTCGTCGTGATGCACCTACAGGGCGCCGGCGGTGACGTCTCGCCCGCCGGCTCCGGCGGCATCGATTGCCCCGAGCGGCCCTGCTACAACTTCGCGCGCATCGAGACCCTGGGGCGCTACGCGCGCGACGCGATCCTGACCACCTGGATGAGCGCCGGGGACACGCTCCAGGACGAGCTGGAGATGGAGATGGTCACCCGCTCGGTCGACCTCGGCCCCGACTGGGAGACCTTCACGATTCGCGACGGCGAGCTCGAGTACAGCGAGTGGGATGGTCGCCGCATCCCGGACCTCGAGATCTACGACGGGATGGGGAACGTGCTCTCGCCGGTCGACGAGTTCAACGCCCCGCACGGCGCGGGTCTCTGTGGCGGCTTCGGCGGCGCGCTCTTCCCGGCCTCGCAGATGCCGGGCACGCGCAATGCCGAGGGGCCCTACCGGTCCTGCATGTCCATCGACGAGGCGGCTCCGCAGTTCGCGACGCTCCTCGAGCTCCCGATCGGGACGACCCCGGCGTGCGCGACCACGCGGCTCACGCTGAGCGCGTTGAAGATCGGCGAGTGGTCGTTCCTCACGGCGCCTGGCGAACCGGTCACCCTCTGGGCTCAGACCCTCCGCGAGCGGGCCCCCGGCGGCCTCGATCGAACGGTGGTCGTGGGGTACGCGCAGGACCACATGGGCTACCTGCTGACCCCCGAGGACTGGCTCTCGCAGGGCTACGAGCCGAGCATCAACATCTGGGGCCCGCTCGAGGGCGAGTACATCATCGAGCGGATCCTCGAGCTCGCGGCGCTCGTCGAGACCCCCGAGCGCGAAGACGCGGTCGCGGGCTACGCGGACCGGGTGCTACCGGCGCCCTCGGACGACTCCGATCTCGATCCGGTCGACGAGTCGCCGATGGCGGGAACCGTCGAGGCCACGCCGTGGGAGAACGTCTACATCCGCACCGGTGACGTGCTCACCTCGAGCCAGCCGCCCGCCACCGTGCAGCGTCTCGACAGCGCCTTCTTCACCTGGATCGGCGAGGATCCCTGGGTCGAGACCCCGGTCGTCACGCTCCAGCGCATGGACGGGGACACGTGGGTCGATGTCGAGCGTCGCTCCGGCCGGCCGGTGCAGGACCTCGACGTGATCCTGACCTACACGCCGGAGCCGCTGCAGCCCGCGGCGGGTGAGAGCCAGACCCACCGCTGGGCGGTCGAGTGGCAGGCGGTGACCCCGTGGGGCACGCCGGGTCTCGACGAGGTGGAAGACCGCTTCGGCGTGCCGACGGGGATGTACCGCTTCCACGTGGAGGCGGGCGGGTACACCCTCGACAGCGACCCCTTCGAGGTCACTCCGGCCACCATCCTCGTCGACGCCAGCTACGCGGGCGGCATGCTCACCGGCACGGCCACGTTCCACGCCGAGAAGGGCTGGCGGCTCATCCACTCGCAGATGCGCAGCAACCAGCCCGTGCCGGCCAACGGCATGGTCACGCTCAACGTCGATCGCGCCGGCACCGTCGAGACCATCGACGTGATGCTCGATGGAAGCGGCGGGTTCTCGGTCGCCACCAGCGGCGGGATCACATCGGTCGAGGTGGTGGACCGCTTCATGAACACGGGCAGCCACACGCTCTGACCGGCGTTCGGAGTCGGAGCTCGGAGTCGGGGTCGGAATCGGAGCTCGGAGTCGGAGCTCGGAGTCGGA
>CAYXAP010000001.1:151662-212277 GCA_964462035.1 uncultured Sandaracinus sp.
TCGGAGCTCGGAGCTCGGAGGTCGAAGTCGGAGTCCCGAGCTCAGCGAACGCTGAGCTCGATCGTCCGCTCGAGCCCAGCCACCCGCACCGTCATCGAGCCCTCGCCGCTCTCGCCACCAGTCACTCGCGCGACCGTGCCCGTCTCGTCCCAGCCCTCGACGACCACGAAGCCGGCGCGCTCGCTCGTGGCGATGCCACCCTCGATGCGCGCCTCTTCGTAGAGCGCCGCGAGCACGTTGCCCTCCGCGTCGACCGGGAGGATCTCGAGCTCGTGGATCTCCCCGGGCGCGAGCTCGAGGGAGTCGATCTCGACGTTGCCCGCCGTGAGGTCGAAGATGGCCACGTCGACGGCGTCGCTCACCTGGATCGGTTGCTCGATCCGTTGCTCGCCGTCGGTCCAGGTCCAGGAGGTCTCTCCCGGCATCTCGAAGCTCGCGCCGAAGGCGCCCTCGGTCTCGAGCTCTTCGACCGTCCAGCCGTCTTCGGGCAACACCACCGCCGCTTCGTTGGTCGCGAAGTACAGCGCGCCCCCGTCCTGCGAGCAGTTCACACAGTCGAGGCGGCCCACGGTCTGGTCCGGCACCGAGTCGCCATCGTCGTCGGAGCAGGTCGCGTAGCAGATCCACACCGGCTGCCCGTCGTAGTCGAGGTCACCGTCGAGCACGACCAGCGTCAGCACCAGCACCGTCAACGCGCCGTCGAGGACGTAGGGGATCAGAGGCTCGAGGACCGGGTCGGCCAGCTCGAAGGCGGTTCCGACCGGGTCCCGGACCAGGTCACGGACGAAGCCGCAGCCGATGAGGGAGCAGGTGAGCGCGGTGACCAGAGCGATGCGTCGCATGGCCTCGTCCCTACGCAACCGCCGCGCCAAGGCGACCGGGTCATGAAATCATTGAAGAAATCTGCGCGTCTCAGTCGGCGGACACCCAGAATAGTGAACTGTCGTTGGGGCGGGCCGACGGACGTGAAGAGAGATTCACGCCTCGGCGTCGACGATCGCCAGCACTGCGTCGGCCTCGACCTGGTCTCCAGCCGCGGCGTGCAGGGTGGTCAGCGTCCCCGCCTCCGGGGCGACGACCTTGTGCTCCATCTTCATGGCTTCCATCACCAGCAGGACCTGCCCCTCGGTGACGGTGTCGCCCTCGGTGACGCGGACCTCGACCACCTTGCCGGGCATCGGCGCGATGCACGCGCCGGCCGGCACCTCGGCGCTCAGATCCGGGAAGCGCGGCACCTCCGTCAGCGCTACGGCGACGCCGTCGATCTGCACGAAGCGCTTCGCACCCGCCGCGACGATGCGCGCCGCCATACGGTGCCCGTCGAGCTCGAAGGTGATCCCCCGCGGCTCGTGACCCAGCACCGTCGCTTCGTAGGTCGCCTCGCCGATCGACAGCTCGAAGCGCCCCGGCGCGCGGAAGCGATGCCGGTAGTGGACCTCGTGCTCGTCCTCGCCGAGCCGATAGCGGATGCGCTGCGGCGTGTGCGGGTTGTTCCGGAATCCGCTCGGCACCGAGGGCAGCACCGCCGCGCCGCGCCGGTCTTCGTGACCGTGGAGCGCCGCCGCGACCAGGGCCTTGGTCACCGCTCCCACGTCGAGGGCCGCGCCGAGATCGCCCGAGAGGTGCTCGTCGATGAAATGGGTGTGCAGCTCGCCGGCCACGAAGGCCGGGTGCTCGATCACCTGCAGTAGGAAGCGGCGGTTCGTGGTGAGCCCCTGAACGCTCAGCGCCCGAAGCGCGCGCCGGAGCCGGCGGAGCGCCTCGCCACGGTCGGCGCCCTCGGCGATGATCTTCGCCATCATCGGGTCGTAGTGGATGCCGACCTCGTTGCCGGTCTCCACGCCGCCGTCGACGCGCACGCCCTCCATCGGTGGCAGGTGCCAGTCCAGCACCGGGCCGCTCTGCGGCAGGAAGTCGCCGGCGGGATCCTCGGCGTAGATGCGTGCCTCGATCGCCGCGCCCTTCGGGCTCATCGCGTCCATGTCGATGCCGAGCGGCTTGCCCTCCGCGACGCGCAGCTGGAGCGCGACCAGGTCGAGACCGGTGATCGCCTCGGTCACCGGGTGCTCCACCTGGAGTCGGGTGTTCACCTCGAGGAAGTAGAAGCTCCCGTCCTGACCGAGGATGAACTCGACCGTGCCCGCGTTGCGGTAGCCGATGGCTTCGCCGGCCTTGATCGCCGCGTCGCCCATCTGCTGACGGAGCGACTCGTCGAGCGCCGGGGAGGGCGCTTCCTCGAGGATCTTCTGGTGGCGCCGCTGGATCGAGCACTCGCGCTCGAAGAGGTGCACGACCTTCCCCTCGGCGTCGCCGAAGATCTGGATCTCCACGTGCCGGGGCTTCTCCACGTACTTCTCGACCAGGAGCGTTCCATCACCGAAGGCGTTCTCGCCCTCGCGCTTGGCGCTGGCGATCGCGTCCTCGAGCTCTTCCTCGCGGTCGACCCGCTTCATGCCCTTGCCGCCGCCGCCGGCGCTCGCCTTGAGCAGCACGGGGAAGCCGATCTCGATGGCCTTCGCCGCGAGCACCTTCGGGTCCTGGTCCGCGCCGTCGTAGCCGGGGACGACCGGGACTCCAGCCTTCGCCACCAGCGCCTTCGCTTCCTTCTTCGAGCCCATCGACTCGATCGCCTCCGGCGTCGGGCCGACGAAGATCAGCCCCGCATCGGCGACCGCGCGCGCGAAGGCCGCGTTCTCGGAGAGGAAGCCATAGCCCGGGTGGATCGCGTCGGCGCCGGTGCGCTTCGCGGCCTCGAGGATCGCCTCGGTCTTCAGGTAGCTCTCCGCGCTCGGCGCCGGCCCGATGCGAACGGCTTCGTCGGCCTCGTGCACGAAGGGCATGTCGGCGTCGGCGTCGCTGAAGACGGCGACCGTCTCTACGCCGAGGGCGCGGCAGGTGCGGAAGATGCGCCGGGCGATCTCACCCCGGTTCGCGACCAGTAACTTATGAATGCTCTTGGATTCGGTCATCGTCTCGGTAGCTCGGAGCAAGGTCGGCGGCCGACAGGCCGCCCGTTCGGGGGTGAGCGAGTCGTCGGCTTCGCCGACGCGAAGCGAGGGGGTCTTTCGAAGACCCCCTCCGAGAAACTAGTGCCGGAAGACGCCCCAGGAGGTCGAGCCCTCGACGGGTGCGTTGTAGGAGGTGGAGAGGCAGAGCGCGACGACGGTGCGGGTGTCGCGGGGATCGATGATCCCGTCGTCCCAGAGCCGCGCGGTCGCGTAGAGCGCCTCGGATTGTTTGTCGATGGCCTGTTCGGTCATCGCCTTCATCACGCCGAGTTTCTGCTCGTCGACCTCCATCCCGCGCTTGGCGGCGGCCTGTCGCTGGATGATGTCGAGCACACCGGCGAGCTGCTTGCCGCCCATCACGGCGATCTTGTGGTTCGGCCAGCTGAAGAGGAAGCGCGGCTGGTAGCTCCGACCGCACATCGCGTAGTTGCCAGCACCGAAGCTCGAGCCGGTCATGATCGTGATCGCGGGGACCGTGCTGTTGGAGACGGCGTTGATGAGCTTCGCGCCGTTCTTGATGATGCCTTCCTGCTCGTACTTCTTGCCGACCATGAAGCCGGTCGTGTTCTGCAGGAAGAGCAGCGGGACGTGGGCCTGGTTGCAGAGCTGGATGAACTGGGCGCCCTTGTTCGCGCTCTCGCTGAAGAGCGTTCCGTTGTTCGCCAGGATGCCGACGGGGAATCCGTGGATGTGGGCCCAGCCGCAGATGAGCGTGTTGCCGTAGAGCGGCTTGAACTCGCTGAAGCGGCTGCCGTCGACGATGCGCGCGATGATCTCGTGCTGGTCGAAGGGCGTGCGCACGTCGGCGCTGGCGATGCCGAGCAGGTCCTCCGCGTCGTGCACCGGCTCCTCGATCGGGCGGGGAGCGGGATGGGCGCCCTTCTCCCACTCGAGGTGGCTGACGATCTCGCGTCCGATTCGGATGGCGTCGAGCTCGTCCTCGGCGAGGTAGTCGCTGACCCCGCTCTGCGCCGAGTGCATTCGTGCCCCGCCGAGCTCTTCGTGATCGGTCTCCTCTCCGGTGGCCATCTTCACCAGCGGCGGTCCGGCCAGGTAGACCTTGGCCTCGTCCTTCACCATCACGACGTAGTCGCTCATCCCCGGCAGGTAGGCGCCGCCGGCGGTCGAGCTGCCGAAGACGAGACAGACCGTCGGGATCCGCTGCTCCGAGCGCTGGGTCAGGCTCCGAAAGCCGGCGCCGCCCTTCACGAAGATCTTGTCCTGGTTCGGCAGGTCCGCGCCCGCGCTCTCGATGAGGCTGACACCGACCAGTCGGTTCTGGTGCGCGATCTCCGCGAGCCGGCCGCTCTTCTCCAGGCTCATCGGCGTGACCGCGCCACCCTTCACCGTCGCCTCGCTGGCGACGATGACGCACTCGACGCCACTCACCGTCCCGACGCCGCCGACGACGCTGGTGCCCGGAGGCTCACCCTTCATGTCGACCCCGGCGAGGGCGCCGATCTCGAGGAAGGGGCTGTCGCGGTCGAGGAGCAGCTCGATGCGCTGCCGCGGCAGGATCTTCCCCCGGTCGACGTGCCGCTTCGTGTACTTCTCGCCGCCGCCGGCGTTCGCCTTGGCGAGCGCCTTCTCGATGGCCTCGAGCCGCTTCAGCGCGGTCTCGCGGTTGGTCTGGAAGGTCTCACCGCGGCGGTCGACCTTCGACTTGAGGACCGGGTAGGGCTGGCGGGCGCCGGCGGGCGCCGCGCTCCGTCGAGGGGGCGGGTGATCGATGCGCATCGGGGCGCATCCTTTTCGGCTGGACCCGCCGCGGTCAAGAAGAAAATGAATGGCGGTTCAGCGAGCCGAATTCACGCTTCTGACCCAGCGAGCCGCCGACAAATCTCGGCTGACGCCGCGTCTGCCGGGAACCAGGTCTCGATCCGCAGCTCGTCCAAGAGCACGGTCTGCGGTGCCTGAAACGCGGTGATCACCGTGACGAAGCGAAGCTCGATGTCGCCGGCCCGGAGGTGGACCCCGATCACCGGTGGCGATGGCGTTCCGAGATCGGCCTGCCGCCAGTCGTCCCCGACCGTCGGCATCTCCGTGAGCGACTCGAAGAGCTCCCGCAGCGGTCGGTGGTCCGGATCCGCCAGCACCTCGCGCTGGATGCGCCACAGGAGCGCTCGACCGACCTCGTCGAAGTTGACGATCGCCGGATGCGCGCCTTCCGGGTCGAAGGTGAGCCGCGCCATGTTGGTGCCCACCGGATCCACCTCGCCCATCACGAGCGAGAGCAGACGGCGCGCGGACTGGTTGAGATCCATCAGCACGTAGGCGCGGTCGATGATCATCACCGGGAACGGCTCCTGGTGTGTCTTGAGGAGGGCGATCGCCTGCTCGACCTCTGGCGGCATCGCTCCCCGCGCCCCCGGCTCCGGGTAGGCAGGCGGATGACCGCTGGCCCTGAGCATCGCGTTCGCTTGCCGCAGTGGGACGTCGAGCGTCGCGCAGAGCCGCAGCACCATCGGCCCGCTGGGCTGGGAGCGACCGGTCTCCAGGAAGCTCACGTGCCGGGCCGAGACGTCGGCGGCGATCGCCAGGTCGAGCTGGCTCAGGCCACGCTGCCGACGCCAATGCTTCAGCAGCGCGGGGAAGAGTCCGGAGCTCGGCGAATCGGCGCCCACCCTCGGACGATACGAGACCACCCGCGGCTGGTCACTTACCTCCCCAGGTAGTTGGCGGCGACTCGGTCCCTCGCCAGGCTCGGTGCATGCCACAGCTACAGCCACAGACCTCTCCTTCGTTCGCTCCGCTCGACCCGTCCGCGGTGACGGAGCGCTTCCGCCACGCACCCGACCGGCTCATCGACGCCAACGGCGGCGCGGTCGCGTACCGCAAGTTCGGCTCCGGCCCGGATGTCCTCTTCGTCCACGGCTGGCCCTGCAGCGGCGCCACCTTTCGCGCGCTGATCCCCTACCTCGCGCCCCACGTCACCTGTCACGTCATCGACCTGCCGGGCGCTGGCCATTCTCGCTTCGATCGCGACACGCCGCTCGACCTGGCCACCCACGTCGACCGCATCCGGGTCGTCATCGACGCCCTCGGTCTCACCGACTTCGCCGGCGTCGGTCACGACAGCGGTGGGCTGATGCTCCGCCACGCGGTGGTCGGCGACCCGCGGTTGCGCTCCCTCGGACTGGTGGACACCGAACAGTCGCAGGGCCTCGCGTGGCCCTTCCGCCGCCTACTCGCCCTCACCAAGGTCCCCGGCTTCACCCGCTTTCTCGCGTGGGCGGTGATGCAGCCGGGACTGCGCCGATCGTCACTGGTGCTCGGCGGCTGCTTCGCGGACGCGTCGCTCCTGGGTGGGGAGTTCGAGGAGTTCTTCCTCCGTCCCGTTCACGACGATCCCGAGCGCGCGGACGCTGCCGGTCGGCTGGCCAAGGCCTTCGACCTCGACTTCGTCCACCAGCTCGCCGACGTACACGCCCGCCTGGACGTCCCGGTCAAGCTCGTCTGGGGCGAGCACGACCCCTACTTCCCGGTCGATTGGACCCGCGAGATGGTCGACACTTTCCCGAACGCGTCCCTCCACGTGGTGGAGGGCATGAAGCTCTTCGTCCACGAGGAAGCGCCCGCCGAGGTCGCGGACGCGCTTCTACCCACGCTGCTCTAGGCGCAGGTGGGTGGCTTCCGGTCCCGCCAGGGACGCGCTTCTTCGAGCTGCGCCGCCAGCGAGAAGAGCAGGGCTTCGTCGCCGAAGCGGCCGGTGAACATGGTGCCGATCGGGAGCCCGTCGCCGTTCCACACCAGCGGGACGTTCATCGACGGCTGACCCGTGAAGTTGGCCACCGGCGTGTAGGGGATGAAGTCGAAGACCTCGTTGACGGTCTTCTCGAGCAGCCCCGGCAGCCTCAGCGCCGCGCGCGCGCCGGTGCGAGCGATGAGCGCCTGTGCCGCGGCCTCGGCCCCCTTGGGCCGAAGCGCGTGGTGCGGGATCGGCGGTTGGCCCAGGGTCGGCGTGAGCACCACGTCGAAGTCCCGGTAGCGCTCGGTCAGCCGGCGGGTCTCCGCCTGAAGCGCACGCAGCGCGACGATCACGTCCTCGCCGGTGAAGTTCTTCGCCATCATCGCCGAGAGCCAGGTCGCGACCTCGAAGTCCTTCGAGGTCGCCTTCCGCCCGACCACCGCTTCCGCTTCACGGATCTCGGCCGCCGTGTTCGCGGCGACCACGGTGAAGAACGCCTGCGCGAGCTTCTCCGGTTCGTGCTGCGGTCGGTGCTCGATCACCTCGTGGCCGAGATCCTCCAGCAGCCGCGCCACATCCGTCACCGCGTCGCGGCAGTCGGCGTGTGGCGTCGAGGGCATCGCGGGGTCGGTGTGAAACGCGATCCGAAGGGCGCCCGGGCCCTTCTTGGTCGCCTCGAGGAACGTCCCCTCGTGGTGCGGCGGGTGATAGGGCGCGTGCGCAGCGGGCCCCTCCGTCGCGTCGAGCGCCGCTGCGCTGTCACGGACGCTCACCGAGAGCACGTGCTCGATCGCGAAGCCGTTCCAGTGCTCGCTCGCGGGGGATGCCGGCGTCCGGCCGCGGGTCGGCTTGAGACCGAAGATCCCACAGGCCGCCGCCGGGATGCGGATCGAGCCACCACCATCGCCGCCGTGGCCCATCGGGACGATCCGCGCCGCCACCGCCGCGCCGGTCCCGCCGCTCGACCCGCCCGTGGTTCGGCCGAGGTCCCACGGGTTGCAGGTCGGTCCGAAGACGTCGGGCTCCGTGACCGGTTGGATCCCGAACTCGGGCGTCGCGGTCTTGGCGACCGTGATGAGCCCCGCCTCGCAGTAGCGCTGGTAGAGGAGCGAGTCCTCCATCGCGACCCATCCGCGATAGAAGCGCGAGCCGCTCACCGTCGGCACGCCGGCGATGGTCTGGATCAGGTCCTTGAGCAGGAAGGGCACCCCGGCGAAGGGGCCTCGGTGCTCACCCTCGGCCGCGGCGGCCCGCGCCTGCTGATAGAGCGGGTGCACGATCGCGTTGAGCTTCGGGTCGAGCGCTTCGATCCGTGCGATGCACGTCTCGACCAAGGTCTCGGCGGAGACCTCTCCGTTGCGCACCAGCTCGGCTAGGCCGAGCGCGTCGTGATCGTCGTAGCCGTCGAAGAGCGCCATCAGGCGCAGGGTACCCGCCGGTCCCCCGCGCCGGAAGCGCGCGCCTTCAGTAGCCGCCCGGGGCGGCCCAGGGGTTGTTCTGCTGCGGCTGGGCCGGCTGCACCGTCAGCCGCTGGTTGAAGGCGCCGAGCTGCTGGAGGTGCTGTGGCGTCAGCGTGAAGGACGCGCCGCACACGGTCAGCGTCACCACCCGAGCGTTGGCCAGGAGCGCCGCGTTGTTCGACGCGGTCACGCCTTCGAGGGTCTCGAGCACACCGGTGCTCTCCTGAGTCGGCGTGTAGGTGACGGGCATCTGCGCGGCCTGTCCGTCGACCTGCCACACGAGCTCGGCGCAGCCCTGGAGCACGGGCGCGGGCCCCCGGCGCTGGAAGCGGACGGTCATGTCGCTCCGGCCGGGCACCCCGTAGAGCGTCGCGCTGATGCCATCGCCGAAGTCGAGGGTCTCGGTGGTGGAGTTCGCGACGGTGGTGCTGCCGGGCGCGTCACCGGGCATCGGTTCCACGGTGCCTCCGGTGATCGGCTCGCCTCCGTAGCTCGGCGCCGGATCGCCACCACCGAACCAACCGGAGAAGCCGACGAGGATGCTGAAGCGGATCGAGCTGTAGTCCTGTTCGAACTCATCCTCGCCGATCCGGGTGTCCCACCCGAACTCGAGCCGAGGATCGATGGAGAAGCTGTCGGTGACGAAGATGTGGGCACCACCGCCGAAGCGGAAGCCGAAGGTGTTGATCTTCACGCTGTCCGAGCCGTCCGGAGTGATGACGCGCCCGGCGATGTCGAGGCCCACGAGGCCGAAGGGCACGAACGCGCCATCGGAGAACATCAGCTCGGCGAAGGGCCCGAGGCCCCAGCTGAGATCGGTGGTGTCGCTCTCGTCCTTGGTCCACTCGAGCTGGAGCCGACCGCCGATGAAGAACATCTCTCCGATGGCCGCGCCGACGCTGAGCCCGAAGCCACGCCCGAGCAGCCCGAAGCTGGTCTGGGTCTGCCGATCCGGCACGCCTTCGTAGTCGGTCGACATCAGTGTGAAGAGCGACTGATCCAACGAGAGGCGGATCTTGTTGGCGACGGTGGGCTGCGCCTCGGCCCGTTCCGGGGCGAGCGCGAAGAGTGAGCAGAGAATGAGAGCCGTGGCCGTCAGTTGGCCGCCGGCGAGAGCGCGAGACATGTGAAGTTCCCTCCTGAGGGTGGTGCGCCTAGCAGCGCCTCATACGAGGGCAACCATCCGGGCCTTCCTTCTGGGGACGCGCTTGCTCACACCGAATCGCCCCTTCCCCGCGTGCCGAGCTTCGGCGAGACTCGCATGGTGAGCACCCTGGGACGCCGCCTGGAGCTGGGCCGCCGCATCGCCCGACTCGGCCGCTGGCTCGGGCCCTGGTCGGACGAAGGGGGCCAACCCGACGCGACCCGCGAGGAGATCCCCATCGATGCGTCGATGCGCGGCTGGGTCTACCGCCCGGCGCGGCGGAAGGCGCAGGGTGCCGTTCTGCTGGTCCCCGGCCTCCACTACCTCGGCCCCGCGGACCCTCGGCTGGACCGCTTCTGCCGAATCCTCGCCAACGCCGGCAACGTGGTGCTCTGTCCCTTCATGCCGGACTTCTCCCGACTGCGGGTGGGCCCGAATCTGGGCCCCGACGCGAACCGCGCCTTCGACGCGCTCCTCGCGCTACCGGACCGCCCCCGCGACGTCGCGCCGGGAATCCTGAGCATCTCGTTCGGCTCGCGGCCCGCGGTGGAGGTTGCCGCCACCCGACCCGAGGTGGGCAACTTGGTGCTCTTCGGCGGCTTCGCCGACTTCCGCGATGCCATCCGCTTCTGCATCGCTGGGGCTCCCGACCCCGGCCGCGCCCACGATCCGCTCAATCGACCCGTTGTCTACCTGAACCTGCTCGAGCACCTCGACCCGGGACCCACCGACCGCGAGAGCTTCATCGAGGCCTGCTTCGAGTACGTCCGGCAGACCTGGGGCAAGCCGGAGATGAAACCGCGCGAGGCCTACGAGCCGGTCGCCCGAGCGCTCGCGGACGGGCTGCCCGACGCCGAGCTCTTCCTCAAGGCGACTGGCGTCGCCGAGGGTGGCGTCGAACTGGGCCTCGACGCGCTCGCCCGTGGGGCCGACCACTTCGAGTACCTCGATCCGCGACCCTGGCTCAGTCGGGTCCAGGTTCCCGTCACGGTGATCCATGGACGGGAGGACGACGTCATCCCTTTCGAGCATGCGGCACGGTTGGCGTCGATGGCCCCCAAAGCGCGACATCTAGTCACAGGGATCTATGCCCATACGGGCCGCGCGACCCTCGCCGAGCTCATCCCCCAAGCTGCCCGAGAGGGGTCTGCGATGGCCCAAATACTCCTCCAGATGGGGCGCACTGGGTTCATCCCCACGACATCAGGATCGCACTGAGCATCAGATCAGTGTAGCGTTGGCCCTGGTCGGCATTTTCTCCGCCATTCACGGCACTTGCGACGTATCCGTCGCTTTTTGTGAAACTTTTCGGTCCCTTCCGTCGTTCGTTGGGGGATGGGGGTGGCGGAAATGGACTGGCCGACCCACACAGGAGAGTACGCCCGGTGCGCAGTGAACGACGAATTCCGCTCTCACGGACGGCAACAGCATTGGCCAGTGGCTTGCATACTAGCCAGTGGTCGCCCGAGTCCCCAAACCTCGCGGCGATGCGGTGGTCGGAGCGATCGATCGGAAACTCCGGCCCCGGGCAGCGACACATGAATCCAGGCGACGGACACGGCGACTCAATGGCGGCGGATTTGGCACGGCGGAGCATCGAGGAATTGGAAAGGCGGGCGCATTGACCGACAAGGCTCGGAAAGTACTGAAGGAACTACTCGAGAAGGGCGAGAAGCGAGGGTTCCTCACCTACGGCGAGGTCACGGACCGCTTGGCGGAAGAGACCAACGTCGATCCGGCGCTGATCCAGCGCCTCACACGACGACTCGAGTCGTCGGGCATTCCCCTGGTCAACGGTGCGCGCGAGGCGGACGGGCGTAGTCCTCGCGAGCGCAAGGACAAGGGCAACCAAGAGACGATCCAGTCCTACCTGGACTGGATCGGCACCGTCAGCCTCCTGACCCGCGAAGGCGAGGTCGAGCTGGCGCGTCAGATCGAGAAGGGCCGCAACGCCATCTGGGATGCCTACTTGGCCGCGAAGCTCCGACCCAAGGACCTCGAAGAGTCTCTCCGCGAGCTCGAGCAGAAGGTCGCGGACGAGGAGATTCGGCCGCAGGACGCGGTCATCCACGACACGTTCAAGGAGCTCCGCCGCCGCCTCGGCGTGTGGGTCGAGCTCTCCGGTACCCGTCGAAAGCTCGACCGCGAGCGCGTGAAGCGCGAAGCGCGGCGACCCGCGAAGGTGCTCAAGGAGGCCTACCAGGCCATCGAGGACGCCGACGTCGGCGTCGAGCGCGCGAAGGCAGAGATGGTCGAGGCCAACCTCCGGCTCGTGGTCGCGACGGCGAAGAAGTACCTCAAGCGCGGGCTGCCGCTCCTGGACCTGATCCAGGAGGGGAACATGGGCCTCATGCGCGCGATCGACAAGTTCGACTACCGGCGCGGCTACAAGCTCTCGACCTACGCGAGCTGGTGGATCCGTCAGTCGATGGCCCGCGCGGCCACCGACCAGGGGCGCACCATCCGCGTGCCGGTTCACGCCCACGAGCTGCTCACCAAGCTCATGAGCACCAGCCGCCGGCTCACCGCGGCGCTCGGCCGGGACGCGACCCCCGCCGAGGTGGCGAAGAAGATGCGTCTGCCGGTCGAGAAGGTCCGCAGCCTGCTCTCCATCGCTCGCGACACCGTCTCTCTCGAGACGCCGGTCGGCGCCGATGGCTCCAGCGAGCTCCGTGATCTGATCGCCGACGAGCGCGCGATGTCGCCGATGGACCCGCTCATCGACGACGACTTGAACAACACGGTCCTCGAGGCGCTCTCCACCCTGAGCGATCGCGAGCAGCAGATCCTCCGCATGCGTTTCGGCATCGGCGAGCACGAGGCCCACACGTTGGCGGAGATCGGGCGAGAGTTCGGTCTGAGCCGCGAGCGGATTCGTCAGCTGCAGGCGCTCGCGTTGCGCAAGCTGAGACTCGCGTCCCAGAGCGACACGCTCAAGGCGTTCGTCGCCTAAGAGCGACATCCGCTCTTCTCCCCCAATCTAGGGAGAGCATTTCCTCGGCCCGGATTCCGCGTTGTCGGAACCCGGGCCGAGCACTATGCTCGCGTCGCTTCCCAACGAGGACCCCGGACCGTGACTACCTCTACACCCCCCCCGCCCACTTCCGGCGGAGGCATGAAATACGCGCTCGTCGGCATTCTCATGCTCCTCGCTGCCGTGGGCCTCTACTGCGCGACCGCCGAAGACGACAGCACCGACGGCGGCGAGGTGGCCACCGCTCCGCCGGACGCCGGCATCATCCAGCGCCAGACGCAGATGCAGCCGGAGTTCGAGATCCCCGAGGAAGAGCCCGACCTCGGTCAGCCGGACCTCGGTCCGCCCGAGCCGCAGGCCACCATGCGTGTGCGGCAGCCTCGCACCTGCGACGGTAACCTGGACGTGGCCGCCATCCGCGCGGTCGCGACCCGCCAGCAGCGCCAGGTCCGCAGCTGCTACGAGCGTCGCCTGAAGGTGAACAACATCCTGCAGGGCACCGTGAACGTGCGCATGGTCGTCGGCCGCACCGGTAGCGTCGACCAGGTCAGCGTCGGCGGTTCGCTCCGCGACAGCGAGGTCTTCAGCTGTGTTCGGCGCCTCGCCAACACCTGGGAGTTCCCGGCGGTCGAGGGCGGCTCCTGCGCCATCGTCTCGATTCCCTTCCGGATGACCCCGCGCCCCTGACGGCGCGCTCAGAGCTCGTCGAGCTGGTCGCTTCCGACGACCAGCCGCAGCTCCTGTCGAACGTCCGGGCGTAGCGAGAAGCCCAGCGCCACGCCTGCGACCACCGCGCCGAGCGCGATGGCGACCCAAGTGGAGCCCTTCTGCCACCACTCTCGCGGTGGTGGCGGCACCTCGCCACCCAGCGGGTCGCGGCCGAGGGCGGCGAGCCCTTCGCTCCATGCCGAGGCCAGGCGCTCCCCGTCGAGCACCGCGTCGTCCTCTTCGACGAAGACGTCGTCCAGCGCTCGCACGCGCGGCTCCGTGCAGCCCAGCGAGGTGCATCGGGTCACCAGCGCTCGGTCGTTGCGGGGGGTGACCCAGAGCACCGATGCGCCGCCCTCGAGCGTCGCCGGCAGCCCAGCCAGATCGGCAGCTGCGATCCGACGTCGGCGGGCTTCGGCGTCGCTCGGAGAGAGGGTGATCTCCCACGGCCGGCTGCGCCCCTCCGTCAGATCGACCACCCGGCCCCATGGCCGGTGACCGGGCGCCTCGATGCGAAGCACGTGGCGGCCCACGCCGACCTCCACGCTCACCGGCAGCGAGCCGAGGGCGCGATCGTCGAGGGTTGCGCGGGCATCTCGTGCGGTGCTCCGGATGGTGAGCTCGGTCTCCGGTCGGGTTGCCGCCGCTCGGGCGAGCTCCTGGGCGCGGCGAACCACTGGCGGCGGTGCTTCGGCGGCGCCCAGCCGGCGGCTGGGGTCGAGCGAAGCGGCTCGACCGAGGGACTGCTCGGCGAGGGCATTCCTGCCCTGCTGGTGCGCGACCACGCCGGTGGCCAGCTCCACCTCCGCGAGCCATCGGGCGACGCCAGGAGTGCGTGCGCGTCGCTCGAGGAGGGTTCGCGCTTCGGTGAGCGCGTGGAGCGCCTCTCCTTCGCGAAGGCGCGCGGCGGCTTCGCGGGCCTGCGCGATCAACGCTTCCACCCGTGAGAGGTCGGCGACCTCTTCACGACTCGGGAGCGGCGTCTGGTCGGTCACGTCCTCGAGGCTCGCCCAGCCACGCTCGCGAGCCTCTTCGCGGACTCCCTCGGCGTCCGCCTCCACCCGAACGTAGCGGGGCTGCGCCACGACCGAGGACGCGTTCAGCACGAGCACGAGGATGAACGTGAGTCGCACGGCAGGACCATATCGCGTGTGGCCGTCACCCCGCACCTTCCGGATGCGCGGGTGTCTTCCTTCGCGCATCCTGGCGCCATGAGTCGTTGGTCTCTGCTTCTCTTGTCCTTCGTTCTCGCCTGCGGCGACGACACGTCCACCTTCACGCTCGACACCGACCGGGAGCTTCGCCTCGAGGGGGGCGCGCTCACCCTGGTCGTCGGCGGGAGGCCCACCTTCACCCTCGCCCCGGGCGCTGGTCCGACCGCACGAACCTACGATCTCCAGCGGCAGGGCGCGGCCGGCATCTGGACCTACCGCCGGCGGAACGAGGTCACGACGGAGCTGAACCGTCGAGCGACCCATCTCGAGGGCGACACGCTCCAGGTCGATTACGAAGGGGGCGACTTCGCCGGCACCCTCACCGTGCGCCCGGATGGACTGGAGCGGACCCGCTTTCGCTTCGAGCTCACGGAAGGAGTGGCCGACTCCGTGGCGATTCCCGTGCGGTGTGACGACGAAGGCAGCTTCCACGGCTTCGGCGAGCAGTACAACGGGACCGACCAGCGCGGCGAGGCCTTCGACCTCGAGACGACGGAGCAGGGGCTGGGCCGCGAGGGAGGCATTCGCGCGCTCCAGGGAGACGAGCACACGACGTACTTCCCGATGCCCTACTACCTCGATGCGCGTGGGTTCGGCGTCCTCTTCCTGACCGACTACCGGACCCGCGTCGATGTTTGCGCGACCGACGAGGCCGTTGCTTGGATCGAGGTCACCGACGACGCGCCGCTCGAGTGGTTGGTCTTCCACGGGCCGACACCCCTCGACGTGGTCCGCCAGCTCGGCGACGAGGTCGGGCGACCGGGACCGCTGCCGGATTGGGCGTTCGGCACGTGGATCGGCGCACAGGGCGGCCAGGAAGACGTGCTCGACGAGGTCGCCGCGCTCGAGGCCGCCGAGATCCCCGTCGCCGCGTTCTGGGTGCAGGACTGGACCGGCATCCGGATGAACTTCGATGGAGGCTTCGGGGTGGAGTACCGGTGGGAAGCCGACGACACGCTCTATCCGGACCTGGCCGGGATGATCGACGACCTGCACGGGCGCGGCTACCGCTTTCTCGCCTACGCCAACCCCTTCGTCGACCCCGACCTACCCAACCACTGGGCGGAGATGGACGAGGCCGGGCTCCTGATGGAGTCGCCCGAAGGCGGCTCTTACGTCTTCGGGGCGCCGAACGGTCAGTCGAGCCACCCGGACCTGACGGAGCCCGCGGCGCGCGCGTACGTGGTCGCGGCCCTCGAGTCGATGGTCAGCACCTACGGCATCGACGGCTGGATGCAGGACTTCGGCGAG
Source organism: uncultured Sandaracinus sp. (assembly GCA_964462035.1). Lineage (GTDB taxonomy): Bacteria > Myxococcota_A > Polyangia > Polyangiales > Houyiibacteriaceae > UBA1660. The sequence continues at coordinate 167,110 of CAYXAP010000001.1, forward strand.
TGGACGCCCCACGACGCGGTGCTCGACGACGGCACCGACGCCGCCGCGTACCACAACCGCTTCGTGGTCGACTGGCAGGCGATGGCCCGCGAGGCGCTCGACAATCAGCGGCCCGACGGCGACTACTGCTTCTTCGGTCGCTCCGGTTGGACCGGCGTGCAGGCGGTCGCGCAGATCCACTGGGTCGGTGACCAGGAGGCCGACTTCCTCCCCGGCGACGGGCTCCCGACGGTCGTGCCCGCGATGCTCAACCTCGGCCTGGCCGGCCAGTACAACGTGACCCACGACATCGCCGGCTTCAGCGGTGGCCCGAGCACGAAGGAGCTCTGGATGCGCTGGACCGAGCTCGGCGCGTTCACGCCGATCATGCGAACCCACGAGGGCAACGACAAGCTGGAGAACTGGTCCTGGGAGAAGGACGAAGAGACCACGGCCCACTTCCGTCGCTTCGCGCGGATCCACGACGCTCTCTTCGACACCTTCCGGCGGTTGGCCGACGAGGCCCAGGAGGACTCGGCGCCGATCGTGCGTCACCTGATGCTGGCCTTCCCCGAGGACCGGACGACCTGGGACATCAGCGACCAGTACCTCCTCGGTGAGGAGATCCTCGTCGCGCCAGTGTTGGAGGAAGGGGCCACCTCGCGCAGCGTGTACCTACCGGCGGGCGAGTGGTTCCATCTGATGACCGGCGAGCGCTTCGAGGGGGGGACGACCATCGAGGTCGATGCCCCGATCGGGACCCCAGCGGTCTTCGGGCGAACCGACCGCGACGATCTCCGCGCCATCGAGTAGGCTTCCGGCGATGCGCGTTCTGGTCATTCGTCACTCGACCGCGGTGGATCCCTACGCGGCGGCCACCGACGAGACCCGCTGGCTCACGGAGGCGGGGCGCCGCCGGATCCGCCGGATCGGCAAGCTGCTCGCCACCGAGGCGCCGCCCACGCGGATCTTCGTGAGCCCGCTCGTGCGTGCGGTGCAGACGGCCGAGGCCCTCGCCGCCGAGGTGGGTCTCGAGGGGCCCATCGAGGCCACGCCCACCCTCGCCCCCGACCACGGCACCACGGCGCAGGTCAGCGCACTGCTGGAGGCCGTCGGTCCCGAGGAGACGGTCGCGCTGGTCAGCCATGCCCCCAAGGTGCGCGTGCTCGCCGGTCACCTCGCGGGCGAGTCCTCCATTCCCGGCTTCCGCACGGGTAGCGTCTGTGCGATCCGTGATGGCGCCTTCGAGTTCTGGGTCGACCCCGAGGGCCCGCGCATCTTGCGGGATCTGAGCTCGATCCCGCTCTGAACCGTCAGTCGTCCACCTTCGCGGCTGGGTAGCGCGTCGGTGTGATCGGCCGTGGGTACTCGCAGAGGGTCCGCCGGAGATCGTCGAGGGTCCCGGCCACGGCGATCGGATCGATGACGACGGTGTCCGCGGTGGCGTGGTGGAGCCGTGGGTAGGCTTCGCTCCGCCGGCGGTGCCTGCGCTTCGCGCTCGCGTCGGGGTTTTCGTCCAGCACGTCCTGGATCTCGCGGGCGATCGCTTCGCCCGTGGTGGGCTTGCGTAGGTAGCGGTGCACTCGGCCCTTGTTGATGGCGTCCTGGGCGGAGCCGAGCGATCCGTCGCCGGTGAGCAGGAGCCGAAGGACGTCCGGATGGGTATCGTGAATCATCGCCAGGAGCTCGGTGCCCATCAGGTCGGGCATTCGCTGGTCGCTCACCACGACGTCCACGTCGAGCTCCTCGAGTCGGCCGAGCGCCTCGCGCCCGGAGCCGGCGGTGTGGATCTCATAGCCGGATTGGCGAAGGATCCGCTCGAGCGGTCGCAGGACCAGGGGGTCGTCGTCGACCAGGAGGACGCGCGCGATCATGACTCCAGCAACCTCTCTCGAACCCAGCGCGCGCTCTCGGGGCGGTCGCTCGGGGCCTTCGCCAGGCACCGTTCGATGGTCGCCCACAACCTACCGGGCACCGCTCCATGAGGGGAGCGCGGCTCTGGGAGCGGGTCTCGTTGATGAGCGCGGGCCATCCGGATCACGCTCGCGGGCTCGAAGGGCACCGTGCCGGTGACGAGCTCGTAGAGGACGCACCCGAGCGCGTAGAGATCGGTGTGTGGTGACGCTGGATCTGCCCGGAAGAGCTCGGGCGCCATGTAGCGAGGGGTGCCCACCAGTCGCAGCCGCCGGTCACTGCCCTGGAGCTGGGCCGCGCCGAAGTCGCCGACCTTCACGCGATCCTCGTCGAGCAAGAAGATGTTCTCCGGCTTGATGTCGCAGTGGATGATGCCGGCTTCGTGCGCCATCGCGAGCACCTCGGCGATGGCTGCTCCGACCCGCGCGACCCGCGGTGGCTCGAACGCCCCTCGGAGCGACTCGTCGAGCGCGCGCCGAAGGGTCGGCTCGGCGACGTGCTCCATGACCATGTAGGGCCGACCGTGGGGTGACATGCCGAAGTCGTAGATGCGCACGACTCCCGGGTGGTCGAGCCGACTCGCCGCCCGGGCCTCTTGGGAGAAACGCGCGGTCGCCTCGGCTCGCCCCTCGTAGCGGTCGTCGAGGAGTTTCACCGCCGCCTGCCGCTCGAGCGCATCGTGCATCGCCCGGTACACCACGCCCGCACCCCCGCGACCGATCTCTTCCAGCACCGTGTAGTGACCGAGTTGGTCCGGCGGGAGGTTTGGCCCGGGGCGTGGAACCCAGGCCTCCACGCCACCGCGGATTCGGGAGAGCTCGACCTCGGGTCCGTCGGACCCGGGGCTGGTGCGGACGAGGATCTCGATCTCGCTCTGGCCCAGCCGAACGTCGACTCGGCCGAGCGACCCGATGGTCGATGTGGGGGACTCCGTTCCGAGCAGACCGAGTCGCAGCATGGTGGCTTCCCCGAGCCGTCGAGGCACGACCCCGAGGGGCTCCTCGAATCCACCCCGCTCGAGGGAGAGGAAGCTGCGCTCACCCAGCGCCAGGATGCGGACCCGCTCGACGTCCCGAGCGGCCGCGACGGCGAGGCAGAGCTCGGCGAGCTCCACCGGGTCGCGCCAGCTCCCGCGGATCGCGATCTTCTCCGCGAGTGTCGGTCGCTCGACGGCAGGGCTTCCGGCAGTGTCCCGTTCTCGGTCAACGACTGTCCTGGATTCGGCCACTGCCGTCACCTGTGGGTCCCATGGCGATTGAGCTTTTCCCCCGGCGTGGCGCCCATGGCTCGATTCCTTGCAAGGCCGGGGCCGACACGACGAACGTCGCGCGGGCGTGGCATGCTCCGCCGCGGTGATCCGGCTGGTCTACGGCAACCGCATCGACGTCCTCGCGAGGGCGCTCGGTGCACGGCTCGACGAGCGAGAAGGCGAAGGCCGCTCGCCCCTCGAGCCCACGCACGTGGTCGTGCCGAATCGCCATCTGCAGCGCTATCTGGAGATCGAGCTCGCGCGGCTGCGTGGCTTCAGCGCCAACCTCCGCTTCCACCGCTTGGACGCGTTCGTGGCCGGGTGGCTTCGAGAAGAGACCGGCGCAGGGGCGCTCGGTCGGCGTGGGCTGCTGCGCGGGCTGCTCGGCCTCTTCACCGATGCCTCGGCGCTCGCCGACCCGGCCCTCGAGCCCATCCGTCGCTACCTCCAAGTCGACGGGGCCGCCGGTTCGCTCGGTGCCCGCCAAGCGCAGCTCGCGCTTCGGATGGCTCGGCTCTTCGAGGCCTACCTCTACGGACGACCCGAGTTGGTCGCGAGCTGGGAGCGTGGCGAGCTGCACCTCGAGGGAACCGCCATGGAGGAGGCCGAACGTTGGCAGCGTGCGCTCTACGCTCGCCTTCGCGCGCGAGAGCCCGGCGCACCGCTCCCCCGGGTCCTGCGCCAGCTCGCCCAGCGCGAGCCGGAGCTCGTCGGGCTGCCCGACGAGCTCCACGTCTTCGGCTTGAGCTACGTCGCGCGGGTCTTTCAGTGGGCCTACGGCCTGCTCGCTCGTCGCCTCCGATTGAACCTCTACGTGCCCAACCCGTGCCGCGAGTTCTGGGAGGACTTGCCGGCCACCACCGAGGCGGACGCCGCGGAGGGGCCCGCCGAGCCGCCGCTCCTCGCGTGGTGGGGACGGCCCGGTCGCGAGCACGTCCGGCTGACGTCGGAGCTGACCGATGGCGTGTTCGAGGACGCATTCTCGGAGCCGGTAGCCGGCGAGGGGACGCTCCTGGGGGCGATTCAGGCCGACGTCCTCGGTCGTCGCCCGCCCCCGACCGACGCCCCCTGCACGCTCGACGGCACCGTACGCGCGGTGGCCTGCAGTGGGGTCCGGCGCGAGCTGGAGACCGTGGCTGAGGCCATCTGGCAATCAGTCCGCGAGGACCCGAGCCTGCGCTTCAACGAGATCGCGGTCTTCGTGCCGCCCGATGCTCGCTCGGCCTATCTGCCGCAGCTCTCGGCGGTCTTCGAGGCGGCGGGCAAGCTCCCTCATCACGTCGTCGATCTCCCACTGGCGAGCGCCAGCATGATGGTCGACGCCGCCTCGCTCCTGCTGCGCCTGCCGCGCTCGCCCTTCCGCCGGACGGACGTGCTGGCGGTGGCGACCCACCCTTGCGTGCGCGTGCCGGGCGGCGCTGCCGTCGATCGTAGTGCGTGGCCGCGCCTCATCGATCGCTTGGGCGCCTTCCACGATCGCGACTCGATCCCCGCGGGCTATGCGTCGTCCGACCTGCTCGACTGGGACCAGGCGATCCGTCGGCTGACGCTCGGCGCGTTCATGGAAGGGGAGCGCGCCGGCGAAGAGCGCGCGTTCTCGCTTGGCGACCAGCGCCACCGACCGGAGGACGCGTCGCGCGATCAGGGCGGCCCTGCGCTCGCGTTGCTCCTGCGGGCGTTGGCCGACGAGGTCCGGACGGGTCGGCACGACCGACGCTCGCTGGCCGAGTGGGGAGCTCACTTCCGGGAGCTCTTCGCGGCGCTCCTCGAGCCGCTCGACGCCGCGCAGGAACGAGAGCTTCGCCGCTGCCTCTCCGCAGCGGACCGGCTCGTCGAGCTGGACGGGAGCGGGACCCCCGTGGAGCACCGGCTTGCCGCCGAGCTCGTGGAGGAGGCGCTGGCTCGCCTCGGAGGCGCTCGCGGCGAGTACCTGGCCGAGGGCGTGGTGGTCGGGGCGCTCGCGCCGATGCGCGCGATCCCCTTTCGCCGCATCTTCGTGCTGGGTCTGGGCGAGGGGCGCTTCCCTTCGGCCGAGCGGAGGGACCCGCTCGACCTGCGGCAGGTCGGGCGGAAGGTCGGCGACGTCACGCCGCCCGAGCGGGACAAGTACGTCTTCCTCGAGGCGCTGCTGGCAGCGCGGGAGCAGGTGGTGCTCAGCTGGGTCGGCCGCGACCCGACGAGCGGCGAGCGCGTCGCGCCGAGCTCCGTGGTGCAGCAGCTGATCGATCTCGTGCAGCGGAGCTATACCGGCGGCGGCTCGCTCATCGAGGAGATGCCGCTGCGTCGCCATCAGGTGGAAGCCTCGGTCTCGCGAAGCGCGCGGCGTGAGCGTGCCGCGGCCGAAGCCGGCGCGGAGCTCCGCGACTCCGTCGGCCGCCGGCTCGAGGCGACCGAGCTGCTCGACCTGGCGGAGGCCGACCCCCACCTCGCCGAGCGGCTTTCGCTCTGGCGGGTCCCGCGTGCCGAGCCCGCGAACGGCCGGCTGCGGGTGGGATTGGCGACCCTGCGCCGCTTCCTCGAGTCGCCCGCGCAGGGCTGGGCCCGTGCCGTGGTCGGGCTCCTCGAGCCGGAAGACGACTCGTCGATCTTCCTCGACGAGGAGCCGCTGCGGCCCGAGCCTCTGGCGCGGACCTCGATGCTCCGCGAGGTCTTCGGCGACGCGCTGCCCGACCCCTTCGACCTGGAGCGCTATCACATGCGCGTCCGGGAGCTGCAGGAGCGCGGGCGCTGGCCGCTCGGTCCGCTGGCCAACGCCGGCGAGCAGGTCGACCGCGCCGCGCTCGGCGGTTGGGACCGCCTCCGCCGGTCGGCGCTCGAGAGCCCGCAGCCTTCGCGGCATCGTTTTGGCACCGGTGCTGGCCGCGGTGACGCGGACCAGGTCCACCCGCCGCTCGAGCTGGAGCTGGAGCTGGAGCATGGTCCGGTCGTGGTGGAGCTCATCGGCCGGACGGAAGTGTTGGTCGACGACGGGAGAGCCTCGCTGGTGCTGATCCCCAAGGACCCCCCGTCCGGCGTCGGGCTCGCGCGTGAGCGACTCTTCTACGGTCTCCGCGGCTTTCTCGACCACGTGGTGCTTCGCGCTGCCGGAGTCGAGTCGGGCGCGTCCCACCGGACTCTGGTCGCGTTCGCGGGGCCGACCGGATCGCAGGACGCGAGCCTTCGCTTCGGCGCGCTCGACACGGCGAGCGCCCGCGCGATCCTCGGCGCCTGGCTGCGGGACCTGTTGAGCGGAGCCCACGCGTACTTCCTCCCCTGCGAGGCGGTCTTCGAGGACCCGCGTGGCTGGCGTACGCTCACGCCCGAGAAGCTGACCGAAGCGCTCGCCAAGGTTCGCCGCCGCGGCGGCCGCTGGCACTACGGTCCGCTCCCCGCAGACCGGGTCGGCGCGCTGCCGCCACCACCGGAGGCGTTCGCCCTCGTGCAGGCGCGCTTCACGCCCTACTTCCAGCTCGCGGGGCTCGCCTCGTGAGTCGCCGCTTCGCTCGGCCGCCGATCCTCGACGCGATCCTCCCGCCCGGGTCGGGTCCGCCCCCGCCGCTGCCGGTGGTGATCGAGGCGTCGGCGGGCACGGGCAAGACCTTCACCCTCGAGCACCTCGTCGCCGACCTCGTGGTCCGAGGGGCGAGCCTCGAAGAGGTCCTCGTGGTGACCTTCACCGAGCGGGCTACCCGCGAGATGCGTGCGCGGGTGCGTTCGTTGCTCGGACGCATGGCGCATCTGCACGCAGACGACAACGCGGTGGACCCGCCCGCCGACACGCCGGCGTGGACGCTCGACGGCGACGCTCTCGAGCGGCTCCACGACGCCTGGCTGCATTTCGAGCGCGCCACCGTGGCGACGATCCACGGATTCTGTCAGCGGGTGCTCGCGGACCACGCCTTTCGCAGCCAGCGGCCCTTCGCGCAGTCGCTCGTCGAGCCCCGCCGGGCGTTCCGGCTCGCGTTTCGCGACACCCTCCGCGAGCTGCTCGCGTCGCCGAGCTTCGAGCGCGAGCTCGCCGTCGCGTTGCTCGCGACGCACGGACCGGACCGTGTCGAGGAGGCCGCGTTCCGCTGGTCGACGGAGAGCGGTCGCCGGCTTCCGGGCTGGGACCGCGCCGCGTTCGACCACGCAGCGCGAGGGTTCGCCGCCGTTCGCAAGGAGCTCCCGCGGCTGATCGCTGGCGCCAAGCCCGACGTCGCCCGGCGATTGACGGGCGCGCTCCGCCATCCGCTGCTCGGCCGGGCGCTGGACGCCATCGCTTCGGGCGAGACCGTAAGGGCGCTGACGGCGGTGCACGAGTGGCTGCGGATCCGGGACAAGTCGGGCCGCAGCCTCCGGGTCGCTCTCGAGCGCTGGTCCGAGGCGGCCCCGGCGCTCGCGGAGCGGCTCGGTCCACTGCTGCGCGCGAGCGCGCCGCCGATGCTCGCGTTCCTGCACGGCGTGCTGCCGGCCGTGCAGGAGCGGCTGCGGTCGACCAAGGCTGCGCGCGGTCAGCTCGACTTCGACGACATGCTCGCCCACGTGCGTGACGCCCTCCGCGGCCCGGGTGGTCCGGCGCTCCGCCGGGCGCTCCGGCGCCAGCATCGCTACGCGCTGGTCGACGAGTTCCAGGACACCGACCGCATCCAGTGGGACATCTTCCGGGGAATCTTCTTGGAGGAGGGCCGCGGACACCTCTACGTCATCGGCGACCCGAAGCAGGCGATCTACGGCTTCCGAAACGCCGACGTACACACCTACCAAGCGGCGCGGGCGTACCTGGAGCAGTCGGGCTCGAGGGTGCATCTCGAAGAGTGTTACCGCGCCACGGAGGGGCTCATCGCGGGCTACAACGCCATCTTCGAGGAGGGCTTCTTCCAGGGCACCGTTCGCTACGAGAACCCGGTGCGCTGCGGTGATCCGACACGCCGCGCGCTCGATCCGAACGGCGACGACGCGCCGCCGATCGTCCTCTGGCATCCAGTCGCACGGGAAGCGCCGAGCGCCGGCGAGCTCCGCGACACGCTGGGCGAGGCGATCGCTCGGGAGGCGAAGGCCATCGTCGAGGAGGGCGCGCTCCGGCTGCACGAGGGCGGGGTCACGCGCGCGCTCGGCTACTCCGACCTGCACGTCCTGGTGCGCAACGCGCGGGAGGCCGACCAGCTCGCCGCCGCGCTCCGGCGCCACGGGGTGCCGCACGCCTTCTATCAGCAGGAGGGGCTCTTCGAGACCGCCGAGGCCGACCACCTGCTCGCGCTGCTGCAGGCGATCGCGGCGCCGGACGATCGCGCCGCGCGCTTGCGGGCGTGGACCACGCCCTTCTTCGCGGTCCCCCTCGAGCGCCTCGGCGCATGCCGTGAGCTCGACCCATCGCACCCCCTGCTCACCACCCTGCGCGGATGGCGCCGCCGGGCGGACCGCCACGATCCGAGCCTGCTGCCCTCGCTCCTCGAGGAGACGGGTCTCGCGCGACGGCTGCTCTTCCGGGGTGACGAGCGCGCGTTGACGAACTTCGAGCATCTCGTGGAGCTGCTCCTGGCGGAGACCGGCGGTCCCACGGGGATCGAGGAGGTCGTCAGTCGCCTCGAAGCCTTCACCACCGGCCGCGCCGAGCCGCTCGCCGGCGGCGACGTCCAGCGGCTCGAGAGCGATCGCGAGGCGGTGCAGCTGCTCACCATGCACAAGTCGAAGGGGCTCGAGGCCGCGGTGGTCTTCGTCGCCGGCGGCTTCACCCGCGGCGGTGGCGGCGACGCCTTCGAGCCGGTGGTCGTGCACGACGACGACGGCGAGCGAGAGGCCTGGATGGACCCGCTGCCCGCGCACGTGGTGGAGCGCGCGCGGCTCGAAGCGCGCGGCGAGGACGAGCGCTTGCTCTACGTGGCGATCACTCGCGCGAAGGCCCGGCTCTACCTGCCCTACCTCGGGCGGGTGCCGGCGGCGGCGAGCCCGATGGTTGCGGGGCGACGTACCTTCGAGAAGCTCAGCGGGCCGCACCGCTGGCTGAACGCGCGGCTCGAGACGCTGGTGATGAGCGGTTGGACGGAATCGCCCTCGGTTCGCTTCGACGTCCTCGACGCCGCGCCGGCACCCAGCTTGCCGCCGGCGGTCTTGCCCGAGCGGGTCCTCTGGCCGGAGGAGGAAGACGAGCGCGAGAGCCTCGAGCCCCTGCGGCAGTCGCAGCGGGGCTTCGTGCTGACCTCCTACACCCGGATGAAGGGCGACGAGTGGGTGCCGCCCGCCATGGGCGACGACGAGGACGAAGAGTCGGTCGCCGAGGGCGAGGTCATGGTGGACCAGGGCGCGGTCGATGCGAGCGATGCGCTCCCCGGCGGCGCGGCCATGGGTGTGTTCCTCCACGAGATCCTCGAGCACCTCGACTTCGCGGCGCTGCGAGATACCGAGCAGGACGACTGGCTCGCGGCCATGACCGAGCCGACCATCGCGAGAGCCCGCCGCCACGGCCTCGACGACTCGGTCACACCGCCGGCGTTGCAGCTCGTCCATCGTGCGATGAGCGCTCCCTTCGACGAGGCGCCGCTCCATCTGCCCCTGGGCCTGGCCGGTCTCGACCGCACCGTCGCCGAGATGCACTTCCACTTCCCGGCTCCGGAGTCGGACCACCCCGCGCTCGAGCGCGAGGTCGCGCGTATCGCCGCGCCACTGAACGTCTCGCGCGGCATCATCCGCGGTGTCGTGGATCTCGTCTTCGAGCACGAGGGCCGCACCTACTTCCTCGACTGGAAGAGCGATCGTGTTCCACAGAGCGAGCTCAGCGTGCACGTCGACCGCAGCTACGGGCTCCAGGCCAAGCTCTACACCCTCGGCCTCGCGAGGGTCCTCCGCCTCCACGATCGCGCTGCCTATGAAGAGCGCTTCGGCGGCCTCCTCTACGTCTTCCTCCGCCACGGCGCCCAGGGTTTCATCTTCGATCGCCCCAGCTGGGACGACGTCACCGCCTGGGACACCGAGCTCCGCCAACCCCACCCCTGGGGCTACTCCCTCTCCGGCAAGTGACGGGGACGGGATCACCCCCCCGATCCCCCGCGAAAACAGGGCGATCCGAGCCAAGAGTGCATTCTAGTCCCACGCCACTCTTCCACGGGTCCGATGTGGGTTTTCCACCCCCCATCCGGGAGGGATATTCTCCGCGGATGCGACGCATTTGGAGCCTCCTCGTGGTCGGTCTGATCACGCTCGCGGCCACGACCGCCAGCGCCCAGAACCGAAGCGTGAAGACCCGCTGGGCCGAGCGGAGCCTGACCCTGCCCTCGCAGGTCCTCCGCCTCGATCTCGCGCCGCCCGACCACGCGCTGCTCGACAGCGGCGTGCTCGGCGAAGGCTACGGCTTCCGCTTCAGTGGATGGGACGACGATCGCGACGGCGACCCGGACGACGTCGTCGTCATCAGCGGCGTCGGCCTCGCCTACGGCATCACCAGCGCCTTCGAGCTCGGCGCGAAGGTGCTCCCCGTTCGCTTCCACCCCGACCCGGACTACCTGGACCTCGAGGTCTACGGTCGCTTCGCCTTCGTCCGCACCCGAGTCGCCGACATGGGCTTCCAGCTGAACCTGCAGCTGCCGACCGACCGACCGCGCATGGGCGGAGTCGGGGCCGCCATGCCCATCCGCATCCGCATGGGCGAAGTCGGCCGGCTCGACTTCGGCATCGAGCTCGAGACGCTGTTCTGGGATCGCGAGGGTGATGATGAGGTCGAAGTCGACTTCAACCTCGACGTCCCCGTGGCGCTCGCCTTCAGCGTCACCGAACGCTTCTACGTCGGCGGCCACTTCGGCCTGCTCTTCGCGGACTTCGACCGGGTCGGTCTCCGCGGTGGCGGCCACGTCGGCTACACCGTCGGCCGGCGCAGCCCGCTCGTGGACTTCACCGGTGCCTTCAACTTCTACGGCGGCGACCGCTACCACTACGGCTACGCGCGCGATCGCGGCTGGCGAGCCGACGGCCACCGCCGCTGGGAGGTCATCGGCGGCCTCCGCGTCCACTTCCGGCTCTGACTCGTCTCAGCGATCGGGCGGGGTCGGGCGCTCGGCGCTCGCAGCGTTGGGGCTCGCACCGGGTCACCCGGTCCGAACGAGAAGCCGATGCGCGGAATGGCGTTGAACCCGACGAAGTGCGAGGCCGCTCCAACGCGATCGTTGTCTCCCAGATGGACCGCGAAGCCGTAGCTGAAACCGAAGCCCCAAAAAAAGCGGCCGCGGTGATACTCGAAGTCGACACCGACCCGAGCTCCGATGAGGATGTTGCCGCGCAGCGCACGTCGTGAGCGCGGAGTGCAGTGCCAGCAGTCCCGGTGCCCGATCCATGTCTCCCGCCCGCCTGTCAGCGATGCGTGCGTTGTCACCGTGAGCACGCTGCGGTTGGGCCGACGAATGATGCGTCGGTGGGCGTATCCCACGTGAGCGACGAAGAGCGATGTGGCGCTGCTGTCTTCGTCGAAGATGCCATCGAGGTCCTCGTCGAGCAGCCATGCCGCTTCCGCGATGATGCCGTGTCGTTCGGGGCCGAAGGCTCGGCCGCCAATCCCGAAGGAGTGATGCGGGGAATGGTGATCGTGCCCGAATGACCTTCCCCCACTGGGATGCGACACACGCCAGACGGTTCCGGGCGTGCTCATCCGAAGCTCACCCGACCAGTCCTGCGCGTGGGCTCGCTGGCCGAACGCTCCGAGTAGCAGGAGCAGCACGATGTGACGCAGGCACCACAGGTGGTCGTGGAAGACCACGCTCAGGCGACCGTTTCGAGGCTTCACTGCCATGACAGCAGCCGTGGTGCATCAAACGCGCCATCTCTCAGATGTTCGGCGGGTTCAGATCGCCGAACTGGAGGTAGAGCCACCACTCCGTGCACCAGCTGACGAGCGCGATCACCGCGAGCAGCGCCGCCACCAGGCTCACCCAGGAGCTCTCGCCCTTGGCCATCAGCGCCGGATTGCGCGCGCCACCGTCAGGCTGGTCATGTGCACCACCGTCGAGACGCCGGCCCCCTGCTGGAGCACGTTGACCGGTCGCTCCATGCCGAGCACGAGCGGACCGATCACCTCGCTGCCCATCGCGTTGAGCAGCTTGTAGGCGATGTTGCCTGCGTTGAGGCTCGGGAAGATCAGCACGTTCGCCGGCTCCTGCAGCTTCATGAAGGGGTAGGGGGCACGCGCCTGCTGGAGCAACGCGACGTCCGCCTGCATCTCGCCTTCGATCATCAGCTCCGGCTGTGCACGCCGCACGAGCTCGACCGCCTTGGCGACCTTCTTGGACTGCGGGTGCGGCGCGTCGCCGAAGTTCGAGAACGAGAGCATCGCCACCCGCGGCTCGATCCCGAGCGTCCGCACGAGCCCGCTGGTCAGCATCGCCGTCTCGGCCAGGGTCTCGGCGCTCGGCTCGATGTTGATCGTCGTGTCGGCGAAGAACTTCGGCCCGTCGTTCGCGATCACCATGTAGCAGCCGCACGCCCGCTGGACTCCGTCCGCCACGCCGATGATCTGCAGCGCCGGTCGGATCGTGTCCGGGTAGGGCGAGGTCAGTCCGCTCACCAGGCCGTCCACGTCGCCGCACTTGAGCATCATCATCCCGTAGTAGGTGCGGCTCTTCTCCAGCTGCCGCCGCGCCCGCAGCTGGGTCACTCCGCTTCGTCGCCGCGCTTCCCAGTAGGCCTCCGCGTAGCGCTCCAGCTCCGGGAGCTCGTCGCGATCCACGATCTCGACGCCGGTCAGATCGAGCCCGAGCGCCTGTGCCTTCTCCGCGATCGCCTCCGGCCGACCGATCAACACCGGCTTGGCGATGCCCTCGCCGACCACGATCTCCGCCGCGCGCAGGATCGTCGGCTCCTCGCCTTCGGGGAAGACGACCCGCCGCGGGTCCTTCTTCGCCATCCCGGTGACCTGCCACATCACCCGCCGCGCGGGGTTGAGCTTCCGCGTGAGCTCGTGTCGATAGGCCTCCACGTCGACCGGGTCGGTCGCGACCCCCGCGTCCGCTGCCGCTTTCGCGACGGCGGGGGCGACCCAGCTCAGCGCCCGGCCGTCCATCGGCTTCGGCAGGATGTAGTCCGAGCCGTACTTCAGCGCGTCGTCGCCATAGGCGTGGAGCACGTCGTCGGGAACCGCCTCGCGCGCCAGCTCCGCGAGCGCGCGCGCCGCGGCGAGCTTCATCCCCTCGACGATGTGGGTGGCGCCAGCGTCGAGGGCGCCGCGGAAGATGTAGGGGAAGCCGAGGACGTTGTTCACCTGGTTCGGGAAGTCGCTCCGGCCGGTGCCCACGATCGCGTCCGGCCGGGTCTGCTGCGCGAGGCCGTAGTCGATCTCCGGGTCGGGGTTTGCCAGCGCGAAGATGATCGGGTTCTTCGCCATCCCCTTCAGCGCCTCGGGCTGGACCAGGTTGCCCGCGCTCAGACCGAGCATCACGTCCGCGCCCTTCAGCAGGTCCACGATCCCGCCGCACTTCTCGTCGCCCGGCCGCGCGAACTGCTTGAGCGTCTGGTGCAGGCCTTCGCGGTCCTGCCGGACCAACCCATCGAGATCGAACATCCGAACGTTGGCGGGGTTCAACCCCAGCTCGGTCCAGAGCTTGATGCACGCGACCGCCGCGGCGCCGGCGCCGATCACGGACACCTGCAGATCCTCGATCGCCTTGTCCTGCATCTCGGCGGCGTTGATGAGGGCGGCGGCCGTGATGATTGCCGTGCCGTGCTGGTCGTCGTGGAAGACCGGGATGCCCATCCGCTCTTCGAGCGCCGGTTCGACCTCGAAGCAGTGGGGGGCGGCGAGGTCCTCTAGGTTGATACCCCCGAAGGTCGGCTCCAACGCTGCCACCACCTCGATGAAGTGCTCCGGGTCCCGCGCCTGCACCTCGATGTCGAAGACGTCGATGTCCGCGTAGCGCTTGAAGAGGACGGCCTTGCCCTCCATGACCGGCTTCGCCGCGAGCGGTCCGATGTTGCCGAGACCCAGGACCGCGCTGCCGTCGGTGACCACGGCGACGAGGTTGCGGCGGGCGGTATAGCGGGCTGCCAGGCTCGGATCCGCCGCAATCGCACGACAGGGCGCGGCCACGCCGGGAGAATAGGCGAGGCTCAGCTCCCGCTGGGTGCCCACGGGTTTGGTGGGGACCACCTCGATCTTTCCGGGGCGTCCGTCCGAGTGATAGGCCAGCGCGGCCTCGTCCAAATCCATGGGCGGACCCTACGTGAGGCGCGGCGTGGCGGGAAGCCCGCTGGACAGGTGCGCAGCCGCCATCTACTTTGGGATTTCGTCGCGTGAAAAAGGTCGACCTCAGAAAGAGTCTGTTCATCCTGCCGAACCTCTTCACGCTTTCGAGCGTGTTGTGCGGCTTCTACGCGATCTTGATCGCGAGTGCGCCGGAGGCCGTGGCGGATGACTTCTATCGGGCCGCGCTCCTCATCATCTTCGCGATGTTCTTCGACACGATCGACGGACGGGTCGCGCGGCTGACGAAGACTCAGAGCGCGATTGGCGTTCAGCTGGACTCGCTCGCCGACGTGGTGAGCTTTGGCGTGGCCCCGATGGTGCTCGTCCACCGCTGGTCCGTGGGTGCGCTCGGGACGATCGGAACCCTGGCGTGCTTCGCCTACCTGGCCTGTGGAGTGATTCGGCTCGCCCGCTTCAACGTGCTCACCACGGCTGCCAGCGGCGCGCCGAAGAAGCCGAGCAAGTGGATCCTCGGGCTCCCGATCCCCGGGGCCGCCGGCATCCTCATCTCGCTGGTCGTCGCGCACACGGTCGCGCGTCAGACCGCGCTCCGCGACCACATCGGCTCTCCGTGGCTGATCTTTGGCGTCGTCGTCGCACTGGCCTTCCTGATGGTCAGCACGATCCGCTTTCGTTCGTTCAAGGACATCCAGCTCAACGTCCGCACGGTGAGCTTCGTCCTCCTGGCGATCGGCTCGACGATCTTCGTCGCCATGCGCTTCCACGTCGCGTTCGCGCTCGTCTGGCTCCTCGCCAGCTACGTGGCGATCGCGCTCCTCGAGACCATCGTTCGGATGGCACGGAGGGTGCGCGGCTCGAACGACGAGGAGCCGGAAGCGGAGTCCGAGCCGTCGTCGCCGCCGGCCTGAGCGGTCTCCCGCTGGCTACTCGGGTTCGGGCTGGACTTCGAGTGTCTTGAAGTACTGGTTCAGAGCCCAGACCTCGAGCGCGCGGAGGCTGCCGAACTGCACCCCGAAGCCGTCCGGCTTCACCCAGCGCACCTTCGAGTCCACGGTGGCCGGTTCCTTGAGAGACGGAACCTGAAATCGTACCTTCACGTCCATGCCGAAGGGCACCTGCGACTCGGTCACGATGTACAGTCCCCCGAGGCTGATGTTCGACGCGATCCCAGAGAGCTCGTCGCCCTCGTACAGGACGGTCACGGGGAGCTCGCAGTTGAATCGTTCGTGGACGCGCCGACCGGTGGTCACTGTTCGGTTCCTCGCTTTGGGATGCGTGAAGGGACGTGAGAGGTAGTGAACGCGTCTTCCGAAGTCAAGACGGGACGCCGCCGATTCACCCCCTCTGGGAATCGATTGATCGTGATGGTCGGCGTGGCGAGCTGCGCTGGGCTCCTGCTCACCTTTGCCCATCCGGCGGCTCCGAGCCCGCCCGTCCTCGCCTTCGACCCGGCCCTCGTCGCCGAGGTGGCGCTCGCGGACCGGGAGCGGCTCGCCGACGCCGAGGCGGAGCCGACCGGCCCCGCCGCCGAAGTGTGGCGGCTCTATCATCAGGCGGGCGAGGCCGAGGTCGGCACCGAGACCCGTTCCGAGTTCGAGGCTCGTCAGCGAGCCATGGCCGACGCTGTCGAGGCGCTGCGTGAGGCCCGCGGAGATGGCGCCATCGACGTCCTCCGCTCGCGGGCACTGGACGAGCTCCGTGCGGCGTTGGCCGACGAGCTCGAGGGAGAGGCCGAGGCCGCGGCGCTCGGCTCGTTTCCCGCGACGACGGAGACCTACGGGGTGTTCCGTGAGGGCGCCCCAGTCGCGCCGCCCTTCGTGGTCCGGACCCTCTTCGCGGGTCGCTTCAACGGGATCCTCGGTCTCGAGCTCACCGCGGGCATGAGCGACATCGAGGAGAAAGCCTACTGGGGCTGGCTCGCGGTGGAGGTGGCCGACCCGCCGCCAGCGCTCCAGACGAGGGCGATGGAGCAGCTCGGGGCCGTCGCGCCAGACCTCGCCCGGGAGCTGCGGGCCTACCGCGCGCTGGAGCAGGGTCACCGCGGGGAGGCGGCCGCGCTCTACGAGCGACTCCCGACCCTCCGGGCGCGGAACGCGGCGCTCGCCGCCCAGAGCGCTCTCTGAGTCGACGGAAGAGTTCGAGACTTTCGTACCCCAAGGGGTGACTTGCTCACTCCCGGCCCAACGGCGAGGCTTGCCCGATGCCTCAAGCCCGCCTTGCCGCGCTCTCCCTGCTCGCTCTGGTCATCGCCTGCGGTGACGACTCGCCCATGCCGGGCCCCGATGCGGGCTGTGCCACGGACGTGGACTGCGACGACGGGGTGTTCTGCAACGGCGAGGAGCTCTGCAGCATGGGCATCTGCACTCCGGGCGTGGAGCCGTGCGCCGCGGGCATGTGCATGGAGGCGATGGACATGTGCGCCGACGTTTGCGCGGATCCGGATGCCGACGGTGACGGCGTCGACCGGATCGAGTGCGGAGGCGACGACTGCGACGACGAGGACGCGAATCGCTTTCCCGGCAACCCGGAGATCTGCGACACCGAAGGCGTCGACGAGGACTGTGACCCGACGACCGTCGGTGACCGTGACGTGGACGGCGACGGCCACATCGACTCGGCGTGCTGCAACGGCGACACCTGCGGAGACGACTGCGCGGACCGGCTGCCGGACTTCTTCGCTGGGGCCACCGAGACCTGCGATCTCCGCGACCAGGACTGTGACGGCAACGTGGACGAGGGCGTCACCGTGATGCTCTACGAAGATCTCGACGGCGATCTCTACGGCGACGACACCGAGATCCTCGCCTGCGCCGGCAGTGCGCGCACCTCGACCAGCAACATCGACTGCGAGGCGGCCGAGCCGCGGACCCACGGGGCTCAGGTCGAGGTCTGCGACGGGATCGACAACGACTGCGACGACAACGTCGACGAGAACACGGTCACCTTCCCCTGGTACCCGGACACCGACGGCGACGGCTTCGGTGACCCGAGCGCGACGCCGGTCGTCGCGTGCGCGCCGCCCGATGGGTACAGCCAGTTGCCGCTCGACTGCGACGACGACGACGGCACGCTCTACCCGGCCGCCGACGAGCTCTGCAACGCGCGCGACGACAACTGCGACGGAGTGGCGGGCTTCGTGATCGCTCCCGGCGACACCGAGGACGACGACCGTGACGGATACCCGGACGAAGGCTGCGGCGGCAACGACTGCGACGACCGCGACCCCTTCAACCACCCGGGCGGCATCGAGCTCTGCGATGGGCTCGACAACGACTGCGACGGCACCGTCGACGAGGACGCGACCGACGTCGACTGGTTCCTCGACGCCGACGGCGACGGCTACGGGGACTCGAGCGACTCGGTGAGCAGCTGTGAGCGGCAGGTCGGCCGTGTGTTGGTCGGGGGCGATTGCATGGACGGCAACCCGGTGGTCCACCCGGGACGGCTCGAGGTCTGCAACGCGGTCGACGACGATTGCGACGGGAACACCGACGAGGGCGGCCTCGGTTCGGTGCTCGGCTTCCGTGACTCGGACATGGACGGCTTCGGCGACGTGGCCGTGACCGAGCTCTTCTGCACCGGCGCGCTCGGCGCGGGTTACGTGACCAACGCCGCCGACTGCGACGACACGACCAACGAGGTCCGGCCCGGCGCCGACGATTCGTGCAACTCGGTCGACGACGACTGCGACGGCTCCTTCGACGAAGACGGCGCGATCGATTGGTACGCCGACTTCGACAACGACGACTACGGCACGGGTGGCGTGATCCTCACCCAGTGCGTCGAGCCGGCGAACGCCGCGGACAACCCGGACGACTGCAACGACGAGGACTCCACCATCTTCCCGATGGCCACGGAGATCTGCGACGACATCGACCAGGACTGCGACATGAACGTGGACGAGGGGCTGCCGGACGAGATCTTCTACCCCGACCTCGATGGGGACGGATCGGCGGCCACCGACGCCACGGCGGTCCTGCAGTGCCGCGCGACCGGGAACCTCGTGCCGACGAGGACCGACTGCGACGACACCGACGAGCTCGTCAACGTCGACGCGACCGAGGTCTGCGACGGCATCGACAACAACTGCGACACGGTCATCGACACCGACGCGCTCGACAACTTCTGCGGCGGCCCGGACGTGACCGGCATCTGCCTCGCTGGCGGAGGGCCGCTCGAGTGCGAGTGCATGACCGCAGGCCTCGCCGACTGCGACGGCAGCCAGGGCAACGGCTGCGAGACCAACCTCGCCACCAGCAACCTCCACTGCGGCGCCTGTGGCAACGCCTGCAACGACATCCAGTACTGCGACGACAGCGGCGCGTCGCCCACCTGCACCACCGCCGGACTGCTCGGCATGGTGCTCGGTGTGACCACCTCCTGCGCCGAGCGGGAGGGCGGTCGCTATCAGTGCTGGGGTCAGGCGAAGGGGCTGATGTCCGGCGGCAACGCCAACACCGCAACGATCGCGGACACGCTCGAGCCTTACGACGTGGTCGAGTTCGACTCGAGCCCGGACTTCAACTACTGGCACCACTGCGCGATCGTGGTGGACCCGACCTCCGGCGACCGAGACATCTACTGCCTCGGGCGTAACGAGTTCGGCCAGCTCGGCCGGGGCTTCACGAGCAGCGTGGGCACTTTCCTCGGCATCGCTCGCATCGACCCGACCATCGACGACACCATCAACGACTGGGAGGAGCTCGAGTTGGGCACCGGCTACACCCTGGCGCGCCGCGCCAACGGTGACATCTGGGGCTGGGGCATCGAGGACCGTGGTCAGCTCACTCAGGGCGCCAACGGCAACTACACGACTCCCGTTCGGGTCGCGGCAGGCATCAGCGACGCGACTCAGCTGGCCGCTGGCTTCCAGGGCGCCTGCGCTCTTCGCATGGGCGGCGGCGTCGAGTGCTGGGGGAGCGATACCAATGGGGCGCTCGGCAACGGGACTGGCGGAAGCACGAGCACACCTGGAGCCGTGCTCGTGCCTGGCGACACGCCGCTGACCAACGTCGTCCAGATCAGCTTTGCCTCGGGCGGTGGCTGTGCTCGCCTGGGTGACGGGACGGTCTGGTGCTGGGGCTACCCCCGTGGCGACGGCCCCGCGACCAGTGGCTCACAGCACGCGGTGCAGAGCACCGGCGTGGTGGGTGCCACGGACGTGGCGTGTGGCGACTCTTCCTGCTGTGCTGCCGCGGGTGGAAACGCCTGGTGCTGGGGCTCTCAGAGCGCCGGCCAGTTGGGCGACAACGTCTCGATGATCAACTCCAACTACAACCCGCCGCGCCAGGTGCTCACGAGCGCCGGCACGCCGCTCGGAGGGGTCATCGACGTGGAAGGCAGCCGAACCTACAACTGCGCGCGCACCAACGCCCAGGAGATCGTCTGTTGGGGCGAGGGCAGCTCCGGCCAGCTGGGTCGTGGAGACAACATCGACCGGAGCAACGCGGGGCTTCCCAGCTTCGTCGTCGGCCTCAACCCGTAGCGCGCCTCACCCGACTGGGTGAGGTTCCGAGAGAATCAGACGGGCCGCTTGAAAGCTGCCCCGCAAGGCGTGAGTCTCCCCCAGGAGGGTGGCGAACGTGCGAACGACACACGGGTTGGTGGGATTCGTCCTGCTGGGGATCGGTCTGATCGGTTGCGGGGACGACACCCCGCCGATGAGCGACTTCGGTTGCGCGACCGATGTCGACTGCAGCGACGGCGTCTGGTGCAACGGTGAGGAGACCTGCGAGATGGGTCTCTGCCAGCCCGGCGAGCTGCGCTGCGACGGCCCCTGCGACGAGATCTCGGACATGTGTCTCGACGTCTGCCTGACGCCGGACTCGGACGGTGACGGCTTCGACTCGCTCGGCTGTGGCGGTGACGACTGCGATGACACCGATGCGAATCGCAATCCGGGCAACCCGGAGATCTGTGACACGGAAGGCGTCGACGAAGACTGCGATCCGACCACCGTCGGTGACCGCGACATCGACGGCGACGGGCACATCGACGCGGCCTGCTGCAATGGCACCCGCTGCGGTGACGACTGCGCGGACCGCCTCGCGGACGTCTTCGGCGGCGCCACCGAGACCTGCGACCTGCGGACCAGGATTGCGACGGTGACGTGGACGAGGGTGTCTCGGTGATGCTCTTCGTGGACCTCGACGGCGACCTCTATGGCGACATGACCACCATCCAGGCGTGCGCCGGACACGCGCGAACCTCCACGAGCGACATCGACTGCGCGCCAGGAGTGGCGACCCGCCACGGGGCGCAGCTCGAGGTCTGCGATGGTAAGAACAACGACTGCGACGACGCCATCGACGAAGACACCGTCGAGCAGCCTTGGTACCCGGACACCGATGGGGACGGCTTCGGCGATCCGGGGGCGGAGCCCATCGTCGCGTGCGCGCCACCGGAGGGTTACAGCCTGCTCCCCCTCGATTGCGATGACGATGACGGCACGCTCTACCCGGCTGCTTCGGAGCTCTGCAACGCGCGCGACGACAACTGCGACGGGGTCGCGGGCTATGTGATCGAGCGCGGGAACACCGAGGACGACGACCGTGACGGCTACGCCGACGCCGACTGCGGCGGCGACGACTGCGACGACGAGGACCCCTTCAACTACCCCGGCGGTCTCGAGCTCTGCGACGAGCTCGACAACGACTGCGACGGCGAGGTCGACGAGATGGTCGTCGACGTCGAGTGGTACCTCGACGCGGACGGCGACGGCTTCGGCGACCCCGGCGATACGGTGACGAGCTGCGAGCGGCAGCCCGGTCGGGTCCTGCGTGGTGGTGACTGCGCCGACGGGAACCCGGTGATCCACCCCGACGTCGTCGAGCGCTGCAACGGCGTGGACGACGACTGCGACGGGACGGTCGACGAGGGCGGCCTCGACGGAGTCCGCGGCTACCGAGACGGCGACGGGGACGGCTTCGGCCTCACCAGCGACTCGGTCTTCGCCTGTGGCGACGCGCTGCCGAGCGGCTACGTCCCGGTGCCGGGCGACTGCAACGACAGCGACCCCGACCGCTTCCCGACCGCCGCCGACGACTGCGACGGATTCGACGACGACTGCGACGGGCTGCTCGACGAGGACGGCGCGCTCACTTGGTACGACGACGCCGACGACGACGGCTACGGCGGCGCGACCGTGGTGGCCGTCCAGTGCAACGTCCCCGGTCCCAACGCGACCGCCATGGGTGGCGACTGCGACGACACCGACCCGGCGATCCGCCCGATGGCCGTCGAGAGTTGCGACGGAGTCGACCAGGACTGCGACGTTCGCATCGACGAAGGGCTCCCGACCACGAGCTACTTCCCCGATGGTGACGGCGACGGCTACGCGCTGAACACCGCGACCGCGGTGATGGCCTGCGGACCCGAGGCCGGCTTCACTGCCGCGACCGGTGACTGCGACGACACCGATGCCACCACGAGCCCGGACGGCACCGAGATCTGCGACGGCGTCGACAACGACTGCAACACCACGGTCGACGACACCCCAACGATGAGCCTCTGCGCGGGGGCGGCGAACACGACCGGGATGTGCCTGCCGCCGCCGGCCTCGCCCGACACCTGTGAGTGCACCGACGACACGCTCTACGCCGACTGCGACGGTGCGCCCTTCAACGGCTGCGAGGTGGTCTTGGCCAGCGACGCCAATCACTGCGGGGCGTGCGGGAATGCGTGCCCGACCGGCCAGCGCTGCGTGTCGGGGAGCTGCGCGCCCTCCGCGATCCTCCAGATCGAGGGTGGCTGGGCAGGGTACTGCGTACTTCGCGACACCGACCGCGTCTGGTGCTGGGGCGACAACCGAAACGGCCACTTCGCGGCCAGCACGGCGGTCGCCACCCTCTCCAGCTACAACTCCGTGGTCGACGGACGGATCGTGGGAATGTCCGAGTGCACCTTCAACACGAACGTGCACACCTGCCAGATCATCGAGCTCGACGCGACGGGCGCTCGTGACGTCCGGTGCTGGGGAGCCGACTTCTATGGTCAGCTGGGGCGAGGCACGATCAACGCGGGAGCGGGCAGCACCGTGGCGCCCATCGTTCGTGCGGTCGACGACGTCGTGGACGACTGGGCCCAGTTGGCCACCGACGGTTACGCCATCACGTTGGCCCGCACGGCGAGCGGCGACGTGTACTCCTGGGGCTTCAACGGCACCGGCGGCACGTTGGGGCGGGACACCGGTGCCGCGAACGCCGATGCGACTCCTGCGCTCGTGACCGGCGTCAGTGGAGCCACGGACGTCGGTCTCAGTGGCAACCTCGGGTGCGCCGTGGTGGCTGGCGGCCGAATCCTCTGCTGGGGAAGCAACAATGGCACGGGCGGAGGCGCCGCGGACGTCCGAGGCTTCATGGTCCAGCCCGTCCGCACCATTCCGAGCGGGGGAGCCGAAGAAGATCTCACCGGCGCCGTCGATGTCGAGTGCCATTCGACGGGCTGCTGCTCGCTGATGAGCGACGGGCGCGTCTACTGCTGGGGGAGCAACGCGATCGGCAACGGCTCGTCGACCTCGTCGGGCACGGCGGTTCCCGCGTTGGGCGTCAGCAGCGCCTCCAGTCTCGATTGCGCGGAGGGTGCGTGTTGCGCGGTGGTCGGGACCAACGTGATGTGTTGGGGCAACAACGGCCAGGGGCAGCTCGGGCGAGGTACGGTCACCACGAACGAGGTCACACCGGCGCTGGTGCAGCTCGAGGACGGATCGAATCTCAGTGGCATCGTCGCGGTCGCGGCGGCGAACGCATCGTTCTGCGCTCTCACGTCTGACCACAGAGCGGTCTGCTGGGGCGACGGTGCAGAGCGCGGCACTGGCAGCGCTACCCAAACCGACCGGCCACACGCCGGCGCGCCCACGTACATCGAAGGTCTCTGACCGTCGCCCATTGACGGCGCCGGGAGCGGCGCAGCTCGCGGCACCATCGTCCCGACCTCAGCCCAGCGCGTTCGATTCGCTGTCGTACCTGCCGGCGAGGCGGTGGAGCAGCGACGCCAGCTGCTCGAGATCGGGGCGCTCTTCGGGCGCGAGCGAGAGGCACGCGAGGATCAGCCCGGCCAGCTCGTTCGGAACAGCGTCGTGCATGGGGGGCGGTCGCTCGACCGAGCGGCCGTCGATCGTGGCGAGCGCGACGGACTCGCTCCAGGGACGCTCGCCCGTCAAGAGCTCGTACCCGAGGACTCCCAGACTGAAGATGTCCGCCGATGGGAGGATGGCGCCCCCCATCGCCACTTCCGGCGCCATGTAGAGCGGCGTCCCAGCGATGTGTCCGGTCTGGGTGAGCTGAGGTTGGTTGCTGCCCGACGAGGCACGTCGTTTGCGAGCCCCCGAACCCGACGGATCCGTGACGGTTCTTGCCTCACCGTCGTCGTCGATGCGGATCGCTCGGTGGGGGCCGGTCGGAAGTCGAACGGTCGCGGTCCCGGTCTCCTCCAGCGCCTCGAGTGGCACGTCGGCGATCCGCGAGATGCCGAAATCCGTGATTCGAACTCTCGGTGCCTCTCCGTCTCCGGTCAGCAGGACGTTTGCCGGCTTCAGGTCGCGGTGGACGACCCCGTGGCCGTGGAGCGCCATCAACCCATCGACGATCTGCCGGAGGATGGGAAGGGCCCAGTCCACGTCCCCGAAACGTTCGCGGGCTTCGCGGAGCGAGGGGCCCTCGACGAGCTCCATCACGAGGTAGAGGAAGCCTCCCGACGAGACGTCGACGTCGTGGATCGTCACCACGTTCACATGGGCCACACCGCTCGCGATCTGGGCCTCTCGGGCGAGCCGGGCCAGCGCCATCCCATCGAGGTCGTGTGCCAGCTTCATCGCGAAGTGGCGTCCATCGCTCTCGCGCTCGACCTCGTAGACGCACCCCATCCCTCCGCTGCCGAGCGGCCCGACGACGCGATAACGACCCTGGACCAACGTTCCCGGCTCGAGGGTGGGCGCGGCTCGTCGTTCGGTGTGGCTCAGCGCCAGCGCTGCGACCAGCTGGGAGGACCGGTCACCGATCTGACGGCGGAGCTCCAGGTTGAGCTGCTCGATCTCGGCGCGCCGGGCGCGCAACAACGTCACTCGCGCGCCGAGCTCTTCGTTGAGCGCGTCGGCCTGGTTGAGGCTGACGATGTGGCTACGGCTCAGCAGCAGCGTCAGCGACACCGCGAAGAAGGCCAGGCCCACGGTCGCAGGGCGTGCACCCGCGAGGAGCTCCGGGCCGCCGAGCCACACCTGCATGTCGACCCACGCCGTGCAGGCCAGTGAGAGCCAGGCTGCGAGCAAGAACCCGGCGCTCCAGCGGTCGTCGTGGCGCCGAACGAGGTCGACGCAGATGACGACCTGGTAGAGCGACACGGTGCTCACCACGAACACGGTGGCAGGGGCACCGACACCGGTCAGCGCGTAAGGGCCCCCGAACCCCACGGAGATCACACACGCGACGCCGGCCGAGGCCAGCCATCCCCGGTTCGGTCGCGAACGACCGAAGAACTCGTGGGTGAAGTAGACCGAGACCGTCGACGCCACGATCAGCGCGAGCGCCACGGCCAGCGTGTCCCAGCGTCCGAACACGTCCGCGAGCCAACCGCACACGTAGAGCGGATAGATGCTGGCGCTGATCGCCTGGATGCCGAACCACAGGTAGGGGCGCCGGCGTCGGTCCAGTCCGAACACGGCGAGACAGGCCAACCCGATTTGGGCGAGCGCCATCAACGCGAGGATCGACGACGTCCGTCCGAGCGCGTCACTCCATACCCAGCCGTCGTGCGTTCCTGCCGACGACAGCTCGGGACGCACACGCCACCACGCGCTCTGGGTCCATCGATGGTCGACGATGAACGAGAGCTCCAGCACGCCGTCGCGCGTCATGCGCTCCGGCACATACCAGGTGCGCGAGCCGACGTGGCGATAGCGACCCTGGTCGCGCTCCTGGCGGGCCAGCGGTTCTCCATCCACCACCAGCCGAACGCGGGCCGGCAGGTAGGGGAGGTGCACCTCCAGCCGCTCCCCGTGCGAGCTCCTCGGGAGCTCGACGCTCTGCTCCATTCGGTAGGTGAGGTCCCGAGAGGGCAGGTCGAGAGCCGTGGGGAGTGTGACCGTTCGCCGGCTTTCGCCCACCACCAGTGTCCAATCGGCGCTGGTGAAGTCGACGTTCGAGCCCCCACAGGCGCCTAGCAGCACCCACAGTGCCCCCCATAGGCCGACCGTCCTCACTGAAGGATTGTCGCGCCACGGTGACGAGGGCGTCAACGGAACTGGGTCTTCAGGCTGGCGGCGGGCCCGCTCAGCGCGTCAGGAGTCGGATGAGCTCTTCGCGGTGACCCTCGAGACGAAAGCCGTCGTAGAAGTCGTCTTCGTACGACTGTGCCCGAAGCCCGTCGACGGGCCGCCGACCCGCGTGGTCCCGGATCGACGGGTCGGCCCCGTTGGCCATCAGCAGCTGGATCTCGCGACCGAGGCCTTCGCAGGCGACGTGCAGCGGGGTACGTCCCTCGCGGTCGACGGCGTTCGGGTCGGCCCTCCGCGCCAACGCGGCGGCGATGATCCAAGGGCTCCGCGCGTTGTGGAGCGCCGTCCGTCCGCGTCCATCGGCGGCGTTCGGATTCGAGCCGCGGCGGAGCAGCCATGCGGTTCGCACGTCGTCGGCCGCGGCTGCCGCTGGTAGACGACGCCTGCTCGTGGGCAGACGCTCGCCTTCGAGCCAGCGGGCGATCGTGTGCTGGTGGAAGTC
Organism: uncultured Sandaracinus sp.; assembly: GCA_964462035.1. Classification (GTDB taxonomy): domain Bacteria; phylum Myxococcota_A; class Polyangia; order Polyangiales; family Houyiibacteriaceae; genus UBA1660. The sequence continues at coordinate 193,103 of CAYXAP010000001.1, forward strand.
CAGGCCACCCTCGCCGAGCTCGTCCGCGGGTGCGCGCCCTTGCTGGTCGGTCGCTCGCGGATCGGCTCCCATCCGAAGCAGGAGGTGGCAGGCGTCCACCTGAGCCCCGCGACACGCGAGGTGCAGCGGTCGCACCCCTCGCTGGTCGGCGATGTCCGGAGCCGCCCCGAGCGCCAGCAACGCGTACGCGGGAGTCGGCGTGATGAGTGTCGAGACGACGGCGTCGAGCGCATGGTGCAGCGGCGTCCGACCATCGCCGTCGGGCTCGTCGAGCGATTCGTTCCCTCGAAAGGCGTCGATGAGCTGCTGGAGCTCGAACTGGGAGCGGACCGCTCGGTGGAGGGAAGCGTCGATGGGCGCTACTTGCGGAGGTTGTACTTCGCGATGCAGTAGAGGGCGCGGACGCCGTCCTTCCAGCCGATCTTCTTGCCCTCTTCGTAGGTGCGACCGTCGTAGGAGATGCCGACCTCGTAGAGGCGAACGCCGGGCTTGCGGGCGACCTTCGCGGTGATCTCCGGCTCGAAGCCGAAGCGGGCTTCCTCGATGTGGATGTCCTGGATCACTTCGCGGCGGAAGACCTTGTAGCAAGTCTCCATGTCCGTGAGGTTCAGGTTGGTCGCCATGTTCGAGAGGAGCGTCAGGAAGCGGTTGCCGACCATGTGCCAGAAGTAGAGGACGCGGTGCTCGTGGCCACCACTGAAGCGGGAGCCGTAGACCACGTCCGCTCGCCCATCGAGGATCGGCTCGAGCAGCTTCGGGTACTCGCGCGGGTCGTACTCGAGGTCGGCGTCCTGGATGATGACGATGTCGCCGCTGACGCTCTGGAAGCCCGTGCGTAGCGCGGCGCCCTTGCCTTGGTTTTGGTCGTGCAGGACCACGCGGATGTCGTCGTGCTGGTCGGCGAGCTTCGCGAGCAGGTCGCGGGAGCCATCCTCCGAGCCATCGTCGACCATCACCAGCTCGCGCTCGAGCTCCTGACCAGTCTCCGCGCTGAGATCCACGGCCCGCACCCGGCGGACGATCTCTTCGAGAGTGGCGACCTCGTTGAAGACGGGGATGACGATCGAGACGCGCATGGTTTCGGCGAGTTAGCCCGCCCACGGCGTGGGGGCAACGCGCCCGCTCACTCGAGGTGGGCGTCGACCAAGACCGTGCTGCCCCTCGCCTCGAAGGCGAGCTCGAGCTCGAAGGGCTCGCTGGACCCGGCGAAGCGGTGGGTGGCGATCGCCCCGTCCGGCCGGGTCGGTAGTGGGAGCGACACCCGCTCTTCGCCGTCGACGCTCACGGTGAGGGTTCCGCCGCCGCGGGCCTCGTCGGGGACCGCGACGTCGAGCACCACCGTCTCCGCGGCCGGGAGCTGCCAGCTCACGCGGCGCGTGCGGCCGCCCGGTGCCGAGATCATGAGCATCGAGACTTCGTTCCCTCCGACGTGGAGCGGGTCCGAGGTCGCCAGCCCCACCTCGCCGTGCACCCCGCGATCGAAGGTCGCGCACTCCCAGTTGAAGTGCTCCCAGGCCAGGAAGTCACAGGGCACGTGGTCCAACCGGACCTCGGCCGCCCGGACCCCTGCCGGGCTCCCGGCGCGGAAGGGGGTGTCGGTCCGTCCGACCCATCCGATGACCGCGAGGGCGACCAGAGGGGCGCACAGGACGAGCGCGCGGCCGGCGATGGAGCTGGCTCGCCAGCGCTCGACCACGAAGCGCCCGAAGCGCTCCACCGGGGCAGGCAGCGCGAGGGTCGCGACCGCGAGCGCGAAGAGTGGCCAGGGCGCGCCGATCGCTCGGACGGCCGGCGAGAAGAGCAGCGCGAGCGGCAGGAGCAGGAGCGAGTGCCTCCCGAGCGCGGGAACCAGGAGCACGGCCACGCCGATGAGGATGGTCCCGGCGCGCCCGGAGCCGCCATCGAGTACGGCGGGGATGGCGTTCGGGTCGGCCTGGAGCACGAAGACCAGCCCGGCGGCCACCGCGAGGCCGAGTGCCCACCAGGCTTCGCGCGCACCGAGCGCGGCGACGACGAAGATCGCGAACGAGAAGTCGACGCCAGGCGCGAGCACCCGCTCGAGCACTCCGGGAAAGAGGAGCAGGGCCAGCGGCGCGAGGAGGGCGGCGCTCGACGCCGTGGTCCGGCGCGCCGCGATCGTGGTGACCGCCCCGAGCACGCCGAGGAGCGCGACGCCCACCCACGGCTCGACCGTGTCCATTCGCGGCGCGTGGTTCGACGCGACGAAGATGCCGGCCACCAACGTGGTGGCGACCCATGCTCGAACGACGTCACGGTGAACGCGCGCGAAGCGGCCCACGACGTCCAGCCCGAGCGCCAGACCGGGCAGGCCGAGGGCGAGCGCCGGCCACAGAAAGCGGTCGCCGTACCAGAGGTAGGTCGAGAAGAGCACTACGGCCCCGGCAATGGTCCCCAGCGCCGCCAGCACGGCGAGCGGTCGCCTCCGACCGAGGAACGCCAGTCCCGCGAGCGACACCAGCGCGAGCGGCATCCGGTTCTTGAGCCCGTAGGGGCCGCTCCAGACCGTGCGGAGTCCCTCTTCGAGTGGGACCGAGAAGGCGTCCACCTGAGCGAGCACGGTCTCGCCGTCCTCGACGACGAGCATTCGGTTGTAGCCGGCCCACCAGGGCTGGCCGAAGACGATCGTGTTCTTGACCGCCCAGCCTCCGAGCGCGAGACCGCCGCCGAGGACCGCCCAGCCGAACGCGCGCCAGCCGGGGCGCGCGAGGATCGCGGCCGCGGGGGCCAGCACGATCGTCGTGGGCTTGAGCATCACGGCTCCGGCCACGAGCATCCCCGCGAGGAAGCCACGCCGGGCGTGCAGCGCCGCCAGGCCACCCAGCCAGAGGGCGAGGAGGAGCACGTCGACGTGATAGTCGTAGACGTGGGTGCGGATGCCGGTCGCCAGCAGGAATGCGCCAGCCGCCAGCAGCGCCGCACCCGGGCTCGCGTAGCGACGCACGAAGGCGAACGCGGCAGCGCCCGCCAGGCCGAAGCAGAGCAGGTTGAAGACCAGCAGCCCTCGGAGACCGAACGCCCAGAAGAGCGGCGTCGAGAGCACCGGCATCAGGATGGGGTGCTTGGGCACCCGCTCGCCGTTCGCCCCGAGCGCGACGTTGGACCAGGCCGCGTCCAGGCTCCGGTTCCATCCGAGGTCCCGCTCGTACCAGCTCCGCGCCCACTCGCTCTGGTCGACCGAGCCATCCTCGACCAGCGTGACGTTCACGTTCGTGTAGAAGCGGCCATCGCGCTGAATCCACGTGCTCGGCACGTAGAGCGACGCAGCCTCCGCCACGACCAGCAGGAGCATCACGAGCCCGAGGCTCACCGCCAAGGCCGCACCATCGCCCGGCCGCGGCGGATGACGCCGGCTCGCGCTGGCACCCACGCCGGTCACCGGGAGCGACGCAGACAGATCAGGCTGACGTCGTCGGGCTTCGACGGTGCCTCGGGGTCGTCGCCGGTCATTCGGCGACCGATCGCCGCGATCAGCTTCGCGGCGGCCTCGTCCAGCGGTCCCTTTCGTACGTGCTCCACGATCTCCTCGGGACCGAGATTGTCGAACACGCCATCGGACGCAAGCAGCACCGTGTCTCGGTTGGCCAGCTCGAGGGGAGCGCCCATCTCCACGCGCATGTCGTCGCCGCCGAGCATGTTGGAGACCAGGTGGAGCTCCTCGTGGTGGAGTGCTTCCTCTTCCTCGAGGATGCCAGCTTGCACCGCATGGCCCACCGGAGAGTGCGCGGCCGTGAGGAGCTTGAGCAGCCCTCGCTGACCGCAGGCCAGCGCTCGCGAGTCGCCCGCGTGATAGGTCCGGAGGGTCCAGCCCTCGAGCTCGGCCACGACCAGGGTGGTCGCGGCACCGACCCCGAGCGCGAGCACGGCCGCGTTCGCCCGGTCGAAGCCCTGGAGCACGGCTTCCCGAAGCGGGTGCCCATCGGTCGCGGCCTGCGTGACGGTCTCGCAGAACGCGCGGATGGCCGACTCGGACGCGCGGTCTCCGGCTGGCTGACCGCCGGCGCCATCGGCGACGGCCAGCACGAGTCGCCCTTCGCCGAGCGGGACCAGGCCGACCGCGTCCTGATTGGGTCGGTCGACGCCGGGGCAGCGCTCGGTGAAGACGATGAGATCCGCCGGACCGTGACGGACCGACTCGGGCTTCTCCATGTCGCCGGTCCACTGGCGGTGCCGAGGCTCGGGCCTCGCGTCCTCGGTCGGATCGGCGCTCACCGGACGGATCTTAGTCGACCGTCGGTGTGGGGGTCACCAAACGCGCACCCGCGGGCCGGGTGCGCGCCGGGGCGGTTCAGGCGGTCTCGACGGCGCCGTGGTCGTCGCAGTGGTCGCCGTGCGGGTGGTGCAGGTGACCGTCGACGAGATAGTCGGTGTGGTCGCCGTGCGGAACCGCGGGGTGACCACAGTCGGGTCCGTGGACGTGGTCGTCCGCGTGACCCTCGCAGCTGTGGCTGGGGGTGCAGTCGGCGGGGTTGTCGCCGCTCACCTCGAGGCTGTGTTCCTCGACCGTTCCGTCGGCCTTGGTGTGGTGCAGGTGCCCGCCGTGGACGTGATCGACGTGGCCGTCGTGCTTGATGGCGACGTGGCCACAGTCCTCGCCGTGCTCGTGCTCGTGGTCTTCGTGGGTGTGCTCGGTCATGGGGGTCCCTCCGTTTCGCTGACGTGTTCCAGGGCGCTCGCGACCAACTCCCGGATGTGGGCGTCTGCGAGCGCGTAGTAGATGTGCTTTCCGTCTCGTCTCCGTGAGACGAGCCGTTGGTGGCGAAGGATCTTCAGCCGCTGGGAGATCGTGCTCAGCCCCTGGTCCAGCTCGGCGGCCAGGTCGCTCACGCAGTGTTCCGCGTGGAAGAGGCAGACCAGGACGTCGAGTCGGCCGGGGTCGCCCATGGCCGAAAAGAGCTCGGCGGCCTTCGCCAGTGCCTGGGCCGGCGGCCGAGGGTGGTCGATGCCGTGCCCTTCGGGGGAGCAGTCGGCCTGGGGATCTTCCTCCATTACTTCAACGAATGATGAAGTGTTAAATCCATGGCGTCAAGCCGGAGCTTTCTCGTGCCAGCGATCCGGTGCTTGCGCGCCCTGGCCCCACATGCCACGAGCAAATCCATGGCGACCCTCGTCGACGCGCTCAACGACCCGGCCAAGAAGCCGGTCATCATCGAAGACTGCCTGACCCTCATCGACGCCGAGGTGAAGGACAAGAAGGGCATGGGCGGCATGGCCGTGAAGGCCGGCTACGGCGCGGTGAAGGGCATCAAGCCCGGCTTCATCCGCAACGTGGTCGAGAGCCTGATGCCCGAGTTCGCCGAGGCCCTCGCCCCGATGCATGACGAGGCCACCGCCAAGGGCGAGCCGGTCAGCTCGTACCTGGTCGCCCATTCGGGCCGCGCGGCCGACGCGCTGCTCGAGGTCACCGACGGCAAGGCCGAGAAGTCGACCAACGGTCTCGTGAAGAAGACCTACTCGAAGCTCCGCGGCTCCGCGAAGAAGAACGTCGAGGCTGCGATCCCGCGCCTGGGCGCGCTCATCGAAAAGCACGTCTGAGCTCGAGGGGGCAACGTCCACACGCAGCGGAGGTAGCGTCCGCTACGTCCGCCACCCGATGATGACGGCCATCCTCATCGGCTTCTGGGCGACGCCTTCGATGACCGGTGGGCCGTTGACCCCCGAGTCTCGCGGCCCCTAGCCTCGGCCCATGCGGATTCACTGGTTCGAGCTCGCGGACCTCGATTGGTATCCGCGGACCTTGGCCGAAGCCGGCCACGCGTACCTCCGGCGCCTCGAGGAGCTCGCCAAGGTCGACGTGCCCCTCGCCGAGCGGGTGGGGCAGGCGCTCGAGCAGTCGGGCGCCGAGCGATGGGTCGACCTCGCCTCGGGCGCGGGCGGACCGGCGCCGTCGGTCCATGCGCGGCTCGCGCAGGAGGGCCGGCCCGTTCCGCTGACGCTCACCGACCGGGCCCCGGACCCCGAGGCCCTGGCCGCGGCCGCAGCGGCAGATGGAGTCGAGGTACACCCGGCGCCGGTCGACGCGACGTCGGTCCCCGAGGCGCTGCCCGGGCTCCGCACGATCTTCAACGCGCTCCATCACTTCCCGGACCGACCCGCGCGGGCCGCGCTCGAAGACGCGGTCGCCAAGGGCCAGCCCATCCTCACCGCGGAGCTCAGCGAGCGGACCTTGCCCAACATCCTGAGCTCGCTGCTCATCCCACTCTTCGTGCTGCTGCTCATGCCCACGGTGCGGCCGTTGCGACTCTCGTGGGTGGTCTTCACCTACCTGCTCCCCATCCTCCCGCTGGCGATTTGGTGGGACGGTCTGGTCTCGCATCTGCGCACGCACTCGGAGGACGAGCTGCGCGCGCTGACCGAGGGGCTCGACGACTACGAGTGGACGGTCGGCCAGGACCGCTTCGGGCCAGGGAAGATCACCTGGCTCTTCGGCCGGCCCCGCGCCGCCGCCGGATGAGCAGGGCGGCGAAGGTCAGCAGCAGCCAGCCGCTCCGTGAGCCACCGCCGGGCGTCGAGCAGCCGCAGCCTTCGTCGGCAGGCGGGACATAGTCGATCAGCGGGTTGCGAGGCTGTCCGCCACCGAGACGGAGCGAGCCGAAGTGCTCGGGGCTGCTCCACCCCTCACCGGTCCATTCCGGCCCGGGGATGACGATGTCGAAACCGCGGCCGTTCGAGCGCCAGCAGAGGAGCCCTTCGTCGGTCAGGCCACACACGTCCGCGAGCCCATCGCGGTTCACGTCCGCCATCCGAAGGGTGTGGTAGCGCTCCGGTTGGTCCCAGCCGTCGGCGTCGCTCAACCGCGGCCCCTCGACCTGGGCCTCGAAGCCGCGGCCGGTAAAGAGCCAACAGACGAGCCCTTCCGAGTCGCGCGCGCAGAGGTCGGCCGCGCCGTCGCCATCCAGGTCACCGAGCCGGATCGTCGCGTACTGGCTCGGCTGGTCCCCGCCCTCGTCTGCGTCCATGGACGGGCCGGGGTAGGGGTCGCCGAAGCCGCGCGCACCGGCAGGGTGACACTCGAAGCCCAGCGCCGTGCGGGCGCAGAGATCGGCGCTCCCGTCGCCGTCCACGTCGGCCAGCCGGATGGTGCTCCAGTGCTCGAGCTGGTCGAAGCCCGCAGAGTCGGACCAGCGAGGGCCGGTCACGCGTGCGTCGAAGTCACGGCCGTCGAAGAGCCAGCAGTCCACGCCGTTCTCGTCGCGGATGCAGACGTCGTCGCGGCCGTCGGCGTTCACGTCGCCCAGCCGCAGCGTCCCGTAGCGAGCGACCGTGCCGAAGCCGTTCTCGTCCGAGAGCTCCGGGAGGGTGGCGAGCTGCTCGAAGCCGGTGCCGGTGGAGCGGTAGCAGCGGAGGCCGTCGCTCCAGCGTGCGCAGAGATCGGCGAGGCCATCACCGTCGAGGTCACCGAGCCGAAGGGTGGTGAACTGGGGCGCCGTGTCGAAGCCATCGGCGTCGTCGAGAGGCGGACCCTCGAGCTCGGTGTCGAAGCCCGCGCCTGACGACACCCAACAGTGGACCCCATCGGACTCGCGCACGCAGACGTCCGCGAGCTCGTCGCCGTCGATGTCCCCCATGCGCAGCGTCGAGTAGCGAGAGGGGTCGTCGAAGCCGTCGGTGGCCACCGAGGGACCGGGTACCGATCGCTCGAAGCCGCGACCGGAGGCCAGGTGGCACTCGAGGGAGCCCTCGCGCTCGGCGCACGCGTCGCTCCGTCCGTCGCCGTCCACGTCCGAGTCGGTGCGCCCATAGCTCGGCAGCTGCATCACGAGCTCTTCGACCTCGCAGACCTCCTCGTCGTCGGCCAGGCCATCGCAGTCGTCGTCGAGCTCGTTGCAGCGCTCGGGCTCGGGCCCGACCTCGCCCACGCAGCTGCCCCACTCGCCGGCGCTGCACGTCTGCTCGCCGAGCATGCAGAGCCCGACGTCGGATCCACATGCGCGGGAGAGGTCGTCGTCGATCGCGCCGTCGCAGTCGTCGTCGATGCCGTCGCAGCGCTCCGAGCGCGGCCCGACCCCGCCCTCACAGCGCCCCCAAGAACCGCCGGTGCACCGCTGCGTGCCGCGCTCGCATCGACCGGTGCTCGACCCGCACCCGCGGGCGGCGATGCCCTCGTCGGTGCGACCGTCGCAGTCGTCGTCGTTGCCGTTGCAGGTCTCCGCCGACGGAGTGCAGACGGCGGTGCAGCCGCTGCGCGGGAAACCGTTGGCCGGCGAGCGAGAGAGTCGGTTGGCCGTGGTCGGTCCGTAGGAGCCATCTTCGGCGATCCGGTCGCCCGGGTTGTTCACGTTCCACAGCCGCTGGAACGCCCGCACCGCTTCCGAGCGCAGGTCGGAGCCGGGGCAGTCGAAATGGACCGGGTCGGACGAGCCGAACCAGCGGCAGCCTTGGGCCTCCATGGCGGAGCGGATCGAGGAGGCGTTCGACACGTCGAGCGCGCGCCCGGACTGGTGGTTGCTGTTGCCCGGCAAGGCCGGTCGGAAGCAGCTGTCCGCGTGGTAGAGGACGTACTGGTCGGCGACGGTGCGAAACGCCGAGTTGACGCGAACGGTCACCGATCGCGCCGCCCGATGGAGAGCGTCCCGCGCCGAGGCTTGCAGGTACGGACGGACACCGGAGTTGTTGAGGACGATGCCCGAGTGGGGCGCGAAGCGAACGAACCGACCCGGGAACATGCACATCTGCGTCTCGGCGAGCTGATTCGAGATCCCGGTGACGCCGCTCGCGCTGCAGCGGTTCTGGTTCGCGATGGTCTGAACGGTTTGAGCGCCCGCGGCGGCTGGAGCGAACGCAGCGCACGCGCACGCGAGGGCGAGGCTTCGATGGAGGGCGACGGACATCGTGAGTCGCCTTCACCAAAGCAGGCGCCATGCCATCGCCGTCGCCGCGCCTGGTCACGGGTTGCGGGGCGCAGACCTGCGACACGCTGACGCGCCCGGAGGCTGCACGTGCCCACGGACTGGCCTCCGCAGCGAGGTGCGGACTCCCAGCATCGGTGAGCTAGCCGCCGCAGCCGCCGCAGTTGGAACCACCGCTGGACCCGCCACTGGACCCGCCACTGGAGCCGCAGGACGAACCGCACGACGAGCCGCAGCTGGAGCCGCAGGACGAACCGCAGCTCGATCCACAGCTCGAGCCGCTCGAATGGGACGAGCCACCTCCGGTTCCTTCGAGTTGGCTGAAGCCCCAGAGGATGACGGCGGCGATCATCAATGCGGGTGGCACCAGCGCCCCCACCAGTCCTTCGGCCGAGCCGAGGTAGGCCACGCCGGCCACTGCGAAGGGGAACGGCGTCTGAGCGAGGTGACGCCAACTGGAGTCGCCGGTGAGGAAGATGATGATGCCGACCACGAAGGTCAGGCCGATGAAGGCGGCCGTGATCGCTGGCAGGTCGCTCGGCATCCGACCCGGGAAGACGACCACCGCGGCGATGGTGAAGGCGAGGGGCGGGAGAAATGCACCGAGCGCTCGGGCGACGAGGGCCGATCGGTCCTCGTCCGGTAGCCGTGGCTCCGGCGGCTCACGGATCTCGATGGGCGCCGGCGCTCGGTAGTGGACCGGCTTGTCGACGTACGCCGTCGGCGCCGCGGGTGGCACGACGCCGCGCTCCTGCAGGAGGGTGGCGTAGCGCCGCCGGACGACGACGACCGAGACGAGGATCGAGAGCAGTAGGGCCAGGGCGAGGATGCCGAACCGATACGCGATCGCGCCCAGCGCGAGCGGACGGTCGAGCTCGATGCGAGAGGTTTCGTGGACCAGCTCGCACTCGTTCGGCGCGGTGCCCCGACGGCACGGCAGCGTGTCGAACGTCCCCCCGGTCGCACTCAGGCGCGGGTGCTCGCTCGTCTCGAGGAGGGGAAAGTCGACCCGGACGCGATCCTGGAACCAGCCGGCATGGATGACCTCGACGCGGTCGTTCCAGCGGACGACGACCATGCGAGGTTCGGCCGAGGGCTCGGGCGTGGCCACCTGGCTGCCGGTCACGTCGAGCGCTTCGCCGTCGACCGTCGCCTCCAGGTGGTTTCCCCCGATGCCACCCACGAGCGCGATTGGGGGAGACGCGCGTTCCGACCGGTAGCGAAAGCTGAGCTCGAAGCGAGGCGGGTCGGCCTCGAGGTCGATGTGCACCTCCGCCCCGTCGAAGGCCCCGGCTGCCGGAAAGGGAGCACCGGTGTCGCTCTCGAGGGTGATGTCGGCGAATCGAGACTCGCCGGCCGTCTCGAAGTGGAGGCCTTCGCGTTCGAGGCGCTCCGTGACCATCCCGGGCGTCGCGTGGAGCCGCAGGGTGACCTCGGTCGACGGAGCGAGCCCGCGGACGAGGTGGTCCCGCATGATCGTGTCTCCGTCGATCGGCGGCCGCCGCCAGCGCGCCCGGATCGGCCCATCGACCCCCATGAGCTCGAGGTAGTAGGTCCGGCCCCGGATCTGGAGCGGAGTCAGCCGCTCCCCTTCCGCGCTGACGATCGTGGGCATCCGTCCCGTGCTCGCGAGATCGAGGACCATCGGACGGAGGTCTCCGGGCTCGCGCGTCAGCTCGGCTTCGATCGAGAGTCCGTCGGGTTCCGGCGTCACCGCGATCGTCGCTCTCGCCAGACGGGCGGTCGGTGGGAGCGGGATCTCGCTCATGTCGTCGATCGCACCCTCGAAGCGCCGGACGCAGACGACGCCGGGAGCGTCATCTTCGGTGTGCTCGTCAGGCGTGCACTCGAAGGCCTCGTGTTCCAGAGGCGTCGGGACATGGACCCGGAGCTCGGCGCTCTCGACGGGGATCCGAAACTTGGGGATCCAGTCGGCGCTGCCTACTCGGTCGGTGTTCACCAGTGCCTGATCGAAGGCCACCGTGACCGTCTGTCGTCCATCGGCGTCCGGCTCGGGGACCTGCCAGTCGGCGCGCTCTTCCCGGTACTCGCCGGGGGCTGCCAGCCGAACCGACACGGGCTCCCCGTCGGCGTCCCAGGCGCGGACGTCGTAGACCTGCCGGTCGCCGAAGAACTTGAACCCATGATCCTTCGGCTGCCCCGGCGGCGGTCGATACACGAAGGTCAGCTCGAAGTGCGAGTTGCCGACCCACTGGGGTGTGACGTCGACGACGTAGCGCTCGATCGGCGTCTGGGCCTGCGCGCTGCTCGTCCACAGCACCGCGGCCGCCAACGCGACAGCGAGCCTCATGCGGCCCCCATGCCGTCGACCGCGCGCTTCGCGCCCTCGAGAAAGGGCACGATCGCTTCGAAAGCCTGCCAGGGGTCTCGGATTCGACCCTTGCCCCGCAGCTCGGACACGAGCGCGACCGTCGCGCCGGCGTCGACCGCGGCCCACGCACCGAAGGCTTCGAGGAGCGGGCCCTCTTCCAGCGGCGACTCCTTCCCCAGCCAGAGCAGGGTGTGGTGCGCGAGCTCGATCGTTCGCTCGAGGGCGGCGGCGAGCGCCTGCTGTGCGTCGTCCCGTCGACCACCGGTCGCCTCCGCGGCGATCAGCCGGTTCCGAAGCTGCCTCGAGATGCCGCGCGCCGACTGCTCGAGCGAGCGTCGGAGATCGGCCGAGTCGATGCTCACCGCGTCGAACGGGTCCTCTCCCGCGAGGAGGACGTGCCGGTCCCGCCATTCGGCGACCTCGAGCGTGAAGACATCGCTCGAGGCTGCGAGCTCACGACCGGTGAGGATTCGAATACGGAGTCCGTCCCTCATCGTCGGGCCCGCGGTGTCGGCGAGTCGCCGTGCGTCCGCGACGGTCGTCGTCTCCACGATCCCGAGCACCTGAGGAAAGCGTGCTCGGTCGTGGCGGGCGGGGCTCGCCGCGGCGCCGACGATCAGCGCGGCCTGGAGCCGGTCACCGTAGACCGTCTGCAGTGCTTCGACGCCACGGTCGATGAGCGTGCGCGTGCGCTTTGGGAGCCAGGGAGCGTTTGCCATCGCGGGAAGGATATACTGGCCCGGTGGACGGGGTTGCCGTCGGTCTCGGCTTGCGTGAGGTCTGGCTCGACGAGCTGGAGAGCGTCGACCGGCGCGCGCTCGACGTGCTCGAGGTCATGATCGACGACGCTCGCTCTTGCACCGCGAGGCGCGCGCGATGGCGCCGACTGGGCGCGCGTTGGCCCCTCGTCGCCCATGGTACCGACCTTGGCATCGGCGACGCCGAGGGGGTGGACATCGCCTACGTCGACGCGATCGCGGACGCGGTCACGGCTCTGCAGTGCCGCTGGTACTCCGAGCACCTCGCGTTCCTTCGAGCGGGCGAGGTCGATCTCGGGCACTTCGGTCCCGTCTTCGATGACGACGAAGCGATGAATGCGCTCGCGGCGAACGCTGCCGCGGTCGCGAGCAGGGTGGGGCGACCGCTGCTGCTCGAGAACCCCTCGGACATCCTCGGCTGGGGTACCGACGAACCTCACCCGGGCGAGCACCTGGGGCGTGGCTACGCCCGCGCGCTGGAAGCGGCGGACTGTGGTGCGCTCCTCGATCTGACCAACCTGGTCTACGACGCTCGCAACGGCGGCTGGAGCACCGAAGCCTACCTCGCTCGGATCCCGATGGAGCGGGTGGTCCAGATCCACCTCGCCGGTGGTCGGCGGGTCGGCGAGCTGTGGATCGACAGCCACGACCGCCCCGTCGAGCCGGAGGCGCTCGGGTTGCTCGACCAGGTCGCCCGAACGGCGCCGCAGCTGCGCGCAGTGACGATCGAGTGGGATGAGTCGGTTCCGCCCCTCTCGGTCGCGCTGGAGCAAGTGGAGGCCGTTCGCGCCGTGCTCTCGAAGGCGGGGCGCCGGTGAGTCTCGCCGCACGACAGTCGCTCCTGGCGCGCTTCCTGACCGACCCCGAGATGGAGAAGCGGGTTCGCGCCGATCCGAAGTCCGTCGCGAGCGAGCTCGGGCTCGCGCCCCCATTCGTGCGCAAGCTGGCCGCCATCGCGCCGGAGCGGGTGCGCTCGTTCCGCAGGAGCCGTGTCGTGAAGGCCAAACGGCGCGGTGGGTGAGCGACTGGCTCTCGCGTGTCGGTGGCACTCGCGATGGGTTAGGCTGCGCGCGTGCCGCTGCTGCGCATCGTTTCGTTCGCGTTTGCCCTCACCCTGAGCCTGGGAGCCACCGAGACGGCGCTGGCGTGGTGTCAGAGCTGTACGGTCACGGGGCCGGCCCCCTCGACGTGCGCCCAGTCCTGCTTTTGCCCGGTGGACACCAACCCGGACGCGCACTTCCTCTTCTGGGACCGAGCGTGCATGGAGCTCTCGGTGATGGACCGGCCGGGACCCGGGTTCACGACGGCCGAGCTCGACGCGGCGGTGGACGCCGCCTTCGCCCAGTGGACGGAGCTCGACTGCGGTGAGGGCCGGCGCCCGGGCTTCACGATCCGGCGAAGCGACGAGCGTGGCCTCTGCGACGTCGCTCAGTACGTGTCCGGCGAAGGCAACGCGAACACCGTCGCGGTCGTCGACAGCGGCTGGGAGTCGCGCTCTGGCCACGACGCCGCCGCGTTCGCGCTGACGACGACCTTCTTCTTGCTCGATACCGGCGAGATCATCGACGCAGACATGGAGCTGAACGAGGACAACTGGGACTTCGCCGTGTGCCCCGAAGAAGAGGGCTGCCTGGACGGATCGGTCGACCTCGGGAACACGCTGACCCACGAGGCGGGCCACTTCTTCGGGCTCGCCCATGCACCCGACGACCCGGAGTCGACGATGTGGGCCTGCGCGGACGCCGGCGAGACCTTCAAGCGCAGCCTGGCGCCGGACGACGTCGAGGGCATGTGCACGATCTACGGTCCCGGTGCGCTCTCGACCGAATGCCGGTTCACGCCGCGAGGGGGCTTCGACCCCTTCTGCGCGGACGACCGCCAGGGCTGTGGTTGTCGGGTCGCCGGCGGAGGTGACGCGCCCTGGGCGCTGCTCGTCGTCTTCGGCGTCGTGCTCGGGTGGCGCGTCAGCCGAAGAGGCGCTCGAGGGTGACGAAGACACCGACGCAGCCGAGCGCGTAGCCGGCGACCCTGCGGAGCCGCTTCGGATCACCGAGCCGCTCGCCCACCAACTTCGCCAGGAGCAGGGCTGCCACCGCGACGGCGATCTGTCCGAGCTCCACGCCGCCATTGAACGCGAAGAGCGCGAGCGTCGCGTGGGCGGGCGGCAGCCCGATCTCGTCGAGCACCCCGGCGAAGCCGAGCCCATGGAAGAGCCCGAAGAAGAGCGCGACCCCTTCGGGCGCGCGTCGAGTCCAGGTTCGTCCGAAGCGGTCGTCGCCAGCGAGCTCGGTCGCCAAGAGCACGAGGCTGGCCGCGATCATGGCTTCGGTGAGCGAGGGCGAGAGCACGAACCACCCCATCGCCGCCAGCCCGAGGGTCACCGAATGACCCACCGTGAACGCGCTCAGTGTCGACACGATGCGTCTCCACCCGCGGCGGTCGGCGGCCAGCAGGAGCAGGAGCGCGAGCACGAAGGCGACGTGGTCCCAGCCAATGAGGATGTGCACGGCGCCCAGCGTCAGGTAGCGAAGCCCCACGCCACCCTCGGCGGACTCGACCCGGTGCGTCGGCTGGCGATCGCTGAGCAGGAACGAACGCTCCGGACCGATGGCCGGCACCACCACGACCTGGACCCGCATGTGATCGGGGAGACCGTCGAGCGAGAAGCTCGGTCCCGGACCGTCCGGGCAGCCGAGCTCGCCGTGGAGCTCGACCCGTGGTCCATCGGCGGACCGCTCCATGCTCTCGACCGAGCAGCCCTCGACCGTGAGGTCGATGGGTGCGCGATCGGCGCCGTCCACCCGAAGGGTCGAGCGCCAGCGATCGCCTTCGCTCTGCTCGAGGCGCCAGACGCCGAAACCGACCGCGTGGGCGCTCGCGACGGTGGGCGCGAGCACGAGCAACGAGAGCGCCAGCGGGATCCTCACGGTCGGACCACCTCCGCGCGGTCGACCAAGCGCTGGATGGCCGCGTCGAGGCGCTCCGCGCGGACGTCCCGGCGCCAGTCCCGCTCGACCTCTGCCCGGGCTTCGTCGAGCGAGGGGGTGCGCCCCGCTTGGCGGTCTTCTACCAGGACGAGGTGAACGCCGAGTGGGCTCTCGATCGGGGCGCTCCAGACGCCTTGCTCGAGGGCGGCGACGGATTCGGCGAAGGCCTCTCCAAAGCGACCGGCGATCACGCTCCGAGCGACCGGCGACTGGCGGCGTCCGAGTGGGAAGGGATCGCCCAGGGTCGCCGCGTCGGTGCCATTCACGATCGTCGCGCGCGCTGCCGCGGCGTCGAGCGTCGCGTCGTCGCGGCGCTCGTTCGAGAAGAAGACCTGCGAGAAGCCCAGCCGCGCGGCCCGCGCGAAGCGCTCGGGGTGGGCTTCGAGGTGGGCTCGGAGCGCTTCGTCGCTCGGGTCGTCCGGCTCTGCAGCCGCGCCCAGCATCAGTTCCATCTTCTGGACCAGCCGGCGACGCACGATCGGGTCGTCTCGCTCGAGGCCGAGTCGCAAGGCCTCGCGGAGGAGGACTTCTTCGCGGACGTGCTCGTCGATCAGACCTTCGAGGGCGGCGTCGTCCTCGGGCGGCTGCCCGGTGCGTTGCACGTGCTGGCGCTCGAGCCCTGCGACGAACGCCTCGTCGATCACGATGGGCGGATCGACCGCTTCGCTCGCCGTCCAGCGGTGCACGCCGTAGAGCGCGGCGCCGACCAGCAGGAAGTGCAGCAGCGGCTCCCGCCAGAGCGGACGCTTGCCCTCGGGCTTGGGCCCGCCGGCCACGATCAGCTCCGGAGGATGCCGCGGAGGTTGAAGTCGAGCACCGCCAGGGCGACCCGGTCGATGTCTTCCTTCGGGACCTCGCGGTCGTACATGACCACCTGCTCCATGAACTGCTTGATGGTGCCCATGATGCAGAAGGCGCCGACCTCGCTGTCGAGGTCGCGGAGGATGCCCATCTTCTTGCCCTCCTCGAGGGCGTCGCGGATGTACTCGATGAGCTCCGCGTAGAAGGCCTTGAGCTTGCCGTCGATCTCCTCGTCGAGACCGACCGCTTCGCGAACGAGGAAGGTGGTCAGCAGTCGGTTGGAGACGACCGTGTTCAGCAGTCGACGCACGGTGCCCATCAGCTGCGCTTCCATCGGCGGCGCGTCTTCGCCCTGGTCCACGCCCACGATGGACGAGCGCAGCTCGTCGAGCGAGAGATCGAGGAGCTCTGCGAAGATCGCGGCCTTGGAGTCGAAGTAGAGATAGAAGGTGCCGCGCGCGATCCCCGCGGCCTCGATGATGTCGCTGATGTGGGTCTGGTGATACCCGTTCTCCACGAACACCGGCCGCGCCGCCTTGAGGATCGCTCCTCGACGGTTCTTGCGCTGGCTACGGGCGCGCTTGCTGCGCCCGTCGATGGCCGGGTCGGTCATCGCTCCCCCTCGTCGAAGTAGCGATCGACGCGGTCGCTGATCGTCGACCGAACGTCCTGGAGCGTGGCTTCGACCTCCTCGTCGGCGAGCCCCCTGAAGTCGACGGGGGCGTCGCACCACACGGTGACCTGCTGAAAGGGCCGGATGGTGTTGCTGCCCTTGCGCATGACGTCGTAGAGGCCCGTGACCGTCGTCGGGACGACCTGCAGCCCGAGGTCGCGAGCGATGAAGAAGAGGCCACGCCGGAAGGGGCCGACCCGGCCGGTGACCGTCCGGGTGCCCTCGGGGAACGCCAGGATCGAGTCGCCGCGGTCGATGACCTCGCGCATGCGCTGCTTGAGGATCTCGGTGCGACCCTCGCGGTCGACGGGCACCCCGATGGTGCCGCGGCTCTTCATGTAGGGGCCATAGACCGGGATGTCGAAGTGGCTCTCGAGCTCGATGCCCTGGATCTCGTGGGGGACGGCCGGGTACATGCCGACGAAGTCGAGGTGGCTCGAGTGGTTCTGGATGAAGAGGTAGGGCTGGTCCGGCCGGACCGCGGGGTCGACGAACGCGCGCCAGCGGTTGCCGGTCGCGGCGATCATCCCTCGGCAGAAGAGGTCGTTCACCGGCTGCAGATGAACGCCCAGCTTGTGCAGCGTCATCATCGTCGACGCCATCGGGACCAACCAGGTCGCGCCGCCCGCCCAGGCCGCGGCCGAGAGCGCCTTCTGCGCGAGGCTCGGTCTCCAGCCGGAGAGGTCGCCGGGCGCGCGTTCGGTCGGCTCCGCGTCGGGGGTGTTCACGTTCCTTCCTGCGGTGGTGGTCTTCGTGTCCATCATCGTCTCTCTCCGGTCACGACCGAGAGCGCGCCGGGGCGCACCTCGAGCGACTCGAGGGCCAGGTGCATGATCTCTCCATCGACCATCACCGGTTGCTTGCGGGGCTCGAGGAACTCGACCTTCTTCGCGCGCCCCTGCTCCACCCGCGGGTGCTCCACGTGACGGCCCGCGAAGATCTTCGGGAAGGTCTTCACGAGGCTCGCGCGGCCGATGTCGCCGGCGCGGATCACGTCCAGGTATCCGTCGGTCGGGTCGGCCTCGGGGGCCATCTTCATGGCGCCGCCGGTGAACTTGCTGTTCGAGAAGACCAGGAAGACCGCGGGCCGGGCGTCGCCGTAGTCGGCGTCGTCGATCCTGATCGGGTCCACCGGCTTCTCGAGCCCGGCGACGCTGACCAGCACCGCGGCGACATAGCCCGCGGGCCCGAGCCGCTTGAAACGTCGGTTGGTGAGATCACCGGCGCGTGCCGTGAAGCCCAGGCCGATCAGGTTCATGTAGTGGAACGAGCCCTCGGCGTGGACAGCCTTCACCACGTCGATCGGCTGGGCGTGCCAGCCCTTCAGCGCGCTCAGCGCTGCGTCCGGATCGAGGATGGCGAAGTCGCGTAGGAACGAGTTGCCGGTGCCGAGTGGCAGCAGGCCGAGCTCCACGCCCTGACCCTCCGCCTCCGGGAGCAACCCGTTGATCACCTCGAAGGAGGTCCCGTCGCCGCCGACGGAGACGAACTTGCGGTGCCCCTTGGCGAACGCGGCGCGCGCCAGCTCGGTGGCGTGGCCGGCCCGCTCGGTGTGGGCGACTTCGAGCTCGAAGCCGACCGAGCGCAACGCGTCGAGGGCAGGCTCACAACGGCCCGCGCAGCGGCCGCCACCGGCGGCGCCGTTCACGATCACGTAGCGCTCGGCGTCGTTCACGCCTGGACCTCCACGAGGGCATCGAGCTTCGCCTGCTCGCGGAGCGCCTCGGCGAGCTGGGCGCGCTTGACCTTCATCGACGCGGTCCGGGGGAACTCCTCACTCCACTCGAGCACGCCGCCGATGCGCTTGAAGTCGGGCAGCGAGCGGTTGCGCTTGCGCAGGTCGTCGAGGAGGTCGCCGAGCGGCGCTTCGCCCTTCGGTCGCACGATGGCGACGAGCTGCTCCCTGGTGAGGTCGCTGCCCGCGCGCTCGCTCCCGGGCCACACGTAGCCGGTGGCGAAGACGACCATCTCCTCGCAGTCGAGGCCCTCGAAGGCGCTCTCGATGTCCTCGGGGTAGATGTTCTTGCCGCCCGCGGTGACGATCATGTTCTTGCTGCGGCCGACGAGGTGCAGATGCCCGCTCGGGTCGAGGAAGCCCTGGTCGCCGGTCTTGAGCCAGCCGTCCTGGAGCGCCTCGGCGGTCTGTTCGGGGTCGTCGAGGTAGCCCGCGAAGACGGTGCGCCCGCGGACCCAGACCTCACCGACGCCACCGGCGTCCGCGCCGCGGACCTCGAGCTCGACCCCTTCGAGCGGCGAGCCGACCGAGTCCGCGCGGAAGGGCTTGAGGTCGTTGACCGTCAAGACCGTGCCGGCCTCGGTCAGGCCGTAGCCGATGACCACCGGCACGCCGAGCTCGTAGAAGCGCCGGGCGCGCTTCGGGTCGACGAAGGCGCCGCCACAGAAGAGCATCTTCAGGTCGGGACCGAGGCCGTCGCGGACGGGCTTCATCAGCTTGTTCGAGAGCCACGCGCGCGGCTTGTCGAGCGTGAAGGCCGCGTTGACCTGCCGGAGCCCCTCGACGAGCGCCTGCTCGACGGTGGTGCGCTCCTCGAGCTTCTCGTCGAGGCGACGCTCGAAGGCCTCGAGGATGAGCGGCACGATCGCCATGTGGGTGATGCCCTTCTCCTGAAGGACCCAGCGAAGCAGCTCCGGGCGGAGCGAGCGCTGGTGCACCACGGTGACCCCCGCGGCGAAGGCGCCGACGAAGCCGCTCATGAAGTCGATGGCGTGGTTCGAGGGCAGCACGCTGAAGAAGCG
>CAYXAP010000001.1:212377-303515 GCA_964462035.1 uncultured Sandaracinus sp.
GCCATCGCGTCGGCTTCCCGCTTGGTCTGCAGGTAGCTCAGCTCGTGCGCGGTCCGCTTGCGGCTCAGCTCGAGGAGCGCGGTCTCCGTCTTGAACTGGAGCGTGGCATCGAGGAGCAGCTCGCCGATCGAGCCGTATCGCTCGGGCGGGATCACAGCCGGCGCTCCAGCACGTCCGCGAGGCCGTCGAAGGTGGTGACGCCCTGCAGCTCGTAGTCGGGAACCTCGACGTCGAACTCGTCTTCGAGGTCGGTCATCAGCTCCATCGCCTGGAAGCTGTCGATGCCGAGCTTCGAGAAGAAGTCGTCGCTGGGCTGCAGCTCCGCCAGGTCGCGCTCGAAGCGCTTGGCGGCGAGGGTCATGAGGGTCTTCAGGAGGTCTTCGCGGTTCATGGCAGGCGGTTCAAGGGAGATAGGGTCTGACGTCGGTCGATTCGACGAACTTCTGGAGGGCCTTTGCCACCACGGGCGAGCCCATCATCTCGATGAAGAGATCCTTCTCGCGGCGGAGCCGCTCGACCGGGAGCGGCTTGGCGAAGCGCTTGGCGCGCCGGGTGGTCTCGGGGTCGAAGCGCGCGGCCTGCTCGGCCATCTTGCGCGCGACGGTCAGCGCCTCGCCTCGGGAGACGACCTGCGACACCAAGCCGATCTCCTGGGCGCGTTTGGCGTTGAGGCTGCGGCCGGTCAGCAGCAGGTCGCGGACGACGGCGTTGCCGACGTCGCGCTCGAGGCGCGGGATGCCGCCGAAGCCGGGCACCAGCCCTAGGCGCAGCTCGGGGAAGGCGAAGCGGGTGCTCTTGTCGGCGACGATCACGTCGGCGGTCAGCGCCAGCTCGAAGCCGCCGCCGAAGCACACGCCGTTGACGGCCGCGATGACCGTGAGCGGCGCGGTGTCGAGGCCGTCCATCACCGCGTGGATGCGGTCGATGAAGCCGCGCACCTCGTGGGCGACGGCGACCTGCTTCATCGGGGTTCGTTCACCAGTGGCGTGGCGCGCGACGAGACCCTCGTAGAGCTCGCGCAGGTCCGCGCCGGCCGAGAAGCCGCGCTTCACCGAGCTGAAGAGGATCACCGCGCGGGCGCCGCCGGCGCCGTGGTGGATGAAGCTCACGAGCGACTCGAGCTCCGCCAGCGCGGTGGTCCCGATCTCGTTGCAGGGCTCCCGGTGGAGCTCCACCTCGAGGGTGGTCCCGTTCAGGTGCCAGCGCATCGCCTCGCCTTCGAAGCGAGCCATGGCGCTGACGCCGTTGCGAACCGGCAGGCGGTCCTTCACCGCCGCGGCGATCTTCCGGGCCGCGAGGCGCGCCTGCCACGCCCCGAGCCGGGTGCGCCAGGGAACGGACTCGATGCTCACGCGCGCGACTCCAGCTGCGGCGTGCTCTTGGTGCCCGCGTCCGCGGCACGGACGCGGTCGACGATGCCCTGCACCGCCGGTGCGAGGCTCGGCAGGTGGTCCCAGGGGTCGCCGTGCTCGCCGAGCTCGGGGCGAAACGGGAACTCCGGGTGTCGCGCTCGCACGTAGTCCACGAGGATCTGGCCCATCTGGCCCATCCGCTCGAGGTTCGCGTAGACGCAGCGGTCGATGCCGTCGCGGATCGACTCGCCGTCGCGGAGCATCACGCCCAGCGTCTCGAAGAGGTGGTCCTCGAGCTCGGGGTCGTCGACCTCGAGCGCCAGGTGCGGCGTGCCGCGGTCGGCCATGAGGTTGCGGATGCGCTCGTCCATCGTGATGCCGGCGCTGATCACACCCCCGGGCATCGTGGTGACGCAGGCGTGGTAGCGGCTCGAGACCATGTAGGTCGCGTTCCGCATCGCCGAGACCATTGCGTACATGTCGTGCTCGTCGCTGACGATCACCGGGAAGCCGCCGCCGAGGCGCTCGTTCAGCCCCTCGCACGCCTCGCGGTCGAGCTGCTCGCTGCCGAACATGACCGGGAAGACGTCGTTGCCGGCTTCGCGGAAGCGACGGACGGCGTTGGCGATGGCGGTGAGGTAACGGTCCTGCTTGTCGGTGACCTCCGCGCCCTCGGCGTGGAAGTAGACCGAGCCGTAGTGCTCCTCGTCGTACATGCCGCTGAAGGAGTTCACCGCGGCGCGCGCGACGTCCGGCTTCACCGGCCACCAGAACGGGTTGATCGGGCAGAGCGCCAGCACCGGAGTCTCACCATCCCAGCCCGCGTCCATGAGGATCTGGCGGCCCTCGCTCAGCGGCGCCGGCTCGAAGGTCCACGCGGTGTCCGTGCCGGAGCGCGACTTCACGCCGAGCTCCGCGAGCACGCCCTTGCTGGCCTCGTTGCGCGCGATGATGAGCGCGTCCTGGCAGTAGCGGCGCACCAGGTCCTGGACCGAGCGATCCATCTTGCCCGCCTCGCCGCCGTAGCCGACGGCGATCTTGCCCTCGACGGCGGCGAGACCGAGCGCACCGACCATCATCGTGCTCAGCGCGTTGGCGAACTTGCTCTTGAACATCGAGCCCTCGCACGCGATGACCGCGTGCTGTTCGTGGACCGTGTCGAAGAGGAACTTCGGGAAGAGCTTCGGCAGGTGCAGCTGCCGCACCGTGCGGAAGTAGCCGCGGGTGAGCTCGGGGTCGATCGTGTAGATCGATAGCGCCACGTGCTCGTCGCCGAAGAGGTGGCGGAACTGCCGGATCATCTCCTCGACGCGAACGTCGGCGCCGGTGTTGCGGGTGCCGCTGTAGCCAGCGAGCAGGAGCTTGAGCGGTTCGCCCGGCTCCCACTGCGCGCCGGGGTCGAGCGCGTAGCGGCTCCCGGCGGCCTCGATGAAGCCGCTCATCACCGTCTGCAGCGTGCGGTCGGCGTCGAGGTGCTCGCCGATCTTCTTCTTCGCGGCCCGGGCGAGGTCGCCGAAGACGCCCATGAGCGACTCGGCGTCCTTCTTCTCGGCCTTCGCGCGCAGGTCGTCGACCAGCGAACGCATCTCGGCCCAGGAGGTCGGGATCTCGGTCGAGCTCGCGGCGGGCACCGGATCGGCGACCTCGGTCTCGGCCTTCGCGACCGGGTCCTTCGTCGGGCGCCAGATGCGGGGCTTCTTCTTCTCGCTCACGGGCGCGCCTCTGCGGGGCTCGCCCCCTTCGACTCCGGCGCCGGCGGAAGCGGCTTGGCCGGGAACTCGTAGTTCACGCTCTTGGCGTAGCGGTAGAGGT
The DNA here is from genome assembly GCA_964462035.1 of uncultured Sandaracinus sp. Classification (GTDB taxonomy): domain Bacteria; phylum Myxococcota_A; class Polyangia; order Polyangiales; family Houyiibacteriaceae; genus UBA1660. The sequence goes on from CAYXAP010000001.1 coordinate 215,542, forward strand.
CCTTGCAGTAGTGCGTGAAGGGGACCGGTGCCTCACCGAGGGCTTCGACGGCGCGGCTGTTGTCGAAGACCGTGTCGTAGGTGATGTAGGGCAGGAAGACCTTGAAGAGGCTGCCGATCAGGGTCGCCGTGTTCTTCTGCTTCGACGACGCGAGCGCGTTCATGATCGTGCCGAAGGCGTTCTCGAGCTGCGGCACGAAGCGGGGCGGCTTGTTCAGCGCGGCGGTGATCTCGCCCATCGTGTGCGACGAGGTGCCGCTCGAGAGGTGGAAGATCTGGTGCTTCACCGGCTTCATGTGCAGGTCGGCGATCGCCTTGCCGACCCAGTCGGCGTTGACGATGTCCACGCGGCCGTTCGAGTCGAAGGGCAGCACGGGGATGTCGGCGAGCGTGCAGAAGGCGCGGACCATGTCGAACTGGGTCGTCTCGGCGAAGCGCGAGTCACCCATCACGATCGACGGCCGGAAGAAGGTCTTCTGCACCTCCGGCAGCAGTGAGCGGACCATGTGCTCGCAGAACTTCTTGGTGCGGCCGTAGGGGTCGTAGTCGCTGACCTCCCAGTCGATCGCTTCGTCCTCGAGGATGACCTCGCTGTCACGCTGCCCGGCCACGGCGACCGTCGACACGTGGCTGAAGCGACGCAGGCCGTGGTCCTCCTGCATCGCCTTGGCGAGCTGGATCACCGAGAGCGTGCCGCGGAGGTTGTGGTTGAGGCACTGCTTCTCGCTCTTGCGGTTCAGCGAGGCCGCGATGTGCAGCACCGAGTCGCAGCTCGTGATCAGCGCTTCGTATCGACCGTCCGCGATGCCGAGGTTCGGCTCGGTCAGGTCACCCGGCACGAAGTCGATGCGGTCGATGTGGCGGTAGAAGGTCTCCGCGTCCCAGTGGAGCTGCATCGCCTTCCAGAGCTTGGCGATGCCCTCCTCGCGGTCCGCCGCGCGGGTCAGCGCCGCCAGCCGCACGTCCGTGGTGTGCATCAGTCGGTCGACGACGTAGCTGCCCAGAAAACCGGTCGCTCCGGTGATGAAGATCGTTTCCATGGTCTTCTTTCTCTCCGCCGTTCAGGCGGTTGCGCGCAGCGGCGCGCTCTCGTTCTCGGTCTTCGCGGCCAGCTCTTCGGTCTCCTCGAAGGGCGGGTCGTCGGGGACCTTCTCGTTGCGGAGTAGCGGCAGCGACCACTTGTCGAGGCCGGGCACCTGGACCTTCACCCAGTAGTCGCGCCAGCAGATGTCGGCGACGTCGAAGCCGAAGAGCTCACGCTCTTCGTCGTTCAGTCGCTCGGTCGCGGCGACCAGGTGGCCGGTGCGGAACACGTAGGCGATCTGGTTCACGAAGGGCAGGTAGACCCGCAGCATGTCGTCCACCTGACCGAGCTTCCGGTCGGTGGTTCGGCAGTCCATCGAGAACTTGCGCAGCTTCTCGTCGAGCTTCGGCCCATCGACCTTGTCGTAGAGCTTCGGCGAGACGTTCTCCTGCAGCTTGAACTTGCGGAGGAAGTTCCGGGTCGCGCGTGCCACGAGGCGCATCCGGCGGTGGCCGAAGACCTCGTTCGGGTCCGGCTCCGCGCAGATCGGGTCGAGCTTGGAGAGCACGTTCTTCTCGAAGTCGTCGCCGCGCTTCGCGTACATGCGGCGGATGCCGATGCCCGTGAGCTCGACGGCGCGGCGGAAGGTGAACGGGTTCACGTCGCTCGAGCCGCACTGGTAGATCGCGTGCGCGCGGTCGCGGAGGGCCTCGGCGACCACGACCACCATCGACCGGGCGACGGTGTCGACCGGCACGATGTCGAAGTTGTTGGTCTCCCGCGCCGGGAAGCGCTGGAAGGTGGTCGACAGAAGCCAGACCAGCGGACCAGAGGTGTTGATGCCCTCGTTCCAACCCTCGAAGGGATAGCTGCGCGCGCACTCGACGATCGCCGGCCGGAACGTGGTGGTCTTCACGTCCTCGCGGGTCTCGATGAGGTGCTCGCTGAGCGCCTTGGAGTAGGTGTAGATGTTCGGCCAGCCGAGCGCCTCGGCGCGGGCCATGGCGTAGTCGACGCGCTGGCTCTTGGTCTCCTGCGCGGCGATGCCTGCCTCGAGCGTGCGGAGCTCCAGGGCGGGGTCGAAGGTGGTGCCGTTGGGCGAGACGCCCACGGTGATCGATTCCTCGATCGTCTCCGAGCGGCGGCCGGCGACGAAGGTGGTCGACACGTGGATGTAGCGCTTGCCGCGGGAGCGGGCGGCGAGGTCCGCCGCGTGCTGCGCACCGTGGATGTTCGCGTCGATCGCCATCTGCGGGTCCGGCTCGAAGTCGGTGAGACCGGCGAAGTGCACGACTGCGTCGACGTCCTTCAGCAGTGCCTCCGCTTCGACCTCGTCCAGACCGCAGAGCGGTTCGACCAGCTTCGCTTCGATCACGCGAATCTTCTCGCGGATGAGCCTGCGGAACTCCTTCGCGCCGAGCTTCGCCCGCAACGGACGGAAGGCCGGCGAGCGCTCGGCGATCCACTGGAAGCGGGCGTCGGCGTCCTCTCCCTTCTTCGGGCGGATGATCACCGTCGCGCGGCCGATCTCGGGGAGGTGGTCGAGCACCATCGCGAGCCAGACCTTGCCGAGGAACCCGGTGACGCCGGTCACGAGCAGGTGCTTGTCCGCGAAGGTCTCCGCGATCGACGGCCCCTTCAGCGCGATGCCCTTGCTGCCGAGCGAGTGCCCGTTGCCGTTGCCGTTCTTGTGGCCGTTGTGGCCGTTCGTGCCGTTCTTCTTCGGTTCGCTCACGCGACCCTCCATCCCTGACTCGTCCACACCACGGAGCTCACTTCTCGACGACCGGCCACTCGTGATCGCGCGCCAGGCGGCGCAGCTGCCGATCGGGGTTCACCGCGCACGGCTGGCCGATGGCGCTGAGGAGGAGGCTGTCCGCTCCGCTCGCCCCGTAGGCCCAGCTCGCGCCGAGATCGATGCCGTTCTCCTGCGCGAACGCGCGGGCCCACTGGCCGGAGACGTTGCCGCCGATGACCGGGTCCTCGAGCCGGCCGGTCGCCTTCTCGCTGCGGATCTCCAGCCGGTTGCAGATCAGGTCGTCGGCCTCGAGCTCCTCGGCGAGAGGCGCGACCACCAGGTCGATGTTGTCGCTCACCAGAACGATGCGGCGCCCCTGCTTGCGGGCCTTCTTGAGCAGCTCGGCGCCGATCTCGAGGACCTCGCCGGTCACGTACTTCTCGACGTACTCCTCGGCGAGCAGGACCAGCCGGTCCTCGCTCATGCCGCGCAGGCCCATCCAGGTCACCCGCGTGCTCGTGGCCCCGGTTCGCAGCTCGCCCGCGAAGCTGAGCGGCGCCGCGAGCGCGACGTTCCCCAGCCGAGCGATTCGTTCGCCCACGCCCTGGGCGTTGGAGGCCAACCAGGCGGCGGCAGCGAGCGGTCCTCGCTCCAGAAGGGTCCCTTCGACCCGGAAAAACGCCGCGGAGCGGCCAGTCTCAGTCTCGGTCATCGTCGTCCTCATCAGCGCAGCCGACAAAAGTGCTGCGATCTCGATGCCTTCGACGAGCCAACCACCCACCGAAGAGCCAGATGAGCAGGCGTCTTAGCTCAACTAGACTGACGTGTCAGTACTTTTTGTCATCGTTTCGTGATCCAACGCTCACCCCGCCGAAACATGACCCAACGGTCACAAATGATTGAGCTTTCCGGGAACCGCCATGATTCCGGACCCCTTCGTCGGTGGGTCGGCCCATCGGGGGTGGTCGCTTCTGGTGAACTGCGTTCAAGCCCGGGTCGCCGACCGACGGATCACTCGCGGAGGTGCTGCCAAGCCCGACCATGGGCCGGTCAGGCGAATCCATCGAGCGTTGCGAACGCGGCGCGCAGCTCGCCCCGCCGCGCCTCGAGCTCACCGCTCGCGTATTGCAGCGGCGCGTGCGCGCCCCAGATCGCGCCCGGCCACGCCGCGTCGCCCTCGAAGCGCGCCACGTGATGGAGGTGCAGCTGCGGCACCATGTTGCCGAGCGCGGCGACGTTCATCTTGTCTGCCTCGAAGTGCCGCTGCATCGCCTCGGCGACCCCGCACGAGTGATCGAGGAGTGCGTGCCTCGCGTCGTGCGGCAGCTCGTGGATCTCTCGGATGTCCTCGAGCTCGGGGACGAGGATCACCCACGGGTAGCGCGCGTCGCAGTGGAGCAAGACCGCGACCGAAGGGAAGCGACCCACCGACACCGTGTCGGCCGCGATGCGAGGGTGAAGGGTGAAGCCCATGGCCGGAGCCTAGCTCAGCCCGCGGTCTCGGTCCGGGTCCGATCGCGCCGCGCGGCGATGCGACTCACCAGGTGCGGGAGCGCCACCTCGGCTGGTTCTCCGATCACCGACACCCGACGGTGCGGAGAGCGCCCCGAGGGGTCGACCGAGACCATCTGCGCTCCTCGTCGAAGTCCCGTGTCCAGGATCATGTCCGTGACGCCGACCGAGAACGACGTGCCGGCGAAGACGATCGCATCCGCGGCCTTGGCGAAGCGAAGGACCTCGTCGATTCGGTAGTCGCGATGTCCATCGTAGCGCTCGTCGAACCAGAGCACGTGCGGGCGGAGCAACGCTCCACACTCCGGGCAGGTCGGGAGGTCGGACTCGCTCCTGCTGCGGCGCAGGCGAGCGAGCACGTCGTCGGGTCGCGCGAGGGTCCCCCTCGGCGCGGCGTTGGCGCACGTCGGGTTCGTGCAGCGCACTCGGTCGGCCCGACCGTGGACCTCGACCAGCGACTGCGTGCCGGCGGCGCGATGGAGGCCATCGATGTTCTGAGTGACGAGTAGGAATCGCCCTCCGAGTCCTTCCCATCGAACCAGCGCGTGGTGCGACTCGTTGGGCTCGGCGCCGTCGAGTCGTCGGAACCGATCCAGATACCAGAGCCACGAGTCGAGTGGGTCGCGCACGAAATAGCTCGACGTTCCGCGCTCGAGTACCTCGTCGCTCCAGATCGCGTCGGGCTCGGAGCCGCGAAAGGTCGGGAGCCCGCTCGCGACACCCAAGCCGGCGCCGGTCACGATCAGAGCTCGCTCCGCGGCGGCGAGAGTCTCGATGAGATCGGCGTCCAACGGGCCAGCTCACTCGACCGAGAAGCGGCGCACGATCTGCTCCAGCCGCCGCATCGCCGCGCGGACCGCGCCCTTCGAGGCGAGCTCGAGATCGGCCTCGCGATTGGTGCCTCGCTGGACCGTCCCCGTCCCCTGCAGCATCGCCCGCATCTGCTCGGGCGGACCGACCGTGTGGACGGCGACGAGCGCCTTCACCTTGATGACGCTGGGCGTCTCGGTCTCGAGCGTGGTGGACACGTCGAGTCGGAAGCCCCGAATGACGTCCGCCTCGAGCGGGTCGAGCGAGCGCGCGCACTCGACGACGGCGACGTGCCCGGTGCTTTCGATCGCCTCGTGCGGCTCACCGGTGACGCTTCGAAGCACCTCGGCCTCGACGAGCTCGGCGTGGCGCGGCAGATCCTCGGAGGGCTCGGTGGCCTCCGAGGGCTTGGCGCACCCGGCGACCAGGACTCCGACGCAGAGCAGTCGAACGGCTCGGCAGCTGGGCGGGTGTGCGGCGGCCACGAGTCACTCGGATCTCACGAGCGCCGCCAGGAGCGCAAGGGAGGTTCGCTTCAGAGGACGCCGCGGCGCTCTTGGTCGCGCTCGATCGAGCGGAAGAGCGCGCCGAAGTTCCCCTCGCCGAAGCTCTGGTGGTTCTTCCGTTGGATCATCTCGAAGAAGATCGGGCCGATGACGTTCTTGGTGAAGATCTGGAGTAGGTAGCCCTCTTCGTCGCCGTCGACGAGCACCTGCGCGCGGGCGATCGCTTCGTAGTTCTCGCTCACGTTCGGGACGCGGTCGAAGACGGTCTCGTAGTACTCGTCGTCGATGTCGAGGGTGGGGACCTCGAGGTCTTCGAGGCTGGCGAGCAGGTCGTCGGACGCGAGCGCGATGTGCTGGATGCCGGGACCGCCGTACTCGCGGAGGTACTCCTCGATCTGCGACTTCTCTTCGCTCCCTTCGTTGATCGGGATGCAGAACGTGCCGCAGGGTGAGCGGAGCGCGTCGCTCTGCAGGCCAGTCTTCTCACCACGGATGTCGAAGTGGCGCACGGGCGTGAAGCCGAAGACGTCGACGTAGAAGCGGGTCCACTGCTCGAGGGTGCCCTTCTCGACGTTGTTGGTGAGGTGGTCGATGACGGTGAAGCCGCGGCCGGGCACCTGCTCGGGATCGTCGAGGCGCAGGAAGCGGTCGAGCCAGCTGCGGCCGCCGTCGGGGATGAGATGGATCAGCGAGTCGCCGATGCCTACGATCGCGGGGCAGCCGAAGATCGTCTCGCCCTCGTATTCGACGGCGCCCCGGTCGGTGGCCTCGTCGATGGCCATGTCGGGGTCGGCGAACTCCCAGCCCATCGACGCGATGCAGGGGCCGTGCTTCTGCGCGAAGCGGCCCGCGAAGGTCTCCGGGTCGCGGTTGAGCAGGAAGTGGATCTGCTTCTGGCGGTAGTGGAGGACGTCGTGGTCGCGGTGCCGCCCGATCTTCGAGAAGCCGAGCGCGAGGAAGAGCCGGTGCAGCTCGTCGAGCCCTTCGGTGGTGGGCGCCGCGAACTCCACGAAGGCGATGCCGGTCAGTCCACAGGGGTTGTCCATCACTTCGTCTCCTCGGGCGTGACCGCCCAGCTCTGCCAGTAGTCCGTGCGTTCGACGCGTTCGGCGCCCGCGCTGACGTCGAGGGGCCGGACGGTGTCGACCATCACGGCGATCTCGTTCGTGTGCGTCTTGTCCGCGGCCGCCTTCACGGCGCCGGGCTGCGGCCCGTGGTGGATGCCCTGCGGGTGGAAGGTGACCATCCCCGCGTCGATCCCCTCGCGGCTGAAGAAGTCGCCCGAGTGGTAGAAGAGCACTTCGTCGTAGTCGATGTTCGAGTGGTAGAAGGGCACCTTCAGCGCAGCCGGGTCGCCGTTCTCGAGCGCGCGCGGCAAGAAGGTGCAGACCACCATCGCGTCGGTGACGAAGGTCGCGTGGGCCGAGGGAGGCAGGTGGTAGCGCTCGCAGCTCACCGGACGGATGTCGCGGACGTTGATGCGCCAGACCGTCAGGTCGCCCTTCCAGCCGACCGTGGTGATGGGGTGGAAGGGATAGAAGACGCTGCTGATCTTGCCGCGCCGCTGGATGCGGACCTCCCATTCGGTCTGGCCCTTCTCGGGAGGCGGCGGGGGCGCGGGTTCGGGAACTTCGATCATCGCCGGGTCGAAGAGCGCGTGCTGTCCGAGGAGCCCCTTGTCCGGTAGCTGGACCTCCTGACGCGACTCGATGATCAGCAGCGCCGTCGGCTCCTCGGGGAGCAGCCGGTGGACCGTCCCGCGGGGGATGACCAGGTAGTCCCCGCGCTCGTAGTCGATGAGCCCGAAGTCGCTCTCGAGCGTGCCCGCGCCCTCGTGGACGAAGAGGATCTCGTCGGCGTCAGCGTTGCGGAAGCAGTAGCGCATCGGGTCGCTCAACCGAGCGAAGCGGAGGGTGACGTCGTCGTTCTCGAGCAGCGCCTCGCGGGCGGGCAGGTAGCCGTCGGAGCCATCGCTCAGCTCGGTGGCGTCGAAGGCCCGCGGTCGGAGCTCGCCCTCGATCCGAGTCCACGCGACGGGCGCATGGGTTCGGTAGAGGTGCGCGTAGCGGCCGAAGAAGCCCTGCCGCCCGAACTCCTCTTCGACCGTGCCCTCGGGGAGCGCGACATGTGCCTGCCGAGTGACCTTGCCCTTGCTCCAGTGCATGGAATTCGGTGTATCGGTGGATGTCGTTCGGCGAAAACGGAACTTTTCTGGCGATCTCGTTCGAAAAACTTGAAATAGAGGGCACACTGGCCTCTCGATGTCGCTGACCCTCGACCAGCTCCAGGTGCTCGAGTCGATCGATCGGCTCGGGAGCTTCGCGGCGGCGGGCAAGGCGCTGCACCGGACGACGTCGGCGGTGAGCTACGCGATCCAGCGGCTCGAGGAGGGGCTGGGCCTCGCGCTCTTCGACCGCAGCGGCCATCGAGCGGAGCTGACCGCCGAGGGGCGATTGATCCTCGCCGCGGGTCGGCGGCTGCTGCGGGAGGCCCACGCCATCGACGAGCTGGCCGACCAGCTCCGCGGCGCCTGGGAGCCAGAGCTCAAGATCGTGGTCGACGGCATCTTCCCGCTCCGGGCCGTGGTCCGGGCGACGCGCTCGTTGATGGACGAGGGCGCACCGACTCGGGTGCAGCTTCGGGTCGAGTACCTCGGTGGCGTCCGAGAGCGCTTCGAGGAGCGGCGAGGCGACGTGATGCTCACACTCGCGTTTGCCGGCGACTCGGAGCACGAGGCCAGGCCGCTCTCGCCGATCGAGATGATCCTGGTCACGAGCCCCGAGCATCCACTGCAGGCCCTCGAGCTCGTCGACCGTGGCCGGCTGGCGGAGCACGTCGAGCTCACCGTACGCGACTCGTCGAAGGGCGGTGGGGCCTCGGGCCCACTCGACATGGGGAGTCCCCAGCTCTTCCGCCTCAGCGACTTCCACTCGAAGCGAGAGGCGTTGCTCGAGGGCGTCGGCTTCGGCTGGATGCCGCGCCATCTGATCGCCAGCGACCTCACCTCGGGCGCGCTGATCGAGCTCCCACTCACCGAAGGCAGCCGCCACGTCTTCACGCCCCACCTCGTGCACCGCCGCTCCGAGCCCCTCGGCCGCGCCGGCCGCCTCTTCGTCACCGCCCTGGACGAGGGACGCTCTTAAGCAGTTAAGTGCAGGGACGCTCTTAAGCTGCTGGGCCGCTTAAGAGCGTCCCCCGGCTTAAGTGCTTAAGAGCGTCCCTGGGGTAGGGTGCGGCCGGTGAGTGATGATGGCAGACCGACGGGTGTGCTCCGCTGGGTGCTGGCCATCGCCGTGGCCCAAGCGAGCGCGCTGTTGCTCAGCGCGCTCTTCGGTCATCTGAGCAGTGGCTTCGGTGAGCCCACTCCCGCGCTCGCGATCGCGGGCATCCTCGGCGCGGGGCTGCTCGAGGGAGCGCTGATCGGCGGCGCGCAGGCTTGGGCGGTGGGCTTTCGGGGCGAAGCCCGCTGGCGATGGATCGGGCTGACCACGCTCGCCTTCGGGCTCTGGTGGGCCGCGGGGATCGTCGCGTCCCTCTTCGAGCCGGCCGAGCCCTCGCGAATGATGGTGGTCGCCGTCGCGCTCGTCGCCGGCGGCGGGCTCGGGCTCCTCGTCGGCGGGCTCCAAGCGGGTCGGCGTCCGCCGTCCAAGCGCGCCGCGTGGGTGGGCTCGAACATCGCGGGCTGGGCCGCCGGACTCCTCCTCGCGGCCCTCGCCGCCGAACTGGTCCCTGCCGGCCCCAACACCACCCTCGTCTTCGTCATCCACGCACTGGGCGGCGCGGCGACCGGCACCGTCGTCGGTCTGACCACCGGCCCCTGGCGACCGGAGGTCACGTGACGGTCGAGCTCGCCACCCGGGACGACGTCCCCGCGATCCTCGCGATCGCGAACGCTGCCGCCGCTCTCGGCGTCGCCAACCTAGCGACGGAGCCCGAGCCGCTCGAGCAGTGGCTCGATGCCTTCGACGCGACCCACGAGCGCTACCCCTGGCTCGTGGCTCGCGACCGCGGCCGCGTCGCGGCGTTCGCGAAGGCCGGCCCCCACAAGGCCCGCGGCGCCTACGATTGGAGCGCAGACGTCACGATCTACGTCGATCCCGCGTTCCACCGGCAGGGTCTCGGGCGCCGTCTCTACGGCGCGCTCGTGCCGCTGATGCGAGCGCAGGGCTTCGCCACGCTCGTCGCCGGCATCAGCCTGCCGAACGCCGCGAGTGAAGCGCTCCACGAGGCGTTCGGCTTCGTGCGCTGCGCGACCTTCGAGCGCATCGGCTACAAGGCCGGCCAGTGGCGCTCGGTGGGGTACTGGGAGAACCACCTGTACACCGACCCCGGACCGCCAGGCGCCATCCGGACGGTGCGGGAGGTCTGGTCAGAAACGGAAGCCGATGTGTAGCCGATGGCCGGTGTCGCCGATCTCGTCGAGATCCAGGTAGACCTCGTAGCCGAACTCGATCCCGCCGAGGGCCAGGCGGAGGCCGGCCGTCGGTCGGTAGCGCCAGTCGTCGACGTCGACCGTGTCACGGACCTCCATCAGCTCGCAGCTGTCCATGCGGATGTCGCAGGTGGGGTCCGCGAGCCCGACGCTGGTCGTACGGATCTCGGACTTGTCGTAGGTGAACGAGAAGCCGATGTGCGGCGTCAGCGAGCCGGAGCTACCGCCCGGGAAGGCGACGCGGAGCCGGTATCCCACCGAGAGGGTACCGATCAGCAGGCTCCGCCGAACCCGTTGGGCGACGGCGCTGTTGTCCGTATTCGCGTAGCCACCGAGCTCCACGCCGATGATGAGCCGGTCGAGGATGTCGATGGAGAAGATGCCGGCTGCGCCGAAGAGCCGGTCGCCGGAGTCCCAGACGGCACCGAAGCTGAGGCCGAACCCGGGGTATGCCGTCTGCCGGACGTCGGCGGTGGTCGCGGCGAGCCCATCGAGGGTCTCGGCGATCGGGCCGATCGGCGTCGAGGGCCCGACCCCTCGCTGCGAGCCTTCACCGAGCACCGCGATCACGCGGCCGTCCCCGTCCACCAGGGGGGCACCCTCGCTGTCGCTCGGATGCGGCACGTCGGACTGGAGCCCTTCGCCATCCGAGAAGGCGACGGTGCCGGAGGTAACGATCGGCTGACTGGCCCCGCTCGGGGCGCCCACGGCGTAGACCGGCTCACCGAGCTCTGGGGTCGTGCTACGCGCTTCGAGCGGCTCGAGACCGATGTCGTCGTCCAGCAGGAAGATCGCGACGTCGCCGTCGGTCGTCACGCTCCGAGCGCTGGTGCTCTCGCCGTCGAGGTTCTCGACCGTGATGTCGCGGCGGCAGCCACGCGCGTCGTTCGAGGCGACGACCTTGGTGCCTTCGCTCAGCGCGAAACCGATGCTCCAACGGGCACCCTGGCAGCGCACGACGGCGAGCGAGGGGCGGATCCGCTCGGCGATCACCGCGGCAGCGGAGGTGGTCGCCGGCGGCGCGGGGATCGCGCGCGGGGCGACCGTGGAGGGCGCCTCGGTGTCGGTCGCTTCGGGCTCGCCGGCCGCCGCCTCCTCGGGCGCCGGCGCTTCGGTGGGCTCCTCGGCCTCCGAATCGCTCGAGTCCTGTGCAGTGGCGGGGCTGACGGCGAGCAGAGAGGCGAAGCACGCCACCCAACGGAGGCGGGCGGCGAGAGTCGTAGGAGTGGCCATGGCCTGGAGCATGGAGCCAGTCGGCCGATCTGGCTGCCCCCCCGTGTGGATTCTCAGTCCGAGCCGCTGGTGTGTGCTCGTAGATGCGCCGCCAGCTCTTGCACGGCTTCGGCGTGGTGCGGCATGTGCGGCATCAGCATGAAGGCGTGGATGCTGTCCGGGAACACGGTCAGCGACGCGTCGGTCCCAGCCGCCCGGGCGCGCTCGTGGAGCAAGCGCGAGTCGTCGAGGAGGGTCTCGGCTTCGCCCGCCTGGATGAGCAGGGGCGGGAGCCCCTGCAGGTTCGCTCGCGCCGGCGAGAGCAACGGGTCGCTTCGATCGGCGCCCCCGGCGTATTGCTCTGCGTAGCTCGCGAGCACGTGCCGCGGAACGAAGTCGAAGCGGTCGTTCGTGGTCAGCGTCTCTCCGCGAAGGGTCAGGTCCACCCAAGGCGAGAGGACCGCCGCGGCGCCCGGCATCGGGAGGTCGCGGTCACGGAGGGAGAGTAGGGTGGCCATCGTCAGGCCGCCGCCAGCCGACTCACCGGCGATGGCTGCGCGCTTCGGGTCCACGCCCTGGTCCATCAGCCAGCGCCAAGTCGCCACCGCATCGTCGAGCCCCGCCGGGAACGGGTGCTCCGGCGCCAGTCGGTAATCGATCAGCAGCGTGCGCATCCCCGACGCGGCAGCGAAGCGAGAGACCGCGTGGCGGTGTGAGTCGATCGAGCCGAGGAGGTATCCGCCCCCGTGGAGGTAGACGAGCACCCGATCGCGGTCCGCCTCCTCCGGGGTGAGCCAGGCCGCGCCGACCGAGCCGATCTGGAAGCGCTCGAAGCCGACTCCGCGCGGCGGCTTCGCCGGGACCATCGAGCCGAGCGCCTTGCGCTGCCACTCGAGCGGTAGCCAGTGCGAGCGACGCGAGTAGTGGTGGAGGAAGCGGCTGTAGGCCTCGGTCTCCGGGGACCAGCTCGGGCGCAGCGGACCGCGCATGCGGCGGCGGAGCTTGGTGGCGCGGAGGATCGTTCGGCCGACGAGAGGATGGACCATCGGCGGAGCATAGCGGGTCCGCCAGCGGGCGAGCTGCGAAGCCCTCGAAGCTCGGCCGCGGAGTGGATCGCCACCGCCGTCGCGTCGAGGGTGCAACGTTGGCCGATCGGGGGTGCACAAATCTTTTGGGGGTCTCGCCCGTCAAAGCGAGAGCACCCGAAAACACTGACTTTCTGCCCCCTGAAGTTGAGCCACCGACCCGCCGATGTTACCTCGATCCCTTGGCGTGACCCCGAATCGGGGCCACGTCCGGTCCCGGTACGTCGTCAAAGGCCCCAACCCGCCCAGCCCATGGTCGCCCCCGCCAAGCTCTGCCCGCTCTGTGGCGTCCGCTACGACGCGGCGGCGACGTTCTGCCAGAAGGACGGCGCGCGACTGACGGCCGAGGGCGAGGAAGACCCCTTCCTCGGGAAGATGCTCCTCGACCAGTTCCGCATCGAGGAGGCCATCGGCGCCGGGGGCATGGGCACGGTGTATCGAGCTCGTCAGACCTCGCTCAACCGCGACGTCGCCATCAAGATCCTGCACTCCGAGCTCACGCGGAACCCGGACGCCGTCCGCCGTTTCCGCCGCGAGGCCAAGGTCGCGACCCAGCTGGAGCACCCGAACCTGGTGCGGGTCTTCCTCTTCGGAGAGCTGCCCAAGACCGACGACATCCCGGACGGCGGTCTCTACCTCGCCATGGAGTACCTCGACGGTCGCTCCATGGTGGACCTGATGCGCGAAGAGGGGCCGCTGCCGGTCCCGCGCGCGCTCCACCTGATCCTCCAGACCGCTGGCGCGATCGGCGCCGCCCACGCCCAGGGCATCGTCCACCGCGACGTGAAGCCCGAGAACATCATCGTGCTCAAGAAGCACGGCGACCCGGACTACGTGAAGGTCCTCGACTTCGGCATCGCGCGGCTGCTCTGGGGCGAGCACACCGCCCTCACCCAGTCCGGCGTGATCTTCGGCACGGCCCGCTACATCTCGCCCGAGGGCGCCTCCGGTGAGCCGACCGACGCGCGGAGCGACGTCTACTCGCTCGGGGTGCTCGCCTATCAGCTGCTCACGGGCGTCACGCCCTTCGAGGCCAGCACGCCGGTCGCCATGCTCATGAAGCACATCCACGAGGAGGCGCCCGACCTCCGCCGGATGGGCCTCGGCAGTCAGGTCCCCGCCGAGATCGCCGACGTGATCATGCGCTGCCTGGCGAAGAACCCGGACATGCGCTGGGATGACGCCTCGCAGCTCGCCGCTGCGCTCACCGTGGCCGCGCAGCAAGGCAGCGTGATGCTCCCGGCCGCGCGCCGAACATGGAGCATGGCGCCGAGCGCCGACGCGAGCAGCTCCTTCGGCACGCCCATCACCGGGCTCCCGCAGCGGAAGAAGCGCTCGGGGCCGAGCCCGCTCGCCCTTGCTGCAGCCTTCATCCTCGGCGCCACCGCGGTCACCGGCGGTGCCATCCTGCTGAAGGAGGCTCTCTCCGACGACGCTGGCGAGGTCGACCCGGTCGACTCGCTCATGGCCGAGGCGGAGCGAGCGCTCGCGGAAGGGCGCTTCGACGAGCCGGAAGACTCCAACGTCGAGTCCATCACCCACCGGATCCTCGAGAACCACCCCCATCACGCGGGTGCCATCGGGCTGCGCCGCGAGGCGGTCGCCCAGCTGCGTGCACGGGCCGACCAAGCGCGAGCCGCCGGCGAGCTCGACCGCGCTCACGACGAGCTGCTCCGGGTGCTGCACTTCCTCCCGGCGGACCGCGAGGCCCGCGAGATGCTCGCCACCCTCGAGCAAGAACGGGCGGCGCAGCGGGAGCCCCCCGGCGTCCACACCGAGCCGGAGTCGATCCAGCGCGGCGAGACCGCGAGCTTCGTCGGCATCGCCCCGCAGGGTGCCCACGGTGGCGAGGCCCGCTTCGAGATCCGCAAGGGCCGGCGGCTGCTGCGGCGCGTGCCGGCCGTCCACGTCCACGGCACGCGCCGCTGGGTCGCCAGCTACCGTTTCGGCAGCGCCGGCGACTACACCCTGCGCTTCGTCCACGAGCCCGCCGAGGGCGAGCCTCGCCAGTGGGACGTGGACCTGGAGGTCGGCCGACCGACCGTCGCCGGTCGCACGCGTACGACCCGCCCCTCCGCGCCCGCCCCCACGCCCATGCGCACGCCGACCCCGGCGCCGCCGGTCGAGCCCGCTGGGAGCGACGGGATCGATTGGACCGTGCCGCCGCTGGGAGGCGGCGCCATGCGGCCCGACCCCGTCCCCGAGCCTCCGGAGCCGGAGGAGGCCGCGCCGCCGCCGTGGACCGGCAGCGGCTCGGTGATCTGAGCCACCGCCGCGTTGACCGCTGAGCCTGGGCGCCTACCATCGCCGCCTTGGCCGACTCGACCCAGACGACGGACCCTGCGCGCCCTTCGCTGCGGCGCGTCTTGCCGTGGTGGCTGATGGTCGCGATCGCCCTGACGGAGCTCGGCAGCCACGCGATGGTCCGCTCGCGGGTGCCGCAGGAGTCGGACTGGGAAGCCGCCGCCGCGTTCGTCGACGAGCACTTCGAAGAAGGCGACATGATCGGCGTGGGGCCCGAGTGGGCCGACCCGCTGCTCCGGCTGCACCTCGGCGAGCGAATCTCACTGGCGATGGCGGGGGCCAGCGATCTCGCGCCCTTCGAGCGCTACTGGGAGCTCAGCATCCGCGGCCAGCCGAGCCGATGGCGCCCGACCCGCGAAGAAGACCTGCTCCAGCAGTTCGGTCGGGTCACGGTCCGCCGTTGGGATCTGGGCGCGAGCCCGGTCCGCTTCGATCTGACCTCGAACCTAGAGCGCGCAACGGTGACCCAGGGGCCCCGCCCGTGCGCCTGGCGGACCAGCGCGGTCACCGGCGGCGGCCTGGGACGAGGCCCGCTCAAGCCCGCTGGCCACCACTTCTGTGGTCCGCAGCCGTGGCTCTTCGTGGGCGAGACCGTCAACGAGGACCTCGAGCTCCTGCCCCGCCACTGCGTCTGGCAGCACCCCGTCGCTGGCCAGCCGGTGACCACCACCTTCGAAGACATCCCGCTGGGCGATCGGCTGGTGCTCTATGCGGGCCTCTACAGCGAGCACGAACGGATGGAGGAGCATCCCCCCGTCCGGGTCCGGGTCGCGGTCGACGGTGAGCCCGTCGGCGAAATGACCCACCGGGACGGTGACGGCTGGAAGCGCATCGAGGCCTCGATGCCCGACCGGCCTCGCGGTGACGTGTCGGTTTCCGTGCTCGCCGACGCGCCCCACCTCCGCACGCTCTGCTGGTCCGCGACCACCCGCGAGGGGGAGCGGCAATGAGGCCCAAGATCGGCTGGCGCGACCACTCGCTCGGCTTCGTGTTGGGCCTGGCCTACGTGGTCCTGCTCTTCGTCACCGCCGGCGACCTGGCGATGTCGCGCGACGAAGGCTTCTATGTTCGCGCCGGCGAGGCCTACGCCTCGTGGTTCAGCGACTTCGCCGAGGATGCGTCGGCCGCCTCGAGCCCCGAGGCGGTCGAAGCCGGCTGGTCCTACAACCACGAGCACCCGGCGCTCATCAAGTCGCTCTTCGCCCTCTCCTGGCTCGCCCACGAGAAGTACGAGCTCTACCCCACGGACTCGCTCGCCTTCCGCTTTCCGGCGATGGTCATGGGCGGGCTCCTACTCTGGCTGATCTACATCTTCGGCGCCCGGGTCTTCGGTCGACGAGCGGGGATCTTCGCGGCGCTGAGCTTCGCCCTGATCCCGCGAGTCTTCTATCACGCGCACCTCGACGCCTTCGACGTGCCGATCGTGCTGATGGTCACCCTCGCGGTCTACGCCTACTGGCGCGCGCTACGCAGCCGCTGGTGGGTGGTCGGCTTCGGGCTGATCTACGGGTTGGCGCTCGCGACGAAGCACAACGCCTGGATCCTGCCCGGCATCTTTCTGATCCACTTCAGCTGGATGTGCCTCGGCATCCGCGCCGACCGGCAACGGAATCGAACGGTGTCCGCGCGGATCTCCGTTCGGCCGTGGTGGATGATTTCGATGTCCATCCTGGGTCCGGCGATCTTCATCGCGAGCTGGCCCTGGCTGTGGCACGACACCCTCCCGCGCATCGGGTGGTACATCCGCTTCCACACCAGCCACGAGTACTACAACATGGAGTACTTCGGCCGGAACTACTTCCGACCGCCCTTCCCGGTCTCGTTCCCCTTCGTGATGACGCTCTTCACGGTGCCGCTCACGACGCTGGCGCTCGGGGTCTACGGGCTCGTCCAACGGGGCCGGGCGATGCTCCCGCTCCGTGTGGGCGAGAAGCTCGCGCCCGAGAGTGACGTGACGCCGGACACCTCCCGGACCGACGTGCTCCTCGTCGGCTGCCTGCTCGCGCCCCTGGTCGTCATCGCGCTGCCTTCGTCACCCATCTTCGGCGGCACCAAGCACTGGATCACCGCCTACCCCTTCCTCTGCCTCTACGCGGGGCTGGGCTTCTACAAGGTGGCGACCATCTTCCGGCAGCGGGCCGGACGGAAGCTCCCTCTGGCGCGCCACCTCGCCCCCACGGCGGCGGCGGCCCTGCTCCTCGCCCCCGCCGCCGTGGAGACGATCCACAGCCATCCCTTCGGCCTCAGCCACTACACCGCCGTCGCCGGCGGGGTTCCGGGCGCCGCCGACCACGGGATGAACCGGCAGTTCTGGGGTTTCACCACCGGCAGCGTCCTCCCTTTCCTGAAGGAGGCGATGCCCGAGGGCGGCAGCGTCTACCTCAACGACACCACCCCGGACGCTTGGGCGATGCTTCGGCGCGATGGCCTGATTCCGACGAACCTCCGCCCCTCCTACGACCTGGCCCGCTCGGACTACGTGCTGGTCCACCACGAGAAGCACTTCGCCGAGGTCGACCATCAGGCCTGGGTCGCCTTCGGGTCGACGGCGCCGGTCCACGTTCTGACCTATGATGGCGTACCGATCGTCACGATCTACGAGAACCCGCGTCGCCGATGATGAACCGCTTCCTTCGACTCCTCCCCTTCTTCCTCCTCCTCTCGTGCAGCGAGACCAAGCTCGAGCGGAGCTGTGGCGGCGAAGGGGTCACCGACTGTCTCCCCTACGAGTACGCGGAGATCATCAGCGCTTCGATGACCCCCGAACGCGTGCCCGTCGACGGGCTCGGTGAGGAGGTCACGATCCGGGTCGAGTTCGACAAGTGCGAGCGCTCGCCCCGCCCCCACGTGGTGCCCGTCGTGATGCGCATCGGCGGCCTCGACGACGCCGGCTCGGACGCCAGGCTCGTCAACCTCCTCGAGCTCCGCGATGACGGGACGAATGGTGACGCGGTCGCGATGGACGGAGTCATCGAGGTGACGGAGCCCAACCCATTCTTCGGCATCAGCGACGTGCCGACGAACACCACGGTGACCCTCCAGTTCCAGACCCGGATGCCGGCGGACTGCTCGTCAGGCACGTGCATCGGTGGCACTTGCCGGAGCCCCGAGTTCGAGATCCCATACCGCACCGGCGGCCGCTCGATGTAGTCAGCCGAGTGCCGCGCGGATCGCGGCGCCATCCATCCGGCGGGCCGGGAGGCGCTGGAGCAGACCGACGCAGACGGCGTCGAGGTCGGGCGGCACCGACGCCACGAGCTCGCTCGGGCGCGAGGCCTCCAGACTCTGCTTCCGCACCAGCACCTCGGGACCGCCACCCTCGAAGGGCCGATCGCCGAGCAGCAGCTCGAAGGTGAGGACGCCGAGCGAGTAGTAGTCGCTCGCCGGTGTCGGTGGCCGGGCCCCGAGCTCCGGCGCGCCATAGGCCGCGCTGCCGAGGGTCGCGCCCACGGCCGGCGCACTCCCGGCGCCCATCGCGAGCCCGAGGTCCAGCAACACCGCTCGTCCATCACGGATCCGAACGTTCTCTGGGTTCACGTCCAGGTGCAGGAGCCCGGCTCGGTGGACCGCGTCGAGCGCGCCGGCGAGGTCCCGCACCAGGGACCGAAGGCGGCCCATCCGCCCGGCCGGGAGCACGCGGTAGCGCGAGTCACCGACGTCCTGCAGCTCCTGCCCGAAGGCCATCGGCAGGTTCCGCCGCGGCGTGTCTTCGTCCCGCTGGACGGCGGCGCCGCGGACCCACTCCCGCGCTCCGGGCCCCTCGACGAGCGCCATCGAGTAGCCAGTCCACTCCGGGCCGTCCACCCAGACGCCCGCCCGCACCACGTTCGGGTGGCTCACCGCGGCGAGCGCCGCATGCTCCGACGCCAGCTCGTCACGGCCGCCGCTCAGCGAACGCTTCAGCGCGACCCACTCCCCGAGCTCACGGTCGAAGGCTCGGACGACCTCGCCGAAGGCTCCCTGGCCGAGCCGGGGGCCGAGCCGGAAGCGGTGCGTCGTGGCAGGGGCGCCGCTCACTCGGATGCGTCGGGCTCGGTCGGCCCCGCTGCGCTGCCGAAGCAGACCTTGCGGTAGAAGCGGAGCTCTTCGACCGACTCGCGGATGTCGTCCATCGCTCGGTGGTTGCCGGTCTTCATCGGGCGCTTCGCGTAGGCCTCGGGGGTCCAGCGGCGACAGAGCTCCTTCACCGTGGACACGTCGACCATCCGGTAGTGCAGGAATTCGTCGATCTTGGGCATGTACCGGCAGAGGAAGCGCCGGTCCTGGTGGATCGAGTTCCCACAGAGCGGTGACTGGCCCGGCTCGCAGTGCTCCTGGAGGAAGGCCAGCAGCTGGGCCTCCGCCTCCGCCTCCGTGATCGTCGAGGCCCTCACCCGCTCGGTCAGGCCCGAGTCGCCATGATGGGTGGTGTTCCACTCGTCCATCGCGTCGAGGAGCTCGTCGCTCTGGTGGATGACGAGGCTGGGGCCTTCGGCGACGATCTCGAGCTCGCCGTCCGTGATGAGTACGGCGGCCTCGATGATCCGCTCTTTGTCGGGGTCGAGCCCCGTCATCTCGAGATCGATCCAAACCAGGGGAGCACCGGCCATCGATTCGGGGATACCACGCGAGACCGAGTCGAACCACGGTCGGTCCCACCCATTGCAGCCGGCGAGTGCCCCTCACCCACGAAAAGGGGTCGATTGCCTATCTGCGCCCTCCGCACTATGGGATGAGCGCCCATGTCTACCGAGACCCAGTCCATCGGGGCGCGACTGAACCATCTCCGTCTCCTCGAGGCCGAGAGCATCCACATCCTCCGCGAGGCGGCGGCCGAGTTCGATCGGCCCGTGATGCTCTACAGCATCGGCAAGGACTCGTCGGTGATGCTCCGGCTCGCGCAGAAGGCCTTCGCGCCCGGCCCCATCCCCTTCCCGCTCATGCACGTGAACACCACGTTCAAGTTCCGGGAGATGATCGAGTTCCGGGACAACACGGCGAAGGAGCTCGGGTTCAAGCTCATCGAGCACATCAACCAGGAGGGGGTCGAGCAAGGCGTGAACCCCTTCGAGTTCGGTAGCGCGCGCTACACGGACATCATGAAGACGGTCGCGCTCAAGCAGGCCTTGAGCAAGTACCAGTTCGACTGCGCCTTCGGCGGCGCCCGCCGCGACGAGGAGCGCTCGCGCGCGAAGGAACGGATCTACTCCTTCCGGGACGAGCACCACCAGTGGGACCCGAAGAACCAGCGCCCCGAGCTCTGGAACCTCTACAACGCTCGCATCAAGAAGGGCGAGAGCGTTCGCGCCTTCCCGATCTCCAACTGGACCGAGCTGGACGTCTGGCTCTACATCATGGTCGAGGACATTCCCATCGTCCCGCTCTACCTCGCCGCCGAGCGGCCGGTGGTCGAGCGCGAGGGCACGCTCATCATGGTCGACGACGACCGGATGGAGCTGAAGCCGGGTGAGGAACCGGAGATGAAGAAGGTCCGCTTCCGGACCCTCGGTTGTTACCCGCTGACCGGCGCGGTCGAGTCCGAGGCGGAGACGGTCGAGCAGGTCATCCAGGAGATGCTGATGACCAGCTTCTCCGAGCGTCAGGGCCGTCTCATCGACTTCGACGAGAGCGCCTCCATGGAGAAGAAGAAGCGCGAGGGATACTTCTAATGTCGGAGACAGTGGACGAGAAGAAGCTCCTCGCCGAAGACATCTCGGCATACCTGGAGCGCTACCGGAACAAGGAGCTGCTCCGCTTCGTGGCGGTGGGCTCGGTGGACGACGGCAAGTCGACCCTGATCGGGCGACTGCTGCACGACACGGGCATGGTCTACGAGGACCAGCTCGAGGCCGTGAAGCGGGCGACCAACATCGAAGGCGAGGAGATCGACTTCAGTCTCTTCACCGATGGGCTCGCCGCCGAGCGCGAGCAGGGCATCACCATCGACGTCGCCTACCGCTACTTCGCCACGGCCAGGCGGAAGTTCATCATCGCCGACACCCCGGGCCACGTGCAGTACACGCGGAACATGGTCACCGGCGCGTCCACCGCGGACGTCGCGCTGATCTTGATCGACGCGCGCCTCGGCGTGCTCCAGCAGTCGCGCCGTCACGCGACGATCGCGAACCTCCTCGGCATCCCGCACCTCGCGGTCTGCGTGAACAAGATGGACCTCGTCGGTTACGACAAGGGCGTCTTCGACTCGATCCGCGAGGACTTCCAGAGCTTCTCGAGCGACCTCAGCTTCCAGAGCATCGGCTTCTTCCCCGTCAGCGCGCTGAAGGGCGTGAACATCGTCGAGGGCAGCGAGAAGACGAAGTGGTACGACGGACCGAGCGTGCTCGAGTACCTCGAGACCGTCCCGGTCGACCACGAGGAGCACGACGACTTCCGCTTCCCGGTCCAGTACGTCATCCGGCCGAACCTCGACTATCGCGGCTTCGCCGGGCAGATCGTCGGCGGCACGGTGAAGAAGGGCGACCCGATCCTCTCGCTCCCCCTGGGCACGAGCTCCAAGGTCGCGTCGATCGACACCTTCGACGGCCCGCTCGAGTCGGCCACCGCGCCGCAGTCGGTCGTCATCCGCCTCGAAGACGAAATCGACGTGAGCCGCGGCGACATGCTGGTGAAGCCCGACGCTCGACCCCGCATCGACCGCAAGTTCGGCGCCCACGTGGTCTGGATGAGCGAGCGCCCGCTCGACCCGCAGAAGACCTACGTGCTCAAGCACACCACCCAGCAGGTCCGGGTGCAGATCGACGCGGTGACCTCGAAGATCGACCTCGACGCCCTCGAGGACGTCCCGGCCGACACCCTCGAGCTCAACGACATCGGACGGCTCGAGCTGAGCACCCACCGGGCGCTCTACTACGACCCCTACACGACCAACCGCTCCACCGGCGCGTTCATCCTGATCGACTCGCTCACCAACGCGACCGTCGGCGCCGGCATGATCGCCGACGACGCGCAGGAAGCGAAGGACCTCGACACGCAGCTCGCCGAGCTCCGCGCCGGGTCGGGTCTGCGCCCGCGGACCCAGGTGTCGCCGACCGAGCGCGACGAACGCATGGGCCAGACCGGCAAGACGGTCTGGCTGGTCGGCCTCCCGGGCTCCGGCCGCTGGCCGCTGGCCTACGCACTCGAGCGGAAGCTCTTCGACCTCGGCCGCACGGCCACCGTCGTGGACCCGACCGGCGAGGACCTGCGCTCGATGGTCAGCGCCGCCAAGGCCTGCACGGACGCGGACCTGGTCTGCATCTGTGCCTTCCCGAGCCACTCGAAGGCCGACCGCGCCTACTTGCGGGAGCGCATCGGCAACGATCGCGTGCTCCTCGTCTACGTGAACACCGACGAGGCCCTCTGCCGCGAGCGCCGCCCGGACGCGCGCTTCGATGGCTTCGAGGCCCCGAGCCACGCCGACCTCACGATCGCGCTCGACCAGGTCCGCATGGACGACGCCGTCGACATGCTCCTGGACCTGCTCCAGCGCGGCTGAGCCTGAGAGCCGCCCAGCTGCTCCGAACACGAATTCCCTCGCAAGTCGCAAAGAGGCCCGGTCGGGCCCAGCGAGGTTTCCTTCGCGCCTTGGCGTCTTTGCGAGAAATTCTTCTTCTTCCGGGGCCCGTCTCGAACGGCTTCACGGAGCACGCGGCATCTCGAGCGGCGACGAGCTCAGTCACACGCGCTCGTCGCCGCGTAGCCGAAGGTCAGATCGCGGACCGCGGTGGGCTCGAGATCCGTCTCGAATGTCGCCGGAACGAAGGTCTCGCCGTCGTCGGAGTACGCGAACGCGCGAGCGTCATCGCGGCTCCCGACGACCACGTGCACTCCGTCGCCGAAAGCGCTTCGGTGGGGCTCCAGCCCCAGGTCGGCGACGCCGGTCCACTCCGAGCCGTCCATCGAGCGGTACAGGGTCGTGTCACGGCGTCCGACGAGATAGAAGGCGCTCGCGTCGCGGTGCAGGTCCTGGACGTCACCCGACGCCGGCGAATCCATCGGCTCCCACGTCATGCCCCGGTCCGGCGAGCGGCAGAGTCGTTGTGCTCCGACCAAGACGACGTCGCCGCGCATCTCGATGTCGCCGCGGTGCTGGATCGGAGCCGAGCAGGTCGTGTCGTAGCCGGTCCCTTCTCGCCAAGTCCGCCCGCCGTCCTCGCTCAGGGCGACGAAGTTGCCGATCGGCCGGTCGTCGTTTTCCCGCTGCGCTTCGCCCGAGAGCACCACGGCGCCCTCCTCGGGAAACCCACGGAGTTGACGGGTCTGGTGCGTGCTCGGCGGCAACCTGCGTTCCGTCGCCGTCCACGTGAGTCCGTCGGGGGAGGTCCAGATGCCGCGGGTGAAGAGGATCAGCTCCCGTCCGTCGGAGGCCACCGCGCCGATGCCGCTACGAAGCGCGCTACCGCCGGAGGTCTCGAACTGTGCCGTGTCGGGCTCCACCCACGAGGCGCCACCGTCGGTGCTGGTGAGCACGTGGCCGGCGGCTCCCCAGCCGAAGGCCGCGACGAACGTCTCGGCGCCGCTCGCGACGCCTCCGAAGCTGGTCCACTCGGTGTGGTCCCCACGCTCCGCCGAGCGCTCCGTCGCGTTCCAGGTCCGGCCACGGTCGCACGACACGGCGGTCCAGCCGCCGTCGCCGACGGCAACGAAGACCGGCACGAGCGACGGTCCGGCGTCGATCGGGAGCGCCGCGTCCATCTCGGATGCGGCGTCGGCGAGTTCATCACCGGCGTCGCGTTCCGGCGCGGTCCCCGAATCCTCGGAATCGATGGTTCCGTCGTCGTCGCCGCACGCGGCCGTGAAGAGGAGAGCAGAGAAGAGAGCCATCGCGCGATGCATCACGCGAAGGAGCCACGGCGGTCGCGAATCGGCTCACGGGGACTCCTGCCAGCTCGGCGAGGAACGCGGGTTCCGTTACATTGCTTCGAGGCCGGCGTAGGGATGGCGATGCACGAACGCTCGAAGGTCGCGTGGTTGGTGGTGCCGAGCCTGCTCGTCGCCGCCGCCGCCTTCGCGCAGCCGCCCAGCTTCGACGCGCTGAAGCGGGACATCTCGGCCCGCTACCCAGACGTGCCCTGGGTCGCTCCGGCGACGCTCGCACGCTGGTTGGTCCGCCCCGAGGAGGAGCGCCCCCACCTGCTCGACGTGCGGAAGCCCGAGGAGTTCGCGGTCTCGCACCTCCGCGGCGCGGTGCGGGTGGACCCGGAGCGGCCGGACCTCGACCGCATCCCGCGCGACCACCGACCCATCGTCGTCTACTGCAGCGTGGGCTGGCGGAGCGGGAATCTCGGCGCGCTGCTCCGCGAGCGCGGCCACGAGCGGGTCTACAACCTGACCGGCGGCATCTTCGCGTGGGCCAACGAGGGTCGACCCGTGTGGGCCCATGGCCGGCGCGCCCAGAAGGTCCACCCCTACGACGACGAGTGGGGTCAGCTCCTCCGCGAAGGCTTGCGGAGCTCCCGCTGACCCCGCCGTTCGTTCAGGGGTCGTACTCGTACGCGACGCCGAAGGTGAGCACCGGTCCGGTGTAGAGGTTCTGCCGATAGGCGACCGCCTGCTCCCAGTCGAAGGTGACGGCGATCGGCGTGTGGGGGATCGGGTACGCGATTCCAGCGCCGATCGAGAAGAACTCCGTGCCCTCTCCGAAGATGAAGCCGGCGGCGACATCGAGGTCGTCCGAGGGCACGACCTGCAACCGAGCACGGATCTGCACGTAGAACATCTCGAGCAGGTGGTGGCCGAGCTCGCCGCCGACCTGGAGCTGATTGGCGTAGCCGCTGTTGCGGGTGTTGAGCCCGAAGTAGAGGTTGAACCACCCGTGGATGGGCTGGATGGAGCGCGAGAGCGCGACCATCGTCCACACGTTGTACTCACCGTCGCCCGTCGGGAGGATCAGGTTGGCGCCGGTCTCGGTCTGCACCGTGGCGCCGCTGTCGCCGGTCGGGAACTCCGCGATGACCATCGCAGCGAGCTTCAGACCCCGACCGAGCTCGGTGCCGAGCTTCAGTCCGAGCTGCAGGTCGCCGACGCCCACCGCTCGATTGGTGTTGGCGAAGTGGTTCACCTTGAGCGCTGGGAACGACAGGATCGCGTTGACGTGGTCGAACAGGCCGACCTCGCCATAGAGGCTGAGGCCGTGCTGGGTGAACTGCTCACCGCGGTCGCGCAGGACACCCCCGAGATCCCAGTAGTCATGGCTCGAGAAGAAGGTGTAGCCGAGCTTCGTGTAGATCGACCCGGGCTCGCGGGTGAACGCGCTCTGTGCGCTCGCGCTCGCCGAAAGCGACGACAGGAGGAGCACGGCCCCGACGCCGACGAGGCGCCGGGACCAGCCCGAGTGCGTTCGGTTCATCGCGCTGCGATGGGCGCGACGGCGAAGTTGATGGCCGCGGTCGGGCACCAGATGATCGCGTGCGTGAAGCTGTCGGCCATGACGCCGGATGCTTCGAAGACCATGGAACCGCTGGCGCCGTTCGGGACGATGCCGACCGAGGGCGACACCGAGCCAGCGTCCGCATCCATCATCTCGGCGACGTTGCCGTCACCAGTGGCGAGGCGAATCTCGGTGTCGCCAGGGCCCATGCCCTGAGAGAAGTCCTCGCCGAGGGTGACGGTGATCCCGCCGCTCTCGTTCCGAGCGATCGAGATCGACCCTTCGGCACCCGGCGTGTCGGCGATGGATTCGAAGGTGCCACTCACGGTCGACAGGGGCGCGACCCCGAAGTTGATCGCGGCGGTCGGGCACCAGACTACGGCGTGCGAGAAGTCGCTCGGCATGATGCCGGCGGGGACGGCGAGCTCGAGCTCCCCGGTCATGCCGTTCGGGATGATACCGATCGCCGCCGAGACGGAGCTCGGGTCGGCGGCCATCTGATCGCCGAGGTTCTCGTCCGACATCGCGAGGCGGAGCTCGGTGTCACCGGGGCCCATGCCCTGCGCGAAGTCGGCGCCGAGGCGTGCGACGAGCGCGCCGGTGTCGTTGCGTCCGAAGCCGACGAAGCCACTGGCGCCTGGGGAGTCGGGCACGTCGACCAGGGTCCCACTCCGCAGCACGTCGAAGCTCCCGGCCGGGGTGCCACCCATGTCCATGGCGGTGCCGAGATCCATCCCCGTCATGGTGTCGGTCGTTCCGTCGTCGTCACCGCAGGCGAGGGCGACGATCGAGAGCAGGCAAAGGGTTCTGACAAGCATCTCTTGGTTCTCCAATCTGCTTCTTTCGAAGTCGCCCCGCCTATGGAGCGCGATTGGAGTCGTTACGACGCTCGCTCTTGGAGAAATTCGAATGGGTCGTGCGCGAAACCTTCTCGGCGCGCAGCGACCCTGGGAACGTCACGGAAGGAGCCGCCAGCCGCTGAGTCGCTCGGCCGGAGCGATCAGGTGAGGACGTGGTCGACCGGCTGCGCGAGCGGCGGGAGGTTCTCCTCGCCGAGGCGCTGCCGGAGGTTGACCTCGATCATGCGCGTGATGGCGCCGAGCGGCAGGTCGTTGGCGTCCTCGCCGAAGGGGTCTTCGATCTCGTCACCGACCGCGTCCAGCCCGAAGAAGGCGTAGGAGACGAGCGCGACGACCACCGGCACGAACTCGTGCACGTGGTTCACGAGACCGAAGGGCAGCGTGAAGCAGTAGACGAAGACGATCCGGTGCAGCAGCAGGTTGTAGCTGAACGGGATCGGCGTGGCCTTGATGCGCTCGCAACCGCCCTGCACGCCAGCGAGCTCGGTGAGCGAGAGCTCGAGCACCTCGACGTGGATGGGATGGGTCCAGCCCTTCTCCCAGGCCTCGCGAAAGCGCTCGCCCATGGTCTGCAGGAGCGCGATCGGTCGATTGAGCTCGGGGACGAGCTTCGCGATCTCGTCGTCCGAGAGGAACTCGTCGATCTCCTGTAGCCGGTCCTGGCCGCGAAGATGCAAGCGCAGCGCGTGCACGTACGCGATGACCCGATACACCGCCTCGCGGTGGAAGTCGGCGATCGCCTCTGCCTCCCCCTCTTCCATCGGTCGGTCGTCGCGCAGGGGCGGGCCCACCAGGGTGAGGATCTGTCGGGTCAGCGTGCGGCTCGCGTTCACCACTCGGCCCCAGAGCTTGCGACCCTCCCAGAAGCGGTCGTAGCTGGTGTTGTTCCGGAAGCCGAGGAAGATGCCGAGGGCGAGGCCGATCAGCGAGAAGGGCGTGACCGTCAGGTCGGTGTGCAGGAGCCCATAGGTCTCGTGCAGGTAGGTGACCAAGGTGGCGACGAGCGTCACCGCCAGCAGGCGCGGCCAGATCCGCGTCAGGGCGCTACCTCGGAGGTAGACCAGAGTTCGGAGCCAGCTGGCCTTCGGATGGACGATCACGAGTTCCGCAGTTAGCGGATCCGTGCACGCCTTTGCAAGCCTTGATTTCCGGTAACCTGGGTCACCGATCGAGGGGGTAGGGCGAAAGCGTCAGTTGATGACGACGCCGGTCGCGGAGATCTGAAGGGTCTGCGCGGTCGCCAGCGCCCCCTCGCTCTCGAGGTGCTCGCGCTCGTCGTCGGAGAGCTCGCGCACGGCGACCTCGCCTTCGATGGTGGCGTGCCGGCCGGAGACGTCCTTGGGCAGGAAGAACGAGTGTCCCGCCATCGGCACGCGGATGGGCTCGACGCCGTCGGCGCGCATCTCCATCCAGCAGCCCATCCGCTGACACACGGCGGCGATCTCGCCCTCGGTCTTCACCGTCTGCCCCGCGTACGTGCTCGGGTCTCCAGCGATGGTGGCCAGCGAGACCAGCTCACGGTCTGTGAGCGGGTCGCCGTAGCTCGTCGGCCCGTCACCAGCGGGTTCCGTCCCCTCGGCCGCCTCGGCGTGGGCCTCGTGGTCCGCCTCGTCGGCGTGGGGCGCTTCGTGCTCGCCCTCCGCAGTCTCGCCGGCCGCTTCGTCCGTGGCCGGGCTCTCGGCCACGTCGTTGCCGCCGTTGCAGGCGAGGGACGAGAGGAGGGCGATGAAGAGGAAGATCCGCATGGGGGCGCAATTAGCGCTCGCCTCGGGCGGCGGCAAATGGGTTCCTCACGGAGCCATCCGCCGATGGCCGTGCCACCATCGCCCGGTGATCGAGCTCGACGGCGTGACCAAGAAGCGAGGCGACCGGGTGGCCGTCCGCCAGCTCGATCTTCAGGTGGCCGAGGGCGAGCTGCTGGCGCTGGTCGGGGGGTCCGGTTCGGGCAAGACCACGACCCTCGAGCTGGTGAACCGACTCCTCGAGCCGGACGCCGGCGAGGTCCGGATCGGCGGCCGAGACATCCGCGAGCGCGACCCCGCCGATCTCCGCCGGACCATCGGCTACGTCTTCCAAGGCGTGGGTCTCTTCCCGCACCTGAGCGTGGGCCGGAACGTGGGCATCACCTGTGAGCTGCTCGGCTGGGACCCCGACCGGATCGCGACCCGGGTCGCCGAGCTCCTCGAGGCGATGGCGCTCGACCCGGCGCTCGCCGACGTGCTCCCGAGCGCGCTCAGCGGTGGCCAGCGCCAGCGCGTCGGGGTGGCCCGGGCGCTCGCCGCCGAGCCGCCGGTGATGCTCTTCGACGAGCCCTTCGGTGCGGTCGATCCGCCCACCCGTGACCGGCTGCAGCGGCTGATCGAGGAGCGGAAGGGATCGTTCACCGGGCTCTTCGTGACCCACGACCTCGCCGAAGCGCTTCGGCTGGGGGACCGGATCGCGGTGCTCCACGACGGGGTGCTCCAACAGGTGGCGACCCCCGCGCAGCTCCTCGCGCAGCCGGCCACGGACCCCGTGCGAGCGTTCGTGGAAGTCGGTCGCGCCGCCGCCGCCCGCTTCGAGGTGAGCGAGTGAGCGACGCGTGGTCCCAGCTCCCCACGCTGCTCGCCGCCCACGCCCGGCTGGCGCTATCGGCCCTGGTGGTGGCGGTCGGCATCGGTCTCCCGCTCGGCGTGCTCGCCCATCGGCGGCCTCGCGTCGGGAGAGCGGTCATCGCGCTCGCCAGCGTCATCCAGACCATCCCTGCTCTGGCGCTCCTCGCGATCATGGTGCCGCTCCTGGCTTCGCTGCTCCTGCCGAGCATCGGTCCCCTCCCCGCCTTCCTCGCGCTGGTCCTCTACGGGCTCCTGCCGATCGTGCAGAACGCCCTCGCCGGTCTCGAGGGGGTCGACCCACGGGCGGTGCGCGCAGCCCGCGGCGTGGGCATGACCGACCGACAGAGGCTGCGGCGGGTCGAGCTCCCGCTCGCGCTGCCGGTCATCATGGCCGGGGTCCGGACCGCCACCGTGTGGACCGTCGGCATGGCCACGCTCTCCACGCCGGTCGGTGCGCCCAGCCTCGGGAACCTGATCTTCTCCGGGCTCCAGACACGCAACCACGGCTACGTGCTGATGGGATGTGTCGCCGCTGCGGTGCTCGCGCTGGTACTCGACGGTCTGCTCCGACTCTCGGAGGGTGGCGCGCGACCGGGGGGAAGCCGTGCACGCGTTTGGGTGCCGCTCGGGCTGGTCGGTGCCATCGGGCTGGTGGCGAGCGCTCCACTCTTCACGAGTGAAGCCGACGCGCCCCTCCGCATCGGCGCCAAGACCTTCACCGAGCAGTACGTGCTCGCCGCGATCCTCGAGGAGACGGCCCGCGACGCGGGGGCGGACGCCGAGGTCGTCTCGTCGCTCGGCTCGACGGTGGCCTTCGACGCATTGGCCGATGGCGCGATCGATCTCTACGTGGACTACTCCGGCACGCTCTGGGCGACCGTCATGGAGCGGGCGACCGAGGGTGTGAACCGGGCCGAGGTCCTCGCGGGTACCGAAGCATGGCTTCGGGAGGAGAAGGGCATCGATCTGCTCTGCGAGCTCGGCTTCGAGAATACCTACGCGCTCGTGATGCGCGGCGATGAGAGCCTCGGGTCCATCGATGCGCTGGCGACTCGGGCCCCCGAGCTGGTGGTCGGAGGCGACTACGAGCTCTTCGAACGCCCGGAGTGGCGGGCCCTCGAGGAGGCCTACGGGCTCCGCTTCGCCGAGGAGCGCGCGATGGATCCCTCGCTGATGTACGAGGCGCTCGCGCGGGGCGACGTCGACGTGATCGGGGCGTACTCCACCGACGGCCGCATCGCGGCACACGGGTTCGCGGTGCTCGACGATCCGGAGGGCGTGATCCCGCCCTACGATGCCGTGCTCCTGGCCCGACCCGGCCTGAACACCGAGCGCCCGACGTTGGTCGCGGCGCTGAAGGCGCGGGTCTGCGGCGCCATCGACGCCCCAGTCATGCGCGAGCTCAACCGGCTGGTGGACGCCGACCGGCGCTCGCCCGCCGAGGCCGCCGCGACACTGCCCTGAGGACGGAAAGGAAACGGGCCCCACCGCGAATGCGATGGAGCCCGTCGTTCGTGGGCGTGGCTCAGCTGCCGCGGACCGACTGGAGCTGGTCGCGGTACTGCTCGCACTCCTCCTGGTGCTCGACGGCGTAGCTCATCACCAGGCACTGCTGCACCTCGGGCGGGAGACCGTTGCACTTCTCCATGAACTCGGCGCGCTTGGCCTCGTCCTCTTCGACCTCGCCGGTGCCACCGCCGAGCTGCTTCTTCATCGCGGCGACCATCTGCATGATGCCGGCGTAGGCCTGCTCGCAGGTGCTGCCGTCGCCTTCGGCCGCAGCGGCGGCCGGAGCCTCTTCTTCGGCCTCTTCCTCGGCGGCCTCGGCCTCCTCGGCGGCTTCGTCGGCCGCTTCGTCGAGGGCGTTTCCGAGGCTCTCGGCGAGGGCTTCCGCCTCGGCCTGGGCCTCCGCCTCCTCCTCTTCGCTCGCGCCACAGGCGGCGAGGGGGAGAAGGAGTGCGGTCATCGTCAGTGCTCGTAGAATCTTCATCGTTTCTCCTGGGGTGTGAAAGCTGTGAAAGCCGGTCTTCACGGGCGCCTTGTACCACCTCTACCCGTGGAGCCCGAACCTACGGTCGGTTCGCGCGAACCTTCCCACCGATCATGGAAGATCGCTCCCTGCAGCGGGGTTGATCGGGTACACCCCTGTCGGACGGTTCGAACCCGCCCTAGGCCCCGACCGATGCTCAGACGTTTGCTCGACGGAACCGACCTCGCCCAGCTCCGAGACATGGTCTCGCCGGCCTTCTTCGAGGTCCTGCCGGCCCGTGAGCTCTGGCGCCAGGGCCGCGGGATCGCGGCCCGCTACCGTGACGAGCGAGCCTACTCCGACGCGCTGAGCCATCGCGCAGCCTCGCTGAGGGCCGCGACCCTGGGGGTCCACATCGGCGTCGTGGATGCCGACGAGAGCGATCCCGTCGATGATCCGAGCGCTCGCGGCGAAGCCCTGCTCCGACTCTACTTCCATCAAGTGCTGACTCCCGGTCCGGCCCTCATCGATCTGCGACACCACCGCTTCGCCAAGCGCGGCGACGGCTACGTGTTCGATCCCGGCCGGCTCACCGTGGACTGGGCCGACGACTTTCGAGCAGGGGTCCGCGGCATGTACGAGGGCTTCTATCGGGAGGACGACCGACGCTTCGTCGCGGCCCTCGAGTCACTCGGGCTCGGGAGCGCCGAGCAGACCTTCCGCGAGCAGTTCGGTGGCGGCGACCAGCGAGCCGTTCGCTTCGAGATGAAGGCGTTCGTCGGCAGCTTCCACGAAGCCTTCGTCGCGTGTCGCGAAGCCGGCGACACCCTCCACCCCAACTTCCTGGGGCTCGGCATCATGCTGGCTTTCCTCTACGACCACCTCGAGTCACTCGGCGGCGGTCCCTTCGACGTGCGTGCCGCCTATCTCGCCGCCGCGGGCGAGCGCGTCGCGGACGCCGCCTGAGCGAACACGACTCGGCTGAACCGGTGAGTACGAGCGAGGCGATCGGCCGAGCGTAGACCCCGTTCGGGGGCTTGCGGGGATCCGGTCGGCGGGTAGCCTCGCGCCATGAGCTTTTCGTGGGGGCGGGCCCGAGCGGTCTTGGTGATGGCGACCGTCTTGGTCGCGTGCGGCGACGACGCGATGATGGGCGAGCCCGACGCGGCGTTCATCTGCGCGACCGACAACCAGTGCGACGACCTGGTCTTCTGCAACGGCGAAGAGGTCTGCGCGCCGGCGGCAGCCGGTGCCGATGCGCGCGGCTGCGTCCAGCAGCCTCCACCGTGCATGGAAGGGCAGATGTGCGACGAGGACGCGCAGAGTTGCGAGACCGACTGCTCTGTCAGCGGTGACGCGGACGGTGACGGCGTCGACTCCATGGACTGTGGCGGCGACGACTGCGACGACTCGGACGACACCCGCTACCCCGGCAACACGGAGATCTGCGACGCGGAAGGGCACGACGAAGACTGCGACCCGATGACCGTCGGTGACACCGACATGGACGGCGACGGCGTGGTGGACGCGGCGTGCTGCAACGAGGACTCCAGCGGCACGCTCCTGTGCGGCACGGACTGTGACGACAGCCGGCCGGACGTCTCCGGCACCGCCGTCGAGGCCTGCGACGGAGCCGACAACGACTGTGACGGAGACATCGACGAGGGCGTGCTCTCCACCTGGTACGAGGATTCGGACGGTGATGGCTTCGCGTCGATGGCGGGCGACGCCGAGATCATGATGGCGTGCGAGCAGCCGACGGGCTTCGCCGCGATGCGCACCGACTGCGACGACAGCTCGGCCGCGTCGAACCCGAGCGCGCCGGAGGTCTGCGACGGCCTGGACAACGATTGCGACGGCACGATGGACGAGGACACTGCGCCGGTCTCCTGGTATCGCGACGCCGATGGCGACACCTACGGCCAGCCCTCGATGACCCCCATCGACAGCTGCGAGCTGGTGGCCGGCCACGTCACTCGCGCGGGCGACTGCGACGACACGGACGGCGACATCAACCCGCTCGCCGCCGATATCTGCGATGGCGTGGACAACGACTGCGATGGCATGCTGGACGGCCCCGGCGAAGACGAGGACGGCGACGGCTTCGCCTCGATGGCCTGCGGCGGCGACGATTGCGACGACGACGCCGACACCGTCTATCCGGGCGCGACCGAGATCTGCAACCGCATCGACGACGACTGCAGCTCTGGTGGCGGCGACGATGTCAGCGAGGACGAGGACGACGATGGCTTCTCGCCCAACAGCTCCAGCTGCAGCGCCGTCGGTGGGTTCCCGAAGACCGACTGCGACGACACCCGCGCCGAGGCCTACCCGGGCGCGCCGGAGATCTGCAACCGACTGGACGACGACTGTGGCGGCGGCGGCTCCAACCTCGACGAGGACTTCGACGCCGACGGTTATGCGGCACCCGGCGCCAGCTGCACGGGTGGGTTCCCGAAGACCGACTGCAACGACGGCGCTCCGTCAGTGAATCCAGGCGCGACCGACGGCTGTGAGCTGGCCCGAGTCGACGACGACTGCGACGGTGTGGCGAACCAGACTTGCCCCTCGGGTGCCTGGATGGACCTGTCCACCTCCGACACCGACGGCTTCCCCGAGCAATGTGAGCCGGGCTACGCGGTCAGCGGCTACTACCTCCGCATCGACACCACCGACGCGCCCATTCGCCAGATCTCCGCGCTCTGCGAGCCCATCGGGGTCCAGCAGACCGGTGACGACTCCTACATCGTCAACCTCGACTCCACGCTCACCACCCACCTGGCCGATCTGCAGAGCGGCGCGAGCACCTCGTTCACGCCCTTCCACTGCCCCGACGGCCAGTTCGTCCAGTCCGTCGACCTCTATTACAACGGCGACATGTACGTCGATGGGATGCGGATGCGCTGCACCGGCCTTCGCATCGTGGGGTCGCCCGGCTCGTGGTCGATCGAGCTCGATCCGCTGCAGACCTCCACCCAGACCATCGGTCTGCGCGGCGGGAGCTTCGGAACGATCGCTTGCCCGTCCGGCGACATCGGCATGGGCATCAATGGCTACGTGCTCACCAACCTTCGCAGCCTCTCGCTTCGCTGCGGCACGCCCGAGCTCCGCTTGGGCCTCGATGGCGGTTGCGCCGATGGTACGCGCGAGGCCTTCCCCGACGAAGCCGCACACCCGAACATCGCCGCGTGCGGTGGCGGTTGGGGCATCGCGGGCCTGCCCGGCAGCGTGAGCTGCAACCGGAACACCGGCGACGACCGAGTGACCCAGCCGGCCCTCGGCGCCTGCTCCGCGGCCGATCTCTGCGCCGAAGGCTGGCATGTCTGCGACGACAGCGCGGATGTCGCTGCGTCGAGCAGTGGGTGCGGCGGGGTCGCGAATGGCCTGCGGCCCGAGCCGCGAGACCACTTCTATGCCGCCGCTCAGGGTGGCAACGGGACTAACTGCACGGCGACCGGCACGAACGACATCTACGGGTGTCAGGTGATCGTCGACACGCCCGCGCCAGCTTCTTGCGCACCGCTGGACGCCGCATCCGGAGACCAGTGCGGCGCTATTGGCGTCGGCCTGACGTGCCCGAGCTCCAGCAACGAGCTGGGGACGGTCACGAGCGACTCGGCGGCGAACGAAAACGGCGTACTCTGCTGCCGCGACTGAGCCAAGTGCCTGAAATTGCTACTCTCATGGAGGTCGTTGGCGATTCTTTCGATGGCTTAAGGGTTCCTTAGGAATCGGGGCGTCTCTCCTCATGAGCCGGCGAGGTGGCTGGCTCGAACAGGAGAAACGCCATGTCCATCACGACCCTACTCAGCAACGTCCCGAACCTCGTCAAGGTCCTCTCGCTCTCGGCCGCCGTCGGCACCGGTGGCGTGGTCGCGCTCCAGAACGCGCCCATGAGCCCCATGGACACCACCCCCATCGTCAGCTCCACGCCGACCGTGTCCGCGGAGGCCCTCGAGAGCCTCATCCCCGAGGAGCACCTCGAGCTCGCGGAGTCCAACGAGCTCATGGAGGCGATGAGCACCGCCACCGATGAGGTCGAGGAGACCGAAGAGGTCGAAGAGGCCACCGAAGACGAGAAGGCCGAGCGTGGCCCGGGCCATGCGACCGGTCTCGACCGGGCCGAGGAGCGAGCGAACGAGCACGCCAGCAACGGTCACGCCCGAGCCCGTGCGGCTCACGCAGCGGCCGCCGCCCGACGGGCGGAGCGTGGTGAGCCGGGCAGCCGAGGCAGCGCCGAGGCTCGCACCGAGCGTGCCGCCGAGCGAGCGGAGCGCGCCGAGTCCCGCGGTGGCGATGCCCCCGGTCGCGCCATCGCGGCGAGCAAGCGCGAGGGCCGTGGCCGCCACTGACCGCTGATTCCCTCCCGGTACGCAAGCGCCGGCGGGCTCGAGCCCGCCGGCGCTCGTGCGTTTCGAGTGCAGAGCGAGCGAAACGTGTCATGCACCCTTCAGTGGCTCACGAAGTGAAGGGCTCGTTCTTCGTCATCGCGCGCAAGCTCTTGCGCGAGCGATACGCCGACCGCGAGCCGGAGTTCATGGCCGCGCTCACGCCGGAGGTCCGCGCGACCTACGAAGACACGCTCGCGAGCCAGTGGGTCCCCGAGGAGCACCTGCAGGAGATGCTCGGGGCGCTCCGTTCGGTGGTCGCGCGCGGGGAGCTCGCGCGCTTCGAGACGCTCCTCGAAGAGTCGGTCGAGATGGGCGTCCACAGCTTCTTCACCGCCCTGCTCAGCTTGGCGAGCGCGGGCTTCGTGCTCCGACGGATTCCGGTGCTCTGGAAGCTCATTCGCCGGGGCGGTTCGAGAGTGCGCGTGGAGAAGCACGCCGAAGGGACGCTGGTCTGCTACGAGGCCTTCCCCTACTTCGACGACCCCGTGTACGAGGCGTTGACCCGCTCGAGCATCCGCGTCCTGCTCCGGCTCACCGGTGAAGAGGGGACCGTCCGCGTCGTGCAGCGAACGGCCACCCATCTCCACATCCTCGGCGTCCACGGCTGACTCACGGGTTCTCGTAGAGGTCCGGGGTGCCCCAGTAGGTCATCGTGGTCGACGCGTCCTGCGCGAAGCTGGGCGCGACGATCTCGTCGAGGCAGCTCGTGTCGAGCTCGCCGCTCGGTTCGCGGACGAACTGGACGAAGAGCTGCATTGGGCAGGGCAGGGCTCCCGGGATCGGCCCGCTGGTGATTACCGAGTGCGTGCCCCATGGAATCTCGACGACGCTCTGACTCGGCCCGGTCAGGTTCGCGGCGTACCCTGCCGCGTACTCGTCGGGGGGTGTCGCCGGGTCGAGCTCGCCGGCCATCGCCAGCATCGGCACCGACGGCGGCGCGTACGCCGACACCTCCGGCTCGGGCTCGTACGCGGGCCAGCGATCCTGAATCGCATAGAGGTGCGGGATGCCGTCCTGTCGGAAGAGCGCGCCCTCGAGCTCCGCCGCCACCGCGTCTCCGTCGGCGCCACCCTCGGGCCATAGCTCACCGAGGATCACGTTGGACTGCAGGAGCAGCGAGGCGTTCGGGATCTCCGTGAGCTCGTCGCTCCCGAAGACCAGCCCCACGAAGTGCTCGATGGCCGCGCGGTCCGCTGCGTCGCAACGATCGAGCCGATAGACGAACGCCGGGATCCAGTCGCGGAGAGCCCAGTTCATGAGCATCAGACCGAAGGCGTTGCTCAGATCGAGTGCCGTGTAGCCGAGCTCCCCACAGTGTCCGTCGTCGATACGGGAAAGCACGTTCGCGACGAAGGCGAGCGGGTCGTCGCCGAGCTTCTCCGCACAGACCTCGGCGGCGGGGCAGAGCTCCTCGAAGACGATGCGGCCGACCGGATCGAACTGGGTGCTGAAGGCATCGAGCTCGGTGCCGGGCTGCACGGGCGCGTCGAGCATCACCCCCGCGGGCTGATCGGGATGGAGCACGGCGTAGCGATTGGCCCAGTAGGAGCCATAGGACCCGCCCCACACGAAGACGTCCTGGTCCGGCCCACGCGTCGCCTCGATCGCCAGCGCGAGATCGTGCGCCGCCTGCTGCGTGTCGAAGTGCTGCAGGTCGTCACCCCACTGCGCCTCCAGGTCGGCGATGCAGTCCGGCCATTCAGCGTCCGTGATCGCCACGCCGCCCTCCGAGCTCGGGTCCTCCTGCGCGCAGGTCAGCCGCGTGGAGCGGCCGACGCCTCGGTGCTCGATCGTGTAGACCTCGAGGGTCGGGTCCAGCATCGGGAAGAGATCGGTGAAGGGGAGCAGATCCGCTGCGGAGGCACCCGGACCGCCCTGCAGGAGCCAGAGCTGGCGAAGGCCACCGGTGGTCCGTCGGCTGATGAAGACGTCGATGGTGGGACTGCTCGGGTCGGTGTGGTCGAGCGGCATCTGCAGGGTCGCGCAGTCCGTCTGGAAGCCCTCCGGACAGGGCTCCCACACCACCTCGGGGAGCGCCGGACCACCATCCGGACCCGAGTCCGCTGCTGGTTGGCCCAGGTCGCCAGGGCCACCGTCGGTGGGGATCGGGGTGTCGTCACCGCAGCTCGCGAGCCACAGGAGGAGAATCGTCGGAGCGAGACGTCGCATGGTGTCCCGACCGTCGCCGAACGAGTGCGAGCGAGCGCTCAAAGCCCGCTCAAAGTTCCCGGAGCGTTCCACGAGCCGCGCTCGATCGGGTAGATCCGAGTCATGGCGCCATTGCGCGATGCCCTCGACCGGTGGCCTCTCGTGGTCGTCCACGGGCTGCCTGGGATGGGCACCAGCCACGCGGTAGGGACCGAGCTGGGCGGAGCGGCGGTGCGGGTCGATCTCTCGCGGGCCGAGAGCCCACGGGAGGTGCGCGCCGCGATCCGCGAGCGGCTCCGGCTGGAGGGACGGCTCACGACGGCGCTCCGCGGACGCCGCGACTGGATCTGGCTGGACGACGTGCGCGCCCCGGGTTCCGTCGAGCGAGTGCTCGCGCCGCTACTGACGCTCGGGCCTCGCTTCATCGTCTCTTCCCATCGCGCGCTGACGATCGAGAGCGCATGTCACCGGTTGGTCGCCCCACTCGACGGCGCGACCGCATCCATGCTGCTCCGAACGGAGCTCGACCGACTCGGCGCGTCGGTGACGAGCGAGGAGCATGCCGAGCTGCTCGCCCTCGGCGGCGGGTGGCCCAGGGCCCTCCTCGAGCTCGCCGCCGAGGCGCGGCTCCGCGGTGCTCGCGCGACGGTGCACGCAGCCCGCGCGGGCCGACTCGACGGCGTGACCGACGCACTCGGGCGGGCGACGGCGGATCTGACCGACGAGGCGCGCGCCTTCCTCGGTGCCTGCGCCCGCGCCCGTGCGCCGACGATCCGGGCGCACCTCGTCGCCGAGGGGGCGCGGGACACATTGGACGCACTCCACGCACGCGGCCTCGTCTGCCCGAGCCACGGGGTGGTGGCGCCCGCGCTGGTCGCGCCGCTGATGTCGGCGAGCGGCCACGCCGAGCACGCCCGTGCGACGCTGGCTCTCGCCGAGCGGGCGAGAGAGCAAAGGCGATGCGACCCCGCGGGCGCGAGTCGGCTCCTGCGCACGCTCCTCGCCGACCTGGGTGTGGTGCGAGAAGGAGCCACACCGCGCGAGAGGATCCGAGCCGCGCTGGCGCTCGAGGCGCTCCTTCTCGGTCGCCTCGAGCGTGACGCCATCATCGGGCTCTACGAGGAGGCCCGGGCGCTCGCTCGGGAGCATGCGCCGGACCTGCTCCCAGCGAGCACCCTAGCCCTCGTCCGGACATGGATCGGTCGCGGTGAGCACGAAAGCGCGCTGGCGCTACTCGACGACGCCCCGGAGCTCGACGCCGACGACTCGGACCGCGCCTACGCGCTCGTCTATCGCGCGCACCTCCTCGCGTGGCAGGGCGAGCTCGCGGAGGCCGAGCTCGCGCTCGCGCAGGCGCGCTCGGTCCATGCCGATCCGCCCGCGGACATCGCCACGAACATCGACGCCCAGGCGGGCCTCATCGCGCTCGAGGCCGGCCGCCCCGCCGACGCGCTCCGGCTGGCCCGACGAGTGGCGGAGCGCGCCGAGCGGGCGCCGCTGCCCCGGGCGCGCGCCGCGGCCGACGTCCTCGCGGGGAACGCGGCTCTCGCGGAGGGGCGCGCCGGCGCGGCGATCGCCAGCTTCCGCGCGGCCAAGATCGCCCTCGCCGACCATGGCGACGACGCAGGCGCGGTCTACCTCGGTACGCGGCTCGCCGAAGCGTTGCGGGAGGCCGGCCACGAAGACGAAGCCCGGCGCGAAGCCGCACGAGCGCACGCCGCTGCGGAAGATGGGCGGGAGCCCACGCTCGCCTTCGCGGCTGCCGTCGCCCATGGGGCCATCGCGCTCTCGACGGACGCCGTCCGGTTGCAGATTCCGTCGCTCCGCGAGCGCGCGGAGACGATGGCACGGGACGGATCGACCCACACCCTCTACCTGGACGCCGGTCCCCGCTCCGTCAGCCTCGGCGGTACCACGCTCACTCTCGCGCGTCGGCCGTCGCTCTGGGGCGTGCTGCGTGCGCTGACGGAGGCTCACCCTGGCGGCCGGACGCTCGACGCCGATGCACTCTTCGACGCGGGGTGGCCGGACGAGCACGTCCCAGCGACGTCACGCAAGAAAAGGGTCCACACCGCGATCTGGACGCTACGGAAGCAGCTCCTCGGTGAGCTGCTCGAGCGTCGCGACCAGGGCTATGTGCTCGCCGCGCGCCTCCGGATCAGCTGAGCGTCAGGACTCGGCCGCCGCGATCTCCCTACGGATCGAGGCGTCGAAGACGAAGGGGCCGAAGGGCAGGAACGCTGCGGCGATTCCGAGCACGCAGCGCTTCCACGGCCACCCCCGCGCCGGGCCCACCTGGAGGATCAGCGAGACCAGGAGCACGAAGAGCGCCCCGTGCACGATGCCGGTGTAGCGCACGGCCATCGGCTGCTCCCAGACGTACTTCAGCGGCATCGCCACGAAGAGGAGGAGCAGGAATGAGAGCCCCTCGAGGAAGCCCACGATCCGGAGCACGCGCAGTCCCATCGGGCCGGAGCGTAGCCGAAGTCGGGGCGGGTGGGCGGAGGGCTGGGCCCACACCACACTTCTTCACGTTCACGGCGGGACCGACGACGTGCCCAAGGGTGCCTCCCACGACCGACCGGTGGTATCCATCGACCATGTCGACAGTCCTCCGTGTCGGGGCGCTCCTGCTCTCGTTGGCGAGCTGCGGTGTGTTCGGATCCGAACGGCAGGACCTCGCCGAGCCACGCCACACCCACCTCGATCGGAGAGGCCACCGCGAGACCTTCGGTCGGTGCCGAGAGCACACCCCCGAACGGCGCGCCCTCTTCGGTGAGCTGCACGTCCACACGCGCTACTCACTCGACGCCAACCTCCAGGGCAATCGAGCGTCACCGGACGACGCCTATCGCTTCGCCCGCGGAGAGGCGATCGAGGTCGGACCGCTCGACGAAAGCGGCCGCCCGACCCGGACGGCGCAGATCGATCGTCCTTTGGACTTCGCCGCGGTCACCGACCACGCGGAGTTCATGGGCTTCGTCGGCGCCTGCGCCGACCCGGACTCGAACGCCTACGATCGACGCGGGTGCAAGATGTTCCGCGGTGGCGGCAGCTGGGCCTTCGGTCTGCTCAACATGCAGACGGCACAGCGCGGGCGCCGCCTGAACCGGCACATGGCGTGCGGCACCAACGGCGTCGATTGCGACGAATACTACCGAGACCTGTGGATCGACACCCGAAACGCCGCTGAGCGGAACCTGGACCGCACGTCCGCCTGTCGCTTCACGACCTTCGTCGGCTACGAGTACACCGCGAACCCGTTCACGGGGGTACTCGGCAACGTCGCGAACATGCACCGGAACGTCATCTTCCGGAACGGCATCGTGCCCGACCGGCCGGTCGACTACTTCCACACCCAGGACCTCCGCGTCTTCTGGGAACGGCTCGACGAGGAGTGCCTCTCCAGTGATGACGGCTGCGACGTCCTGGTGATTCCCCACAACTCGAACCTCTCGTCGGGTCTGATGTTCGCGGAGACCCCGCCGGGGAGCAGCGACCCCTACACCCCACGGGACGACGCGCGGCGCTCCGAGCTCGAGCGCCTCTTCGAGATCTATCAACACAAGGGCGCGAGCGAGTGCCTCCCCGGTGCGTCGTCGAGTGACGAGCTCTGCGACTTCGAGATCACTCCCTACAACAACCTCCGCTCCGCGAAGACCGACAGCCCGGACGAGCTCAGCGAGCGCGACTTCGTCCGCGACGCCTTCGGCCGGGGTATGGTCCGCCAGCGCACCAGCGGCATGAACCCCTTCGCCTACGGGCTCATCGCGAGCACCGACAATCACCTCGGCCTCGCCGGCCAGGTCCACGAGGCGCTCTTCCTCGGGGGCGGCGGTGCCGGCGAGTCGGGTGGGGGCCCACTTCCCGACCGGATCTATTTCGGGCCCGGTGGTCTCACCGGCGTGTGGGCAGAGGAGAACGCTCGCGAGGCGATCTTCCGAGCGCTCGAGGCGAAGGAGACCTTCGCGACCTCCGGACCGCGAATCCCCGTTCGGCTCTTCGGAGGCTGGGACGACTTCGAGGGCTGGTGTCATGGTGACGCGACCGAGCGGGCGCGCACCGGCTACGACCGCGGCGTGCCGATGGGCGGGACCCTCCCCGAGCGGCCCGAGGGCGTCGCGCACCCCACCTTCGTCAGCTCCGCAGTCCACGACCCCGGAACCGACGCGCACCCGGGCGCACCGCTACAGCACCTGGAGATCGTGAAGGGCTGGCTCGACGAGCACGACGTGCTTCAGGTCACCACCCACCTGCTCGCGGGCGACCGAGAGCGCGGCGCCCTGAACCCGCACGACTGTGCCGTCGGCACGCAGGGTTCGCACTCGATGTGCGCGCGTTGGGAGGACCAGGACTTCGACCCGACCCGGCCAGCCTTCTACTACGTCCGCGCCGTCGAGGTCCCCACCTGCCGTTGGACCACGCGTGTCTGCGTCGAGGAGGGCTTCGACTGCAGTTCGGACTCACCGACGCCGATCGACACCGCTTGCTGTGACCGCCGACTCGGTCTCCACGCCCCACGGTGCTTCGGCGTGCGCTGCGAAGCCGGCAGCGACGACCCCTGCTGCGCGCAGGACGTCGTCCAGCCGGCCATCCGCGAGCGCGCGTGGAGCTCGCCGATCTGGTACACGCCGCCCGACTGGGTCACCGGCGAGCTCCAACAGGCTGCCACGCCCTGATGCGTTCGTTGCTACGCGAGCCCTTGCTCCACTTCCTGGTCGGGGCGGTGGCGATCGTCGCACTCCAGCGAACCGTGGGTGACGACGAGCCCCCGCCCGACGTGATCGTCGTCGACCGCGCCGGGCTGCTGCGGATGGTCCAGGCGCGACAGGGCCGCTACCGGGACGGAGAGGCGGAGGCCGCGCTGGAGGGGATGAGCGAGGCGGAGCGCCGAGCGCTCATCGCTTCCTACGTGAGAGAAGAGGCGCTCTACCGAGAGGCGTTGCGGGTGGGCTTGGACCGCGAGGACTACGTCGTTCGTCGGCGGCTCGGGCAGAGCATGGAGCTGATGACCCGAGGGTTGGCCGGCGCAGACCTGCCGCTCGACGACGACTCCCTCCGCGAACGCTTCGAGGAAGAGTCCGAGCGCTGGCGACTCCCCGCGACCCGGACCATCGCGCTGGTCTTCTTCGAGCCGGAGGATCGCTCGGAGGCTTCGTATGCCGCGGCCATGACCCGAGCTCGGGCGGCGCAGTCCGGCGACTCTCCCGTCGGCGACCTCTTCGCGCCCGGTGGCTCGTTCGACGCGATCAGCGAGCGCACCCTCGCCAGTCACGTCGGCCCAGCGCTCGCGGCCGCCATCTTCGAGCTGCCCGTCGAGTCGGGCTGGCAGGGACCACTCCGTTCGAGCTTCGGCGCGCACCTCGTGCGAGTGGAGGCGGAGCAGCCCGGTGAGATGCCTTCGTTCGAGGAGGTTCGCGGCCAGATCGAAGCCGAGGTACGCGACGAGCTCGACGAGGTGACTGGCGACGCCGCCATCGACGCGCTGGTGGATCGCTACGAGGTTCGGCTGGAGCTCGAGCGGTGAAAGGCGTCCTCTGGGCCGCGCTACTGCTCGCCACGATCCCGAGCGTCACGAACGCCCACGACGCGCGACCCCTCGCGGTGCACCTCGAGGAGTCGCACCCGAATCGGTGGACCGTGCGGACCTGGGCACCGCCCGGCCAGGCTGAGCCCTCGCTCACCCTGGAGGGCTGCGAGCGCGACGACCTGGTCCAGCGTTGCGAGGGTGGGCCGAGCGCGCTGATCGTCGACTACGGCGATGTGGCACCGGCGGTGACCGCCGTCGTGCAGGTCCGCTGGTCGAGCGGGCGACGAACGACCCTCGCCGTGCCACCGGGCAACGCGCGCGTGGCGATCCCCAAGGAGCCCAGCGCTCGAGAGACGGTGCTGAGCTATCTGAGCCTCGGCTGGGAGCACATCTTCCTCGGTTGGGATCACCTGCTCTTTCTGAT
Organism: uncultured Sandaracinus sp.; assembly: GCA_964462035.1. GTDB lineage: Bacteria > Myxococcota_A > Polyangia > Polyangiales > Houyiibacteriaceae > UBA1660. The sequence goes on from CAYXAP010000001.1 coordinate 258,428, forward strand.
GCTCCTCGTGCTGGTCGTTCCGACGGTGAAGCGCGCGGCGCTGACGGTGACCGGGTTCACGTTGGCCCACGGGCTCACGCTCGCGCTCGCGGTCACCGGCGTCCTGCGACCGGCAGCGGCGGCGGTGGAACCCATCATCGCGCTGAGCATCGTGGTGCTGGCTCTCGAGGTGGCGCGCGGCCGGAAGGACAGCTGGTCGCTCCGGCACCCGATCGCGATCGCGTTCGTCTTCGGTCTCCTGCACGGCTTCGGTTTTGCGGGCGTGCTCCTCGAGGCCGGCGTTCCGCGGCCCGACCTCGCGACCGCGCTCCTCTCCTTCCATGTGGGCGTGGAGCTCGGCCAGCTGGTCTTCGTACTGGCGGCGGGTCTCCTCTTCCTCGCGCTCCGCCGACGCGAGCTCTCCGTGGACCGGTGGCTCGCCTACGGCGCCGGCATCGCGGGCACACACTGGATGCTCGTTCGGCTGCTCCCGCTGATCGAGGCGCTCTGATGGCGAGTTCGCCAAGGTGCCACGGACATCTCGCCAGAGTCAGAGCCTGCGATGACGCAGGCTCGGCAGCTGTGTCCGAACGCGCTCGACGACCGCGGGGTCGACCGTCGCGATGGCGACGCCTTCCCCCTCGCCGCACTCGGCGAGCACCGTCCCCCACGGGTCGACCACGAGCGCGTGCCCGTAGGAGACCCGATGGCCGGTGCCGTCCGCGCGCCGATGCCGGCCCACCTGCGCGGCGGCCAACACGTAGCTCTGCGTTTCGATCGCGCGGGCCCGCTGCAGCACGTGCCAGTGGTCCTTGCCGGTGTGCAGCGTGAAGGCCGCCGGAATGGCGTGGGCGATGGCGCCTGCGTCGACCATCCGGAAGTAGAGCTGCGGAAAGCGGAGGTCGTAGCAGACGCTGAGCCCCAGCTTGCCGAAGGCGGTGTCCGTGACCACGACCTGGCTCGGATCGCCGCGGCCGACGGTTTCCGACTCGAGCAGCTTCGTCCCGTCCGCGAGGTCGACGTCGAAGAGGTGGATCTTTCGGTAGGCGGCCCGGAGCGCGCCCGTGCCGTCGACGTGCAGGCACGCGTTGTAGGGGTGCCGCTCGTCCGGGCCCGTCTCCCAGAAACCACCGAGCACCAGCTCCACCTCGAGCTCCTTCGCCCAGCCCATGCAGCGCGCGAGGATCGGACCCGGCTCGGCGCCTTCGGTCGGCAGCGCCTCGGCGACTGCGAACTTGTCCTCCTCGCGGCCGAGCTGCGCGAAGCACTCCGGCAGCACCATCAAGCGCGCCCCGTCCTTCGCGCCCTGGCGGACGAGCCGCTCCGCGATGTCCAGGTTCCGGTCGACCTCGTCGTTGGAGGTCATCTGCACCACGCCGACGCGGGTCGGTTCAGTCATCGCTCTGTCCCAATGAGAAGAATCGCTTGATTCGCTGGAGCAGCACTCCGCTCTGCTCGACCGGCATCTCGGTCAGCGTCTCGCGCGAGTCAGCCTCTTCCAGCTCCATCTGCCGCGCGGCGAGAGCCTCGCTGATTCGCTCCGCCAGATCCGGCGCCTCCGAGAGGACGGGCCCCAGCGCGGACTTTCCGATCACGAGCACCACCACCTCGTCGACCGCGGAGACGGAGGCACGACGCTCGGCGCCGGTCATCAGCGACATCTCGCCGAAGAACTGCCCGGTGGTGAGTCGCGCGACCTCCTTGCGTCGACGGCCGCCGACCTCGACCCGGACCCGACCCTGGCGAACGATGAAGAGCTCTTCACCCTCGTCACCCTCGCGGATGATCCGCTCGCCCGGCGCGTAGCGGCGCTCCTCGACTTTCTCGGCGAGGCGGTGCAGCGACTCGCTCGGCAGGACGTCGAGGAAACCGACCGCGCGGAGCTCCTCTTCGAGGTGCTCGACGCGTTGCACTTCTTCGTGTTCCAGGGTCTCTTCGGTGACCTCGTGCAAGTGCACGGTTCGCATCGGCGCGGGGATTTGGATGCCCATCCGGTCGAGCGCGTACCAGACGCGGTCGCGCACCTCGCCTGCGATGATGTCGCGCCGTTCGAAGTCGCGAATGAAGTAGCGGAGCGAATACGCGACACCACGCTCGGTGAACTCGAGGGTGATGGCCGAGGCTCGGGGCGAGCTGAGCACGCCCTTCACTCCGTCGAGCGCCAGCACCAGCGCGCGCTGCACCTCCCGCGGAGACCGGTTCGGTGGTGCCCACACGACCACCTGCCGGCGCGCCTCCTTGGCGGGAGCCGAGAAGTTGCTGAGCCCGGCTTTGGCCAGGGTCGCGTTTGGCACCGTGATCTCCACGTGCTCGAGCGTGACGACGGTGACAGCGCGCCAGTTCATCTCGGTCACGCGGCCGATCTTCGTCTCGTCGTCGTTCCACTGGATCCAGTCGCCCACCCGGAACGGCTGCTGCAGCTGGATCGCCAGACCAGCGAAGAGGTTGCCCAGTGTGTCCTGCAGGCTGAGACCGATGACGGCCGTGAGCAACGCCGAGGTCGTGAGGATGGAGCTGAGCTCGACCCCGGCGGCGCTCATCGTCACCAGGATCGCCATCATGAAGAAGATGGCCTGGATGAGGTCGCCGACGATGCGAGGGAGCGGCCCCTTGGTCATCCGCTTGATGAGCGAATGGAGCAGGAAGAGGTGGGTCGTCCGGGCGATCGAGGCGAGCAGGAAGAAGATCGACGTGACGTAGAGCGCTTCCTGGGCGACCGCGTCGTCGGAGACCAGCGTTCGGCACCCGAGCACGCCCAGGTGGACGGCCAAGAAGAGGCTGGGGAGCTTCAGCTTCCCCCGCTCGCCCCGCGGCAAGAGCGGGACCAGCACGAGGATCAGCACCAGCGCGGCGATCAAGCCGATGCCGCCGTAGGTGGTGATCTGTGCGCGCCACGCGTTCATCGCGCGCGAGCATAGCGCGCTGACGGCGCGGCGCGATGCCTGTCGTCAGCTCAGGTCAGCAACGTACTGATGGGACCGTCGTTGACGTCGGGACGACCGAAGGGCTCGTCCGGGAGGCCGAAGCCCATGCCGATGGTCCGGAGCAGGTCCGCGTGGGAGCGGTCCATCTCGAGGTAGCGGCCGGTGTCGAACGCCCCGCCAGCGCTGCCGGCCATGACGATGGGCAGGTCGTTGCGGGAGTGGCTGTTGCCGCGGCCGAGCTCGTTCACCCAGACGATGAGGGTGTTGTCGAGCAGGGTTCCGCCCGGCTCGGGGATGGAGTCGAGGCGGGCGCAGAGCTCGGCGAACTTGCCAGCATACCAACGGTTGATCTCGGTGATCTTCCCTTGCGCGACCGTGGCGCCGTCGCCCTCGTGGCTGAGGTCATGGTGTCGGTCGGGGACACCGATCCACGGGAAGGCGATGTTGCCGACGGAGCGGGTCCACTGGAGCGAGCCCACCCGGGTCAGGTCACAGGCGAAAGCCGCGGTGATGATGTCCATCTGGAGGTCGAGGGTCATCGGGAAGTTCTCGTCCCGGGTCGGGTCGATCCGGTCACCCAGCATCGGCGCCTCGCAGGCCGCGCCGATGGTGCCGGCGCTGGCGAGGCGCGACTCGAGGTCGCTGATCACGTCGAGGTGGGTCTGCAGTCGCTCCCGGTCCTCGCGGCCGAGCTTGCGCTGGAGCGAGGAGAAGTCGGCCTGGACTGCGTCGAGCACGCTGCCCTGGAGCAGCTGCCGGCGGGCGGCGCCCCCCGGATCCGTATCCAGGTCGGCGAAAAGCCGCTCGAAGGCCCGGTAGGGATCGTCCTCGGGCGGGATCGGCTCACCGGAGCCGGCGTAGGCCATGCGAGTCCAGACGTTGCTGCCGCCCGTTCGCGCCCCCAGCTCCACCGAGCGGAAGGGCGTGGTGGTGCCGATGTGGTTCGCGATCTTCTGGTCGATCGAGATTCCCCCGGCCCAGCTGACCGGCGCGCAGGAGTCGCAGCCACCCATCGTGTCGCCGGGGAGCAGGTCGGTGGCGGTGAGCATGTGGCCCATGCCGACCTGGTGACCATCACCGGGGCCGAAGCGCGACGAGCGCATGTCGAGTCCGTCGATGATCGTGAGCCGGTCCTTGAAGGGCTCGAGGTCCTGCAGGATCGTGCTCAGGGCGAAGTCTCGCTCGCCGCCGGAGGGCCTCCAGTTCTCCCGAATGCTCCCGTTGGGCGTGAACCAGATGAGGAGGCGCTTCGGGATCTCACCGTCCTGAGCGCGGGTGCTGCTCCGAAGCGAGGCCACGAAGGGGACCGCGAGCGCGCCGAGGCCGACGCTCTTGGCGAAGGCCCGCCGACCGATCCGGTTCTTGCGGATGAGCCGCGTCTTCTCGTTCGAGGGCTCGTGCTGATCGAACATGCTCATTGGTGCACCTGCAATGGGCGGGGGAGTTCGGGTGAATCGAGGAGGCCTAGCCGACGAGAGAGGGGTTGGGTGCCAACCCCTGGAAATACAGTACTCATTGTTCCTGCACCTGCATGAAGCGGAAGGCGTCGGAGCCGACGATGGAGAGCATGAGCTCCTGGAGCTCCAGGGAGCCGCTCTCGGTCGCCTCCTGGATCTGGTCGAGGCTGCACGTGTCCGCCGTCGTCTCGACGCGCTGGAGCGCGAAGCGGAAGAGCTGCTGGGCAACGCAGGAGCGGACCTGCTGGCTCTCGATCATCTGGTCGGCGAGCTCGACCGCCCCGTAGAAGTCACCGTCGAAGTCGTCGGTGCCGTTCATGCGGCCGCTGGCGTCGATGTCCGTTCCCTCTTCGGTGTCACGCCAGGCGCCGATGGCGTCGTAGTGCTCGAAGCCGAAGCCGAGCGGGTCGAGAAGCGTGTGGCAGCCCTGGCAAGCCGGGTTGCTGGAGTGCTCGGCGAAACGCTGGCGGGTGGTCAGGCCCGGCGCGGGATCGGGCGCGACGACGGTCAGGTCGTCCGGCGGCGAGGGCAGGTGCTGGCAGAGCAGCCGCTCCCGCACGAACTTCGCGCGGTGGATCGGGTCGGACTGGTTCGCCTTGGAGTTGAGCGCCAGCAGCCCCGGATGCGTGAGCAGGCCGGAGCGCTGCTCGGGATCGAGGGCCGTGCGCTCGAGCTCCTCACCGAAGTCGGCGGCGTCGAGCCCGAAGATGGGCGCCAGCCGCGCGTTCACGTAGCCGAAGTCGGCGGTGTAGAGCAGCCGCCCGTCGCCGGTCTCCCAGACCTCGTCGAGGAACGCCTCGAGCGAGAGCCGCAGGTCGCGGGCGGTCGCGTTGTCGAAGCCCGGGTGGACCGACTCGTCCTTCTCGATGCGGTCGATCTGATCGACCCGCAGCCACTGGGTGGTGAAGGAACGAAAGCCGTCCTGGGCCTTCGGGTCCTCGAGCATCCGGCGCGCCTCGGCGAGCAGCCCCTCGCGGTCCTGGAGACGACCGGAGGCGGCCGCCTCGAGCAGCGCGTCGTCCGGCATCGACGCCCAGAGGAAGTAGGAGAGCCGACTCGCGAGCGCGAAGTCCTCGACCAGCACCACGTCGCCGGCCTCGGCGCCGTCGGGCGCGACCTCCGAGTGGTAGAGGAAGGAGGCGCTCATCAGCACGGTCTGCACGACCAGGCGAACACCGGTCTGCACGCCCTCTTCGGTGGCGCCCACGTCGAAGACGGTGCGCAGCCGGTCGAGGTCCTCGTCGCTCGGCGGGCGGCGGTAGGCGCGCTGCGCGAACTCCACCAGCCAACCGTCGCGGCAGGCGGCGACCCCGAGGTCGCAGCCGCTCTCGGCGATGATCTCCGCGGCGGCCACCTCTGCGAGCGTCTCGGCGACCATCGCCTCCTGCTCGACGAAGAGGTTCGAGGCGATGCCGCCGACGTGGAAGCCCTCGGTGTCGTCGTCCGGTGGGAACGCTCGAGCCGGCGCCGTCGTGTCACCGAGCAGGTCGCGAACCGTCCGGTCGAACTGGTCGCGGGTCAGGCGACGAATCGGCCCTTCGGGCACCGAGGCGACGTCGCAGCGGGGGGCGCTTCCGGGCGGCGGGTCGCCCGTGGGGTCGCTGATCTGGCCGCTGCAGGCGACCAAGAGCCCGGCGAGACCGGCGAGAGCCCTTCTTGGGGAGTGGAGGGGCATGGTGTCCCATTCTTTCGCAACGACCGTGCCGCGGCCGTTACGCACCTGTCGCCCGGTGGATCGTGAGTGATCTCGCGGGCTGAGCGCCCACGAGACGGGGCCCGCCGCGAACGGCTGTCACGGCGGCGCCGCCCGATCGACCGGAAGTCGGGCGACTCGAGCGATGCGAGCGGGTCGGAGCCGGCTAGCGATGCGAAGCGAGCGAGGTCGGGGTGGCGATGCGGGGTCGGCGCGGCGGCGGCGAGCGAAGCGAGCCGACGCAGTGCCATCGGTGAGCGGGCAGTCGGGCAAGGTCGGGCGAACCCGGGGCCCTGGCTGCCAGCGTCGCGGCGGCGAGCGAAGCGAGCCGACGCGGGCGCGTAGCGCTCAGCGGGGAGCGAGCCGGCGTAGCCGGCGAGTCACCACGCAACGGGCCCAGAGCGAGCTCGTCACGCGCGAACGCGCGGGGCGAGCGAACGAGCGCCACCGGCGACTCGTGGACGCGCGGAGCGCGTTCGCGATGTCGCCCCAGCAATGGAGCACCTGGCTCGCGAGCGGGCAGGGGTCAGTGTCTGAACAGGCCGGGTCGGCGGACAGGCCCCCCAGCCGCGTAAGACTCGCCGAAGGCGTCGGCGAAGCCGGCGCCGAGGCGACTGTCGGAGCGCAGGGGTCGGACGCCGCAGGCGGACGACCCCGGAGCGGCAAGGCTGGGGGGCCTGTCCGCCGACCCGGCCGTGGGTCTTGCTCGTCACCCGGAAGGGTGAGTGACCCCGGTCAGGCGTGCGAGAACCGCCGCATCGACACGTTCATCAACAGCCCGAGCCCGATCATCGTCGTCAACACGGAGCTACCGCCGTAGCTGAACAACGGCAGCGTCATCCCGACCACCGGCAGCAGCCCGCAGACCATCCCCACGTTGATGATCGCCTGCCAGAACAACATCGCGCTCACCCCGACCGCCACGACCGCCCCGAAGCGGTCCTTCGCCTGTGACGCGATCTTCAGACCCCAGAGCACCAAGAACACGTAGAGCCCGAGGATCAGCAGCGACCCGAGAAGCCCCTGCTCCTCCGCCCAGACACTGAACGGAAAGTCCGAGTGCTGGTCCGGCAGGAAGCGGAACTGGTTCTGCGTCCCCTGCATGAAGCCCTTGCCGGCCACACCGCCGCTACCGATCGCGACCAGCGACTGGTGCGTGTGCCAGCCGGTGTCGAGGATGTCCGCCTCGTTGCCGGTGAGCCGGTCCCAGAACGCGATCAGCCGACCCTTCTGGTAATCCTTGAGCAGGTAGGCCCAGGTCAGCGGAGCGCTGAACACGAAGGCCGCCGCCAGCGTCACCAACGAGCGTAGCTTCAGGTTCGTCAGAACCATGATCGAGCCGAAGATGAACGCGCAGATCAGCGCCGTGCCGAGGTCGGGCTGCGCGAGGATGAGCCCCATCGGCACCGCGAGGATCAGCCCGGGCACGACCAGGTCCTTGAGCGTTCGACCCTCGGTCTTCGGGTCGTGGTGGAGGTACTTCGCGAGCGCGATGATCAGGAAGATCTTCATCAGCTCGCTCGGCTGGAGCGAGAAGCCGCCGATCGAGATCCAGCGCGTCGACCCTCGAATGCTCCGACCGAGCAAGAAGACCAGCACGAGCAGCACCACGCCGGCGCCGTAGATCGCCCACGCGTTGCGCTCGAAGTTCCGGTAGTCGATCGCGACCACCAGCACGGCCACACCGGCACCGAGCGTGAGCCAGTAGATCTGCTGGATGTAGATGTCCGCCCGGGCGCCCGCGGCGCTGGACGCGCTGTAGAGGTTCACGACCCCCAGCACAGCGATGGCGCAGCTGGTCACGAAGAGGCCCCAGTCGAACTGGTCTCGGAGTGTGCGGACGAGGGCCATCAGCCACCCCTCCCGCGCCGCGCTCGCGCTCCCGCGCTGGCAGTGACCGCCGCCGTCGTGGACTGATTGCCCAGGTACTCCTGGAGCACCTGCATGGCGATCGGGGCGGCGGCCCGACCGCCGGCGCCGCCGTGCTCGACGATGACCACGATCGCGACCTGCGGGTTCTCCGTGGGCGCGTAGCCGGCGAACCAGGCGTGGCTCCGGTTGAAGTACCAGGCGCGCTCCGGGTCGATGTCGGTGCGCGGCGTCCCCGGCGAGATCTCTGCCGTACCGGTCTTCCCGGAAACGGTCACGCCATGGTCGATGCGGGCGTCGTACGCGGTGCCGTTCTGGGCGTTCACGACGCCGAAGAGCGAGCGCGTGACCAGCTCCATGTGCTCCTCGGGCACCTGCAGGTCACGGCGTGCCTGGGTCGGGAACTCCTCGACCAGCGTGCCGTCCGGCTCGCGGATCGACTCCACGATCTGCGGGGTCCAAAGGGTCCCGCCGTTGCCGAGCGCGCCGTAGGCGAGCGCGAGCTGGAGCAGCGTCGCGCGGGTGTTGCCCTGGCCGATGGCGGTGTTGAGCGTGTAGCCGACGCGGTAGCGACCGTAGTGCTCCTCGTACCACTCGCGGCTCGCGAGGAAGCCGCTGGCTTCGCTGTTGATGCCGATACCGGTGCGCTGCGAGAGCCCGAAGCGGCGCGCCCAGTCGTTGAGGCGCTCGAGGCCGACGTCCTCTGCCAGCTTGTAGAAGTAGACGTTGCAGGATTGGACCAGCGCGTCGTGCATGTCGACGTCGCCGTGCGCCGACGTGCACCGCTTCCGGTCCGTGCCGATTTCGTAGTAGCCGATGCACTCGACGCGTGCGTTTGGGTCGAAGGAGTCCATCGCCAGGCCAGCGAGCGCGCTGATCGGCTTGAAGGTCGAGCCCGGGAAGTAGGACTCGTAGAGCGTCTTGTCGATGAGCGGCCGGAACGGGTTGCTCTCGAGCTCGTGGTACTCCTCGTGGCTCAGGCCGGCGATGAATCCGTTGAGGTCGTAGCTCGGCTTCGAGTACAGCGCGCGGACCCGGCCGCCGTTCACGTCCACCACGACCGCCGCGCCCGAGGGGTGACCCGCGAAGGCGCGCTTCACCGTGTTCATCAGCTCCATGTCGAGCGTGAGCACCAGGTCCATGCCGGGCTGCGGGCCGCGGTGTTCTTCGCGGCTGCGGGCGAGCCGGGGGTCGATCATCTGCCGGCGACCGGTCGCGTCGACGAGCACTCGCCGATAGCCGGCGCGCCCCCGGAGGAATCGCTCGCCCCACGCCTCGAGGCCCATGCGGCCGACGACGCTCCCCGGGCGATAGGGCGACTCTTCCGCCCCCTCGCCGCGGCTGCTGCGACCCGAACGGAGCGGCTCCGCCACCAGCTCCACCCCCGGCAGGGCGCCGGCGCTGGAGAAGACCCGCCAGAACTGCTGCGGTGTCGGCGGGCGCAGCACCTCGACCGACTCACGGGAGCGCTCGCCGAGCTTCGCGACCAGCTCGCGGCGGGCGTCGCCTTCGAGCTCGAGGAGGTCGGCGAGGAGCGCGATCTGCTCTTCCTCCATCCGGTCGGGGGTCGCGTAGACGACGTAGTCGTCGGCGCTGACCTCGTTGACGTAGCCGATGACGTGGGCGCCGAGCTCCTCGTAGGGATAGGTGCGCACCGGTCGTGCGACCACGTCGACGCCAGGGAGCTCGTTCTGGTGCGTTTCGAGCGCGGCGAGCTGCTCGCGGTCGATGTCGTCGTAGAACTCGATCTGGTGGGTGCGGCGACGGTTGGGCACCTCGCGGAGTCGCCGCTCGAGGTTGCGCCGCTGCTCGCCGTCCAGGCTCATCAGGTCGGCGAAGAGGTCCACGTGCTCCGGCGTCATCAGCTGAGGCGTGACATAGACCAGGTACGAGGGACGGTTGGTCGCGACGATCCGGCCGGCGGTGTCGCGGAGCACGCCGCGGGTCGCCGGGAGCGGGATGGTCTTGGTGATGTTCTCCTGTGCGCGCCCGGCCCACTCGTCGTGCTGGACCAGCTGCAGCTGGATCACGCGCCCGATCAGCACGGAGAACACGATCACGGCGAAGAGCGCCATCCACTTGTAGCGCTTGCGGAACTCGCCGACTTCTCGCCGCGGGCTGAGGAGCATCAGCTCGTCGCCTCCTGCCGCTTCGGGGCCGCCGCCTCGATCCGCTGGACCGCGGGGAAGACGAGCGGCGCGGCGAGGGCGGTCGCGATGGCCGGTGCGACCAGGAGGGTGGCCGTCTCACGCACGCCGCCGTAGGGGAAGGGCGCGTTGTCGGCGAAGATGGTCCGCAGCGCGATCGTCGCGCCACCGGCGAGGCACGCGACGATGAAGGTGAGCAAGACCTGGAAGCTCGGGCTCCGGAGGAAGAGCCGGAGCCCCGCCCCGCGCGCGAGCATGAACGTCGCGACGGCCACGAAGGTCTGGAGGCTCATCAGGTTCCCGCTGAAGAGGTCGTAGAGGTAGCCGAGGAAGAACGCGAGGAGCGCTCCTCGCACCAGATGGACCTCGGGCGAGACCCCCAAGTAGATGAGCACCGGCAGGATCAGCGTCGGGATGAAGGGGTAGATCGGCACCACCGTCGCGAGCACCGACTGCATGAGGAGCAGACCGAGACCGAGGAGCACCAGCAGCGCGCTGCGGGTCCAGGGACTCACTGCTCTTCCCGATCGCCGTCGTCCTCGCGGCTGGTGTCCCGGGCGCCCTCGGTCAGGACGAGCACCTCTTCGAGCGCGGAGAAGTCGACGGTCGGGGCGACCTCGACTTCCTGGTAGAGACCGAACTCGGCGCGCTCCACGCGGCTGACACGGCCGACCAGGATCGACGCCGGGAAGCGACGTCCGAGTCCGGAGGTGTAGACCTCGTCGCCGACCTCGATCTCGTCGTCACGCTGCAAGTACTGGATGCGGGCGGCGTAGCGGTCGCTCTCGCCGGTGCCGCGGAGCACGCCGCGGGCCCCCGTCCGCTGGACGATCACGTCGACCGCGCTCTCGCGGTCCACCGTGAGCCGCACGTCGGCGTGGCGACCGAAGGTCCGGCGGACCTGGCCGACGAGACCCTGCGAGCTCACCACGGGCATGCCGGCGCGCACGCGGTCGCGGGCACCACGGTCGAGGCGTAGGCGGACGACGCGGAAGTAGGGCGAGATCTCCTTCGAGATCACCCGCGCAGCGATCGTGTCCCCGCGAAGCCGCTCACGAAGGGCGAGCAGGTCGCGGAGCCGCTGGTTCTCCCGGGCCTCGGTGCGAAGCAGCCGGTTCTCTTCTTCGAGGCGGGCCGCGTCGAGTCGGAGCCGCTCGTTGTCCCGCTTCACGTCGACCAGGTAGACGTACTCCTCGACCACGCCGCTGACCGCGTCGGCGGTCTCGGTGGCCAGGTACTGAACCGGCCGGCTGAGCTGCAGGAAGGCGTCGTCGATGATGGACGTATCCGCCGGGTCGCTGAGGTTCGCGCTCAGGAACAGGAAGGGGATGATGAGGAGCGCCACGCTGATGGCGGCGTCTCGAAATCGGCGGAAGTAGCTCATGGGAGCCCGGTCGGGTTCGAACGCGCCCGAGAGCGCGCGGATTCCTGGGGTGCCTGGCCGCTGTGTGGGTGCTCAGCCCGCCCGTGGAACGTGGATTCGGGCACGGGCATGGGCACGGGCATGGGCACGGGATTTCGTGCGCCGCTTCGCGGCCTACGAAATGGTGACTTCCTTCAACAGCTCCAGGTGGTCCAGCGTCTTGCCGGAGCCGAGCACGACCGCGGAGACCGGGTCGTCGGAGACCATGACCGGGAGGCCGGTCTCCTCACGGAGGAGCACGTCGAGGTTGCGGAGGAGGGCGCCACCGCCGGTGAGCACGATGCCCTTGTCGACGATGTCGGCCGAGAGCTCGGGCGGCGTGCGCTCGAGGGCGGTCATGACCGCTTCGACGATGGCGTTGATCGGCTCGCTGAGCGCGTCGCGGATCTCGTCGCCGTTGACGAGGACGGTTTTCGGAACACCGGCCACCAAGTCGCGCCCCTTCACCTCCATGGTGGTGGGCTCTTCCTCGGGGTGCGCGTTGCCGATGGTGCACTTCACGCGCTCGGCCGACTGCTCGCCGATGAGCAAGTTGTACTTGCGCTTCATGTACGCGACGATCGCTTCGTCCATCTTGTCGCCGCCAACGCGGACCGACTGCGAGTAGACGATGCCGGCGAGCGAGATGACGGCGACCTCGGTGGTGCCGCCGCCGATGTCGACGACCATGTTGCCGCTCGGCTCGGTGATGGGGAGGCCCGCACCGATCGCGGCCGCCATCGGCTCCTCGATCAGGTAGACCTCGCGCGCGCCGGCGCCCTCGGCGGACTCCTTGACGGCGCGCTTCTCCACCTCGGTGATCCCGAAGGGAACGCAGATGATGATGCGGGGCTTCACCAGGGTCCGGCGGTTGTGTGCGCGGGAGATGAAGTAGCGGAGCATCGCCTCGGTGATCTCGAAGTCGGCGATGACACCGTCGCGGAGCGGACGGACGGCGTGGATGCTGCCCGGCGTGCGGCCGAGCATCTCCTTGGCGTCCTTGCCGACGGCGAGAACCTTCTTGCCGCCGCGGGGGTCACGCTGCACCGCGACGACCGACGGCTCGCACGAAACGATGCCCCGTCCCTTGACGTAGATGAGCGTCGTCGCGGTCCCGAGGTCGATCGCGAGGTCGTTCGAAAACAGTCCGTAGAGCCAGTCGAAGATCATGGTCCGGTCTCTACACGCGCTCGAACCGTCCCGAGGGGGCTACCCACGACCCGGCTAAAGCATCGAGATGATGTACTTTTCGGCGCAATCCGCGCCACGCGTGCCCTCGGTATTAACAGATCCCCAACGAGGGATCAAGCGACCCCCAGGGCCCCAAAAGGGGGGACTATGGAATCGGATCCACAATTTGTGCGTCAATGATCCCAATTGACGGGCAGGTTAGGTTTCCAAGCACCATGTCGACGATGAAGGACGACGAAGCAACGCGGCGCGGTCGTGAGGCGACCGCGCTCGTGGACGCCGCGAAGGGCGGCGACCAGCGTGCCTTCGAAGCCCTCTTCCGCCGCTACCGCCCCCGCATCTACGCGTTGGCCCTCCACCTGACCGGTGAGCCGTCCGACGCCGAGGACATCACGCAGGACGCGTTCCTCAAGGCGTACAGCAAGCTCGGCGAGTTCGAAGGGCGGAGCGAGTTCTTCACCTGGCTCTATCGGATCGCGCTGCATCGGGCCCTGAACATCAAGCGCAACCGCGGGCGCCGCACGCTGGTCGGTCTCGAGGACCCGCGTGTCGCGGCCGCCATCGAAGTCGACGCCGAAGGCGACCCCCGCCGCGCGCTCGAGCTCCAGGAGCGCTACGCCCATCTGCTCGCGGCCTTCGACCGGCTCTCGCCGCTGCTCGCGACCACCGTCGTGCTGACCACCCTGCAGGGCCTCTCCTACAAGGAGGCCGCCGTCGTCCTCGAGACGAGCGACGGCACGGTCGCCTGGCGCGTTCACGAAGCGCGCCGCCAGCTGCGGGAGCACATGGACCGACTGCAGCGCGAGCCCACGCCGAAAGCGGTGAAGGTGCGCGCGCGTCGGATCAGCGAAGAGCGCGACGTCGGGCAGCGGCTCGAGCAGATCGTCGCGGCGCTGCTCCCCGGCGGCACGCCCGCCTGACGTTGCGCCGCTCCGAGGGGAAGGCGATCCTCTCGACGTGCGGTGGTGGACGATGGCGCTCTTGCTCGTCGCGTGCGGCGACGACGACCTCACGTCGCGCCGCGACGCCGCGGTCGATCTCGGAGCGCGAGATCTGGGTGAAGGCGTGGACGCGGCGACGGACGACGCTGGTGTCGACCTCGGCGCGGCCGACGTCTGTGCCGCCGCTGCAGGAAGCCTCGTTCCCGGTGAGCTCGACTCGCTCGACGGGCTCGTCCCGCCCGGTTGGCAGGTGCGCGACCCCGGGGCGCCCGATCGCTGCGGTGACCCGAGCGAACACGTCTACGTGACCGATGGACCCTGTGGGTCGGCGATCGCGATCGACGCTCGCGGTGAGTGGGACTGCTACGCCATCCAGGCGTTCACCGACTACTCGACCATCGAGCCGGGCGCGACCTACCGGCTGAGCTTCGCCGCCCGCTCGGAGGGACAGGACAACCCGGCGGGCTGGTGGATGATCGGTGTGCAGTGGTTGGATGGCGCCGACGGCGTGTTCGGGAACGAGCAGAACCCGGCGCAGTCACCGCTCGACTTCGAGTGGACACGCATCGACTGGGATCTCGTCGCGCCGGCGAACGCCCGACGTGCGGTCGTCTGGCTGACCGCGCACTATCCAGGCCGCGTGGACTTCGACGCCCTCTCGTTCACGCGAATCGAATGACGCCGATGACCCGATGGATTCTTGCCGCGACGCTGCTGAGCAGTGGTTGCCTCCAGTCGACCTACCATGTCGAGCGCAGCGAGCTGCAGCGCCTCGCGGAGCTGCCCGCGAAGGATCGCGGGCAGTCCATTCGAGCGACACAGGATCTGTCGGTGACCCGAGTACCGGCGGAGGTCGAGGTGCACCCTCGGCCGGGTGCGGTGGTCGCCGACGTGGTCGTTCGGCGGATCGAGGCCAATCGCGTTCGGATCGTTCGACCGCGACGCGCGAGTCGGCGCGACGACGAATGGCCGGGTGTCTTCGACTCCGGCTCGTCCAGGGTCAGCGCGAGCGGCGTCGAGGGCGACCGGCCCGCCGTGCGGGTTCGCGGAGAGGAGCGCCCCGATCGACCGCGGGTGCGCACGCGCGGATCGCGATCGGGCTCCGGCGGCGACAACGACGGGGGGACCTCGGCAGCCACGGGCATCGCGATCGCGATCGGTGCAGCCGTCGCGGTGGCGGCAAGCGTGTTCATCGTGGCCGGCATCGAAGGCACCCGGTACGACGGCTACGTGTCCGCCGACCCCGACCGGTCGATCCATCTCTATCGGCGTGACGGGCAGTGGTTGAGCATCCCGGTCTACGCCCTCGAGCCGGAGCTCGCCGAGTGGGCCGATGGCGCGCTCCTGGACGACGAGGACGCGGGTGGCTCGCTCGAGCGCCTGCGACGAGCACCGCTCGACCGGCAAGGCTTCTCGATGGGCGTGGAGGCCGGAGTCATCGGCGTCACCAGCCCGAGCGAAGACCGGCTCATCGGCGGCGGCGCGCGCTTCACGCTCGGCGGCTTCCCCATCCAGCACCTGGGCCTCTACGCACTCCTGGACTTCGCCGCCGTCAGCGACACCCTCGACATCCGCTACGGCACTCAGCTCCAGGGCTACTTCCCGCCGCTCGGCATCGTCCACCTCGGCCTCTACGGCGAGGTTGGCGGGGTCGGCCGCCGCGCGGACCTCCCCGACGACACTACCGAGCGGGACCGACGCCTCTACGGCGGCGCCGGCGCCCTGCTGCAGCTCGACGTGAACACCCGCCTCGCCCTCACCCTCCGCGGCGGCGTCTGGTCCACGAGCGGCCACGTCCTCCCCGAAGTCACCCTCGGCCTCACCGTCTTCTGACAGTCAGGGCGCGACGGGGTGCATCAGCTCGCCGGAACCGCCCGGTGGCTCGATCGAGCCAAGCGCGGCTTCGACGCACCCGTGAACCGGATCCGAGTCCGGAGCGCCCGCGACCCGCACGGTCAACGCACCGAAGTCCCAGGAGAGCTCCAGGGCCCCGGCTTCGCCTCCCAAGCATGCGAGAACTCCCGCCTTCTTCTCGTCGATCTGCGCCCGCAAGGCGGCCGGGTCCAGCGTCGGCTCCGTGGTCGGAGCGGCTTCGGGCTCTGCCGCAATGGCATCGAAGCGCTCGAGGAACTCGTCCACGAACGCGAGCTCGTGCTCGCCGACCCTGAGCCGGTGGTTGCACAGCTGAACCCCCAAGAGCTTCTCTCGGAACGCGCGCAGCTCCGAAACCGTGATGGTGCCGGGGTCCAACGGGATGTCGACGCCATCGCTCGCGCGCATGGCGAGGAGGCGGTAGCTGCGGCAGCCATCGATTGACTGGTTCTGATAGTCGGTCGCCTCGACTCGAAGCTGCTCTCCATCCGCAGGCACGCCGATGACGATCAAGGTCGATTGACCATCTCGCAGGACGAGCCGGACTCCGCGGCGTCCGTCGGCCGAGCGACCCGTATGGACACCCTGGGGCGGCCCCCGGTCGACGGCTGGTCGAGACGCTCGGGTGGGAGGAGGCGCCGCCGATTCCTCGCGCTCCCGAACGCAAAAGCCCCCGCCGGTGCACACGTAGCGGACGCGGTAGCCGCAGCCTCGGACTTCGATCAGCCCAGCCCCGAGATTCTCGCGGGACGTCACGTCCTCGCAACCCGTGTCGGCCTTGAAGCGAACGTCCAGCTGGTGAGTGCAGCCAAACAGTCCGAACAGGAGTACGAACCCCCCAGCGGTCATGCGCATGGGCGGGACTCTAACTCAATTGCGCTTGGTGGCGGCTCAACGCTCGGACATGGGGACGTAGTCGCGCTGGCCGGCGCCGAGGTAGACCTGGCGGGGGCGCGCGATCTTCTGCTCGTCGTCCTCGAGCATTTCGTTCCACTGGCTGACCCAGCCCGGCGCGCGGCCGATGGCGAAGAGCACGGGGAAGAGATCCATGGGCAGGCCCATCGACTGGTAGATGAGGCCCGAATAGAAGTCGACGTTCGGGTAGAGGCTGCGCTTCACGAAGTACTCGTCGTCGAGCGCGATCTTCTCGAGCTCGAGGGCGATGTCGATGAGCGGGTTCTTCCCGACCTCGTCGAAGACCTGGTAGGCCATCTTCTTGATGACCTTCGCGCGCGGGTCGTAGTTCTTGTACACCCGGTGACCGAAGCCCATGAGTCGGACATCGCCGCTCTTGGCCTTCTTCACGTAGTCGCTGATGTTGGAGACCGAGCCGATCTCCTCGAGCATCCGCACCACGGCCTCGTTCGCGCCACCGTGCAGCGGCCCGTAGAGCGCGGCGCACGCCGCGGCCATCGCGCTGTACGCGTCCACGTGGGAGCTGCCGACGCTCCGCATCGCCGAGGTCGAACAGTTCTGCTCGTGGTCCGCGTGCAGGATGAAGAGCACGTCGAGCGCCTTCTCGATCACCGGGTTTGGCTGGTACTTCACCTCGGTCATCTTGAAGAGCATGTTCAGGAAGTTCCCCGCGTAGCTCAGATCGTTGTCCGGGTAGACATACGGCAGTCCCCGGCGATGCCGGAAGGCGTAGGCGGCGATGGTCGGTAGCTTCGCCACCAGGCGATGGAACTGCAGCTGCCGGTTCTCCTTCGAGTCGATCTTCTTCGCGTCCGGATAGAAGGTCGAGAGCGCGCCGATGGTGCTGACGAGCATGCCCATCGGGTGCGCGTCGTAGCGGAAGGCGTCGAAGAGCTCGCGGATGTTCTCGTGCACCATCGTGTGGTGCGTGATCGAGTGCTGGAACTTCTCCAGCTCGTCCTTCTTCGGGAGCTCGCCGTTGTAGAGAAGGTGCGCCACCTCGAGGAAGCTCGACTTCTCGGCGAGCTGCTCGATCGGGTACCCACGGTAGCGAAGGATGCCCTTGCCACCGTCGATGAAGGTGATGCGGCTCTTCGTCGACGCGGTGTTCTTGTACGCCGGGTCGTAGGACATCACGCCGAAGTCGTCCTCCGATGTCTTGATCTGTCGGAGGTCCATCGCTGAGATGGTCCCGTTCGTCAGAGGCAGCTCGTAGGTCTTGCCAGTGCGGTTGTCGGTGACGGTGAGGGTGTCTTTCGCTTCGGCCATGCGGGCGGGAGCATACCGGATCGTGCCCCCGACGATCAGCAACGATCCGCTGACGGTTTTCGCCAAGGATTCCGAGGGCTCACCGGACGAGCCGGGCCCCCTTGTCAGCCCCCTGACCCGACCCCACCTTGGGACGTGGACCCTGCGCCGCCGACCAATGCAGTCCCTCCCCTCCTGACTCACGGTAGCGCGGGGTCCACTACGTGGAGCGGTCGCCAGCTGCTGCTGGCGGAACGAGCCGGCGCAGCAGCTCCGAGAGCTCGCCCGGAGCGTCGGCGTGGACCCAGTGTCCGGCCCCTTCGATCACGTGGAGCCCGACCGTTCCTTTCGCCGCCAGGGCCTCGGCGCGTGATCGGTCGGCCGCATCGAAGACCGGCGACTCCCCACCGAGCACCAGCTGCACCTCGCCACTCTCGACGATCGGCCACTGGTCCAACCTGAAGTAGTCCTCGAGCATGGCGTGCACCACGTTCATCTCGACGCCGTAGACGTAGCCTTGCTCGTCCGAGCGGAGGTTCATCGCCAGCCACTGCGCGATCGGTCGGGCCAGCCCGCGCTCCGTCGCGGCGTTCACGAAGCCGCGCCGGTCCGCGAAGCGCTCCGGCATCTCGGCCAGCACCGCGAGCACCTTCGCGACCGCCTCCGATCCCCGCCGATCGGGCCGCGCGGACGGCGTCGAGTCGATCACCCAGGTGGTGCTCAGCGGTCGCCCGGCCGCGCGCCGCTGCTCCGTGAAGGCCAGCGCTACCTTCCCACCGAAGCTGTGGCCCAAGACGCCGCGCACTGGGACGTCCAGTGCGAGCCCACCGAGATCGGCCGCCGCCGCCGCCACGGTGTGCGGCGGCGCCAGCCCGAGGGAGTCGCCGTGCGCGCGGAGATCGACGGTCACCGCGAGCCACTCGGGCCGCTCCTCCGCGAAGCTCCGCGCGAGGCTGCGCCAGTTTCGCCCGCGACCGAGGATGCCGTGCAGGAAGAGGAAGGCCGCGCGGGGGGTCCCCTCGGCGGCGGCGATGGTCTCGTAGGCCAGCACCCGAGCGTTCTGGTGGCCGAAGCCGCGAGCGTCAATCGGCGGCGTGCTCGGCTTTGGCCGCCGCGATCTGCGCTTCCTGCAGCTCGCCCTCGAGCGCGGCCTCCAGCGCCACTCGCACCTTCGGCTGGGTCGCGCCGTCGATGGCCACGCGCACGCGGTGCCTGTCGTCGTCGCTCCCCGCGGCAGCGAGGGCGAGCGCCGCGCCGGCCCGGGCCTCTGGATCGGCTTCCGGGTCCTCGAGGACCTTCAGCGCATCTTCGGGCCGCAGCGGCGATTCACGCATGCCCGAGGCGCCCACCAGCAGCCGAGCGAGCTCGAGCTTCCACTCCTCGAGCGAGCGATCGCCGCGCACGAAGCGCTCGGCCGCCCCCCGTCCGGCCGCTCGCTGGAAGTGCTCCCACGCCTGCTGCAGGCGATGGGCGAGCGCGCGCGCCTGCCGCTTGTCGTCCATGTCCAGCGGGATGGAGTGCTCCTCGCCCTTCACCGAGAAGGTCACGTCCTCGGCTCGGACCTCCACCCAGTCGACGTCCGCGAAGCGGAAGGCGAGCTTTCGACCACCGATCCGCGCCTCGATCCCATCGGTTCCGGCGACCACCTCGCGCAACACGCGGCGAGACGCCCAGCCACCGACGAAGTACGGCAGGAACATCCAGAGGAAGGCGAGCGGGACGTAGACCCCAGTGCCTTTCTGCATCGTGGCGAACCAGAGCAGAGGCAGCGACGTGACGAAGTAGCCACCGATGGCGGCGAGGATCCGCTGGAAGATGCGGCCCCACCCGAACACGAGTCGGCGCTGACCCGGGCCGAGCGAGAGCGCCGCGAGGATCTCGTCCGCCTCCTCGATGGATCCCAGCTCGAGGCGGAGCAGGTCGCCGTTCTCGAGGAGCAAGCGTAGCTCGGCTGCGGAGTCGTCCTCCTCGATCGGGATCAGCGGTACGGCCATCCCGGAGACGAGCTCGGACGACTCGAAGCGCTGCGACTTCCCGTCCGGGTAGGTCACCTCGAGAGCGCCATCGACGATCGCCACCTCGGCCTCTCGTCGGCGACCGAGGACCTTGGCGATCCAGCCCGCGATCCAGACACCGGGCGAGAGGAAGATCGCGAGGAGCGCCACCCAAAGGACCGGACTCAGCCAGCCCGCGACCTCGCCCGCTTTCGGGAACACGGCCGCGAGCGCCGCGAGTGTCCCGAACGAGAGGCCGGCCATCCACCGGGCGACCTTCCCGAGCCGCGCGGACCAGCCGGTGAAGGAGCGCTTCACCTTGGCGAGCCAACGCTTCACCCGACGCACGATAGCCGAGGCGCGAGAAAAAAGGCGCCGCCCAGCGCCGGCGGGGTTCGAGCTCAGGGAGGGGAGGACAGCTCTGCCGGCGAGGGCGACCACCCCGACCTACGCATCGTTCGAGCAGGCGTTAGCCCGAGCTTCAGATTTGGCCCGTCCGTGAATAGGCGGGTCACCTCGGCGGTCTCAACCCTGCCCACCGACGGCTCGCCCGCACGGAGACACCCATGAAACGACACATCTTTTCCGCCCTCTCCCTCTTCCTCGTCGCGGCCATCGCGCACGCCGACGCGCCCGAGCCGCCGAACGCACGGACCGTCGCGGAAGCGGCCCAGGGCTTCTACGACCAGGTCGACACCCTCGAAGCGCGCTTCAGCCAGCGCTACCACCATCGGATCTACCAGCGGACGCAGACCTCCACCGGACGCCTCCGCTTCGATGACGCCGGCCGGATGCGCTTCGACTACGACGCCCCGAACGGGAAGGTCATCGTGTCCAACGGCGTGAACCTGGTCGCCTACGAGCCGACCGACGGCCACGGCCCGGGCCAGTACGTGAAGACCCCGGTCTCCGAGGACGGCCTCCACAGCGGCTTCGCGTTCCTCACCGGGCGCGCGCGCATCATGGACGACTACCGCGTCCGGCTCCTGAACAACGAACGCTACAACTGGCGTGGCCACGTGCTCGAGCTCCGGCCCCGCGCGGCCGACCCGAACGTTCGCCGCATCATCCTCTTCGTCGATGGTCGCACCGACACCTTCGGCGTCGTCCACCGCGTCCGGATCGACGACCACGAGGGCAACCAGAACCAGCTCACCCTCCGGTCGATGCGCCTCAACCGCGACCTCGGCGCTTCCGCCTTCCGCTTCACTCCACCGTCGGGCGCGCGCCGGGTCGGCACCTAGTGTTTCGGGGGATTCTGAGAAAGTCCCCAGTCGTCGCGAGTGAATCGCTCCTCCTTCCCCGAGAACCTGAAGGTCTCGCGGCCGAGCCGCTCGGTGCGTCCTCGCGCTTCGGCTGTTGCCGGGCACTCTCACCGGGCACCTAGGTGCCCGGGGGAGCGTCCCGACTTCGGATGACCACCGGAGCACCATCCTCCGACTCGCTGAGTGTGAACACGGGCCGCGTGTCCCGGTACCCCCGGGCGCGCGGCTCTTTCAGTCGTGCCTCGACCAGCGCGCCCATGCCCGGCTCGAGCGCGAGCTCGTAGAGCACACCCGCTCCCGGCTCGTCGACCCCCACGCCGCGTAGAAACTCCTCGATGCGCGCGGGCAGCCGGCTCGAGCGAAAGACCCGTCCGAAGAGCGGCATCGCCCATGGGTGCATCCACGCGCTCCGATAGCGCAGCTCGCCATCGCCCTCGTGGAACGACGCGACCAACTCGGCCTTCTCGTCGATGCGCGCGCGGCGACCGCCCACCAGCGTGAGGTCGAAGGGCATCACGACGCTCTCGTCGAAGCTGCGCTTGCCCACGCGGCCCCAGACGCGATGGCCGACGCACCGTCGACCCGAGACGGGTGCGACCAGCATCTGCCGCGGGTGGATCCGGCCGTGCACGCGCGTGCGGTCCGAGGGGGCGTCGGTCATGCGCGCGGAGCGTAGCGCAACACCGCTGGCCGGCAGGTTCGGTCAGTAGCCGACGGGACCGGCCGACAGGACACCCCTCGTCGGCGCGCGCTGGGCGCCGATGACCACGGTCGGCGACATCGCTCGCACCGTTCCCTAACGGCGGGCGGGGCGGCCGACGATGCGGTCGCGGACGTGCTCGCCGCGGACGAGGTCGAGGACACCGTCGCTCGCCAAGAACTTCTGAGGGAAGGGGAGCTCGGGGCGGCTGACCTCGTCGAGCTTGGCCAGGTGGGCCTCGGTGAGCGTCACGTTCGAGGCGCCCAGGGTGTCCGTGATCTGGCTGACCTTCCGCGCGCCGACGATCGGGATGCAGCGGTAGTCCTGGGCCATGACCCAGGCGGTCGCGACCTGGGCGCTGGTGACGCCGAGCTCGTCGGCGATGCCGTCGACGGTGCGCGCGATGGTGAGTTGGCGCTCGCCGGTGCGGCCGCGGGAGTCGTTGCTGCTCTTCCGGAGCGAGTCGACGTCGCCGCCGCCGCGCGTGTACTTGCCCGTGAGCACGCCGGCGCCGAGCGGCGCCCAGCCGACCACCGACATCCCGAAGTGGGCCGCCATCGGCAGGAGCTCGGCCTCGACCGTTCGCTCGAGGAGCGAGTATTCGATCTGGATGCCCGCGTAGCTGGTCCAGCCGCGGAGCTCCGAGAGGACCTGCGAGGCGGAGACGACCCAGGCCGGCGTGTCGCTGACGCCGAGGTAGAGGACCTTGCCCGCGCGGACGAGGTCCTCGAGGGCGCGCAGGGTCTCCTCGAAGGGCGTGTACTCGTCCCAGGCGTGGACCCAGAGCAGGTCGACGTAGTCCGTCCCGAGCCGCTTCAGGCTCGCCTCGACGGCGGTGTGGAGGTTCTTTCGCTGGTTGCCGGCCGAGTTCGGGTCGGAGTGATCCATCGCCAGCGTGTATTTGGTCGCGACCACGTTCCGGTCGCGCCGACCTTCGAGCCACCGCCCGACGATCTCCTCGGTCTGGCCACCGTGATACTTGTTCGCGGTGTCGAGGAAGTTGCCGCCGGCCGCCGCGTACGCGTCGAGCACTTGGTGGCTGGTCTTCTCGTCGGCGCCGAAGCCCCACTCTTCGCCGAAGGACATGGTGCCGAGACAGATCTCGGAGACGCGTAGACCGGTGGGGCCGAGGAGGCGATAGCGGAGGAAGGGGTCGTCGCTCATGGCTTCTTTTACAGAGCCACGCGCCGCCGATGTCAATGTCCGTCGGAGCATCCACCGATCGAACGCCCGCGCGTCTCACGACGACACCGACGTTAGCTTCTTCACGTCGCCACCCGAGCGAGCGGGATGGACCTCGCTTCCGTTGGGGTTTTTGGTGGCACGGAACCTGCTCGTTCGACGCGCATGCGTACCTCGCTCTTCGTTCTCCTCGTCGGCGCCCTCGTGGCCTGTGGTGACGACTCCGGTCCGGACGACGGAGACGCCGCCGTTCCTCCGTCTTGGCCGGATGCCCCATCGAGCCTCGAGCTCGGCGAAGGGGAGCGCGTGCGGCTCGTGCCTCCGCCAGGTGCGGCGCTGACCGTCGCGTCGACCGGCGTCGACGCGGAAGCGCGCGATGGGGTGGTGACCGTCTTCGCGCCCTACGGCTCCACGAACGGTGAGGTCACCGTCGCGCTCGCCGACGACGCTGGCTCGACCGACGTCGTGATCGACGTGAGCGTGCCACCACTGGCCTGGGACGAGCCGCTCGAGGCAGAGGAGGTCGGCCCGGAGGCTCGCGAGCACCCTGCTCTGATTCTCGATGAGGCGCGGGGCCGGCTCATCGTGATCGGTGGCTCCGGCTATCGGCCCTACGGCACGCCGCTCGGTGATGCCTGGGCCATCGCGCTGGATTCGGGCGCCTGGAGCGAGCTGAACGTGATCGGCTCGCTCCCTGCGCTCGGCTCGATGCGCGTGGCCCGTGACGGCGCGACCACCGCGCTCCTCTTCGGCGGCTACGGAGAGGGCGGCGCCAACTCCGATCAGCTCACCCGGGTCGACTTCTCCGGCGAGGGATTGGTCGTGAGCGAGGTCGCGCAGACCGGCTACCTCTCCGCGGCCCCGCGTTCACTGCATGCGTTCTTCTTCGACCCCGAGACGAGCACCTACTGGACGTTCGGCGGTCTCGCGGGCTTCTCGCCCCGGGACGATGTCCGCCGAATGGTCATGGTCGACGGCACGGCCGAGTGGGCCTTCGAGGAGACCGGCGACGGACCCAGCGGGCGCTACGGCTTCTTCTGGGGATTCGACGAGGAACGGGGCCGGCTCTGGGTCTTCAGCGGCGCCCAGGGAACGGCCATGGTCGATCCGGCGCGGGATCTCTGGATGCTGGACGTGCGCACCACGCCGGCCACGTGGACTCTCGTGCTCGAAGGGGACCCGTTGCCGGTCGGGCGACGCAACGGCGTCCATGCGTGGGATCCGCGCGGACCGCGCCTGTGGGTGTTCGGCGGCACCCCGGATGCGATGTCCAGTACGCCGGGCCTGTTCGCGCTGGATCTGGGGCCGGTCGATGGCGGCGGAGTGCCGACCGCCCATCGGCTCGACCTCCCGCGGGAGCCGCCGCTTCGCTCCAGCGGCGCCGGGATCTTCGATCCCACCGGCGCACGCATGCTCCTCGGCTTCGGCAACAGCGAGTCGGCGGTCTACGCCGACGTCCAGAGTCTGGTCACGCGCTGAGCGGCGCCGACGTCAGTGAACGTCGTAGGGAACGATGCCGAGCTCCTGCCGAACCGACACGAGCGGCTCCGCCCACCGGCGCTCCCAGTACACGGGCACCAGCGGCGCGGCTTTCTCGCCGAGGGCGTAGGCGCGGCGCACGCCCTTTCGGAGCTGGGTCCAGCGCCGTTCGAGCACCATGTGCTTGATGCCGCCGAGCGCGACGATGAGCACCGACGACGGGAAGCCGGTTTGCGCCAGGGAGAACGAGTGGACCAGCACCTCCTCGTAGCCCTCGACGCCCAGCCCGAGGAGCGTGTGCCAGAGATCGTGGTTCTGCCGAATCCGGTGCAGCAGGTAGGCCGCGTCGGAGTCGTCGGTGTAGGGCGTGGGCTGTCGGGTCAGCTCGTAGTCGAGCCCGTGCCGATCGAGGAAGTCGACGAACTCGCGGCCCAGCGATCCAGGCGGCAAGCCACGCAGCTCGTCCAGGTCGGTGTCGGCGAGGATCGGGCGGTCGTGGAGCAGCTCCGCGCCCTCACCGCGATCGAAGAGCCCGGAGTCGCGCAGCACCTCGAGCTGCCGCTGCGATGCGATCTCCTCCGCGACGATGATGTCCTCGGTGCGGTTGGAGTCCGCGAGGACCCGCGTGATGCAGCCCCAGAGCGTCCGGATGTGATCTCGGCTCAGCCGAGGCAGGTGAATCGACGCGTGCGCCACGCGCCGATTCTACCGCAGCCGGTTCCGCAGGGCGCGGACGCTCTTCTTCGCGAAGACCTCGTTCTGGTTGGCCACCACGGAGCTGGGCGCCGGCACCTGCGGGTCGGCGACGAGGGTGAACGTGACTCGCGTCCGCGAGTCGCTCACCGGCTCGAGCTTCCAGCGGGCGATGAAGCCATCCATGTTGCCGCGGAGCATCCGGGCTTCGATCACGTGGTCGTCGCCGGTCTGGCGTGCGTGGATCTGCACCTGCGCCCAAAGCGTGCCCGCGCCGTGGAGGATCTCGACTTGGAGGTAGACCATCGCTCGGTCGCCGCGCTCGCCGAGGACCCGCGACTGCCGGAAATGCGGCAGAAAATCGTCGTAGCTCGCGTAGTCGCGGACCTGCCGCACCACCTGGTCCATCGGCGCGTCGAGCACCCCGGTGGCTTCGCCGCCTTGGACCTCGATGCCGGGTTCGCTGACCTTGCGCCAAGTGATCCCCTCGTACGACCGAGGATCCTGGGCCAGGGCAGGCGCGGTGAGGAAGGTGAGCAGGAGGGTGAGGGCGGGAAGGCGTGTCATGGGGTCAATCGAAGTGGGGGCCGGGGGGGCGAGCGCCGATCATGGGACGCCCGAGCCGGCGAGCGCATTCAAGGGCCGCTACAAGGTGGCACGGCCTCGAAGCCGTGACGAGGGGCCCTTCCTCGGTGTAGAACGCGCCCATGCGTGGGAAGACTCCTCAGCGGTGGACTGGCCTCGTGGCCGGTCTCCTCGGGTGCGCCGTCCTCTTCGTCGGCTCGGCGGCTTCGGCTCAGACCGAGCGCGGGGTGGTGCTCGACTTCAGCGGTCGGGGCGCGGGTGCGGCTCGCAACGCGGTCGTTCGGGCCGCTTCCGACAAGCTGGACCTGGCGCGGAGCCGCGACATCGAGGCCGCCGCTCGCAATCTGGGCGCCGACCTGAGCCAGCCGGCGGGGATCGCCGCGGTCGCCCAAGATCAGGGCCTGACGCTGATCGTCACCGGTGAGGTCACCGGCCGCGGTGCCCGAGCCCGTACGCACATCCACGTCTTCGACGACCAAGGCAACGAGGTCGCCTACCGCGAGGCGGACCGCCCGGTCGGCCGCGCCCGTCGTCGGCGCATCCAGCAGGCCGCCGGTGAGGCGCTGGACCAGGCCCTCGGCGCCGTCGCCGAGCGACGCCGCGAGGAAGAGCTCGCGCGTCAGCGCGAGGAAGAGGCCGCGCGGCAGGCGGCGCTGGCGGCCCAGGCCGAACAGGACGAGGAAGAGGAAGAGGACGAGGCGTCCGGTCCGCCCGGTGGTCTGCCGCTGATCGCGGCGTTCATCGGCATCGACGGACGCACCCGCGACGCGCAGGCGGACTTCCCCGGCGGCGGTGGTCGTCGCTACGACCTGAGCATCTACCCCGAGCTCTCGCTCCGCCTCGAGAGCTTCCCGCTCGGGAGCTCGTCGGGCGCCGGCAAGGGCATCTACGCCCAGCTCGACCTGGCCTTCGCGCTCGCGCTGAGCAGCCAAGAGGTCGACGCGATGGGCAACCCGACCGGCAACGAACTGAACACGAGCGCGTGGCGGATGTTGCTCCAGCTCGGCTACCTCTACCCCCTCAGCGACGACGCGTTTCGCATCGGGGCGCTGGTCGGCTTCGGCCTCGACAACTTCTCCATCGGCCCCAACAGCGTCATGTCGTCCACGAAGTACACCTACCTGCGCATCGGCGCGGTGGCGGACGCCCGGCTCTACGAGAACCTCGTCCGCGCCCGTCTCGACATCGGCTACCGCATCGTCTTCGGGGTCGGGGACATCGGCAACGGCACCGACCCGAACGCGCTCGGTGACGACGCGAGTGGCGGGGCCTTCGACCTCGGCGTGTCGCTCGGTGGCCGCATCGACATGGGGCTCAGCTACGCGCTGCGCTTCGGCTTCAGCCGCTACAGCTTCGACTTCTCCGGACCGGGTGGCGCGGGGATTCCAGCCGACAGCAGCTTCTCGGACAAGGGCCTGAACCTCTCGGTGCAGGTCGGCTACACGTTCGGCGGGAGCAGCTCGGACTCGGACGAGGCGGACGAGCCCGACGAGTCGGACGAGCTCGGCGACGACGCCTGGGCCATGTAGCCCGGCCACTCGCCGTAGCGGTGAGTGAGGGCGGCGACGACCGCTCCGGTCGCCACGCCGATGCCCACGCCGAGCAAGAGCGTGGGAAGGAACGTGGCCGCCAGGACCCAGCGTTCGCGGCGGGTGCTCTTCCGGATGCGCTCGTGGTCGATGAGGCTGAGCACGCCCGCGGTGACGACCGCCGCGAGCACCGCCTCGGGGAGCGGTCCGAGCACGGCGCCGCCGACCAGCAGCACCAGCGCGACGACCGCGCTGGCGAAGACGTTGGCCCACCGGGAGGTCGCGCCGGCGCGGGCGTTCACCGCCGTCCGTGAGAGCCCGCCGGAGACGGGGTAGCCACCGACCACGGCGCTGCCCCAGTTGGCCAAGCCGAGCGCGGCGAGCTCGCGCCGCGGCTCGAGCGTCTGCGGACGCGCCCCTGCGGCGCCGATCCCTTCGATGAAGCTCAGCAGGCCGATGACCAGCGCCGGGAAGGCCAGCCGGCCGACGCTCGCCCACTCCAGCCCCTCCGGCAGCGCCGGGATCGGCAGCCCCTCGGGGAGGGCGCCGACCTGGGCGACCGACCAGCCCAGCACGAAGCTCGCCAAGGTGAAGAGCGCCATGACCAGCACCGTCCGGAGCGCTCCAAAGGGCTTCAGCTTCTTGGGCAGCGGGATGAGCAGGGAGAGCAGCGCCGCTCCGCCCACCAACGCGGTCGTGGTGTCCACGCCGTCGCCCCACTCGCCGCTCCAGCCCACCAGCGTCGGGGCCTGGCTCCACACGATGCGCAGGGCGGCGCCGGCCAGGAAGCCACGCAGCACGGTCGGCGTGACGTAGCTCGCGAAGCGGTCGAGGCGGACCAGGAGCGCGATGATCTGCACGCCCCCGACCATCGCCGCCAGCAGGGCCGCGTGGGCGAGCGCTCCGTCGCCCTCGCCAGCGATGGCGGCCCCCACCAGGAGCGACGAGATCGCGGTGGGCCCTGCGGCCAGTACGTCCGAGCGCCCGATCGCGGCGTAGATCAGCGGGGCGACCAGAGCGCCATAGAGGCCGGCGGCGGGTGGCAGGCCTGCCAAGGACGCGTACGCGACGGCCTGGGCCACGAGGACCACGCCGGTGGTGAGTCCGGCGACCAGGTCCTTGGCGTGCATCACTCCTTCTCGGAGTCGTCGGCGTCGACGTCGGCGTCCGAGTCGGAGGCTTCGGCGTCCGTGTCGGGGGCGTCCGAAGCGCGACGCGGGCGCTCGTCTGCGGTCTCGGCATCCCAGCTCGCCGAGGGCGCCGGCGGAGCCCCTACCACGTCCAGAACCTCTTCGTCTGCCGTCGGCGGAGTCGAGTCGGCCTCGGTCAGCGTGGCCGCGCTCTCGAGGTCGCTCAAGAGCTTCTCTTCGGCGCCCAGCGAGTGGGTTTCGGGCGGGCTCCCGGCCTCGTCGCCCATCGTGCACTGACCCTCGAAGACCACCCCACGGTCGATGAAGAGCTGGGGGGTCACGATGTCACCGGTGACACGGCCCGGGGCGTGGAGCTCGACCAGCTCTCGGGCGTGGACCTGGCCCTGCACGTGACCGCCGAGGACGATCAGCGTGCCGACGTCGATGCTGCCCTTCACGTCGGCGCTGTCTCCGATGATCAGGGTGCCGGCGCTGAAGATCTCGCCATCGAAGGTCCCGTCGATGCGGACTCGGCCTTCGAAGGTCAGCTTGCCGGTGTAGGCGGTTCCTCGCCCCAGAAGGGCGTGGATCTCGCCGGGCGCACTGAGATCCTCCGTCATCGCCCGCCTGCATACCTTGCTGGTGACTCAGAGCAAACG
The DNA here is from genome assembly GCA_964462035.1 of uncultured Sandaracinus sp. Taxonomy (GTDB): domain Bacteria; phylum Myxococcota_A; class Polyangia; order Polyangiales; family Houyiibacteriaceae; genus UBA1660. The sequence goes on from CAYXAP010000001.1 coordinate 287,282, forward strand.
GTCTTCCTGGTCGGGTCGGACACCCGGCGCGTGGCCTCGCGTGCCTTCTCTTCCACGCTCGACTGGAATTCCCCGGGAAGGCGCGTAGAGTACGGGCGCCATGAAAGACGTGACACCGCGAGAGCGCTGGGAAGTGTGGATGCATCAGGCGCAACGCTTCGCCGACCGCGAGAACTACATCGACGCCCTCGGGCGGGCGCGAATGGTGTTGCGCGAGGTCACCGACACCCTCGAGGCCGGCGATCTCGACGAGAAGCAGGCTCAGCGGCTCCAGCGCTTCGCTGCGCGCGTCGAGCGCCGGATGAAGGGCTACCGCAAGAGCTTCGAGGTCTGGAACGCCAAGATCGCCGCTCGCCGAGCCGCGTCGATCGCCGCCGCCGAGCAGGAGATGGCGCGCCCGCTCCCGATCGGTCCGGACGAGCGCTACTGAGCGCTCCAGTGCTCGAATGACCGAGGTCGACCTGAGCGACCTGCGTTGCGCGGAGGCCTCCCTCCGCGCCGGGGAGCCCCTCGCCGGGACCGCGGCGGTCGCGCGTCACTGGCTCGCGGTCGAAGAGCCCGGCGCCTGGGCCCGGAAGCCCCTGAAATCCAAGGGGCTCGGTGCGCTCGCAAGCCTGCTCGCCGGCTGGGACGACGAGAGCCCGGAGCTCCGGATCCAGCTGATCCGCCAGCCGGGTCGACGCCATCGGTCGCGGCGAGTCTTCCACGCCGACCTGGAGACCGGCCGGCTCACCCACGCCACCCTCGAGGACGACGAGCTCGCCGCTCTCGATCTGGCCACCCTCCTGGCCGAGGGCCTGGGCTCCGAGCTCGACTCGCTCGTTCACCTCGTCTGCACCCACGGAAAGCGGGACGACTGCTGCGCGCTCCGTGGGGTGCCGGTCTATCAGGCCCTCGCCGAGGCAGCGGCCGATCTCCCCGCCAGCGACCAGCCCGAGCTCTGGCAGACCTCGCACCTCGGTGGTCACCGCTTCGCGGCCACTCTGACCACGCTGCCGCACGGCTACTGCCTGGGCCGCGTCGAGCCCGACGAAGCGGAGCCCATCCTCGCCACCGGCGGCCTCCACCGACTGGACCGGGTCCGGGGGCGCAACCTCTGGCCCCAACCCGCCCAGGTGGCCGACCATCAGCTGCGGGCCCGGCTGTCCGCCGACCACCCCGCCCGCCTCGATCCGAACGGAATTCGACTTCGGGAGGTCCGTGAATCGGGCGCCGGCTGGATCGTCGGTCTCGAGCTGGTCAACATGGGCAACCCCGAGGCACACGAGCTCGAGGTCCACCAGATCATGTCCCCGATGGAACACCCCAAGAGCTGTGGCGACGCCCCCGTGGCCGTGCCACGCCTGCTCTCGAAAGCGAAGCGATGAATCAGCCGGCAGACTCCGCGGGCGTCGAGCGCGCCGTGGCCAAGGCCCGAGCGGGCCAGCGCGTCCGGATCGGCCTGGTCGGCTGTGGCGTGGTGGGCACGGGCATCCTCCGGCTGCTCCGGGACAACGCCGAGACCATCGAGGCCCGCCTCGGGGCGCCGATCGAGGTCGTCGGCATCGCCGTCCGCGATCCCTCGAAGCTGCGCGACCCGCTGGTACCCGCCGAGCTCGTGGGCACCGACCCGATGGCGCTCGCGACCCAGGACGACGTCGACGTGGTCGTCGAGGTCATGGGCGGGCTCGACCCCGCCGGTGCCGTGGTGAAGCAGGCCCTCGAGAAGGGCAAGCACGTCGTCACCGCCAACAAGGCGCTCATCGCCGAAGAGGGCGAGACCTTGCTCGAGATGGCGGAGAGTGGCCGGGTCGACCTCTACTTCGAGGCGGCCGTCGCCGGTGGGATCCCGATCATCCGCGTGCTCCGCGAGGCGCTCGCCTCGGACCGCATCGTCGCGCTCAGCGGCATCGTCAACGGCACCAGCAACTACATCCTCTCGCGGATGACCAGTGCAGGCCTCGACTTCGCCGACGCGCTCGCCGAGGCCCAGGCGAAGGGCTACGCCGAGGCGGACCCGACCCTCGACATCAACGGCGGCGACGCCCGCCACAAGCTCGCGATCCTCGCGACCCTCGCGTTCGGCGCGCGGGTCGACGTCCACGCGATCCCGATGGAGGGCATCGACACGGTGTCGGCCCTCGACATCGCGTTCGCGTCCCGCTTCGGCTACGTCATCAAGCCGCTGGCGATCGGCCGGCCGACTGCCGAGGGCGAGCTCGATCTTCGTGTGCACCCGGCGCTCATCCCCGAGAGCTCGGTGCTGGCCAGCATCCACGGCGCGCTCAACGCCGTGCACATCGAGGGCGCCATGCTCGGGCCCTCGCTGATGAGCGGTCCGGGTGCCGGCGCGCTCCCGACCGCGATGAGCGTCGTCAGCGACATCGTCGACGTCGGCCGCAACCTGATCACCGGCGCGCACGCTCGCGTGCCCTCGCGCTCGTTCCGAGGCTCGACGCTCCAGGCGCTACCGCTGGCCTCCCCGAAGAGCCACCGTGGCCGCTTCTACCTGCGCTTCGACGTCCACGACCGGACCGGTGTGCTCGGCAAGATCGCCAACGTCCTCGGCGGCTTCGACGTGAGCATCGAGCAGATGGTCCAGGAGGGTGGCCAGAGCGAAGGCAACCCCCACGCGACCCTCGTCATGCTGACTCACGTCGCCTCCGCGGGTGACATCCACGGCGCGCTCGAGGAGATCGACCGGCTCCAGTACACCACCGGGCGGAGCCGAGCGCTCCGCATCGAGGAGGGCTGAGGTGTCGACCGCGCTGTGGGTGCTGATCTTCGCGATCCTGCTCTCGACTGCGTGGGCGTTGACCCATCTTTCGCTCTTGCTCGGCGTGCTGACGTCCGAGGAGCTCGAGACCAAGGACAAGGCCATCGCGCTCGTCCCCTTCCTGACGCCCTGGAAGGCGTGGGTCGTCGGCCGGAAGGTCGGCGTCGTCTGCTGGGGGGTGTTCCTCACCGCCTATTTGGCACTACGAGTGGCAGGTTGAACGAAGGACCATGACCTCCTTGGCCACCACCCCCACTCCGTCCGACGAGGTGGTCGACCCGATGGTCGGCTCGATCCTCGACGGTCGCTATCGGGTGGACTCGCTGTTGGGCGAGGGGGGCCTCGGGCGCGTCTATCGTGGGCGGCATCTGAAGCTCGATCGACCGGTGGCGATCAAGGTGCTCCTCGAAGAGCTCCGCGAGCTCACCAACGTGCGGCAGCGCTTCGAGCGAGAGGCCAAGACCCTCTCGGCGCTGAACCACCCGAACATCGTCACCATCACCGACTTCGGTGTCGAGAAGCGCGACGGCGAGGAGATCCCCTACCTCGTCATGGAGCTGATCGACGGACGCGAGCTCGAGGCCGTGCTCCAAGACGAAGGGCGGCTGACCCCGAAGCGCTCCTTCGACATCATGCGCCAGCTCCTGAAGAGCCTGGCCTATGCCCACGCGCAGGGGATCGTCCACCGCGATCTGAAGCCGGGCAACATCCTCCTGCGCTCGCTGCCCGATGGGAGCGAGCACGTCGAGGTCCTGGACTTCGGCCTGGCCAAGTTCTTCGAGGAAGGCGCCAAGAGCGAACCGGGCACCAAGCTGACCCGCGTCGGCATGATCGTCGGCACCCCCGCGTACATGGCCCCCGAACAGGTGGAGGGCTCGCCCTGTGACGCGCGCACCGACGTCTACTCGGCGTCGCTGGTGCTCTACGAGATGCTCACCGGCCGCATGGCGTTCGAGGGCGCCGACGCGTCGACGTTGCTCCGCCATCACTTGATCACGCCGCCTCCGACACTCCGCGCGAGCATGCCCGGGGCGAACGCGAGCGCGGAGCTCGAGGCGCTCATCCAACGAGGGCTCGCGAAAGCGCCCAGCGATCGCTTCGCCGATGGCGCAGAGATGCTCGCGGCGCTGGAAGAGGTCGCGTCCGAGCGGGCCTTCCGGCCGAGCGATCTCCCACCGCCGCAGCGAAAGCCGCCGGGCTCCACCGCGCTGCTGACCGACGTCATCCGGCCTTCGCTGGACGAAGTGGTGGCGCGGATCCCAGAGCCGGTGAAGGAGGCGTTCGGCCGCGCCACCAAGTCGCCGTTGGCGAAGCGGATCAAGAAGCTCCCGAAGTGGGCGATCGCCGCCGGCGGTCTCGTGGGTGTGCTGCTCTTCGCGACGATGCTCTGGGCCATCGGCGCGGCGTTCGATGGCCCGCCGCCACCACCATTGCCCATTCCCCAGGCGGACACCACGCTCCCCGTGCTCGAGGACAAGCCCGACGCTCGGAACCCCTTCACCGATGAGCCCATCCCCGAGGACCTCGCTCCGCTCCACGCGAAGCTCCAGGCCGGACGGCGACTCTCCCGCCGCGAGATCGGGACGCTGCGCGCCTACGCGTCGGACCACCCGAACGACCCGCGGCCGCTCCTGCTCCACGCCCACGCCTACGTCGCGCGCGGTTGGCTCTCGATGGCGCTGCCCATCTACCTCGAGGCGTACGCGCTGGACCCGAGCGTCCGCGGAGACCCGCGCATGCTCGATGGCGTCGTGCGGATGGCCCGGTCCCGGGCGCTCGAGCTCGAGGGGGCGAACGCCATCAAGGGCATCTACGGCGACGAGGCCATCGACGCGGTCGAGCAGGCCATCGAAGAAGCCCGCCGACCGGACGACATCGAGCGGTTGCGGGTCCTGCTCGACGAGCTCTGAGGCGCCTCAGGGCGCTCGCTCGGACCGTCGCTGCTCGCGGCGCTTCTCGAGGCCGTCGCGGACGATGCCGAGGGCGCGGTTGGCCGCCATCATGTTCACCAGCAGGATCGCGTTCGCGGTCCCGATCGCCTCGTTCACCCAGTCCGGGTACTTGGCGCCGACCGCGGCGGCCAACCCGTAGCCGAGCGCCGATGGCCAGAACGCGGTGGTCACCGAGGCCATCGTCCAGAGCACGGCGAGCATGAAGAGGACCAGCCAGAGCGTGCGGATGGTCGCGCTGTCCATGTCGAAGTGCCAACCGACCAGCGTCATCATCAGCTGAGTGGTCATGGTGGCCATCAACCCGCCCGCCAGCGTGCGGTTGATCCGGGTCGCCATCATCGACTCGCGTGCCCAGAAGAAGAGGCCGGTGGAGAAGACGATCACCCCGAAGGTGAAGAGCACCAGGTTGCGCGGGTGGCTCGCGGACTCCGCGAAGTAGTGCGGCACGAGGAAGGGCACCGCGACCCAGACGCTGCTCAACACGAGCGCGATGAAGGCACGAGTGCGCCGGCCGCGCTCCTCGTCGAGGTCTTCCTCCATCGCGGCCAGCTCGGCCTGCTTCCGTGCGGCGGCGCGACGGGCCTGGACGACTTCCTTCTCGAGGGCTGGGTCGATGGCGTCCGCGGTGGCGAGGATTCGGCCCGCGCTCTCCGGGTTCCCGCGCGCGAGCGCGTGCCGGAGCATCGTCTCGGTCGCGCTCCGGAGTCGCGCCTTCGCCTCCGGGTTCTCCGTCCAGAGCTCGAGCGCGGCGCGGTAGCCGAAGCGGGCTTCGGCGAAGGCCACCTCCGCGGCGTCGTCGTCGTGCGCCGCGATGGCGGCCTCCATCGCGTCCGCCGCTTCGTCCGCGCGCTCGGCGAGCTGGCGTGAGCCGCGGTGGCGAAGGAAGCCCTCGAGCGCGAGCCGCAGCTGGTCGATGTTCTCGAAGCGCGCGTCGGGCTCGGCGTCGAGCGCGCGCTCCAGGATCACTTTCAGCTCGTCGGGCACGTCGTCGGGGATCGGCGGCGGGGAGCGAAGCACGGCCTGCATGATCTCGAGCAGCGTCTTGCCGTCGTGCGGTGGGCGGCCGGTGCAGATTTCGAAGAGCATGGCTCCGACCAGATAGACGTCGGTCCACGGTCCGAGGTTCGGCTTCTCGCCGCCGAGCATCTCCGGCGCCATGTAGCAGGGCGTCCCCGCCACCGCGGTCGCCTCCGCGGCCAGCGGAAAGCGCCCGGTGCCGTCATCCTCCATCGCGACCGCGATGCCCCAGTCGAGCAGGTAGACCTCGCCGTGGCTTCCCACCATGACGTTCTCGGCCTTCACGTCGCGGTGGAGGATGCCGCGCTGGTGGGCATGCGCGAGCGCCTGGCACACCTGGATCGTCACCCGGAGCGCCCACTCGAAGGGATCGTCGACCGAGTGCTTTCGCTTGAGCAGCTCGGGCTTCACCAGGAGCGTGTCGAGCGAGTCGCCCTCGATGCGCTTGAGGACGATGACCGGCCGCCCATCGTCGCCGCGGGCGATGTCGTAGACCGGCACCACGTTCGGATGCTCGAGGTAGCCGGTGATCCAGGCCTCCTGGAGGACCTTCTGGATCGGGGCGGTGCCTTTCACCTCGGCGCGGAGGGTCTTGATGGCGACCTTGCGACCCAGCGCGACCTGCTCCGCGAGATGGACGATGCCCATGCCGCCTTCGCCGAGCGTGTGCTCGACGGAGAAGCGGTCGTCGACGTCGCTCTCGAGCTTCTCGAGGAGGTCCCCCAGGAGCGAGGGGCGCCGAACCTGCGGCTCGATGGTCTGACTCGGGCGGTGCTCGGCGGTGGCGTCGATCGCCATCGTCGCCATCCGAGCGACCAGCGTGTCCAGCCGGCCCTCGATGTCGCTCCGCTTCGGGTCCACCGGTGGATGGTGGCCCAAAGGCGACAGCGATCCCAAAAGGATCGCGACGAGACCCGCTTTTTTGACCGGTGAGCCGGGCCCGGCGTAGCCCTGAGAGGTGCTCCGTTGGTTGAAGCGTCTGGTCTCGATCGGCCTGCTGGCGACGATCGTCGTGTTCGTCGTTCGACGGGAGGGGATGGGCGGCTTCACCGAGCGGCTCGCCTCGCTCGACTTCTCATGGGTCGCGGTCGCGGCGGCGTTGGCCTGGGTGGCCGTCCTCGCCAGCGCGCGCCGTTGGCAGCGTCTGCTGGCGCTGGAGGGCGTCGAGCGCACGAGCACCTGGGCGCTCGGCTCGTTTCTCCGCGGCCGCTTCGTGGGTGCGTTCACGCCCTCGACGGTGGGGCTCGACCTCTACCGTCTGGTGGACGTCGGCAAGGGTCACCGTGGCCCCGCCGGCCGAGCGCTGCTGGTCGAGAAGCTCTACGGTCTGGTGGCCTTGGCGATGGTCAGCGCGGCCCTCTTCCCCTTCGGCCTCGCGGAGCACTTCGGGGCCGCGGGCTCGTTGCTCGTGCTCGGCCTGGGGCTCGGTTCGGTGGCCGGCGTGGTGGCGCTGGAGCGACCGGCGCTGTTGGTGTGGCTCGGCGAGCGGCTCCCACGACGCGTCGGGGGCTGGGTGCTGCGCGTCGCGGAAGCGCTTCGCGCGGGGCGCCCGGAGCTGGGGGAGCGGCTGCGGCTGCTCGCCCTGGGGGTGGTGACGCACACGGCTACTGCGGCGATCTTCCTCGCCACCGGCGCGGCTCTCGACGTCGCTGCGGACCCGCTGGCGCTGGTGATCGTCGGCAACGCCATCATCCTGGCGACGCTGCTCCCCATCAGCGTGGGGGGCGTGGGCGTCCGAGAGGGCACCGCAGTGGCGCTGCTCGCGGCTCAGGGGGTCCCTGCCGCCGATGCGGCGCTCCTGGCGTTCCTGGGCTACCTGGTGGCGCAGCCGCCTGCCCTCGTGGGTGGCCTTTCGCAGCTCCTTCGGCGCCACGAGCCCGCCCCAGCGCTCGCCCCCGAACCCGGGTGAGCGTTCAGGGTCGCTGACGCTCCAAGAAGGGTTCGATCCGTCGTGCCTCGCGCAGGACGGCGACCTCGCCCGCGACCATGCGGCGCGCGGCGTCGGGGGCTGGGGCATCGAAGAGCAGCGGCGCCAGCCGTGACTCGCGGACGGACTGCCGCGCTCCGGCGGCGACGAGGCGCGAGAGCCATCGGTGGTCTTCCGAGCGCAGGGTGGCCTGCTCGGGCGCGTCGTCTTCGTCGATCGCCAGGGCCGTGCGGATCACTCGCCAGCGAGCCCGGTCGTCGTCTTCCAGATCGTTCTGGGATACCTGGTCCAGGAAGGCGCGGGCCTCCTCTCGCTCGCCTTGGAGCAGCGCTCGCCATGCCTTCAGCAGCGGGAGTCGGAGCTCGCAGACCCCGAGCCGTTCCGCATCACGAATGCTCCGGTCCAAGCGCTCGATCGTCGCCGAAAGGTCCCCCTCGCGCATGGCGCAGCACCCGAGCGAGCCGTCGGCCAGGAAGCGCTGCAGATTGCTCAGGGTGACGGCGGTCGCTTCGCGCTCCGGGCCGGGCACGAGCTCGGCGAGCGCCTCCGGCGGCACCGCACCCCTCAGTCGCGCGGCATCCGGTTCGGCCACCTCGCAGTACCCACCAATCGCGTGAGCGTAGACCGACGCGGCGCGACCCAGCCCCTCGAGGCCGGCGCCCAGCGCGCTCGGGTCGAGCGCGCGAGCTTCGTGCTTGAGCGCATAGGTCGGCATCCGCTCGTTCGAGTCGGCCGACCGTTCGGTCCAGATCATGGCCAGGAGCACGTGCAGCCGGTCGAGGGCTGGCTCGGTGCGTTCGGCGCCGAAGTGGTGGAGCACCGGCTCCCCTGGATCGTCGACGGGCCCTCGCCCGATCTGGGTCAGCAGCTCACGGGCGATCCCGTCCGCTTCCCGCGGTTCGGAGGCCGCTCGCGCCAGCCGGGACGCGAACTCGGCGCCATCGCGGTGCAATCGGTCACGGATGGCGAGGTGCAGCTGAACCGGCGCCCGCTCCAGCCGGGACTCGAGGCGCTCCTCGGTCGCCGACGGGTCGACGGTCGCATAGCTCCGGATGCCGACGAAGACGAGGACGAGGACCGCGGCCGTCAGCAAGAGGGCCAGACCGATTTTGGCGTTCACGCTCATGGCGTCCGACCCGCGTTACGCCGCGTCGATGTCCTCGACGCCGAGTAGCCCTAGGAGCTCATCCACCGTGTGGTTGGACTCGAGCGGGTGATGGAGCGGATGGTCTCGAACGATGAAGTAGTGGTTGCGCCGGCCTCGCCGCTCGCACCGAACCGCGCCCGCGTCGCGGAGCTCGTTGACGATGCTCTGCGCTGCCCGCGGCGTAATGCCGAGGTGGTCTGCGATGTCCCGCAACCGCACGTCCGGATCCCGCCCGATGCAGAGGAGCGCCTGCGCATGGCGGGACAGGAAAGTCCAGCTCGGAGTTTCCGGATTGGTCATACGCGAAGTCTTATGCAGGTCTTGACTTACGTCAATAGTAATGCATGATTCATTTTCCATGAAGATCGCGACCCATGAGCTGCCGACCCCCGCCCGCCTGGAGGCGGACGCGGAACGGATGGCGGTCGAGGGCGAGGAATGGCTCGAGACCATCGCTCGCCGAGTGCGGGACGAGGGGGTCATCGCCACGCCCTTCGACGCGCCGCTCTGTGCCGTCATCGAGCGACAGGACGGGCGACCCACGCTGACCCTCGACGCCGCTGGCTCCCTCGTGATGCTCGGGGCTCGGTCGCGGAAGCGCATCCGAGTCACCTCGGGCGACGGCGACTGCGAGTGGGTGCCGGTGGACGAGCTCCCGGCGCGCTTGGGCCTCGCCAGCAACGGCGAAGAGTCGCGCTTCCTCACCGTCGAGAGCTGCGCGACCGGTCAGCTCGGCGACGAGCAGAAGTCGCCCTGGCGGCTCGTGCTCGAGTTGGTTCGTCCCGAGAAGCCGGACATCGGCGTGGTCTTCGTCTACGCCGTGGGCATCGGCTTGTTGAGCCTGACCCTCCCCATCGCCGTTCAGGTGTTGGTCAACACGGTCGCGTTCGGCACGCTGCTCCAGCCCATCCTGGTGCTCTCGGCGTTGGTGGGCGCCGGTCTGATCTTCGCGGCCGGCCTCCGCGCCATCCAGACCTGGGTGGTCGAGATCGTCCAGCGACGGCTCTTCGTGCGGCTGGTCTCGGCGCTGGCGGAGCGGCTGCCGCGAGTCGAGGTCACTGCGTTCGAGACTGGGCGCGGGCCGGACCTCATGAACCGCTTCTTCGACATCTTCACGGCGCAGAAGGCGACGAGCTCCATCCTGGTGGGTGGCGTCGAGGCGCTGCTGACCTCCCTGGTCGGCCTGATCGTGCTCAGCTTCTACCACCCCGTCCTCCTGGGCTTCGGTCTGGTGCTGGTGGGTGCGGTGTCGATCGTCTTCTTCGTCCTCGGCCGAAGCGCTGCCGAGACCACGATCAAGGAGTCCTACGCCAAGTACGCCGTGGCCGGCTGGCTGGAGGAGATGGCGCGGCACCTCTTCGTCTTGAAGAGCCGTGGGGGCGCCGAGACGGCGGCGCAGAAGCTCGACGACCTCGCGAGCAACTGGCTGCGAGCGCGTGAAGCCCACTTCCGGGTCTTCTTCCGCCAGTTCATCGGCGCGCTGATGGTCCAGGTGATCGTCAGCGTGGCTCTGCTCGCGGTGGGCGGCTGGCTCGTGGTGGAGCGAGAGCTGACCATCGGTCAGCTCGTCGCGGCCGAGCTCATCGTCAGCGCGGTCGTCGCCTCGATCGCCAAGCTCGCGAACAAGCTCGAGACCGTCTACGACCTCGTGGCCGCGGCCGACAAGCTCCGCACGCTGCTCGCTCTCCCGGTCGAGCGCACGCACGGGGAGCGGGTGGTGCTTCCATCGGGACCGCTCGCCGTGCACCTGGAGGGCGTCCGTACGCGCTCCGGGGCGCTCCGTGGGATCGATCTCGACGTGCCGGCGGGCGCCTCGATGGTCGTCCGCACCGACCCCCGCCAGCGGGACGAGATCGCCGACCTGCTCTTCGCCATCGAGGAGCCCGAGGAGGGGACCGTCCGAGTGGGTGGGGCCGACCTGCGTGACCTCGACCTGCTCTCGGCGCGTGCGCGGACCGCGGTCGTTCGGGAGGCGGAGATCCTGCCGGGCACCATCGCGGACAACGTTCGGTTGTCGGCGCCGGGCCTCCCGGCCTCCGAGGTGTGGGCCATCCTCGACATGGTCGGCCTCGCCGACGAGGTCCGCAGCTTCCCCGACGGACTGCGGACCGTGTTGCCCCCGAGTGGCATCCCGCTCGACCCCTCCGGCAAGCTCCGGCTCACCATCGCGCGGGCCGTGGCGTCCAACCCGGGGCTCCTGGTCCTCGATGGCGTCCTGGGGCGCCTGCCGTCGAGCGAGGTGCGACGACTGACCCGGGAGCTGGGCGCGAACCGCACCCTCCTCATCCTCGATCACCACGAGCTGCCCGACCCGGGCACCCCGGGGCTCGAGCGCCGCGAGCTGGTGGCGGCGTGAAGAAGTTCTTCGAAGGGTTCAGCCGCACCGACCTCGATGCGGACGACTTCCTGCCCGCGGCGCGCCTCGTGCCCATCCCTCGGGCGCCACGACGGGTGGGTCGCCGGATGGCGTTCGCCATGGTCGGTCTGCTCTTCTTCGGCGCGCTCGCGCCCTGGCGTCAGAACCTCGGTGGCGAAGGGCAGGTGATCGCGTTCACCCCCGACGATCGACCGCAGGTGATCCAGGCCACCATCAGCGGACGCATCCTGCGATGGCACGTCCTCGAAGGCGAGAAGGTCGAAGAGGGAGAGATTCTCGTCGAGTTGGTCGACAACGACCCGAACCGGATGGAGCGGCTCGAGACCCAGCGACAGGCCACCGAAGCCCGCCTCGCGGCCTATGAGGATGCGGTGACCGCGAACGAGGAGCGCGTGACGAGCCTCCGGGAGGCCCAGACGGCGAAGGTCGAATCCGCTCAGGCCAAGATCCGCGTCGCGCGTCAGAAGCTCTCCGCGGCCGAGCAGAAGGTGGAAGCGGCGCGCGCGGCACGGACGATCGCGGTGACCCAGCGGGACCGGATCGCAGCCCTCCAGGAGGACGGGTTGAGCTCGACCCGTGACCGTGAGGTCGCGGAGCGTGACTACGCGAAGGCGGAAGCGGACCTGCGCGTGGCCGAAGCCGAGGTTCGCGCCGCGCGAGACGAGCTCGCGATGGAGCGCGCCAACCTCGAAGAGGTCCGCGCGAGCACGGCGGCCAGCCTCGAGTCCGCGCGCGCATCGCTACGATCGGCAGAGACGAACGTGGCCAGCACGCGGAGCTCGCTCGCGTCGATCCAGAGTCGCGTCGCGCAGCAGTCCGCCCAGCGGATCGTCGCGCCGCGCGCCGGCACGGTGCAGCGAGTGGTAGTCCAGCAGGGCGGCATGCAGGTGTCGCGCGGCCAGACCCTGGCGTATCTGGTGCCGGACACGGAGAGCCGCGCCGTCGCGCTCAAGGTCGACGGCAACGACGCAGCGCTCATCACGCCGGGCCGTCCGGTGCGACTGCAGTTCGAGGGCTGGCCGGCCGTGCAGTTCGCCGGATGGCCGTCGGTCGCCGTCGGCACCTTCGGCGGGAAGGTGGCGTTCGTCGATCCAGCCGACGATGGCAGCGGCGACTTCCGCGTCGTGGTCGTCCCCGACACCGACGACGAAGCGTGGCCTTCGGCGAGATTCTTGCGGCAGGGCGTCCGGGCCAAGGGCTGGGTGCTCCTCGAGGAGGTCTCCGTGGGCTTCGAGATCTGGCGACAGCTCAACGGCTTCCCGCCCCGATACAACCAGGCCCCCGCCGACGAAGGCGGGTACTCCGGCAGCACTGGCTACGGCGGCGGCTACGGGGACGATTACGAGGGCGGCTCGGGCTACGGCGGTGAGCAGTGAGGCGGCTCCCGCTCATGGGGTTGGTCGTGTTCTTCGCCGCTCCAGCCGTCGCCCAGCAACCGTTGGGGCTGCCCGAGGTGCTCGAGTCCGCCCGCGCTCACCACCCGCGGGTCGAGGCGGCGCTGGCCCGGGTGGACGTCGCGGAGGCCGAGCTGATGGCCGCTCGCGGCGCCTTCGATCCGCTCCTCTCGGCGCGAGCGAAGCTGACCACTGGCGGCTACTACGACCTTCGGCGCGTCGACGTCGAGGTCTACCAGCCGACGCCGCTCTGGGGCGCCACCGTCTACGCGGGATATCGGTATGGACGCGACGTCAACGATCCCGGCGTCGACTACCCCAGCTACTACTCGGACGACACGCTCTCCCGAGGCGAGCTGCGCGCCGGGTTGACCATTCCGATCTGGCGGGACGGTCCCCTCGACTACCGGCGCGCCGGGCGCCGCATGGCCGAAGATGGCATCGACGCGGCGACCCAGACTCAGCGGTACACCTGGCTCTCGGTGCAACAGAAGGCGACCGAGTCCTACTGGAAGTGGGTCGCCTCCGGCCGAAAGCTCGAGGTGACCCGGCAGATCCTCGCTCTCGCCGAGACGCGCATCGATCAGATTCAGCGCCGGATCGAGGTCGGCGCCGTGGCACCGATCGAAGGGCTCGAGGCCCGGCGTTCGCTCCTGTCCCGGCAGCAGAAGCTCGCAGCCGCTCAGCGTTCGCTCGAGGCCAGCGCTCTGGTGCTCGGGCTCTTCCATCGCGACCGCCGCGGCAACCCCGCCCCGCCCCCGCCCGAGCGCCTCCCCCGAGGCGCCGTCGATGGCGCGCCGCCCGAGCTCGGAGACCCGGAGGTGGCGTTCCAACAGGTCGTGGCCTGCGCGCCCACCCTGATGGCCTTGCGGGCGAAGGTCCGGCAGCTGGAGACGAAGGTCGATCTGGCTCGTGCGCGCCGTGGGCCGCAGCTCGACGCGTCCTTCGGAGTCTCGCGTGACTTCGGGCCCGTCGACGACCAGACGCTCGACGGCACCGTCTTCGAAGCGGGCCTGAACTTCCGGATGCCCCTCCTCCTTCGTGGCGATCGGGGAAACCTGGACGCCGCTCGGGCGGAGCTCCGCGCGGCGCGCGAAGAGCTCCGGCTCGCGGAGGACGAGCTCCGGACGGCACTCGCCGATACGGTCAGCGCCAATCGGATGGCGCAGGAGAACTTCCGCCTGGCGCGCGAGAGTCTCGCCGTCGTGACCGAGCTCGCCGAAGCCGAGCGGCGTCGCTTCGACGCGGGCAACTCGAGTCTGCTCTTCGTGAACCTGCGGGAGCAGTCGCTCGCCGACGCGGCCGTCGCCGAAGTCGAGGCGGCTGCCGGGACCTGGGCCGCCTACGCTGGCTGGCAGGCGCTCACGGCCTGCCCGGACTGATCAAGGCTTCGGCTTGTTCGGCGACACGAGCGTGATCAGGTCTTGAACCGACTTGTGCTGCTCGAGCGGGTGCCGTAGCGGCGCGGTGCCGTGGATCGAGTAGTGGTTCCGTCGACCGCGGCGCTCGCGCACGACGACACCGGCCTCTTCGAGCTCACGTAGAATTCTCTGCACTGCGCGCTCGGTGATGCCGACGGCCGCCGCGATGTCACGGACGCGCGCGTCCGGATCCTTGGCGATGCACATCAACGCGTGCGCGTGGTTGCTCAGGAAAGTCCAGGTATGCCCCTCACTCACGGAGGTATGTATAGCTCCGTCCGACCACAACGTGGGGCATTTCCGTCAGCACTTTTCTTTCGCGAAACAGCGAGCGCGGTTTGGTCAGTGGCCGTGACCGTGACCATGACCGTGGCCATGTCCATGTCCATGGGCGTGTCCTTCGACCGAACCGAGCGACTCTCCCAGGGCTCCGAGCCATCCACGTAGGCCGGCCCGCCAGATTCCTCGGAGGGCCATGAGCCCGAGCAGACCCAAGGATACCAGCGCGAACGCGCCGTGATCATGCTCTCCCTCACCGACGGCCGTCACCACCGGGAGCCCCACCGTTTCCACGATCGCTGCGATTCCCCAGGCGCCCACGATCAGCCCACCCAGCGCGAAGGCAGTCGCGCGAGTGCCATAGCTCTGACGCAGCCAGCCCGCGGTGGCGAGGTTCGTCGCCGGGCCGAGCAGCAGGCCGACCAAGACCGCGCCGGGGGCCATCCCTTTCATGACCAGCACCGCCGCCAGTGGGGTCGCGCTGGTCGCGCAGACGTAGCTGGGAACGGCGACCAGGCTGATGACCAGCAGGTCGACCGCGAAGCTCGAACCCTGGAAGGCCTCGGCAGGGATGACGGCCTCCACGTAGGCCGCAGCGATGAGACCGATGACGGTCCACGGCAGCACGTGCTGGAGCAGCTCGTCGAGCTGGCCCACGAAGCGGCGCACCGGGTCTCGCTCGTCCGCCTTCAGCTCCGGCGGGAGCGAGCCTCGCGGCAACATGCCGCCGCGCTCGGCGCGGGCGAGCAGGAGCGCGGCGACGATCGCGACCGCCATCGCGGCGACCACGCGGACCACGGCGAAGGGCCAGCCGAGGAAGCGCACCGAGAGCGCGAAGGTCTCGATGCCGAGCTCTGGCGTCGCGAGTAGGAACGCGACGACGAGCGCCGGCGCCGCGCCGCGCTGACGAAGCGAGTGGGCGAGCGGCAGCACACCACACGCGCAGATGGGTAGCGGTGCGCCGACGAAGGCTCCCTTCAGCGCTTGGGTCGGCGCGGTGCCGTTGCGAAGCCAACCTTCCGGGATGCGCGCGCCCCAGGTCTGGAGCGCCGCCGCGGCGACGATGCCGACGACGAGCACCGGGCCGGTCTCGAGCGCGAGGTCGACGAGCGCGTGGAAGGTCGCGTCTCGGACCTCGCCGCCGGGGCCGTGGTGCTCGTGGCCGTGGCCGACGAAGAGCGCCAACCCGAGCCCCGCCCCGACGGCGAGCACGTCGATCAGTCGGGAGGGAATCGAGTTCGGGCTCGGGGTATTCCAGCCGTGGGTGACCACCTGGAGCAGCAGACCTGCGAGCGCGGCGCTGACCCAGGGGAGCGCTTCATGGTGCTCCGGGATGAACTCGTGCAGGACCACTCCGAGGAGCGCGGCGGCGGCGAGGAGCCCGGTCCGAGCGATGGCCGAGCGCTTCGAGCGGACCCGATAGGCGATCACCACCAGCGCGATGACCGGCACGCCGTGGGCGCCCAACGCGATGAGCCCCTGCCACTGCACGCCGTGCGGCCCGTGGGCGAAGTGAGCCATGGCGAGCCCGTCGCCGACTCGATGCAGCATGAGCCCGAGGAAGCCGAGCTCGATCCCCCAGCCGGGCTCGAGGCCCTGAGCGTGACCCACCTTCTCGAGGAGCCCGCTGGCGACGTAGGCACCGCCGAAGACCAGTAGTGCCCAGAGGCCGACGCTGGCCAGCGCTTCCGGCAGCAGCTCGACCAGGATCACGACGAGCGCGACCACGACTGCGAAGGTGTGAGTCGCGCCCAGGAGGACGCTGCCTTTCTTGGAGAGCCCGAGTGCGGCGCCGAGCCCGGCGGCCACGAGGACCGTCAGGACGGCCGCGCTCATGCGTCCGCGGAGGCGCTACTGCCCTTCTTGGCGGCCTTCTTCTTGGTCGTCTTCTTGGCGGCCTTCTTGGTCGACTTCTTGGCGGCCTTCTTGGTCGACTTCTTGGCGGCCTTCTTGGTCGACTTCTTG
>CAYXAP010000001.1:303615-390457 GCA_964462035.1 uncultured Sandaracinus sp.
CTTCTTGGCGGCCTTCTTGGTCGACTTCTTGGCGGCCTTCTTGGTCGACTTCTTGGCGGACTTCTTGGTCGACTTCTTGGTCGACTTCTTGGCGGCCTTTTTGGTCGACTTCTTCTTGGTCGACTTCTTGGCGGCCTTCTTCCGGCGCTTTTTCGTCGGCTTCTTCTCGCGGCGGAGCTGGAGCAGCTCCTGGGCGCGCTCGGGCGTGATCGTCTTCGGATCGTCGGCCTTGCGGAGCGAGGCGTTCGTCTCGCCGTCGGTCACGTAGGGACCCCAGCGGCCTTCCTTGAGGACGATGGGCTGCTCGCTCACCGGGTCGTTGCCGAGCTCGCGGAGCGGAGGCGAGGCCTTGGCGCGGCGGCCGCGCTTCGGCTGGGCGAAGAGCTTCATCGCCTCGTCGACGGTGACGGTGAAGATCTGCTCTTCGGTCTCGAGGCTCCGGTTGTCCTTGCCCTTGATGATGTAGGGGCCGTAGCGACCGTTGGTCGCGAGGATCATCTCCCCTTCGGGCGAGGGACCGACCTCACGCGGAAGACCGAGGACCTTGAGCCCGTCGGCGAGCTGCATCGTCTCCGGATCCATCGACTTCAGGATCGACGCGGTCTTGGGCTTCTCCTTGCTGCCCTTCTCGATCTCGCCGAGCTGCACGTAGTGGCCGTAGCGGCCCGCGCGCAGGATGACCGGCAGGCCGGTCTCCGGATCCTTGCCGAGCTCGCGATCGCCGCTCGGCTGGTCGAGGAGCTCGAGCGCCTTCTCGAGGGTCAGCTCGTCCGGCGCCATGTCGTCCGGGACGCTGGCGGTGCGCTCGCCGTGCTGGAGGTAGGGCCCGTACTGGCCCATCTTCACGACGATGGTCTCGCCGTCCTTGTCGCCGATGGCCATCGTCTCGAGGCGACGGATCTCGTCGAGGTCGATCTCACCGCCGAGCTTGCGCTTCACCAGCTCGTCGAGGCCCTCGTGGTCGCCCTGGCCGAAGAAGAAGCGCTCGAGGTAGGCGCTGCGCCCGGCCTCGCCGCTGGCGATCTGGTCGAGATCGTCCTCCATGCGGGCGGTGAAGTCGTAGTCCACCAAGTGGTTGAAGTGGCCCTCGAGGAGCCGGGTCACCTGGAACGCCTTGAAGGTCGGGACCAGCGCGGTGCCCTTCTTCCAGACGTAGCCGCGCTCCTGGATCACGCCGATGATGGCGGCGTAGGTCGAGGGACGGCCGATGCCGCGCTCCTCGAGCCACTTCACCAGCGACGCCTCGGTGAAGCGCGCTGGCGGCTGGGTCTCGTGGCCCTTCGGCTCGAAGCTGAGCGCGGTGAGCTTCTCGCCCTTCTTCAGCGGCGGGAGGTAGGTCTCGCGGTTCGCCAGCTCGGCGGCCGGGTCGTCGCTGCCCTCGACGTACGCCTTGAGGAAGCCGGGGAAGGTGATCGCGTTGCCGCGGGCCGAGAGCACGGCGTGCTGGCCGTCTTCGCTCTTGCCGCCGATGCGGACGGTGAGCGTCTTGCCGCGAGCGTCTTCCATCTGGGAGGCGACGGTCCGCTTCCAGATCAGCTCGTAGATCTTCGCCTCGTCCGGGCCGACCTCGCGGGCGACCTCGTCGGGCGTGCGCCACTCGTCGCCCGCCGGGCGGATGGCCTCGTGAGCCTCCTGGGCGTTCTTTACCTTGCGCTTGTAGATGCGCGGCTTCGCGGGCAGGTCGGCCTTGTCGTAGAGGTCGAGGATCTGCTTGCGCGCGGCCTGGATCGCCGTGTCGGACAGGGTCGTGCTGTCCGTACGCATGTAGGTGATGTAGCCGTTCTCGTAGAGCCGCTGCGCGCCGCGCATGGTGCGCTGCGAGCTGAAGCGGAGCTTTCGGCCCGCCTCCTGCTGGAGCGTCGAGGTCATGAAGGGCGCGGCCGGACGGCGGCGGTAGTCCTTCTCTTCGAGGTCCTCGACGGAGAAGGGCCGACCCTCGAGGGCCTTCGCGAGCGCGTTGGCCGCCTTTTCGTCCAGGTGCGCGACGTCGCGCTTCATCTGGCCGCGGTCGTCGAAGTCGCGACCGGTGGCGACGCGCTTCCCGTCGACCTCCAGGAGCGTCGCGGAGACGCTGGCCTTCTCGGCGTTCTCGAAGAGGCCCTCGAGGTCCCAGTACGACGACTTCACGAAGGCGATGCGCTCGCGCTCGCGCTCGACCACTGCTCGGGTGGCGACCGACTGGACTCGGCCGGCGGAGCGGCCACGGCCACGCTGACGGACGACCTTGGACATCGCGAAGCCGTAGAGGCGGTCGAGGATTCGGCGGGCCTCCTGGGCGTCGACCAAGCTCTGGTCGATGTCTCGGGGATTCGCGACGGCTTCCTTGATCGCCTTGGGGGTGATCTCGTGGAACACCATCCGGCGGACCGGGACCTTCGGCTTGAGCACCTCGACCAGGTGCCACGCGATGCTCTCTCCCTCGCGGTCCTCATCGGTCGCGAGCAGGAGCTGGTCGGCCTGCTTGAGCTCCTTGCGGAGCTTGGTGATGTGCGACTTGCGGTCGCTCGTGACCAGATAGAAGGGCTCGAAGTCCTTCTCGACGTCGACCGCGTACTCCTTGATGTAGTCGTTCCGGCCCTTGACCTCCTTTTCGAGGTCGGCGGGACGAGCGAGGTCACGGATGTGGCCGATCGAAGATTCGACCACATAGCCCTCCCCCAGATACTTCTGGATGGTGGTGGCTTTTGCGGGGGACTCGACGATGACGAGAGAGCGGGTCACGGGGATGCCTTAAGCGGGTTTTGGTGGGCCTTGTCAAACGGGACGTCAAACGGGCCCGAAAACAGAGCCGCCCCGCCGCGCGAGCGCGACGGGGCGAGTTCTACACCTCGGAGGAACGTTCCAGAGTCAGAGCGTGGCAGACTCGTCGGAGGACGGCGTGTCGTTGTAGATGCCCACCGCTTCGTCGGCGAGGCGCTTCTCTTCGTGGGCCTTGGCGCACGTCGGGCAGGCCACGGCCTCCTTGGCGATCTCGAAGCCGGCGCCGCCGGGATCGTCGAACTGCTTCCACTTGCGGCCGACACGGAGACGGTTGGCCTTGGGGCGGCTCGGGTACTCCGTCGGGCGGGACTCGACGGTCACGCGGACGGCGCGGGTGCGGGGCGGCTGGACGACGTTACAGAGCTGGCAGCGGTACATTTCGTTGTCTTTTCGGGGTTCTGGTGGGCTCGGACGCCCGATCCTCTGAGGTGAGCGAAGGCAGATAACGCACGAAATCCCTCCGCGCAACGTGGGGTCTGCAATCAGCGGCGCCGAGTCAGTAGCGAGCGAGGGCGAGGAGCTCGAGGGTGCCGAGCTCGATCGGTGATGCGGACTTCCGCAGTCGAACCGCGCTCACCAGCCGCGTTCCCGAGAGCGCGAGCACATGGTTCGCTCGGCGTGGCAGGGTGGTGACTTCGACCCAGCGACCGCCATCGACGAGGAGCTCGACCACCACCTCGGCGAGCCCGGCAGCCGACGGGCCGCGCAGCACCAGGGTCTCGGCGGCCACGGGTCGGCCGAGCTGGACCAGCACTTCTTGGTCGCCGGTGCCGGTGGTCGCGAGATGGTCCCGGGAGTAGCCGTTGGTCGCACGGGCGGCCTCGAAGTCGATGCCAGCGGACGGATCGTGAGTGATCGTCGCCATCCGGCCGCCGCGGGCGTAGTCCATGGGGATCGGGCCCTCGGAGCTCCAATAGCCCATCGCCCGGACCTCGGAGAAGGTGACGAAGACCTCGTTCTGGTAGCCGCCGGGGCACCCGCTGGTGACGATCGGGACGCTCGCCGTCTTGAGGGCCTCGATGCCCTCGACCCCGCTGCGGCCGACGTCCACCGTGCTCAGCGGCCCGTAGCCGAGGGTCGCCAGGCTCGGGCCCACGGGTCCGGCCGCGGCGTCGATCTCACCGACCACGGCGCCATAGGGCCGGAAGGCGCAGCTACCGTAGGTGTCCCCGCAGAGCGGCCGGAGCGGGCAGCCGCCCCCGAAGAAGGGGCGGTCCGGGTAGTTCGCCACGTGGTAGAAGTCGATGTGGTCGAGCTCGACCTCCCTGGAGAAGAAGAGCCGAACGGCCGAGGGGCTGAGCCGGGGGGCGCCGCCGGCCGACGTCTGGTGACCGTCGGTCAGGTGGGCCGGCGAGAGGCTCAGCCCGAAGGGCGCCCCGCTGAACCAGTTCACGTCGGTCTGGGCCACCGTGGAGAGGTCGCGTAGCGGTCCACTTCCGAGCCCCGGGGTGTTGGCCCAGACCCGCAGCTCGGCCAGCTCGAGGATCGCGGAGGGATCGCCGGGATGTGCCGTCGAGACGATCGGCGAGACGACCTTCACGCCGGTCACGTTCGCCACGGGGGCGGAGGGCCGGAAGACCTCGATCGCGTCACCGCCGGTGGGCACCGTCCAGCGCGCCGGGGTCTCCAACACGCCGTCGACGATCAGGTAGATCTCGGCCCCATCGAGCCGGCTGGGGTTCGGGCCGCGGTGGAGCTGGACGCTCCGCACGGTCTGCGGTCGACCCAGATCGAGCAGGTACCAGGCGCTGTCGCGACCGACCAAGGGTTCGGTGTCCTCGTTGCCCGTGCCGTAGGGCAACACCTGGCCTTCGAGGTCCAGCGTTCCCGCGCGGAGGAACGCCTTGGTCGTCGAGGCGGTGTCGGCGAGTCCGTCCACGGCGTTGAAGGGCCCCGCGTCCTGCGGCACGCCGACTGGGTCCCCCCTGAAACGTGCGGCGTACTCGAAGGTGGCGAAGATGCTGCTCTGGCGGGTCGCGCCATGGAAGGCGACGTCGGTGATCGGCGCCTCGCGCTCACCCCAGACCTCCACCTCCGCGAGCCCGAGGAGCTGGCCGGCGCTGGTCTTGCGCACCTCGACGCTCGAGCCGTAGAGCGGCGGATCGAAGAGGATGGCGTGCTCGGTCGCTGCCGCGGGGTAGGTCCCGACCACGAAGCCGTCGACGAGGACCTCCGCGCCATCGAGCCCGGCGGCCTCCGCGCCCTGGACTGGATAGATCTCGATGCGGTCGATGCGCTTGGCGCCGTTGCGCGACCAGTCGGCCCGCCACCGCTCGCCGATGTCCGTGACGGCGGAGTAGGCCACTGGCGCCTTGGTCTCGTCGCCACATCGCTGTCCGTCGGCTGCGAACGCGGAGCGGCACGCGCCATCGCACGTGGCGACCATGCCGTCGTCACGGTGGGTGCTGAGGAAGAGCATCGCGTTCCGGACGTGATTGATCTCCGTGTCGCGCCCCTCTGGAGCTTCGGCGTACGCAGGGCTCACGTCGCAGGTGTCCGAGCAAGTCGTTCCTGCGAACCCGGTCGTGCACTCGCAGACGAAGCTGGTCTCACCGAGCACACGGCACAGGCCGTCGTTGGCGCAGGGGTTCGGGTCGCAGGGAGAGCACTCGGGCAGGCCCTCGTCGATGGTCCCATCGCAGTCGTCGTCCAGGTCGTTGCATTGCTCCACCGCCGCGGGGTTGACCGTGGAGCGGGTGTCGTCGCAGTCGAAGGGGCGGATCGAGTGGTCGGGGATCGGAGTGCACGAGGTCACCGGTGTGCGGTCCGGATCGCCGAAGAGATCCATGTCGGTGTCCGGGTACCAGTCGACCTCGTTCGGGTCCTCGTCGACGTCCCCGTCGCAGTCGTTGTCCTTGCTGTCACAGATCTCGATCTGACCGCTGAGCACGGTGATGTCGTTGTCGTTGCAGTCGCCGCCACAGCCGCTCGGGTTGCAGCAGAGCGCCGAGATTTCTCCGTCACCGTCCCGGTCACCATCGCTGCCGAAGGTGGTCGGGTCGCAATCTTCGTCGTGGAAGTCTCGGCCGCCACAGACCTCGGGGTTGCCGGGGAACCGGTCCGGGTCGTCGTCGTCACAGTCGTCGCCACCGCACGCGATGTCGTCGTGACCGTCGCCGTCCTCGTCGACGCAGTCCGTACCGCAGCTGTCGTCGAGCTCGTTGCAGTCGGAGCAAGGGGCCTCGCCGGGGAGGCAGAGACCGGTGTTGGTGTCGCAGCGTTCCGGGCCGTTGCAGAAGATGGCGTCGTCGCAATCGGCGTTCGCGACGCAGCTTTCTCCGCCGTCCATCATGCGTATCGCATCGTCGCCACAGGCGGCCAGGATGAGGGATGTGGAGAGAACGAGGCGCAGTGACATCCTGCCACGGTACCGGCTCGAAGGGCGCGCGGGGAGGGTCACCGTTCGTGGCAGGTGGCGCAGGCTCGGTCGCCGGTGGCGAAGAAGATGTCCTCCGGGTCGTTGGAGGGGTCGTCGTCCATGAAGGCGTTCGAGCGCTCCTCGGCGCCTGCGGCCCAGGCTTCGAAGGCCTCGCGGTAGGGCCAGCGCTCGGTGTTCGGCATCTCCAGGGCGCGGCGGTAGCTCTCCTGGCCGCCCTCGAGGTCGCCGAGGCGGACCCGGAGGTCGCCGACCGTCGCGTGGTAGCCCTGCGCGCCGAAGGGGAAGAGCGGGGCCGTCCGACAGGTGTGCGTGGTTCCGTCCCCACAGTCGCCGGCGCCCTCGAGGGGCGCGAGCGTTCGCTGGGGCAGCCCGGTCGAGAGCGGGAGGTCGGCGAGCGAGACCGCGGCCAGGAAGCTGGTGAAGCCGGGGTCCGCCGCGGCCGCGTCGAGGAGCGCCTGGGTCGGCCCGTCCATGTCCTCCCCGCGGCTCTCGGCTGCCTGGTAGGCGAAGAAGGCACGCCAGCCCTCCGCGCTCGGGTCGGGCGAGAGCTCGGCGGCCTTCTCGAAGGCTCGTGAGGCCCGAATCGCGTAGGCGAGCTCGTCGCGGTGCTCGAGGAAGCCGTGGAGGTTCGCCAGGCCGAACCAAAGATGAGCCCGGCCGCTCTCCGGGTTCCGGTCGATGGCACCGGCGAGCTTCGAGAGCGCCTCCGGTCGCCGGTCCCAATCCCCGTTCATCACCTCGGTGAAGGTGCCGACCGCTTCGTCCAGGCTCGCGTCGGTCGCCGGGACGCGGAGCCAGAGCCAGAGCCCGAGCGCGCTGGCAGCTCCGAGCACGACCAGCGTCACGGCGATCCGCAGGAGCCAGCGGCGCCAGCGCGGCGTCTTCGTCGTCGAGCCACCCACGATTCAGGTCTGTGGCCGGTTTCGACCCGCGACCAGCGCTACCAGCGCATCAACGGGTACTCCGCCCACCGGACGTAGCGGATCCGTTCGCGGAAGGGGGAGCGAAAGCCGATTCGATAGGGGTCCGGGTCCTCGTCCTTCTCCATGAGCGCGAGGTAGCCGGCGGCGGTGCTCATCGCGAGCCGCTCGCCGCTCGGCGAGACGTCGATCCCGCCCACCGAGGACCCGATGAAGTGCTGCCAGGCCAGGTCGCCGCCCGGGGTCATCGCGCGGATGTAGCCGTTGGCGTCGCCGAGGAGCCAGTGGCCGCCGTGGAAGGCGGAGTCGTAGACCCGCGCGCCGGTCTCCAGGGGGAGCAGGCGGATGTCTTCGTCGTAGGCGTCGAGCTCCAGGCCCACGAGCTGCTCCAGCTCGCCGATGGAGGTGACGCCACCATAGAAGTGACAGCTGTTGAAGATCGCCTTGGCGCCATCGGGGGCGAAGGCCGCGTGGTGTGGGTACTCGGAGTGGAGCGGACCGAAGGTTCCCACCAATGTCCCGTCGGCCTTCCGCAGCTCGTGCTGCGAGTCCTGGTAGCCGCAGGCGATGAGCGTCCCGTCGGGGTTCACGGCGACGTGGGTCATGTCGGTTCGAAGCGGGTAGGGCTCCCCGTCGTAGTCCCAGTGCTCCACCCGTTCGGCGAGCTGATCGGCGTCCGGAGCGATCCGGCGGACGCCGGTGTCCGTGCTCAGGAAGATCCCGCGACTGGTCGCGAGCAGGACCGCGCCGCCGCCCGGCATGACGACGAGCTGTTCGACTGGCGCGGGATCGTCGTCCTCCTCGAGCTCCTCGACGCCATCGACGATGCCCTCGTCGCCCCTGGGGCGCGGGTAGCGACCGATCTCTCGACCGCCCCAGCCTTCGGTGACCCGAACGTGGTCCTCGTGGAGGAAGGCCAAGAGGTGGCGGTCGGGGCTACGGCCGAGACCGAGGGCTCCGTCCGGCGCGTGCTCGGTCGTTCCGTCGTAGCCGAAGGCCATGACTGCGTCCGGCCGCCAGGGTGTGCCGACGGTCGCAGCGACCCGATCCTCGCCGAGGAAGACCACGTCCCGGATGCCGATCGAGTGCTTCTCCAGGATCGAGATGAAGGGCGCCTGGGCCGGAGGGAAATGCTCTCGCAGCGACTCCCACGCACCGGCTTCGTTGGCGGCCTTCACGACCGCGGCCACCTTCGCCCCGAGCTCCGAATCACGCGGGTCGTTCGGCTGCTCGCCGGCCTTCTCCCACCCTTCGGTCAGACCGGTCGCCACGAAGGCGTTGATCGCCTCTACGTAGGCTCCGGTCTTCTCACGCCACTCGAGCGCCAGCGCCTCATGCGCCTTCCAGTCCATGGCGCGCATCCTACGCGAATTCGACAGACGCCTTCATGCCGGTCTCCCCTTCGGGTTAGCGTGGCCGAATGCGACTCGCGACTCTCTCGATCGTGGCTCTCCTGCTCGCGGCCTGCGGCGACGACACGATGGACGTACCCGACGGCGCCACCATGTGCGTCAGCGACGCCGACTGCTCCGACGGGCTCTTCTGCACTGGGCTCGAGCGTTGCGATCCGACGTCGGTCGACGCCGACGGTCGCGGGTGCGTGTCGGGCGGTGACCCGTGCTTCACGGGGCAGGAGTGTAGCGAGACCGAGGCGCGCTGCGTGACCGTGGACTGCTCGCGTGGCGACGTCGACGGAGACGGCGTCGAGTCGGTGGACTGTGGCGGGACCGACTGTGACGACGCGGATGCCGATCGCTTCCCGGGGAACCCCGAGATCTGCGACGGCGCCGGCCACGACGAGGACTGCGACCCGACCACCCTCGGCGGGGACATGGACGGTGACGGCTACGCGCCGCTCGAGTGCTGCAATGGCTCGACCTGTGGGCAGGACTGTGACGACACCCGTGACGGGGTCTCGCCCGAGGCGGTGGAGGCCTGCAACGGCATCGACGAGGACTGTGACGGTACCCTCGACGAGGGTGCGCAGGAGCTCTTCTACCGGGACCTGGACGGCGACGGCTTCGGTGACCCGGCGACGGGTGTGATGCGAGCCTGCGTCGACGATCCCGTGTTCAGCTTGCAGGCCGACGACTGCGACGACCGCGACCCTGCGACGAACCCGAGCGCGACCGAGATCTGCGACGGCCGCGACAACGACTGCAACCCGGCGACGCCCTACGACCAGGACGTGGACGGTGACGGTCACCTCCCGATGGGCGCACCCTGCACGGGCGGAACGCTCCCGCTCGACGACTGCGACGACACCAACCCCTTCGCCAACGCGGGAGCGCCCGAGCGCTGCAGCGGGGTCGACGACGACTGCGACGGCGCGGTGGACGAGGACGCGGCCGACGATTGGTGCACCACCCAGGCACGATTGACGGGCGACTCCGGGGCGTCGGCGCTCTGCGGCGCCGGCGCACAGTGCGTGGTTTCGGCCTGCGCTGCGGATCGAGCCGACTGCGACGGGCGCACGGGCAACGGCTGCGAAGTCGAAACGGACCGCGACCCCATGAACTGCGGGGCCTGCCTCCAGGCGTGTGGAAGTGGGATGTGCACCGACGGGGTCTGCGTCACCCCACCCGACCGCGACTTCCCCGACTCGTTCGAGGCGGTTCGGGTGGGCGTCGATGGCTCGTGCGCGCTGACGGGCGATGGTCGCGCGCTCTGCTGGGGTGACGCCTTCGCCCTCGAGAGCGTCGGCCGGCCGCGCTTCTTCTCGGGTCCGAGTGGGCCGCTCACGGACATCGTCGACGTGATGGTCGCCGACGACTGCACCTGCGCGCTGGTGAGCAGCGGCCAGGTGCTCTGCAAGGGCATCGCCGACCTCGAGGACGCGAACGCGTGCAACGGCACGGGCGTGCTCCTCGGCGGAGGCACGAGCCCCTTCGTGGGCGATCCGATGCCGATCCTGAACGGGGACGGGACCCCGCTGATCGCCACGGCGATCGCGGGTGGCGGTGACCGCGCGTGCGCCGTGGTCGCCAGCGCCACGGCCGGTGGCTCGACGGTCAGCGACGGAGTCGTGTGCTGGGGCTCGGGGCCGCTCGGCGACGGCACCGAGAACCTCTCGTCGGCTCCCGTGGTGGTGCTCGGATCCGGCACGGCCCCGATCAGCGGGGTGACCGCGATCGACGGGAGCGACGAGGTGATGTGCGTGGTCTCCGCGAGCGGCATCGTTCGCTGCTGGGGCGGTGGGCAGGGGCTGCTCAGCCGGAACGAGACTCGGGCCCTCCCCGTCGTCTTGCCCGATGGGACCACACCCGTTCGCGGGAACCGGGTGGCCATCGGATCGCGAGTCGGATGCGCGATCGACGCCGCTGACGACGCGCTCTGCTGGGGCGACAACACGCAGCTCTCGCTCCATCCGAGCGTGTCTCCCATCTCCTTCCCGGAGGCGATTCCCATTCCCGGCAAGTGGGCGGAGCTGGCTCCGACCAACGGGGAGGAGGGCGCGCCCTCGCACACCTGTGGTCGCCAGCCCGGTGTCGACGGCATCGTGGAGTGCTGGGGGCAGAACGCCTCGGCGGTGAATGCGCCGATCTTCGGTTGCGAGAGCGGGAACGTCTGCACCGTGCAGTCGGACAACCTCGTGAGCGATCCGGCGACCTCGCTCGGCGCGGGAGCGGGCTTCTCCTGCGCCATCTTCGGGGGCTGGCCGTGGTGCTGGGGAATCGGCACGACCGGCGAGCTCGGCGCACGCGTCGGCGCGATCGACTCCGCATACCCGGTCCCGATCCCCGGCTCGGCCTCACCGGTCCAGCTGGAGTCGGCGATCCTCAACGGAGCCTGCGCTCGGACCGCGGTGGGCGCGATCGCTTGCTGGGGCTATCCCGGGCTCCGCGGTGCGCCGACGGTGGGCACCGAGGAGGACCGCGACCGGAACCGCAAGGACGCCGCCATTCGCTTGCGGGGCTTCCCGCCGGCGATCGACTTCGATCTCGGCCAGGCGGTGCTGTGTGCGGTCGGCACCGATCGGCTCGTACGCTGCATCGGGACCCTGGACCCGGGCCTCGAGATCGACGACGCAGGAACCGGCTCCGAGGTCGGCTTCCTGGGGGGGATGACGTCGCAGCGCGGCCCCGGCGACCCCTACACGATTCCCGGCCTGACCGACGTGCGAGACATCGAGATCGGAGCGTCCCATGCCTGCGCCCTGAAGACCGATGGCACCGTGTGGTGCTGGGGGGAGAGCGTGGCCGGGGCGACCGGTGAGATCGGCGCGGACGACTGCGGTGGGATCCCCTGCACGATCACGCCGCGGCAGGTGATGGGCATCCCCGGTCCGGTCGCCGAGCTCGGTCTGGGGGGCTTCTACTCGTTCACGATCTACGGTTTCTCGTGCGCGCGCCTCACCGACGGCCAAGTCGCGTGCTGGGGCAACAACGAGTACGGCACCCTCGGAAACGGCACCCTGACCGACTCGGCCACACCCGTACTGGTCGAAGGCGTC
This sequence comes from uncultured Sandaracinus sp., assembly GCA_964462035.1. Classification (GTDB taxonomy): domain Bacteria; phylum Myxococcota_A; class Polyangia; order Polyangiales; family Houyiibacteriaceae; genus UBA1660. The sequence goes on from CAYXAP010000001.1 coordinate 315,128, forward strand.
GAAGACGCGGTCTCGCTGGAAGTGGGACCGCTCCACGCCTGCGCGCTGCGGAGCGATGGTCGCCAGGTGTGCTGGGGAATCGACGCTGGGGGCACGCTCGGCACCACCGGTGCGATCGCGAGCTGCGGCTTCTTCCCGTGTTCCGCGAATCCGGTCTTGTCGATCGGCATCACGGGCGCGGAGACCATCGGGGTCGGGCTGAACCGTTCCTGCGCGTCGACGGCCTCCGGCGACGTGTTCTGCTGGGGCGGCGGCGAGTCGTTCGTGGGCGATACCGGCCCGGTGCCTTCGGCGGCGGTCGACGGGGTGGCCTTCCCGCGCGCGATCGTGGCCGGCAACGACACCCACTGCGCGCTCGCGGCGGACGCGGTGCTCTGCTGGGGAGCATCGAACCAGTCCCTCACCGCCGACGCTCAGCCCGACGAGCCGGCGCGCTACATCGAGCCGGCCTATGTGCCTGGTCTCTGAGGGGGCCTCGAACGAAGCTCCGGCCCGCGGTAGCCAGTCGTGGTGAGCGAGCTTCGCTGCAAGGGCATCATGCTCCGGAACCGCGTCGAGATCCTCGACGAGGAGTACGGGGTCGCCGAGCCGTTGCGCGCAGGGCTCTCCGCCGAGCTCCGCGACGCGCTCGACTATGGCCAGATCGTTCGTGGGGGCTGGTACCCGATGGCCTGGCTCCGCGAGATTCACGAGGTCGGCGCCCGGGTCACTCGCCGGGGCGGAGCGCTCGCCCGAGAGCTCGCGGCACACGGCGCAGCCCGGAACTTCACCACCGTCCACAAGGCCTTCCTGACCATCGTCTCGCCGCGGGCGGTGCTGAAGCGGGCGCCGAGGATCTTCGGCGCGTACTTCGACGGCGGGCGCTTCGAGCTCGCCCACTCCGGGCCGGGCGAGGCGACGATTGCGATCGCCGAGTGCCAGGGGTTCGACCGCCACGTCTGGGAAGCGATGGCAGGAACGGCCGAAGCGGTGCTGACGATGGGCGGAGCCAAGGACGTCCGCTCCGACTTCACGCTCGGGCCGACGCCCGCGAGCGGCGAGCTCCAAGCCACCTGGCGCTGAGCACCAGTGCACAGGGGCGGCGAGAAGCGATAGCTTCGCCGCGACCATGGATGCCATGCGCAGCGCCCACGACGCCCACATCCTCGATCTCATCGGGGGTGGCGGCGCCGACTCGGAGCGAGTCACGGTCGAGGACCTGCAGTCGCAGCTCGCCCTCTCGAGCGGCTACCTCGCGGCTCGCTTCTTCGCCGTGCTCGATGCCGACGGCGATGGCGTCCTCACCCGCGCCGAGCTCCTCGAGGCGGTCGAGGGGTTGGTCGACGGCACCCCCGAGCAGAAGCTCCGCTTCGCGTTCGACGTCCACGACGAGGACGGCAATGGCGTCATCGACCGGGACGAGCTCGACCGCATGCTCCACGTCGCGCTGGCCGAGAGCGGGCTCGTGGTCGCACCCGACGTCGGCGAGGAGCTCGTCGACGCCATGATGCGCCATGCGAAAGGCGACTCCGACGAACCGATCGACTTCGAGGAGTTCCGGTCGGCGCTCGAGCACTTTCCGGGTGTGATGGAGCACATGACCCTCGGCGACCTCCGTTGGCTCGGGATCGGCGGGGGCAGCCCCGAGACGACCAGCCCCTTCGGCGTGGGCATCGAGGCGTCCGTACGCACCCATGGCGCCTGGACCGTGCTCCTGGTCGTCTACCTCGCCGCGAATGCCGCGCTCTTCGCGGCGGCGTGGATTCGCTATGGCGACGCGGGCGCCAACCCACTCGTGCAGCTCGCCCGCGGCTGCGGCGCGTGCCTGAACCTCAACGCGGGCCTGGTCTTCCTCCCGATGATGCGCCGGCTGCTCTCGTGGATGGGGCGGACGGCGATCGGTCGGATCCTCATCGACGATCACGTCGCCTTCCATCGGCTCGTGGGGGGCGCGGCTTTCTATTTCGGCGTCGCACACTCGATCGCGCACCTGACGAACTACGCGCAGGGTCAGGGGCTCGAGGTGGGGCTCGCGTCGGCAGCGGGTGCGACCGGCGCGGTGCTCCTCGCCGTCCATGCGATCATCTGGCTCTTCGCACGCGAGCGGATCCGCCGTGGCAAGCGCTTCGAGCTCTTCCAACTCACCCACTGGCTCTACCCGGTCTGGGTCGGGGTGATCCTCTTCCACGGTCCGGTGACCTACCTCTGGCTCGGGGTGCCCTTCGGCCTCTTCGTCGTCGATCGACTCTCGCGCCGGCCCAAGCGAAGCGAGTGCACCAGCGCCGAGCCGCTCCCCTCACGGGTGACCAAGCTGACGGTGAAGCGGCCCGCGGGCATGGGCTTCAGCGCGGGCGACTACGCCTTCGTCCGCATCCCCGCCATCGCGAAGCTCGAGTGGCACCCGTTCACGATCAGCAGCGCGCCCGAACGGATCGACGAGCTCACCTTTCATGTCCGCACGGCAGGCGACTGGACCGGCGCCCTACGGGAGCTCGCCGAGCAAGGGGCCGCGCCGTTTCGGGTGGATCTCGAGGGACCTTTCGGGACCCCGAGCGCCCACATCTTCGACTCGAAGGTGGCGGTCCTGATCGGCGCAGGCATCGGCGTCACGCCGTTCGCGTCGGTGCTCGAGAGCCTCGCGTTTCGTCAGCGGCGCGGCGAGCCCTGCGCACTGGAGAAGGTCTACTTCGTGTGGGTCTCGCGGGACCAGGCCGCCTTCGAGTGGTTCGCCGAGCTCCTCGCCGAGCTCGAGAAGGAGCAGCCCGACCTCTTCGAGATGCACATCTTCATGGACGCGGGCCGATCCGATCTCTCCACGACCGTGCTTCGCGTGGCGATGGACGTGCTCTACGACTCCACCCGCGAAGACCTGGTGACTGGCCTTCGCTCGCGGACCACGTTGGGCGCCCCCGATTGGGATGGCTTCTTCACGGCGCTGCGCGATCGGCACGCGCCGGAGCGGGTCGACGTGTTCTTCTGCGGGCCGCCCGGGTTGGCCACGAAGGTCGAGCGATCGGCGACCCAAGCCGGTTGTCCATTTCGCCAAGAGCACTTCTGAGATCGCGTCACCGCCGTTCGGGAGCTCGGGCTCCAAAGGCGATACGCTCCACGAATGCGCTGGCTCCTGATCCTCTCGTGCTTGCTTCTCTCGGCCTGTGGCGACGACGACGGATCGCCGGATGGAGGGCCGAGCGATGCGGGTCCGCTCGTCGACGCCTCCACGGATGGCTTCGTCGCGATCGACGGGTCCACACCGGAGGACGCGGGGCTCGTCGACGGCGGCGCACCTCTGCCTCCCGGCCCCTACTACGTCGGTCGTCACGACGCATCCGACCCGGACGCTGTCCGGATGTCCTGGTCCGGCACCGGTCTGATCCTGCGCTTCGACGGAACCGGGGCCCGGGTGACCATGAACGGCGCGGGCCGCTTCTTCACCGTCGTGCTCGATGGCGAGGTGCAGCCGACGCTCGCGGTCAGCGGGGACCGCGCCACCTACGATCTGGCGAGCGGACTTCCGGCCGGCGAGCACGTCGTCGAGCTCTATCGCCGCACCGAGGGGTCGTTCGGGGTCACGGAGATCTTCGGCGTGGAGGTGGACGGCGAGCTGCTGGGGGCCGAGCCGCCGAGTCGGCGCATCGAAGTGGTGGGCGACTCGATCACCGCGGGCTACGGCGTCGACGGCGCCGACCAGTTCTGCGACTTCAGCGCGGAGACCGAGAACCACTTTCTCACCTACGCGGCCGTCGCCGCCCGCGCACTGGACGCCGAGCTCGGCGCCGTGGCGTGGTCGGGCAAGGGCGTCATCTACAACTACGGCGACAATCGGGACCAGCCGATGCCCACCCTCTACGACCGGGTGCTCGCGACCGAGGCCGGGTCGGCGGGCACCATCCGCCCGGCCGATGCGGTCGTCGTGAACCTCGGCACCAACGACTTCAGCACCGATGGCGATCCACCGGAAGGCGAGTTCGTGCCCGCGTACGTCGGCCTGCTCGAGCAGATCCGCGCCCGACACCCCGACGCGCTGATCGTCTCCACGGTGGCGCCGCACCTCGGCGCCGCCGACATGGGGCGCGCCCAGCCCTACATCGAGTCCGCCATCGCCATGCGCGCCGGGGCGGGCGACACCAACATCCGCTGGGCCGACATCGATGGCTTCGAGGACTGGGGCTGCGACTACCACCCGGGCGACGAGACCCAGGCCGTGCTCGGCGAGCAGTTGGTGACGATCCTACGGTCCGAGCTGGGCTGGTGACCCATCGCTCGCCCGGCTGTGGTACGCCGGGCCCATGATCGTCGTGACCAACCGCATCCCCGTCGCGCCCGGCTGGGAGGAGAAGTTCGAGGACCGCTTCAGCAAGCGGGCCCACCTGGTGGACCAGTCGCCCGGCTTCGTCCGCAACGAGGTCCACCGACCCCGACCGATGAAGCTCGACCACGCCACCGGCGAGTGGAGCGACGACCCGGAGCGGGAGAGCTGGTACGAGGTGAAGACTTGGTGGAGGACCTTCGAGGACTTCGTCGCCTGGACCAAGAGCCCGAGCTTCGCCGAGGCCCACTCGGACCGTCCCCCGAAGGAGATGTTCGCGGGGAAGAACGTGCTCGAGATCCACGAGGTCTTCCTGAGCACGGACACGAACGACTGAAGATCACCCGTTTGGGCGATGCGGGGGTGGGCTGGGCTCTGTCAGAATGCGCCCATGCGCGTGCTCAGCATCGGCCTCCTGGTGGCCCTCATGGGCTGCTCTCAGAGCTACACGATCGACGGGGTCGACCCGGTCGATCGGCCCGACCCGACGGATCCGGTGGACCCCACCGACCCCACCGATCCCACGGACCCCACGGATCCGGGTCACCTGACGCCGCCGCCGATCAGCGGTGGTCACATGGAGCTCGTGCACGGCGGCGCGTTCGCCGTGGTCGCGGATCCGGACCGCGATCGCCTGCACGTGGCGGACATGCGACGCGACACCATTCGCACGATCCTGCTCGAGCCCGGCGACGAGCCGGGCCGGCTGGTCGAAGACGCGGACGGACGGGTGCACGTCGCCCTCCGCCGTGGCGGCGCGGTGGTCTCGCTGAACGCGGACACCTTCGCCATCGAGCGGCGGCGAGCGGTCTGCCCCAACCCGCGCGGCATCGCTCACGACCCGGCCACCGACGACGTGCTCGTGGCGTGCGCTGGCGGCTCGCTGGCACGCATGGGTGCCGGCGGCGGCGCGCCGAGCCTGACCTTCATCCAGCACGACCTGCGTGACGTGGTGGTGTCGGGTGATCGGACGTACGTGACGACCTTCCGGAGCGCCGAGCTGATCCGCGTCGACGCGGGCGGGATCGTCGACCGGCGTGCGCCGCTGGTCGACACCCACTTCATGTTCCAGCCCGAGGGCGAGTTCGAAGGCACCTTCATCCCGAACGTCGCCTGGCGCACACGGCCCGACGGCGCCGGCGGCGCCTGGATGCTCCACCAGGCGAGCATGACCGAGACGGTGAACGTCTCGATGGAGGGCTACTCGCTGACCGACCTCGAGTGCGAGACCGGCTTGATCCCGGTCAGCCTGACCCACTTCCCGGCCACCGGCGCTCCGGTCACCCGGCGTTTCAAGACCGCGGGACTGGCGGTCGACTTCACCGTCTCGCCGCGCGGCTTCTTCGTGGCGATGCCCTCCGAGCTCACGGAGCCCGCCGACGGCGGCCGGACGCCGATCATCCCCGAACCGGGGAGCGTGTTCATCGCGTTCAGTCAGTGGGAAGAGGCCGGCAACCCCTGCCTGCGATCGACCCAGCGCGAGTTCGTCGGCGACGAGATCACCGCCGTGGCCATGAGCGGGGCCCAGTTCATCGGCTGGGACCGGCTCGAAGCCCGAATTCGACGGAGCGGCGAGGCCGACATCCGCGCGGTCGGGCAGCCCACGGTCGACGACCCCGGCCACGAGCTCTTCCACGTCGGCACCTTCGCGCAGATGGCCTGCGCGACGTGTCACCCGGAGGGCCGCGAAGACGGCCACACCTGGGACTTCTCGGAGGTGGTCCGGCGGACCCAGACGCTCACCGGCGGCATCCTCGGCACCGAGCCCTTCCACTGGAGCGGCGACCAGATGGACATGCGCGCCATCATGGACGAGACGTTCACCCGTCGGATGAGCGCGCCCCTTCTCGACGACGAGGGGATCACCCAGATCGGGACCTGGCTCGACACCCTTCCGGAGGTCGCGTCGCCCGCCCGGAACCACGAGGCTGCGGCCCGCGGTGAGGCCGCCTTCGGCACCGAGGGCTGCGTGGACTGTCACGCCGGCCCGCGCTTCACTGACAACCGGTCGGTCGACGTCGGCACCGGCGGCGCCTTGCAGGTCCCGAGCCTGCTCGGGTTGGCGGTGCGGGGACCGTGGATGCACGACGGCTGCGCCGACTCCATCGGCGAGGCGCTCGAGGGTTGCGGTGGCGCGCCCCACGGTGGCGTGAGCGATGCCGGCGTTCGAGCCGACCTCGTCGCGTACCTCGAGACGCTCTGAGCGCACTTCGACTCCACGCGCGTGCTATCTGAGTAGCGACACTGCGCCCATCGCAGTGTCGCTCTCCCGATGGCGAACGACGCCAGCTCACTCGATTTCCTCGGCCGGGTCCGGCGGGCGCTGGACGCCGTCGCCGACGAGATCGGACGGCTGGCGCCCGAGCGAGCGACGCCGGGACTGCTCGATGGCGCCGCCCACACCCTGACGGCCAGCCTCGACCGCTGGTCCCGCCATCCGATGCTCTCGCGCTTCGTCGGCGGGGTGCGGCGGGACGTGGTGACGAGTGCCGGCGAGCCCGTCGAGCTGAGCGCGAGTCTGCCACTCACCATCCGCGACGCGGTCACGACCCGCTTCGTCGTGGGGGAGACGATGACGGTCGAGGTTCCCGCCGAGGGGCTGCGCGAGGTTCGCGCGGTCCGGAGCGCGCCGGCGCCCGGGCTCTACCCGGTTCACGTCGAACACCTCGACGCCGGAGGGCGCGTGCTCTCGCGGTCGGGGGTGCGGATCCTCCAGGTGGTCGACGGCCGGCCGGTCGCGATGGTGCACGCCGAGCTCCTCCTGCAGCCGAGCGGCCCCATCGCCCAGGAGCTCCGGGCGCTGGCGGACGAAGCCTTCGAGCTGGTCTACTTCGACCTGCACGAGAAGAACCGTGAGGGGCTGATCGTGGAGGCGATCGAGCGGTTGGGCGTTCCGGAAGGCGCGGTGGTGGTCTACTCCGCTGCCGAGCAGGAGCTGGTCAGCCTCGGCCTGGACTTCGTGCGGATGTTCGTCACGAGCGGCATCCGGCAGCTCCGCGCGAAGGGCGTCCCGGTGACCACGGTGCTGACCCGTCGCCGCGCGAGCGACGAGGACGCTCGCAGCAGTCGCGTGGGGGTGGCCACCCCCGCGGAAGCTCTCGCCCGGGCCCGTTCGGTCGGGACCGAGACGGAGCGGGCTCAGGCCGCGGAGCTGGCCGAGGAGCGTGCGCGCACCCCACGGCTCGACTGGCTCCTCGACCAGCTCACCGAGACCCGGCGGGTCGACGGGAACCAGTTCGTCGCCGAGCTCGACAATCGATCCGCGCGAGAGACGATCTTCGAGGCCATCGAGCAGGCCACCGAGTCCGTGCACCTCCAGTTCTACATGATCCGGCCCGGCGACTTCCTGGAGGAGCTGGTCGTTCGGCTCGTCCGCCGGGCTCGTGACGGCGTCCGCGTGCGCTTCATGATCGACGCTCTCTATTCCGAGGACGAGATCCTCGGCCGCTCCAACCCGGTGTTGCAGTCGCTTCGCGACGAGCCCGGAGTCGAGGTGCTCGCGCTCGGCCCGATCGAGTCACCGAAGGACGTGAGCGTCTCCAGCCTCAAGCGGCGCGACCATCGCAAGCTGCTCATCGTCGACGGAGCGCGAGCGTTCGTCTCTGGTCGGAACGCTGGCGACGAGTACTACAAGAGCTTCGCGGAGGTGCCGGTCCACGACCAGACGCCGCACGAGCGCGTGCCCTGGCTCGACGCCCACGTGGAGCTTCGCGGGCCGCTGGTCGCCGAGGTTCAGCTCAGCTTCGCCGCCACCTGGCGAGAGCACGGTGGTGGGTCGATCGATGCCGACGCCGTACCCGAGCCGGTCAACGATGGCGCGGCGGGGCGCTTCGTCGTGCACCACGGTTTCGCCGACACCCATGGGCTCGCGCTCTACGAGGCGCTCTTCGACGCGGCCGAACACCACGCCTACATCGTGAACGACTTCCCCTTCGTTCCGGCGCTCGAGCGAGCGATCCGCCGGGCGCTGGCCCGCGGGGTCGTCGTGAAGGTGCTCACCGGCAACGCCAGCGCTCGCCGCGACGACGGGACGATGCTCCCGGCGCCGGTCCATCGGACGCTCTTCGAGTACATGGTGAAGGCGCGGCTCGAGCCCCTGATGGAGGCGGGCGTCGAGGTCTACGAGTTTCGCGCGCCACCTTCGCCGATGGTGGTCGCCCGAGGCGGCCGGGTGCGTCCCTACGTTCACGCCAAGGTGGTCTCGGTCGATGGCGTCGCGACGAGCATCGGGTCGGCGAACCTCGATGGGACGGCGGCGTATTGGGAGAACGAGGCCAACGTGGTCGTGCAGGACTCCCAGTTCGCCGGTGCGCTCGAGGCCGAGCTCGAGCGCATGATGGCGGATGGCTATCGCATCGACCTGCAGTCGGCCTACTGGAAGAGCGAGCGCGCGCAGCGGGCGGTGGTCTCCAAGCTCTGGCCCGGCTCGCTCTACAGCTGAGGAGGAAATGGAGGCTGCACACGCGGTGCGATCGTGCCCGGCTCAGTCACCGGTCAGGTCGGTGACCTCGACCTCGTCCTCGTCGCTCGCCAGGTAGGGCTCGATGAGCGGCATGAGCGCCTCGTGGGTCGCGCCGAGGCGGTCGACGAAGGCATCGTCGAAGGGTTCGCGGTCGCGGATGCGCTCGTAGAGCGCGTCGAAGGTGGCGATGACGTCGGCAGGCAGGTCGGAGTGGACCTCGCTCGGGTCCGCCTGACGGAGGGACGGGTCGACGACCGCTGCCATGGCATCGGCGCTTCCGAGGTCCCGGTCCAGGTAGGTCAAGGCGCGCTCCGCGGTGGCCTTCGGCTCGTCGAGCACCCGGTCGTAGGCGACGATCATCATCGGGTAGTCGCGGTCGGCGAAGTCACCGAAGAGGCAGTAGTTCTCGAACCACCACTCGAGGTCGGCCGGCATCGCCTGCGGGACTTCGGCCTCGAGCGCTTCGGCCTCGAGCGCTTCGAAGGCGCGAGTCGAGGCGACGTGCTCGCGCCACGGGCGGATGGAGAAGATGACCCGCTCGAGCTCGTCCTCGTCGGTCTCCACGACGCCTGGAACGAACATCTTCACCACCTGCCCGCGCAGCTCTTCGGGGTCGCCGTCTACGCCGTAGCGGTGCTCCGATTCGAAGAAGCCCTTCGGATTGGCGTCCTTCAGCGCTTCGAGCTCCGCGGCGAAGGGCTCCCCGACGATCGGGAGCTCCGCGGCGGCGAGCATCTGCATCCACAGCGAAGTGCCGGAGCGGCGGCAACCGGTGACGACGATCATGGCCCCGGGCTAGCGGCTCACTGGGCCTTCGTCCAGGCCCCGAGCTCGTCCCGCGGCGGCTCGTTCGCCCAGGGGTCCTTGATCGGATCACATGGTCGGGTGCCGCTCCAGCTGGCCATGTTCTCGATGTCGTCGATCACGGCCGGTGTCGGCACTTGCTTTGCTCGTCGCCGTCGGCGGCTCGACCGCGCTGCGGGAGCGGGCTCCGCCAGAGCCGGTGCCGGCTCGGTCGGAGCGGGTTCCAGCAGGGTGACCGGCGGCTCTGCCGCGGGCTCCGACCGCGCGGACTCGACGACGACGGGGACGATCGGGTCTGGGGGCGAGGGCGCAGCCAGCGGAACGGGGCGTACCGCCGCCGTCGGCTTCTGCCTGGCGATGGGGGGCGCGTCCAAGGTCGTCGCCCACAGGCCGAGGTAGACCGCCGCCAACACCGAGGCGAGCGCGAGACCGACCCGCGCTGGTCGGGGGCGCGCTCTCGGGGCGCGGGGTGCCGGCCGGTTCGACTCGCGCGGGAGTGCTCCCCCGATCTCTCCGTCCCACTCCGGGCACGAACGGAGCGCGTCCAGGAGCTGGCCCGCGGTCCCGAAGCGGTCGTCCGGAGACTTGGCCAGACAGCGCTCCACGACCGCCTCGAGGCGGTCACTGGCGGGGAGCCCCCGTGCACACAGGGCGGGTGGGGTCGAGCGCACGTGCTGGCGGAAGAGGTCGGCGTTCGAGCCGGCGAAGGGCGGAGCACCCGTGAGCATGTGAACGAGCACACCGCCGATGGCGTAGAGATCGGCCCGATGATCGACGCGCCGGGAGTCGATGATCTGCTCGGGCGCCATGTAGCGGGGCGAGCCGACGACCACACCGTCCACCGCGTAGGCGTCCGAGCCGTGGGTGTCCCACTTCACCAACCCGAAATCGACCAGCTTCACCGTCTTGCCGACCGCGAGCATGATGTTCTCTGGCTTCACGTCGCGGTGGACCATACCGACCTCGTGGGCTCGCTCGAGCGCACCCAGCACCTTGCCGATCATCCGAAGCGCGCGTGGTGGGCTGAGGCATCCTTCGCGATCCAGAGTTCGCGCCAGCGACACGCCATCGAGCCACTCCATCACCAGGAAGGGCGTCCCCTCGTGGGTGCCGTAGTCGTAGATTTCGACCGCGTTCTCGTGGCGCACCTCGGCGATCGCCGCGGCTTCTCGCAGGAAGAGGGCATCGGCGTCTGCGTGGCCGTCGAGCTCGCCGAGCGTGCGAAAGGTCTTCACGGCGACGCGCCGCCCGAGCGGCTCCTGAATCGCGAGGTAGACGTCGCCCATGCCGCCTCGCGCGACGTGCGCCTCGATCCGATAGCGGTGGGCTATCGTGTGACCGATCCAGCGCGCGCCTTCCCTCGTTACCCCCGACGCTTTCGCCATCGAGTCGCATCTTCGGTGCTCGCGCTCTGCTCTCAACGCGGCGGCGCCCATCGACACCCCCGTTGGCGTGCAATGGCCCCGTCAGCCGGCCTTCAGAGTGGTGCGGAACTCGGCCGGCGTGACACCGAGCCAGCTGCGGAACGCGCGTACGAACGCGCGACGTGAGGCGTAGCCCAGGCGCTGGGCGATCTCTCCCGTCGACGCGCCGTCGCGGATCGCCGCGGTGGCGATGTGTTGGAAGACCCGCCCCTTCACTTCGCTGAACGAGGTCTCTCGTTCCTGGAGCTGGCGCTGCAGCGTTCGGCTCGGCACGCCGAGGACCGAGGCGGTGTGGAGGAGCGACCCGTCCCGTCGTTCGAGCGAGCGGAGCAGCGCGGATTCGAGCCTCGCGAGAAAGGGGTCGCCGGTGCCGAGCAGGGTGGATGCGTGCGCCGCGAGCAGTCTGCTGGTGCTGGGCTCGGCGAAGCGGAAGGGGCGCTCCAGGTCTGCCGTGGTGAAGCGCAAACGGCAGAGCGGCGCGCCGAAGCGGGGGACGATCCCGAAGTGGCGGCGGTAGCGCTCGGACTCGCCGACGGGGCTCTCGAGCTCGAGGAGCTCGGGGACGATGTGGGCTCCGGTGCACTCGCGCGCGAGCGAGAGGATGGATGCGAAGAGCAGGTCCACGCTGTGGGAGCTTCGCCGGTCCAGCATGCGGTAGCGCAGCTCACCGCCCTCGTCGTCGAAGTGGGTCTCGAAGTCGGCGCCGACCACCAGGTGCGGGAAGATCTGAGCGAGCACCTCGATCGCATGGCGGAGGTCGGGGGCCATCGCGATGGCTGGGCCCACGGGCCCGAGCATCTCGAGGGTCATTCGCCGGCCGCAGGTGAGGCCGACGCTCGCGTTCCCGGTTCGCTCGGCGAGCGTCTGCCAGAGACGGAGCACGTCGTGCAGGACGATGCGGTCGTCGTCGAGGTCGACGCCGGCCGCCTGGCAGAGGTCGTCGGGGGTGACGTCGACGAGATGCGCGACGCGGAGCATCAGGGCCGAGGCACGCATCAGAGCTGCTCCGGCGTGCGGGCGAGCCGCGTGGGGTGGGGAGGGAGAGGGCGGTCGGTGTGGGGTGGTGTAGGCATCTCGTGGGGTGGGAGGTCACGAGGCGCCAAAACGGGTCAATGGTGAATCGATTTTTCTCGATCGGGATCAGGCTCCAGGGCCGTCGCTCATCAGGGGACCGCAGCGACCTCCTCGATCATCTCGATGAGCGTGGTCAGCTGGAAGGGCTTTCCGAGCTGAAAGACGTCCGAGAGGGTCGAGGCCACGTCCTCGGTGACCCCTCCGCTCATCACCACGAACCGGTTCACCAGCGAGGGCCGATGCGTCATCAGCCAGCGGTAGACTTGGCTACCGTCCAGGTCGGGCATCGCGTGATCACAGAGCACCACGTCGAAGTCGACCCCCTGCGAGAGGATATCCAGCGCGGCCCTTCCCCCTTGGGCGACGGTCACGTCATGGTGATTGCGCAACAGTCGAGAGACCGCCTTCAGGATGGGTAACTCGTCGTCCACGACCAGCACTCTCCGTCGAGGAGGGTGGATCGAGCGCTTCCGCGCGTCCTCGTGAGTCACGTCGCGGTCGCTCGGGGGAAGGGTGATCGTGAACGTCGAGCCATCGCCAGGGGTGCTGACGGCTGTCAGGCTTCCCCCATGGCCCTTGATGATGCCCTGACAGAGAGCCAGCCCGAGCCCGGTTCCCTGCGAGCGGTCCTTGGTGGTGTAGAAGGGATCGAAGACCCTGCGCAGCACCGCCGGAGGCATGCCGGGCCCATCGTCGATGACCTGGATTTCCACCATCTGGTCGCGCATGCGTGTCTCGATGCGGATCAGCCCCCTGCCCACGGGTCCGATGGCTTGAGCCGCGTTCAGAAGCAGGTTCACCAGGACTTGCGTCAACTGGCCGGGGTAGCCGAACACTTTGGGCAGTGACTGGATGTCCAGCTCGAGCTCGCAGTGTCCTCGCCACTGATGCGTCGTCAGCCGAACTGCGTCGTGGATGGTCTGCTCCACGTCCAGCACCGTGCGTGGTTGCTCCTCGTCGGCCCGCGCGAATGCGTTGAGGCGTCCGACGATCCGCGCGATGCGATCGGCTCCATCCTGGCAGTCGACCAGGATCGGTTCGATTATGTCGCGGAAGGACTGGTCGCGGGCCTGCCGCGTGACCCAGTCCTGCAGCGCCTGCAGGTTCATGTGGAGGACCGTCAGCGGGTTGTTCACCTCATGGGCGATTCCCGCAGCCAAGAGACCGATGGAGCGAAGCCGGTCGTTCTGAAGAAGCTCGCGTCGGACACGCGACTCGCTGACCCGTAGCATCGCCAGCTCGACGGCCTGGGCGAGGGAGCGGGGGCTCAGCTGACCCTTCTCGAGGTACTCCTGCGCTCCGAGGCGCACGCAGCTCCCGGCGATTGCGGCGTCGTCGAAGCCGGTGAGCACCACGACCGGGACGTCCGGCGCGACCTCCCGCAGTCGCACCACCGTCTCGGTGCCCCGTACGTCGGGCAGCCCCAGATCCAAGAGGACGCAGTCGATGGGCTCCTCGCGGAGGATCGCCGTGGCACTCGACAGCCGGGGGGTGACGAGCAACTCGACGTCCAGGTAGCTGTCTTCGAAGTGCTCTGCGACGAGGTCTGCGTCGCCCGCGTTGTCCTCCACGATGAGGATTCGCTTCGTGTCGCCTTCGAGTCGGCGGCCACCACGTCGCTCGCGCGCGATGTAGGTTCCACTGGACCCCTCATTCGCGAGGGGACGATCGGGGAACGAGCTCGCGTGCCAGCTGGAGCCAGCCATCGATCGTGAAGGGTTTGCGGAGATATCCATGGATCGGGTGTCGGAGTGCACGTTCGATGTCATGAGGGGCACCGGACGAGCTCAGGACGTAGAGCCGGAGTGTCTCGAGAGTGCCGTCGCCAGCCAGCCGCTCGAGGAGGTCGTGTCCATCATGAGGGCCCAGGCGCAGGTCCATCAGGACCAGGTCCCACTCGCCTTCGTCGAGTGCTTCGCAGCACGCGGCCGGAGTCGAGACGACGGTGCACTCGGCGTCTGGGCAGACTTCCCCGAACGCTTCGCTCAGCAACTCCGCGTCAGCGGCGTTGTCTTCGACGAAGAGAACGTAAATCCTACCTCCTTCCACTCGAAAGGTATCGAATGATCGAGTTCTTGTCGAAGCTCTTCACCGAAGACTTCATGCCGCACGGACACTGCTATTTCTGGCGGCCCGACGTTCTCTGGCTGAACGTCCTATCCGATCTGGGCATCGCTCTCGCTTACTTCACCATTCCACTGGCGCTGATCGTCTTCGCCCGTCGGCGCCGCGACATCGCCTTCCGCAGCGTCTTCCTGCTCTTCAGTGCGTTCATCCTGGCGTGTGGTGCGACACACGCTTTCGACGTCTACACCGTGTGGAATCCGTACTACCGGGTGGAGGGCTTGCTCAAGCTCGTGACCGCCGTGATCTCGATCGCGACGTCGGCGTTGTTGTGGCGGATGCTGCCCGAAGCGCTCCGCCTGCCCAGCCCGGCTCAGCTCGCCGCGGCGAACGCAGAGCTCTCCACGGAGGTGGCTCGCCGCGAAGGGGCGGAGGCGAAGCTCCGCCGGGCCAACGAAGAGCTCGAGGCTCGAGTCGAAGAACGGACCGCGGCGTTGGCGCGCTCGAATCGCGACCTCCAACAGTTCGCATACGTGGCGTCCCACGATCTGCAGGAGCCGCTGCGGATGGTGTCCAGCTTCGTGGGGTTGCTGGAGCGACGGTACGGTAACGCACTCGATGCTCGTGGACGCCGCTACGTCGAGCACGCGGTCGAAGGTGCCCGACGCATGGGTCAGATGATGGACGACCTTCTCGAGCTCAGTCGGGCCGGCGAGCGCCTCGGCCCTCTGGAGCGGGTGGACTTGGACGGTTGTCTGGACGAGGCCATGGAAGGGTTGCAGCTCCAGTTGGGCGAGTCGGATGCGGTCGTGGTTCGACCGGAACGGCTACCGATCGTCCGGGCGCATGGACCACGGATCAGCCGCTTGTTCACCAACCTCATCTCCAATGCGATCAAGTACTCGCCCGAACGACCGAGGATTACGATCACCGCCGAGCGCGACGGAGGGTGGTGGCGAGTCGGCGTGGCCGACGAGGGAATTGGAATCGCTCCCGAGTATCGTGAGGTGATCTGGGAGCCCTTCCGCCGTCTTCACACGCACGACGAGATCCCAGGGTCGGGGATGGGGCTGAGCATCTGCCGACGCATCGTCGAAGGCTGGGGTGGGGAGCTCACGCTCACGTCGACGGTTGGCGCGGGCTCGTCGTTCGAGTTCACGGTTCCCGGCATCGAGGAGACCGAAGGCACGCCGTAGTCGACCACGGGGCCGGCTCACGTCAGCCGTCGATCACCCACGACTCGCGTTCGCTCTCGTCCAGCCAGCTTCGGAGCGAGGCTCGCACGGCCGCTCGGTGGGCGGCGCTCAGCCGCCCCCTGCTGGTGCGCCCTCGCAAGTGCACGGCGAAGGCCCCGCCTTCCAGCATCTCGATGGCGCAGACCAGGTCGGTCTCGCCGTCCGAGACCGTGAGCGTTCCGCCCCGGCCTCGGTGGTCGATGGTGAAGGTGAGGGCGGCGGTGTTCATGGCACCGCCGGTCTCAGTCGCAGAAGTTGGAGAAGCCCTGCTCGCAGCAGGCCTCGCGCGACCAATAGCCGAGGTTGCAGTTGGCCTCGATCTCCTCGGGGCTCAGCTCGCGGGTCACGGTCTCGGCCGCTCCCTCGCTGGCGCGGGCGCGCTCCCGCTCGAGGGTCTCTCGCATCGGAGCGACCTCGGACTCGTCCTCGGCGCGGTTGCTCTCCTCGCCCGGGTCCAGGTCCACGCGGTAGAGCTCGGTCGGCTCGAGACCGCGCGGGTTGCCCTCGTTGGCCACGATGAGCTTCCACTCGTCCGTGCCGCGACGCTCGCGGACGCTCTCGAGCACGTTCCCCTCGTGGCTCTCCTCGGCGTAGACCACATCGGTGCCTTCGAAGATGTCGCCGCCCTGCACCCCCTCCGGCACGTCGACGTCGAGCTGCTTGAGGAGGCTGGGCATGAGATCGATGCTCTGCACCCAGTGGCGCACCGTGGTGCCGCCGCGCTGGTTGCCCGGGAGCTTCACGAAGAGCGGCACGCGGACCTGCTCGTCGTAGAGCGTGGTGCCGTGCCAGAAGCCGCCGTGGTCACAGAACTCCTCGCCGTGGTCCGCGGTGATGATGATCGTGGTGTCCTCGTAGAGGCCGGCGTCCTTCAGCTCCTGCACCAGGTTGCCGAAGTGCTCGTCCCAGTAGGTGATCTCACCGTCGTACATGCGGCGGAGCTGGGGCGCCTCTTCCGGATCCGGGTGCTGGTGTGCCGCGCGGGCGTAGCCGTTGCCGTCGTAGGGGTGCACGAAGTAAGGGTCGTGGGGGTCCATGTAACCGACGAACCAGAAGAAGGGCTTGCCCTCCTCGGCGTTGCCCATCCACTCGCCGAGTCGGCGGTTGACGACCTCGGCGTCCTGGTAGGCGCCACCCGGGTAGACCACGTCGGCGATGGCGTAGGCCTTCTCGACCACCCGGCGGAGTACCTGGTGGAGCAGGAGCTTGGAGCCGGAGTCGTCGGCGCCGAGCACGTGGTCGGGCTCGAGGAACTCGTAGTGATCGAAGCCCTGCTGGAAGTTGTAGTAGGGCGCCACGTTGAAGTTCGTGACCAGGCCGCGCGTGTGATAGCCGGCCTCCTGCATCGCCTCCGGGAGGGTGACGATCTCGTCGGGGAGCGAGTCGGCCTTGCCCATCACGCCGTGGTTCGTCGGCAGGCGGCCGCTGAGGATCGACGCGAAGCTCGGGCGGGTCCAGCTCGCGTTGGCGAAGGCCTGGTCGAAGCGGATGGCGTCGGCAGCGAACGCCTCGAGGTTCGGCGTGTTGCCGGTCTCGTAGCCGTAGGCTGGCAGGTGGTCGGCGCGGAGCGTGTCCACCACGATGAAGATGACGTTGTTCTGGTCGGCGGAAGGGGCGGCATGGGAGCCGTCCTCGGCCGCGGCGTGCTCGCCGCCCAGCACCGCGAAGAGCGCGAGCGCGCCGCAGACGGCGCCGGCGACCACCGGGCTGCCCCAGGCGCGGAGCATGATGCGGCCGCCCTTGCGGGCGAGCAGGAAGCGGAAGGCGAAGCTCAGCGCCAGGTAGACGAGGCCGGCAGCGAGCATGCAGCCGAGCGCGACCCCGAGGCCCTTGGCGCTCTTCATCACGAGCTCCTCGTGGAAGATGTCGCGACGCACGCGGAAGATGCCGATGACGAACGCGAAGCTGGCCACGAAGAACGCGAGCAGTCGGGCGTAGGCGTCCGACTCCTTCATCGCCTCGCGCTTCATGAAGCGGCCGCTGAGCGCCAGGAACCAGGCGAAGCCGGCGCACGCGAGCGCACAGAAGACGCCGTAGAGGACCGCGCCGTAGGCGAGCACGCTGGTGGACGCGCCGGCGGCGGAGCTCATGAGGATGACCGCGCCCTCGGTGATGCCGATGATCATGCCGGCGACCAGGCCGGCGCCGAGGCCGATGGTGATCGCGCGGACGGGCTTCGGCTGCAGGTCGAGGGGGACCTCTTCGATGGCCTCGATGGCCTGCTGCTCGGCCTCGACCTCGTCCACCTCGATCTCGGGCTGATAGTCAGAGCGACGAGCCAGGAAGATGGGGCCACCGAACGCGCTCACGAACATCTCGCAGGCGAAGCCGATCGACGGGATGAGTACCGCCAACGCGAGCGGTAGACCGATCGCGTCGCTCGTGTAGAGCGCCACGGCGGCGGTCTCACGCAGCCCGATCCCGTTGATGGATGCCGGTACCAGGGTCGCGAGGATCTGCAGGTTCGAGGCGAAGAAGACCTCGCCGACGCTGAGCTCGACGTTGAGCGCGCGGCTCGCGCAGACGTAGATCATGCCGTTGAAGGCGTGGACGCCGACACCGAACGCGAACGCGCGGAAGAGCAGCAGCCCCTTGCCTTCGTACGCCCGGATGGCGACCACCAGAGTCTGGACCCGGTTCTGAATGGCTGCGGGCAGGAAGCGGGCGGCCCAGAGGAAGAGGCCGGGCTTGGCGAGCACGGTCATCGCGACGGCGATGACGGCGACGAAGAATCCGCTGACGATGAGCACGCCATCGGTGCCGATGAAGCGGTGGCCGTAGAGGAGCGAGCCCGCGATGATCACGACCCCGAGGGCCATTTGACCGAGGAAGACCTCGACACCGATCGTGGCCGCGGCGCGCGCGGCCTTGCCGGTGTGCTTGGCGACGTCGTAGATGCGCCACCCACCGAAGCCGGTGAATCCGCCGGGCGTGAACGCGCCCCAGAAGCGCGCGATCATCAGTGAGCCGATGAGGAATCGCCAGCTCGGGCGGATTCCCTGACCGGAGAGGAGGGTGCGCCACCGGAGGACGGCGAACGACATGGCCACGAGCAGCATCCCGATGGACGCGGCGATCCAGCCCCATTGCAGATCGGCGAGGTGGTCGCCGATGCTGTCCATGCCGTCGCGCATGGCGACCTTGCGGTAGACCCAGGCCAACGCGCCGACGGTGAACGCCAGCTTCAGGAAGAAGAAGAGCCCCTTCTTCCAGCCCTTCTTCTGGGCCTTGGCCTCGTCCGTGCCGTTGGTCTCGCCGGTCGCCTCGCCCGGCGCCGTGCTCGTCTCGTTCTCTTCGGTCATCTGCCCTCGCGGATTCGCCCGTCCACGTCACCGTTCCGAATGAAACGGTCTGGACCCGAGAGCGGATTCCGCGCGCGGGTCCGTGTCCACGGCTAGCTCGACCGATCCAGGGGGTCAACTTCCTGGCAGGCCGGACCGGCCCTCATCGGGCGTAGACTCCAGGTCATGCCCTACGCCACCGCCGAGGAGGTCCGCGCGATCGTCGAGCTCATGGCCGACCCCGCCGTGCCCGTCGACCGGATGATGATCGACGGCATGGGCATGGCTCTGCCCCACCTGCGCCGGCCGCGGGACCAGCGTGGCGAGTGGAACGTCGCGCGTTATCTCGTGATGCCACCGGCCCTGCGTGCCGCCTCGAGCTATCACGTCATCAGCGCCGAGATCGCCAACGGCGGCGAAGACCAGCTGGTCTGGAACCAGACCGCCATCCTGCCCGCCATGATCGAGGCGTTCCTGCACGTGGGCGCGGAGCATTCCGCCGCCTACCTGGCGGCGCTGGCGATGGAGCTGCTCGAGGGCGAGCCGGACTCCGACCGGGAAGCGGTCGAGGCGTTCATGGCCTTCCGAAAGCGTCTCGGCGACCGCGTGTGGGACGACGACGTGGACGTCCGGGGCGACGTGGCCGACGCGATCTTGGTCCACGCGCGGAGCCATCCGGAGGAGTTCGTGGTGGAGCCCGTCGAGCAGATCGCGTGGAGCGATGGCCGCACCGAGTTCCGGAGCACCATCCTCCGATTCCCGGACGGGCGCCACGAGGTCCAGGTCGACGTGCGCGTGGCCGACGAGCACTACGAGTGGGTCGAGCTCCCGCGGGACGCGGAGCGTCCAGCCACGCTCGAAGAGGCCCGTGCGATCGCCCTCCGCGAGCGCCAGGCGCGCAGCGCTTCGCCGACCCACCTGACCTACACGGTCAGCTCCTGCTCGCGCGACGGCGACGGCCGCTACCGGCTCTACCCCGAGCTCGCCCCGGACCGTCTGCCGGTCGGCGCTCGCCTCCGGCTGCGCATCCGCTTTCCCGACGACGATCCGAGCGATGTCGCCGGCGAGACGATCGAGACTCCCGGCGTCGTGGAGCTCGACACGCTGCTCGACCCGAGCATCCGTGTGGTGGCCGCGGCCGACGCCGCGATCCCACCGTCGACCAAGAACCCGCACGTCCATCCCTTCTGGGGCTCCGGCTGGGAGGTCGAGTGCGAGGTGGTCGACTGATCGTCAGTTACCGATGCAGGCGACCCAGGCGCTGTCGCCGGAGTTCTCGATCGGGCCATAGCCGCTGACCGCGCCGCGTGCGTCGCGGCAGAAGCGGTGGATGGCCGCGTTGCAGTTCGGTCCATACCGCTCGCCGACTCCGTCGCACGGGAAGTGGTGGGTGCTCAGGGTCGAGTAGGTCGTCATCACGACCTCGGCCCACGGCGTGCAGACCACTTGGGCGTTGCCGGAGCTGACCTCGGTGGGGCCGAAGCCGGTGACCTCGCCCTGGTCGCGGCACCAGCGGTGGATGGCGGAAGAGCAGTCCGGCGGGTACGAGCCCGCCGAGGTGCACGCCGGGTGCCTCGCCGAGAGCGTGCCCCAGCTCACCGTGTGGCGGTTGCCCACCACACACGTACCGAAGCCGATGTCGCCGGAGTTCTCGATTGGCCCATAGCCCGCGTTGGGGCACGCGCGGGCCGCGCACGCTCGGTCGAAGGCCGCGTTGCAGCTCGTCCCGATTCGCTCGGTGGTCCCGTTGCAGCTCGGGTGCGCGCTCTGCAAGTCGCCGCTGTACGTGAAGGTCACCGCGAGCGCACGGCTGCCCTCGTCGACGTTGCCGTCGCAGTCGTCGTCCTGACCGTTGCAGCTCTCGGGCGGTGGTGCGCAGGTCGGCCAGCCGCACGATGGGGTGCAGGTCTGGGAGCCGGTCGAGCCACAGCTGGTCATGCAGTCGCGGGTCGTGCCCGCCGGACACGCGGATGTCTCGTCGACGTTCCCATCGCAGTCGTCATCGGCCCCGTTGCAGGTCTCCGCCGGTGGCGCGCAGGACCCCCAGCCGCATTCGGAGCCACAGGTGCGGATACCCGCGGACCCGCAAGCGGTGTTGCATGCTTCGGTCGAGCCGGGAGGGCAGGCGGTGCCCTCGTCGACGGTCCCGTCGCAGTCGTCGTCGACGCCGTTGTTGCAGCTCTCCGTGGGCGGCGTGCACGTGCCGAAGGTCCCGCCAGTGCAGGTCGAGCTCCCGGTGCTCCCACAGCTGCTCATGCACGCGCGGCTCGTCCCCTCGTCGCATGCGACGGGGGCCATGTCCGGTTCGTCCGTGGGTCCCAGATCGGGCGGTCCGAGGTCGGGCTCGCCGATCGGTCCGAAGTCGGCCGGCCCCGAATCCCGTCGCTCCCCTACGGGTACGTCACCGCTCTGAGCACAGCCGAGGACCAAGAAGAGAAGGGGGAGGGCGCGCACGACGTCAGTGTAGCGGAGTGAACCGGAGCCGCCGCCCGAAGCCCCCACTCGGCGCTCGATGGCTCGTTCGCGTACCATCGGAGCGATGGGACGGAGGGTGTGGTTCGGCGCGATCGCGCTGGTGTTGGGCTTCGGCTGCGGCGACGATGGGGGACCGTCCGACGCGAGCCTCGTCTGCGCGAGCGACGATCAGTGCGACGATGGGGTCTTCTGCAACGGCGCAGAGAGCTGCGACCCGGGGGCGGTGGCCGCCAACGCGCTCGGTTGCGTCGCCGCCGAGCCGGCTTGCCTGGCGGGCCAGGCGTGTGACGAGGTGTCGGACAGCTGCGAGACGCTCTGTGAGGCGACGTCCGACGCGGACGGCGACGGCGTGGACGCGCTCGAGTGCGGTGGCGACGACTGCGACGACTCGGACTCGAACCGCTACCCGGGCAATCCGGAGATCTGCGACACCGCAGGGGTCGACGAGGATTGCGACATGACCACGCTCGGCGATCGGGACGTCGATGGTGACGGCGCCATCTCGGTCGAGTGCTGCAACGGCGACACTTGCGGCACCGATTGCGCCGACGGGATGGCTGGAGTGAACCCCGGGGCCTCGGAGGTCTGCGATCTGATCGACCAGGATTGCGATGGGAGCGTGGACGAGGGCGTGCAGACCGCGGGCTTCGAGGACCGTGATGGGGACCGGCACGGCGACCCGGAGCGCGCCCGCATGGCGTGTGCGTTCGACGGCGACGTCTCCCCTTCGATGATGGACTGCGCCGACGACGATGGCCGACGCCATGGTCAGATGGTCGAGATCTGCGACGGGCAGGACAACGATTGTGACGACGCGATCGACGAGGCCCGCTTCACCGTGAGCTGGTACGCGGACACGGACGGCGACGGCTTCGGCGACCCGAACGGCGAGGTCCGCGCGAGCTGCGAGCCGATCGAAGGATTTTCGACGCTGCCCTTCGACTGTGACGACACCGACGGCACGCGGAGCCCGATCAGCCCGGAGCTCTGCAACGCGCGCGACGACGACTGTGACGGCCGCGCGGACTACCAGCTCGAGATCGGTGATACCGAAGACGACGATGGTGACGGAGTCGCCGACGCGCGCTGCCCTGGCGGCGCGGGCATGGACTGCGACGACCGGGACCCCTTCGTGCGACCCGGGGTGCCCGAGCTCTGCGATGGCGTCGACAACGACTGCGACGGGGCCATCGACGAGGGGGCCACCGAGGTGGAGTGGTACCTCGACGCGGACGGCGACGGCTTCGGCGACCCGTCGGCGGACCGCCGCGCGAGCTGCTCCCGCGTGGACGAGCGGGTACTCGAGGCCGGCGACTGCGACGACGGAGACGGCGCCGTGAAACCCGGCGCACCCGAGCGCTGCAACGGGGTCGACGACGACTGCGACGGCGACACCGACGAGAACGCTGCGTTCGTGGCGACGTACGTCGACGCGGACGGCGATGGCTTCGGCACGGGGATGCCACTCGCGCAGTGTGCGGTCGAGGGGCTGCGAGCGTTGCTCCCGGGCGACTGCGACGACGGGGACCCGAGCCGCCGACCGGGTGGGGCCGAGCTCTGCGACCGGGCCGACAACGACTGCGACGGCATGGTGGACGAAGGTGTCGGTACCGCCACCATCACCACCTATGCGGACGCCGATGGCGACGGCTTCGGCGACGACGGCACCGCGATCACCGCCGTCGCGGGCTGCGACCCGGTCGACGTCCGTGGTCGCACGACCATCGGTGGCGACTGCGACGACGCGAGCGCCAGCCGCTTTCCGCGGGCGGCGGAGCTCTGCGATGGCGTCGATCAGGACTGTGACGGAGCGATCGACGAGGAGGGTGGAGACGTCCTCCAGTACCCGGACACCGACGGCGATGGCTTCGGCGACGGAACGCCGGTGGCCAGCTGCGACCCCCTCGCGGGTCACGCGCTCCGGCCGGGCGACTGCGACGATGGGAGCGCGACGAGCCGACCGGGCGCGACCGAGGAGTGCAACGGCGTCGACGACGACTGCGACGGTGTCACCGACGAGGCGCCCGCAGGGACGGTCGGCTGCGTGGTGGACTCGACCAACGCGACCCCAGTCTGCACCGACGGCGTGTGTGGCTACGGCGAGTGCCTGAGCGGCTACGGCGACTGTGATGGATCGAGCGCCAATGGGTGCGAGAGCGATCTCGCCATCGACGCCGACCACTGCGGCGGCTGTGGGATGGGCTGCGGTCTCGGCGACACCTGCACGGCGTCGAGCTGCGACCTCGGCCCGGTCGACGACATCGCCGTGCACTCGGTCGGTGGCTGCGCGCTCCGCGGTGGCCAGGTCTTCTGCTGGGGGCCCGACACCTTCGGGCTGCTCGGTGATGGGCCGCTCTTCACCGGCCCGCAGACGGTACCGGGTCGACCGGTCTCCGGAATCGACGACGCCATCGCGCTGGCCAGCGGCAACCGACACGTCTGCGCGTTGCGCACGGGCGGCAGCGTCTGGTGCTGGGGTCGCGGCGTCGATGGGGAGCTCGGCAACGGCACCGCCGACTCACCGGCGCCGCTCGAGGTGACCGGTGGCCACAGCTTCGTCGCGCTCTCGGCTGGGAGCTCGGGGACCTGTGGCCGGAAGGCGAGCGGGGAGGTCTGGTGCTGGGGCGAGAACGACGTCTGGGGACTCAGCGCCACGCCGGTCGCCCTCGTGGACGGGTCGGACGTGCCCCTCGACGATGTCGTCGACGTAGGCGTCGGCGGCAGCCACGTCTGCGTGCTCCGAGCCGGGGGGCTGGTCTGGTGTGCGGGCTACGCGGCGACCGGCAATGGCATACTCGGCTACCCCGCGACGGGGAACGTTCCCCGTTTCACCACTGCGGTGGTGGGGCTCGACGAGGTAGCCGAGCTCGGCGTCGGCGTGGGCCACAGCTGTGCGCGCCGGATGGACGGATCGGTCTGGTGCTGGGGACTCAATGGCGCCGGCCAGCTCGGCGATGGGACCACCACCGGTCGGACGATGGCAGCGCCGGCCAGCGCCATCACGGACGCCACGGCGCTCTTCGGTGGATTCGCGATCACCTGCGCCGTTCGCGCGGACGACACCGTGTGGTGCTGGGGCACCAACGTGCGTGGCTCGATGGGCGACTCCACCTTCGCGGATGCCAACTCGCCCGTGCCGCGTGCGATCCCCGGTCTCACCGACGTCAGCAGGGTCGCTCCACGGCAGGCCTTCTTCGGCAACGACGAAGGACCGAGCTGCGTGCTCGAGGCGGGAAGCCAGGTCTGGTGCTGGGGTGGCGGCAACGGCGAGCGCGGCACCGGCGGCTCCCCGCCCACGGAGCCGGCCCCCGTGGTCGGCTTCCCCTGAGGATGGTCTCCCGAGAGCGCCGGAAGGTTGCGCCGATCCTCGGGCGTTGATAGCTGCGTGACCATGAAGCGCGCAGCGATCCTCCTGGTGGCTCTCGGCCTCGTGGCCTTCGTGGCCTGCGGTGATGACGACGAGCCGGCTCGGACCGAGACGGAGACCGAGACCGAAACGGAGACGGAAACCGAGACGGAAACCGAACCGGAGACCGAGCCAGGGGAGGTCCCCGCCAACCTCGATCAGGGCCTCCTGGTGGTCTACTCGCCCTTCGAGCGGGACGATCAGGGTCGATACACTCGACCGCTCCCCGCGCGGATGGAGCTGCTGAGCCGCAAGGATGGCGAGTGGCGCGCGGACGTCGTCACCGACGAGGACTCGAACGTCTTTCACAAGGCGATGGTCTTCCAGCCCGACGGACAGGAGCCCGGCATCCTCACGGTCGGCGGCACCGGCGCGTACGTGAAGCTCTGGCGGCAGAGCGACACCGGCTGGTCGTCGGAGACCGTGTGGACCGAAGAGTTCGGCGGCGAGCGCAACCGCATGCGTGACGTCGAAATCGGTGACGTCACCGGTGACGGCAAGGACGACCTGGTCATCGCCACCCACGACCAGGGCGTCGTGGCGGTCGTCTCGCAGACCGAGGACGGCTGGAGCGTCGATCGTCTCGACCGCCGCGAGAACACCTTCGTGCACGAGATCGAGCTCGGCGACCTGAACGGCGACGGGAAGATGGAGATCTACGCGACGCCGAGCGAGCCGAACCACATGGGCGGCGGCGGTCAGGCCGGTGAGGTCGTGCGCTACGTCCCGCAGGACGGCGGCTCCGAGAGCCGAACGGTCGTGGCCGAGCTCGGCAATCGCCACGCCAAGGAGATCCTGGTCGCGGATGTCGACGGTGACGGCACCGACGAGCTCTACGTCTCCGTCGAGGGCATCCAGGAGGACGGCGAGGTCTCCGAGTCGGTCGAGATCCGTCGCTACACCGCCGACACCCCGGCCGCCGAGGGTGTGGTCATCGCGACCATCGAAGGCGACACGTTGACCCGCTTCCTCACCGTCGGCGACGTCGACGGCGACGGAAAGAAGGAGATGGCGGTCGCCTCCTTCAGCAAGGGCCTGTGGCTCCTGCGTCCGGGCACGGACCCTGCCAGCGAGTGGGGCAAGGAGAGCATCGACCGCGACTCCGGCGGCTTCGAGCACGCCAGCGTCTTCGCCGACCTCGACGGCGATGGGAGCAGCGAGCTCTACGTGGCCAGCGACAACGACGGCGAGCTCCGCCGCTACGTGTGGATCGACGGCCGCGCGCGCCGGTTCACCATCCACCGCCGCGCCGAGCCCCGCTCGATGATGACCTGGAACCTGATGCCGGCTCCGCGCGCGCTCCTGCGCGGCGAGTAGCCGGTCGAGTCCCTCGACCGATGCTTCTCGACGTCGTGCTCCACGACGGGCGCACCGCTCGCCTTCGGACCGTCCGCGTGGACGACGCCGAGCGGATGGTGGCGCTCGACCGGGTGCTCGCCGAGGACGGTCGAGGCATGGTGCTGGGGCGTGACGAGGTCCGAACGCCGGAGCGGGAGCGCGAGGGCATCGAGAGACTCGTGGAGGCGATGGAGACGGGCGCGAGCTGCGGGTTGGTCGCCGAGGTCGACGGCCTCGGCGGCCTCGCGGGTTCCGCGCGCCTCGACCAGCTCGGACCGGCGCGTCTCCGGCACGTTGGCGTGCTCTCCCTCGGGGTGCACCCCGCGATGCAGCGGCACGGCATCGGACGGGCCTTGATGGACGCGCTGATCGATCACGCGCGAGCATCGGGGATCCTCCGGCTCGAGCTCTACGTCCGGGCCGACAACCCGCGTGCCCGGTCGCTCTACCGGTCCCTCGGCTTCGAGGACGAAGGCGTCCGCGAGCGTTTCGTGCGTCTGGACGACGGTGGATTCGTCGACGACGTGATCATGCGCCGCTTCCTGTCGACCGAGTCGCCTTGAGCGAGCGGGGCGGTCGGACGTATCGTCCCCGTGGATGGATGGTGGGGATCATGGGACGCACCTGGAAGGGCGAGAGGAGGCCGCGCCGCGGGCGTCCGTTCACTCGATTGGTGCGCCCGTGTTCCGCATGCAGGTCCAGTCGCTACGGAAGATGCTCGGGCCCGAGAGCTTCGACCGGGGCCTAGCTCGGATGTCGACGGACGACGCCGAGCGCGTGCGTTCGGCGCCTTCGCTCGGGTGGATTCCCTTCGAGCTGGTCGAAGCCATGGTGACCGCGATGGCCGACGAGGCCGAGGAGCCACGGGAGGTGTTCCAACTGGAGCTGGTGCGGGAGACCACCGCGGCCGCGCTCTCGGGGATCTGGCGGCTCCTCGCTCGCTTCACCACACGCAAGTCGCTCCTCGAACGGGCGGGGACCTATTGGCGCAAGACCTGGTCGCACGGCGACTTCGAGTGGTCGAGCGAGCGCGACGGCGAGATGGTCTGGCGCGTGACGAACCTGGAGGACGCCTCCGACTACATGCTCCGCGGCGTCGCCTTCTCGATTCGGGCGCTCCTCGAGCACACCGGCAAGGAGGTGCTCGAGGTGACGTGGACCCGAACCCGGAGCGGCGCCGACTACACGATCCGCTGGGAGGCCTGACCGAACGAACGGGACGATCAGCGACGGCGCCGGAGCCAGAGCAGCGCGAAGAGCCCCGGCCAGAGGGCACCGGTCGGAGCGCCCGATGCACTGCAGTTTCCGCCCGGCGTCGGCTCGGCGGTTCCGAGGTCGCGCCAGGTCAGGAACGCATCCACCGGCTCGCCGATGCCACCGTCCCGACAGCTCTCGCTCGGTGTGTAGACGCAGCCGTCCACCCCGCACGCACCGAGGGTGCAGGGGTCACCATCGTCGCAGAGCGATCGCTCCGGCGTATGGACGGCCTCGCCATCCACGCAGGTGTCCACCGTACAGGACACGCCATCGCTCGTCGGTGTCTCGCTGTCGTCGATGATGGAGATCACGAGGCCGTCGCTGCACACCTCCACACGGCAGTCGTCGTCGGCGTTCTGCGGCGGGGGGCAGGCCATGCAGACCGCGGCGCCGGCCGCCGAGTAGGTGTCGGTGCTACAGCTCGTGCACGTCTCCGCGCCCGCTTCCGCGAAGGTGCCCGGAGCACAGGTCGTGCACGAGGTGCTGCCGGCCGAGTCGGCGAAGGTCCCGGGCTCGCAGACGGTGCAGCCAGGGCTGCCGGCGGTGGTGTTGAAGTGGCCGACGGGGCAGCTCTCGCAACCCATGGCGCCGGCGCCAGCGAACGAGCCCGCTGGGCAATCGGTGCAGCGCTGCGAGCCCGTTCCCGCGGCGAAGGTCCCCTCGGCGCAGCTCGTGCAGGTCTCCGCACCGGCCGCGGGGGAGAAGGTGCCAGCCTCGCAGGGCGTGCACGTCGCCTGGCCGCTCGCGCCCTGGGCGGTGCCCGGGTCACACGGCCGGCAGCTCGTCTGACCCATGGTGCTTCGTGCGCTACCCGGAGCGCAGGCCGTGCAGGAGGTCTGGCCACTCATCGGCTGAGCCGAACCGACCGGACAGAGCTCGCAACTCTCCTGCCCCGGCAGCGCCTGGAACCGGCCGGCCGCGCAGGGCGTACAGGCCGGCCGCCCCGCGAAGGGCTGGCTGGTCCCTGCCGCGCATGGAATGCACGAGGTCTGGCCCGTGCTCGGCTGGACCGTTCCTGCTGCGCAGGGAACGCAGGCAGTCTGGCCCGCCAGCGGCTGCGACGTGCCGATCGGACATGTCGAGCAGGGCGCTTGCCCAGTGCCGCTGACGGTCCCAGGAGCACAATCCTGAGCGCGCGCTGACGTGTTCCAAAGCCCCATGGCGCACACGAGCGCCGCCACCCCCAGGTACTTCATGGGCGGAATCTAACACGAATACTGCAAGGCGCACGTAAACTGTCGCACATGCCCCCACGGCACCCCCTGAGCGATCCTCGCCTTCCGGCTTGACCCGGGCGGCGGCTCGGGGCATATCGCCGTCCCTTCGCCTGCGTACGACGGGACTTTCCCGCACAGCCGCTGGCACGAGAGAAGCCCAATGAAGCCCGAAATCCACCCCGAGTATCATCCGGTCCTCTTCGTCGACGACGAGCACGAGGTCATCGGCCGTTCGACGATGAAGACGTCCGAGACCCGCGAGATCGACGGAGTCGAGCACTTCATCATCCGCGTCGACATCAGCGCCTTCAGCCACCCCTTCTACACCGGTCGCCAGAAGATCATGGACACCGAGGGTCGGGTGGAGCGCTTCAAGAAGCGCTACGCGAAGCGCGGCAAGAAGAAGGCCGCCAAGGCCGAGGCGCCCGCCGCCGCGGCACCGGCCGCCGAGGCTCCGGAAGCCGACGAGTCGACCGAGGCCTGAGCCTCCCGGCGCTCTCCGCGCCGACTCGAACGTCCCCAACGCAAAAGGGCGACGCCTCGAACGAGGCGCCGCCCTTTCGGCGTTCCGTCCGGCGGCCTCGCGGCCGCTCGGTTCACTTCTTACCGATGGCCTCCACGGCCTCGGAGTCGAAGTGCACGTCCATCTGCGGGAACGGGATCCCCACGCCGGCCTCGTCGAGCGCCTTCTTCACGTCGCGGACGGTGCGCTCGTGGACGGCCCAGAAGTCTTCCGTCTTGCACCAGACGCGGACCTGCCAGTCGACGCTCGAGCCGCCCAGGGCCTTCAGGAAGACCGCCGGCGCGGGCTCGCTGAGCCCGCCCTCGACGTTCTCCGCGACCTTCTGGAGGATGGCGCGGACCTCGTCGGTGTCGGCGCCGTAGTCGGTGCCCACGTCGACGCCCACGCGGCGCTCGGAGTAGGTGGAGTAGTTGGTGATGGCCGTGCCCCAGATCTGCGAGTTGGGCACGATCTTCTTCTTCGCGTCGGGGGTCTTGAGCTCGCAGGTGAAGAGCTCGACCTCGACGACGGTGCCGCTCTCGGAGCCGATCTCCACGTAGTCGCCGACCTTGATCGGTCGGAAGACCAGGAGCATGACCCCGGCGGCGAAGTTGCTGAGCGTGCCCTGGAAGGCGAGGCCGATGGCCAGACCGGCGGCGGCGATCACCGCGGCGAAGCTCGAGGTGTTGATGCCGAAGACACCGAGCACGCCGAGCACGACCCCGACGATGATCAGGTAGCGCACCATGTTGGCGAAGAAGTTGCCGAGGGTCGCATCGAGCTCGCGCTTGGCGACGACCCTACGGACCTTTCGCCCGGCCCAGCCGGCGATGAGCCAGCCGACGAAGAGCGCCAGGAGCGCGCCGACGATCTGCATCGCCCAGGGCACGACATGCTCTTCCAGCGCCCCGATGGCGCCGCTCACGGAGAAGCCGTCCGACTCCGTGCTGCTCTCGCTGGCGCCGCTCTCTTCCTGCGCCCGTGCGAGGGTGGTGAGCGCGCTGACCATCAGCGCGCCGATCATTGCGATGAAGCGAGTCATACCCCGTCCCCTTCTGCAGCAGCCTCTTCGGTGGGCTGCTCGTCCGTGTCTTCTTCGGTCTCTTCCGCGGGCTCTTCGGCCGGCGCCTCCTCGGCGGGCTCTTCGGCCGGCGCCTCCTCGGCGGCGGGCTCTTCGGCCGGCGCCTCCTCGGCGGCGGGCTCTTCGGCCGGCGCCTCCTCGGCGGCGGGCTCTTCGGGCTCTTGCTCCTGCTCCCACGAGAAGACCAGGTTCACCGTCAGCAGCGTGTCGACCTTGGCCCGCGGCGGGTCGCCCTGGACGGGCACGTTGTCGAAGAGGAGCTTGAACTTCACCTCGACCTTGAACAGGTCGCTGAGGCTCGAGACCAGCGCCGCGTCGAGGTTGAGCCGGATGTCTTCGCCCTGCTGCAGGTTGAAGAGCGCCTCCACGCCCATGGAGACGTTGAGCAGCTCGTTGAGCTTGTTGTCGTAACCGAGGTAGGCGCGCGCCGCGTGCACGTTCTGCGTGCCGTCCAGCTCCATCCCCATCTCGTCGACGAGCGGGTCAGGGTCGAGGTTGTCGTAGGTGAAGTCGTAGCCGACCTCGCCCCAGAGCCTCAGCTTGTCCCGCTGGACGAAGTTCCGGAGGTAACCGATCTGGGCCTGCAGACGAGTGTCGAGACCGGCGAACGTGTCCCAGCGATGGGCGATGGCCACGAAGAGCGCGTCCATCCGGGTCAGGTAGAAGTCGTACCTGGCGCGCGCGTTCGAGTTCCGGACGGTGTCCTGGAAATCCCGAGTGTCATCGAGCGGCGTGAGATCCGCTCGGCCGTACGCGAGCGTCCAGTCGAGCGAAAACGCGCTCCGACCCCGGACGAGGCGGAACTGGGTGCCGCCATTGAGAGTCCAGCTGTTCGTGTTGCCCGAGGCGTAGACGAGCCCGAGGCTCGCCGTGAACGTCAGCACCTCGTCGGGCTTGTCCTTGTGCTCCTCGCGGAACGCCGCCGGCGCTTCCGGCTGGGCGAGCGCCGGCGTGGCCGTGCTCACGGTCATCAGGACGGCGCACGTCGCCGCCCAGAGAATCCATCGTCTCATCAGTCTTCTCCTCACACTCGTGGCCGCGCTCCTAGGGCCGTGGCCACGGGCGGTCAATCACCGGCAGTGGACCGGTGCCCCAGATTTTCGCGAGCTCAGCGAACGAGCGCTTCGAAGAGGGCGAAGTTCTCGGCTTCGTCTTCGTCGATCCGCCCGTCGGCGACGATCATCGCGCGCGCGGTCTCGAGAAAGATCTCTCGATGGGAGAGTGGGATCTCCGCGGGGTCGAGCTCGTCGGCGGTCGGCGGTACCTCGAGCCAGGCCTCGACCTGCGCCTTCTCGGCGTCGTCGAGATCGAGCTCCTTCACGAGCTTCTTGATGAACTCGCGCTCCTCGTCCTGGATCTCCAGATCGGCCCAAGCAAAGGAGCAGATGAACCGCATCAGTCGGAGTCGGTCTTCCCGGTCGAGCTGCTTCATGGGCCGGACCATACCCGCGGCCCGCGCCCGCGACAACGGGACTCGCGCTCTCTCACTCCGGGGTGGCGAGTCCGAGGTTGAATTCGACCCGCCGGTTCGCTGCGCGGCCCTCGCGAGTGTCGTTCGTCTGAAGCGGTCGGGTCTCGCCGAAGCCGTGGGCGGTGAGCCGCCCGGCGGCGACTCCGTTGTCGATGAGGAAGTCGCGCACCGCGTGGGCGCGAGAATCACTCAATCGCATGTTGTAGTCGTGCTCACCGCTATTGTCGGTGTGTCCCTCGATACGGATATGGTCGATCTCCGGGTGGTTCTGGAGCACCTGAGCGATGTTCCGGAGGAGACCGTGGGAGCGGCGCCGGATGTGGGCGGCGTCGTGGTCGAAGTAGATGTGGTCGAGGATCTCGAGGCGGTCGTCTCGGATGACGACCTGCTGCTCCTCTTCGCACCCTTGGTTGCTCGCCGGGCCGGGCTCGTCGGGGCAGTTGTCGATCGGGTCGATCACACCGTCGCCGTCGCGGTCCGGGCAGCCTTCGTTCTCCACCGGCCCGGGCGCGAGCGGACAGCGGTCCGGTTCGTCGAGCACACCGTCACCATCGTTGTCCGGGTCGGGACAGCCGTCGTCGTCCTCGAAGCCGTCGCGGTCCTCGGGGTCGTCGTCGCATTCGTCCACCGAGTTCGGGAGTCCGTCCTCGTCCGGGTCGGGGTCGGGGCAGCCCTGGTTGTAGGTCGGGCCGGGCTCCAGGGGGCACTCGTCGTCCGGGTCGAGGACGCCGTCGGCGTCGTTGTCCGGGTCGGGGCAGCCATCCTCGTCCTGGAAGCCGTCCAGGTCTTCTTCTTCGTCCGGGCACTCGTCGGCGCCATCGGACTCCGGCTCGGGCCTCGGGGGTGGCGGCGAGCGCCAACCGGCCATGGCGATGACCCGCACGTCCGGGCTGCCCACGCTGCGGCTGAGGCCGGTCCCCACCGAGAGCCCGGTCACCCAGCCACTGGGTCGGTGGAGCTTGGCGCCGACCGTTCCCTCGAAGGGGGTGCTCTCACGACCGAAGAAGTCGCCGGTGGTGGCGGCGCCGTAGAGCTGGGCATGCACATCCACCCGGTCGCTGTAGGGGTCGCGGTGGCTTCCGAGCACCGGCACGGCGACACCGAGTCCGAAGGTGAGCTCGTCGCCGACCAGCACATCGCCCGCGAGCTCCTGGTTCTCCCGGATCCGGAAGCCCAGGTTGACCATGACTCGAACCGGCTCGGGCCGTGCCTCGAAGAGCAGCTCCGGGTGGAAGGAGAGGAACCCGTCGCCCCGGTAGCTCCCGCCGCCGGTGGGGAACGTCAGCGTGAGCTGACCCGCGAGCCCGATCGTCTCGTCCGGCTCCCCGAGGATCCGCACCCTCGCACCGAGGTGGGCGTCGCCGAGCCCGGCGCCGTCGGCTTCGTTCGCGCCGAGCGGGTCGTCGTCGCCGCTCACGACCAGGTTCACGGGCAACCCCGCGAAGATCACCACACGGTCCACCAGCCCGAAGGCAAACCCGAGCGTGGCGGTGAGCTGATGGGCGACGACGGCCGCGGCCTCGGTGTCCGGGTCGCCCAGTGTCTGCTCGTAGACCAGCGGATCGTGCGCGTAGTCGAGGTGGAGCTGCGCTCCGAAGTCGAGGTGCCCGAGGGCCGTCGGCCGGCTCAGGTGGAAGGCATCGTCGGGCGTCTCGGACGCTCGAAAGCGGTTGAGGGTGGCCTGAGCCTCCCCCAACGAGGGGGCGGTGGCTGCCACCAGGGCAATCGCCAGCAGCGAGAGACGCATGGCCGGAGTGTCTCCCATGCGGCGGCGGATTTCAGCGAGTTTCCCGCGCGCGCGTCAGGGATCCTCGGTGACCGATTCGAAGCCGCGGGCGGCGCAGCCACCGATGTTGCTCTCGCCGAGCATCAGGAAGCCCCAGACCGCGAGCAGCCCGACCACCGTGAACCGGAGGAGGAGCCGGACGAGGAACATCCGGTCACGCTTCTGGAGCCCGGCCTCGAGCTCGTCCTGCGCCTCGTCGCTCATCGCTCGAAGATGGCGTCGGCCTCTGCCGCTCGCAACCTCTGGACCACTGGGGCGATCCGTGGATGCGCCCACGCCGGTGGGCGTGTATGGTCTGCGCGCGCAACGCGCGGAGGAAAGATGACGACCAAGGTGACCATGCCCCAGCTCGGCGAGAGCGTCGTCGAGGGTACGGTAGGTAAGTGGCTGGTGAGTGAAGGCGAGGCGGTCGAGAAGGACCAACCGATCGTCGAGATCCTCACCGACAAGGCCGACAGTGAGCTCCCGGCCCCGGTGGCTGGGGTGGTGACGAAGCTCCTCGCCGAGGTCGACGACGTGCTCGAGGTCGGCGCTCCGCTCTGTGAGATCGACGAGAACGGCAAGGCGACCGCGTCCAAGTCCAAGTCGGAGCCGAAGGCGACGGCGGAAGACCCGGCACCGAAGGCCGAGCCCGCCGGCGACGATCCGGCGGCGTCCCCCTCCGTGCGCAAGCTCGCCCGCGAGCTCGGCGTCGATCTGGCCTCGGTCTCGGGCTCCGGTGAGTCGGGTCGCATCACGCACCAGGACGTGCAGCAGGCCGCGAGCGCTCCCAGCGCGCCCCCCACGCCGCCCGCCGCCGCGCCTCCTCGGCCGGCGCCCGCGCCGCGTAAAGCGAGCGCGGCTCAGGGCGCGGGTGTCGCAGTCCCGAGCGGAGCCTTCCGCGTCCCGCCCTACCGACCGTCCGAGGGCGACGAGGTCGTCCCCTTCAGCCGCCGTCGTCGGATCATCGCCGACCACATGGTGTACTCGAAGCACGTCTCCCCGGAGGTCGTGACCTTCGCCGAGTGCGACCTCTACGAGACCGCCAAGATCCGCGACGCGCACAAGGGCCGCTACAAGAAGGAGGGGCTCAGCCTCACCTATCTGGCCTTCGTCGTCGCCGCGACCGCGCGGGCGCTCCGTGAGTATCCGGATCTCAACTCGCGCGTCCTCGACGACGCGTACGTGAAGCTCGGGGACGTGAACCTCGGCATCGCGGTCGACACGCCGAAGGGCCTCGTCGTCCCGGTCATTCGCAACGCCGACGAGCTGACCATTCGTGGCCTCGCTCGAGCGATCATCGACATCGCCGAGCGCGCCCGCGACGGGAACCTCACGCCGGACGATCTCTCTGGAAAGACCTTCTCGATCTCGAACCCGGGTCGGAAGGGCAACCTGGTCGGTGGCGCGATCATCTCGCAGCCGAACACCGGCATCCTGCGGATCGGCACCATCAAGAAGCGCCCCGTCGTCGTCGAGAAGGACGGCCAGGACCTGATCGCCATCCACCCGGTGATGTACATGGCCCTCACCTACGACCACCGCGTGGTCGACGGCGTGAACGCCAACGGCTTCCTCTACCGCGTGAGCGAGATCCTCGAGCAGGGCGACTTCGAGGTCTGAGCCTCTCCGCTCCATGAAGAAGCGCCGGCGCTCGGACGAGCACCGGCGCTTTTTCGTGGGCGTCACTCGCTCCGCCGGTCCTGTGGAGAGCGCTTTTCTCGTACCGACCGTAACCGCCGTCGCCTCTGCTCCGTGGTCTTCGCGGAGGTAGACGATATGTACGAGAGACTGGACCCAACGATGCACACCGGGACGCGCTGCGGCGCGGGGGTCGCGTCGTGAAGAGTTCGACCGAGCACCGCGTCGCTCTGTGTGCCCGGGTCGGCCTGGCGTCGCTCTATGCGTGGGTCGTCGCCGATCGATTGGGCATGCTCGGCGCCGCGGACAACCCCGCCGTGGTCTGGGGCGACTTCGAGGCGTTCCTCGAGTACACGGCGGCCTTGAACCCCTGGGCGCCGAGACCACTCTCCGACGCGCTCGGAATCGTCGTGACGGTCGTGGAGATCGGGCTCGCAGGCATGCTGGCCAGCGGCTTCCAACGGAGGGTCGCCTTCGCGGGGAGCTTTGTGCTCTCGCTCGTCTTCGCGACGAGCCTGCTTCTCTTCGTCGGACTCGCTCGGACACCAGGCTTCGTCGCGTTCACCCTGGGCGTTGCGGCGGTGTCCCTATGGCTCTTCCGCAACTCGACCACCGACGCCACCGTCCACGACCTGGACCGCACGGAGCCAGTCCGATGAGTGACCGACTCCGGTGGCCTGCCTTCTTCCTGCTGCTGGCGCTGGGAAACCTCGTCAACGCCGTCTGGATGCTGTCGAGCCCTCACCACTGGTACCAGAATCTCCCCGGCCGAGTTCCGGACTTCGGCCCCATGAACGAGCACTTCGTGCGGGACATCGGCTGCGTCTCGGCGATGGTCGGCGTGCTCGCGCTGAGGGCCGCGTTCGACGAGGGCTGGCGCGCCAAGGCGCTCTTCGTGCTCCAGCTCTGGTTCGTCCCCCATGCGCTCGTTCACCTCTTCGACACTCTCCGGGGGCTGGTCTCGATGGAGCATCTGACCATGGATGTGCCCTTGGTCTACGCGCCGCCGTTGGTGATCGGCGTCATGCAGCTCCTGCTGCGGCGGGAGACGTCCCGCTCGGCCCCATGGGCAGGTGCCGCGTGAGGGTGCTCGAGCTCGCTGTCTTCCTGCTCCTCGGAGCGTTCCTCGGGGCGACCCCGATCCTGAGCTACTACTTCACCCACGGTCCCGCGTGCCCATGCCACGCGATCGTCTCCGCTCAGGGGGTGTAGTCGAGCGTGTAGGGATTCCCGGAGGACCCACCGTCCACGAAGACGTTGACGTCATCCGGGGTGAAGTCGAGGGGGATCATCTGATCGATCGTCGTCTGGGGCCCACTGCCCGAGACGCAGATCAGCTCGTCGTCGGGTGCGCAGGTGAGCCGCACGTAGACATCGGGATCGAACGCGTCGGAGTAGGCCACGAGGTCGAGCGCCCGTCGGCGCGGCTCGACCACGAACGAGCCCTCGGGCGCGAAGCGCTCACTGAAGCCCTGGCAGGAGCCTCGCGCGTCGCCGGTGAAGCCACTGCCGTTGCCAGCGAAGCCGAGCACGGACCCGCCCGCGCTGATGTTCAGCGCGCGATCGCAGGCGTCGCTGACGGCGTCCGTGCGACGAACGTCCACGACCACGTCGCCGACCGCGTCGCCGTCGTAGCCTTCGACCATGATGAAGAGGCGGTTCGGCGTGGCGATCTGCCCGATGCGGTGCACCCAGAGTCGGCTCTGGGCGACCCCGCCGGCGTAGTCGATGTCGTCGTTGCAGCCGCGGCCGCCGACACTGAACCGACCGCAGTCGGTCGACGCGGCCACCACGGTGTCGATCGAGCTGCGTGTCGTGTCGATCACGAAGTCGGCGATGCCGTTGAAGTCCACGGCGAGCACGATGTCTCGGCCGCCACCTCCGCCGCACGGTGTGGAGTAGTCGTCGACGATCGTGCGATCGATCCGGGTCGAATGCCGGGCGAACCCAGCGGAGTCGAGCGTCAGCGCCACCAGATCGCCGCAGGTGTCACCGCCGCCCCCGTCGCACATGGGTACGCCTTCGTCGACGGCGCCATCGCAGTCCTGGTCGACCGTGTCACAGACCTCGGTTGCGCCCGGTCGTCGGCCCGAGTCGTCGTCGGCGCAGTCGGTGCCACCCGGGCAGGCCACGCCATCCACGCCCATCGCGGGCGCGCCGTCCCCGTCGAGGTCGACCGGGGTGTTGGTGCAACCGGCGCCGCCACAGCTGTCGGTGGTGCAGGGGTTCCCGTCGTCGCAGCTCATGCCCGGGCTGGTCTGGCAGGTGCCGGAGACACACGCCTCGATGCCGTTGCAGGCGATGCCATCCGCGCCGCACTCCGCGTCCGTCGTGCAGCGCTCGGGGACGCAGCCACTGACAGGGTCACAACGCTCGCCCGAAGCGCAGAGGCTGTCGTCCGGCGCCTGGAGGCAGCGGCCGTCGACGCAGCGGTCGGTCGTGCACGCGACCCCGTCGTCACAGCCGCCCGGGCACTCGCTCGGGCCGGCATCCACGCCGCCCCCGTCCGAGTCGACGACCGGACCCATGTCGGCCTCGCTCTCGTCACCGAGCAGGCCGGTGTCCGGGTCGATGACGGCGCTGCACCCAGCGAGGGTGATCAGGGCGGCGGTGACCGAGGCGCGCATCAGAAGCGTCCCGAGAGCACGAGGCCGGCGCCATCGCGACTGCCGGTCGGCACCACCGCCAGACCGTCGTCCGTGTCCGGCTGGTCCCAGAAGTAGAAGAAGACCGTCGCGCCGGCGGCCAGCACACCGGCGATGCCGAGGATGTCGGCGGTGAGCGCGAGCCGGTCGGCCCGATCCGCGGCGTCCAAGCCGTCCTGCCGCGCGGCTTCGCGCTCGGCGCCGGTCGTGGTGCCGAATCGGGAGACGGCGTCGTCGAAGTCGTTCTCGTTCTTCTTCGCGAAGCCCGCGAGGACCACTGCGCTCACCACGAGGCCGGCGGTCGCGGCGGCGCCGATCCAGGCGCTCGTGGGAATCGTCATCCCGGGACCCTCGTCCTCTTCGTCCGCTTCCTCTTCGGCGGCTTCTTCGGCGACCTCTTCCGCGGTGGTGCTGCCCAGCTCCTCGGCGCCTTCGGTCGGAGCCACCGGGTCGGCGCCTTCCACCAGCTCGATCCGAAGCTCGTGACGCTCTCCGCCTTCGACCTCGAACTCCTGCGCGTTGGTCACGTAGCCGTCCATCGCGACCTCGACGTGGTGCGTGCCCGCGGAGAGCTTCACCGCATCGAGGATGGGCGCACGCAGGGTGGTGTGCCCGTCGATGGTCACGGTCGCGCCCTCGGGCTCGACCCGGAGGAAGGTCTCGCCGATCTGCGCTCGGAGCTCCGCGATCTGTCGCCGGACCTCGCGCTTCTGCGCCGGGTCGCCGTCATCACCGGTCTCGACCAGGAAGCGCTCGAAGTGGTCGAGGGCTTCGACCGGTCGAGCCAGGTGCACGTAGCAGTTCGCCATGTTCACGCGGACGCTCGGATGGGGCGCGATCCGGTAGGCCTCTTGAAAGGCCCCGAGCGCTTCTTCCCACCGCTCTTCACCGTAGGCGTTCACTCCGCGTTCGAAGGCTTGGCGCGCGGTGGCGCGCTCGTCTTCGTCCTGGGCTCGGGCCGAGACCGCGATCAGGACGAGGGTCGACGCCACGAGGGCTCGATAGGCAAAGTTCATGGGTCCTCCAAGCGCGCCTCCCTGATCTGGGGGACGCCTGATCGCCGATGTTAGAGACTGCGACGACGGATCGTCAAAGCCAGCCCCATCAAAAGAAAGGCGGCGCCCGCCGGCGCGTCGGTCGACCCCGTGCCGCACTGGCAGCCGCCATCACCGGTGGCAGGGCCGACGACCTCGAAATCGCGAATGATATCCATGTCTCGCGACTCGCAGGCGACCGGTGTGCCTTCGCTGGGGTCGCACTCCACGGGCCCCGCCATCTCGCTCAGGACCAGGCTCGGCTCGAAGGTCTCGCCGTCGTCGTTCGAGTAGCCCAGCATGAAACCGTCTCGGTAGTTGTCCGCGCACGCCCAGAGCGTTCCCTCGTGCCAACCGAGGCAACCGACGTCCAGATCGTCGCGGACGACCGTGAAGGTCTCACCACCGTCGTCGCTCCGGTAGAGACCATGGGGGTAGGCCTCCGAGGGCATCGTGGGGTCCGAGGGCATGGCCACCCACTCGGTGCCGAGGAAGATCGTCCCGTCCGGGGTGAAGAGCACGTCGCCGATTCGGCGGTGGCGACCGGCTTCGGTCCAGGTCTCACCGCCGTCGGTGCTCCGCACGAGCACCTCGTCGCGGTCCGCATCGAAATCGGGCAGGACGTGCGCGAAGAGGTGGTCCGGGTCGTTCGGGTCGACGGCCAGGAGCAGGAGGGTCCGGTCATCCATCGCGAACGGAGTGAACGCGAATCGTTCCCAGGTCGCGCCCGCATCCCGCGAGCGGTGGACGTAGGGCTCGGGCTCCGCACGGTCGGCCGTGACCGGGTAGATGCCGCTCAGGTAGAGCTCGTCGCTTGGCCCGACCAGGAGCGATTCGAAGAGGATCGCCTCGATCGGCTCGCTCGTGGCGTCCCAGGACGCGCCGCCGTCGGTGGTTCGGAACACGGTGTTGATGGCGGTGCCGCCGGCGGACGTCGGGGCATACGCGGTCAGGGAGTCGAGGGAGCTGCGGACCACGTCGGTGATCGCGAAGCCGACGTCCATGTCCGGCTCGCTGAAGGTGCAGAGCGAGGGGGTCCCGCGCTGGAGACCACCGAACCCCGAAGCGAGCAGCGAACCGTCGGCCATCAGTACGTAGCTGGGGTCTTCGAGCGGGTTGAGCATGAGCGCGGCCTCGCAGGCCCAACGCCAGGTCTCGCCGCCATCCATGGTGATCACGGGCCCGAAGGTCGTGCCGGTGGCGATGACCAGTGGATCGTCGGGGTGAAACGTCACCCCGTGGGTCTCGGGGAAGCGTCCGTGCGCGCTCACGGGGGCGGCGACCGAGAGTGCGATCGCCGCGCCGAGGAGGAGTTGGGTCGCTCGCATCACGCTGGCGCACTCTAGCGAAGGTGGCCGCTCACCGCAGGTCGGCGTCGTGCCGCGGCCCATCGGGTGATACCCTCCGCGCAATGACGCAGCTGGTCGGCGGGCGCTACGAGATCGTCCGAAAGATCGCCGAGGGGGGCATGGGTGCGGTCTTCGAGGCCAAGCACCACATGACGAAGAAGACCGTCGCTCTGAAGGTCCTCTTTCCCCACATCGGTAAGGACGAGGCCTCCAAGCAGCGCTTCTTTCGAGAGGTGAGCGCGGCCGCGGAGATCGCCCACCCGGGGATCGTCGACTGCTTCGACAGCGGCGTCGATCCGAACGATGGCTCGCTCTTCGTGGCGATGGAGCTCCTCCAGGGCGACACGATGACCGACTGGCTCCTGCGCGGCGGTCACAGCCGCGACGACATCCTCGACTTCATGGACCGGGTGCTCGAGCCCCTCGCCGCGGCGCACTCACGCGGAATCGTCCACCGCGATCTCAAGCCGGACAACGTCTTCCTCTCCCAGCAGCCGAACGGCGAAGTGGTGGTGAAGATCCTCGACTTCGGCATCGCGCGCGACCTGGACACCAGCAAGGACAACGTCACGCGTACGGGCATCGCGATGGGGACGCCCCACTACATGGCGCCCGAGCAGGCCATGAGCGCGCGCGGCGTGCTGGCCACCGCGGACGTCTGGGCGCTCGGCGTCATGCTCTACGAGGCGCTGACCGGTCGCACGCCCTTCGACGGTGAGACTGCGAGCGCGATCGTGGTCCACGCGTGCACGCAACCTCACCCACCGATCGGCGAGCTGCTGCCCGACCTCTCGCCGCCCATCGCGCAGCTGGTGGACCGGTGTCTCGACAAGACGCCCCAGAACCGCCCGGCCAACGCCGCGGAGCTGCAGGCGGCGTTGCGCCAGGCCCGTGGCGGTCGCACTGCCAGCCAAGGTGGCGAGCTCAGCCTCTCCACGCCCGGCGCTCGCGGCCAGGAGCAGATGGGCGCCGGCAACACCGGCTTCGGCACCAACCCCGGCTCGGGCGGTGGCTTCGGCTCCAGCCCCGGCTTCGGCGGTGCGGCTCCGACGCCAGGCCCGCCCACCGGCGGCGGGGTGCCGACCGGTCCGGGAATGCCCCAGACCCAGCAGGGCGCGGCGGGCATGGGTCCGCCCCAGACACGACCCGGCGGTCCTGCCACCGGCCCTGGTGGTTTCGGCGGCATGGCGCCGCAGGCCGCCCCGCCCGCCAGCAGTGGCAGCAAGACCGGGCTGATCATCGGCGTCGTGGTGCTCTTCTTGCTGCTGGCCGGCGGTGGGGTGGCCGCGCTGATGCTCGTCGGTGGCGACGACGACCCGCAGCCAGTCGCCGGCACCGACCCGGCGACGCCCCAGGCGCCGACCGGTGGCATCGGGACCGTCACCATCTCCACCGACATCCAGGGCGGCGCCGAGCTCCTCGTCGACGGCCAGTCTCAGGGTCTGGTGGTCGGGGGCCAGCAGGTGCGGATCTCGTCCGGGCCACGCAACCTCGAGCTCAAAGTCGACGGTATGATCGTCGCCAGCCAGACGGTGCAGGTCATGCCCAACGCCACCACCACCGCGCAGCTGATGCGGGGCGGGAACGGGCCGGAGACCGTGACCACCGGCCAGCTCCAGGCAGGAGACCGCACGCTGCAGACCGGTGAATTCTCCGATCACTACACCTACCAGTGGCAGAGCGGGAACGTGCATATCGAGGCGCGCTCCTCGGCCTTCGACGCCTACCTCGTCGTGAAGTCGCCGAGCGGCCAGCAGCACGACAACGACGACATGGTCGCTGGTGGCAACGACACCACGGCCGGCCTCGACTTGGCGATCACCGAGCCGGGTACGTGGACGGTCATCGTCACGAGCTACCAGCCGGGCGAGAGCGGCCAGTACCAGCTGGTCGTCCGCGGTCCCTGACGCGCGTCACTTCTTGCGCGGTCGGGGGAGGTCGAACTCGTCCAGCCGATTGACCAGGGTCCGGCGAGAGATCCCGAGGGCTTTCGCGGCCAGGGTCTGGTTCCCGCCGTGCTCCCGCAGCGCGTCCACGATCGCCTGACGCTCCAACGCGCGCATCTCTTCGCGCAGGGTATCGATCTTCGTGGACGGCGCCCGCCCACTCTCGCCAATGGCCTTCGGTAGGTGCTCCGGTCGGACCACGTCGCCCTCGAGCAGCGCGATCGCCCGCTCGACGACGTTGCGTAGCTCGCGGACATTGCCAGGCCAGGGGTGGGCCTCGAGTCGCGTCACCGCTTCCGGCGCGAAGGTCGGTGCACTCCGTCCGAGCTGTCGGCAGATGTTCCTCGTGAAGCGCTCCGCCAGAGGGAACACCTCTTCGCGCCGTTCGCGCAGCGGGGGGACCTCCAGCA
Source organism: uncultured Sandaracinus sp. (assembly GCA_964462035.1). Classification (GTDB taxonomy): domain Bacteria; phylum Myxococcota_A; class Polyangia; order Polyangiales; family Houyiibacteriaceae; genus UBA1660. The sequence goes on from CAYXAP010000001.1 coordinate 357,297, forward strand.
CGATCCCGGCGATCCGGAAGTAGAGATCCTGGCGGAACGATCCGTCGTCCACCCGCGCTTCCAGATCCTGGTTGGTGGCGGCGATGAAGCGGACGTCGATGGAGCGGAAGGAGCGCGCGCCGATCCGACGCACGCAGCGGTCCTCGAGGACTCGCAAGAGCTTCGCTTGGGTCGTCGGGGGCAGATCGCCCACCTCGTCGAGAAAGACCGTGCCACCATCTGCGGCTTCGAAGAGCCCCGCTCGCGCGGCGGCGGCGCCGGTGAATGCGCCGCGCTCGTGGCCGAAGAGCTCGCTCTCGAGCAGCGTCTCCGTCAACGCCGCGCAGTTGAGCGGGATGAAGGGCTGCTCGGCGCGTGGGGAAGCGACGTGCACGTGGCGCGCGAGCACGTCCTTGCCGACGCCGGTCTCCCCGAGGAGTAGGACACTGAGGTTGCTTCGAGCCGCGCGAGCTGCGCGGTCGTAGACACGGCGAAGCGCCTCGGAGCGCACGATGACTTCCGTCGATCGTTCCGCTGGCACCGAGGGCGCTCCCAGGGCCGCGCGGAGCTCTCGCTGCCGCTCGAGCCGGGACTCGATGCATGCCAGCAGCTCCTGCCTGGTGAAGGGCTTGGTGAGGTAGTCGTCCGCGCCTCGAGCCATCCCCTCTCGAACGTCCTCCCGCTCCGCGCGGGCGGTCAGGAACACGAAGGGAACGGCGGCGGTCTCCGGGTAGTCGCGGAGTCGTTGGAGGACTTGATGGCCGTCCATCACCGGCATGGTGATGTCGCAGATGATCACGTCCGGTCGGCGCGCGAGGGCCGTGGCGATCCCTGCCTTCCCGTCGCCGGCCTCCATCCCCTCGTAGCCCTCCGCTTCGAGCAGGTCGAGGATGTTCTCCCGGATCACTCCGTCGTCCTCGATGATCAGCACGGAAGTCATGCGGCCTCCCGCAGCTCGGGGACGCGAACGGCGAAGCGGGTGCCTTCGCCGACTCGGCTGTCGACCTCGATCGTCCCGTGGTGAACGTCGAGGGACTTCTTCACGACGGCGAGTCCCAGACCGGTTCCCGGGATCGCGCTAGCGTTGCTGCAACGGTGGAACGCGTCGAAGAGCTGCTCGAGCTCGTCCGGGGGAATGCCGATCCCCTCGTCGCTGACCTCGAAGAGCACTCCGCGTTCTTCCTCGGCGACCGAGAAGCGTACGGCGCTCGCGGCGGGCGAGTACTTGAACGCATTCGAGAGCAGGTTCGAGAGCACGTGCCGCAGGAGCGTCTCGTCGAGCATCATCTCCTTCGTTCCACCGTGGGCCTCGTAGACGAGCTCCCGGTCCGGTCCGACCACCGATCGAACCTCTTCGACGACCGCCGCTGCCAGGTCGGCCGGGCGGAGCATCCGCGGGTTGGCCTCCAGCATCCCCGACTCGGCCCGGCCGATGAGGAGGACCCGGTCGAGCATGTGGCTCATCCCCCGCGCGGCGTCCTGAATCCTCCCCAGGTGGGTGCGGCGCTTGCTGGGCTCCCAGCGTTCCCCATACGCCTCGAGCAGCTCCGCGGAGGAAAGGATCACACTCAGCGGGGTGCGGAATTCGTGGGAGGTCATCGACACGAAGCGGCTCTTCAGGTTGGCGAGCTCGACCTCGCGATCGCGCTCGACCCGGAGCTCGTCGAGCGCGACCTCGAGCCGCGACCCGGTCTCTTGAAGGGCCCGCGCGGCCGCTTGGAGTCGAGCGATGATGAGCGCGGACGCGAGGACCAGGAGGAGGATGGCCGTCGCGAGCGCCATCGCCCACCGGCGCTGGGCGTCGTCGACCGCTCGCGCGTGGAGCTCGGCGTAGGTGTCGCGCGCCCGGCGGCCCCGGGTGGTGACCGGAACCTCCATGAGCCGGTCCACGAGCGAGGCGACCGATCGGCTGCGACTCAGCAGCGTGTGGGCATGGGTGCGGATCGCCCCGAGCTGGTCGCTCATTCGCTCGGAGAGGTCGGTGTGGTCCAGCGGCGAGACCCCGGCGCAACCGGAAGGGCGCCCGAGCCGCTGCAGCCCACAACGAACCGCGTCGCCTCGGTCGTCGTCGTTCGGCGCGAGCACGAGCAGCAGCGAATCTCGCAGGAGCGCTTCGATCGCCGCCTCCAGCTCCGGGTGCACGTGCGCGTCGTTCTGGCGCCAACGCTCGGTGTTCCGCGGAAGCGCGCGGAGCGAGTTCCGCAGCACCGCGTGTTCCATCTTGAACTCCTCCATCAGCGTTCGTCGTTGGCGCAGCGAATCGCGGTACGCCTCCAGATCTCGCTCCAGGAGTGCCCGTCGGTCGCCCTGGATGCTGCGCGGGATGGCCATCAGCTCTCGCTCGTTGCCGCGGATGCGGTCCCACACTCGGACGAGCTCGTCGTAGTGCGCCACGATGCCCAGCCGGGCCTTGGCGATCTCCTCGCCCAAGCGAGCGTCCAACTCGAGGGCGTGCCGGAGCGCGGCGGAGTAGCGATCGTGCTCCGCGGCGTCCGTGTCGTATCGAAACGCGGTGGTCGTCGTGCCCACGACCGCGACCAACGCGAGACCGGTGGCGATGGCCAGGCCGTTGAGGAGGGGCCCACGGCTCGTCACGGCGAGACCTCCGCGAGCGATACACCGTCGAAGGTCCCGGTCAGTGTGTGGAGGAATGCGACGATCGCGTCGACCTCGTCGGCGTCGAGCGTGTAGCCGAGCTGGACGCGACCCATGTGGACGACGGCTTCTTCCAACGTAGCGGCCGACCCGTCGTGGAAGTAGGGCGCGGTGATGGCCACGTTCCGGAGGCTCGGCACGCGGAAGACGAAGGCGTCCTCTTCCCTGCCGGTCACCAACATCCGGCCGTAGTCACGCTCCTGGAGCTCACGGCCCTCGAAGGCGTCGTCGATCACGCCGAAGCGTTGGAACATGTTGCCGCCGACGTTCACGCCCTGGTGGCAGGTGGCGCACCCGACGCTCTTGAACAGCTCGTAGCCGCGCTCCTCCTCCGGCTCCAGCGGCAGCTCGCCCATCAGGAAGCGGTCGAAGCGAGACCCGGGCGTGATGAGCGATCGTTGATAGCTCGAGATCGCGTCTCGCACGTTCGTCGGCGTGACCCCCTCGTCATAACCGGCGCGCCGAAAGTCGGCGCCGTACTCTCCCGACAGACGGGCGACCACCTCGGGCCAGCTACCGGCGTTCATCACGGCCTCGTTCATCATCGGGCCGTTGAGGTGTTCCTCCAGCGTCTCGAAGCGTCCCTGCCAGTTGTATCGGAAGTTGAAGGCGACGTTGAAGACGGTCGGCACGTTGTATGGACCGGACTCGTTGAGGGGATGGTTGGAGCGCGCCTCGCCGGGGACCACGCCGCCGGCGCCGAGATCGTGGCAGTCGACGCACGCCCGCTCGCCATCGCCGGACAGGCGCGGCTCCTCGAAGAGCCGGCGGCCGAGCTCGACTTTCCGAGCGTCCAGGTCGAGCGACTGGGGCAGCGGCTCGAAGGGGTCCTCGACCGTGGCGTGCTCGGCGGGCGGAAGTCGGCTCGTCACCACCTCGGCGCCGCGCGGCGCTTCGGTGCATGCGAGCGCGAGCGCCGCGAGTGCCCAACCCAGTCTCCCCAACATTCCACGTCTGAGGATGCATGAAACAGGCCGCTACTGTAAGGGCCCGTTCCCGCGGTAATCACGGGGATGAGTGCCGGCTCTCGTGCAACGCGATGCGCAACTGTCGGGCGTTGTGCAATCGGCTGCGCGATCCACCGCGCGCGGTGTGCAGCTCGCTCACGTCGTGTGCAACGTGCCGCGCGTCACTGGTGGGCGTGGGCGGCCGTGAACGCGTCCGTCAGCTCCATGAACTGCTCGAAGGCCACGTCGTCGGGCATGTCGCCGTTCGGCGCGCTCGTGATGATCGAGCGCGGCACGGCCAGCTGACCCGGCACCCAGCGATAGGTGTCGGTGTCGTCCTGGTAGTCGCCCCAGCGGAAGAAGAGCGTGCAGTCCTCTCCCGTGCACCGGACGTGCTCGTAGTCGTACACGAGCTCGCCTTCGCACCAGGTGTCCGGGCACATCTCGTCGGCCCAGGTGACGAAGCGTAGCTCCGGGTGGTTGGTGTCCTCGACCTCGGCCGTGGGTGCCCACCCTTCGAGCTTGGTCGAGAGGGCGGCGTCCAGGGGCTCCGGCATCACCGATCCGGGCTCGGCGCCGGGTTGGACCGCCTCGCGCGGGATCTGCACCCGTCCCTGGTGCGGCCCGGGGACGTCACGGTCGAAGTGGAACGCGGTGAACCCGATCGCGCAGAGGCTCGCGTTGCAGCTCACGTGCGTGAACAGATAGCTGCGGTTGGTCGGCGCGCACCAGGCGTCGAAGCAGCTCCGGTTCAGGTGCTCGAGCACGTCCGCCACGGGCACTGGCGGCGCGGTCGCGCCCTCGATCGGCGCCTGCTGGTCGGTCACCGTCGACGGGAAGGGTGGCGGCGTGTTGCCGTTTGGGTCCGGCCGCGGCCAGTTGTTCGGGTCCCCGAGCGCGCTGCTGATGCCCTGTGCGGCTCCCGCGGTTCCGGCGGCTCCGGCGGTCACGCAGGCGTTGCACATCCCGCAGGTCATCGCGACGAGGAGCCCGAAGACGAACCCCACGATGCTGATCACCAATCCGGCGACCGCGACACCCTTCATGTCCTGGGACCGGGAGTGACCGATCCCACCGAGGATGATGCCCGTGAGCGCCAACAGCGGTGAGCCGAACGCGAAGAGCGACCCCACGACCGGCATGGCGGCAGTGAAGATCCCCCCGATGGCCATCAACAGGGAGAGCGCGCCACAGATGAGCGAGGCGATGGGCACGAGGTCAGCGTACGCTCGATCGGCGCCGTTCTCCCCCGTGACTACTTCGTGTAGAGCGCTTCGATGTCGCTCGCGTATTTGTCGTTCACCACGTTGCGCTTGATCTTCATCGTCGGCGTGAGCTCCCCGCCGTCCACCGAGAACTCGACCGGGAGCACCTTGATGCGCTTGATGGTCTGGTACCGGGCGACCTTCGCATTGCACACGGTCTCGATACGCTCTTGGAGGTAGTCGGTCACCGCCGGATCCCCGGCCAACGCCTCGAGCGAGTCGCCTGCGCTCCCGGCGGCCCTGGCGAGCTCGCCGAGGTTCTCCGGATCGAGGGTCAGCAGCGCGCTGAGGTAGGGCTTTCGGTCCCCGACCACCACGACCTGACCGACGCCGGCGATGGCGTGGATGTGTCCTTCCATCTCGGCGGGCGCGACGTTCTTGCCGCCTGCGGTGATCAGGATGTCCTTCTTGCGGCCGGTGATGGAGAGGTAGCCGTCGGCGTCGAAGCTGCCGAGGTCCCCCGTGTGGAGCCAACCCTCGTCGTCGATGAGCTCGGCGGTCTTCTCCGGCATGCGGAGGTAGCCCCGGGTCATCTGCGGGCCCTTGCAGATGATCTCGCCGTCCTCGGCGATCTCCACCTGGCAGCCCTCGATCACCTTCCCCACCGAGCCGAAGCGGGGTCGGCCCACCGGGCTGACGGTCACGAGCCCAGCCGTCTCGCTCATGCCGTACGCCTCGTGGATGACGATCCCGATCGACGTGAAGAACTCCAGCGTCGCCTTCGAGATGGGCGCCGCCGCCGTGCCGGCGAAGCGGAGCTGGTCCAGGCCCAGGGCTGCCTTGACCTTGCCGATCACCAGCTTGTTCGCGATTCCCCGCGAGAAGCCACCGACGCTGCGCCCGGTCCGGACCTCCTCGAGCGTGGCCTTCTGCTCCACGCCGCGGGCCCATCCGGCGAGCTTGGCCTTGAGGCCCGTCGCCTCGCTCAGTCGCGCCTCGAGCGCGGCCTGGAACTTCTCCCACACCCGCGGCACCGCACCGAACATCGTCGGCCGGACCTCGATCAGATAGTCCTTCACTTCGCTCAGGTCCGGGCAGAAGTAGACCTCGCCGCCGGTCGCCATCTGCATGAAGTTGGTCAGCAGCTGCTCCGCCACGTGGCAGAGGGGAAGGTAGCTCACCGACCGGAACGACTCGGGGGTGCGGAAGACGTCGATCTGCTTCATCAGCAGATCGCTCATCCCCACGATGTTCCCGTGGTCGAGCATCACCCCTTTGGACACGCCAGTGGTGCCCGAGGTGTAGATCAGGAGGCAGACGTCGTCGGCCTGGTGTGCCTCGATCCGCGCATCGAGCTCGGCATCGTCCTGCTCTCGGCCGAGCGCGCGGAGCTCGGAGAGACTCTTCGATGCGTCGTCGATCCCTTCGAGCATCGAGACGACCTGGGTCAGCTCGATGCCTCGCGCGTCCGCGGCTTCGCGCCACCGATCGAGCAGCTCCTCACTATCGGCGATGGCGATGGTCGCCTCCGAGTTCGTCAGGATATGGCCCACCTGCTCGACGGTGTTGGTCGCGTAGCTCGGCGCCGGGATCCCGCGCGCCAGCGTGATCCCCATCTGGCAGATGATCCACTCCGGGCGGTTGGCCCCCACGAGGGCGACGCACTCTTCGGGTCGATGACCGAGCGCGATCAGGCCCTTGGCCACCTCGCGGGCAGCGGCCCAATACTCGCCCCAGGTGTAGCTCTGCCAGGCGCCATTCGCGTCCTTACCGTGGATCGCAGGCTCGTTCGCCCGCACCTTGCCCCAGCGCGCGAACTGTTCCGTCAGAGTCTTCGGCGTCCCCATCTCTTCGTCCTCCGTGAGAGGCGCGGAGACTACTGCCTGTCCGGGGCCGCGTCATCGCCCCGTTGAGGGGGTCAACGAGCGAAGACCTGCTCGTCGTCGCGAAAGCTCTTCAGCTCGATGACGTTGCGGCTCGGATCGCGAACGAAGAACGTGCCCTGCTCGCCGACGGCGCCTTCGAAGCGCACCCGAGGCCGGATCATGAATTCGACGCCCGCCACCTCGAGGCGCTCGGCCATCGCTTCCCACTCCCCCCACTCGAGGATGGCGCCGAAGTGACGCACTGGGACCTGGTCACCGTCGACCTCGTTCGAGGCCGCGTCTTGGTGCTGGTCGCTCAGGTGGGCCGAGAGCTGGTGGCCGAAGAACTCGAAGTCGACCCAGCGCTCGCTGCTGCGGCCCTCACGGCAACCCAACACACCGACGTAGAAGGCGCGCGCCCGATCGAGGTCCGACACCGGGAAGGCCAGGTGAAAGCGTGGTCGAAGCACCCGCGGGCCATATCACCGGCTGGCGTCGCAGGAAAGACTCCCACGAGAGTGACGCCCCCAAAGTAGGTGGTCTGTGCTCAGCGCTCGGCGGGGTCACGTGGGACCATCGCGCCGGTCCACCACTCGTAGTCGCGGCCCAACTCGTCTCCGTCGGGGAAGAAGACCAGGTAGCTCATCGCGTCGTAGGGAAGGAACGATGGCCGACCGCTCGCGACGTTCCCGATCTGGTGCACGGTCCGCCACGTACCCGTGTTGAAGTAGGCCGCCTCGCGCCCGTGGACCCGTCCCAGGGGCACCATCGACGCGAAGTGCGAGTGACCGTTGACCACGTAGCGGAGGCGCTCTCTTCGGCCGAGCTCGCCGACCGCGTGATTGGCCATCTTGCCGTCGAAGCCGTGTTGGAAGGTCTTGTAGATCTTCGTCATCCGCTTGTCGCTGCCGCGGACCACCACCTTCTTCGTGGAGAGCTCGAGCAGGAGCCGCAACTTCTGTCCCGTGTCGAAGCCGAAGCGCTTCTGCTCGATGGACCGACGCTCGCGCATCCATTCACGCACGAAGGAACGGGAGAGGAACTCCTCGACCAGCCGCTGCCACGTGGCGCTCACCGGCTTGAGCAGCCGTCGATCGACCAGCCCGAGGCTGCGTACCCATGCGGGCACGGCGTAGATCGGGCGCACGTCGTCGATGTCGTCCAGCAGGTCGGCGTTCGGAGTGTCGACCAGCTCCTTCACCATCCGTGGAAAGCGCGTGATCAGCTCGATGCCGATCGCGTCGCCGATCGTCGGGCCCCCGTCTGGGTGGTTGTTCACCGGGTCCACCACGTTGCCGTGGTAGGCGAGCACGCCATGCTCGGGGAAGGCGCGCTCACGCTCGAAGACCACGGCTTCGTCCCGGCCGGTGAGCGCTTTCCAGATCCGGCGTCGCGCGCCGGGCGCGTCCGCCAGCAGCCGATCGTGGTTGCCCAACAGGTACACGACCTCCAGCGCGCCCTCTTCGACCCGCCGACGAATCGCGTCGAAGAAGCCCTTCTCGCGCTCCAGGATACCGTCGACGATCCGGTCGAGTGCTGCCTCTGCGTTGCCTTCGACCTCATGGTAGGGCCGGAAGCGGCCGTCGAGCCAACGGGGCGAGCGGACCAGATCGAAGAGGTCGCCGACGAAGCAGAGGATCGCCGGTCGGTGTCCGCGTGCCGCCTCGATGCGCGTCCAGAAGCGCTCGAAGATGGCAGACTTCGGAACCGAGCCGCCGTGGAGCGCATCCGTGAGGTGGATGTCGCTCGCGAAGATCAGCATCGGCCGGTCGCCCCCGCTCACGCCCCATCGTCGATGCCGAGCGGCCTTCTTTGCAAGCTCAGCCGTACGCGACGCGGACCCCGGCGAAGATTTGTCGGGTGTGGGGCGCGTACCAGTTGCGGAAGGTCGGTCGCGCGATCGCGCGGTCGGTCGCGAAGCTTCCCCCGCGCAGGACGCGGTGCTCGCCGTCGAAGTAGGGCTCCGAGTAGCCGCGATAGGGGTGTGGCGTGAACCCGGGGTAGGGCGCGAAGGCGCTCGCCGTCCACTCCCAGACGTTCCCGAGCAGGTCGGACTCGCCGAGGGCGACCGGCGTCGGTCCATGATGCTCGAGGCCAGCGACCCGTGGCGAAGCGGATGTCACGCGCGCGGCGTGCTCGAGCTCGGCCTCGGTCGGCAGTCGCCCACCGACGAAGCGCGCGTACGCCTCGGCTTCGTGTGCGCTGATCCCGACGACCGGCTCGCGCCCCTCCATCGCCCAGCAGCCATCGAGGCGAACCCGGACGACGTTCTCGCCCACCGGCCGCCAGCCTTTCGGCAGCGAGACGTCGTTCGCGTCGCGCCAGGCCCACCCCTCGGCGGTCCACAGCGCCTCTCGCTCGTAGCCTCCGGCGTCGACGAAGCGCCTCCAAGCGGCGGCCGTCACCGGGTGGGCGTCGATCGCGAAGGGCGCGAGCGTCACCTCGTGAGCGCCGCGTTCGTTGTCGTAGGCGTGCGGGTCGTCGGTGCCGACCGGGACCACGCCTCCCTCGAAGTCGAGCCTCGCGGGCTCGCCGTCGTCGACGAGCGGTGGCGCTTCGTCGGGCGCGCCGCCCATGCGCTCTCGGTGGCAGCCGAGCACATACGCCATGGTCTCGCGGTGCTGGTTCTCGTGGCTCGCGAGGAAGCGCGCGAGGTAGTCGTCCCGCATCAGCGGGTGGCTCGGATCGAGCGCCGCGTAGCGCTCGCGGACCGCGTCGCGGACTCGGCGCAGATAGGCGAAGAGCTCTTCTCGATCGTACCCGGCGCTCCGCTCCGACTTCGCGCATCCGTCCTGCGCGTAGCGCCGTGCATACGGTACCGAGAGCGCGCCGTCGCCGCCGACCTTCGCCAGCAGCCAGTGGGCCTCGGTGAACGCGATGTGCCCGAGGTGCCAGCAGAGCGGGGAGAATTCGGGGTCCGGCCACGCGCCGAGCACCTCGTCCGGGAGCTCGCCGTAGATCGCCAGCGTTCGTTCGCGCGCCGCGTCCAGGATCGCGAGCGCGCTCACGTCGCCGTGACCACCTTCCCGGGCTCGAGCGTCTCCCATGCGCCCTCGAAGAGTGGCTCGGACGCGAAGTGGGTCCCGCCACCATCGTGGCTTCGATAGAGCGTGGGTGCGTTGCCGTCGAACGCCTGGGTCACCGCGCAGACCTTCTCACCATCGCTGACCACCAGCGAGAGGAGCGCCCGCTGACCGTTTCGCGCCTCGTCCGCGCGCGCCAACGTCGCCTCCAGCGCTCGCGCCAGGTCCGAGTGCTCGAGGTAGTGGTCGAGGAAGATCGCGAAGAGGTGCTCCGAGTCGGAGGTGCCGCGAATGGCTCCGTAGGCTTCGTCGCCGAGCGACGCTCGAATCGCGCGCATCGGGCCTTCCCGGAAGCCTCGGATGAAACCGTTGTGCAGGAAGCTCAGCCTCCCGTGCACGAAGGGCTGGGTGTTCGCCAACCCGTGACCGATCCCGGGCGTCGCGCTCCGGACCGCGGCGATCACGCAGCCACTTCGCACCTGAGTGGCGAAGTCACGCACGTTCTCGTCGGCCCACATCGGCAGGATGGTTCGATAGCGCGCGGGCTCGGCGATTCCCTCCGCGTACCAGGCCACGCCGAAGCCATCGGCGTTGAGCAGCGCCTCTTCCATCTCCTTGGGGGCGTAGCTCTGGACCTCGAGCGAGTGCGTCGGGTCGAGCAGGAGCCCCTTCAGCGGTCGCTCGGGACCGAGATAGGCGAGCACACGGCACATGACTCCCTCATAGCACTCACTCGATCCAACGGATCATCACATCGGCGCTCACCAGCCGCTCGTCGATGCACAGCGACGCCGGATCGCGGCCCCAGCACTCGAACCCCTGACGCTCGTAGAGCCGGCGCGCGGGGGCGGCGCTCGACGCCACCGTCAGCCCGACGCAGCGCAACCCGAGCTCCCGGGCCTTCGCCATCGCGGCCTCGACCAGCGCTGCGCCCGCGCCGCGGCCTCTCGCTTCCGGCGCGACGAAGGTGCCGTAGAGCTCGCCCCGGTGCCGCATCTTTCGCTTCGTTCCTCGCCCGAGCGCGATCGTCCCCACCAGGGTCTCGCCGTCGAAGGCCCCGAAGGGCCAGATGGGGATCTCGCCGGCCAGCGTCGCCCGGACCTTCTCGGGATCGGTGGTGTGGTCGTCCTCGAGGGACGAGCCGAACGCCTCCGGTTCGAGGCAGAGCCCCCGGCGGCGAAGCGCCACGTACGCGTCGGCGTCCTCGGGCCCGAGCGGGCGAATTCGTGGCGAATCCATCCGCGCAGGGTAGCCGGAATCGCGAGTTGACAATATAAACCCGACAACGTTTACTAATGTGACCTCGACGGGGACGTCGAGGCAAAGGAGCCCCTCATGGACTTCGATCCTCCGATGACGTTGGTCGTCGCCTTCTCCACCCTCACCGCCTTGGTCGTCGCCGGCTGGATCGTCCTGGTGCGGAAGGTCGCGCCTCCCGACGAGCGGTCACGCTGGACCGTGCGTGCGCTGCTGATCGCGAGCGCCTGGCTCGGGCTCCATACGGGGATCGTCCTCTCTGGCGTCCTCGAAGGGAACCGGATGCCGCCGCCGCTCGTCTTCTATCTCGGGCCCACGATGCTGCTCGGCGTCGCCCTCGCGAGCTCGAGGCTCGCCGCTCGGCTCGCGACCCTTCCGCTCGGTCTCCTGGTCGGACTCCAGGCGTTCCGCCTCCCGCTCGAGCTGATCCTCCACGAGCTCCATGGCTCCGGCGACCTGCCCATCCAGATGACCTGGAACGGCCTCAACTTCGACGTGGTCACGGGCATCGCCGCGACCATCCTCGGGCTCGTGGCGCTCCGGCGCGAGCTGCCCACTTGGCTCGCCGCGGCGTTCAACCTGTTGGGGCTGGCCTTGCTGGTGATCGTCGTCGGGATCGCGATCGCCAGCGCGCCCACTCCCCTCCGCCAGTTCACCGAAGGACCACCGCTGCTGCTCCCCTTCCACGTGCCCTTCCACTGGATCGTGAGCGTGCACGCATGGACGGCGCTGGTCGGACACCTCATCCTCGCGCGAGCGCTCTTCGCCCGGCGGCGGGCGCGCGCCCCCGTTCATGCCCACGCGTAGCTATCACCAGTTCTGTGCCCTCGCGCGCGCGCTCGACGTCGTCGGCGACCGCTGGTCGCTGCTGATCGTTCGCAACCTCCTGCTCGGACCGCAGCGCTGGTCCGAGCTCCGCGAGGGTCTGCCAGGCATCGCCAAGAACCTGCTCTCCTCGCGTCTGACCGAGCTGACCGAGCATGGCGTCGTGACCCGAGCCGACGATCGCTACGCCCTCACCGAGCGCGGCCAAGAGCTCGAGCGTGCGCTCTTCGCGCTCGCGGACTGGGGCGAGGCGCACTGCCTCGACGCGCCACGGGAGGGCGACGTGATCCGGCTGCGATACCTGATGACGTCGGTCCGCCGGAAGCTCTCGCCCACCGACGCCGAAGGCTGGCTGCAGCTGCACGTCGGGCCGAGCGCCTTTTCGATCCGCCTCGGCGCCGACCCGACCGTGGTCCAGGGCGAGGAGCCGACCGCCACGGCCGTGCACACCGACTTCGACGGTCTCCGCGCTCTGCTCTTTCAGCGCCGCGACCCCGAAGAGCTGATGCGCGAGGGCGTGCTCGGACTCCGTGGGGACCCTGCGCTCGTGCGCGCCTTCGTGGCTGCGTTCTAGACCGGCGCTACACGGTGGCGCCGGTTTGGGCCCAATGCCCCCGGCGGTAGGCGCCGATGCCGAGCAACATCTTCACGACGAAGCTCAGGGGGAAGGCGAGCCACACCCCGAAGGGCCCCAGCCCCAGCGGGAAGCCCAGCACGTAGCTCAGCGGGATCTGGATCGCGGTCCCGATGATGTTGATCCACAGACTGGTGTTGGTGGCGCCTGCTCCACGCAGCATGCCGATCAGGGCGATGTGGACACCCACGATGGGCATCCCAGCGCCGAGCAGGCGCATCCACTCGATGGAGAGATCGGCCAGCGGTGTATCGAGGCCGATGTCGAAGATCGTCACCAGCGGTGCGGCGCCGACCAGCAGGACGATCGCGATCGCCGTCATGATCGCGGTGCAGAGGGCGACCGACGCCTTCACGACCGCTCGCGCCTCGTCCACGTTCTCGGCGCCGAGGGCGTTGCCGACCATCGCGCCGGTGGCCTGCGCCACGCTCAACCCCGGAACGAACGCGAGCGCCTGCACGCGGAGGCCCACGCCGTGCGCAGCGACGGCGGTTCCGTCGAGGCGCCCGAGCATGCCGATGATGCTCAGGAAGCCGGCGTTGAGAATGACCATGTCGAGGGCCGCGGGCCAGCCGACGCGCACCAGCTGAGCGGCGAGCTCTCGGTCGATCCTGCGGGGCCGCAGCGGAAGACCCATCCCCTGCACCGCACCCCGGCGAACCATCACGACGAAGGCGATGGTGCCGATCGCCTGCGAGGTGACGGTGCCGATCGCCGCGCCCTGCACGCCGAGCGAAGGCAGCCCGAAGTTGCCGAGGATCAGCCCGTAGTTGAAGAGGACGTTGAGCCCGTTCGAGAGCAAGGCGATCGAGAATGCCAACCGCGTGTTGCCCACGGCGCGCAGCGCCGCCGCGTACAGCAGGTTCAGGTAGTAGAACGCGGTGAAACCGAGCAGCGGGCGCAGGTAGTCGAGCCCCAACTCGACGACCTCTTGTCGCGCACCGAGCAACTCGAGGATCGACGCCGCGAAGACGTTGCCCAGCACCGCGACGCCCAGAGCCACCAGCACGGTCAGCTGCGTGGACTGGTGGAGGATGTGCCGCGCCCGCTCCTCGTCGCCTGCCCCGTGGGCTCGCGCGACGAAGGCCACCGTACCCACGGTCAGCCCCATCATCGCGACCATCAGCAGGAACACGACCTGCGTCGCGAAGCCGAGCGCCTCCAGCACCGCGGGCGCGTTCGGCAATCGCCCACACATCGCCGTGTCCACCGCCAGCGAGAGAACGGTGAGCACGTTCAGCCCGATGACCGGCCACGCCAGATCGAAGAGGCGGCGGGGTATCGATCGCTCGGGCTCCAAGGGCGGAGAGCCTTGCGCCGGATCCGGCGCTTAGCAAGCGCCGATCATGGAGGACGTAGCGCAGAGCGCGAGGGCTCACCGAGCGGCTTGGCCGCGGCCTTCACGTGTTGGGGAACGAGGAGATTCACCCGACGAGTGGGAGATCTCTCGAAATCCCCCGGAATCAGAGCGCGTCGCGGATCGCGGCGGCCAGCGTGGCGCCGGTTTCGTTGTCCAGCGAGCGTGCGGGCCACTTGATGCCGAGCCCGCGATCGCGGTCAGGCTTCGGGATGATGTGGAAATGCACGTGGAAGACGGCCTGGTGGGCGCCGGCTCCGTTGTTCTGGAGCACGTTGTACTCCTCCACGCCGGTCACCTCGACCAACGCTCGGCAGAGTCGCGGGAGGACCCGGCCGATCGCGGCGGCGCTCTCGTCGTCGAGCTCGCCGAGCGTTGCGACCTCCGCCTTGGGGATGACCAGCGCATGTCCCTCGCTGAGCGGCCCGATGTCCAGGAACGCCAGGACCAGGTCATCCTCGTAGAGCTTGTGGCATGGGATCTCGCCCCGGAGGATCTTCGAGAAGATGGTGTCGGCCATGGACCGCGAGGATACCCACCGTTGCGCGCGACACAACGGCCGTGGACTCGGGCGCAACACTCCAGGACCGAGCAGCTCCGAATCGTGCGCGATTCGGATGCGCCTCCGTCGCGGCATGCTCTCTGCACCGTCCTTCCGCATGCCCCGTCCATCCCCCATCCCCCACGAAGCACCCAGTGACGCGGCAGCGCTCTTGGTGGCGCGCGATGGCCGCGTCTCTCGCGCGCTGCTGGTGTCCCGAGGGCACCGCGTCACCCACATCCCCGCTCTTCGCCCCACCGGTCAGCGCTACCCGACAATCGCGCTCGAACTGGACACGCACGACCTCCGCTTCGTGGAGCGGCTCGGGTTCCCGCTCACGGCGGCGTGGCACCTGCTCGTTCCAGGTGGGCGCCTGATGCTGGTGCTCCCGCCGGCCGTCGGTCTCCCCATCGAGGAGCTGCGCTCGGTGTTGGTCGAGTGCGGCTTCGGTCCGGTCCTCACGACGGAAGGCCCGGAGGACACCGTGCTGATCCTCGCGGCACGCAGCACCGAACCTCCCGAGCGCAGCTCCGACCCGGGCGGCATCGGTGGGCGCCCGACCCTCGTCTGACTGGCGTCAGCCGATCTGTTCGACGACCAGAGCGCGCGCGTCCTCGGCGATCGCGTCTTGGCCGGCGTCCAGCGCGAGGCTCACCAACGCCTCGCCGTACTGCACCAAGGTGTCGTGCACGTAGGGCCGCGCCTTCAGCCTCGAGCGGGTGTCCTCGAGCGCGCTCCGCGCGAGCTCCCAGTTCCCGCCGGTGGCTGCGCCCACCGCTTCGTAGAGCCTCGCGCAGGTCGCCACTCCGTGCATCCCGAGCCGCTCGGCGGCGGTCCGGGCCGCGGCCAATGTCACGTCGGCCTGGTCGAGCTCCCGCCGATCGAGCGCGACCAAGCCCACGGTGAGCTCGAGCAGCACGCGGTCCGCCGGACTGTGGACGAAGCGGAGTCCGCGCGCGAGGCAGCGTTCGGCGTCGTCGAGGTCGCCCGCCATGCGCGCCAGATCGCCCCGCACGTAAGCCACCCGAGCGATGCCACTGCGTGAACCCGCCTGCTGGTAGGTGCGCTCCGCGTCGTCGACGATGTCGAGCGCGCCAGCGAGGTCGCCCATCCGTCGGAGCACACCAGCGAGGTTCAGTCGGGAGCTCCCCTCACGCCACCGATCGCCGAGCTCGGCGAAGACCCCGATGGCCTCCCGGAAGCGCTCGGCGGCTTCCTCGAGCTGGCCCGAGTACATCGCCTCCACGCCGAGATCGTCGAGGAGGTTGCCACGGACGAACGGGTCCTCGGACTCGGTCAGCACGCTCCGCACCTGCGCGACCAAGCGCTCCACGGCCGCATCGCGGGTCAGGATCGCTACGCGGGCGCGCTCGTGGAGCGCCAGCAGGTTCGAGCCGAGCCCGCCGGCGAGGAGCTCGTCGAGCGCCGCTCTGGCCTCGTCGTAGCGACCGAGCTGCCGATGGATCCGTGCGCGACCGAGCAGTGCCTCCGGCGGCTCGGACCCGGCCTCGAAGCGAGCCTCGTCGAGCAGCCGCTCCGCCTGCCGAGGCGTGTCGTGGTCCAGCGCCGCGACGCTGGCCGACAGGAACAGGCGCTTCGCGTCGTGTTCGTTGCCCGCAGCTCGTTCGTGATGGGCTCGTCGCTCGAGCACGCCGAAGGGTGGGCTCGGGTAGAGCTCTTCCAGCGTCGCCGCACACGCCCGGTGGAGCTCGGCGAGTCGTCCGCCGGCGCCGGCTCGCTCGAGCAGCGCGCGGCGAAACGCCGGTTGAGCGAAGTGCCAGCCGACCCGGTCCCGCTGCACCACGCCGCGGTGGGCCAGCCGGTCGATCGCGTCCTTCGGCAGACGTGCGCCCAGCCGCTCCATGACGGCGTCGTGCTCACCTGGCCGGACGTCGACCCCGAGCGCCGCAGCGGCTTCGAGGCCGGTCCGGTCCTCGTCGGTCGGGCACACGGCGTCCACGTAGGTCAGCCAGAGCGCCTCTGGAGACGCGTTGGCGTCACCGGCCGCGAGGCCGATGGCCAGCGCGCGCTGCGGCAACCCCTGCGAACGGCGCACGAGGTCGTCCAGCGCCTCGCCTTCCAGCTCGAAGAGGGGTGCGAGCCAAGAACGCATCGCGGTCTCATGAAGCGGCCGGACCGCGTGGGTTCGCGGCTGCAACCGGGCGAGGCGGCTGGCCTCGATCGGCCGTTCCTGGAGCGCCTCCTCCTGCAGGCTGCCGATGACGAGCAGACTCAGGTCCCTCGCGCTCGCGAGCGCACCGATCGTGTCGAGCGTCGTGGCGCCCCACTGCAGATCCTCGAGCACCAGCACCACCGGTCGCGCGCTGCATCGCCGGAGGAAGTGCACGAGGGCGGCTTCCCGGTCGGGCGCCATGCCCCCCATGTCGGCGCCGAGCACCGACGCCACGAGATCGACGAAGGCCCGCCGCTCGTGCGGTTCCTCGAAGCCGTGGGCGTCGAGGGTCGGGTCCAGCCCCGCGGTCAGCGTCCAAGGGTTGGCGTCCTCGAGCCGCAGGTGGGCGACGACCGCTTGGGCGACGCCGTCCGTCGTGCTCTCGGGCGAGTGCCGTGCCTCCAGCACGGTCGCCGCCCCTCGTTCGCGGCAGAGCGCGGCGAAGGCGGCCAGGATTGCCGAGGTCCCCACACCGGCTGGTCCGCGGAAGAAGCGAACGGCAGGGCGCCGGCTGGCCCGCACCTCGTGCAGTGCGGCCCACGCCAGCGCGAGCTCGTCGTCGCGCCCTTGGAGCGGGAGGCCGCCGAGCCGTGCGCGTCGAGCCACCGTCGCCCGCCCGCCGACCGAGCTGATCGGGCGAGTGGGCAGAGCGGTCGGTTGCGGCGGTGCGGGGTCCAGATCCGGGAGCACCCTCAGCTCGCTGCCCTCCATCGGCCGCACGAGTCGGGGCGACACGACGTCAGAGGTCGTCGGGGCCTCGGCTTCCGTCACTTGCGACGGGCGATGATCCGCCGGTGCCGGAATCAACGAGGTCAGCGCGTGGCGAGCATCCGCCGCCACCCGAAA
Source organism: uncultured Sandaracinus sp. (assembly GCA_964462035.1). Classification (GTDB taxonomy): domain Bacteria; phylum Myxococcota_A; class Polyangia; order Polyangiales; family Houyiibacteriaceae; genus UBA1660. The sequence continues at coordinate 374,604 of CAYXAP010000001.1, forward strand.
ACGAGCCATCGGCTCGGGGTCGAGCATTCGCTCGACCCAGGCCGGGAATCCTCGGGGCACGGGGAAGCGTGGCTCGAAGGGTGGCCGACTACCGGCGGCGGTCGCCCGCGCGAGGGCTTCGGTGGTGTTCCCGCCATAGGGGCGGTGACCCGTGGCGAGCTCCCAGGCGACCACCCCGAGCGCGTGCAGATCGGACCACGGACCGGCGGCGCTGAGCCCCTGGCTCCACTGTTCGGGCCCCATGTAGCCAGGGGTCCCGACGAGTACGCGCCCCTCGTCCGGGGCTCGGAGCGCCCGCGCCACTCCGAAGTCGGCGAGCTTCCATCCGCCCTTGGCGCGCACCACGTTCGACGGCTTCACGTCGAGATGGACGACGCCGCGGGCGTGGGCATGGGCGAGCGCGTCGAGGAGGGCACCGAGGACCTCGCTCAGATCGGACCAGCTCTGAACCGACCGACGGCGCAGGGTGGCGTCCGCACGCTCGAGTACCAGGAACGCGCTCCCATCGGGCAGACCCTCGATGTGCTCGCTGGGTGCCCGGCCGTGGTCCAGGAGCAGGAGCACACTCGGATGATGGAGTCGCGCGTAGGCGTCGAGCTCCCGATGGAGGGCGTCCGCGATCAGCCCGCCCTCGAAGACCTTCGCGACCCGGTCGGAGACTTCCACCCCTCGGGGGTCGATCAGGCTCCAGACGGTCGCGGATCCTCCCTCTCCGAGGACAGCGTCCAGTCGGTACGCCCCATGACCCACCGGTCGAGGATAGACGGAACGACCCTTGCGAGGGAAAGGCGGTAGGAGACCGCTCATGATGCAAGCCAGCCCCCCCGACAGCTACGACGGAACCGACTCCGAGATCCACGCGTGGGGAGCCTCGATGATCGGTCTGCGGGGCTCGAACCAAGACGCGCACCTGGTGGCTCCGGAGTGTGGCTTGGTGGTAGTGGCCGACGGTGTCGGCGGTGCTCCGGCTGGCGACCTCGCGAGTCGGGCGGTGGTCGACTCGGTCCGCTGTGCGTTCCGAGAGCCGATCGGCCTGCTCGACCGCAGCCGCCTCGGCATGGTCATGGCTCGCCGGCGGCTACGGGAGATCGGCGTCGGTCCGCGTGAGGGGATGGCCTCGACCGTCGCGATGGTCGCCATCGATGGATGGCGCGCGGTCATCACGCATGCCGGGGATTCACGGGTCTACCGCCTTCGCGATGGTGTGCTCGAGCAGCTCACGCGCGACCACTCGCTGAAGGTCGAGCTCGAGCGGAAGGGGCTACGGACGAGGGGGCTCAGTGCCCGCGAGCGCAACGCGCTCACTCGCTGCCTCACTTCCTCGGCGGCACCGCAACGACCGCCAGAGCACGCCGAGATCCGAGTGCGCGCCGGCGATCGCTTCATGGTCTGCACGGATGGCCTGACCAAGGTCTGTCCCGACGAGGTGATCGCTCATCTCCTCTCCCACGGCGACGAGCGTCAGGCCTGCATCGAGCTGCTGGCGGAATCCCGCGAGCGGCTGGCGCGCGACGACACCACGGTCGCCGTCGCCGACGTTCACGCGACGCGGAGCTGGTGGTGAGAATGTGTTGCGGCCCATGCAACGTTCGTTGCGCGAGAGGCAACAGAAGGGGCGTGGCGTCGGCGATTTCGCTCGACGGAGCGGCTGGCACGGATGCTGAAAGGGAAGCTGACGTGCGCGCCGACCGGGTAACGGACTCGATGCCACTTTCCAAGTAGCGTTTCGGAGCCGGGCACGACGACACAGTTGAGCGCGAAAGCGCCCACCCCCATCCACTTCATCGAACCCAACCCACCACCGGCGGCCGGTTTCTCCACCCCACACCACCCCCCACCCCGGAGAAGCTGGCCGCCGGACTTTTATGTCCGTCGGCGGGTGCGAGCGCTCTACTTCATCCCGTGCCGCCACAGCAGGCGGTAGAGATGGACCCGGTCGATGCCGGCCTTGCGGGCGGCGGCCGTCTTGTTGCCCTCGCAGGCATCGAGGAGGCGAACCAGGTAGGCGTGCTCGAAGCGAGCGAGCCACTGCTCACGTGCTTCCTTGTAGGGAACCTCGATGTCGACCTCGAAGGGATCGTGGGTGTCGATCCCCCCATCGTCGGCTTCGGGGCGCAGCTCCACCGTCTCGCGCAGGGCGACGCAGCGGGCCAGGTAGTTCCGTAGCTCGCGGACGTTGCCCGGCCAACGGTGACGCGCGAGGCCCACGAGAAACGCAGGCTTGCGAAGGAAGCCAGTCTTCTCGGGCGGGTAGCCGACGTCGAGGAGGTGCTCCACCAGGGGCGGGAGATCTTCGAGCCGGTCCCGCAGCGGCGGGAGCGCGACCTCGAGGATGGCCAACCGATAGTAGAGGTCCGAGCGGAAGGTGCGCGCGTTGACCTCTTCCTTGAGGTTGCGGTTGGTCGCCGCGATCACGCGGACGTTCACCTTCTGGTACTGCGTCGCACCGACCCGCTTGACCTCGTGGTTCTCGAGGACCCGCAGGAGCTTCGGCTGGAGCGCCAGCGGAAGCTCGCCGAGCTCGTCCAGGAAGATCGTCCCGCCGTCCGCCGCTTGAAAGGCGCCATCGCGCCGGCTGGTCGCGCCGGTGAAGGCGCCCTTCTCGTGACCGAAGAGCTCGCTCTCCAGCAGATCCGCGGGGATCGCGCTGCAATCCACGATCACGAAGGGCTCTTCGGCTCGTTCGCTCTCGAGATGGATCGACTCGGCGGCGGCTTCCTTACCGGTGCCGGTCTCGCCCGTGATGAGGACGGTGGCGTCGCTCTCCGCGGCCTTCTCGAGCACCGCGAAGACCCGCCGCATGCTCGGCGAGCTGCCGACCATCGTTCCGAAACGGGACCGGCTCGAGAGCGAGACCTCGACGGTCTCCTCGCCCACCTCGAACGCGAGCTGGGTGCGGCCGATCGCCAGCACGGAGCCTTCGGAGAGGAACGCCTCTCGAACCGCGACACCATCGAGCACGGTGCCGTTCCGGCTGCCGAGATCCCGGAGCACGACGCGCTGGCCCTCGACCACGAGCTCGCAGTGGAAGCGCGAGACGGAAGGGTCGCTGAGCTGTACGTCCGCGGATTCGTGCGTCCCGATGACGAGCCGATCGGCGACCGCCCCGAAGCGCTTGCCGCCGTCGGGACCCGAGGTGACCCGCACCCAGAGCTTGCGCACCTGGAACGTCGCGGCCGTCGGTCCGGTCGACAGCGTGGTGATCGAGACCGACGACGCGTCGGCGAGCTGGGTCCGTCCGTCCTTCACCGGGTGCGACCATCGCCCGAACTGCCCGTGACTGCAACGATCACGCGCGACGGAACGAAGAAGCCCGGTGCACCACGAAGGTGACCGGGCTCGCTGTCGAGCGCAGAGCGCTCAGATCTTGGTGCCGCGGTTGCGAAGGTCGCGAAGCACGGCCTCGATGCCACGCTTGTCGATCTCGCGGATACCCGCGGTGGAGAGGCGGAGCTTCACCCAACGCTGCTCGGACGGCACCCAAAAGCGGTGCGTCTGCAGGTTCGGAAGCCAGCGCTTCTTCGTCTTGCGGTTGGAGTGGGACACCTTGTGTCCCACCATCGGGCCCTTGCCCGTGACTTGACAGACCTTCGCCATCGCTCTGCTCGCTACTTCTTGCTGTGGCTGGGCATCTTCGCTTCGACGAACTCCACGTGCTTGCGCGCACGGGGGTCGTACTTCTTCAGCTTCAGCTTGCCCTGCATGGTTCGCTTGTTCTTGGTCGTGTAGTACGTGTAGCCCGTCCCAGCGGTGGAGAGCAGGCGGATCTTGTCGCGGGCCATCGTGTTACCTCACCAGCTCGACTTGGTCAGACCGGGGATCTGGCCGCTGAGGCCGAAGTCCCGGAGCGCGATGCGGGACATCGCGAACTTGCGGTAGTAGCCGCGCGGCCGGCCGGTGACCTGGCAGCGGTTCCGGACGCGAGTCGCGGACGAGTTCCGGGGGAGCTTCTGGAGCTTCAGCTGGGCCTCGTACTTGTCCTCGTCGGAGGCTTCCGGGTCCTTGATGATGTCCTTGAGCTTCTTCCGAAGCGGGGCGTACTTCGCCACCAGCTTCTTCTTCTTCTCGTTCGTCGCGATCTTTGCCTTGGCAGCCATCTCAGCTTTTCCTGGTTGAGCCTGAAAAACCCTGCAATCCCGGCGACATCCGTCTGGTCCGGGCGAGCCGTGGTCACCGATGGTGGCCGATCGGGCTCAAAGGGTTGGCGAAACTGACGGATCTCCGGGCCCCGCGCAAGGCGATTTTGGCCGAAAGCCTTCAGGTCGCGGCGCCGTGGACCAGCTCGACCAGCCCGGCGACTCCCTCGGCCCGATCGAAGACGGTCGCTCGGATGCCCTTGCTCAGGAGGGTCTCCGCCAGCCGGGTCGCCTTGGGACCGGTCCCCCAGAGCACGACCAACGCGTTCTCGTCGAGCCCGATCGCCACCGAAGGGCCCAGATCCACGATCGCATCGTTCATGTCCACGACCAGCACGCCGGGCTCGAAGTCTTCGATGAAGGCGGCCACTCGGCCGGCGTCACCGACGGCCATCGGCACGACCCGGCTCCCGAGCGCCACTTTGAGCGTGCGCGCCAGCCGCGAGCCGCCGGCGACCACCAGGACCTTCGAGGGCCCCTCGAGCCTCGGTAGCTCGCGCGTGGGCCCAGCCGCGGGTCCGGTGATGGCCGGGTCCGGCGGCGGCGGCGCCTCGGTGGCACCGCTGATCACGTCCAGGAGCATGGTCACGAGCCGGTCGGCCTCCGCCGGGCTCACCCGCTCTTGGAGTGCCTGGCGCAGGCCGGTCTTCACGAAGGCCACCCAGCTCTCCCGCGTCTCCGGGATGGCCTCGGTCTTGTCGAGCCCGATGAAGATCACGGCCGCCGCGCCCTTGTCGTCCAACTCGTGCTGCAGCACGGCACGCAGCTTCTTCAGCTCTTCGGCTTCCGCCATCGGCGCGAGGATAGCGCAATGACTGCCATCGCGGGATGATGAGTCATGCGTCGATTGACATCCGTTCTCGGTAATTCTCAGCGCCTCGACGGAGGCGCCATGTTCGGCAACGCACCCCGCCCGCTCTGGCAGCGCTGGATCGAGCCCGACGAGCTCAACCGCATCCCGCTCGCCTGCCGCACCTTGCTCGTCGAAGAGGAAGAGCCCGCCCGCCGGATCCTCTTCGAGGCCGGGATCGGTGCCTTCTTCCCGCCGAAGCTCCGCGAGCGCTTCGGTGTCCAGGAGTCGGAGCACGTACTCCTCTCGAACCTCGAGGCGCTCGGCGTCGCGCCGGAAGCGATCGACGTGATCGTCCTCTCGCACCTCCACTTCGACCACGTGGGTGGGCTGCTGACTCCCTACGCCGAGGACCAGCCGCCGACGCTCGCCTTCCCCGATGCCCACTACGTCGTCGGACAATCCGCGTGGGAGCGCGCCAAGAACCCGCACTCCCGTGACCGTGCCTCGTTCATCCCGGAGCTGCCGGGGCTGCTCGAGGCCACTGGCAAGCTCGAGGTGGTGAGCGGCGAGCGGTCCGAGACGCTCGGGCCGGACTATCGGCTCCACCGTTCCGACGGCCACACGCCTGGCCTCTGCCTGGCGGAGATCCCCACGGAGGACGGACCGGTGGTCTTCGCCGCCGACCTCATCCCAGGCCGCGCGTGGATGCACCTGCCGATCACGATGGGCTACGACCGCTACCCCGAACGGCTGATCGACGAGAAGGAAGCGCTCCTCTCCGACCTCCTGGAGCGGGGCGGGCGCCTCTTCTTCACCCACGATCCGGAGGTCGCCATGGCCGAAGTCACGCGTGATGACAGAGGACGCTTCGCTCCGGGGGAACAATGGGCGACAATCGAACGACTGGGTTCTTGAACCGGCTCAGACCGCCCCTTATAAGAGGTGCCCCACTCGGGGCCCGTCTCCAATGATGGACGAAGACCAACCGCCTCACCGATTGCCACCCGGGACCATCGTCGATGGTCGCTACCGCATCACGATGCGCAACGGGTACGCCGGCGGAGTCGCGACCTACACCGCGACGCACTTGGTGGTGGGCCGGAACGTGCAGCTGGAGCTGCTGACCCGGAGCGAGGACAAGGCCAAGCGTCGCTTCCGCCGTGGCGGCCGGCTGCTCGGCCTGATGAACCACCCGAACATCGTCGGCCTCTACGACATGGGGCTCTATCAGAACGAGTTCCCGTACATGTCGCTCGAGTACCTCGAAGGGCACACGCTCCAGGAGCGCTCGGAGCAGGGCGGCCCGATGGCCGTGCCCGAGGTGGTCCGGATCGCCCACGAGCTGCTGGCGGCCCTCGGCTACGTGCACGAACGCCGCATCGTCCACCGTGCGCTCTCCACGTCGAAGATCCGCATCGGCGCCGACTGGAGTGGGCGCGAGACCATCACGGTGACCGGCTTCACCATGAGCCGGGACCTCGGCAGCCCGCCCTCGAGCTCCTTCAGCAGCCCCGATCAGACGGCGCTGGCCGACTTCGCCCACGTCGCCCCCGAGCAGATCCTCTCGCCCGAGTCGGTGGATCAGCGGGCCGACCTCTATGCGGCGGCGGTCACTCTCTACCAGCTGCTCGCCGGTCAGCTCCCCTTCCCACAGACCAACATCTCCGAGCTCGGCGAGGCCATCGTCCACGGCACCCCCGAGCCCCTGAGCGCCCACGGAGTGCCGGAGTCACTGGAGTCGATCATCTTCCAGTGCCTCGCCAAGAGCCCCGAGAGTCGCTTCCCCGACGCCCACTCGGTTCGGGTCGCGATCCACCAAGCGCTCCCCCACGGTTGATCCCGGCGGGTCGGTCCACCACCATCCGCGGCGATGGCCAACCGACATCTCACCCTCGGGTCTCTCGCGCTGGTGCTCGCCGCTTGCGGCGGCGAGTCGCAGACCCAGACCACCACCACCACTTCGACGTCTGCGACGACCGGCGAGACCGCCACCGAGCCCAGCAGTCCGTGGGACGCGCTGAGCGGCGCCGCCCTCCGCACCTATGTGCGCGATGGCGCGATGGCGCGCCTGGCAGAGATTCAGCCGGAGGTGACCGCCGAGGCGCTCGACCGTTGGCTCGAGAGCCCCGACGACGCCCCACCGCTGAAGGGGCGTACGGTCGAGCGGCTCTTCGACCTGGGCGCGGTGGCGCTCGCAGCCGGCGACCTCGATCGGGCGGAGAAGATCGTGCGACTGGTGCGGGCCCGCGCGAAGAACCGCAACAGCGCGTTCGCCGGCAACACCATCCTCGCCGAGATCGCGCGCCGCCGCCGCAGCGGTGACGACGCTCGACGAGGCGCCATCGTGGCGGTCTTCCAGGAGCTGCCCCGCACCCGCTTCGGCTCCGCGACGGTCATCTTCCAGATCTTCCAGGCGCCAGAGCAGCTCGCCGCGAACCTCGGGCAGATCCACCAGCAGCTCGTGTCGCTCGAGACCGCCAGTGACGCGCTCTACTTCGAGCAGATCCTGCCCTCCATCGTGGAGAACCGAGCGCTCTTCCTCTCGGCCATCGAGCAGGTCCGCGCGATCCACGACGCCGGTGACGAGCTCGAGGAGTACGAGTTCGGAACGGTGGACCTCGAAGGGGCCCGCGACGCGCAGGAAGTCGTGATCGGCGTGTGGGACGTCGGCACCAACCCGGAGCTCTTCAGCGAGCAGCTCTACACGAACCCGAACGAAGAGCCGAACGGCGAGGACGACGACGACAACGGCCAGGTCGACGACATCCACGGCATCGCCTCGGACATCGGCGAGACCACCAACGCCGACCTGCTCTATCGTCCGGACGACGCAGTGCTCGCAGAGTACAAGCCCTTCCTGCGAGGGATCATGGACCTGCGGGCCGGCATGGCCAGCACCGAAGCCGCCCAGCGCGTGCTCACCCTGATGCGCAGCGCCGACAGCCCCGAGGCGCTCGAGCACCTCGACATCAACCTCGACGCCATCGGCGAGTGGGCACACGGCACCCACGTCGCCGGCATCATGCTCGCGGGCATCCCGCAGGCGAAGCTGGCGATCTTCCGCAGCGCCTGGGCCGGCGAGGCGCGCCTCTATCACCACCGTGGCCCCACCGACGAGGAGCTCGAGGCCGAGCGCGCGAACGCTCTCGCGGTCGCGGCCTTCGCGAAGGCCAACAACGTTCGGGTCATCAACGCGAGCCTCGGCTTCGCGACCGAATACGTCGCCAACCAGCTCCGCCACGAGGGCGACGTGTACGAGAACGACGAGCAGGTCATGGAGCGCGCGCGCGCCATCCAGGCCCATCGAGCGGAGACCTGGCGTCAGGCCATCGCGGCTGCGCCCGACACCCTCTTCGTCGTCGCCGCCGGCAACAGCAACCAGGACGTCGTCGAGTACGCGCCCGTGCCGGCGAGCCTGCAGGCGCCGAATCTCCTGACCGTCGGCGCCGTCGACCGCTATGGCCAGTGGGCGACCTTCACCAACTCCAACACCGAGCGCGTGAAGGTCTTCGACTTCGGCGTGGAAGTCCCGAGCCTGGTGCCGGACGGTGAGACGGTCCCGCTCTCCGGGACCAGCATGGCGTCGCCGAACACCGCCAACCTGGCCGCGAAGCTCATCGCGTTGAATCCGGAGCTGACGCCCGCGCAGGTGATCACCATCATCCAGGAGACGGCCGACCCCATCGCCGAGCCCTTCGAGGGCGCCATCGCCAACGAGGTGAAGGCCGTCGAGCGAGTCCGTAGCGAACGCCCGAGCCGCGGTCGGCGTCGCGGCCGTTGATGCGTTCGCTTCCTGCGCTCTTGCTCCTCCTCGCCGCCTGCGACTGCGCCGGCGGCGATGGCGAGCCCGACCTACCCGCGGCGGAGCCGGCGGACCTGCTCGCGTACTTCCCTTCCGCGCCCGGCGACCGCTGGCGGTACGACGCCGCGGGCGAGAAGAGCACTCGCGCGATCAGCTTCGCCGACGGAGTGGACGCGACCCCCCGTCGCGTCGTCCTGACCGGTGGTGACCTGATGGGTCCCCGCTACCACGAGGTGAGCGATGAGGGCGTCTTCCTGGTGACCCCCAACGGCGAGCCGATCGGAACGCTCCTCGATGCGCCGGTCCAGGAAGGGCACGAGTGGAACTATGTCTTCGGCGATGTGGGCTGCGAGGCGCGCTACGTCTCCGTGAGCCGGAGCGTCGACGTCGCCGGCCTCACGCTGGAGGCCTGCATCGAGGTCGAGCGGACCTGCACTCACCCGGCCGGTACACCCTTTCCGGTGGAGACCGCCGAGATCCACACCGAGGTCTACTGCCCCGGTGTGGGTCGTGTTCGGGAGCACACGCGCATCGAGCCGCCGCCGCCCGGCTCCGACTCCGCCGAGCGAACGGACGAGCTCGTCTTCTATCGAGTGCTCGGCTCGCCCGCGCCGGCGATCCCCGAGGCCTTCACGTGTGACCACTTCCTGCTGGTCGACACCGATCTGCGCGCCGCGTGCGGACGGGCACTGCCACGGCTCACCGAGGTGGACCTGGAGGAGGGTTGCCGGATGACCTTCGGGGCCGCGAACGCGCCCGCGATCACGGTGACTGGTCAGCGCTACCCGGAGGACGCGACCGAGGCGAACCTCGACGATCTGAGGGACGCCAACGCCGTGTTGGTGGGCACCGACGACGCGGTGTCGCAGGGCTATCTGCAGGAGCGGCACGCCATCGCGGTCGCTGCCCCTTCGGGGCTCTGTGCGGCGGACCGCCTCGAGCGCCTCGGGCCGCTTCTACAGTCGCTGGTCCGTCGCTGAGAAGGGTCTTCGCTGGGTGGTTTGCCGCCCCTCCGACCCGCGACTACCTTCCACGACGGAGGCGGTGCCGATTCGGCATCGAGGAGGAAACACATGATTGACTTCACGCGGTGGCAAGCCACCGCCTTCGCCCTTCTTGCGCTCGCGGCGGTCGGCTGCGGCGACGACGACTCGTTCTTCCACCAGGGCAACGACACGAGTCGCGCCATCGACCAGGAGTACTGCCGATGCGAGCCTGACCCCGCGGCTTGTCGAACGGAGGTCGCGGAGGACTATTCGTCTGCGTCGGACGAGGTTGAGCTCGACTGCCTGGCCGCCAACTACGGCCCCTATGCCTCGAGCCTCGACTCCAACTTCCGCTGCGAGCTCGCCGCCCAGTCCGAGCTCCGCTCCTGCGTGGCGGGCGCGACGTGCGGTGGAGCCGACTTCGACACCTGTGAGAGCCAGTTCGGCGCCGCGCGCGAAGCGTGTCCCCCGGCCGACGACGCGACGCTCGAGATGTTCTTCGATGCGGCTGGCGCCTGCTACGACGAGCGAATCGTGGGACCGCCGGAGGGCGGTTGCCCCAACTCGACTGCTAGCGGCACCGGGAACGTGCTCTCCGTGAGCACCATCGGGCGTGGTCACGATGTGGACCTCGACTGTGGTGGGCTCGACGCACCCGATGTGACCGTCTCCTGGACGGCACCCTCCACCGGGACCTTCGCCATCAGCACGCTCGGCAGCGACTACGACACACTCCTCGGCATCCTCTCCAGCTGCGGTGGCGAGGAGCTCGCCTGCAACGACGACGGAGAAGTGGACCTCACTTCGTACATCGAGCTCTCCGCGACGGCCGGCACCGAGTACATCATCGTGCTCTCCGGCTTCTCGGACGATGCAGGCAACGCGCGGCTGTCCATTACCGCGCTCTGAGCTGCCCGCCATCGGGGAGTTGGCCACTGCGCTTGGCGGGAGCGCTTCTCGCCGTCAAGGTGCGACCGTGCGTACCGCTCGACACCTTCTCTTTGCGCTCTGCGTCTCGGTGGCCGTCAGCTGCGGAGACGACCCCTTCACTCGCGTCGAAGTGGTGCTGGCCGACCTGGAGGGTGAGTCGGTCGAGCTCGAGTTGATCCTCGCCGACGCTCGGCATCGCACCTGGGCGAGCGGGGCCACCGAGCGCTTCGAGCCCGTTCTCGAACGGGGTACCCCCTTTCACCTTCGGATCGTCACTCAGCCGGAGGCCACCGACCGTCGTTGTTTCGCACCCCTGCGCGAGCTCCGAGTGGGAGAGCGTCCGCGGGTTCGCTGTCGAGTGGAGCGCGTCTGTGACGGGCTCGAGGACGTGTCACTGCCCAGCGAGGTTCGCTTCGAGGACGCCTTCCCCTCGCTGGAGTGGCCGGAGCGCATGGAGGAAGGCGCGCCACGCTCCTACGCGGATGTCGACCGTGCCGGGGGCCATCTCTATCTGGCCTCTGGCTTCGGAGAGGTCTTTCGCTTCGAGGACGACGCCGCCACGACGACGATGACGGAGGTGCTCGACATCGAGGACCGGGTCCACTTCGACCCGGGCGAGGGGCTCTTCGCGCTCGCGCTCCATCCGCGCTTTCCCTCGGTGCCCCATCTCTTCGTTCAGTACTTGGAAGATGGTGCCGGGGCGGTCCACCTCTCCCGATTCACCTCGATGGACGAGGGCGCGAGCTTCGACCCCGACAGCGAGGTCGACATCCTCACGTTGCCCAAGCCGGATGGGCGGGACCACAACGGCGGCCTGCTCCGCTTCGGTCCGGATGGCATGCTCTGGACCTCCTTCGGAGACGGTGGCTTCACCATTCCACCGCTGACGAACGCCCAGGAGCTCGACAACCTCCACGGCACGATCATCCGCATCGACGTGGACGGCGAGCTTCCGTACGAGGTGCCGCCCGACAACCCGTTCCTGGACGTGCCGGACGCTCGCCCGGAGATCTGGGCTTACGGCTTGCGGAACGTGTTCCGAGGTGCGTTCGACCGGGAGACCGGCGAGCTCTTCGTCGGCGACGTGGGCGGAGCGCTCTTCGAGGAGCTCGACCGGATCGACGCCGGCGCCAACTACGGCTGGCCCATCCGCGAGGGCTTCGTCTGCCAAGACGGGTCGGAGAGCTGCCCGAGCGAGGGCTTCGTCGAGCCCATCCACACCTACGAGCACACGGAGGTCTATCACGCGATCATCGGCGGCCCCGTCTATCGTGGCCGAGCGCTCGATGGTCTCAGTGGTAGCCTGCTCTTCGCCGACTACCAGACCGGGGAGATCTTCGCGCTGCGTGATCCCTACGGAACGCCGGAGCTCGAAGTGCTCGGTGATTCGGGAGCGGCAGTGGTCGCCTTCCTGCAGGACGAGGACGGAGAGGTGCTGATCCTCGGTTTTGGTGGGGGCTTGCTTCGCATGCGCCCCGCCGAGCCGGGTATCGACGCCCCTTCGCGGCTGTCCAACACGGGCTGCATGGACCGCCAGGACCCGGCGGTGCCCAGGAGCGGGTTCGTGCCCTACGACATCGAGGCCCCCCTGTGGTCGGACGGCGCGAGCAAACGTCGCTGGGTCTTCCTGCCCGACGGTGAGCGAATCTCGTGGGACGGTTCGGGCGACGCCGAGCTCCCGCCGGGCAGCGCCTTGCTCAAGGAGTTCAGCCGTGACGGCCGTCGGCTCGAGACCCGCGTCATTCTCCATCAGGCGGACGGCCGGTGGTTGGCGCTCTCCTATCGCTGGAACGAGGATGGGAGCGACGCGACGTTGGTGGAGGACCCGATCGAGACGACCATCGACGGTCGCCCTTGGCTCTTCCCAGACCCGGGCCAGTGCCCGACCTGCCACACGGATGCCGCCGGCTTCAGCCTCGGAATGACCGCACGACAGGTGGTCCCCGACAACGACCGTGGCTATCCCGTGCTCGCCCGAGCACGGGTCGTGCCCCCCGAGGCGCCGGACCTCGCGTCGTTGGTCGACCCGATGGACGATTCGGCGCCGGTCGACGTGCGCGCGCGCTCGTTCCTCCATGCGAACTGCAGCGGCTGTCATCGACCGGAGCACCCGATCCGCGCTCGCCTCGACCTGCGCTTCGGGACCGAGCTGGGCGCGACCGGGCTGTGCGACATCCCGGTCGTGTCGGATCTGGGCATTCGCGACGCGCGCATCGTCGCACCGGGCGAGCCGGACCGTTCGATCCTCTGGCACCGGGCCACGAGTCGAGAGCCCCGGGTGCAGATGCCGCCGCTCGCCACCTTCGAGCTTCCGGCAGCGGCTGGGGTGCTCGAGGCCTGGATCGTGGGGCTCGAACGCTGCGAGTGATGTCATAATCGGAACCTGATTCTGTTTTTAGGTAGCGCTTCCATCCACGTCTCGTCTGACGGGGCCGAGAGGACGGGAACACCATGCTTCAGACTCAGAACACGGCGCCGAAGGCGAGAGACACCATGCTCACCGAGACCACCAAGGTCGTCATCCATCAGGCCGGCTCCTATGACCGGCTGAAGGTCGAGAGGGCCGACCTCGCGCCGCCCAAGGCGGACCAGGTGCAGATCGAGGTGCGCGCGACGGGCGTGAACTACGCCGACGTCGTCGTGCGGATGGGGCTCTACGCCTCGGCGAAGGAGCTGGTCGGCTGGCCGATCACGCCCGGCTTCGAGGTCGCCGGCGTCGTGACGGCGGTGGGCTCGAAGGTCACCGACCTGCGGGTGGGCGACCGGGTGATGGGTGTGACGCTCTTCGACGGCTACTCGTCCGCGCTCAACGTGCCTCGCAAGCAGGTCTTCGCGCTGCCGGAGGGGCTCAGCTTCGTGGAGGGGGCGTCGCTGCCAGCAGTCTTCATGACGGGTTGGTTCGCGCTCCACTTCCTCGCCCATCCACGCAAGGGTGACCGGGTGCTCGTTCACAGCGCTGCCGGCGGCGTCGGCGGGACGCTCGTGCAGCTGCTGAAGCGTCAGGGCTGTGAGGTCGTCGGCGTGGTCGGTGGCTCCCACAAGGTGGAGCCGGCGCGCGAGCTCGGCTGCGACCACGTCATCGACAAATCGACCGAAGACCTCTGGCATCGCGCCGAGGCGATCTCGCCGCGCGGCTACGACCTGGTCCTCGACGCCAACGGTGTCGCGACGCTGAAGCAGAGCTACGAGCACCTGCGCCCCGCCGGCAAGCTCGTGGTCTACGGCTTTGCCACGATGATGCCGAAGACCGGCGGCCGGCCGAACTACCTCAAGCTGGCCGTCGACTACCTCCGCACGCCACGCTTCAACCCGCTCGACCTCACCAACGAGTCCCGGAGCGTGCTCGCGTTCAACCTCAGCTACCTCTTCGAGCGCAACGAGCTGCTCCACGAAGCGATGAGCGATCTGAACGCCTGGCTCGCAGCCGGCGAGATCCGGCCGCTGAAGACGACGACCTATCCGCTCGCGAAGGTCGCCGATGCCCACCGCGACATCGAGTCCGGCAAGACCGTCGGCAAGCTCGTTCTCGAGCCCTGAGGTCGAGCGCTCAGCGAACGACGCGGCGGTAGAGCAAGACGAAGTAGCCGCAGCCGAGCAGCACGCCCGGGATCCACCACCAGAGCGCGATGGTGAGCGAGCTCGTCGGGGCCGCCGCGTCCATCGCGCTCAGGTGCAGGCTGGGGTCGATGGCCGGGAGCACCAGCGGGAAGATCGCGAGGGCCGCCGAGCCGAGGAGCGACGCGATGTAGAACGCACTGAAAGCGAACGCGCGGCCGGCCAGCTCGTGGCGCTGCGCCACGAAGCTGCCGATCAGCGCGAGGATCCCTGCGATCGGTACGACGAGCCCGTACGGGCGCTCCGCGAAGTTGGTCTGGAGCTGCGGTTGCACGAACCAGGTCGCCGCGCCGAGCGCTGGCAGCACCAGCGCCGCAGGGAAGAAGAGCTTCCCGGCCAGCCGTCGCGCGCGCTCGGCGACCGGCTCCTCCGCCTGCCACGCCAGCCAGCACGCGCCGTGGAAGGTCAGCACGACCAGTGCGCCGACCCCGACGCCGAGGGTATAGCCGTCGATCACCCCGACCGGCGCTGCGGTCGTGAAGTCGGTCCAGAGCGGCGCGAAGAAGTGGCCCTCCGTGTCGAGGTCCACCCCGCGCAGCACGTTGCCCAGCGCCACTCCGAGGCAGAGCGCGAGCAGCAGGCTCGCGCCCGCGAAGGATACGTCCCACGCCTGCTTCCAGACCGGCGAGTCGCCTTGGTGCCTCAGCTCGATGCCCAGCGCGCGGAACACGAGCAGCCAGAGCACCAGGTTGAGCGGCAGGTAGAAGCCGCTGAAAGCCTCTGCGAAGGCGACTGGAAACGCCAGGAAGAGGGTCGCGCCGGCGACGACCAGCCACACCTCGTTCCCATCCCACACCGGGCCGATCGAACGGAGGATGTCCTCTCGTTCCTCGTCGGTCTTCGCCAGGTGCAGGTGCAGCGCCCCTGCGCCCAGATCGAACCCGTCGAGCACGACGTAGACCGCCAGCGTGAAGCCGACGAAGAGCCACCAGGCGAGCACCAAGCCGCTCATCAGTGCTCTCCCTCCGGCGTCACTGGGCCGCGGCGGACGATGCGCAGGAACGACATGAACGCCAGCAGCGTGAGCAGCGCGTAGAGCCCCATGAAGCCGAGCAGCGTGAACACCGCGTTGCCGCTCGAGACGTTCTCAGAGAAGCCGTCGGCGGTGCGCATCAGCCCGTTGATCAGCCACGGCTGCCGCCCGAGCTCGGCGGTCATCCAGCCGGCGGTGTTCGCCACGAAGGGGAAGGGCAGGGCGAGCATCAGCAGCCAGAGCAGCCGTCGGCTCTCGCCGAGCTTGCGCCGGAAGAGCGAGAACGCGGCGAGCGCGAAGAGCCCCATGAGTAGCGTCCCGAGCCCGACCATCACGTGATAGGCGTAGTAGAGCAGCGGGACGTTGTCGGGCCATTCGTCGCGGGGGATCTCGCTCAGGCCGGTGATCTCCGAGTCCCAGCGCTTGTGGGTCAGGAAGCTCAGCATCCCCGGCACGTAGATCGGGTTGTCGAGCTCCATCCGGTCGATGTCCGGCTGACCGATGAGCGCGAGCGGCGCGCCCTCTTCGGTGTGGAAGTGCCCTTCCATCGCCGCGAAGGCCGCGGGCTTGTGGTCGTGGGTCAGCTTCGCCTGGAAGTCGCCGGTGGGGAACGCGACCA
>CAYXAP010000001.1:390557-426269 GCA_964462035.1 uncultured Sandaracinus sp.
GCGTTGGTGACGACGATGAAGTAGCCGCTCAGCCAGGTCCCGATGAAGACCATCACCGCGACGGCGAAGTGCCACCTTCTTCCCAGCCTCTCCTCGCCGAGGAGCAGGAGCCCTAGGAACGCAGACTCCAGGATGAAGGCGAACACGCCCTCCATCGCCAGTGTCTGGGCGATGACTCCACCCGCGGCCTGACTGAAGCGCGCCCAGCCAGTCCCGAACTGGAACTCCATCGGGATGCCGGTGACGACACCCATCGCGAAGAAGAGCACGAAGATCTTCGTGAAGAAGCGCGCCCCTTCGTTGGCGCGCTCGTCGCCGCGCAGGCCCATCGCCTTGAGCACGACGATGAGCAGCGCGAGCCCCATCGTGAGCTGCGGGAAGAGGTAGTGGTACGTGACGGTGAACGCGAAGTGGAAGCGATGTGCTGCGAGCGCGTCCATGGTCGTTGGCTAAGGTCAGGGGTCCCTCGGTCGAGAGCCTCAGCGGCCGATCGCGCGGTCCACATCGCGGCCGACCGCGCGGATGGCGGCCATCTGCTCGGTGGGGTCGTCGGTCGGGGTGATCGCGATCTGCTCCAGCCGGTCGGCGGCGCCGCCCTGACCTCGAGCCCGCAGGCCCTCGGCGGCGCTGGTGAGCGCGTCGTTCGCGGAGCCGAAGTTCTGCTCGCCGAGCTCGTCGGCCGCGCGAGCGATCTGCCGTCGTGCCTCGAGGAGCTGGATCTGGCCCTCGAGCTCGCTGACCGTGTTCTCGCACCCGGCCTTCTCGTCTCGGCACTCGTCGCGCTCGGCCGTGAGCCCATCGACCTCGGGTTGGCGGGACGCCTTGCCCTGGAGCCAAGCCGCCAGCGAGCCCACGAGGGCCACGAAGACCAGGACACCGATCAGGATGACCTTCCAGTCCCGCTTCTTCGGCTCCGTCTGAGCGGCCTTCGCCTTGAGGACTCGCTCGCCCTTCTCGGGCTTCTTCGCCGCCTCGTCCTTCTCGGCCTCGTCGCTGCTCATGGGCGCAGCATCCTCGCTGCGGCCCTCCGGGTGCAAGTCCCGCGTCAGCGCCCGAGCCGGTAGCGCCGGCGCAGGCTCCGAACGAGGGAATCGCTCACCTGGGCGACCGACCAGCCGTGCACGGCCTCGATCGCCCACACGCCGACGCCGATCGCGAAGAGCATCGCCGCGTGGATGGCCGGCGTCACGCCCCAGCTCAGGAAGGGCGCCGCGAAGGTGGTTCCCCACGCGACCAAGGCGGCCACGACGGTCACGGCCACCGCCTTGGCATCGTGCGGCAGGGTGTCGGCCTTCGAGCTCTCGCTCGCGCCGCTCAGCTCCGGGAGGTGCGCGCGCAGGAAGTGGGTGAGCTCGTCGGCCTCTGCCGGCAGCGGGAACGCGCCCAGCTCGAAGATGCGGTCCGGCGTTCGCAGCCACACGTGGTGGGTCCGGTGCATGTGCTCGCCGGTCCGGTGGATCCGGTGCACCCGGATCAGCTCGACCTCGGCCAAGTCGAAGCGCTGGCCGTCGATCTCGAAATGGCCCGCGCTGACAGCGGCTTCACGGTAGCTGGCTTCGACCCGCTCCGGTGACGTCACGACGATGCGGTGTGCGCTCTTCAGCACCTTGCCGACGCTCAGCTCGCGCATCCGCGTGAACATCACCAACGGCACCCCCATCGCTGCGATCACGCCGATCACGATGAAGGGCCCATCGAACGTGGTCGCGACTGCGGAGAGGAAGAGCACCGAGTAGAGCGTGAGCCGCGCGATGAGCGTCCGGTCAGGTCGGCTGAGCTCGAGCACGCCCGCGCTGCGACGTGCCTGCCAGTCGGCGGGGCCGAAGGCAGGGGCAGCGCTGGTGGTCGGGCTCGTCTCGCTCACGGCTACTTCTTGGGTACGTGGGACTTCAGGGCATCGATGAGAGCGTTCAGCTGTTCGCGGACGCGGTCGATGATGTCCGGCTCCTGCGTCTCGAGCGCGCTGCGGAACGTGGCGATGGCGTGGCCGAGCTCGTCGCGCGCGGGGCCGGTGAGCTGAGTGAACACCGCGTCTGCCTTCGCGAGCGTCGTGCGGTTCGGTAGCGCTTCGCGCGGGTGGAACTTGAGCGCCGCCATGGCCTGCCGCGCCTCTTCGATCTGCTGCGGGCTGAGCCGGCCCGGGCGCTGCTCGATGACCAGGTGCTCGACCCGGTCGCTGCCCTCGAGCTTCATCTCGATCTCGAGGATCCCGTTCAGGTCGTAGGTGAAGCGGACGTCGATCGAGACGGCCCCGGCCTTGTCCTGCGGCAGGTCCTTCACGATGTACTCGCCGAGGAAGGTGTTGTCCTTCACGAGCGAGTGCTCGCCCTGGTAGACGGCGACACGGATCTCCCGCTGGTTGTCGCTCATGGTGAAGAAGCGCTGGCTTCGGCTCGCGGGGATGGTGGTCCCGCGCTCGAGCACCGGCGAGAAGAGCCCCTCGACCTGCTGGCGACCCATGGTGGTCGCCGTGGCGATGCCCATCGAGAAGGGCGCTACGTCGGTGACGACCAGATCCTCGACCGCGGCGTCACCGCTCTTGAGCGCGGCCTGGACCGCCGCACCCATGGCCACGGCCTCGTCCGCCGGGAGCTCCTTCATCGGCATCTTGCCGAAGATCTTCGAGGCGATGTCGACCACCAGCGGCATCCGCGTGGCGCCGCCTACCAGCAGGACTTCGTCGACCTCCGATGGCTCCAGCTCTGCGTCCCGCAGCGCGCGTTGAATCGGCGCCTGCAAGCGGGTGATGAGGTCGGCCCAGATCTTCTCCGCCTCGGTGCGGCTCATCGGTCGATCGAGGTCGACGCTCTTGTCGCCGATCTTCATTCGCGGAACCACGAAGCGAGCGTGCTCTTCGTCGGTCAGCCGGCGTTTCACGTCCTCGGCCGCGGCGAGCAACCGCGCGAGCGTCTGGCGGTCCTCCGTGGGGTCGCCGCCGTGTTCCGCTTCGACCTCCTTGGCCACCACCTCGGCGAGCGCCTCGGCGAAGTCTTCCCCGCCGAGTCGCGCGTCGCCCGCGGTCGACTGGATCTCGATCACGCCCTCGATGATCTCGAGGATGGTCACGTCGAAGGTGCCGCCGCCGAGGTCGAGCACCACCGCGCGCATCTCGCGCTCGCGGTTGTGCAGGCCGTACGCCATCGCCGCCGCGGTCGGCTCGTTGATGATGCGCTCGACCTTGATGCCGGCGATCTTCGCGGCGTCACGGGTCGCCTGCCGCTGCAGGTCCCCAAAATACGCGGGGACGGTCACGACCGCCTCCTCCACGTGGATCCCGAGCGCCTCCTCGGCGTCGCGCTTGAGCGACTCCAGCACCAGCGCGCTCAGCTCCTGGGGGCGCATCTCGCGACCGGCGATCGGGATCTTCTTGTCCGACCCCATGTCGCGCTTGAAGGTGACCGCGGTGCGCTCCGGGTGGGAGATCGCGCGCGACTTCGCGGCGTCCCCGACCAGGATCGACCCGTCCTCGTCGAACGACACGGCGCTCGCCGTCAGCCGGTCGCCGATGGCGTTCGGCAAGACCAGCGGTCGCCCGTCCTGGAGGATGCTCACGAGCGAGTAGGTGGTGCCGAGATCGATGCCGACGACGGCACCGCGTGCGCGCGGCCTGAGGGGAACGACGGTCACGGGTTGAAACCTCCGGCCGCCGCGGCGGCACAATCGATGCGGGTGCCGCGTTCGAGGTCGAACTTGGCGGCGTTGATCAGGATGTTCTGGAGCGCGACGTCACCTGGGTCACCGGCAGGGTTGGCCATCGCAGCGTCGAAGCGGGTCTTTGCGCTCTGGACGCGAGTGCAGTTGGCCGACGCGAGCGCGTCGGCCCACTCCTGGGCGGCGAGGCAGCGCTCGTCGTTCGGTGTGATGTGGCCGCAGATCCGGTCGGCGCTCGCGTGCACCTGAGCGGCGGTGGGGCCGATCTGCTGCGGAATGGGCGGCGCGGTCGGCAGCACCGTCGGTCCGCGCGAGCTCGAGCCCACGATGCGAACGATCGCGATCAGGATCAGCAGAGCGAGTACCCCGATGCCGATGAGCTGCGGCCGGCTCGGGCCCCGCTTGGGCTTCGTTCCTGGTGCTCCGCCGGCGGCGGCGTGCGCTTTGGCGTCCGCCTCGGCAGAGGCTTTGCCTGCACCGGCGGGGTCGGCCCAGTGCTTGAGCTTCGGCTGCGGGAGCGGCGCGTAGACGCCGGCCGTCTTCCGGTCGAGGTAGCGGCCGACCGCCTTGTGGAGCGTCGGTGCGTATACCGAGAGGGCCTCGGCCGTCTTCGTGACCTCGTCCGGCGTGCTGTCGAGGGTCCAGCGGGCGAGCTCGGTCGAGGCGAAGCTCGGGTCCCCGTCGAGGATGCCCCGCGAGAGCGCCGCCTGAACGGCGGGCGGGAAGCTCCGAGGCAGCCCCGCGAGCTCCCCGGTCAGGTGATAGGTCGCGGCCAGCTGGGAGCCGCGGAGCTCCGTTTCGCGCCCGGCGTCCCGCATCCAGCGGCGCAGGTGGTCGTGCAGCTCGCGGGCCGCGTTCGGGTGATGGTGCCGATAGAGCTGGAGGACGAAGTCGAGCGTCACGTGCACCGAGGGCACGTGCTCCTTGGCGCCGCGCAGCGCGGCGTCGATGCCCCAGCGCATCGCTCGGACCGCGCCCTGCGGATCCTCGCGAGCGAGCAGCGCGCGGGCGACCGCCACCGGATCCAGGCTGTGCCCCGCTTCTCGGCGCGCCTCGTCCAGCTCTTCCGGGCGCAGGTGCTCGGGGTGCTGCCGGAGCAGCGGCTCGAGGAAGCCCTCGAGCCCGGCCTGATGGGCGGTGCGCAGCGTCTCCGCGGCGGCCTCCATCTGAGAGGTCACGATCAGCGCCTCGTGCAGGAGCTGGTAGGCCTCCGGTCGTTCGGGCAGCACGGCGACCGCCTCGCGGGCGATGGCGACACGCTCGGCGTCGGTGGCCTTGGCGCATCGCTCCACGAAGCCCACGAGCGGATCCGGACCGCGGTTGTCGGTCAGCTCGCCGGGAACGGCGCTCGAGCGGGCCCCGCCTCCCCAATCCGAGTGCTGCGAGACGACCCGCGCGGTCTCCTTCGCATGCTCGAGCATCCCGACCTTCTCACCGCGCGCCAGGATGACCTGCTGGCCCCAGTTCCGGCGGGGCATCGTCCACGCGAGCCCCTTCCACTTGTCGGCGAGGCCGGGACGGAAGGGGTCGACCGGCGGCGCGTTCGTCGGCTCCGGGTCGCGGTTGAGCTGCTCGAGCTCCCAGTCCTTCGCCTCCTGGATCCGCTCCCACGCCTCACGGATC
This sequence comes from uncultured Sandaracinus sp., assembly GCA_964462035.1. GTDB lineage: Bacteria > Myxococcota_A > Polyangia > Polyangiales > Houyiibacteriaceae > UBA1660. The sequence goes on from CAYXAP010000001.1 coordinate 395,832, forward strand.
CGCTGGAAGCCCGCCGGGTCGGACTCGGGCTTGTGGACCTTCAGCAGCTTCAGATAGGCGCGGCGCGCCTTCTTCGGCGGCGTCCCCGCCTCCACGTCCAGTCGCTCGTATGCCTCTCGCAGATCCATCCGTTGCGCCCCTCGAATACGTCGGGTCCGGCAGGATACTTCCTTCGCGGCCCGACCGCAGCGGGGTCGACGCGATGGGCCCGCCGTGGCAGAGGCCCGCGGTGGAACGCGCCTCCCCCCGATCCACGGCCGATCGTCCCTTCGCTCCTCGCCGTTTCCCCTTCTTCTACGGCTGGTGGATCGTCGTGGTGTCCACCATCGGCGTGATCCTCTCGATCCCCGGACAAACCATGGGGGTCAGCGTCTTCACCGACGATCTCCTGGCCGCCACCGGTCTGAGCCGAGTCCAGCTGGCCAACGCCTACCTCGCCGGCACGGTCGCCAGCGGCCTGACCCTGCCCTTCGGGGGTCGACTCCTCGACCGCTTCGGCGCGCGGACCACGGCCACCTGTGCCTCCATTGGCCTCGGTCTCACGCTCCTCTACCTCAGCGTGGTCGACCGGCTCGCCGACCCCGGGGTGGTGGCCGTCCTCCTCCTGGTGCTCGGCTTCTTCGCGCTTCGCTTCAGCGGGCAGGGGATGCTCACGATGGTCAGCCGCACGATGCTGGGCCGCTGGTTCGAGGCGCGCCGCGGGCTCTCGTCCGGGATCAGCTCGGTCTTCGTCGGCTTCGGCTTCGGGGTCGCGCCGCTCGTGCTCGACGCCTGGATCGAACGGGCCGGTTGGCGAGGCGCCTGGCGGGAGATGGCGCTGGTGGTCGGCGTGGGCATGGCCCTGGTGGCGCTCGTCTTCTACCGGGACCGCCCCGAGGACTGCGGGCTGGAGATGGATGGCGAGCCGAGCACACCAGAGCGGACGAAGGCTCGCGCCGAAGAGATCGCCGTCACGAGGAACGAAGCGATCCGGACGCTGAAGTTCTGGGCCGTGACCTTCGCGCTCGCGGTGCAGGCGCTGGTGGTCACCGGCATCACCTTCCACATCGTGGATCTCGGCGGCCGGCTGGGCATGGAGCGCGCCGAGGCCGTCGCCATCTTCCTCCCCATGTCCGTCGTCTCGACCTCGACCGCGCTCATCGGCGGCTGGCTCGGAGACCGGCTCCGGGTGAAGTGGCTCTTGGTCGCGATGTTGGTCGCCCAGGCGGTCGGCGTCGGCGCGTGCGTTCGCCTCGACAGCCTCTACCCCCTCGTCGCTGGCGGGCTCGGGATCGCCGGCGGCCTCTTCGGACCGATCGCCACCATCGCGTTCCCGCGCTTCTTCGGCCGAGCCCATCTCGGTGCCATCGCCGGCTTCGAGATGATGTGCGTGGTGCTCGGGAGCGCCCTCGGTCCCTCGCTGCTGGCGCTCGGCCAGGATCTCAGCGGCGGCTACGCGCTCCCGCTCTATGGGTGCCTGAGCCTGCCCGCCGTCGCGCTGGTCCTCGCGCTGCGGCTCCGCGAGCCCGCGCTCAGCCGCTGATCGGCTCCAGGCGGACCTCGGTCACGCAGTCGCTCGCGTCTTCCATCGTGCTGTCCAGCACCACCTCGACGGTGCCCGCCAGATCGCGCTCGCCCCAGACGTCGTCCTCGTAGTCGCTGCTCGTCGTCTGATCGATCCGCCGACCTTCGCCGTTCACCAGGAAGAGCGCCCCAGCCGAGTTCCGGTTCTCGGTGTGCCGACTCCGGATCACGATCCGGTAGCGCGCCCTCACGACCGACTCGAAACGGAAGGTGACCGTGCCCCGCCGGTTGCCGCCGGGCTCGTAGCCGCCGTCGCAGTCCGTCGGGTCGTGTTCGTCACCGCGAGCGGTGAAGGCGTAGTTGCGGAGCGCGTCGTGGCCGGGTGTTCCGGGGGCGCACGGGATCACCCAGGTCGATCGGTTGGTGTAGCTCGCCTCGGAGAAGTGCCGCGCGCGGAGCACCGCATCGCCGGGGATCGGATCGGGCGGCGTGGTGCATGCGTCGACGCGTGCCCTGAGCACGAGCTCCACGTCGCCGATGCGGAAGAAGCTGCGGTCGAGCGGCCCGGCACCGAAACGCACCACGTTGTCGCCCGCGACCAGCGCGCCGCTCACGTCGAACGCGGCGGCGCCCTCGGTGTTGTCCCACGCGACCATCGCCGGCAGGTCGAAGTCGGTCGTGTTGACCATGACGACCCCCTCCTCCCCGGGATGGTCGGCGTCGTAGGAACGAAAGCGCAGCTCCGCGCGCTCCACCAGTGTGGGGCTCGGGAGCCCGGCCACGTCGAAGCGCAGCGTCTCCGTCGAGCCCGCCATGACGTCGAGCTGGAGCATGCCGCTCCCGAACGAGCTCGACCGGTAGACGCACTCTCGCGGCGCGGTGGGCGTGCCGAGGTCCGCGCCGGTGAAGGCGTCGTCCGTGGACGCGTCGACCGCGAGCGAGCCCCCGTCGTCGCTGACGCGTGCATCCACACGCCCGGTCGCGGGTGGGTCGTCGGCGCATCCGACGAGCGCCGCCACCAGACCCGCCACCCAGTGCATGCCCCTACGCACGCACACATTGTAGGGGATCGGCCCACCTTCATCCTTACGCCCCCTTCGCCGCGAACGCCGTTCCACCCACACAAGGAAATGACCATCGCGGTGGCGCGCCTGCCCTCGCACCGTTCACTCACACCCGCTCGGGGAGATGCCGGCGGTGAGGAGGAGAACAGATGGAAAAGGCTTACGGAACCAAGACTCTGCGCATCGCCGGCGCGCTCTCGATCGCGCTCGGGCTCATGGCCTGCGGTGACGACGACGGAGACACCACCGACACGACCACGATCGACATGGGTCCGATGACCGGAGAGGACATGGGTCCGATGACCGGAGAGGACATGGGCCCGATGACGGACCCCGACATGTTCGTCGAGCCCGGCTGCGAGGACATCACCTGCGTGAACGGCACCTGCGACGCGTCCGGCGCCGAGCCCCTATGCGTCTGTGATGCCGGCTGGAGCGGTGACACCTGCGAGGACCTCGACGCGCCCGCCGCGGCCGACACCGTGCTCTGGCTCGACGCCGCCGACCCCGACACCTTCACCTTCGACGGCGCGGAGGTGATCCGCTGGGCCGACAAGAGCCCGGAGGAGGCGGACTTCGTCTCCGACGCCGCGTCGACTCGCCCGCGCTTCAGCGGTGTCATCGGCTCGCGCAGCGCGGTGAGCTTCGACGGTGACGACGTGCTCACCTCCGATGGCTACGGCGGGCTCGCCGACGAGCTCCGGTACACCGCGTTCTTCGTCGTCTCTTCGGTGGCGGACGCGAACATCCTCGCCGGCTACTCCGGCGCCAACGAGCGCCTCAAGCTCGAGGACACCAACAGCGGCTTCGGTGTGGCGTACACCCACACGGTGCCGGCCGATGCCGACGCGATCTTCTCGGGCGACGCGGCCTACACCGTGGGCGACGTCCACCTGATCACCGTGCAGCGGACCAATCAGGAGACCAGCATGTGGATCAACGGTGGCAACCGCCTCGTGCTCCCGGCCAGCACTCCGGAAGCCATCCCCTCGGCCATCGACCTCGTACTCGGCAGCGACGCGGCCGACGCGAACACGGGTGGTCTGGGTGGCCTCGTCGGTGAGGTCATCATCTTCCCGACCAACCTGGACCTCGAGTCCCGCCGTGAGGTGGAGAGCTACCTCTCCGAGAAGTGGTTCGCGGCCCCCGCCAACCACGACGTGACCTCGCTCGGCAACACCACCTGGTGGCTCGACGCGACCGACGCGGACTCGGTCTTCGTGCCCGATGGTGAGACCGCCGTCGCGGTGTGGAGCAGCAAGCTCGGTGACGGCAACTTCTCTCAGGAAGACGCCGGCCGCCGCCCTCTCCCCGTCGCCGATGGCATCAACGGCCTTCCGGTCGTGCGCTTCGACGGCGACGATGATCGCCTGGTCGATCCCGACAGCGAGCTGCTCAGCGCCGCGGAGTACACCGTCGCTTTCGTCGGTCGCTCCGCCGCCGACTCGAACGGCAACCTACTCTACGGGGTCAACGGCGTGAACGCCCAGGGCTTCGGGCTCTCCACCACCACGGACGGCGAGATTCGCTTCAACCACACCTGGCCGGCGGCCGCCCTCGAGTTCAACACGGTCACCGCCACCGGTGGCACCGCCGGCGAGCCCTTCGCCGCCATCGTGGTCTGGGACGGCGTCGAGCAGCAGGTCCTCACGGACTTCGGCTCGGCTTCCGCCGGCAACGGTGAGGACGCCATCGGCACCGCCAACTTCACCCTCGGCGCTGGGCCCGTCATCGGCAGCCTCGATGGCGACATCGGTGAGGTCATCGTCTTCGAGCGCGCCCTGACCGCCGCGGAGCAGGCTCGCCTCCTCGAGCTCCTCCAGGAGAAGTGGGGCATCTGAGCCCGCTCCTCCGTTGACCGCGCGACGCGCCGGCCCTTCGGGGTCGGCGCGTTTCGCGTTTCAGCAATCGCGCAAGAGCGTGAGCAGACCCCCGACCAACGTCACCGCCGTCACGAAGGTGAGCATCTTGCGCTCGAAGGGCGTGGCACCCTTCGCTCGTTGGAGCTCCGCCCGCGCGCTCTTCTCCGATCGTGTCGCCTGCGCTGCCTGGCGCTGCTCCGGGCTCGGCGGCGTCGCGTCTGCGCTCGCCCCCGCGTGACCGACGACGCTGGCGTTCCGAACCACCCAACACGTCGGACGATCGCGGTAGCCACCGCCCGAGCCGAGGCCGGGCGGCATCGGCTCCATCCGGAAGCGGCCCGACACGGTCACGGGGTCACCTGGCTCGAGCACCACCAGCAGCCGGCTCACCGCCTTCTCGATCGTCGCCTTGCCGGGGCCGTCGTCCGCGAGGTGCTTGTTCTTCTCGATCCACTCCGCCTGACTGGTCAGGTTGCCCTTGCCGTGCACCTTTCCGCGGGCGTGCGCCTTCACCGAGCAGAGCAGCGTCGCGACCTTCGCCAGGTGCTTCTTCCGCCGGCGCAGCTCCGGGTCGTCCTTCGCGCGCAGGCGCTGCTTGATGTCGGAGAGCTCGCGAGAGACCGCCGAGATCTCCGAGGTCGCCAGCGTCACGACCTCTTGGGTCCAGTTGCCCGCCGCCGAGAGATCGGTGAGCTCTTCGGCCGGGACGAGCACGCGGGCCTCGCCGTCGATCACCCAGAAGCGATCGCCGCCGCTCTCGCTCGCCGGGGCGCCCATCCGTTGGCGCTTCTCCCAGTACACGCAGCGCTGCCCGTCGGGCCCCTCGACCAGCGGTCCCGCGGCTTCGATCGTGCCCCGTACGATCGCTTCTTCGCCTTCCCGAAGCTCCGCGATGGTCGTGTCCCGCACGGCGCACCTTAACTTCCGGCTGGCCCCGGAGAGAAGCATCCTCCATAGCCGGTGGGTGAGCGGCGCCAAGCCGGTGGAGACGATCGGAACACCGAGCGCGGGAGCGGCGATGGCGCTCTTCGCCTACGCGACCTGGGGGCTCCTGCCCATCTACTGGAAGCTGCTCGACGAGGTCCCCGCGCTCGAGGTACTCGCCAGCCGGATCGTCTGGTCGCTCGGGTTCATCGCCGCACTGCTCTGGGGGCGCAAGGCGTGGGGCAAGACCTTCGGCGCGCTGAAGGACCCGAAGACGCGCTACTGGATGCTGCTCTCGACGAGCCTCATCGCGACCAACTGGGGCATCTTCATCTGGGCGGTCAGCGTCGATCGCGTCACCGAGGCGAGCCTCGGCTACTACATCAACCCGCTGCTCAACGTGGCGCTCGCCCGCGTCTTCCTCGGGGAGTCGCTCCGCCCACTCCAGGCGCTCGCGGTGGTGCTGGCCACCCTCGGCGTCGCCTACCTCACGATCGCCCGTGGCTCGCTGCCGTGGGTGTCGCTCGTGCTCGCGGTCTCCTTCGCGATCTACGGGCTCGTCCGAAAGCGCACGCCGGTCGGGGCGGTCGAAGGGCTGGCGATCGAGACGGGCCTCGTCACCCCCGTCGCGCTCGTCTTCCTCGCGGCCCAGTCACCGCCCTTCGGCCACCTGGTCGCCGGCGGGACCATCGCTGCGCTCCTGGTGTTCAGCGGCATCATCACCGCGTTGCCCCTCCTGGCGTTCGCCGGCGCGACGCGGCGACTCCGCTACACGACCCTGGGCATGGTCCAATACCTCGCGCCGACGCTCCAGCTCGGCTGCGCGGTGTTGATCTACGGGGAGCCCTTCGAGGTCGCGCATGGCGTGACCTTCGGCCTCATCTGGGTCGCGGTCGGGCTCTACCTCGCCGACATGTTTCGGCTCCGGCGCGCGAACGCGCGTCAGCGGTCGTAGCGCGAGCGGCCGCTGCCCTCGAGGTACTGCTTCATGGTCCACGGGACCTTGAGCATCCACTCGTGCAGCGTCGGTCGAAGGGCGCCGCTCACCAATCCGGTCCCCACGTCGGCCATCATGCCGAACGACACCAGCGTCTTGTCGCCCTCGTCGCCCCAGGGGCGGAGCTTGATGAAGCCCCAGCCCGCGCGGAGGTCACGCGGCTCGTCCTCGGCCAGGCGGAAGATGACCGTCTTCGCGTCTTCGTCGTACGAGAAGGTCACCGCGTACGTCGCCGAGACGATCCCGTACTCGTGCGTGACCCGCATCGTCCGGGTGTTCTCGGTGTGCCGGACCTGACGCATGTGCTCGGTCTGCGGGAGCATCCGCTTGAGGTAGCGCGGTCGGTCTCGCAGCGCGCGCCAGATCTGGTCCGGCGTGAGGTTGACGACCTGGTAGCTGGTGCCGCCGATCAGGAGCATGCCGCCGCGACGTTCGCTCGTCCGCCGCGCCACCAATCGTCCGCGCTCGAGTCGGCGCATCTCGCTGCCCGTGAGCGATCGGCGCAACGCGGCGTCCTGCGCGCCGACCTCGGGGAGAGGTGCGACGACCGCAGCCGTGAGCGCGATCAGGGCAAAGACGAAACGCATGGAGGAACGGCGTAGCACCCGCACGGGGATGCGACGACCGCTCGGCGAACAAACTTCATTCGTCCCAGCAGTTGGGACACATGTTCGCCTTCCCATCGAAGATGGCGTTGCACTTCTTGCAGCGTCGCTGGAAAGGAACAGTCGGGTCCCGCTCGCTCCCGGGGCGGTGCTCGGCGTTGATTCCACCCAGCAGCACCTGCACGGCTTCGACCTTCTCCTTGCTGGCGCTTCCCTCCGGGATCATCCGGATCTCGATCTCTCGGGTGGGCGTCTCGTCGTCTTCTTCCTCGGCTTGCGCCAGCGGGATGTCGTCGCCGGGCGGCTCGCTCCCCCCACTGATCACGAGCTCTGGCTCGTCGTCGTCGTCGTCCGCGGCGGGCGGCTCCGACGCACCATCGACGATGAGCAGCTCGGCGTCGTCGTCGGTCGGGTCACCGGGACGCCGGCGCAGCGTCGGGCTCGGCCAGTCGGTCGGACCGGCCGAGCGACACTCCACCACCACCGCAGCGACGTTGTCGCGTGCCTCCGCGGCGTTCGCGATGTCGAGCAGCACCTTCACGGTCGCGTCGGGCCGCAGGTCCTGCCGCAGCGCGTCCGCGATCTGCTCCTCGTCGAGCATGTCGGTGAGCCCATCGCTGCAGAGCAGGAATCGGTCGCCGGGAACGATCGCGAGCGTCGACACCGACACACGGATCTGCGGACCCATGCCGAGGGCTCGGGTGATCACCCGGCTCGGCAGCTGGATCGCGCGCTCGTCGCTGATGTTCGGCGCCAGCTCGAGCACGTCGTTGGCCAGCGAGTGATCCTGCGTGAGCAGCTCGAGCTGCCCTGCCCGGAGCCGATAGCAGCGGCTGTCGCCGACGTGCGCGAGGTGCACGATGCCGACGGTCCGGTCGACGGTGATGGCCACCACCGTGGTGCCCATCCCCTGATAGCGATCGGCCGTGCGCGCCATCTCGATGATCTCGGAGTTGGCGTGGTGAATCGCCTGGGAGAGCCGTCGGGCACCCCTGGGCAGGCCGATGACGTCGAAGCCCGTCGCGTCGTCCTGCGACTCCTCGAAGAAGTGGGCGAGCGACGACATCGCGAGCGTGCTCGCCATGTTGCCGGCGTTCTCGCCTCCGGCACCGTCAGCGACCGCGAAGAGATCGAGCTCGCGGCGGATCAACACCGCGTCTTCGTTGTGCTCTCGGCGGCCGATGTGGGTGTCGCCAGCGGCGACGACGCGAACGAGCGGCTCATCCATGCGAGCCGCAGGGTACCCCATTCATGGTCCCCCTGGGAGGCCGAATGGCAGCTGGGTGGCCACGGAACGGTGTTGACGAGACGCCGGAGAAGATGGTCCATGGAGGTATGGGGAAAGTGGACGGTGGGGCGATTGCGCGTGCGTTCGAGCTCCTCCTCGGCACGTCTTGGCCGGACGTCTCGGTGGACGCGGAGCTGGCAGCGTTGGCTGCGGGAGCCAGTGGCGATCTTCGTTCGAGGAGCGAAGCGCTCTTCGCCGCCGTCCAAGCGAGGTACCCGGGAACGCACCTCTGGGTGAAGGACGAGCACTCGCACTTTCTCGCCGCTTGTCCGCTCATCGTGGCGGCGTCTGGGCTGGACGCGGACACACTCTTCAGCGGAATCAACGACCACGACCCGCGGATCGCTTGGTCGCGCCAGGGGCCGCTCTACGTTCGCGACGACTACGAGGTGTTCTCGTCGAACACTGCGAAGCTCGACATCGTCGAGCGACAGGACCGTGAGGATGGAGTCGTCTGGCTGAAGACCTCCAAGGCGCCCTTTCGCAACGCCGACGGAAAGACCGGCGGCACCGTCGGTGCGTTCGAGGTCATCTCGGCCAAGGAAGCGGTCGAGCTCTCCCGCAAGCGTCGCTAGCGACGATGTCGCTCTTCCCTCTCACGCACGGTGAGCGGCTGACCGATCCCGCGCGAGTGGCGGCTTTCTACCGAGCGCTGGGAGAGCGGCGCGTGTCACTTCGTGGGTGCCACACGACCGATCCCGTAGAGATCGCGCTGCTGGTCGCGGCGCTCGACCCTGCCCACGACCACACGCTCTCGTTCGCGGCGGGGACGCTGGCGTCGAGTGAGCTCGAGACTCTCGCGCGCACCGAGGGCTACGGCTATCTCGACCTACGTACGACGACGATGGCGCTGCGAGTGTGGCCTGGGGTGCAGACCTGGGCACACACCCCTCGCGCCAGCGGACCTGCGCAGTCCCTGTCGCTGGACGAGGGGCTCGAGCGCTTCCTCGCAGTCACACCCCCAGGCATCGGGATCGTGCGGGGCTTCATCCATGGGGTGGTGGCGCCGACGAAATCGCCGCTGCTCGCGTTCCTCACCAAGTCGAGGGTGCGGGTCGACGTCGTCCTCGACCTCGACCTCGATTCGGCCGCCGAGCTCTCCCGCCGTATCCGCCGCCGAGAGCACGACTGGCAGGCAGGCGGCGTGCTGGTGGACTCACCGAGCGGCAAGATCCACGGCTTCTCGAAGTCTCCGAACACCGATTCGAAGGCACGGGAGCAGTGGTGCGCTCGCGTCGAGGATGCGCTTCGCGAAGCCCGAGGCGACTCGTGAGCTCAGGCCGTGACCGCAGCCTGAACGTCCTCCGCTTGCCGTAGCGCCCTCTCGAGCGGGGGGTCGTCGACGAACTCCTGACCTAGCACGATCCAGCCGTCGTCCTGTCGGAAGGACCAGGATGATTCGTCGTCGCTCGGTTCGTGGAGTGCGTCCCGTGCGGCCTTCGACCGCCGCGCGTCGAGCTCCTCGAAGGGCCCGAGCGTGAGCTGGATGCGCCACTCCCGGCTCTCTCCGCTGCCGGTCCAGCCCCACGACCCGCTCATCGCGCCGATCTGCACCGACACCGCCGTCCCACCATGGGCGGGGAGGCCATGGTGGATGCCGAGGGTGACCCGTTCCGAGACACGCTCCGCGAGCGCCGGGAGGAGCTCGAGCGCCAAGGTCACGCCGGGGACGATGGTGCCGGCTTTCGCCAGTCCGACGACGGAGAGCACGAACGCCATCGCGCCGATGATGCCGAACGTGAGCATCGCTGCGGAGGAGTCCTCGTCGCCGCCGGTGAGCTCCCGCAGCGGCTCGTCGAAGACCACTGCGCCGCCCACACAGAGCGCGATCACCACGACCATCATCACCACGGCCGCCACGCGCTGGCCCCAGCCGCGGGTGCGGAGCGACTCGAGATGGGCTCTCGCCGCGTCGACGTCGCTCGCCGAGGTCAGCGTGCGGAAGTGTACGCGGCCCTCCGCGATTCGATCGGGCCGTCCGCCCTCGGGCGCGTGCTCCGCTCGGTACCTGGCCCGCGCGTGCCTGCGCACGAGGACCTGGACCACCAGCGTGCACGCGAGCGCGATCGGGATGAGGGGCCCGACCTGCACCGGCGGCGCCAGCAGGTGCCAGATCAGCGCTCCCGCGAGCCCGAAGCCGAGCACCATCATCGGGGCGCCGAAGTGATGGTCCGGGTCGTAGCCGTCTTCGCAGCGGTCGCACACTCGCGGTCTGGTACCCCGGTGCCGATCGCACGCCGGTCGCTCACAGCGGCGGCAGCGCTCGATCGTCGGCTCGTCGCACTCGAGGCACGGCTCGGCGTCCGGCGTCCGGCTCGCTGCCTCGCGGAACGTTCCCCCTTCCCCCATCGGCCGAGGGTAGAGCAATCGGAGGCTCAGACGCGTGCGGCCGCGCCCTTCCGGCGGGCCAGCGACTCCACGCGCACGTGGGCGTGGACCAGGTCGTCCGCCGGAAGGTGCGCCGGCCGAATCGCCACACGGCAGTGGGTGACTCCGGGCTCGGCCTGGCTCTGCAGCACCACGAAGCGACCGCCCGCCGGCTCCAGCAGGGCGCGGTCGTAGGCCATCAGCGCGTGGCAGGCCTTCACGTCGCCGGTGCCGCGAAGCGGGCAGTGCACGCGGATCTCGCCATAGGCCGTGTCGTCTTCGACGTGAGTGATCGGCATCACCTTCGGGTTGGGCATCAGCCGTTGCCACTCCCGGCCGAGCGCGGCCGCGCCGCGCTCGTCGGTTCGGGCCCGTCGGTAGCGGCGGACCACGGCGGCGACGCCACCGAGGAAGGAGGCGGTGGGCCGTCGCAGGCCCAGACGGGCGAGGGAGGCGACGAATGCGAGCGTTCCATCGAAGAGGGCGGCTTCGGTGCGCTGACGGAGTGTGCGAGGCATGGCTCCATCATGGGTGCCTCATGGCATCAGTCGAATCGATGTTCGTGATACGATCATAAGTGCCGTGGATGTCGCGCCATGAACCTCAGCGCCGTCAATCTGAACCTGATGGTGGCGCTCGACGCGCTGCTCGACGAACGAAGCGTCACCAAGGCTGCTCGTCGGGTGGGCGTGACTCAGCCGGCGATGAGCTACAGCCTGCGCCAGCTCCGCGAGCTCTTCGGCGATCCGCTGCTCGAGCGCGGCCTACTCACCCCCCTCGCCGAGTCGCTGCGCGATCGGGTGCGCTCCGGCCTCAGCGAGCTGCAGCACGTGCTCGACGCACGCGAAGACTTCGAGCCGACGGCCTCGGAGCGCACCTTCCGCATCGCAGCCAGCGACACCTTCCAAGTGGTCGGCCTCCATCGTTTTCTGGCGCTCGTCGCCTCGCGTGCGCCCGGCGTCGACATCGTCCTTCGCCCACCGGACCACGCCACTCACGACGCGCTCGCGGCTGGATCCATCGACCTGCTCGCCGGCAGTCACGAGCAGGCATCCCGCGGTCTCTCGTCCACGCCGCTCTACGAGGAACGCTTCGTCTGCATCGTTCGTTCGGGTCACCCCGAGGTCCGTTCCCGCCTCGGCCTCGCCACCTACTGCCGGCTCCCCCATGCGCTCGTCGCCATCGACGAAGCGCCGGGCTACGTCGACCGCGCACTGGCGCAGCTCGATCGCTCACGCCGGGTCGCCCTACGCCTGCCCGACTTCGCCGGCATCGGCCACGTGATCGCCGGCACCGACATGGTCGCGACCGTCCCCGGCCGTCTGGCCGAGCGTCTCGCCGAGACCTTGCCGCTCCGAGTGCTCACGCCACCGGTCCGCTTCCCGACCTTCCCGGTCTCGCTCTACTGGCACGGCCGCTTCGACGCCGAGCCTGGCCACCGCTGGCTCCGCGACCAGCTCGTCGAGAGCTCGGCCGCCAGCGGCTGACTACTGCTGGTTCTGCGGAACCCCGTCGGCGATGTCGTAGTAGTCGCCCTTGTCGGCCACGAAGATGTGGATCGCCAGCTTGGTCCGAGTCGGCGTGTCGAACGCGCCCATACAGACCCCGATCCAGTCGTGCTTCGCCGTGTCGAGCGGGTCGAAGAAGAGCGACGACCCACAGGTCCGGCAGAACCCGCGTCGCACCTTCTCCGACGACTGGTACCAGGTCAGCGACTCCACGCCGTGAATCGTCAGCGCCTCGCGCTTCACGTCACTCCCCGCCAGCACGTGGCCCGAGTGCTTCCGACACTTCGTGCAGTGACAGGCATCCGGCGCAGGGAGCTCACCCTTCACCTCGAACGCGATCGCGCCACAGAGACAAGACCCTCGATGCTCCATGCAGCTTCCGTATCATGGGGCTGGCCAATGGCGATCCACCGCCGGGAGGCACCCGCCGAACCGGAATTTTGTGATCGGGCACTTGTGCCACCGTAGGCACTCAGGATCGGCGTGGATGCCGATTCAGGCGCTTTCGTAAGGTTCGAAGTCGTCGAAAACTCACTTTCACACTGATACTCGGCGCCCTGCTCAGCCCCGCCGGCGCACGGAGGTCGGCGGTGCAATGGGTTTCGAGGCGCAGCCACCGAGCGACTCGTTCCGGCGACGGCAGAAGGGGGAGCGAGCGCAGCCCATGGAGTGAGCCGCGAGACACCGAGCGGCCGCGCGCGCAGACTGACCCCATGGACATCGACTCGCGGGTAGACGAGCTCCTCGCGAGCCGCGACATGGGCGCCGCGACCGAGCGACGGCGGACCGAGCTGCTTCTCTCGATCGCCCGACATCCTCCAGGCGCATGGGTCGACCGACTCCGCGCTCACGACCACACGCCCTTCTGGGTGGAGCGCGCCGAGGACGTCACGATCGGCGCCGCGCTCCTTCCTTGCGCCCGGTTCGCGGTCGATCTCGACGAGGCGGAGGACGAAGCGTTGCGCCGGCTGTCGCGTTCGGACCTGCGACAGGTGGCGTCCCTCTATCTGGAGTCGCGCCAGCTCTCGGTCGAGCTGGCCACGCGACTCGCCGACGCCGCACCGCCCCTCGAGTTCTTCCGCCTCGATGGGCCGGTCTCCCGTGACGTGATGCTCGCGCTGATGCCGCTCCTCGTGGAGACCCCCGAGGTCCGTCTCCATGGGGGCGCGATCGACGACGCGATGTTCGTCGAGCTCGCGGGTCGGCTCCGGGCCACCGTCGAGCTCGGTGTGTACGGCTGCGCGATCGGGGCAGCCGGCGTGGAGGCGCTCGTCTCCAGCGAGGGCGCCATCCGGACCCTCGACCTATCGATGACCGCCGTGGACCACGAGGCCGTCGAGATCCTCTGTCGTTCCGCCCTTCCCATCGAGTCGCTCGACCTCGGCGAGAGCGCGTCGGGCGACCGAGGCGCGGCATCGATCGCGCGGGCAACGTTCGCGTCGTCGCTCCGTTCGCTCTCCCTCGCACACACCGGTCTGACCGATTCGGGGGCCATCGCGATCACCAGCACGGCGCTTCCCTGCCTGAGGCGACTGAACCTCAGCGGAAACCCCCTCATCGGGGTCCACGGCTTGGAGGCGATCGCGTCCTCGCCGCACGTCGCCGCGATCGAAGACTTCGACCTCTCCGACAACGGCATCGTGACCCGGGAGCAGGTGCAGATCCTGGCGGATTCGACCGCACTTCACCCGACCGTACGGGACGAGTGGCGCGAGATCCTCGCGTCTCTGCGGCCCACCTGAGGTGGAACGAACCCTCGTCCCAGCTCACGAGCCAGCGCGCGCTCGCCGCCAGGCCTCCCGCGACTCTCCGGTCCTCGCTCGAACGCGCGATGAAGACGAGCCGCACGAATGCCGGAGGTCGGGTAGGTCGGGGACGCTCGTTTTCATCGTTTTCATACGCGCGGAGGTGGGGACAACGTTGTCGTACTCCCTATGAAGGACCTGTCGCGAGCAGGCGCGCGCAGTTCACATAGAGTCTGCGAATCGACGCCGAATGTGACCTCGAGGGCGCCGACGGCGATAGAGGGGGCAATCGCTTCGGCGCCGTCGACGCCGCCTTCCGCTTCGGTGAGCCGAACCGTCCAGAGCGCGGAGCGCATGCCCATGATCGTGCCCCGGGGGTGTTGCGAACGGCAGCGGGCTTCGATGGCATTGCTCGCTCTAGGCGTGTGGTCTACGAGCTGGACATGACCCTGGCCGAACGGATCCCGCCGCTCGCGGTCTTCACCGCCGCCAAGAGCTTCGATCAGTCCGTCATCGGAAACGCCCGGCTGAATCGGCTCGGCCTCCACGTGCTTCGAGTTCTCTCGGCCGATGTCGCGTCCCTCAGCAGGCGTGCGCTCCTCGGCGGTCGGGCACGTTCCGGCCCGCTCGCCGACCTCGAACGCGATGGAGTGGTCGTGGTGCCGAGTTTCCTCCGCGAGTCCGAGTTCGACCGGATCCGCAAGGAGGCCCGCCAGCGATTGGATCACCTCGCTCGTGCGGTGCCGCGGCCGACGGGGACGGCTCCCGGGTTCAGACCGCCCGTGCACTTCGAGGGGGGCTTCGATCGCCACGACGGTTCGACCCTCAACCGTTTCGTCGCGATCGACCGCGAACACATGCCCGGCGCCTACGGTTTTGCGCGTTCACCACGCTTCGCGTCGCTCTGCTCGAGAGCCTCCACGTACCGGCATCGCCCTGAGAAGCTGTGGCTCCACGAGATGACCCACGGTGACGCGGCATCCGTCGGCGACCCTCAGCAGAACGTTCACAAGGACACCTTCCACTCCGTGATCAAGCTCTGGCTCTTCCTCGACGACGTCGAAGGAGAACGAGGCTTCATGTACGCTCGGGGAAGCCACCGAATGACACCCCAGCGCTTTCGTTGGGAGTACCGCCGCAGCGTCCTCGCGTCCGAAGACGCGCCGCATGGTCGTGGTGGCGCCTTCCGCCCCACCGTCGAGGAGCTTCGCGACATGGGGATCCCTCCACTCGAAGCGTTCCCCGTGCCCGCCAACACGCTCGTCATTGCGGACACGCGAGGGTTCCACTGCCGGGGCCCCGGCAGCCCTGGAGCCAGGCGCCTGGCCCTCCACGCGAGCCTTCGGCCGAGCCCGTTCGTCCCCGTGCCGTACTGAAGACCGTGCCCGCGTCGAGGTCGTTGTCGTAGATGCCCTCGCGCGTGCCCGCGACGGCTCGCATCGAAGCGATGGTGGCTCTCGCGAAGCGCACGCTCGGCCCGGAACGCGACTCCTGGTGGCCGATGGCGCTCGCAGCGGCGAGCAGCGCGTTCAGCTCGGCGTCGCTCCAGACGACGGGCCGGGAGACCGCGCGCTGGACCGCTGCGTGGAGTTCCCCTCCTTCCCCCATGAGGCAGAGTATGGCCCCTCGCTGCTGACTTCGTGGAACGGGCACTGCCGGGAGCGCGGCCCGCGCCTCACCGGAGCCCTCACGCCACCGAGGAAGGATCTTCCGACGCGAAGACGCTGAGCTCGAACCAGCTCGGCATGCGCCGGGCCAGACCGCGGCGCCCCTCGGCCCGGATCACCTTGGTCCGCAGCGCCTGGTGGAAGCTCCGCTTGCCCGCCCATACCTCGGTCAGGGTGCGCACGTCCGTGCTGACCACGAGGTCCTCGTCGAAGCCCGGGTGGGTGAGGCAGAGATCGGCCTCCCCGTCCTCGAGGCGTATCCAGAAGCGCCGGTAGCCCTTCTCTCCGTCGACGAAGTCGAAGCGGACGATGGTCCGCCCCTCAGGGAAGGCCTCGGGACGAACGCGACGCTGCATGTCCCACATCAAGAGCCCCGCATCGAGCTGGTCGTCCTTGATACCCCCCTCGACGTGCGTGCGACCCCACACGCCGAGCGCGACGATGATGGGCCGGAGCGCTTCGCCGGCCTCCGTGGGCTCGTAGCCGTGCCCGCGACCGTCGCCTTCGTCGACCCGCCGGATCACCCCCGCCAGCTCGAGCGTCTCGAGGCGCTTCGACAGCGTCGAGCGGGGCATCCGGGGGACGCCCTTGAGCAGGTCGCTGAAACGCGTGGAGCCCATCAAGAGCTCGCGCATGACGAGGAGGGTCCAGCGCTCGCCGAGCAGGTCGAGGGCCTGGGCGACCGGACAGAACTGGTGGTAGGCGGCCATGAGTCGAGCGTGCCCAGGCTCGCCTCGCACGGAAAGGCGCTTTTCGTCGGTTGGTCCATTCTCCGAACTAGAATCGAGCTGCGCTCCGCGCCACCTTGGACCATCCACGGGGCGAGGAGGGCAGCATGAACGGAACGACGAGCATCTGGGACACGGACGAAGCGCTGGCGAGGCTGGTGCCGCGCTTCGGCGAGCGCGCGGCGAAGCACGATCGTGAGGGGTCGTTCGTCGAAGACAACTTCGCCGAGCTGCGGGCCGCGGGGTTCTTCGCCGCCGGGGTGCCCGCAGAGCTCGGCGGGGCCGGGGTCGGCCACCGGGAGCTGTGCGACGTCCTCAGGCGCATCGCGCACGGCTGCCCCGCGACGGCGCTGACCGCCTCGATGCACTCCCATCTGGTGGCAGCCACGGTCTGGAAGCACCGACACGGCAAGCCCGGCGAGGCGATGCTCCGCCGCGTGGCGCAGGAGGGCCTCCGCCTCGTGAGCACCGGCGCCGGCGACTGGCTCCGGTCCAACGGAGAGGTCGAGCGAGTCGAGGGGGGCTACCGCGTCACCGCGGTCAAGCCCTTCGCGAGCGGCTCGATGGTCGCCGACGTGGCGGTCACGAGCGCCGCGTGGGAGCACCCCGAGCAGGGCCCGGTCGTGCTCCACTTCCCGGTGCCCCTCGGCGCCGAGGGCGTCACCATCGGCACGGACTGGGACACCCTCGGCATGCGAGGCACCGGCAGCCAGACGATCCGGCTACAGCGGGTCTTCGTCCCCGACGAGGCCATCGGCCTGATGCGCCCGCGGGACGAGTGGCACCCGGCCTGGTCCGTGGTCCTGACCGTGGCCATCCCTCTGATCATGAGCGCCTACGTGGGCCTCGCCGAGCGCGCCCGACGAATCGCCGTGCCCCTCGTCCGGGACGTGAAGGACCCGGCCACCCAGATGCTGGTCGGCGAGCTGGACAGCCACCTGCTCACGGCCCAGACCTGCCTCGAGGCGACCATCGAGGCGGCCAACGACTACGACTTCGCGCCCGAGCTCGAGCAGGCGAACCAGACCTTGGTGCGGAAGACCGTGATCGCCCGAGAGGTGAAGGCCACCGTGCACAAGGCCATCGAGGCCGTCGGCGGCCGCGGCTTCTACCGCAAGACCGGCCTCGAGCAGCTCCTCCGGGACGCCCAGGCGGCGCCCTTCCACCCGCTCCCGGAGAAGGAGCAGCTCCTGTTCACGGGGCGGGTGGCCCTGGGCGTCTCCCCGGTCTGAGGAGCAGAGCAGGGCCGAGGCCACTGCTTCGCGCGACATGCCCGCCCATAGCGGTCTCAGGCCCATCGGCAGATGAGGCGTGTGTTCAGCTCCGGCGTCGAGAGCTGCCTCGATCGTACAGCGGGGTGGTGTGTCATCCCGTCCCGAACTCGTCAGTCGTCGTCGAGGCCGCGCTGCTCGCGCAGCCGCCGCGCCAGCACGCGCACGATCTCGCGCATGGCGCGCGGCCGGCGCTCCATGAGCTCCTCGAAGTCCGCGGCGCGCAGCCGGAGCAGCACTGCGTCCTCGGTGACGCAGGCGTCCGCGCTGCGGGCCTGGTGGTCGAGCAGCGCGAGCTCGCCGAAGAAGTCGCTCGAGCCCATCGAGGCCAGGGTGCGCTCGCCGTCGCGGATGGCGACCTCGCCGCGGACGACCAGGTAGAGGTCGGCACCGGGATCGCCTTGCTCGAAGACGGTCGCGCCCGCTGGGGTCTCTTCCTGCTCCATCCGCTGGGCGAGCTGGAGCACGTCGTCGCTCTCGAGGGACCGGAAGACCGGGACGCTGCGCAGGAAGCGGATCCGCTCGTAGAGGGAGACCATGGAGTCGGGGATGGGTGAGCTGACGCGCGAGTCGTAACGCTCGCCGTAGGCCACGCGGGCGCAGCGTCGCAGATGGTCGTCGCCGATGTCCACGATGGCCACCAGGGGGTCGCCGATGGCGTCGTCGTCGACGTAGCCGAGCCGCCGCGCGGCCTCGACGCGCTCCCGGAGGGAGATGCGCTCGAAGAGCGGCACGACCCGGCTGGCGAGGTCCCGCTCGAGGCCCAGCTCGAGGAGCTCGGCGACCTGCGCGTCCCGTCGCGGCGAGCGCTGGCGGCGCCCGACCTCGATGGCGGCGACCAGTTTCTCGCGCCCGCGGAGCAGCAGCGACGCGAGCACGTCGGAGCGGGCGCGCTCGACCAGCAGATCGACCTCGTGGGCCAGGAACTCGAGCTCGCCTTCGACTTCCCAGTCGGGCTGGCCGTCGTCGTGGGCGAGACCGCCGAGCACCGAGTAGAGCCGGTACGCACGCCGCAGCTCGGCCTCGATCAGTGGGCGGACCTCCTCGGCGCTGAGTGGTGCGCGCTCTCTCCGCGCGACGCTCTCGCCGAGCGCCTTGCGCGCCTCGCGCCGGATCGCGTCGTCCGGGTGCCGCAGGAGCTGCAGGACCAACGCCTGCACGACCGGCGGCGCGCCGACGCGCGCGATGCGGCTCGCGAGCCGGCTGATCGACGCGCCGATCGAGGCCTCCGCGTCGCCGCCGCCCTCCGAGGCCTCGATGGCCACCAGGCAGCGCGCGGCCTCGGGTGCGGTCCGTGGGTCTTTGAGCAGGAGCACCACCTCCGGCAGCAGCGGCAGGAGCCCGAGCCGCACGACGGTGCGCGCCGCGAGGATCCGGGCGTCGGCGTCGTCGTCGGAGAGCCAGGCGGAGAGCCGCGCCTGCACGCCGCGCGCGGCGGCGGCCTCCGGTGAGAGCGCGGCGAGCGCGGGTTCCAGCGAGTCGCGGGCTTCCAGGTGCGGCAGGAGCGCGTCCCCGAGCGCCTCGCCCTCGTGCGCGCGAGCGGCGAGGGCGATCGCCGCGAGCGGAGCCAGCTCGTCCTCGCTCTCCGCGATGGTCGCGAGCGCATCGTCCGTGCCGTGGTCGGCGAGCGTGGCCATGGCCGCGCGGCGGACCTCCGGGTCGGTCTCGCGATCGAACGCCTCGTGCAGCGCTCCGCGATGCTCGTCGGCCATCGGAGCCGGCTGGGTCTGCAGCCCGTGCCAGCACTCGAGGCGCACCGCGTTGGCCTCGTGCGACAGTCCCCCGAGGAGCTCGGCCGCCGCGGAGCCCTCGCTCATCGCGAGCACCTCGGCCGCGAGCACCGCGCGGCTCACGTCGCTGCCCTCGAGCTCCTCGACCAGCGCGCGGCGCGCTTCGCTGTCGAGCGCCGCCGCACCGGGCAGCGAGGACCCGCCCAGCATCAATCGCCGCGCGTCGACCGCGCGGTGCAGCGCGTCGGCGTAGGTCTTGCGGGCGCGTCGGAACACCAGCCAACACATCGCGCCCGTCGTCAGCACCGCGAGCGCCGCCGCCCAGCGGGTCGCGAGCCCAGCGGGCCAGAGCGCCAGCCCCAGCGCGCACACGGCGTAGGCCGCCGGCGCCAGCACGCCCCGGATCGCCGACTTCGCCTGCGACCGGCGCACGCTCGAGAGCGGCGTCTGCAGCTGCTCCGACGACGGCGCCCAGACCGCCTGCTTCAAGATCCGACCCGTGCCCCGCAGCACCACGGCGGTCCAGATCCCAGGGATCACCGCCGCCACGATCGCCGCGATGCCGGTCGCGAGCGGCGCGAGCAAGAGACTCCGCGAGGTCCCGAGCCGCGCCATCAGCCGACCGGCCGCGCCCGACAAGAGCAGCAGCCCGATGGCGCTGGTCGCGCCGTAGTAGCGACCGAAGAACGCGCTGATGTGCTCCTTGCCGTCCGGTCCTTGGCCGAGCGTGGACTGCGCGCTCGCCATGAGGTGGAAGTCCATCAGCTGCTCGGTGCAGAGCATCAGCATGGCGAGCACGGCGATCATCCGCATCAGCCGGTCGCCGAGCACGTAGCCGAAGCCTTCACGCCACGATTGGAGCAGGTCGAGCCGCTTCCGGCCCGCGTGCGCGTCGGGGTCCAGGTCCCGGCGAACGATCTGCCGCAGCACGACTCCGGTCCCCACGAGCGCGACCGCCGCGAAGGTCAACAGCTCGGCCGCGCCGACCGCGTGGGAGAGCGGCGCGACCGCGAAGCCGCCCACGGTCCACGCCGCGCCCGCGCCCATGCCCGCCACGGGCAGGAGCTTCCGCGCGGTGCGCGCGTCGGTCGCGGCGGTCGCGACCGTCCAGATCTGGATCAGCAGGACGCCGGCCGACGCCTCGATGAAGACGTACGTCGCGAAGGGCAGCCAGCGCGCCTTGCTGCCGGGCTCCTCGAACATCGTCTCCGGGAAGAAGAGGTACGCACCGCGCACCGCCAGGAAGAGCAGGGCGGTCACGGTGACCGAGGTCATCGCCAGCCGCGCGGGTCCGAGCCGGGGCGCGAGACTCACCGCGAGGGAGCTCGAGGTGGCGAGCACGATGGCGCTCACGGCAAACGCCCAGGGAATCGCGGAGCGGTCGTAGGCCGTCAGGAAGAGACCACTCTGCGCCGCCTTCGCCACGACGAGCGCGAGCCCGAGGGAGAAGGTGAGCAGGACCAGTCGGAAGGCGGTCTGGCCCCGACCGTCCGGGATCCCCAGCCATCGCCGGAGCGCGTCCATTCAGTGGGCCATCGACGTGGTCATGCCGCCGGAGCCGCCGCCCGATCGCCGCATCGTGGCCATGCCGCTGCCGCTCATCGCGCTCTCGCTCGCCATGCCGCTCTCGCTCTCCATCGCGCTCGCGCGCATGCCGCTCATCGACGAGCCACCGCTCGACTCGCGGGCCCACTCGGGCGGCGGCTGAGTCGACCACTCGGGCCGGTCCTCCGAGGGCGCGCGGAGCTCGCAGCCCTCGTTCTTCGCGATCGGTCCATCGGGCACCAAGAACCCATCGTCGATGCCCGGCATGCCGGTGACCTCGGTCGGGCCGGGACAGCCCGCGGCGATCCATCCGCGAACGATCGCGATCTCGTCGTCGGGGATCGAGGGCAGGCCCATCGGCATCCCCGGCGCCGTGTCTGGATGCGGCGGCCGCTCGTAGTCCTCGAAGGCCTCCACGCGGTCACGGAATTCCTCGACGCGGCGGTCGAGCATCACCTCGATCAGCGGCGGCAGCTGGCCCTCTTCGCGCGGTTCGAGCACCGAGTAGCGCTCGCCGGTCGTGCGATCGAGCGCCCCGTGCACGAGCGTCTCGTAGGTGCGCATGGCCAGCTCGCTGCCGGGCCAGCCGAAGCCTCCCTCGTGGCCCGGACCCAGATCCCGCTCGTGCGCGTTCATGTGGCAGTGAACACAGATGCGCCCGAGCACCTTGGCCTTCACCTCTTCCCAACCGACCGGCCGATCGACCGGCGGCGGCGCCGAGGGACGGCGAACGGTGGGTGCGTCGTCGAGCTCGGGGTCGCCCCAGATCAGGAAGTCGGCGACGCGCTCCGCTTCCTCGTGAGTCAGCCCCATGTCGGGCATCCGGGTGCCCTCGCGGAGCAGCGCCGGGTCTTCGATCCACGCCACCATGATGTCGCGGTGCATCCGGTCCTCGGCGAAGCGCAGGTTCGGCGCCATGCGCGCGGGCATGCCGCTCTCGAGGAGCGCCTCGAGATCCTTGCCGGTGTCGACGTTGCCGTAGGTGTGGCAGGTCACGCAGCCGCGGCCGAGGAAGATGGCCTTGCCCTGGGCGATCGCCTCGGCGCTCGGCCGCTCGCCGTGGTCGTGGGCCGCTCGCTCGTAAGGATCGGCCACGCCGGCGATGGCCGCGAAGTATCGGACGATGGCGCGCCGGTCGGCCTCCGAGAGGTTCAGCCGCGGCATCGTCTCTTCGAGCGCGGGCCTCAGGTCCCAGGGCTCCTGCAAGAAGGTGTCGATCCACTTCGGGTCGAGCCGATTGGCCACGCCGCTGAGCTCGGGCACCTCGCGGTAGTGGAAGATGTTCCGCTGGTAGCGCTGGAGGATTGGCTCGCCGTAGCGGGAGCTGAGCATCTCGTAGTGCCGGTCGCCGGGCTCGAGCCCGTCGAGCCACACGTGGCAGTTCACGCAGTGGTCGGAGCGACCTGCCGGTGCGACCTCGTCGATCACGTGGCAGCGGCTGCACTCGTTGCGCTCGAGCGCGTCGGTGCCGGCGGTGATCGCCGCGGCCCTCTCATCGGCGTCCCACTCCACCTGGTGTCGAGCCAGGATCGCCTCGGTGTCCGGTGGTGGTGGGGGTGTCACCGGGTCCGGCTCCGGGGCCTCGTCGGAGCACCCCGACAGCAGCAGCGCTCCCAGGAGCAGGCCGAAGACGGCGCTCATCGGCGATCGCGGGCTCACGGGTTCGCAGCATACATGGAGAGGGGCTTTCGGTGGTCGGCTCGCCGACCCGCCGTCCAGCTGATACCAAGCTCCGACGAGGGGCGAGTGAAGGCGGGCATCAAAGAGAGTGGGGCGATCGCCCTCGCGGACACCGTCATCGGAGAGAGTCATCCCTCTGGTGAACGGGACAAGGTGCCCTCCGTCATCCCGTCGGCGCGCGCCGACCTGGCTCAGGCCAAGGCGCTCATCGGCACCCGCATCGACCACTACGAGATCGAGGACCTGCTCGGCGTCGGTGGGATGGGCGCGGTCTACGCGGCTCGCGACCTCAGCCTCGACCGACCGGTGGCGCTCAAGATGCTCCGCGAGGTCTTTCGGCGACCGGCCCACGAGGACCGCCTCAAGCGAGAGGCTCGCGCGCAGGCCAAGCTCCAGAGCCCCCACGTCGTGGGCATCCACTACATCGGCCGGACCAGCTTCGTGCCCGATGGCCGCTCCGAGCCGCCGCCGGTCGCGGACCCCAGCGAGACGGGGATGCTCTACTTCGCGATGGAGCGCCTCGAAGGGGGCTCGCTCGAAGACTTCCTCGAGCGCGGCGAGACCCTCGACCCGGAGACGGCCCGCCGGATGATGCTCCAGGTCACCCGTGGCCTCCGCGCTGCCTTCCGCGCGGGGATCCTCCACCGAGACATCAAGCCCTCGAACCTGCTTCGCGGTCGCGACGGCACCGTGAAGATCGCCGACTTCGGGCTGGCCAAGGGCGTCTCCGCCGAGGAGTCCATCCACGACGGCAGCCTGGTCGGAAGCCCCTACTACATGTCGCCGGAACAGTGCGAAGGCCGGGCGCTCGACCACCGCGCGGACCTCTATTCGCTGGGCGCGACCTTCTACCACCTGATCGCTGGCCATCCGCCCTTCGAGGGCGAGTCGATCATGGACGTGGTCACCAAGCACCTCTCGGAGGATCCGCCGCCGCTCGACCGGACCGAGGTGCCGCCGAAGCTCGCGAAGATCCTGATGCGGCTGCTCGCGAAGGATCCGGAGGACCGCTACCCCGACCACGACGCGCTCATCGACGATCTGAAGGCGGCGGCGCCTCAGCGAAACCCCTTCGCGGGCTTCTGGATCCGTGGGACCGCGGTCGTTCTCGACACCGCCGTAGCCGGCATCCTCATCGCCGGCCTCGGGTGGCTCGGGATGATCCTCCACCTGCTCCACGTCACGGTCGGTCACGCGCTGCGCGGCCAGACGCTGGCCAAGTACCTGCTGAAGATCCAGGTCCGCCGCGCCGACGACGGACCGGTGGGCTGGGGTCGAGCCCTGGCCCGAACGATCGTCTCCCTCTGGATGCCTCTGGTCCTCGGCCTCTCGATCTTCGTCAGCTACGGCTTCGATGGCCTGGTCACGACCATCGAGCAGCTCCGCTTCGGCGAGGCCGGCCGGATGCAGGCGGTCATCATCTCGCTGGCCCTCGGAAACGGCCTGCTCAGCCTGCTCTACGGCGCCGGCTTGGTCCTCGCGGGCTTCCACCCGCAAAAGCGCTCGGTCCACGACCTGATCACCGGAACGGTCGTGCGCTACAAGCTCTCGACCTAGTCCCTGGGGGGATTTTGAGAAAATCCCCCGACTCGTCGCGAGTGAATCGCTCCTCGACTCCCCAAAAACCTGAAGGTCTCGCGGCGGAGCCGCTCGGTGCGTCCTCGCGCTTCGCGCTACGTCCTCCGTTGGGTACCTCGCGGCGCGGGCTTTCTGGTATTCTCCGGCGCCATGCGTGCTTTCTTCGTCCTGGCCACCCTCCTCTGCCTGGCGACGGCCGCGCCTGCCATGGCGCAGCGCGACAACCCGCTGATCCAGGAGGGCGCTGACCAGTACGACGAGCTCCGCTACGAAGAGGCGCTCCAGACCCTTTCCGCGGCGCTGGTCCGGGCGGGCAACACCGACGAGCAGCGGGCGCGGATCTACACCTTTCTGGCGTTCACCTACTTGAGCCTCGGCCGCGAGGCGGAGGCCGAGGGTGCCTACCGGTCGCTGCTGGCGATCGTCCCGGCCTTCGAGCCCGACGCCAGCGTGTCGCCGCGTTTCCGCGAGTTCTTTTCCGGGGTCCGCGAGCGCTGGGAGGCGGAAGGCCGACCCGGCAGCGCGCCGCCGTCGCCCGCGACGATCGAGCACACCTCGCCTCCCCAGGCGGACCCGGGCGAGTCGGTCGAGCTCCGAGCCAGCCTCGACGACCCGAGCGGTCGGATCGAGTCGGTGGTCCTCGCCTATCGGCAGGGCACCTCGGACGTCTATCGGCGCCTCGACACTCAGATGGTCGATGGCGAGTACGTTGCGACCATCCCCGGTGACGACGTGGCTCCGCCGCTGGTCGAGTACTACTTCGAGGGCCTCGACGCGAACAACCTCCCGGTCGCCTCCCGCGGTGATGTCGCCGCGCCGCTCCGCATCGCCGTCGAAGGCGAGGGCGACAGCGGCATCCTCGGCAAGTGGTGGTTCTGGACCATCCTCGGCGTGGTCGTCGTCGGTGGCGCCGTGACCACGGCGGTGCTTCTCACGCGCGACGACGGAGGGCCCTCGGAGACGCAGGGCACTTTCGTGATCAGCATCGGAGAGTGACCATGAGCGAGGCCCCTCGCTATCCCTTCGTGCACCTCGAGGTTCCATCGCCGGAGGCGGAGCTCGCGATCGATCGCTTCTGGGAGCTCGGCGCCCAGGGGGTCGAGGAGCGCGACGAGAGCACGATGAACGGCTCGAGCGGCCCCGGTCGCACCCTGCTCGTCGCGAGCTTCGCGGACGAAGCCGACGCGGAACGCGTCGCCGGCGAGGTCGACGGACGGGTCGAGGTGATCGTCGGTGACGAGTGGCGCGACGCCTGGAAGGAGCACTTCCAGATCACGCCCATCGGCGAGCGGCTCCTGTTGCGTCCGTCGTGGCGCGACGTACCGGAAGACGCCGGCGACCGGGTGGTGCTCACCATCGACCCCGGTGGCGCGTTCGGCAGCGGTCTGCACGAGTCCACGCGGCTCGTCCTGCGGGCGATCGAGGCGAGCGTGAAGGGCGGCGAGTCCGTCTTCGACGTCGGGTGCGGGAGCGGGATCCTCGCGATCGCCGCGTTGCTCCTCGGCGCCGATCGAGCGATCGGCATCGACGTCGAGGACAGCGCCGTGCCGACCACGATCGAGAACGCGGAGATCAACGGCGTGGGCGATCGCGTCACCGCCTCCACCGATCCGCTCGAGTCGATCGAGGGCACCTTCGACCTGGTCCTCGCGAACATTCAGGCACCGATCCTCATCGGGATGGCGCCGGAGCTCGCGAAGCGGGTCACGCCGGGCGGGACGCTGGTGATGAGCGGCATCCTGGAAGGGCAGGAGCAAGAGGTCGCCGCGGCCCTGACCGCCGAGCTGCCCGACGCCGAGGCCACCATCACCGCCGACGGCGGATGGCGGGCCGTCACGATCCGATGAGGCGGCTCTTCGGGCCGGCCCACGCCGAGGTCGGCGAGACGGTCTCGTTGGATCCGGAAGCACGGAAGCACGCGAAGGTCCTGCGGCTCGAGATCGGCGCCCGGGTCGAGCTCTTCGACGGGGAAGGCCACCTCGCCGAGGCCGAGCTCGTCGCCGGGGGAAGGGCGCTCGTTCATCGCGCGTGGACCGCAGCGGCCGAGGCGCCTCCGCGGGTGCTGCTCTGGGGACTGCCGAAGGCACCCGCGGTCGACACCGGCGTGCGGATGGCCACCGAGCTCGGGGTCGACCGCATCGTGCTGGCGCTCGCCGAACGCACGCCGCGTTCGCCGAGCACCTCGAAGCTGGAGCGTTGGCGCCGGATCGCGCTGGAGGCGACCCGGCAGTGCGAGCGCGCGACCTGCCCGACCATCGATTCGCCGATTCCGCTGGCGGAGGCTGCCGCGGTCGACGTCGACCTCCGGCTGGTCGCGCTCGCGCGCGGCCAGCGGAGCGTGGCAGTCGGTGAGGGGTCGGTGGCGGTGGCGATCGGTCCGGAAGGCGGCTTCACCGAGAGCGAGCAGGCCCTGCTGCTCGAGGAGCACGGCTTTCGGCCGCTTCGGCTCGGGCGCCACGTTCTTCGGTCGGAGACCGCGGTCGCCGCGGCGCTGGCGCGGCTCGCGGGGGCTTCGCTCGACCCCGGATTGGGGTAGCCTGGTCCCGATGGGTGAGGATCGAGACGACGCGCTGCGAGACACGCTCGCGGTCGCGCACTCGGGGGACTACGCGCTCGGTGGGCTGATCGCCGACCGCTACGAGGTGGTTCGACTGCTCGGTGCCGGCGCCATGGGCGAGGTCTACGAGGTCCGCGACACCCAGCTCGGCGAGACCGTCGCGCTCAAGCGCCTCCTCGGCGCCAGCGAGCGACTGCGCGAGCGCTTCGTCCAGGAGGTGCGCCTCTCCCGTCGGGTGACCCACCCGAACGTCGGTCGCACCTTCGACCTCGGCGTGGACGGGGACATGCCCTTCCTGACGATGGAGCTCGTGCGCGGGCAGAGCCTCGAGGACCTCCTCGAGGAGCGTGGTGCAATGCCACCGGAAGAGGTCGTCGAGATCGCGCTCTCGGTGGCCCAGGGGCTGACCGCCGCTCACGCCGCGGGAATCGTCCACCGCGATCTCAAGCCGGGCAACGTGCTCGTCGAAGAGGGTGGGCGGATCGTCATCACCGACTTCGGCATCGCCCGCTCGAACGACGGTCCGGCGGACGCTCGGCTGACCGGCGACGTCGACATCCTCGGGACGCCGCTCTACATGGCGCCCGAGCAGCTCCGCAGCGGGGCCATCGACGGGCGGACCGATCTCTACGCCTTCGGCGTGATGCTCTACGAGATGCTCACGGCGGCGGTGCCCTTCGAGGGGACGACGGCGATGGCGATCGCGGTGGCGCGACTCTCGGAACGGCCCATCGACCCGCGTCGGCACGTGCCGGAGCTCCCGGTGCCCCTCGTCGAGCTCGTGCTGCGGATGATGGCGCGCGAGCCTGCCGACCGACCGGAGAGCGCCGAGGCGGTCCGCGCTGCGCTCGAGCGGTGGAAGGCCGGCGACGCCGCCCCACGCCACCGGCTCCCGGCGCCGCTGGGTGAGAGGTCGCTGGCGGTCTTGCCCTTCGGCTACCGAGGGGACGCGGATTCCGACTACCTCGGTGAGGGCGTCGCCGAAGAGCTCGTCGACGTCTTGAGCCGGACCCGCGGCGCTCGCGTGCTCAGCTTCGGTGCGACGAGCTCGCTCGGTCCGCGTGCGGCGCCCAGCGAGCTCGCGTCGCTCGGTGCGGACCACGTGGTGGGCGGTACGGTCCAGCGACGCGGTGCGTCGATTCGGATCACTGCCCGCCTCACGGAGACCGAGACCAACGCCCAGCTCTGGAGCGAGCGCTTCGCGGGGGACTTCGAGGACGTCTTCGAGCTGCAGGAGACCATCAGCCAGCGGATCGCCGAGGCATTGCGAATCGAGCTCGGCGCGCGCCGCGAAGGCTCGGTTCCCGAAGAGGCGCTGCGGCTCTACTACCAAGCACGCCGTTCACTCACCGCCGACGGATTCAATCGACTGGACCCCACTGGCCTCGAAGACGCCATCGCCCTCGCGCCCGACTTCGGGGCCGCCTACGCCCTGCACGCGCTCGTCTCTGCCCGCCGCACGTTCACCGCGGCGGTGCACGACGGCGTCGACGCGTGGGCCGAGGCCGAGGCGAGCATCGACCGTGCGATGCGCATCGCCCCGGACCGAGCCGACACCCAGCTCGCGAAGGCCGTGCTCGCCACCCAGGCGATGGACACGACCCGTGCCGTCGAGAGTCTGCTGGAGGCTCTCCGCATCGCGCCCACCTTGGCGCTCGCGCACCACTACCTCGGCTCGCTGCAGCTCGAGGCGGGCGTGCTGAACGACGGCGAGAAGCGATTGAAGCTCGCCTGCGAGCTCGACCCCGCGGGCGCCGAGGGCAGCGAGATCATGCTCGCGCGGCACTACATCCTGAGCGGGCGCTACGAGGAAGCCGAGGTCCTCCAACGGAGCATCGAGTCGCGAGACAGCGGCGGCGGCGTGCCAGCGCGGATGGTCGGCGTGCGCACCGCGTTCTGGCGTGGCGACGAGGCGACCCTCCGGCGCATCGCGGCGGTCGAGGGTGCCGGCCCGGGATTGAACCACGCGGCGGCCGCCCTCTTCGCGCGCTTCGCGCTGGGGGAAGAGCCGAAGGGAGCGCTGGCCGAGCTGCGCCAGCAGCTGGCGGCGGTCACCAACGCGCGCTTCCTCGGCGTGGTCCACCAGTTCGAGGCCGATCTCCACAGCTTGCGGGGCCACCACCCCGAAGCGCTGCAGGCCATCGAGGCCGCCAGTCAGCTCGGCCTCGCGGACATCGATTGGATGGACCGCTCGCCGTGTCTGGACCCGCTTCGTCGGAGCCCCGCGTTCCTCGCGCTCCGGGCGGAGATCGACGAGCGCGCGGCGATCGTCCGGTCGCCACGGGTCTCGTCGTCGATGACGCTCCGCTAGCGGCTCAGAATCGGGCCTCGAGGCCGAGCCCGAACATCGGACCGGCGTAGACGTCGAACGCGCCCGGCCGGAGGATCCCCGCGCCGCCGAAGTAGCCGGTGAAGAAGAGCGAGCCCGGCCCGGCCGAGCCTCGGAGCAGCGCGCGAAAGCCGATCGCGCCCATGCCGTGTCGCGTGCGGCCGCCGCTCGTCGTGAAGACCAGCCAGAAGCCGGTCTTGAGCGGCACCGCGGCGTCGAAGCGCGCGTAGACCCACTCGAAGCCGTTCGGCGTGTAGCCGTAGCTCACGCCGATTTCGGCGTGGAGCCCGTCGCGCGCGCCGACACGGAGGTTCACGCCGGTCGAGAACCCGAGCGTCGTGCGATACGTGCCGAAGCCATCGTCGTCGTCCACCTCGGTGATGGTGGCGCCCACCGTGACCCCGAAACCGAAGACCCGGTGGTCGTAACCGAGACCGATCTCGGAGTGCCCCACGCTCACGCGCCCGAGGTCGCCGAACCCGAAGCCGAGCGGAGAGAGCCGGGCCTGCACCTCGAGCGGGACGCTGGCGCGATAGCGCAGCCGGATGTCGGCAAAGAAGCCCCCGCCGTCCGACACCGACAGGGAAGGCAGGGCGAAGACTCGGGTGTCGAAGCCGAAGTAGCTCGCGCGCTCGGGGACGCTTCGAGTCACGGTCGCCCTCGCGGCGGTGAGCCGAACGGCGGCGCCCTCCTCGACCTCGACGCCCATCGGCCGGATGGTTCGTGAGGAGTCGGGTAGGGCGCCGATGATCTGCAGCACGATGGAGCCGTCGCGGGTCGCGATCTCCACCGAGTCACCCCGGCTGACACCTTCGTTCGAGCCGAGGTCGAGGATCAGCTCGTGCTTCTCGACCCGGTCGACGTGGCCGACCCGTGTGGTCGCCGGTGCCACGGGTAGCGGCGCCTGGGCGCTGGCAGCCGACGTGATGATGATCGCGATCGCGATCGCGAGTCCGAGCCCCCGGAGTGCCGCCTCCATCGTCAGGACACTAGCTCAACGGAGCGGGACTCGCCGCCTCGTGGACTCGCCCGAGACCATGCGCACCGTGTAGGTCCGGCGGATGCCGGCCTCCGGATTGACGAAGGTCAGCTCGTGGTCGCCCGGTGGGAGTTCCACGTCCCGCAGCGGCGTCACGCCGAGGACCTGGTCGCCGAGCCGGACCTCGGACCACGGAATCGTGTCGAGGGAGAGGAGACCGGGCGCTTCGGCCTCCAGGTCGGCGGTTTCTGGGTCCGCCTCGGCCGTCGGTTCCGACTCCGACGCCGACTCCGACGTCGACCCCGACGCCGACGCCGATCTCGACTCCGACGCCGACCCCGACGGCCGCTCGCCGAGAACCGCCTCCGGCTCCGACGGCCGCGCGCCGAGAACCGCCTCCGGCTCCGACGGCCGCTCGCCGAGAACCGCCTCCGGCTCCGACGGCCGCTCGCCGACAGCCGCCTCCGGCTCCCGATCACCGACCTCCGTCTCCGCCTCTACCTCCCGATCA
>CAYXAP010000001.1:426369-457677 GCA_964462035.1 uncultured Sandaracinus sp.
AGCCGCCTCCGGCTCCCGATCACCGACCTCCGTCTCCGCCTCTACCTCCCGATCACCGCCGCTCTCGTCCGCTTCCCCCGCCTCGACGCTCTCGTCGTCGCTCAGCACGCCGCCCACCGTGATCATCGTCAGCGTCGCGATCGCCGCGGCGGCGAGCAGGAGCGGCATGCGCCACCCTGGTGCGGGCTCCGGTGGCGGGCGCTCCGGCGGCGGGTCGGAGAGCGGCGCCTTCGCCTGACTCACGCCGAACGAGCCCGTTCGGCTGACCGCGAGCGCGCCGTCGACCAGCTCCGCCAGCAGCACCTGCTGACGCTCGCGTTCGCCCTCGAAGAGATCGCCGAGCAGATCCGCCAGGTCCTCCCGTCGCACCGGCTGCGCTCGGTCTGCGAAGTACGCCCGCAGGTCCTCGCTCATTGCCCGGGCGCTGTCGTAGCGGTCGTCGGGATCGTGTTGCAGCGCTCGGTTCACCACCGTCGCGAGCGCCTCGGGGGCGTCGGGCGCGTGCTCTTCGAGCGGTTGCAGGTCGCCGGCCACCAACGCCTGGAGCGTCGTGACATCGTTCAGGTTGGGAAAGAGTCGCTTGCCCGTGAGGCTCTCCCAGAGAACGACGCCAGTGCTCCACACGTCGGCCCGGCGATCCGTGCCGTCGCCCGTCGCGTGCTCTGGCGCGACGTAGCCCCACTTGCCCTTGATCACTCCCGAGTCGGTGTTCGCCCGTCGAATCGCTGCCTTCGCGATGCCGAAGTCGATCAGCTTCACCGTCCCGTCCCAGCACAGGAAGACGTTCGATGGCGACACGTCCCGGTGGACCACTTCGAGCGGCGAACCGTCGTGGTCCTTGAGCTCGTGCGCGTAGTGCAGCCCAGCCAAGACCTCCTGGGCGATGAAGGCCGCGAGCTCCGGCGCCAATCGTTCGTGGCGCTGACCGAGCGTCGCGAGGAGGCGGTCGAGACCGATCCCCTCGAGGTAGCCCATGACCATGTAGTGGCGGTCCCCCGAGACCCCCACCTCGAGCGTCTGAGCGATGTTCGGGTGGTCGAGCCGGCCGGCCAGTCTCGCCTCGTCGAGGAACATCTCGACGACCTCTTCGTCATCCTCGAAGTGGGCGTGAAGAAGCTTCAGCACGACCAGCTTCCGGAAGTCGTGGGGACCTCGGCGGAGCGCCAGGAAGACCTCCCCCGCCCCTCCCTTCCCGAGCGAGGCGAGCACGTCGTACTCGCCGACCCAGCGCGGGGCGAGGGGCTGCATCGCCCCTTCGGGCGAGCTCGGCTCCACCTCGTCCACCCCGCTCATCGCCATCAGCCCACGCAACCTCGCGGCGTCAGGATATGCACGGAATCGGTCGGGAACACCGTGCTAGCGAGCACTTTTGTCCCTACGCCCCAGGGGAACCCACTGGAATCACTGCTGGTTGACGCTGGCATTGGGCTTGCTAACTCTCCAGTGTGCTTGGCGAGAACATGAAGAATCAGTCTCCCGATGATGCCAGAACGAGCCTCACTTGGCTTCCGTTCGCCTGCATGGCGGCCATCGTCGCTGGCTGCGGCGCCAAGACGGACCTCGACATCGGCCAGGTCGAGCGCCCTCGCGACGGGTCGATCACCTTCGACGCGACGACCCCGATGGACGGCGCGATCCAGCCCGACATGACCGTCGACATGGGCACGGACATGTACACCGACCCGGACATGTGGGTCCCCGAGTGCCCGGACTCCATCCGCGTGACCACCCGTGAAGCGTCGATCCCGGTCGACATCATCTTCGTGATCGACAACTCGGGCAGCATGCTCGACGACATCGAGAACATGCGCTCCAACATGGAGATCTTCTGGAGCGGTCTCTCCGCCGCCAACGTGGACGCCCACGTGATCTTCGTGACCCAGGAGGGGTTCGCGCCCACGCCGCCGCCCGCCTTCAGCGGCCGCTTCTACCCAGTCGGTGAGCGCGTGAACTCTCACGACGGCCTCTTCAAGCTCCTCTCGCAGTTCGACACCTACTCACGATGGCTCCGGCCGGACGCCATCACGCACTTCGTCGGCATCACCGACGACGACGCGAACGTGGGTGACGGCGAGGTCTTCCTCGAGACGATGACCGACCTGCTCGGCCACGACTTCACGTTCCACTCGGTCGCCTCCGAGCGGATTCGGCCCAGCCCCGCCAACCCCAGCGGCGCGTGCGTGCACAGCAGCGGCTTCGCCTACAGCCCCGGCTACGAGTGGTACTACCTCAGCGACGAGACCGGCGGCATCAAGCTCAGCATCTGCGAGGAAGACTGGTCGCGGCTGCTCCCGCCGCTCACCGAGGAGATCGCGGTCCGCATCCCGATCCCCTGCGGCTACCGGCTGCCGACCCCGCCGCCGCCAGGCATCACGTACCGCGAAGAAGACTTCACCGTCCTCTTCGAAGAGGATGCCGGGCCACTCCGTGTCATCCCGCGCGACGGCACCGGCACCTGCGCCTCTGGCGGCTGGAACTACGCGGAAGCATCCGAGCGCATCGAGCTCTGCGACACCACCTGCACCGAGCTGATGGCCCTCGACGGTCGCGTCGACATCGACCTCGGCTGCAGCATGGTCCGCTGAGCTCGAGCGCATCTCGAGCCCCTCGCCGCCGCTACGCGGCCCCGATGGGTTTTGAGATGCGCTCAGTTCGCGTACCCTCCGCCACCTTGAAACGGGCCCCCGAAGAGTTCGACGCCGCGTACTACCAGCGGCACTACGAAGACCCCGACAGCTGCGCCTCCGACCAGGAGGCGGTCACGCTGCTCGGCGACTTCGTCTTCGCCTATCTGGACTACCTCCACGTCGACGTGGACTCCGCGCTCGACCTCGGCTGCGGCTTCGGCCACTGGAAGTCGGTCGTCACGGAGCACGCCCCCGAGGCGAGCTACCGCGGTGTCGAGTGGAGCCCCTACCTCTGCGAGAAGCTCGGGTGGGAGCGGGGCTCGGTCATCGACTACGAGGGCGAACCCGCCGACCTCGTCATCTGTCAGGGCGTGCTCCAGTACCTCGACGACGGGGAAGCCGAGGCCGCCATCGGGCGGCTGCACGCGCTGACCAAGACCGCGCTCTATCTCGAGGTGCTGACCCAGCAGGATCTGGAGATCGCCTGCGACCGCTCGCGGACCGACGACGAGGTCTACCTCCGCACCGGCAAGTGGTACTGGCAAGCACTGGCCGGAAAGTTCATCGCCGTCGGCGGCGGTCTCTTCCTCCCCTGCGACACGGATGTGCCGCTCTTCGAGCTCGAGTCGCTCGACCCCCGCTCCGTCCGGTAGTGCCCGATAGCGTTCGAGCCGGGGGAGTGTTAACCCACCGGCGTGCAGACCCTCGACGACGTCCGCGAGACCTTCGCCTTCCTCGACGATTGGACGGAGAAGTATCGCTACCTGATCGAGCTCGGGGCGGAGCTCGAGCCGATGCCCGACGAGCTCAAGGTCGACGAGCACAAGGTGAAGGGCTGCATGAGCCAGGTCTGGCTCGTGGGTAGCACCCAGGACGATGGGAAGCTCCACTTCCTCGCGGACAGCGACGCGCACATCGTCCGCGGGCTCGTCGCGCTGGTGCTCATGATCTTCGGCGGCAAGACGCCGGCGGAGGTTCAGGCGCTGGACGCCAAGGCGGTCCTCGCGGAGCTCGAGCTCGACAAGCACCTGAGCCCCGGCCGCAGCAACGGCCTGCACTCGATGATCGGGCGCATCCAGTCGCTCGCTGCCGCGAGCTAGGGCTCAGCCGCCCGGCGCCACACGCGCCATCACCGCCGCGAGCACGATCGAGGCCGCGGTCCCGACGCCGAAGAGCCTCAACGCCTCGTCGGGGACGAGGAGCATCGCGATGCCCGCCGCGAGCATCACCAGGCCGATCCACGTGACCCAACGCAGGAGCGTGAGGCCGCCCATGAAGCAGATGCCTGCGAGCGTGAAGCTGTTGGACGCGAGCACGTGGACCAGATCGATCGGTATCCAGATCGAGACTACTCGCGGGACCATGACCAGAGTCGCGGCGATGAAGAGCATGCCGATCAGCTGACGGCTGAAGGTGTTGGTCAGCACCTCCCGTCGCAACGCCACCACCAGCACGACGAGCAAACCGACCAGGAGTCCGCCGTACCCGACCGTCTCGAGCGGCGTGGCGCTGCCTTCCTTCACGGACACGAGGATCAGCATGATCACGCCGAAGACGGCGAGGATGCTCAGGGCGAAGGCCCTCGACCGCGTGCCGACGTTCGGGTCCCGCTCCCGAGCGAAGGCTTCGAGGGCCTCGGCCTTGGCCCGCCGGTCGGCGAGCAGCTGGTCCAGCCATTCCTGAGTCGCCTTCGCCGTCACGTTCTCCGGCCATGATTGGAGCGCCTGCTCCAGCGCGAAGCGGACCTCGGCGAAGCGCTCGTCGATCGCGCGCCGTTGGGCGTC
Organism: uncultured Sandaracinus sp.; assembly: GCA_964462035.1. Classification (GTDB taxonomy): domain Bacteria; phylum Myxococcota_A; class Polyangia; order Polyangiales; family Houyiibacteriaceae; genus UBA1660. The sequence goes on from CAYXAP010000001.1 coordinate 430,781, forward strand.
ATCCGGAGCATCGAGGGCGAGCAGCTCCTCGAGCGACTCGAGCCGTTCCTTCGCGCGTTCCGTCAGGTGCACCGAGTCTTCGTGTTCGCGGAAGTCGAGCAGCGCTCGGCGGAACGCTTTCGCGGTCTGCGGTCGGGCGCTCGGGTCTTTCGCGCACGCACGGTTCGTCAGGTCGGCCAGCTCCTCTGGCACGTCGAGGTCGTAGCGCGCCGGCTCGGAGGCGTGCGCGTGGAGCAGCGCCTCGACGCTGGTTCGGGCGTCGTGGCGAAGCTCCCCGGTCAGGAGCTCGTGGAGGACCGCGCCGAGCAAGTAGACGTCGGTGCGCTCGTCCACCACGCCGCCGGCCGCCATCTCCGGCGCCATGTAGCCGAGGGTTCCGCACAGTCGGCCGTTCGTGTCTTCGCCAGTCTCCGTCGCGATGCCCCAGTCGGCGACGTAGACGTCGCCATAGCGACCGATGAGCACGTTCTCGGGCTTGAGATCGCGGTGTACGATCCCGCGGCTGTGCGCGAAATGCACCGCGTTGCAGACCTGCATGAGGATCTGCAGGTGGCCCGGGAGGCGGTTCTCCGGAGAGCCCTCCCAACCGTCCCATCCTTCGTGGCTCGGGTCCGCCAGGAGCTCGTCCCAGGACACGCCCTCGATCCGCTTCATCACCAGCGCCGGTCGATCGGCGGAGTCGAGGCCGAGCGCGTGGACGGGGACGATCGAGGGGTGCTCGAGCTGACCGGTGATGCGCCCCTCGAAGAGGAGCGCTTCGCGCGCGGACTCGGGGGCGCCGTCCTTTGCCGTCTTCACCGCCACGTCGCGGTCGAGCGAGTGCTGTCGCGTCAGGAACACGCGCCCCATGCCGCCCTCGCCGATGATCCCGCGGACCTCGAGGTCGGCGCTCCGGAGGTCCCCCGCTGCACCGCCCGTGGCCGGTTGGCTCCCCCGCAGGTCCACGGTGATCCGTGGGAGCGGGCGCGACTCGGAGCTGGCGCTCGGTGGGGCCGCGAGGGTCTCGTTGAGTGACTCGTCGCCACCGATCGGCCGAATCGTCGCGGCCACCGCGAGCTCCGTCTCGGCGATGCCGGTCGCCTTCAGCTTCGCGCGGGCGTCGGCCTCGGTGAGCGCTCCCTCCATCCGCAGCGAGTATAGAGGGAATTGACCCCGCTCCGTGGTGCGTCCATGTCCCAGCCATGAGTGATCGCCCCGAGCCGCGCACCGTTCAGGCCAACGGACTCCGCTTCGCGTACCTCGAAGAAGGCGAGGGACCGCTCGCACTCGCGCTCCACGGGTTCCCCGATACGCCCCACAGCTGGGACCACCTCCGGCCGCGCCTGGCGAGGGCCGGCTATCGCGTGGTCACGCCTTGGACCCGCGGCTACCACCCGACCGAAGCGCCGGCGGAAGACGCGGACCAGCGCACCCTCGCCGAGGACGCGCTCGCGCTGATCGACGTGCTCGGCGACGATGGACGATGCGCCCTCCTCATCGGTCACGACTGGGGCGCGAGCGCTGCCTACGGCGCAGCCGCGCTCGCACCCGAGCGCATCGATCGGCTCGTCACCATCGGCATCCCCCACCCCCGTTCGCTGAAGCCACAGCTGAGCAAGCTGTGGACCGTCCGGCACTTCTTCGCGTTCAAGATGCCCGGGGCGCCGGGTCGGTTCGCCAAGAACGAGTTCGCCGCGCTTACGCCGCTCTGCCTGCGCTGGTCGCCGACCTGGGAGCTCACGAACCAGGAGCTCGCGCCCGTGCGCGAGTGCTTCTCGCACCCCGAGGCGTTGAACGCGGCCTTCGGCTACTACCGCAAGATGCCGCTCTCTCCGCCGGACCACATCGGCACCATCGACGTGCCGACGATCAGCTTCGCCGGAACCGACGACCCCATCGTCGACGTCGACAACTACGAGAGCGCTGCGCGCTTCTACTCGGCGGACTACGCCGTAGAGACGATGCCTGGCGGGCACTTCATGCACCGCGAGCACCCGGAGGTGTTCGCCGAGAAGCTCCTCGCCCGCCTCTGAGCGAATTCAGCGCAGCTGACTCTGCAGCTGCTCGAGTCGGCGTCGTTCGTCGCGGTTGGCGCTGCTCATCCGCGCCTGGATCACGCTCTGGATCTCGCTTCGGCTGTACGCGGTGGTGATCAAGGACTGCGCGGCGCTCCGAAGTCGGCCCGTGTTGGCGATCGATGCCTCCACCAGGTGATCCTTCATCGACGCATCGTGTCGCATGTTCGGGTCCCGCTCGTAGGCGTCGCGATACTCGCCGACCGCGTCGGTCAGCGCTCGGCCGTTGCCATAGGAGCGCCCCAGCAGGAGGTGCGGGCGGGGGTCTTCCGGGTTTCGACGCGAGTAGCGGAGGAGCTGGCCTTCGATGCTCCGCGGGAGCCGGCGGCTCGAGCGCATCAAGCGCACGTGCGCTGCCTGCACTTCGCGGGGGAGCTGCCCCTGCCAGCTCCACGGACTGGCGCTCGCCTCCATCGACGGCGTGGCTTCCATCGACGGCGTGGCGGCCATCGTTGCCGCCTCCATGTTCGGCGTGGCTTCCATCGTCGGCGCCATGGTCGCGGGATTCATCGTGGCCGGATTCATGGCCGTCGGTACGGCGGGGCGCGCGATCGGCGGCGTCACGGAAGGGGTGTCGGGGCCGTTCCAGTCGACGATGAGAAAGACCAAGATCGCCACGACCGCCAGACCGCCGGCGCCGGCGATCCACACGACCTTGGGGACCTGCTTGCCCGCCTTCATCAGGGTCTGCGCGGCGTGCTTCCCGCTGGCGATCGTCAGACCAGGGCCGACGGTGAGACCACTCGATGGATGGGACGCCCGCTCGGTCGGGACCGGGAGTCGCTCGAACGCCTGGAGCATCTCTCCCGCGTTCGTGAAGCGGGTGTGTCGGTCCTTGGCCAGCGCCTTCGCGAGGAAGGCCTCGAGCTCCGGCGGCACGGTCAGATGGGCCGCGACCTGGCCGAGCGGCGGCGGCTCCTCCATCAGGTGGGCGCGCAGGAGCGCCGTGGGCTCCCGGTGGTCGAAGGGGCGGCGGCCGGCGAGCATCTCGTAGAGGATCAGCCCGGCCGCATAGGTGTCGGACGCGGGGATGGCTCCCTCCCCCGACGCCTGCTCCGGCGCCATGTAGGCGGGGGTGCCCAGGATGGCGCCCGCGCGGGTGAGCTGGGGGCCGCCGCGGGCCGAATCGTCGTCGAAGCGAGCCAGGCCGAAGTCGAGCACCTGCACGTGGATCGAGCCGTCGCCGAGGAAGCGGACCATCACGTTGGAGGGCTTGAGGTCCCGGTGGACCAGCCCCTCGGCGTGCGCGTGGCCGACCCCCCGGAGGAGCTGGCGGAAGACCTCGTAGGCCTGCTCGGGTGTGGGGCGGTTCGCCTCCAGCGCCTTGGCCAGGTCCTCGCCCTTGGCCAGCTCCATCACGATGAAGCGGGTCTCGCCGTCCACCCCGTAGTCGCTCACGGCGACGATGTTGGGGTGATGCAGCGCCGAGAGGGTCCTCGCCTCGCGCTCGAAGCGCTTCTTGATCGACTCCTTCTGGGCGAGCTCCTCGAGAAGGACCTTGAGCGCGACCTTTCGGCCCAGCGTCAGGTGCTCGGCGAGGAAGATGCTCCCCATGCCACCCTCGCCGAGGGCACGCTCGATCCGATAGCGGCCGGCGATCTGCCGTCCGACCCACGGATCCTCGCGAGTCTCGGCTTCTTGGCCACTCCGCGGCGGCTTCACCGTTGGCCGTTCGACCATCCGGCAGAGGATCGGCGGTCGGCCGTTGGAGCGCAACCCCGACCCGGGACGGTTGGGCTTCCCTTCAGCCGCCGTCGAACGCGGCCTGGCAGATCGCCTGGGCTTCTTCGAGCAGCGCGCTCAGGTGCGCCTCGCCGCCAAAGCTCTCGGCGTAGATCTTGTAGATCGCTTCGGTCCCGCTCGGCCGCGCCGCGAACCAGCCGCTCTCGGCCACCACCTTCAGCCCACCAATGGCGGCGCCGTTCCCCGGGGCCTCCGTCAGCACCGACTGAATCGCCTCACCGGCGAGCTTCTCGGCGGTCACCGCGCTCGGCCCGAGGGCCTTGAGGGCCGCCTTCTGCTCCGGCGTCGCCGGGGCGTCCACCCGGCGATAGGTCGGCCGACCGAAGCGCTCCGCCAGCCCGTCGTAGACGGCCTGTGGGTCTTTGCCGCCGGTCGCCATGACCTCGGCCAGGAGCAGGTCCATCACGAAGCCGTCCTTGTCGGTGGTCCAGGTCCGGCCGTCCTTGCGGAGGAAGGTCGCCCCGGCGCTCTCCTCACCGCCGAAGCCGATCGACTCGGCCATCAAGCCGTCGACGAAGTGCTTGAAGCCCACGGGGGTCTCGACCACCTGGCGGCCGTGGTCCTTGGCGACCCGGTCGAGCATGCCACTCGTGACCACCGTCTTGCCGACTCCCTTGCCGTCCCACTGCCGCGTCCGAAGCAGGTGGTCGACGGCCACGGCCAGCACGTCGTTGGGTGCCATCAGCGACCCGGCGGCGACGATGCCGTGGCGATCGTAGTCGGTGTCGTTGCCGACGCAGAGGTCGTAGTCGCCGGCGCGCGCGACCAACGAGGCCATGGCGTAGGGTGACGAGCAGTCCATTCGGATCACGCCGTCGTGGTCCAACGTCATGAAGCGGAAGGTCGGATCCACCTCGGGGTTGAGGACGGTCAGGTCGATCTTCCAGCGCTCGGCGATCGGAGCCCAGTAGCCCACACCTGCGCCACCCATCGGGTCCACCCCGAGCCTCAGGCCGGAGCTCGCGATCGCCTCCATGTCGATCACCTCGCCCAGCGCCTCGACGTAGGGAGTCACGAAGTCGTGCTCGGTGATCGCGAGCCGAGCTCGAGCGATGGGCACGCGGAAGACCTGGTCGAGCTTGCCCGCGAGGTACTCGTTCGCGCGGTCCTCGATGTCGGCCGTGAGCTCTCCGCCTGCCGGGCCACCGTGCGGCGGGTCGTACTTGATGCCGCCGTCGCCCGGTGGGTTGTGGCTCGGTGTGATGACGATGCCGTCCGCGAACCCCTTCTCGCGTCCGCGGTTGTGCTCGAGGATCGCGAAGGAGACCGCCGGCGTCGGCGTGTAGGGGGTCGCAGCGACCCGCACGTCGACCCCATTGGCGACCAACACTTCCACCACCGAGATCCACGCCGGTGTGCTCAGCGCGTGCGTGTCCTGGCCGACGTAGAGCGGCCCATCGATGCCCTGCGCCTTGCGGTGGTCACAGACCGCCTGCGCCACCGCGAGCAGGTGCGCCTCGTTGAACGAGGCCTTCGGTGCCGAGCCCCGGTGCCCGCTGGTCCCGAAGCTCACCCGCTCCCCTCGCTCTCGCGGGTCGGGCTGGATCGTGTAGTAGGCCGCGATCAACGCCGGAACGTCGACGAGCTCGCTCGCCTCTGCCCGCTTCCCTGCACGCTCATGCACCATCCCCCGCTCTTACCAGATGTCGTCGAACCCGGGGACGATCGTCGTCGTTGGGTCAGCGCGCGGCGAGGCGGATGATGCGGTCGACGACGCCTGGCAGGACCGAATCGACCGCGTGTAGGACCTTGCTGCCGGGGTCGACCAGGATGAGCCAGTCCTTGGACTCCAGCTGCTTCAGGGTCGCGCCCACGATCTCCGCCGCGGTGTAGAGCTTCGAGAGCTTGTAGATCGGCGGCACCTTCGGGAGGTTCCGGACCATGGGCGTGTCCCCCGGTGGCGGGCAGAGGACCTTCACGTCCACGCGAGTCCCGGCCAGCTCGTCGCGGAGCGCCTGGCCGAAACCCACCACCGCGAACTTGCTCGCCGAGTACCCCGCGAGCTCTGGGAACCCCCGCAGACCGGCGACGCTCGCGGTCAGCATGAGCGTCGCGCGGCCACCTTGCGCTTCCTCGAGCTGCGGCAAGAGCGCCTGAGCCACGTGCACCGAGCCGAGGTAGTTCACGTTCATCATCAGCGCGTAGTCCGCGGCCGAGACGCTCCTCGCCGGTCCCACCCGGAGTACCCCCGCGCAGTGGATCGCGTGCGCCACCGCCCCCAGCTCGCTGCGCGTCGCCGCCGCCGCTCGCGTGACCGACTCCGGGTCGGTCACGTCGACCTCGATCACCGCGCTCCGTGTCCGCGCGATGCTCCGCTGGGTCTCGCGAGCCCCCGCCACGTCGCGGTCCCAGAGGGCCAGCGGCTCTCCTCGATCGGCCAGCCGCTGCGCGAACTCGCGGCCGAAACCGCTCGCCGCGCCCGTGATCACCCAGGTGCCCTTGGCCAACGCTCGCTTCATGGCGCGGCATCATACATTCTCCCGGCCATGCCCTTCCCGCGCACCCGCATGCGGCGCAATCGCCGCCACGATTGGTCCCGCCGGCTCACTCGCGAGCACACCCTCACGGCGGACGATCTGATCTGGCCCTTCTTCGTGCACGAGCTCGATGGAACCGAGCCCATCCCTTCGATGCCTGGCGTCGAGCGCCTCGGCCTGGGCCCGATGGTCGATGCCGTCGGTGAGGCCGCCGAGCTCGGCATTCCCGCGGTGGCGATCTTCCCGGTCGTCCCCGCCGAGAAGAAGACCGACGGCGCCGAGGAGTCGTTCGACCCGAACAACCTCGTCTGCCGCGCGGTCCGCAAGCTCAAGGAAGCCATCCCCGACATCGGCATCGTCTGCGACGTCGCGCTCGATCCCTTCACGAGCCACGGCCAGGACGGCCTCGTGCGCGACGGGTACGTGGTCAACGACGAGAGCGTCGCCGTGCTCATCCAGCAGGCCGTGAACCAGGCCAACGCTGGCTGCGACGTGATCGCGCCCTCGGACATGATGGACGGCCGCATCGGCGCGATCCGCGACGGCCTCGACGAGGCCGGCCATCACGAGGTCTCGATTCTCTCCTACGCCGCCAAGTACGCGTCCGCCTTCTACGGCCCCTTCCGCGACGCGGTCGGCAGCGCCGGCAACCTCGGCAAGGGAGACAAGCGCACCTACCAGATGGACCCGGCCAACGGCGACGAGGCCCTGCGGGAGGTGGCCCTCGACATCGAAGAGGGCGCGGACATGGTCATGGTCAAGCCCGGGATGCCCTACCTGGACATCGTCCGCCGGGTCAAAGAACGCTTTGGCGTACCCACCTACGCCTACCAGGTGAGCGGTGAGTACGCGATGCTCAAGGGCGCCGCGGAGCGGGGGTGGCTCGACTGGGCCAAGGTCCTGCCGGAGAGCCTCACCTGCTTCAAGCGAGCCGGCGCCGACGGGATCCTGACCTACGGGGCGGTCGAAGTCGCCAAGGCGTTGCGCGCAGGCTGAGCGCGAGCGGTGTAGGCTGGTGACCGAGCGCCATGCGCAACGTCGCCTTCTACGAGCGGTATCAGTCGACGGCCAAGGTCTTCGCAGACGCATCGGCCGCGCTCTACGGTGGGGTGGACCACGAGACCGACACCCCCGTCTTCATCAAGGTCATGGAAGGCGAGCCCGACCCCGCTCGGCGGCTGGCCTTCACCCGTGAGGCGCAGCTCCTCGCGTCGTTGAACCACCCCGCCTTCCCCAAGCTCGTCGACGACCACTCGTCGGCCGTTCGCCCCTTCGTGGTCCTCGAAGGCATCCGCGGCCAGCCTTTCGACGCCTGGGTGGCCGACCGACGGCCGCGGGCGTCGGTGGCGCTGCATCTGCTCTCACAGCTGATGGCGGCGCTCCACGCGCTCCATTCGAGCGGCCACGCCAACGGTGAGCTCACCCCCGGCACGCTCTGGGTTCGCGGCCACGGCACCCAGACGGAGCTGACGCTGCTCTCCACCGGTCGGGCGACGCCAGTCGGGCCCGAGGGAGCGGCGCTGCCACCGATTCCCCGGCCCGCCCCACCCCCCTCGGGCTTCGTGGCCCCCGAGCTCTTCGCCCCACGCGAGCCCGGGGAGACCATCCAGGCGACCGAGCTCAGCGATCTCTACGGTGCCGGGGCCATCGTCTACCGCTACCTCACCGGCCATCCTCCGGTGGCCATCGCCCCCAACGATCCAGCGGAGGTGGCGATCGAACGGATCCGCACGGAGCGCCCCGACCTGGCGAAGATCGAGCGAGGGCTCCGGCCGCTCTTCGAGCGGCTCCTCGCCAAGCGACCCGCGGCCCGTTTTCCCTCGGCGCTGGCCGTGCTCGAAGCCATCGACGCGCTCCCCGCGGGCGGCCGTACCAGCATCTCGCCTGGCGACCGTGTGGGCGACCAGTACGTCGTCCAGTCGGTGCTGGGTGAGGGCGGCTTCGGCGTCACCGTCCTGGCGCGCGACGAGACGCTCCAGCGGGACGTCGCCATCAAGTTCCTCCATCGCGGCGACGCGGAGGACCTCCTCGGAGAGGCCCGCGCGATGGCTCGGGTGACCCACCCCAACGTCGCCGCGATCTACGGCTACGGCATCCACGAGAAGACGGCCTATCTCGTGATGCAGTACCTCCAGGGCGACCCGCTCTCGCGAGTGCTCGACACCTTGACCGAGCCCCTCGGAGTCACCGACGTGGTGACGATCCTCGACGGCACGGCGATGGGCGTCGAGGCCATCCACGAGGCGGGCCTCGTCCACGGCGATCTGAAGCCCGCCAACATCGTGGTGGGTCCGGCCTTCCGGATCGGCGTGACCGACTTCGGTCTCGTGAAGGCCGTCGACCACTTCGAGAATCAGGGCAAGCGCATCGACGGGACGCCCGCCTACCTCGCCCCGGAGCACATCCGCGCTCGCGTGCGCCCACAGCTCGCCCACCGCATCGATGTCTACGCCCTCGGCATCCTGGCGTACGAGCTCATCACCGGCGCGCCTCCCTTCGACGGCCCCGATCGCGCGCTGGTCATGCAGCGACACCTCCACGCGCCGGTCACGCCTCCGAGCGAGCTCGCCGGCCGCCTCGAGCGGCTGGACTCGGTCGTGCTCCGAGCGCTCCACAAGGACCCCCGTCGCCGCACGCCGGACGTCGCGACCTTTCGCAAGGAGCTCCGAGAAGCGCTCGCGGACGACGACGAAGCGACCGAGGGCCTGCGCATCCTGCTGGTCGACCCCGACCGTGACGAGCGCATGGCCATCGTCCAGGTGATCGAGAAGCTCGTCCCAGGCGCTCACGTCACTCAGGCCGCGATCGGCAGCGCCGCGCTCCGGCGAGCCGCCAAGCGCCGGCCGGACCTGGTCCTCGTGGAGCTCGCCATGCCGGACATGAACGGCGTGGAGCTCCTGGCGCAGCTGCGCGCGGTGGTGGAGGACGCTCCACCGGCGGTGATCCTGACCGCCAACGGCTCCGCCGCGGACTGGCCGTTGCTTCGCGCGCTCGGTGCCCGCGCATTCATGCCAAAGCCCGTCGACGACGAGATCTTCGCGCTCGTCCTGGAGAAGCTGCTGGACCGTGGCTAGCGGCGGATCCGGACCTGGTCGAGGGACTTCCGCTCGAGCGCTGGCACCTGACAGCCGTCCGCTGGGTATCCGATCGGGATCAGCAAGAAGGGGCGCTCGTTCGCCGGTCGCCCCAGCACCTCGCTGAGGAAGCCCATGGGGCTCGGTGTGTGCGTGAGCGTGGCCAGCCCCGCCTGATGGAGCGCCGCCAGCAGCATCCCGGACGCGATCCCCACCGACTCCGTCACGTAGTAGTGACGGTCGCTCTTGGTCTCACCGTGACGCTGGGCGAAGACGACGATCAGCGCGGGTGCGATCTCGAGGAAGGGCTTCTCCGGGCCGGTCTCGAAGGGCTGGAGATCTTCGAGCCACTGCTCGGACGCCCGGCCTCCGTAGAACGCCCGCTCTTCCTCTTCGGCTGCTGCGCGGATCTTCGCCTTGGTCTCCGGGTCGGTCACCAGCACGAAGGTCCATGGCTGCTTGTGCGCCCCGCTGGGGGCCTGGGCCGCGGTCTCGATGCACTTGTCGACCACGTCGAGCGGAATGGGATCGGGGCTGAACGTCCGAACGCTCCGACGCCGCCGCATCAGCGTGAGAAAGCTCTCCGCGCGAGCGCGCATCTCGTCTTCGTCCCGACGCTCGAAGCCCAGGGGTTTCATGCCGACCATGCGCTGGACCCTGCCAGAACTGGCATCCACGCGCACCTACAGGGGCATTCGCGGGAGGCCGTCAACGATCGCACACCGCTCAAGGGCTCGAAATCATTGGCGTAATGATGCTGTGACGAGCAGTCTCACCCACGCCTTCGAGAGGTGCGCGAGGGTGTCACGAGCGCCTCCGAAGCGTCCGTGCTCCATACCTCCAGTGATCTCATGGGCTTAGGTCGCTTGTTGGGGCCCTGGCACAACCATTGCGAAGGAGTGCGCCGACATCCCACATCGGGGTGGGGCGTGTGCAATCGCTGACGTGCCCACCCGTCCCCGTTCGTCGCGCACGCGCACGCAACGGGGCCCAGCGTTGACAAGTGGGGCGCATCTGACAGAGAAGACGCCCTCGCGCGGGTCCGACCCGCGCCCCGGAGAACACTCGTGAAGCACGTATCCTTCCTTTTCGCTTCGTTGCTCTTGCTCCTTCCGCAGAGCGCTTTCGCCCAGGCCCCCGACGCCGAGCCCGAGCCGGAGGTGTCCGAGCCCGAGCCGGAGGTGTCCGACGAGGCCGAAGCGCCCGAGCCCGAGGTGTCCGACGAAGGCGACGCGGAAGAGCCGGAGCCCGAGGTGTCGGACGAGCCGGAGATCGTGCACGAGCCGGAGGCCGCCGCTGGCGCGACCGGGACCGTGACGACTCCGCCCCCCACCACGCAGGCCGCGGCCGCGGGTGCGCCGGCCGAAGAGGCGGCCGCGGAGGTCCAGGAAGGTGAGGCTGCCGCCGCCGGTGAGGGCGGAGAGGGTGGCGAAGGCGACGGAGAAGGCAGCACGGCCGACCGTCTCGCGCAGGCCAACCCGAACTCCGGGCTGCCGTGGGCGCTTCCGATCAACTTCAGCCAGACCTTCACGGTCGGCCTCTACGCCGACGAGTACAACCTCACGAAGAACCCGACCTACGGCTGGTCGTTCAGCGCGATTCCCCGCTGGAACTTCGACAACGGCCTCTCGGTCGGTGTCCGCATCCCGCTCAGCATCGAGTGGACCGACTCGGACCTGACCACCGGCAACCGCTACCTCTGGTGGGGCGACGTCCAGCTCGACGCCACCTACACGCTCCCCTGGAAGCCCGGCGGGACCCTGCTCATCCCGTCGTTCCTGCTCTCGGCCGGTACGAGCCCGATCTCCCGCGGCGCCGAGCGCTTCGTCGGACCGGGTGGACGGATGCTCTTCATCAAGCCGATCCCCATTCTCGGTGGCCTCATCCTCGGTGGCGGCGCGAGCTACACCTACTGGGCCGGCTCGCAGAACGGCGCGGTCGCGACCCGCGGCAACACCCGCGGCGGCAGCAGCGACGACCTGCCCTGCGAGCTCGCCGTCTCCCCGGGGACCAACACCGGCAGCGGTTTCCAGGGCAACTCGAGCAGCGACTGTGGCGTCGTTCCCGGCACCAGCACCCCGATTCGCCACGTGGTGAGCGCGGGCCTCTTCGGCACGCTCATTCCGGCCGCCGGCTGGCAGATCAACCTCAGCTTCACCGCCATCTGGAACAAGGGTGACAACCTCGGTGAAGACTGCGTCTCGACACTCACCGGTCTGGTCTGCTTCGGCGACGAGAGCGCCAACAACCACTGGCGTCAGCTGACCTCCTTCGGCTTCAGCTTCGGTTACGATGTCACGTCCTACATGACGATGACCCTCGGCTACAGCACCCTCGCGTTCCACCCGGACAGCGAGGGCGGCGCCGAGAGCATGTTCTTCAACGAGAACACGCAGGTGAACCTGGCGGTTCAGTTCCGCGTCGATGGTCTCGTCGTCGAGCTGCAGAAGGAAGAGGAGGCCGAGGGTGGCGACGAGGAAGCCGCCGCCGAAGGTCTCCGACGCACCGTCTTCTGAGCGAATCGGACTCTGCCTTCGAAGCCCGCGCCTCGGTGCGGGCTTCGACGCGTCTGGGCCTCGACGCGTGCGCTCGGGCACCGGCGCATCGGCCGCTCCGCGCTATGCTCGATCCATGCGCTTCACTTCGATCTTGTTGGTCCTGGCCCTCGCCTGCGGCGACGACGACGGCACTCCGATGGACGATGCGGGCCCGCCCGACGGCGGGCCGACCGACATGGGACCGCCGCCCGATCCCATCACGTTCCCCGCCGAGGGTCCGGTCGCGGGCGCGATGGGCGAGGGCAGCTTCACCATCGGCGCGGCGACGGCCGCCGCACAGATCGAGGACGCGAACGACGAGAGCGATTGGTGGTTCTGGACCCTGCCCGAGGCGATGGGCGGCGAGGGCAATGGTGAGTTCGTCGGAGCCGCGGTCGAGGGCTACAGCCGGCAGGAGGCCGACGTCGCGCTGGTCACGGAGATGGGCCTCGACGCCTATCGCTTCAATCCGTCCTGGTCGCGCATCGAGCCGAGCCGAGACACCATCGACGCCGACGCGATCCAGCACTACTCCGACGTGATCGATGCTCTCGTCGCCGCGGACGTGAAGCCGATGCTGACCGTCCACCACTTCTCCAACCCGATTTGGGCGGACGACTTCCGCGACGACGGCCCGGAGGGCTGCACCCCGAGTGACACCGACCTCTGCGGCTGGCACGACCCGATGGGCGGGCCACTGGTCATCGACGAGCTCGTGGAGCACGCCCGCCTCCTCGCCGAGGAGTACGGCGACCGGGTCGACGAGTGGGTGACCCTCAACGAGCCGGTGAACTACATCCTCGCGAGCTACGGCCTGCAGATCTTCCCGCCCGGTCGGAACCTGCTGCTCAACGACTTCGAGGCGTTCATGGCGACGGTCCGCAACTTCATGGCCGCGCACGCCGCCATGTACGCCGCCATCCTCGAGGCAGACACGGTGGACGCCGACGGTGACGGCGTGGCCGCCCACGTCGGGCTCACGCTCTCGGTCGCCGAGTGGGCACCGGCATGGCGCGGCAACCCGAGCACTCGGCCCGAAGACATCGAGGCGGTCGAGAAGGTCCGCTACGTCTACCACCACCTCTTCCCCGACTCGGTCCGCGACGGCACGTTCGACGCGGACCTCGACGGTGAGCCGGACGAGACCCACGACGACTGGGCGGACACGCTCGACTTCCTCGGCGTGCAGTACTACTTCCGCGCCGGCGTCACGAGCGACCCGGGCCTGGTTCCGGTGCTCGAGGTCACCCCCTGCTTCGGCGCCTTCGATCTCGGGGCCTGTCTCGATCCCGAAGACGAGACCCACTACGTGCCATCCATGGGCTACGAGTACTGGGCGCCGGGCCTCTACAACGTGCTCGTCGACTTCTCGAGCCGTTGGCCCGACTTGCCGCTGACGGTGACCGAGTCCGGCATCGCCACCGAGGTGGGCGCCCGCCGCGCCGAGCACGTGGTGCGCTCGCTCGAGCAGATCGAGCGCGCCCGCGCCGAGGGCGCCGACGTCCGTGGCTACTACCACTGGAGCCTGATGGACAACTTCGAGTGGGCCGAGGGCTACGAGCCGCGCTTCGGGCTGTACCACGTGGACCTCGACACCTACTCCCGCACCGCGACCGAGGGCGCCACCGTCCTCGGCGAGATCACGGACGCTCGCGGCATGGACACCGCGATGCGCACCCAATACGGCGGGCTCGGACCGATGACCCCGGAGGCCGGGGCGGGGCTGCCGCGCGAGTGAGGACCATCCGATGAGTGACACCCCCGACTACCGAGTACTGGGCCGCACCGGACTCAAGGTCTCGCCGCTGGCCCTCGGCACCATGAGCTTCGGCCGCGAGGCGGACGAGTCCGTCTCCAAGGCGCTCTACAACCGGTGTCGCGAGGTCGGCATCAACGTCTTCGACTGCGCCGACGTCTACGCCAAGGGCCGCTCCGAGGTCATCCTCGGCAAGCTCATCGCGTCGGAGCGGGACGAGGTCGTCCTCGCGACGAAGGCGTACTTCCCGACCGGCCGCGATCCGAACGCCCGCGGTAGCTCGCGCTACCACCTGGTGCGAGCGGTCGAGGCGAGCCTCACCCGCCTGGGCACCGATCGGATCGACATCTTCTACCTCCACCGCTTCGACGACGAGACGGATCTCGAAGAGACCCTCCGCGCACTCGAAGACCTCGTGCGCGACGGCAAGGTGCTCTATCCGGCCGCCAGCAACTTCGCCGCGTGGCAGACGATGAAGGGGCTCGGGATCCAGCGCACGCGGGGCTACGGCACCTTCGCGGCGATCCAGCCGATGTACAACCTGGTGAAGCGCCAGGCCGAGGTGGAGCTGCTGCCGATGGCGCGCTCCGAGGGCCTCGGGGTCTTCCCCTACTCACCGCTCGGTGGCGGGCTCCTGACCGGCAAGTACGGCGCGCAGCGGCTCCCGGAGTCGGGGCGCATCGTCGACGACCCGATGTACGCGATTCGCTACGGGCGCGAAGGCGATCTCCACACCGCCAGCGCGTTCACAGCGCTGGCGAAGGACCGCGGGTTGCACCCGGTCAGTCTCGCGATCGCTTGGGTCGCGGCGCACCCCGCCGTCACCGCGCCGCTCCTCGGGGCCCGCGATCTGGAGCAGCTCGAGCCAGCGCTCCAGGCGCTCGAGGTAGCGATGGACGACGAACTCTACCAAGCCGTGTCGGCGCTCTCGCCCGCGCCGCCGCCAGCGACCGACCGGAACGAAGAGGCGAGCGCCGAGAGCTACTCGGCGCAGCTCACCAAGTAGGCTCGCTCAGCCTGCGACGAAGCGCAGCGCGTCCGCCACGTCGGCCTTGCTGCCGATGTAGAGCGGGGTCCGCTGGTGCAGCTTCGTGGGCTCGATGTCGAGGATGCGGCCACCTTCGGCGGAGCTCCCGTCGACGGCGGCCCCGCCGGCTTCCTCGACCAGGAACGCGAAGGGCGAGGCCTCGTAGAGGAGTCGGAGCTTGCCGGAGGCGTTCTTCGCGTCCGCGGGGTAAGCGAAGATGCCGCCACGCAGGAGCGTGCGGTGGAGGTCGGCGACCATCGCGCCGATGTACCGGAGGCGGTACGCCTTCCGGTCACCCTCGGGCTTCTTCACCCAGTCGACCCAGCGCTGAACGCCCTCGGCCCACTTGTGGTAGTTGCCCTCGTTCACCGAGTAGGTGTCGCCCCGCTCGGGGATCTGCATGTCCTCGTGCGAGAGGAAGAACTCGCCGATGGCGGGGTCGAAGGTGAACCCGTGGACGCCGTCGCCGCACGAGTAGACGAACATGTTGGACGAGCCGTAGATCACGTAGCCGGCGGCGATGATCTTGCTCCCCGCCTGCAGGCAGTCCGCGAGGTTCCCGGCGCCCGGTCCGGTGGAGACCCGGCGGTGGATCGAGAAGATGGTCCCGATCGACGCGTTGATGTCGATGTTGCCCGAGCCGTCGAGGGGGTCGAACTGGAGCACGTACTTGCCCCGGGGGAACTCCGGCGAGATCGCGATCGGGTCTTCGACCTCCTCGCTGCCCATCACACAGACGTGGCCGCCCTGCTGCACGCAGCGGACGAGCACCTCGTTGGCGAAGATGTCGAGCTTCTTCACCTCTTCGCCCTGCACGTTGGTCGTGCCGGTCAGCCCGAGCACGTTCGCGAGGCCCGCCTTGCTCACCTGGCTCGAGATGATCTTCGCCGCGAGCGAGATCTGCGCGAAGAGCCCGGTCAGGTCACCGGTCGCCCCCGGATGCTTTCGCTGCGCGATCTGGACGTGCTGCTCCAGGGTCGTGCCGTGATAGCTGGGCCCCTTCGGGCCAACGGAGAGGTGCTGTTCCGCCATGCCTCGCTGCT
The DNA here is from genome assembly GCA_964462035.1 of uncultured Sandaracinus sp. GTDB lineage: Bacteria > Myxococcota_A > Polyangia > Polyangiales > Houyiibacteriaceae > UBA1660. The sequence continues at coordinate 446,492 of CAYXAP010000001.1, forward strand.
AGCCTGGATTCGGGGCCCGGGCCAGCCGCGATCGCGGACGGATGCGCTCCACCATGAGAAAGCCCCCGCCGCCGGGGGGCAACGGGGGCTCTCACGTCGACGCACGCCGTCAGGCGGGCTCGACGACCATCGAGATGACGCGGCCCTGCTGGGCGGGCTTGCTGGCGATGCGACCGAAGTTGGCGAGCGCGTCGTGGAAGTGCTCGCGCATCATTTCGATCCATCGTTCCGGGTAGGCGCGCTCACGACCACGCATGCGCATGACCAGCTTCACCTTGTCGCCGCGCTCGAGAAAGCGCCGCGCGCGCGAGAGCTTGGTCTCCAGATCGTGGTCATCCGTCTTCGGGCGCATCTGCACCGTCTTGACGGTCGGCTGTGAGCTCTTCGATGCCTGCCGCTGCTTCTTCTTCTCATACTTGAACTTGCCGTAGTCCATGATGCGGCAGACCGGCGGTCGCGCGTGGGGAGAGACCTCCACGAGATCCATGCCGTGCTTCTTCGCTTCGGCGCGGCCCTCGTCGGGGCTCATCACGCCGAGCGCCTCACCGTCGGGTGAGATCACTCGGATCTGTGGGAATCGAATGTGTCGGTTGACACGGTGCTCGGGCCTCTCAGGGCGGACCTTTCCTCGGAATCGTCGTCCCAATGTTTCTCCTTTCGACTGTCGACGCGCGAGGACATCCCGCGCGTTCGAACACGTCGCCATGCAACGCGGAGAGTGACTCCGCTCTGCCCGCCGGAGTCACGTCGCGTTGTGGAGATCGCGACGCGCAGTTCCGAAGCGCGGGTCACGAGTGAAACATCGTGCGTCCGCGCGCGCGTGCTCTGAGGCTCAACGATAAGGATTCGATCGCGCTTCCGCAACCGAGGTGCCCGCGAGTCGCGCTCAGTGCCGCACGTCTTGGTCGGTGTAGACCGCGAGTCCGCGAAGACGCGTGGCTGGGAGCAAGGGGTCACCGGCGGCGAGACGAGCGAGCGCTTCGCGCTTCCCTTCACCGGTCGCCAGCAGGATCGCGCGCCGCGCGGTGGAGAGACTCTTCACCGTGAGGGTGATTCGATCGGACGGGGGCTTCGGGCTGTCGGGAACGTGCGCGACCAACCCCTCGGGAGGCGGCCGGTTGGGGAAGAGCGACGCGATGTGTCCGTCCCCGCCCATGCCGAGCAGGAGCACGTCGAGCCCCGCGTCGAAGTCCCGACCGAGCGCTTCGCTCACTCGTCTCACGGCATCGTCGGGCGACTCACCAGTCTCGAAGAGCGGCAGCTCCATCGCCACCGGGATCGTCTCGCTGAGTGACCCATCGCGCCGCGCGCTGCCCCGGTTCGAGTCCTGCGCGCTCACCGGCACGCAGCGCTCGTCCGTCCATGTGAGCCGCACTCGTCGCCAGAGATCGCCGAGCGCTTCTCGCGTCGGTCGGATCGCGAGCGCCGCGCTACCGCCTGCGATGGCCAGCCGCGGCGCGCCGTTCGCCTCGTCCGCCTCCCGCAGGGCGGCGACCAACGCGGCCGTCGCCGCCGCGAGCGGGTCGGCACTGACGTGGAGCTCCAGGTCCGTCACGGTGGGGCTCACTCGCGCGGGCCCTTGGACCAACCACCCTCACAGCCGCGGAAGAGCTCTTCGCAACGCTCCGGGCCCCAGCTCCCCGCGGGGTAGGTTCGGATGGGGCTGGCGCCGGCGGCCCAGCCCTCGCGGATCGCGTCGGTCCACTCCCACGCGGCCTCGGCTTCGTCGGCCCGGAGGAAGAGGGTGGGATCGCCCCGCATCGCGTCGAGGATCAGCCGCTCGTAGGCCGGCGCGAACTGCTTGCCGAAGGTCTCCTCGTAGTCGAAGTCGAGCTCGGCCGGCTGCATGAGCATCGCGGGCCCCGGACGCTTCACGCCGAAGCTGAGCTGGATTCCCTCCTTCGGCTGAATGCCCAGAGTCAGCACGTTGGGTCGGCGCGCGCAGAGCTCGCCGGCCTCGAGCTTCCGGCGGAGCTCCGACTGGCTCATGCCCTCCGGGCGATTGAAGAGCTGGAGCGCGGGCGTGCGGAACTGGATCTGCACCTCGGTGAGCTTCCGCGGCATCTGCTTTCCGTGCCGGAGCAGGAAGGGCACGCCGGCCCATCGCCAGGAGTCGATCTGTGCGCGGACCGCCACGAAGGTCTCGGTGCTGGAGTCCGCAGCCACGCCCTCTTCCTCGAGGTACCCGACCTTGCCCTCGCTCGCGACGTACTGGCCACGGACCGTGTCCCGTTCCACGTCCTCGGGCGACATGATCCGTAGCGCCCGAAGCACGTCGACCTTGTGACCGCGGATGGCCTCCGGCTCGAGGGAGACGGGCGCTTCCATCGCGACCAGGGTCAGCACCTGGAGCAAGTGGTTCTGCACCACGTCCCGAAGCGCGCCGACCTCTTCGTAGAAGCGTCCGCGACCTTCCATGCCGAGCGGCTCGGATTGGGTGATCTGCACCAGCTCTACGTGGTGGCGGTTGAAGAGCGGCTCGAAGATCGCGTTGTGGAAACGGAAGCCGAGCAGGTTCTGCACGGTCTCCTTTCCGAGGTAGTGGTCGATCCGATAGAGCTGCTCCTCGCGCAGGTGCTCGTGCAGGTTCGCGTTGAGTGCCCGAGCGCTGGGGAGGTCGTGGCCAAAGGGCTTCTCCACGACCACGCGTCGCCACGCGGCCTTCTCCTCCTCGTGCTGGTGGGTCATCCCCGCCGAGGCGAGACCGTCCACCGCCGAGGCGAAGAGGCTCGGTGCGAGAGAGAGATAGAAGAGCCGCCCGGCGTTCGCTCCGCCGGGCATCCCATCCAGTCGCTCTCGGAGCGCCACCATGGAGGCTTCGTCGGTCGCGTCTGCCGAGACGTAGGCGATCGGCAACCCCTCGAGGTGGTGAGCCAGGTCACCCGCCGACTCCCGGACGGTGGCCGCGAACTCTTCGTCGGTCCGAGCCCGCCGCGACACGCCGATGAGCGCGGCGTGTGCCAGGTGTCCGTCTTCGGCGAGGTGAGCGAGCGCGGGGTAGAGCTTGCGGCGGGCGAGGTCGCCGGTGGCTCCGAAGACGATGATCTGCACGGGCTCGTTCATGGCTCATGGATCTCGCACATCTCCGACCGCGAAGGGAAGGGTGACGCGGTCGGCGGTCACCGAGTGACGCTGGCGCGAAGGTCCCGAGGTCGGTCATGCTCCGCCGCGATGGAGAGCAAATGGTCCGAGGAGGACGCCCGTGCCGCGATCGCGCAGTGGGCGGATGGTGAGCGAGTCAACGAAGACCTGGCGCTGCGGGTCTACACCTCGCGCTTGATCGGTCGGGAGCCGACGTTGGTGCTCCACGGGGGCGGGAACACGTCCGTCAAGACCCGACTGAAGGACGACACGGGCCAAGAGGTCGACGTCCTCTGCGTGAAGGGGTCCGGCTGGGACCTGGGCGACATCGAGCCGCCCGGCCTCCCGGCGGTTCGACTGGGCAGCTTGACGCAGCTCCGGGCTCGAGAGTCGCTGAGCGACGAGGACATGGTGAACGCGCAACGGACGCGCTTGCTCGATGCGTCCTCGCCGAATCCGTCGGTCGAGACCCTCCTGCACGCGTTCCTGCCGGCGAAGTTCATCGACCACTCGCACGCGGACGCCGTGCTCGCCCTGGTCGATCAGCCGGAGCGTGAGGCGATCTGCAAGGAGGTCTTCGGCGATCGCTTCCCGCTCGTCCCCTACGTGATGCCCGGCTTCGCGCTGGCGAAGCTCGCTGCCGAGGTCGCCGAGGCGAACCCGGAGGCCGAGGGGCTCGTGCTCCTCAAGCATGGTCTCTTCACCTTCGCCGACACCGCGAAGGAGAGCTACGAGCGTCATGTCCGCGCGGTCGACGCCGCCGAGCGATACATCGCGGAGCGTCGAGCCACCCTCGGGGTCCCACGGCGCGTCGTCCCGACACTGGACTGGGCGCGCATCGCGCCACGCTTGCGCGGGGCGCTCGGGGTCGAAGGCGAGCGGCGGCTCCACTATCTGCTCCATCGCCGGAGCACGGTCGCGATCGACGCCTATCTGGGTCGTGAAGACCTGAGCGATGTTTCGCAGCGCGGGACACCCACGCCGGACCACGTGATTCGCACCAAGCGGGTCCCACTCGTCCTCGAGCTCGATCCGTCGATGGACGACGCGACCATCGACGCGACCATCGACCGGGCACTGACTCGCTACCGGAAGGAGTACCGTGCCTACGTGAAGGCGGAGGCCAGCAAGAAGGGCCGGAGGGTCCAGGCGTTGGATCCGGATCCTCGGGTCATCCTGATTCCGGGCGTCGGCATGGTCACGGCCGGAACGACCCCGAAGGCCGCCCGGGTCGCCGCCGATCTGCACGAGCATTGTATCGACGTGATCGAGGCCGCCGAGGCGGTGGGCACCTACGAGGTACTGCCCCTCGGCGACGTCTTCGACATGGAGTACTGGAGCCTCGAGCAGGCGAAGCTCGGCAAGAAGCAGCCGAAGCGTTTCGACGGGCAGGTGGTCGTCGTCACCGGGGCCGCGAGCGGCATCGGCGAAGCCACGGCGCGGCTCTTCGCATCCGAGGGCGCGACGCTCTTCCTGATCGACCGCGAGCCGAAGGCGCTCGAGAAGGTCGCCCAGGAGCTCGCCGCGGCACACGTCGCGCTCGACGTGTCCGACGGGAGCGCGCTCCGCGCGGCGATGGCGCAGTGCGTGAAGGTCTTCGGTGGCGTGGACGGAGTGGTCTCCAACGCCGGCTTCGCGCCGCAGGGAGCGCTCCACACCCTCGACGACGAGCTCCTCCAGCAGAGCTTTGCGGTGAACTTCTTCGCCCACCACATCCTCGCCCAGGAGGCCGTGAAGGTGATGCGCGCGCAGGGGCTCGGTGGTTTCATCCTCTTCAACGCGTCCAAGGCGGCCTTCAATCCTGGCAAGGACTTCGGCCCCTACGCCATCCCCAAGGCGGCGGTCATCGCTCTGATGAAGCAGCTGGCGCTGGAGAACGGCGAGGTGGGCATCCGAGTGAACGCGGTCAACGCCGACCGGATCCGGACCGGCCTCCTACCGCCGGCTTTCGTCGAGGAGCGGGCCAAGGCACGCGGCCTCGATGCGGACGCCTACTTCCGTTCGAATCTGCTGAGGCGCGAGGTCACGGCGTCCGATGTCGCGGGCGCCTTCCTCTCGCTGGCGCTGGCACCGAGCACCACCGGCAGCGTGTTCACCGTGGACGGCGGAAACATCGCCGCTTCGCCGCGCTGACGCTCACACGGAGGCGCGGTCGCCGGCGGCGGTCGCGCCTTCCATGCGTTCAGCGGACGCGACGTGCTCGCGGATCGCTTGGTTGATCTCGCGCGCCTTCTGGAAGACGGCCCCGTGGCCTGCGTCCTCCAACTCGAGGAGTCGGGCGTGGGCCAATCGTCGGCGGAGCCGATCGCTGTTGTGCGGCGGAACCAGGATGTCGCGGCCTGGCTTGATGATCAGCGTGGGCTTCCGGAAGGCCGTGAGTCGCTCGCCGGTCGAATGGCGGAGGATCGCGTGCAGCTGAGCCAGCACGGTCGAGCGCTCGGCGGGTCGACCGAGCTGGTCGCTCATCCGTTTGTCCATCGCGGCCTGGTCCACGGTCGCGAGGAACTCCGCGGGGTAGAGCAGCTCGCGCAGGGCGTGCAGCCGCTTGTCGCGGGGCCCCGTGTTCGCGCGCAGGAAGACGTTGAGCGCGTGGACCGAGGGCAGCCACTTCAGACCGCGCCCGCCTTCGTGGGTCGCGATCAAGGTCAGGCTGCGAACGCGTTCCGGCCACTCGCAGGCGAGCTCCTGCACCACCATGCCGCCCATCGAGACGCCGCAGAGGTGGAACTCGTCCCAGCCGAGCGCGTCGGCGACTCGGAGGGTGTCCTCGGCCATGTCGCGCATGGTCCAGAGCCGACCGTCCTTCTCGCTCTGGCCGATTCCCCGATTGTCGAAGTACCCCACCTGGTGATCGCGCATCAGATCTTCGACCTGCGGGCGCCAGATCTCACCCTGCATCGAGAAGCCCATCACCATCAGCAGTCGGGGACCCTCGGTTCCGGACTGCCAATAGCGGATCCGCGGGGTCGTCGGGGTGAAGCCTTCATGAACGGTCTTCATGGGTTCAGTCTCGCATTCGGGTCGGTCCGCATCAACGCGACGACGACCATCCGGTCACGACTCTTGAACGGGCGCGCCCGCGGTGCCAGGATTTGCGCCGTGACACCCGATGACCAGAAGCGGTTCGTGCAGATCGTGGGGCAGGTTCTCATCAGCGATGGGATCCTCGGAGACGCCGAGCGCGATCATCTCGAGCGCGTGATGGACGAGCTCGGTCTCCAGGGCGACGCGCGGAAAGAGGCGCTTCGCGGCATCGACGTGGACAGTCCGGTCGAGGAGCGGGTGCAGGCCCTCTCCGACGAGGCTCGGGGCCAGCTCCTCGCGGCCGTCGAGCGTGCCGCGGCCGTGGACGGCGAAGCCCAAAAGGCCGAGACCCAGTTGGTCGAGCAGCTTCGCAAGTTGCTGAACGCCTGAGTGGCCAAGCGGCGCAAGCCGGTCGATCGCAAGTCGCTCGAAGCGGCGGCGCTCCGCTACCTCGGTCAGCGCGGCGCCAGCAGGGCGCAGCTCGCGCGGGTGCTCCGCCGTCGAGTCGACCGCGACGCCCGCCGTCGGGAAGAAGCGCCGCCGGCCGAAGCCGACGAGTGGATCGAGGAGATCCTCGGCAAGATGGAGAGCTGGGGCTACCTGGACGACGCGAAGTTCGCGGCGGACAAGGCCAAGGCGATGCGTCGGCGCGGCGCGTCTCGACGGAAGATTCAGGCGAAGCTCGCCGAGAAGGGCATCGACCGGACGCTGGCGGACGAAGCCCTCGGCGAGGAAGACCGTGGCGCCGAGCGTGCCGCTGCCGACAGGCTGGTGAAGCGTCGGCGTTTCGGGCGGGATCCGGAACGACGCCAGAAAGAGCTCGCCGCCCTCGCGCGCGCGGGCTTCTCCTACGACGTCGCGAAGGCGGCGCTCGACTCGCCGCCGGAGTGAGGTTGCCGGTGGGGCCGTGTTTGGGCACGGTTCCGCCATGCGCACCACCAAGCTCTCTGCGCCGGCCCTGACGTGGCTGGTCGCGCTCCTCCTCTCGCTCGGCTGTTCGAGCCGCGAGATCCGGCGGCCGACCTACGACCAGGAGGAGGGCGGCGCGGCTCCCGTCGCCGAAGAGAGCGAGGCGCCCCGGACTGCGCGCATCACCGAAGAGCCCTTCGTGTGGACGGTGACCAAGGACGGCAAGACGAGCCACATCATGGGGACCATCCACGTCGGTGTGACGCTCGACGAGGCGCTGCCCCCCGCGCTGCAGGACGAAGCCGCCAACGCTCGGGTCCTGATGCTCGAGATCGACCCCTCCGACGTCGACGCGGCGGCGATGCTCACGGCGGCGCGACTGCCCGAGGGCGAGCGGCAGGACCAGCTCTACCCGCCCGGGGTCTGGCACGAGATCGCCAATCAGCTGAACACGACCATGAACGAGCAGACGCTCCGGACACTGCGTCCATGGTTCACGATGCTCATGCTCCTGCAGGCGGTGGTCGGCCGGATGCACGACGGTGCGCCGCCGGAGGGCATGGACATGACGCTCTTCCGCATGGCCGGCGAGACCGGGGTGACCATGCAGCCGCTCGAGACGGTGCAAGACCAGGTGAACGCGCTCGCGTCACCGCCGGACGCCGAGGTCGCCCAGATGGTCACCGAGATGGTGCAGGACATCCAGTCGGGAGAGAACGAGCTCGAGACCTTGCTCGAGGCCTACCGCTCCGCGGACCTGGCGCGAATCGGGATGATCCTCCTCGATCCGGACGAGCGAGAGAGGGCGCCCGAGTTTCATGCGGCGCTCATCGACCGACGCAACGAGGCGTGGATGGCGCCGCTGCAGCAAGAGCTGGCTCGGGGCGAGGCTTTCATCGCCGTCGGCCTCGGCCACTTGGTCGGGCCGGAGGGCATCCTCGCGCGCCTCCGGAACGTCGGCTACACGGTCGAGCGCGCCCGCTGAGGGCCCCGCTCCGGGGCGCGGCGCCGTCGGTCCGCCGGGCGCCAGTCGTCCACGACGTCGATCGGATGGACCTTTTCGTGGAAGTCCACGCTCCGGAAGGCATCGAAGTCGGTGGTGCCGCCGCTGCGTACGCCCACGTACTTGCGGGCGATGTGTGCGTGGTAGATGCGGAAGTGGAAGAGGCTCTTCACGACGATGACGTCGGCCTTCCACGGTGAGAGCCCGGCGTCGGTCCAGAAGCTCGGCTTGAGCGTGTAGGGGGCCTGCTCGGTGACGATGACCTTCGCGGGGCCCGCGTCGATGGTCACGTGGCGACCGAAGTAGTCGGACTCGCCGCGGTGAATGAGCCGACCCTCGAGGGCCAGCGGCTCGTGCGCGGCTGGCGCGAGCTTGCCGCCGACACGCACGCGGACGCGTTCGCCGATCGAGCGGTCGAAGAGCTCCCGGGCGACCTCCCGGTCGCGGACGGGCACATAGGTGGTCAACGAGGGATGGCGCAGCGCCTCCGCGAGGAGGTGCGTGCTCTCGCCGAGTGCCCCTGCGCCGACCGTGTCGCCGGTGTCCGAGAAGAAGACCGCGCCCGTCTTGCGCGCCAGCGTGGAGCGTTTCGCCAACGCGAAGGCTTCCGCGGGCGAGTGCAGGTCTGGTCCCGGGACGTCGCGGACCGACCAGAGCGCGTCCGCGATCTCGTCTGCCAGTCGTTCGGCCAGCTCGGGATCGTCATCGGTCATCACCACGGCGCTCCAACCGAGGTCGCGGGAGTCGCTCCAGACATGGACCGTGAAGGCGCTCGTGTAGAGCACGCGCGGGTCCTTCTCCATCCGCTTCATCAGGCGGAAGACCCGGCGCATCGGGTTCAGGAAGTCCAGCGTCGAGCCACCGCCGAAGACCAGCGGCAAGGTGCGCCAGGCCACGGTCGGGCGGACCTCACCACGGACCGTTCGCACCAGCAGCGCCGCCGTGCGCGCGCCGACCTGCTTGAGGTCCCGGTGCGGGTTCGTGCGGTAGGCCGTGACCAGGTCCGGCAGGTGCACCTTCGGAGCGGTCATCTGCCCGTGCAGATCGTAGCTCACCGCGATCGTCAGATCGGGATGGGCGCGGCGGACCGCTTCGAGGAGGCGCTCCTCGGGCTCGCCGCCATCGTCGCTCCGCATCGCGCCATGGAGCGCGAGGTAGAGGCCGTCGAGCGGGCCGGCTCGATCGAGCGCGGCGAGCAGTCGCTCGATGAGCGCGTCCTCGGCAGCCTTCGCCAGCGGACCGGAGGGGAGCGCCCAGGCGCTCATCAACGGCACCGCCTCGGCGCCGGCGCGTTCGATCGCGCGGCGCGCACCGGAGAGCTCGGCGTTCAGCGCGAGCCCCGGGATCTCCGCCCGAAAGCGGCCGGTGGCCTTCGCGAGCGCCGCCGCGTCCAGGAGGTGGAAGCGCTCGAAGTCGTCGAGCACGGTCGCCTCCGGGGAGAAGGCGTTCGTCTCGTTGTTGATGCGCGCGAATCCGATGCGCAAGGAACCCGCTCCGCGGCTCCGTCCGGTGCCGGTGCCCGTCGGTGAACCGTCGAGGTCTGGTCTCTGCTGTCGATGCATGGTGTCGGCTTCGGTCGTTCGTCGTTCGGGCACGGGTACGTCTTCGGCGTTGCGCCTAGGGAGTGTAGATCTGCCCCAGGAACGCCTTCAGCAGCTCCTGCCGGGTCTCGGCCGGGAGCGCGTTCATGACCTCGTTCACGAGCGCTCGCTCCTTCGGTAGCTCGCCCGGGCCGGGGGAGCCGGCCATGGCCATGAGCTCGCCGAAACGCATGCGGACGTCTTCGGGCTTCAGCGCCGCGGCCATCTGCAGCAGCGGCGCCGGGGCGAGGTCCGACTCGCCAGTCAGGTTCGCGACCTCTTCGGCGAGCACCGTCAGCATCTCGCCGACCTTGCTGGCGTTGCTCGGTTCGATCTGGAAGTGCAGGTTCTGCGGGCTGTTGCCGTAGCCGAGCTGCGGCTGCACGTACCAGCCGCGCTCCTGCATCCGGTCGGCGAGCCGGAAGATCGGGAGCTGCACCCCATCGGCGGCCGTCGCAGCGACCAGCCCCATCTGCGGCTCGCCGAGCACCTTCAGGCCTTCGATCCGGCGGAGGCCATCGACGAGCGCGGTCGTGCCCTTCCGGAGCTCGCGGGCGATCGTCAGGTAGCCCTCGTCGCCCAGGAAACGCATGACCGCCCACGCACCGGCGAGGGGCGCCGCGCTCTTCGTGCTCTGGATGGTCGAGTTCACCACCGAGTAGCCGCTCCACGCGGCGCAGGAGAAGTACTGGTGCCGTCGCAGCTCGGCGTCTCGGTAGAGCACCACCGACGCGCCCTTCGGCGCATAGGCGAACTTGTGCAGGTCCATGGAGATGGAGCTGACACCAGGCACGCGGAAGTCGAAGGGCGGCACGTCGTCACCCAGCCGCTGGAGGTAGGGCAGCAGGAACGCGCCGATGCACCCGTCCACGTGGAAGAGCAGATCGTGCTCGAGGGCCAGCTGACCGATGGCCTCGATCGGGTCGATGACCCCGTGCGCATAGCCCGGCGCCGAGGCGGCCAGCAGGATGGTCCGCTCGTCGATCTTCGAGCGCATGTCGTCCACGTCGGCTGCGAAGGTCACCGGATCCACCGCGACCTCGACCGCCTCGACGTCGAAGTAGGCAGCTGCTTTGTGGAAGCTCGAGTGGGCGGTCTCCGGAAGGAGCATGGTCGGACGGGTGAGCTCCGGCCGGGTCGCGCGGGCATGATCCCGCGCGGTCTTCACCGCCAACAGCAGGCTCTCGGTGCCGCCACTGGTGAAGGAGCCGACCACCTTCTCGTCGCCATGGAGGTGGTCGCGCGCGATGTCGAGGACCTCGTTCTCGAGCTGTCGGAGGCTGGGGAACATGGTCGGGTCCAGCCCGTTCGCGCCGAGGGCCATCGTCACCGCGGCCTTCTTGATCTCGTCGACCGCCTCACCGGCCGCGTAGATGAAGCCGAATGCGTGCCCGTCTCCGATCGGCAGGTCGCCCTGCTGCATCTCGCGCAGCGCCGCGATCACGTTCTCCCGAGTCTCACCCTTGGCCGGCATTCCCATCTCACACCTCCTGGTCGCTCCCGTGCGACGAAGGGAGATCTAGCAAACTGGCACCAAGTGTCAACTCGCGTTCGGTCATCGTTTCGTCATCCGTCCCGCCGGCGTATGC
>CAYXAP010000002.1:0-329998 GCA_964462035.1 uncultured Sandaracinus sp.
CTTAAAATCGCTCGTGCTTCGGCACATGCGGGTTCGAACCCCGCCCCCGGCACCAATACGTCTGACCGTCGCTCTACGCCTGACCATCCCGGGTGCGGCGACGGCAAGCCGGCGCAAGTTCTGGTCACGGCACCGTCGCTCTACGCCTGACCATCCCGGGTGCGGCGACGGCAAGCCGGCGCAAGTTCTGGTCACGGCGCGGTCGCGGACGGAAGACGCGACCAAAACGGGCCAGTGCCCTCCGCCAGTCGGCAGCGAGCGACGCGGCTGCGTTCACCTCACCTCAATTTCGGCTCGCCCTCGTGCTCCGCACATGGATGTGCACGACCCAGGCCATCTAAGTCGTGCGGTGCGCCCTGCGTCTGTCACTCGGAAGGTGGGTCTCCGCTCCGGTGCTTCCTCGGCCGGCCCCGCCGAGTGTCGCGGCGAATGATGAGGCGACGTGGGTTCGTCCCGGCTCGCGGGCGAGGGTCCGAGCGATGCCGTGTCTCAGGTGGTGGCCGGTCAGCACTCGTGGACGACTGTGCGCAGCCCTCCGACCGGTAGTCGAGCTCGTTGGCTTCGACCGTGGCGGTGGCGCTAGCAACGATGTCTGCGCGGACCTCGTTCAGCGCCGCCACTCGGTCGGCCGGGGACGCCGGATTTTCGACCAAGTCGTCGAGGACCTCATCCAAGAGGGCACCCGGCTGTGCCAGAAGCGCGTCGTCGTCGGGGCGGTCCGCAACGGGCGCGCCATGATAGACGCGCTGTCCATATGTGCCGAATGGGAATGGTCGCGTGTCTCCCTCGAGTCTCTGCTGACGAACCTGTGCATGCTCTCTTCGAAAGGACTTTGTCTCAGTCGCCGCAGCGATGCGCTGCTGACGCCCAGCCTCTCCCCCGGCTCCGACTCGGAACGTCGGAACACGCTGGCCGCTTGGCTCGGCCATCGACCGAGGCTCGTCGTATGGGTGGAGCCGCCGGAGCTTCTGCGCCCCCATCGCAGGAAACGTCCGAGCGGCCCGGACCCCCTTCAGCCCCTCTCGCGCCAACTTCCTCATGTGATGAATGGCGCCGTCCAGATCCCCGCCAAAGGCACGCATCACTTCCGGCGATGCTTCGGGATTGCACTGCAACTCTCTCGCTCGGTCACCGCCAAAGAACACGGGGGGCTTCTTCACCACGAGCCCTTCCGTCGCCCACATTCCGTACTCCAGCTGCCGACCCGGCATGTGTTCTGGACGTTCCACCAAGCCAGCGGCCGGTTGATTGAGGTAGTCGCAGGTCAGCTGGCTCATCTGAGCCGACGCGTCCAAGAGCCTGAGGTAGTGGGGGGGCCGTCCATCCCAGATCTGACGCGGTGGTTCGTACCCATGCTCGCGCAGCAGCTCGTTGAGTGCGCCACTCACATCCGAGTGGAGGCGGCGCGTGAACTCGGGCAAGTTCGGGTGCGAAGGAGTGACGTCGGTGTGGTGGTGTGTGACCACGAGCTTGCTCATATGTATCGAGACACCCGTGACGCGCGCTGCGTCCGCCAGCGCGTACAACCAGATCTCGTTCACGAGTGGATGCCACGGCGCCAAGAACGCTTTGCGAAACGATGTCCGCCTGCAGATGGAAGTCGTTGCTCCGCGCACATGGATGTACGGCTGGGTCACCGATCCTGCGCCCTTCATGGGCCGTGCCAGGCGAGGGACATGACATACTGGGCACATGGCCCCCCCTCCGCCGGCGGCAGGTGGCGATTCCGCCGGCGGCCGCCGGCGGTCGTTCGGTCCGGTGTGACTTGACCGCCTGCCTCACAGACTTCTTCCGGGGGCCGCAGTCGGTGAACCGGCAGTTGCTTCACAGAGTTTTGCGGACCCGGGAGGGTAGCGGTGCTTCACGGATTTTTGCGGACCCGGGAGGGCTGCGCAGAACGGGCTTTTGCGGACGCGGGAGGGCTGCGCGAACGGACTCCTGCGGACCGGAGGCTTGCGTGGATTGGGGCGCGCCGCTACCGTGCGGGTCGCGGGCGTACCCCGATTCTCGGGGCCGCCACGTTCAGCGAGAACGAGAGACGTAGGCCGGCTCCCCCCGGCCGCGGAGAGGACACTGCCATGCGCCGCCGGATGTTCCTGGGCAAGATCCACCGTTGCCGAATCACCCACGCCGACCTCGAGTACGAAGGCAGCGTGACCATCGACGCCGACCTCATGGAGGCCTCCGGCATTCTCGAGCACGAAGAGGTCCACATCTGGAACGTGACCCGCGGCACGCGCCTCGTGACCTATGCCCTCGCCGGCCCCAGCGGCTCCAAGGTCATCTGCGTCAACGGCGCCGCCGCCCACCTCATGAGCGTCGGCGACACCGCGATCATCGCCAGCTTCGGCGAGATGAGCGACGAAGAAGCGCGCACGCACGTCCCCAAGGTCGTCCTCTGCGACGAGAACAACGACGTCATCGAGACCGGCCCCGAGCGCGCCGGGCCCCAGATGCCCCGGCACCTGGGCCCCGCACACCCCACGGCCTGACCCCTCGACGCGACCGCCACGGGCGCTTACAACGGGCGGGATGCCGGACCCCGAACCCCGCCCACCGTCCACCACCCGGCTCAAGATCGGCCTCACGATCGCAACGCTGGGCCTGCTCTTCCTGGTCGCGCTCCCGGCCCTGGCCGGCTTCTACATCGACCTGCGCTTCTTCCGGAGCCTGGGCTTCGACGCCGTCTTCACGACGGTCGTCCGCACCCAGCTGAGCCTCTTCCTCGCGGTCGGCATCGGCTTTGCGCTGCTCCTCTACGGCAACGGCAAGCTCGCCCTCAAGCTCGCGCCCGAGGTCTCCCAGATCGGCCCACCCGAGCTCGTCCGCGCCCGCCGAGCCATCCGCTCCGGCCTCCGCCGCGCCGTCCCCATCGCGGCCCTGGGCCTCGGCATGGTCGCCGGCCTCGCCGCCTCCGACGAGCACCTGACCTACCTGCAGTGGGCCCACGCCACGCCCTTCGGCGAATCCGACCCTCTCCTGGGCCGCGACATCGCCTTCTACGTCTACACCCTCCCCTTCCTCGAGGGCATCCGCACGCTCCTCGTCTGGGGCTTCGGCCTCTCGTTGGTCCTCTCCGCCGCCCTCCACGTCCTGACCGGCGGGATCAGCGTCGCCCAGCTCACGCAGCGCCAACGCGGCCCCCGCATCGTCGGCGACCCGTCCTCCGATGCGCCGCCCGCCCGGCCGCAAGCAACTCGCCAAGCCCGCGCGCATCTCTGCGTCGTCGGCGCCCTCCTCCTGCTCGCGCTGACCATGGACGCCTGGCTCGCGATCCCCGAGCTGCTGTTCAGCGGCATGGGCCCGGTCGCCGGCGCGAGCTACGCCGACGCGACCGCGCGCCTGCCCATGCTCCAGGTGAAGGTCGCCGTCGGCGTCCTCGCCTCCCTGCTCGTGGGCATCGCCGCGACCCGCAAGCGCGCCATCCTGATCGGCGCCGCCCTCGTCCTCTACTTCGGCGTCGACCTGCTCGGCGTCGGACTCTACCCATCGCTGGTCCACCGCCTCAGCGTGCTCCCGAACGAGGCCCAGAAGGAGGGCCCCTACATCGAGCGCAACATCGAAGCCACGCGCGCCGGCTGGGGCCTCGACGCGGTCCTCGAACGCGACCTCGACGCGACGGACCCCCTCACGCTCGCGGACATCGAGGCCAACCACGCCACGATCGACAACGTCCGGCTCTGGGACCACCGCCCGCTCCTCGACACGTTCGCCCAGATCCAGGAGATCCGGACCTACTACGAGTTCGCGAGCGTCGACAACGACCGCTACATGATCGACGGAGAGCTTCGGCAGATCATGCTCTCGCCACGCGAGCTGGCCACCGAGAGCCTTCCGAACCGCACGTGGATCAACGAGCGCTTCACGTTCACTCACGGCTACGGGCTCACCCTCGGCCCGGTGAACCAAGCGACCCCGGAGGGACTCCCCGAGCTCTATGTGCAGGACATCCCGCCGGTGTCCACCAGCCGAGACCTCGATGTGACGCGCCCAGAGATCTATTACGGCGAGCTCTCGAACGATCACGTCTTCGTGCGCACGGGCGCCCGCGAGTTCGACCACCCTTCCGGCGACGAGAACGTCTACGCCACCTACGAAGGCTCCGGCGGCATCCGCCTCGACTCGGCGCTCACCCGCATGGCCTTCGCCATGGACTCGGGCGGTTTCAAGCTGCTCCTCTCCGACGAGATCGACGATGACTCTCGCGTCCTCCTGCACCGTGGGATCCGCGAGCGGGTCCGCACCCTCGCGCCCTTCCTCCGCTACGATCGCGACCCTTACATGGTCGTGCGCGACGACGGCTCGCTGGTGTGGATCCAGGACGCCTACACGGAGACGTCGCGCTACCCCTACTCGCAGCCCGACGAGCGCGGCATCAACTACGTGCGCAACTCGGTGAAGGTCGTCATCGACGCCTACCACGGGAAGGTCACGTTCTACGTATCCGACCAGGTCGATCCGCTCATCCACACCTGGAGGAGCATCTTCCCCACGCTCTTCGAGGACCTCGAGACGATGCCCGCCGATCTGCGCCGGCACCTCCGCTACCCCGAGGACCTCTTCCACGCCCAGACCGAGATGTTCACCGTCTACCACATGGGCGATCCCGAAGACGTCTACGACCGCGAGGACCAGTGGGAGGTGCCCGCGCTCGCCGGCGAGGACGGCCGCCGCCGCATGGAGCCCTACTACACGGTGATGCGGCTCCCCGAAGAGGACGAGGCAGAGCTGGTCCTCATGATCCCCTACACGCCGAAGTCGAAGGCGAACCTCGCCGCCTGGATGGTCGCTCGGAACGACGGCGACCATCGGGGCGAGCTGGTGGTCTACCGCTTCCCCAAGGACCGGCTGGTCTTCGGCCCGCAGCAGATCATGAACCGCATCCACCAGGACGCGGAGATCTCCCGACAGGTCTCGCTCTGGGACCAGCGCGGCTCGCAAGCCATCTTCGGAACGCTCCTGGTGATCCCGGTGGAAGAGTCGCTGCTCTATGTCGCGCCGCTCTATCTGCGCTCCGAGAGCGGACGCATCCCGGAGCTCAAGCGGGTCATCGTGGTCTACGAGAGTCAGATCGCGATGGAGCCCACGCTCGACGGCGCCGTTCGCGCGATCTTCGGGGGCGAGAGCGAGACCGGCGAGATGGCCGCCGCCGAGCCGGCGACCGAGACGGAGACCGACGCGGCGACCGACGCGTCGGCCGAGACGACCAACGCACCCGCCAGCGAGCCGCAAAGCGCCGCCGCCACGGCCGCGAAGGACGCCTTCGACCGAGCGACGGCCGCGCAGCGCGCCGGGGACTGGGCCGCCTATGGCGAAGCGCTCGAGGAGCTCGGCGCCATCCTGGAACGCATGGCGAGCCAATCGGCGCCGGCACCCGCCGAGACCACGACCGAGCCGTAGCTCAGCGCGCCAAGAGGAGCGCTCCGTAGCCGAGCGCGCCACCGAGCAGCAGCAGGATCACGGCGCCGAGCACCCAGCCCAGCGCCCGTGTCCCCGGCGTGACCGGCGGCGGGGGCGCCGCGCTCGAGGGCGGCCCCAGCGGAGGCGGCGTCGACGCGGGATGGAGAGCCGGGGCACGAGGTGGCGGGCTCGACGACGGCGCAGAGAAGCGGGGCCGCGGGGCCTCCGCCTCGGGGGGAGGCGTAGGGACTGGTTCGATCGCGCGGCGGGTCTGCGGAATCAGCTCACGAGAGCCAGAGGGTTCCTTCGGCGGCTGGAGCTGGCGCGACCCCGAAGGCTCTGCGGGCGGATGGAGCTGTCGCGACCCGGAGGGCTCCTTCGGGTGCTGCAGCAAGATCGGCTTCTGGCTGCCCCGCGCGAGCGAGGCCGCATCCAGGTCGACCACGGCGTGGACCGCGGGGGTGAGCGCGAACGCATCCGGGCTGATGTCCTGAGGCTGCACGGGCACGGCACTGGTACCCACGACGGGAGCCACGTGCCGAAGCTGCTCGGCCAGGTAGGCCCACTTGGTTCCCACTACGGCCGCGAGGAGCTCCTCGGCGAAGGCCTTCATCGACGCCGGCCGATCCGCCGCCTTCTTACCCATCGCGTGCCGGATGGCCGCCTCGATCCCCGGCGGTACGTCGACCGCGGGGTTCAGATCGGCGAGAGGGGGCGGCGGGTCCAGCAGGTGCTGGTTGATCACCGACATGAACGTGTTGCCATCGAAGGGCGGTTTCCCGGTCAGCGCCTCGAAGAGGATGATCCCGAGCGAGTACACGTCCGCCCGCGGGTCCGTGGGCTGTCCGGTGCACTGCTCCGGCGGCATGTAGTGCGGCGTCCCGAAGACCATGCCGGTCTGGGTGAGCTTCCGCCCCGGCTCCCCCTCCATCTCGGTCTCGGTGATCTTCGCGAGGCCGAAGTCCACGACCTTCGCGAAGTCCGGCGAGCCGGTCGCGGGGTCGGTGATGAGGAAGATGTTCTCCGGCTTCAGATCGCGATGGACGATCCCGGCGGCGTGCGCGGCACCGAGCGCACTGCAGCACTGAATGATGATGGTCAGCGCTCGGTCCAGCGTGAGCGGCCCCCGCTCGAGGCGCGCGCCGAGATCCTCGCCATCGAGGAGCTCCATGACGAGGTACGCGAGCGCGTCCGGTCCACCGAGCGGGCTCGGCGTCCGACCGAAGTCGAAGATGTCGACGATGTGCGCGTGGCCGAGCTTCGACGCGCTGCGCGCCTCTCGCTCGAAGCGCCCCATGGCCTGACCGTCGTCGTCGACGGCGCGGAGCACCTTGATGGCCACGGGCTTCTGGATCGCGAGCTGGCGACTCGCGTAGACGGTGCCCATGCCGCCCTTGCCCAGCACTCGCTGCAGCTCGTAGCGGCCATCGAGCCGAATGCCGACGAGTGGGTCGTCGAGGTCGGGCTGACGCGTGTGGTCCCGCGGCCCATCGCGAAGGCGAGCGCCGTCATAGGGGCAGAACGCCTCCCCCTCGGCATAGCGGCGCCGGCACTGCGGACAGGTGCGCATCCCGCGCGAAAGGTACCACCACGGGGCCTAATCGCGCAGATCCTGGGGGAGTTCGAATCCCGATCTGAAAGGCATCGAAATCGCCTTAGACCCTTTTGGTGACTCGTGCGTCGGAGCCCAGACCCCCCACCCACGAGGAGAGGACCCGATGAGGACCACGATCTTGATGCTCGCGCTCGCCTTCGCAGCGCCCGCCGCCGCCCAGAACGACAACGCCGATGTGACCGAACACACGTTCGACGATGCGTCCGAGGTCGAAGGCGGCCGGAGCACCCCTTGGGGCGAACGGCTCAACGCCCGCATGCGACTCCCGCGTCGCTCGCTGATCCGCCCCCGAACGAACTTCGCCCCCGAGCTGCTCAAGTCGGTCGAAGACATGTGAGCGACCCATGAAGACCACGATCGTCGCGCTGGCGATCGCCTTCGCCGAACCCGCTGCGGCCCAGGACGATGGGCTCGTGGAGCACGAGTTCACCGACGCCGAGGAAGTGGGCGAGCTGCGTAAGGACGGCCTGGTGTGTCTGCGTCGCTGCCACACCGACCGCCGTTCCTTCATCCGCCCGCGCACGAACCTCGTGCCCGAGCTTCTCGACTCCATCCAGGCCATCTAGGGACCGCGAGGCCCGGCTGTCACACCCCCGGGTCACACTGGTGAATTTTCACACGCCGAGTTGACCAACATTCTGAGGCGGGCATGCTGCCCCAATGTTCCAACGCCGAGCTTCCTTCACTCTTCTGTTGAGCCTCTCCGTCCTGGTCGCCTGTGGCGACGACGACGGCCCCGATGATGTCCCCTTCGACGGCGACATGCCCGACGGCGACATGGGTGTCCCGCCCGATGGCTTCACACCCGACGGAATGGTGGACCCCGGCGATCTCTTCCCGCCCCCGGTCATCATGGACTGCCCGGCCGATCCGCGCGGGATCCCGGCCGATCTCTGTGAGGTCACCGCCGGCACCAGCGGCACCCTGATCACCGCCGACATCCTCACGCCCGGCACCGTCTACCGTGACGGCAAGGTCCTCGTGGACGCGAGCGGCCAGATCATGTGCGTCGGCTGCGACTGCGAGGTCGGCGACGCCACCGAGCTCTACTGCCCGGAAGCCGTGCTCTCGCCCGGCCTCGTGAACGGCCACGACCACCTGGCGTTCAACACGGCCTACCCCTACCCGGCCGACGATCTGCTCACGGAGGAGCGCTACGAGCACCGCCACGAGTGGCGCGGCCCCGAGAACGGCCACACCCGCGTCCCGGCCGGCGCCAACCCGGCCATCGGCGAGATCATGCGCGCCCGCGCCGAGGTCCGGCACCTCATCACCGGCACCACCAGCTCGCTCTCGGCGGGCAGCAGCGTGGGCGACGGCCTGATGCGGAACCTCGATTCGTCCTCGCACCTCATCGGCCTGACAGGCCCCGCGCTGCAGGACGACACCTTCCCGCTCGGTAGCAGCACCAACAACGTCAACGTGACCGAGGGCTGCGACTACCAGAGCGCCGCCTCGAGCTCGGACGTCATGGGCGACAACGAGTACGTCCCGCACGTGGCCGAGGGCATCAGCCAGGCCGCCCGCAACGAGTACCTCTGCATGCGCGACGGTGACAGCGACATCGTCGAGCCCGGCGCCGCCTTCATCCACGGCGTGGGCCTCAACGCCGCCGACATCGCCGAGATGGCGAGCTCCGGCGTCGAGCTCATCTGGTCCCCCCGCACCAACATCACGCTCTACGGCGACACCGCCCGCGTCAGCACCTACGCGCGCCTCGGCGCGACCATCGGCATCGGCACGGACTGGCTCCGCAGCGGCTCGATGAACATGCTCCGCGAGCTCGCCTGCGCCGACAGCTTCAACCAGAACCACCTCGGCGGCTTCTTCCCCGACGAGCAGCTCTGGCTGATGGCCACCCGCAACACGGCGACCGCCCTCGGCTTCGGCGACCAGATCGGCACCATCGCCCCCGGCTACGTCGCCGACCTCGCGCTCTACGACGGCCGCACCAACGCCCTGCACCGCGCGGTGATCGCCGCCGGCCCCGGGGACGTGCTCCTCGTGATGCGCGGCGGCGAGGCGATGTTCGGCGACAGCGCCATCGTCGGCGGCCTCCGCTCCGACTGCAGCGCCTTCGGCGACACCTGCGGTCGCGCCATGTCGATCTGCCTCGGCGATCGCGGCCAGACCTTCGAGCAGTTCGAGGCCGAAGCCATCATGTACGCCGAAGGCAACGACCAGGTGGACCTCCCGCTCTACCCGCTCTTCTTCTGCGGCGAGCCCGAGTTCGAGCCGAGCTGCCTCCCGGCCCGCGTCCCGACCGAGATCGGCCCCGGCCCCATGGTCAACGGCTCCAACACCTACACGGGCATGAGCATGGCGGACGATCCCGACGGCGACGGCATCCTGAACGCCGACGACAACTGCCCGTCGATGTTCAACCCGATTCGTCCGATGGACAACGGCGCCCAGGCCGACTTCGACATGGACGGCATCGGTGACGAGTGCGACGTCTGCCCGCTCGGCGGCGACGACGATCCGAGCACCTGCGTGGACGTCGACCCGACCGACCGCGACGGCGACGGCGTCCCGACCGACATGGACAACTGCCCGACCATCCCGAACATGGACCAGGCGGACATGGACGACGACGGCATCGGCGATGCCTGCGACGCCTGCCCGATGGATGCCAACCCCGGCGGCGCCGCCTGCCCCGGCAACGTCTACGCCGTCCGCATGGGCACGCTCACCGGCACGGTCGCCCTCTCGGACCTGATCGTCACCGCCATCATCCCGAGCGGCAGCGACCAGGGCTTCTACGCCCAGCAGGATCCGGCCAGCGCCGACTACGACGGCGTCGACTTCAGCGGCATCTTCATCTCCACCGGCGCCGCGCCCACCGTCAGCATCGGCGACCTCGTCGACGCGACCGGTGAGGTCGAGGACCGCTTCAGCCAGATGCAGCTCAGCACCGCGACCGTCACCGTCACCGGCACCGCAACCGTGCCCGACCCCGTCGTCGTCGCCGACCCGAGCACCCTGGCCACCAACGAGATGGTCACCGGGAGCCGCCAGGAGGCGCTCGAGAGCGTGCTGGTGCGCGTAGAGAGCGTCGTGGTCGGTGACTCCGCGCTCGGCTTCGGCGAGTTCTCCGTCACCGACGGCGACCCCGGCGACTGCGCGGAGGCGACGCCCTGCCTGCGCGTCGACGACGAGATCTTCCTCGTCGATCCCTTCCCCGCCGACGGCGAGGCGATCAACTCGGTCACCGGCCCGCTCGCGTTCAGCTTCGGCACCTCGAAGGTCCGACCGCGTGGCCCCGGCGACCTGCTCTTCCCCGGCCTGCGCGTCACGCCCACGAGCGCGACGGTGGTGGTCGACGGCACCTTCGACCTGACGGTCTCCATCCCGGCGCCGGCGGGCGTCGGCGGTGAGAACGTCACCATCACCGTCATGCCGGCGGACCTGCTCACCGGCCCGGCCCCGCTCGTCGTCGCCGAGGGCATGAGCATCGCCACGGGGACCTACACCGCCCGCGCCACCGCCGGTTCGGGCATGATCACGGTCTCCTACGGCGGCACCGACGTCGACGTCGCGGTCAACGTCATCGAGCCGATGGGCGACGGACTGCTCTTCACCGAGTACGTCGAGGGCTCGAGCAACAACAAGGCGCTCGAGATCTCGAACCTCTCGGCCTCGCCGATCGACCTGAGCGTCTGCACGCTGACCCGCCACACCAACGGCGGGACCGGCTCCAGTGCCACCACCAACCTCAGCGGCACCCTCGCCGCTGGCGAGACGCTGGTGCTCTGCAACAGCGCGTCGAACGCGGCGCTCATGGCCAACTGCGACATGACCGACGGCGTCGTGAACCACAACGGTGACGACGCCTACGACCTCACCTGCGCCACCATGATAATCGACACCATCGGCTCCACGATGGGCGACCCCGGCGAGTCCTGGACCGGTGGCGGCGTCAACACTCAGAACCAGACCCTGCGCCGCCTCTGCTCGGCGGCCGCGGACACGGATCTGAGCGACGCCTACGACCCCGGCGTCCACTGGTCGCAGTTCGCGATCGACACGTTCGACCACCTCGGCAACCCCGCCTGCGCTCCCTGAGCGCCCGAGCCAAAGGGCTCAGCGATGGGCGTCGACGAGCTCTCGGAGCGCGTCGACGCCCTTCGTCGTTCGGGCGCCGTACCAGAAGAGGTCGCGCCCGTTGACCGGCACGATGGTGGCCTCGACTCCCGCGGCCCTCAGCGCTTCGGCGTCGGCCTCGCCGAACTCGTAGGGCTCGTCCGGGAGCAGGACGAGCTCGGGCTCGCGTGCGACGACCTCGTCGAGGGTCACCCGCGGGTAGCGGGTGTCGCGGCCCTTCACGCGTTCACCGGTCAGCGGCGCGCGCTTGCCCAGGTCCGCCGCGAGCGGGTAGCGCCGCGGCCGGTCTGCGAAGACGTTCACCGCGCCGACGAGATCGAGCAGGTCGCTCGCGAAGGCGCCGCCGTCGAAGGTCATCCACGGGTCCCGCCAGATCGGCACGAAGACCCGCACGGGGTCCGCGGGTCGGCAACGCGCGACGGCCGCCTCGATCGGCGAGACGTCGACGGGAACGCCCATCAGTGTTCCGAGCGTCCTCAGGTACTCGGTCGACTCGGCGACGGTCCGGGGGAAGCTCACGTGCACCGGGAGCCCGGCCGCGATCATCGCCTCGACGCCGTGGCGGGCGTTCTCTTCCTGGTTGGCCAGCACCAGGTCCGGCTCGAGCGCTCGCACCACGTCGACATCGGCGTCCTTGGTGCCACCGACGTCGGGCACCTCGAGGACCCCCTCCGGTTCCACACAGTAGCGCGTCCGCCCGACCAGCCGATCGAGGCCACCGAGCCAGGCCACCGACGAGGTCTCGCTCGGCACGAGCGACACGATCCGCCGGGGAGCCCGGTCGAGCTCCACCGTCCGGCCCAGGGCGTCCATCACGGCGATCACGCGCCGAGCCTAGCGCTCCATCGCACGAACGAAAGCCGACCCGGAGGTCACCACGAGGCCACTCCGAGATTGAAGCCGTGCCACCTTCGAGGTAGGCTCCTCATTCGGGAACTCTAGGGGGGTGACCGAGGAAAACCACCCAGTGAGCATGTCGAACGACGCGTCGATCAAAGAGGCGCTCGAGAACGCGGGCATCGAGATCTACCGCTCGACCGCGGAAGAAGTGCACGTCGCCGAGCGAGTCCGACTCCACATCATGGACTCGGGCGTACGAGTCCTCGCGGAGGGCGAGCTGCGGGTCCGTTTCACGGCTCGCTCCCAGCGCTCGGACTTCCCCAACGCCGACAGCACGGCGCTCTTTTCCCGCGTCCGGGAGGACGTCGGAACCCGCGCCACGGAGCGCGGCTACGAAGAGACCGAGACCGCCGTCCGCGAGGTGAAGGACCCCGTCGACGACGCCCGCGTGCTCGATGTGTGGCACGAGGTCGTCTACGAAAAGGCGACCGATCCGGAGCAGCTCGTGGACGAGGTCCGCTGGGCGCTCAGCGTCGAGAAGTACGTCTCCGCCGAGTGAGCGGGACGGTGGGTGCACGAAGGTTGCACACCTACACCACGCACCTTCTCACACATTCCTCTTGACTCTGCGCTGACGGGGAATAGATCCCTCAATCGGTGGGAGAGTGTGTGCTCCCGCCTGCCCTGGCATCGCCAGGGAGCGCACGTGTCGTGCGCTGAGCAATGTGTTCAGAGGAGGGGTCGGCATATGGATGTCGCGAAGGTCGAAACTCCAGAGACCATGGGTGCGCTGCACCACTTGGACGGCGTGTCGGGGGACGGGCCGCTCGAGATCGGGGTGGTCAAGTGGTTCAACAACGCCAAGGGATGGGGCTTCATCAGCCGCCAAGACGGGTCGGACGTCTTCGTCCACTACTCGCAGATCGACGGTGACGGGTACCGCACGCTGAAGCAGGGCCAAGAGGTCCGCTTCCTGCTCAAGCGGGGACCGCGCGGTCAGTTCGCCGAGCAGGTCACGTTCTAGCGGCGCTTGGCTCCACCCGCCGCTAGCGCTAGGTACGCGGCGTGAGTGAAGCCAACACCGAGCGCGACCCCATCGCGTGGGTCGCCGAGATCCTCGAAGCCGCGGAGGCCGCCGAAGGCGGTCACCCCGAGCGTGACCCGATGCGGGTCGCGCTCGCCACGGCGGACGCCGATGGGCGTCCGTCCGTGCGCTACGTGCTCCTCAAGGGGTTCGGGGCGGACGGGTTCGTCTTCTACACCAACTACGGCAGCTCCAAGGCCGCCGAGCTCGACGCGAACCCGCACGCCGCCCTCGCCTTCCACTGGTGGAGCACCGGCGTGCAGGTGCGCGCGCGCGGCCCGGTCGCCCGGCTCGCCGACGCCGAGTCGGACGCCTACTTCGCCAGCCGCTCCCGCGGCAGCCAGCTCGGTGCGTGGGCTTCCGACCAGAGCTGCCCGCTGGAGAGCCGAGCGGCCCTCGAGGGCCAGCTGAAAGCCGTGGAAGCGCGTTTCGAGGGCCAGGACGTGCCCCGGCCGCCGAATTGGGGCGGCTACCGGCTCTCCCCCATCCGCCTGGAAATCTGGCTGAACGGCCCCCACCGGCTCCACGATCGCTTCGAGTTCGAGCCGACCGAGAGCGGCTGGGCCGGCCGACGACTCGCGCCCTGAGCGGTCCACCTGGGAGGGTGAACGCGATCCGCGTTCGGGGTCGGCTCTATCAGCCCGCGCGCCGATATTCCCGCGCCCACGATGTGTGATAGCGTCCCACGCCGACATGGACCCCCGGGCGGACGAACTGATAGGGCGCCTTCGTCGAAACCCCGACGATGACGCAGCATTTCGGGCGCTGGGCGATCACTACCGGCAGCTCGGAGACTTTGCATCCCTGGCCAACCTGCTCGAAGGATGGGCCGGGCGAGCCACCGATCCGCAGTCGGCGGCGAAGGGCTACATCCAGGCGGGCGAGATCGTCTCGGGTCATCTGGGCGACCCCGGCCGCGCGCGAACGCTCTTCGAGCAGGCCCTCGCGCGCGATCCCCACGCGGACGGAGCGCTCGACGGCCTCCTCGCGATGGTCGAGGGCCAGGACCCGGCGGCGACGCTCGACCTGCTCCGTCGCCGGGGCTCGCTGCAGCAGCACCGCGGCGACCACCGCGGGCTCGCCGACACCGAGTACCGCATCGGTCACCTCTACGAGCACGACTACGCGCGACCCGACAAGGCCATCGCGCACTACCGCAAGGCCTTCGAAGCCGACCCGGCGTTGGTCCCGGCGATCTACGCCGCGCGCGAGATCTATCGGAAGGCGGGCAACCACAAGGCCGCCGCGACGCTCTTCGAGCTCGAGATCAAGGCCGAGCAGAGCCAGGAGCGTCGCGTGGCGCTGCTCCGCGAGCTCGCGCACACGCGGCAGAACCAGCTCAACGACATCGCGGGCGCGATCGACGCGCTCTCCCGCGCGGAGCGCGAAGCGGGCCACGATCTCGGTGTGCTGCACGAGCTCGCCACCGTGCTGCTCCAACGCGCCGAGAAGCGCGGCAAGGGGCAGGCGGCCGCCGACGATCGGCACAGGGCTGCGGACCTTCTGGCGCGCATCGCGGACCAGGTCCCGCCGGATCACGCCATCGCGTACTGCGAGTCGGCGCTCGATGCCTGGCCCGGTCACGAGCAAGCGATGGGGCTGCTGGAGCACCTCGCACAAGAGACCTCGCAGGAGGAGCGCCTGCCGGTGCGATGGGTGGCGTACCTGCAGGTCGCCGCCGAAGGCGCGGGCGCCAACGACCGCCGCAAGCGGCTCGGCCTCGCCTACGTGGACGCAGGGCAGACCGGCGACGCCATCGTCTGCCTCGAGCCGCTGCTCGAGATGGGCGACGCCGAGGCCGCCAACGCGCTCGTCGAGCTCTATCGCGAACAGGGGCGGGACGACGACGCGCTCCGCGCCATGAGCCTCGCGGTCGAGTCGCTCCCGATGGGCGAGCGGCTACCGCGCCTCGAAGAGATCCTGCGGGCGCTACAGACCCAGGGCGACCACGAGGGCGCCATGGCTCGCGCCCGGGAGATCCTCTCGATCGATCCGGGTCACGAGGACGCCCTCACCTACCTCGAGGGTCGGCTCCGCAAGGAAGAGGACCACCTCCAGCTGCGCGATCTCGCGCTCGCCTTCGCGCAGGTCTCCGGGCCACCGGTCGAGTCCAAGATCCCCCGCCTCGAGGAAGCCGCCGCGCTCTCGGAGGACGAGCTCGGCGACATCGAAGGCGCCATCCGAGCCTGGGGCACCCTGTGGCACCTGGCGCCCGCCCACGCCGACGCACCCCGCGAGCTCGCGCGCCTCTTCGAGGCCGGTCAGCGCTGGGACGAGCTGGTCCAGGTGCTCGAGCAGCAGAACATCACCACCACGGACCTCGACCAGAAGATCGAGATCCTCTGGCGCCTCGTCACCATCCACCGCGACCAGCGGCAGGACCTGCACTCGACGATCGCCACGCTCCACAGCATCCGTGAGCTCCGCGCGGACGACATGGAGGCCGCCGCCGCGCTCTGCGATGCGTTGCTGCAGGCCGGCGACATCCCGGCCGCGCTGCCGCTGCTCGAGCAGCGCATCGACACCGCCACCGATCGCGACGACCGCATCCGGCTCCTCGAGCTCCTGGCCTCGACCCTCGAGACGCAGGCCCAGGACTTCGAGGGCGCGTTCCACGCGTCCGCCCGCCTGCTCGACGAGGACCCGGCCAACTTCGGCGCCCTCGATCGGATGGAGCGCATCGACGAGCAGACGGGCAACCAGGCTCGGCTCGTCGAGACGCTCGCCTACCGCGCCGAGGTGCTCGACGGAGACGAGCGCGCCGAGGTGCTCGCGCGGATCGCGGACATCGTCGACCAGCGGCTCGGTGACCTCGAGCGCGCAGCGGACTACTATCAACAGGCGCTCGACGCGGCCCCGGGCAACCCGACGGTGCTCGACGCGCTCTGCGGCGTCTACGATCGCTCCAAGCGATACAAGGACCTGGTCGTGATGCTTCGCGAGCGAGCGAAGGTGGAGGAAGACCCCGCCGCGCGCTCCGAGCTCTACCGACGCATCGCCCGGACACTGGGCAGCCGCGTCGGCAACCTGGACGCCGCCGCCGAAGCGTGGGAGCGCGTGCTCGAGGCGGGTGACGACGAGGAGGCGCTGCGCGCGTTGGCCGAGCGTCGCCGCGCCGCTGGCGACGAGCCCGGCCTCGAAGCGCTGCTCGAGCGGCTCGCCGCGGTGGTCGAGGACCCCACCGAGCAGCGCGACCTCCTGGTCGAGCGCGCGCAGATCCTGGAGCGCCTCGACCGGCGCTCCGACGCGATCGAGGTCGTCCGCGGAGTCGCCGACGAGCTCGCGCCGCAGCACCTGCCCACCCTGCAGCTACTCGCGCAGCTCTGCGAAGCGGACGAGGACGACAGCGGGCTCGCGGACGCGCTCGAGCGCCAGATGGGCCTGCTCGAGGACGCCGGACTCCGGCTGCCCATCGCGCGCAAGCTCGCCGATCTCTACGACGGACCGCTCGAGGACCGAACGAAGGCCATCGCCGCGCTCTATGCGTGGGTCGAGGCCGACGGAACCGATCTCGAACCCCAGAAGCGCCTCGTGGACCACCTCGGAGCCGAGGAGCGCTACCAGGAGCTGGTCGCTGCGCTCGACGCCGTCGCCCACCTCGAGCCCGACGAGGAGCTCAGCGGTGAAGCGGTCCGGCGCGCCGCCACGGTCTCCGCGAAAAAGCTCGAGAACATCGACGCCGCCTGGAACCGACTGGCGCCGCGCATCGACATCGACTCCGCCGCGGACGAGCAGCTCGCCGCCCTGGCGGAAGCGCACGGGCGAAACGAGGCACTGGCCGAGCTCTACGTCGCGCGAGCGAAGACCCTCGACGACGTCGACGCACAGAAGAAGCGCTGGCTGGACGCCGCCACGGTTTACGAGGAACGACTCGAGAACATGGCCCACGCCCTCGAGGCCACGCTCCGCGCGTACGCCCTCGATCTCACCGACGAGGCAATGCTCGAGGTGGTCGAGCGGCGCGCGGGCCTCGCCGACGCGTGGGACCGGCTGGCGCAGGTCTACGAGAAGCTCATCCGCGACGCCGAGCCCGAGCAGAAGGTCTCGCTGCTGGTGCGGCACAGCCGCATCCTCGAGGCCGCGGGCGACTACAGCGGCGCGCTCGATCGCTTGCTGCGGGCCTGCTCGCTCGCGCCGGGCGACGACGAGATCCTGGCGCTCGCCGAGGCCATGGCCCCCCGGGCCGATCGCGCGGAGGAGATGCTCCACGTCTACGAAGTCCGAAAGGCGAAGGCCGACAACCACGAGGACCGGATGGAGGCGCTCGGCCGAGCGGTCCGGCTCTGCGACCTGGTGATGAAGGACCGGGAGCAGGCCTTCCGCTTCGTCGCGCAGGGGGTCGCGCTCTCGCTCAAGTCGGAAGCCGTCCACGACACGCTGGAGGAGCTCGTCGAGGAGCTCGACATCAAGCGGCCGGAGCCCACGCCGACCGACGCCCGCGAGCGGTTGGCGAAGCTCTACGTCCTGCTCGGCGACGAATCCGACGGCGACCCGCGAACGAGCGGCGAGCTGATGCGCCGAGCGGCACGCCTCTTCGAGCACGAGCTCGACCAAGCCACCAAAGCCTTCGTGGTGCTGCGCACGGCATCGACCCGCGCGCCGGTCCCCGAGATCCTGGACCCGCTCGAAGCCCTCGCCGAGCGTCAGGGGCTCCAAGCACAGCTCGACCCCCACTACGCGGAGCTCGTGGAGGAGGCCATCGACCAGAAGTCGGCGTCGATGCTGCTCGAGCGTCGCGGCCGCCTCCTCGAAGAGGGCCTGGAGAAGCCGAGCGCGGCGGCCGACGTGTATGCCAAGCTCACGACCATCGCCCGCGGCGACGAAGCGACCGACGCCGCCGCCGACAAGTGGCTGCGCTGCCTGCGTGCGGCCAAGCGCTGGCAGGACCTGCTGAGCGCGCTGCAGCGCGAATCCCTGCGCGCCCGAAAGCGCCCCGAGCGCCGCGGCGCCCTGCTCCGCGAGGAAGCGACGCTCTGGGAAGAGCAGCTCGGGAACGCCTGGGAAGCGATCGACGTCTGGAAGAAGCTCCGGAAGCTCGACCCCGAGGATCCGGAGCCGAACGAGGCGATCGCGCGGCTCGAGGAGAGCAGCAAGGGCCATGAGGAGCCCTCGACGAGCGAGCTGCTCGCGCTCGACGAGGCGCCGGTCGAAGACGCCGAAGCGCCCGAGCTCGCACCCGAGCAAGCCGGCGCCCTCGCGTCCGCCGAGGCCGAGCTGGACGCGCTCCTCGCCGACGACGAGGGGACCAACGAAGCCGTCGAGGACGCGGCGCTCCTCGACGCGGTCGAGAGCGTCGAAGAGACCGGAGAGCTCGAGGCCACGAGCGAGGTAGGGGTCTCCGCCGCCGACGTCTCCGCCGACCCCTTCGAGGAGGACGAGCACGAGCTGGTCGCGCCGGTCGACGACCCCTTCGAGGATGTCGTCGAAGCACCGGCCGAGGTCGAGCCGACGGCCCTCGCGTCGAGCGAAGACGCAGGCGAGGACTTCGGTGAGGCTGGGTCGGACGAGGTCCTGGACTCGGCCACCGGCGAGCTCGATGTGAGCGACCTGGAGAGCGCGGACGAGGCGGACGTCATGTCCGTCGAGGAGGACTGGGTCGAAGAGGGCTGGGCAGGCGCCGCTGACACCAGCAAGGGCCCCGCCGTCGAGGACGTGCTCGCCGAGCAGGCGCTCGCCGGCGCGGCGGTGGACGCGGACGAGGTCCTCACCGACGAGGCTCCGGCCGTAGGCCCCGGTGCACTCCTGGACGCGTCCACCCAGGAGCTCGACGACCTCGAGGAGCTCGTCGAAGAAGTGGAGCCCGCCCCGGCGCTGCTGGACGCCTCCACCCAGGAGCTCGACGACCTCGAGGATCTGGTGGAAGACGTCGACGCCGAGGAGCTCGACCTGGACGAGCTCGAGGTCGAAGAGATCCAGGCCGCTCCCTCGATGCCCCCGCCCCCGCCGGGGAAGACGTCGATGCCGCCCCCGCCGCCGGGCTCGCTGCCCCCGCCCCCGCCGCCGACGCCCGACGACTGACGGGCGCCCGGGCCGATCTCGGGTGAGGATCCAACGACGGCACGCGAATGTGCCGGAATGTTGTCCTACATGTAGTCAAAGGTATGCTTCGGCCATGTCGCGGGGACCCGGGCTATCGAAGGCGCGTCGTGGCGCCTGCCTCAAGCGAGGAGCGCTGACCCGCGAGGGTGAGGAGCTGCTCTTCGCGCTCGCCGAACGGATGAGCGAAGGCGAGGTCCGTCAGACCCGCGGCGCTCGGGCGTACTACGGGAGCACCATGCTCACGGTCCACGCCCGCGATCTGGCGCCGCGATGGCGGGGCGAGCTCGACCTCTCCGTGCTCCGGGCGGCCATCGACGGCTCGGTGCGCGTGCGCCTGCGCGCCATGCGTCTGGCGTGCGCCGACGCGGCCCATCGCGCCCCGTCCGAGGCGCTCGGGACGGCCATCGTGGAGACCCGCATCACCCAGGTGGACGACCGCCTCCATATCGACGTCGACGTCGAGGTGCCCCTCGACTTGGCCCGCGCGGGCGGGCACGCTCCCGAAGAGTCGTGACCGAAGAATCCGACAACGTGATCCACGTCGTCTTCGGCGCCGACGGTGGGTATCGGATCTCCACCCCGAGCGGCCCGAACGACGAGCCACCGGAGCCGCCGGTCCACGTCGAGTCACGCTCGGGAGACCCGCTGGCCGACCTCTACACGACGGCCGAGGTGGCCCGGCTCTTCGAGCTGACCGAGAGCCGACTGCGCAGCTGGGCGCGGCAGGACTTCCTCGCGCCCTCCGTGAAGCGAGGGCGCCGGCGCTTCTACACGTTCCAGGACCTGATCGGCGTTCGCGTCGCCAAGGGTCTGCTGGACGCCGGCGTGCCCTCCCGCGACGTGAAGCTCAGCGTCTCGGCGATTCGCGACGCGCTCCCGAAGGTCATCCGCCCCCTCGCCGAGCTGCGGGTGGTCGCCGAGGGTCGCGCGATGGTGGTTCGCGACGAGCACGGCGCCTTCGAGCCGCTGACGGGCCAGCGGGTGATCGACTTCCGGGTCGATGCCCTGCGCGCGGACGTGGTCGAGCGGCTGCGCCCGGCCCCGACCGACACCGCGCGCCGAAACGCCTACGTTGCCTACCTCGAGGGCTGCCGCCTCGACGAGGACGAAGCGACCTACGCCGATGCGGAGGTCGCCTACCGCGAAGCCCTGCGACTCGACCCGACCTTCGTCAGCGCGATGACCAACCTCGGGAACCTGCGTTATCGGCTCGGCGACGAGTCCGGGGCCGTCGCCCTCTACCAGAAGGCCCTGGCCCTCGACCCAGACCAGCCGGAAGCCCACTACAACCTCGGCTTCATCGAGTTCGAGAAGGGCCACCTGAGCACCGCCCTGCCCTACTTCGAGAAGGCGGTGGCCCTCGATCCGGGGTTCGCCGATGCGCACTTCAACCTCGCCTCCGTGCTCGACCAGAGCGGGCGGGACGCCGAGGCGCGCCACCACTGGCAGATCTACGTGGAGCTCGAACCGGACAGCGCCTGGGCCGAGCTCGCCCGCGAACGACTTCGATAGCCACCATCGCCGTGCTCCGCCCGCTCGCTCTGCTATGCGGAGCGGATGGCCGACGACGACAAGGGCGATGTCCTCCCCACGAACCACGAGCACGTGGAGCGGCGCCGACGCCCGGCGGATTCCGCGACCGAGACCGACACCACCAGCGAACCGCAGGCCGCGCCCGAGGCGACCGACGACGCGGCGATGAAGCAGACCGTACCCGGCCGACACTCGGCGATCGTGGCGGCGGCAGCGGAAGAGGCGAAGCGCGAGCTGGCTCAGGCGGAGAAGCCCGCGGCACCGGTCGAGGCCCCGAAGGCGGAGGCAGCACCGGCCGAGGCCCCGAACGCCGAGCCCGCGAAGCCCGCCGAACCGGCAGCGTCATTCGCGGATCTCTTCGATGGGGCGAGCGTCCCCGGCAAGAAGAAGCTCGCGGTGGGCGACGTGGTCGAGGGTCCGGTCATCCAGGTCGGCGCCGATGGGATCTTCGTCGACGCCGGCGGCCACCAGCAGGCGTTCTACCCGCGCGCCGAGCTCCTCGACGCGAAGGGGAAGCTCACGGTCGCGACAGGCGACGTGATCCGCGGCCACGTGGTCCGCATCGGTGACGATGGGACCCCCGAGCTCGGCAAGCGACTCGGCAAGGGCATGAGCATGGACGAGCTCGAGGCCGCACGCGCCGAGGGGCTGCACGTCGAGGGCAAGGTCGTCGGCGTGAACAAGGGCGGGGTCTCGGTGGACCTCGGCGGCGTGCGCGCCTTCTGCCCGATCAGCCAGCTCGACCGCGCCTACGTCGCCGACGCGAGCGTATTCCTGCAGAAGACCCTCCGCTTCGTGGTCACCTCGGTCGACCAAGCGAAGAAGGACGTGGTGCTCTCGCGGAAGGTGATCCTCGAGGCCGAGGCCGAGGCGAACCGCGAGGCGCTCCTCGCCGAGATGAGCGTGGGCGACGTCCGCGTCGGGACCATCGTCCGCGTCCGCGACTTCGGCGCCTTCGTGGAGCTCGCCCCGGGCCTCGACGGACTCATCCCGAACCGCGAGATCAGCCACGACCGCCGGCGCGCCGATCAGGTGGTGCACACCGGCCAGTCGGTCGAGGTGAAGATCCAGGAGATCACCCGCAAGGGTGACGACCTGCGGATCACCCTCTCGCTCAAGGCGATGGGCGACGACCCCTGGGACTCGCTCGAGCGCGTGGCCTCGCCCGGCGCCGTGGCGCAGGGCGTGGTGCGGAAGGTGATGGACTTCGGCGTCTTCGTGGAGCTCGCTCCCGGCATCGAAGGGCTGCTCCACGTGAGCGAGCTCGGCGGCGGCGACCGTCACCCGAACAGCCAGTTCAACGTCGGGCAGCCGCTGCTGGTCACCGTTCAGTCGATCGACCGGGACCGGAAGCGCATCTCGCTGGCGCCGGCGCCGACGGGCGCGACCGCCGGCCAGCGGGTCGACGGCAACCAGCCGCAGGTGGGCGACATCGTGAAGGCCACGGTGTCGCAGCACGAGCGCTACGGCGTCTTCGTCCAGATCGAGGGGCTCCCCGGCCGCGCCGGCCGCGGGCTCATCCACGAAAAGGAGCTGGGCCTGAGCCACGGCACGGACGTGAAGAAGGCCTTCCCCATCGGCTCGGTGGTCGACGCCAAGGTGACGGCGACCGGCAAGCTGGCCCTGAGCATCAAGGCCATCGCCGAGGACGAGGCCCGCCGCGAGGTCGAGAGCTACAAGGCGACCCAGGCCAGCAAGAGCATGGGCACCCTCGGCG
Organism: uncultured Sandaracinus sp.; assembly: GCA_964462035.1. Taxonomy (GTDB): domain Bacteria; phylum Myxococcota_A; class Polyangia; order Polyangiales; family Houyiibacteriaceae; genus UBA1660. The sequence continues at coordinate 22,333 of CAYXAP010000002.1, forward strand.
ACCTCCTCGCCGGGCTCAAGAAGTAGGCCCGGGCTTCGTTCCACCCAGTAGGTCCTTTGCCTCGCGCAGAGCCGCGGAGCCGCAGAGTTCGCAGAGGAACGAAGGGTTCGGGACCGCGACGCCAGCGGTTGCTCCGGCGAACGCGAGGCGACTCGTCCACCGTTCGCGCTCGCGTCTGCGGCATTGATTCACCAAACCGCTGCGTCCTCTGCGGCTCCGCGACTCTGCGAGAGGCGCGGGCACAGTGAGCTCATCGAAGTGGGGCCCGGGGACGTTGTGCGAGGCCACCAAGTGGGTCACGGTCGTGAGTCATGGATCTCCCCAGCATCGGGCCAGTGGCCACGCCGATGGCGTTCCTCTCCGACATCCACGGCAACCTCGCCGCGCTGGATGCCGTGCTGAAGGTCCTCCGCCACCGAGAGGTCACCACCATCTTCGCGTGCGGCGACCACCTCCTCGGGGGAGACGACCCGCTCGGAGTGTGGCGGCGGCTCCGCGAGGTCGAGGCGCGCTGCACCCGCGGCGTCGGCGACCGCGCGCTGGCCGAGATCGACGGCAAGCACCTCACCGCATCCAGCGACGAGGAGAAGGCTCGGCTCGAGACCTTCCGGGCCGCGCAGGACGCCATCGGCGAGCTCGTACGCAAGCAGCTCGGCCAGCTCCCCGAGTCGATCCGTGTGCCCCTCATCGACGGTCGCGAGCTGCTGGTCGTCCACGGCTCACCGCTCGACCCCACGGTCGAGCTCACCCACGACCTGGACGACGACGAGCTCGAGGCGCGGATCGACGACGACCCCGCCGACCTCATCGTCTGCGGCGCGAGCCACACGCCCTTCCGCCGCGACGTGGCGGAGTGGACCGTGCTCAACGTCGGCTCCGTCGGCGAGGCACCCGAGGGCAACAACGCGCACTTCACGATCCTGCGACCCCGGATGGACGGCATCGAAGTCCACCAGGACCACGTCGCCTACTGATGCGGCTCGGCGGAATCTTCTGCACCGTCCTCGGGACGGTGCTCGTGTGCTTCACGCTCGGTCGACTCGTGAGCTTCGCCTTCGCCCTCGCGAGCGACGCGCCACCCGACGCTCCAGCGTCAGCGACCGTCTGCCCAGCGCTCGCCGGCCTCGGCCTCGGCATGCTGCTGCTGCTCGGCGGCACGCTGCTGCTCTGGAAGGCCAAGCAGGCAGCCGAAGCCAACGACGACTGAGCTCGGGTAGACTCTCGCGGTGCAGTCGTCGGAGCGGTTCAAGCTGGCGTTCATCGGAACGCACGGCGTCGGCAAGACCACCCTGTGCTACGGGCTCGCGGCGCGGCTGAAAGCGCGCGACGTCTCGCTCGAGGTCGTCCACGAGGTGGCCCGACTCTGTCCGCTTCCGATCAACGAAGAGACCAGCGTCGCAGCCCAGTCGTGGATCCTACACAGCCAGATCGCGGCCGAGCTGGTGGCAGCCGAGCGGCATCCGGTGGTGATCTGCGACCGGAGCGCGCTCGACAACTACGTCTACATGATGCTCCGCGCCGGTCGGCAGCCCGCTCTCGACGGCATGGTCGGCGCCTGGATGGCCAGCTACGACCTGCTGGTGATGGTCCCCATCATCGACACGCCGAGTCCGGACGGCCTGCGCGCGACCGACCCCAGCTTCCAGGCCGCCGTCGACGTCGGCGTGCGCAAGGAGCTCGAACGGCGGGAGCTGAGCGCGATGTTCCTCGACCCCGACGACCGCGAAGGCTGGGTCGCCCGCGTCGAAGCCCACGTGCTCGAAGCGCTCGCGCCCCCGCAGCTCCCGCTCCTCTGAGCTCGCACCACGAGGCCGCAGGCCGAGTACCCGAGCGAAGCGAGGGCGGGCGCAACGCGCCCGGAGTCGGGAAAATCAATGGGCCTCGGCCCAGCTGGCGCCGTGGCCGACGTCGGCGACCAGCGGGACGTCGAGCTCGACGACGGTCTCCATGTGGCGCTTCACGAGCGCGGTCAGCCCCTCGACCTCGGACGGCGGGCACTCGAAGATGAGCTCGTCGTGGATCTGGAGGAGCATCTCCGCCTCCATGGGCGCGATGTCCTCAGCGATGGCCAGCATCGCGAGCTTGCAGAGGTCCGCCGCCGATCCCTGGATGGGCGTGTTGGTCGCGATGCGCTCGCCATAGGCCCGGTCGGTGAAGTTGTTCGACGATAGCTCCGGGATGTAGCGCCGCCGACCGAGCATCGTCTCGACGAAGCCGTCTTCGTGCGCCTGGGCGATGGTCTCGTCGAGCCAGGTGCGTACGCCGGCGTAGACCTCGAAGTAGCGGTCGATGAGCGCCTTCGCCTCTTTGCGCGGCAGGTCCAGGCTGTGGCCGAGCGCGGTGGCGCCCTGGCCGTAGATGGTCGCGAAGTTCACGGTCTTGCCGACGTTGCGCTGGGTCGCGTCCACGTCTTCCGGAGCGATGTCGTAGATGCCGGCCGCGGTGCGACGGTGGACGTCCTCGCCCAGCCGGAACGCTTCGGCGAGCCGCTCGTCGCCGGTCACGTGCGCCACCAGCCGGAGCTCGATCTGGCTCCAGTCGGCGCTGACCATCACCCAGCCCTCCCGCGGGACGAAGGCTTCGCGGATGCGCTTGCCGTCCTTGGTGCGGATCGGCGTCCGCTGGATGTCCGGGTCCGTGGTGATGAGCCGGCCGGACGCACCGACGGTCTGCTGGAAGGTCGCGTGGACCCGCCCGTCTTCGGGCGCGATGGCTTCGCGCAGGACGCGCGTATAGGTGTTCACCAGCTTCGCCAGCGCGCGCCAGTCGAGCACCTTCTCGGCGATCGGGTGCTTGGGCGCGAGCCGCTCGAGCACGGCAGCCGCGGTCGAGTAGCCGGTCTTGGTCTTCTTCAGCACCGGGAGCTCGAGCTCGTCGAAGAGCACCGCGCCGAGCTGCTTCGAGCTGCCCAGGTTGAACTCGCGGCCCGCCAAGGCGTGGACTTCGGCCTCGACCTCGTCGCGCCGCTTCACGAAGTCCGCTTCGAGCTCGCCGAGGAGCTCGGGGTCGACCCGCACGCCGACGCGCTGCATCCGCGCCAGCACGTACGCCAGCGGCATCGATACGTCGGCCAAGGTCTCGGTGTGCCCCTCTTCCTCGAGGGCGTCCGCCAGGACGGGCCACGCCTCGGCGGCCGCGGCCACCAGGTGCGCCGCGTGCACCCCGAGCTCGGCGAGCGGCACGTCGGTCAGAGCCTTTCGCTTCTTGCCCGAGCCGAGCAGATCCTCGATGGGCAGGAGCGTCCGGTGCAGCCAGGTGCGAGTGATCTGGTCCAGCCGGTGGGGAATGTCGCGGGTCGGATCCACCAGGAAAGACGCCAGTCGCGTGTCGCCGACCACGCGCGCGATCGCGATGCCAGCACCCCGGAAGACGCAGTCGACCTCGCGGAGGTCGTGGGTGACCTTGGGCAGCGCCTCGTCCTCGAGCAGGTCGCGCAAGAGCTCGAGCGCCGGCTCGCCCAGACCACCCTCGCCGTGGATCGGCAGGTAGCGAGCGACGACCTCGGCGCCTTCGGCCGGGACCGAGGCCAGCGCGCAGCCAACGAGCTGTCCGTGGACGACCGAGGGACCCGAGGCGATCGGGAAGACCGCCACCGGCGGCACCAGCTCGGCCACGAAGACCTCGGCGTCGTCCATCGACGCGAGCGCGCCCAGGTCACCCTCCTTGGCGAGCTCCTGGGCGTCGTCGCCGCTCAAGAGCGAAAAGAACTCGAGCTCTCGGTAGAGCGCGTCCACGCGCGCGACGTCGACCGGCTGGCTCCGGATCGACTCGAGCCCGAAGTCCATCGGCACGTGCTGGTCGATGGTGGCGAGCTCCTTGCTCAAGCGCGCGTCGTCCGCGTGCTCGACGAGCCGCTCCTTCTGCTTGCCCTTGAGCTCGTCGGTGTGGGCGAGCACGCCCTCGAGGTCGCCGTAGGCATCGAGCAGCTTCTTGGCGCTCTTGGGCCCGATACCGGGCACGCCGGGGATGTTGTCCGACTTGTCGCCGATGAGCGCGAGGTAGTCGACGAACTTGTCCGGGGTCACGCCCCACTTCTTCCGGACGAGCTCGGAGTCGTAGCTGACGTCCTTGACCGTATCGACCATCCGGACCTGGTCGCCGACGAGCTGGGCGAAGTCCTTGTCGCCGGAGATGATGTGCACCTCGTGGCCGGCCTCGACCGCCTCGCGCGCCAACGTACCGATCACGTCGTCGGCCTCATAGCCGCTCACCTCGATCAACGGATAGTCGTGCGCCTCGACGACCTTGTGGATCCAAGGGATTTGCGTACGCATGTCGGGCTGCATTCGCGGCCGCTGCGCCTTGTATCGTGGGTACCGTTCGTCGCGGAAGGTGCGCCCCGGCGCGTCGAAGATGACCGCGCCGAACGCCGGGGTTTTCCCCTCCAGGAGCTTCCGGAACATCAACGCGAACCCGTAGGTCGCGTTGGTCGGGATCCCCGTCGTGGTGCGGAACGTCCCCGGGATCGCGAAGAACGCCCGAAAGATCAACGCGGTCCCGTCGATCAGGACGACGCGTTCGCGTGCCATCGAGCGCCCTACTCCGCGTCGCCGAGGGTGCCCGGCTCGTCACCGACGACGACCGGGAAGCCCTCGTCGCGCCAGTGGAGCACGCCCTCGTCGAGCACGGCCGTGTTCTGGAAGTCGTGCTCGCGGAGGAAGTCCATCACGCGGCCGGAGGCGGCGTGGGGGCATGCGCAGTAGGCGATGACCCAGGTGCCGTCGTTGGGAATCCGCTCCATCACCGTCTCCACCTCGTAGTAGGGCGAAGGGATGGCGCCCGGCAGGTGGAAGCGCGCGTAGTCGGACGCGGCGCGAGCGTCGAGGATCACCATGCGGCGGCCGGCCTGCAGCGCGTCGGCGACGGCCTGCGACGGGACGTAGCGACCCTCGCGGAGCGCGGGGAAGTCCGGTGCCTCGCCGTCGGGGTTGATGATGACCGGGCCGTCCAGCGCGGCGACGCTCGGGCCCTCGGCCTCTTCGGCTTCGTTCTCGTCGGGCTCCCAGCTGCGGATGAGCGCGACCAGATCGTCGATGCTCTGCTCGGAGAGCTCACCCTCGAAGGCCGGCATCGGCGTGCCGCGGCGGCCCTTGGCGATCGCGTAGCGGATCTGTCCGTCGCTCGCCGTCCGAAGGAAGACGGGGTGGTTCAGCGAGATGGCGCTCTCGCCCTGCCCGCGGTCGCCATGGCAGCGCGCGCACTCGCGCTCGAAGACCTCGGCGCCTCGGAGCGCGTCGCCGTTCACGACTACGTCGTCGACCGCGACCATGTCCTCTTCCTGCCAGCTGCGCATGAGCTGGATGATGGCGTCGATCTCGGAGTCATCGAGCGGGCCACCGCGGCTCTCGTGGTAGGCGGCCATCGCGGTGCCGGGGTGCCCCTCGGCGATGGCGACCTGCAGGAACTCGTTCGAGACGCTGACCAGGAAGTCCTGGTTGTTCAGGGCGTTCGCGTCATCGGCGGCGTACCCCTCGCCCTCGTCGCCATGGCAGAGGCCGCAGTAGGTCCGGTAGAGCTGGCGCGCCTCGGCGTACTCGGCGTCGCTCCCGTCGTTCACGCCGGGGCCGCTGCGAGCGCAGTGAGCGAGCATCGACGCTCCACCGCCGACCACCGCGACCGTGGCCACGGTGGCGAGCACCACCCGAATCCGGAATCGCTTTCGTTCCCTCGGGGACATCGTGCTGGGCTTGGGGTCGCTCTCGCTCATCGTCTCGTCGTCGGCTCAGCGGCCGTTGTGCTGGAGGATACGGAACTCCACCCGGCGATTGCGAGCCCGAGCTTCGTCCGTGTCCTCGTTCACCAGGGGCACGGTCTCGCCATAACCCCGAGCCCGCAGCCGCGATTCCGCGATGCCGTGCTCGGTCAGCCAGGTCTCGACCGACTCCGCGCGCTGCTGGCTGAGCTGGGCGTTGTAGGCGTGGGTGCCCGTGTCGTCGGTGTGGCCCTGGATCTCGACCACCGCGATGTCGGGGTTGTCCCGGAGAGCGTCGGCGATCTGCTGCATCAGACCGAAGGAGGCCTCCAGGATCTCCGCCGAGTCGTGGGCGAACTGGATCTTCTCGAGGATGACCACTCGGTCCTCCTCGACCTCGACCAGCGCGCGCTGCAGCTCGCAGACCACCTCCACGTCACCACCCTCTTCCGGGATGGCGGTCTCGCAGTTCGCGGGCATGAAGCCGGGGGCGAGCGCGAGCATGGTGACCGGACCCGGCGTGAATCGGTAGGACGTGAAGGTCCCCTGCTCCGACGCCCGCAGCGAGGTCTCGGTGCGGTCGACGAAGTTCACGATGCCGTTCGGCACTGGATAGGTGGTCCCACGCTCGAGCAGGCGGCCGATCACGCGGCCCTCGATGGGCGGCTCCGGACCGACCTCGACCTCGACGTCACGCGCCTGCCGGAAGACCGGCGCCGGCGGCGGATCGCGCGGGTCGAAGGTGTAGCCGACGCCGAGCCAGATGCGCCACGGCGCGTTCGCCGTGAGCTCGCGGACGACCTGCGACGCCTTGCGACCGGTCATCCCGATGTCGATGGCGAAGGTCGCCTGGACTCCACTCGAGGGCATCCGGGCACGAGCGCCGAGCGTGAGGCTCATCGGGTGCGAAGCGACGCCCTCCTGGTCGAGGCACGAGTCCTCACCCTCGACGTCGACGAAGGGGCACACGTAGCCCTGACGGTTCACCGGGATGTCCCAGCGGTACTCGAGCAGTGGCGCGAGCGTGGTCTCCTTCGGCAGCTCGATCGGCGCCTCCATGCCGAGACCGATGTGGAGGAAATCCGTGCGGTTCACCTGCAGGCCGAAGCGCTCGACCCGATTGATGAGATGACGGCTCTCCTGATCGATGGGGAGCGCGTCCGGCCCGAGCGCGTCGTAGCGACGCTGCTCGATGTCGTCGACGAGTCGCTCGGTGCGGTCGAAGGTGTAGCCGAGCACTCCGCGGAACACGAGCGGGAGCGGATCGTCTCGACCACGCAGATCGGCCGTTCCCATCGCTCGAAGCCCGACGCCCATCCCCTCGAAGCCGACGCCGACGCCGCCGCCGGTCGGCAGATCGAAGCGCACGTCGCCGCCCACGCTGAAGATCGGGCTGAGCTCGGCGCCCACCTTCGCACCGAGGGTGAAGTCACCGAGCGCCATGATCAGCGGCGGGAAGTCCGCCCGGTTGAAGGCCGCCTGGCTGTGAATGCCCAGGTAGAGCTCGAGCAGGTCGATTGGAGACCACGCGGCGCTCAGCGACGCGTTGACGGTGTCGTGGTCGTCACCCTCCACGAGGAATCCGTCCTTCTTGAAGTAGCCGACCGCGAGCTGCATGCGCCAGGTACCCGCGGCACCGGGACGCGCGTCGGCCAGTCGGAAGCCGCCGCTGGGACCAGCGAGGGTCGGCATCAGCCGAACCCGACGCTCGTCGGCCGGGTCGGGGGGCGGCGGCTCCCAGTCGGCGAGCGCTGCCTGCACCTCTTCGGCGGTCATCACCGGACCTTCGCCTTCGGCGGACTCCGACTCCGAAGCGGACTCCGACTCCGAAGCGGACTCCGACTCCGACTCCGAAGCGGACTCCGACTCCGAGGCGGACTCGGACTCCGATTCGGGCTCTTCTTCCGCGAAGGCGTCATCGGCGAACTCGTCGTCGAAGCCGCCACCCGTGCTCGGAGGCTCCTCGGCCGGCGCTTCCTCCGCCGGTTCCTCCTCGAACTCGTCGTCGAACTCGTCGTCGAACTGCGCGGTAGCGCCGGTGGGGAGGGTCAGCGCGAGGAGCGCCGTGAGCCAGACGAAGAAGCGCACGTTGGGCGACATATCGCCGCGCATCCTACTCCCAGCGCCGGAACCCGCCAGCGCTCGTGCTCACACTGGAAAGCTACGCCGGGCGCCAGACCATCAACGCCAGGACGAGAACCAGGGGGAGCAGCGCCACGGTCGCGATCGTGAGACTCGTTCGCTCTCTCCCGGCCGCGAAGAGGACCCCCTGGAGGCTGACGAGCGAGGCCACCAGCGAGGCCACCACCCAGGTCGAGAGCATCGAGTAGCCGCGCCAGTGGAGCAGGAGCAGACCGGCGATCCAGGTCGCCCCGAAGCCCGACCCCGCCACCAGGTAGGCGAAGCGCTTTCGGACCTGCCCCTCGAGCCCCGGAAACACGGCGCCGATGGTGCCGGCCACCAGGACCAGCACCCCGAGGAGCTTCGCGAAGCGCAGCCAGAGCACGTGGCTCCATAGCCCACCGCGGCCGGCGCCGCGATCTGCTATTCAACCTCCGTGCGCTGGCGCCCCTTCGGACCGAGCGGACCCAGCTGGTGGGAGCTGACGGTCCAAGCCCTCTCCTCCACCGACGGCGGCTACGACCGGCTCGCCCCGCGCTTCGACGCCACCCCCTTCCGCACCCCCGACGCGATCCTGCGCCGCGCCCTCGACGGTGTCATCCGTGTCCCTGCGGCGATCGACCTCTGCTGCGGCACGGGCGCCGCGCTGGGGGTGCTCGCGACCAAGGCCGAGCGAGTCGTCGGCATCGATCGGAGCGCCGGCATGCTCGACCAAGCCAGGCGCCGGCTTCCGCGTGCCGAGCTCCTCCAGGGCGACGCGCTCGACCCACCGTCCGAGCTCGAGGGCGGCTTCGACGTGGCGACCTGCTTTGGCGCCTTCGGTCACATCCGGCCCATCGAGGAGCCGGCCTTCGTCGCATCCGTGCACCAGCTCCTCAAGCCTGGTGGCCGCTTCGTTTTCGCCACCACCGACCCATCGAAGGGTCGCCCCATGGGCCGTGGCCTCGCCCGCGCCTTCAACGGCGTCATGCACGTGCGCAACGCCCTCTGGCGCCCGCCCTTCATCATGTTCTACCTGACCTTCGAGCTGCCGCGCGCCCGAGCGCTGCTCCAGGACGCCGGCTTCACCGTCGAAGCCGACCACCCCTTCGAGCCGCCCTTCGACCGGTTGGCGCGGGTGGTCGCGACGAAGCGCTGACCGTGTTGCCGTCGGCGATGTGTTCGACACGAAGACACTCCATGCCGACGAGCGCTTTCCGAGCTAACGTGCTGGATGTCCACCGAAGACGAGTTCCACGCCGCGCTCCGCAAGAAGAGCCCGGTCAAGGCATTGAAGGGGGCGCTGCCCATCGCGCTCGCCGGCGTCGTCGGCGCCGCGACCCTCGCCGCCGTCTGGTTCATCTGGCCCTTCGACAGCATCCCGATCGTCGTGTTGATCGGGGCGCCTCTCGCCGCTGGCGCCGGAGCGCTCGTGGCGAGCCAGAAGCTGTTGGGCGTCGGTGATTGAGGGCCGAGGCGACGACCGCCAGGCCACACTGCCGCGAGCGAGTCACCCGGCGCCGGTGCTTCGCCGAGCCGAAGCTTCGGAGCCGCGCTAAGCTCTCGCCATGGAGCCTCGCCCCGTCACCCTCAGCCGCTGGGCACGCGGCACCCTCCTCGGCCCGATGGTCACCATCTGGATCCTGATCACCCTCGCGGCCGGCACCGAGTCGCTCGACGCGCTCGCCGACTGGGTCGGGCTCGCCGGTCGCTTCACCGACGAGTGGTGGCTGGCCATGCTCCTCGGTAGCTTTTGGGCGAGCACCCTGGCCGTGGCCCTCGTCGCGGTCGACGTCGCGCTCCTCCGCTCGAAGTTCCGCGCGCTCCCGACCGGCATTCGCTGCTGGTTCGGCGGCCTGCTCTCCCCTTTCGTGGTCGCGGTCTGGCAGATCGCGCTGCCGAAGCCCTCGTCGATCCCGATGTTGGTCGGGCTGACCGCGGCGACCTTCGTGCTGGCCGCGCTCTCGGTGCGCGTCCTCTTCGGCCGCCGCCCCTGACGCCGGCCTAGAACGTCTCGGGCTCGCTGGCCTTCATCGACCTGCGAGCGCGCGCGGTCGCGAAGGCTGCGGTCCAGAGCACGAGCCCGGTGATCGCCAGGAGGTTACCCGTCAGGTACCCGGGAAGCGTGTCACGGATGGCGATGGTGAAAGGCTGGTCGCTCATCATCGGGTCGACGATGGCCACGGTGTGGAGCGCGTGGATCTGCGCGCCGACGCCGAAGGCCACCGCCAGGATGGGCACCGCGAAGAGGAGCAGCGCGACACGCCAGCCGGGATGAGCTCGCGCGCCGAGTCGATGGAGCTGGAGCGCCACCAAGGTGAGCAGGGGCGCGAGGGCCATCACCGCGCCGAGCTTCAGCTTGGCGATCACGAGATCGCTCGGACCCAGGAGGACCAGCTGAACGCTCTCGCTGCGCGGGATGCCCTCGATGATCGCGCCGCCGAGGACGTAGCCCGAGACCAGCAAGCCGATCGCCAAGACGACCGCCGCCGCCACCTCGACGACCACCCGCCGGGTTCGGAAGAGCCGCGGTCGGTCGTTCATGGGATCCAGTTCTAGCCGTCCAGCACGGCGCTCGCCACCGAGGCGGCTACTGGGCGCGAACCTGGGCGAGTTGCTCGGCGAAGACCGCCGGGTCACTCGTCGGTCGTTCGCAACGCCCTCGCTCGCACACGTACGCCGTGGCGCCAGCGTCGCCGATCACGCGTTTGCCGTCGAGCAGCGGGACCGATCCCGCTAGCGCTGCGGCTTCGCTCTCCGCCGACACCAGGAGCACTCGGTTGGGCAAGAAGGTCCGGCGAAGCACCGCGAGCAGCGGCTCGGCCTTCGCACGGTCGCCGTCGTGGACGATCACGACCTCGCGCGCGGTGTCGTGGAGCCGGTCGAGCGACTGGAGCATCCGGGTCGCACCGAGCGCGCGCTCGGTGAGATCGGCACCGAACGCGGCGAAGAGCCGCTCGGCCCGTTGCTGGAGCTCGCCGTCCTCTCCGAGGGCGGCCAAGCGCAGCAGGTTGTCGGCCGCGATCGCGTTGCCCGAGGGAATGGCTCCGTCGTCGCCCGGCTTGTCGCGAACGAGGAGCTCCTCGCCGTCGGACGGACTCCGCCAGTAACCGCCGGCCTCGTCGGCGAAGAGTCGATCCTGTTCGGCCTGGAGCCGACGTGCCTCCATGAGCCAGCGGCGCTCGCCGGTGGCCTCGTGCAGGTCGAGCAGCCCGCGGATCAGGAAGGCATGATCCTCGAGGAACGCCCGCTGCCGGGCGTCGCCACCGAGCACTCGGCGCACCAGCCGTCCATCGCCGTCGACGGCGACCCGGAGTGCATGGTCGGCCGCCCGCCCGGCCACGGCCGCGAGCGAGTCGTCGCCCGTGGCCAGCGCGCCGCGAGCGAAAGCGCTGATGGTCAGCCCGTTCCAGGACGTCACCACCTTGTCGTCACGCAGCGGCGGCGGCCGGTCGGCCCGCGCGGCGTAGAGCTTGGTGTGCGCGGCCGCGAGCCGCTCGGTGTCCTCGATCGGACCGTCCGGCAGGAAGAGGATGTTGCGCCCCTCGAAGTTGCCACGCGGGGTCACGCCGTGGACTGCGCCGAGCCAACTCGCGTCCTCGGCGGGAAGCACGGCCGCGAGCTCCTCGGGGGTCCAGGTGAAGAACCAGCCCTCCTCGCGCTCGCCGCTCGGGGTCGGGCTGTCCGCATCCGTCGCCGAGTAGAAGCCGCCGCCCGGTGCCTGCATCTCTCGCTCGAGGTAGCGGAGCGTCTCGAGCGCCACGTCGCGGAAGCGCGCTTCGCCCGTGAGCTGCCAGCCCTCGAGGTAGGCCACGACGAGCTGCGCGTTGTCGTAGAGCATCTTCTCGAAGTGCGGCACGAGCCACCGGGCGTCGGTCGAGTAGCGGTGGAAACCGCCGCCCACGTGATCCCGGAGACCGCCGTCGGCCATCGCGTGGAGGGTCTTCGCCACCTGCTCGCGTGCCGCTGCGTCGCCGCTCCGCCGCGCGAAGCGCAACAAGAGCCCGAGCCGGCTCGGCTGAGGGAACTTCGGCGCCCGCCCCCAACCGCCGTGGCGGGTGTCGAAGCCACGCATCAGCTGGCGCGCGGTCTGGGCGATCAGCGCCTCGCCCGGCACGTCGCCGGGTGGCCGCGGGCGCGAGACCTCCTGCATGCGCTGGCTGACCCGAGCCGCGTCCTCGAGCACCTCGTCGCGGTCGTTGGCGTACGCCGTGGAGAGCTGGCGCAGGATGCTGAGGAAGCCCCGGTGTGCCCCCCGGTCACCGTCGCGCGCCGGAAAGTAGGTGCCGCCGAAGAAGGGCTCGCCCTCGGGGGTCATCACGACCGTCATCGGCCAACCGCCGCGGCGGGTCAGCAGCTGCACCGCGGTCATGTAGAGCGAGTCCACGTCGGGCCGCTCCTCGCGGTCGACCTTGATGGGCACGAAGTGCTCGTTGATGAAGCGCGCGATCTCGACGTCCTCGAAGGACTCGCGCTCCATCACGTGGCACCAATGACAGGTCGAATAGCCCACGCTCAGGAAGACCGGCCGGTCGAGCGCTCGAGCGCGCTCGAAAGCCTCCTCGCCCCAGGCGAACCAGTTCACCGGGTTGTGGGCGTGCTGCAACAGGTAGGGGCTGCCTTCGAGGATCAGCCGGTTCGTGTAGGTGGGGGAGCCGTCCGCTTCGAGGTGCTCGGTCCGCGGCTCGTAGTGGTCACCCTTCGCGTCGAGCGCCTCGGCGAGCCGGGCCACGAGCGCCTCGTCGGGGTCCACACCGGGGACGGAGGGATCGGGATACTCGGGTTCGTTCACGTCGGTTTCGACCACGTCACGGTCCTGGGGCCCGCACTGGCAAGACGCCAGCCCCAGCAGCAGGACGAGCCGAGCACGGCTCACGCCGGGACGGCGGCGCCGACGTCGGCGCTCGGCTTCTCGGGCTCGGGCGGCGGCGCGAAGTTCTCGGGGCGCATCAGCGCCTGCATGATCATCGGCTTGGCGACGATGATCCCATTGACCTCGGGGTCGAGCGCCGCGATGACGCCCGCGAGGAGCCCGAAGGCGCGCCCGTAGAGCACGATGTCCTGCGGGATGGTCACGCCATCGATGCGATCGACGACGGCCATGATCTTCTCCTTCATCGCCTCCGGATCGAGCTCCTTGAGCTCGGCGGGGCTCAGCTCGTAGAGCTCTTCGAAGAACTCGGTGAGCAGCGGCTTGGCGGTCTCGACGTCCTTCTCGCTGAGCACGTCCATGTCGACGATGGCCTTCGAGAAGTTGTCGATGTCCCGCCCCATGAAGGCGATGGAAGCCATGATGAGCTTCCGCTGGAAGTCCTTCGGGAGGATCTTCACCTGCCCGAAGTCCAGGATGCAGATCTCCGGCCCGTCCTCGCCCTTGCGAACGAAGAGATTCCCAGGGTGCGGGTCGGACTGGAAGACGCCGTCGATGAAGAACATGTGGGCGTACGCCTCGATGATCTTCTGGATGATCGGCTTCTCTTCGAGGCCGGCCGCGCGCCGCTCCTCGGTGTTCGTGATCTTGATGCCCTCGAAGTACGTCGTGCAGATGACGCTCTCGGTCGTGTACTCGTCGATGACCTCGGGGACGATGATGCCCGGCACGACCTTCAGGTTCTCGCCGATCATCCGGGTGTGCTCGGCCTCTTGGCGGTAGTCGAGCTCGGTGACCAGCGCCTGCGCGACCTCCCGATGGATCACCTTGAGATCGACCTTCGGCACGAAGATGTTGAAGAGCGGGACCGCGCACTTGAACACGAAGAGGTCGCACGCGAGCTTCATGTCGATGTCCGCGTACTTCACCTTCAGCGCGACGTCCTTGCCGTCCTTCGTCTTCGCGCGGTGGACCTGGCCGAAGCTCGCCGCGGCGACGGCCTCGTGGCTGATCTCCTCGAAGACCTCGTCCGGCGGGGCCCCGAGCTCCTTGGTGAGGTGCTTGGCGATCTTCTTCCACGGCAGCGGGTCGACCCGGTCCTGTAGCCCCTCGAGCTCGGCGATGAACTCCTTGGGCATGATGTCGACGCGGGTGGAGATGATCTGGCCGACCTTGATCAGGCCGCCCTTCATCCGAACGGCGAGCTTGTAGAAGCGCCGCGCGTTCTTCACGTGGGTCTTGCTCCACTTCTCCGCGGGCACCTTCCACTTGAGCTTGCTGTGACGGATCCAGAGCCAGAGGTAGCCCATGTAGAGGGGAACGAAGGTCCCCATCATCAACATGAAGCGCCAGGGGGTGTGCCAGAGTTTTCGCATCGTGGGGCCGTCGGAGGGAGCACCTTACCCGATCCCCGCGCGAGAGCACGGCGACAGGGTCTGCGGTTTGTAAAAGAATTGTCGTGAAATGTCGGGTCGGTTGCGGGGCTCGTCCATGGACCCATACCTTGGAAGGCGAAGCTTTTTCGCGGTGTTCCATACGCCATGCCCGCCCCTTCTCTTCCCCCGCCCATGTCCCCGAGCCAGCCGCCCCCCGCTCGCTCGAGCGTCGTTCCGCCCGACCCCGCCACGGTCGCCGGCAAGCGGAGCTTTCTGCTCTTCAGCGACATCCACCTCGGTGCCGACCTGGTGGACCACGTTCGCCCCTGGAAGCGGGCCGAGGGCCGCGGCGACCCTGGCGTCGACAAAGACCTGGCGGCGATGCTCGACCACTACCGCGAGGGGGTAGCCCCGGACGAGCGCTGGACCGCCATCATCGCGGGCGACCTGGTCGACTTCATCGGCATGAACCTCTCGATCGCCGACCACGCGGGCGTCGAGACGACTCTGACCGCCGAAGAGCACGAGCACGGCCTCGGGAGCGCCAAGGACCACGCCGCGGCCAAGGTCCGAGCGACCGCCGAGCGCCACCCCGCCGTCTTCGCCGCCCTCGGGCGCTTCGTCGCGGCCGGCCACTCGCTGGTCGTCGTCCGCGGCAACCACGACTTGGATTTCCACTGGGAGGCCGCCCAGGACGCGTTCGTCGCCGCGATGGCCAAGCGGAGCGGCTCGAACCTCGAGGACCTACGCTCCCGCGTCGAGTTCCATGCCTGGTTCTACTACGTCGAGGGGCTGCTCTTCGTGGAGCACGGGCACCAGTACGACGCGATGTGCAACTACCCGAACCTGCTCGCGCCGGTTCGGCCAGACGACCCCGAGCGGCTCGAATGGTCGTTCAGCGACTGGCTCCTGCGGACCGTGGCCCGCCCCACGCCTGGGCTCGGGGCCGACGGGCACCAGAACAAGGGCATGGGCGAGTATTGGGCGTTTGCACGCTCGGTGGGGCTCGTCGGAATGCTGCGGCTCGGCTACCGCTTCGTCCGGGCCATCGGCGCCGGCATCCGCACTGGCCGCGAGCGCCTCGGCGAGGCCGCCGACAAGATCAAGGGCCAGCACGACAAGGCGATGGAGAAGCTCGCTGACCGCTTCCGGACGCCGCTCGACCAGCTCCGCAAGGTCGCGGACCTCTGGCCGGCGCCGGTCACGCGGGGCGCGCTCTCGGTGCTCCGGAGCGTGTTCATGGACCGGGTGGTGGGCGTCGCGCTCGCAGCCCTGCTCGTCGGCCTCTTGGCCACGGCAGGGGCACCGCTCTGGCTGCTCGGCGGGGTCACCGCTGCGGCCAGCGTCGCGCTCTTCTTCTACTTCCGTGGCGCGGGCAAGATCCGCCAGCGCGAAGTGAACCCCGAAGCGATGATGAAGGCGGGTGCTCGGAAGGTCTCCAAGATCATGCCGAGCCGCTTCGTGGTGATGGGCCACACTCACCACCCCTGCGTCGAGGAGCTCGGCGACGGGGCGACCTACGTGAACCTCGGCCACTGGGGCGTCGACGATCTCGATGGCGTCGCCGAGGATCCGCCGCGGACCCACCTGGTGCTGAAGGCTGCCGGCAAGGAGTTCATCGCCGAGCTGCGGCGCTGGATCTCCGGCAGCGGCCCCGCTCCCTTCGCGGAAGAACCGGACGACATCGCCAGCCCGGCCGTCTCGACTGCCGCCTGACACGATTTGGGCAGCACGGGAATTATCCCGTACAATCCACACCATACGGACCTGGGTTGGGGGTCCTTGGAGGTGGGTGATGCATCGGTGGATGATGGGCGCGGCCCTGGCCGCGACGTTGGGTCTCGTCGGCTGTGGGGATGACGACGGCACGGACGTGACGGACGCCGTCGAAGACGGCGGCGAGACCTCCGACATGGGGATGGACCCAGCCGACATGGGCGGCGACCCGACCGACATGGGGATGGACCCGACCGACATGGGCGGCGACCCGACCGACATGGGGATGGGCTGCGGTGACCTCGAGATGTGCGGTGACGCCTGTGTGGACACCAACAGCGACCCGAGCCACTGCGGCACCTGCGACACCGAGTGCGGGGCGGACGAGGTCTGCAGTGAGGGCAGCTGCGGCGGGAGCTGCGCCGCCGGACTGACCGACTGCGACGGCGCCTGCGTGGACCAGGCGACCGATCCCGCGAACTGCGGTGGCTGCGCCACGGCGTGCACCGCCGGCGAAGAGTGCACCGATGGCCTCTGTGGGTGCGCCGGAGGCGGACTGGCGTGCAGTGGGACCTGCGTGGATCCGCTGGTCGATCCCGCGAACTGTGGTGCCTGCGGCACGGCGTGCGGCGGTGGCGAGGTCTGCAACGGCGGAACGTGCGAGCCGGAGTGCATCGGAACCACCGAGTGCGGCGGCGTCTGCGTCGACACGAACACCGACCCGGCGAACTGCGGTGCCTGCGGCACGACCTGCGACGCCGGCGACGCCTGCGAAGGCGGCAGCTGTGTGACCCCGACGTGCGCCGCCGGCGAGCAGAACTGCGGCGGAACCTGTACCGACGTGCGCTCCGACACCGCCAACTGTGGCGCCTGCGGGAACGACTGTGCGGCGGGCGAGGTCTGCTCCTTCGGCGTCTGCCGGACGGAGTGCCCAGCCGGCATCACCGAGTGCAGCGGCACCTGCGTCAACACCGCCTTCGACGCCGACAACTGCGGGAGCTGCGGCAACGCCTGCGACAGCGACGAGGTCTGCCGGGATGGGACCTGCCAGATGGGCATCAGCTGTCCCGGTGACACCACCCCCTGCGACCGTGGGTGCACCGACACCAGCGTCGACATCCGCCACTGCGGCGGCTGTGGGACCATGTGCGCCCGCGGCGAGATCTGCGACGACGGCACCTGCCGCCCGGCGCGCCCCTGAGCGCGGACACACGCCCCCGTCACCATTCGAGGGGTGAGCGATTTGGGGGACACCCCAACCCTGCCGTATGATCGTCGAACGGCCCTGGGTTGGGGCCTCCTTGGAGGTGGATCATGAGCAAGTGGATGAGTTGGGTCGCGATGGCGGCCATGCTGAGCCTCGTCGCGTGTGGCGACGACGATGGGACGGACGTCACCGACGACACGGAAGACGGCGGCGGTGACACCGGCGACATGGGGATGGAAGACCCGATCGACATGGGTGAAGACCCGGCCGACATGGGCGAGGACCCGGTCGACATGTCGATGCCGACCTGCGAGCTGACGATGTGCGGCGACGCCTGCGTCGACACCGACAGCGACCCGGCGAACTGCGGCGACTGCGGCACGGAGTGCGGGGCCGACGAGGTCTGCAGCGAAGGCTCCTGCGCAGGGATGTGCGCGGATGGGCTGACCGACTGTGACGCTGCGTGCCTCGACACGAGCACGGACACGGCCAACTGCGGCGACTGCGGCAACGCCTGTGCGGCCGGCGAAGCGTGCGTGGACGGTGTCTGCGGCTGCGAGGGCGGCGGGACGGCCTGCGATGGCACCTGCACCGACACCAACACGGACGCGGCAAACTGCGGCAGCTGCGGCAACGCCTGCGCGAGCGGTGAGCTCTGCGTCGGGGGCACCTGCGGAAGCGACTGCGGCGATCTCGAGGAATGCGGTGGGGTGTGCGTGGACACCGAGACGAGCGCGGCCCACTGCGGCAGCTGCGGCAACGCCTGCGCCGACGGCGAGGCCTGCGAGGGCGGCGACTGCGTGGCGCCGACCTGCGGCTTCGGAGAGACCAACTGCGACGGAAGCTGCGTCAACACGTTCAACGACCCGATGCACTGCGGCGGTTGCGGCATGGCCTGCGCCGGAGACGAGGTCTGCAACTTCTCGAGCTGCCAGGCGGACTGCCCGGCGTTCACGGAGAACTGCAGCGGGGTCTGCGTGAACACGGACTTCGACGAAGCGAACTGCGGCAGCTGCGGCAACGCCTGCGCCGATGGCGAGACCTGCCGGCGCGGCATGTGCCGCTCCGGCCCCGGCTTCCCCTGAGTCTCGCTCGCGAACGCGCGACGCCCGCGCCCTTCGGGGTGCGGGCGTCGTCGTTCCGTCGTCGTTCGGTTTCGGGGGCGAGCGTGTGAGACTCGGACGTCGTCACGTAACGTCCGCCGGGGCGACTCGTAGGCCAGCGCACGGGAGATCACGGAACGCATGCACATCGTCATCATCGGCAACGGCGTCGCCGGCATCGAAGCCGCGCTCGCCGTCCGAGCGAGGGAGCCGGACTGGCCCATCACGATCATCAGCGAGGAGTCGGACCACTTCTTCAGCCGGACCGCGCTGATGTGGGTGGTGACCGGCCAGCTGAGCCACCAGTGCATCGAGCCGCACGAGCGCGATCTCTACGAACGGCTGAACCTGCAGCGGATCCGCGCCCGCGCGACGGGGCTGGACCGGGAGAAGCAGCGGGTGCTGCTGGGCTCGGGTGACCCGGTACCGTACGACCGAGTGCTCGTCGCCTGCGGATCCCGGCCGCGGCCCGCACCCTGGGAGGGCTCGGAGCTCGACGGCATCGGCAGCTTCGTGACACTGCAGGACTGCGAGTGGCTCGAGCGCGAGATCCACGGAGGGGCCAGCCACTCGGGCGGCCCGCCGAACGCCGACGCCCACCTCGCGGGCTCCGATGAGGGATCGCCCTACTGGCGGCGACCCAGCGTCCGTGACGCGCGCGGTGGACCGCCGAAGGCCGCAGCGGTGATCGGCGGGGGCCTGATCGGCATCGAGGCCGTCGAGGTGCTCGCACACGCGAAAGTGCCGGTGCGCTTCTTCATCCGCGAGGACTGGTTCTGGCCGATGGCCCTCGACGAGCGGGAGTCGACTTGGATCGCCGAGCGCATGAGCAGCCACGGCGTGGAGATGCGGCTCGGTGAAGAGGTCGGCTCGTTCGCGGGCGAGGGGCGAGTCGAGACCTTGGTGACCAGCGATGGGAAGGAAGAGCCGACGGACCTCGTGATCGTGGCGATCGGCGTCGTGCCCAACACCGGGTGGCTCCGCGAGAGTGGCCTCGAGCTCCAGGAGCGCGGAGGCGGCATCGTCGTCGACGAGCACCTGCGGACCAGCGATCCGAACGTGTTCGCGGCCGGCGACTGCGCCGCGGTGCGGTGGTTCGACGGAAGCCGCCGACCGGAGCAGCTCTGGTACACGGCGCGCGACCAGGGCCGCGTCGCCGGACGCGGTCTGCTTGGAGACGCGGTCGCCGAGTACCGACGAGGCCACTGGTACAACTCCGCCAAGCTGATGGACATCGAGTACACGACCGCGGGACTCGTGAACATGAACGTCGAGGACGAGCAGAACTTCTTCCACGAGGAGCGAGGCAAGGTCCGGAGCACCACCCGCATCGTGCTCAGCGGCGACCGGGTGGTCGGCTTCAACATGCTCGGGCGGCGGTGGGATCACAGCGTGCTGATTCGCTTCATCGAGGAGCACCGCTCGCTCGACTACGTGCTCGCACACCTGAACGAAGCCGCCTTCGACACCGAGTTCGTGCCGCCGCTGGTGCTGCCGAGCCGCGCTCGGGATCTCGACGGCCCTGCCTTCAGCCTCAACGCGGAGCCCATCCGCCCGCCGGCGGTCTGAGATGGACCAAC
This sequence comes from uncultured Sandaracinus sp., assembly GCA_964462035.1. Classification (GTDB taxonomy): domain Bacteria; phylum Myxococcota_A; class Polyangia; order Polyangiales; family Houyiibacteriaceae; genus UBA1660. The sequence continues at coordinate 41,977 of CAYXAP010000002.1, forward strand.
AAGGACAGAACGGGCTGCTCTCGACCTTTCGCCAGGGCTGGCGCGCGCGCCGGCCGAGCGCGTGGCTGATGGCCTTCGGGCTCACCGGCTTCTACCTCTGGCTCTACTTCGAGGACCGGGAGTGGTTCCCCTTCCCGAACCTGATGACCCAGGCGTCCGAGGCCGTCGGACTGAAGAACCGATGGTTCCTCTACGGGTTCCTCTACTGCGTGGCCATGGTCGGGGGAGCCGTCTACTACCTCCGCCGCCACGGCAACAGTCGCTACAACCGGATCCGCATCAGCGTGAACCTTCTCGTGCAGATCCTGATCGCGTTCACGTTGCCCTACGTGATGTACATCTTCACGAACAAGGACTTCTACTTCAGCTACCTCTGGCCGCTGAAGATCGACTACCTCTACCCGAGCTCGCTCCAGTACTACCCGCTCTACATCGCCATCTACTCGGGCGTGGCATCGCTCATCGCGGTGCCCATCCTCGCGCTTCGCTACGGCAAGCGCTTCTACTGCTCATGGGTGTGCGGCTGCGGCGGGCTGGCCAACACCTTCGGCGATCCGTGGCGGCACCTGACCTCGAGCTCCACCAAGTCGTGGAAGTTCGAGCAGAAGACCGTGCACACGATCATGTTCGTCGCTTTCCTGACCACGGCGCTCGTGGGCATCGACTTCGTGGCCGGAGGATCGATGCCGGGCTTCCACGAGAACGTCGCCTGGCTCCGCGAGTTCTACGGGCTCTTCGTCGGCGCGATCCTCGCCGGTGTGGTCGGTGTCGGCCTCTACCCGCTGCTCGGACCGCGCGTGTGGTGCCGCAACTTCTGCCCGATGGCCGCGATGCTCGGTCTCATCCAGAAGGCCGGCCGCTTCCGCATCAAGGTGAAGCCGGACATGTGCATCTCCTGCGGCAACTGCACCACCTACTGCGAGATGGGCATCGACGTCCGCTCCTACGCTCAGAGCAACCAGTCCTTCACCCGCGCCGCCTGCGTCGGATGCGGCGCTTGCGCCCACGTCTGCCCCCGGGGCGTGCTCAAACTCGAGAACCACACCGAGATCCAGAAGGACAAGAAGCGCACCGCCCTCCCCGTCCTCGACGTCTAGCAGGCGTCTGGCGCGAGGGCGGGCCTGACCGCATAACCGCCCGATGCATGACCTCGCCGTGCTCTTCGAGCACCCCCTCTGGCAAGAGCCCCTCTTCGCTGCGCTCGACGCGCGCAGCGTCGACTACGTCAAGGTCGACCTGAAGCACGCCGCGTACGGGAGCCACGAGGCGCGCCCCGCCAAAGTGGTGTTCAACCAGGCGAGCCCGAGCGCCTACGTCCGCGGCCACGAGCGCGCCGTGCCCCAGTGCCTGGCGTTCATGCGTCACCTCCAGCGACTCGGCTGCGACGTCATCAACGGCCCCGATGCGTTCCTGATGGAGCTCTCGAAGGCCGCGCAGGTCGCGCTCTGCCGTGAGCTCGCCATCGACCACCCGGCCTCCATCGTCTTCAACGACGTCGAAGCGGCCATCGCGAAGAACGACACCTGGCCGCGGCTCATCAAGCCCGACCTCGGCGGCAGCGGCGCACGCATCCAGGTCGTCGAGAGCGCCGAGGAGCTGCGCTCGGCCTTCCAGGACCCCGCCATCTGGGCGCCGGACAACCTCTTCCTCTTGCAGGAGTACCTGCCGCACGATCCGGAGCACGGCATCGTGCGGCTCGAGTTCCTCGGCGGCGAGCTCCTCTACCCGATGCGCGTCGTGACCCACGGCAAGTTCAACCTCTGCCCCTCGCCGGTCTGCAACCCCGGCGAAGGCGAAGGCGAGAGCCTGTGCGAGCTGCCCGCCAGCCCGACGCCGGTCGAGTTCTACCCCTACCCGGACGTCCCGGATCACGCGGTGGACGCCGCGCGCCGCATCCTCGACGCCGCGAACATCGACGTCGGTGGCGTCGAGTACCTCGAGACCCCGGATGGGCGCCTCGTTTTCTACGATGTGAACGCCAACAGCAACCTGCGTCCCAGCGTCGCCGCGCACTTCGGCATCGAGCCCTTCGAGCGCGTCGTGGACTTCCTGGTGGAACGTATCGCGCGCGCGACCGCGGCGGCCCCGATCGCTCCCGCGCGCCCGGCGTGCTAAATCCGCCGCCACGATGAAGAACCTCGTCGACAAGGCGGCCACGCTCCAGGAGGCCCTGCCCTACATCCGCCGCTTCCACGGCGAGATCCTGGTCATCAAGTACGGCGGCAACGCGATGGTCTCGGACGAGCTCCGCGACAGCTTCGCCAAGGACGTCGTGCTGATGAAGTACGTCGGCTTCCACCCAGTCGTCGTCCATGGCGGCGGCCCGCAGATCGACGAGACCCTCGCCGAGTTCGGCGTCGAGTCCGAACGCCTCGACGGCCTCCGCGTCACCGACGAGCGCACCATGAAGGTCGTCGAGATGGTCCTCGGCGCGCGCCTCAACAAGGAGATCGTCTCGCTCATCGGCAACCACGGCGGCCGCGCCGTGGGAGTCACCGGCCGCGACGACCACTTCGTCCGAGCCGAGAAGATCGAGCTCATGGAGACCCGCTCCGGCCGCGAGGTCGACCCCGGCCGCGTCGGTCGGGTCACCCACGTGAACCCGGACCTCCCCCGCCGCCTCGCCCTCGGCGGCTTCATCCCGGTCATCGCGCCCGTCGCCGTCGACGCCGACGGTCGCGCGCTCAACGTCAACGCCGACACCGTCGCCGGCAAGGTCGCCGAGGCCCTCGAGGCACGGAAGCTCGTGCTCATGACCGACATCGAGGGCGTGAAGAACGCCGCCGGTCAGGTGCTCAGCTCCATCGACTCGACCGAGGTCGAGCACCTCATCGAAGACGGCACGATCAGCGGCGGCATGATCCCCAAGGTGCGGTGCGCCCTCGACGCCATCGCCGGCGGCGTCGGCAAGGCCCACATCATCGACGGCCGCACCCGCCACGCCGCCCTGCTCGAGCTCTTCACCGACGAGGGCATCGGCACCATGATCACGCGCTGATCAGTCGACGCGCTCGAAGCGGTGAGTCACGACCACCTCGGTGTTCTCGTCGCCGATCACCCAATAGCGGGATCGAACCTCGAACACCGCCAGCCGCCCTTCCTCGTCGCGCTCGAACCAAGGCCAGCTGGGCACGGTCACTCCGGGCTCGTCGAAGTAGTAGCCGGCCTCGTCGGCGGCGACCGGGAGGTAGTCGGTGACGACGGCCTAATCGGTGGACCAGTCGATCCTCGCGTGGCTCCGCTCGTACCAAGGCCTCGGGTCGTCCACCAGGCACTCGGTCCCTGAGCGAAACGTGCCCTTCGTATAGTGGCCTTCGACTCCGAACGCGACCACCGGTTCGACCGTCTCGATGCCCACGTCCGCCAGGAGGAAGTCCTCGTAGAAGAACCATCGGACCTCGACCGGTTCGGTGCGGGTCCCGACGACCGCAGCGGTGCCCCCCGCATCTTCGAGGGTGGCGGTGTGGGTCCATTGGCCGAGGAAGTCGTCCTTCTCGTAGACCACCGGCCAGCTCAGCTCCGCCGACACGCCGCAGACATCTTCGGTCGTGCAGGAGACGCACGCCGCGGCGAGGAGCCATGGAAGGGCGACACGCACGGGCGACACCGCTGCAAGTGACGTTCCTGCCCGATCGTCGGCTTTTCGACCCGAGAGGGTGTGCGCGGACGCTCGATCGTCAGCGGGCTGACGGCTCTGGTACACCTGACCCATGGACTATCGATGGCTCGGTGTGCTCACCGTCCTCCTCGTCGCCTGTGGCGACGATTCGAGCCCGTCCGACATGGGCACGGTGCCCGACATGCCCGCGGTCGACATGCCCGCTGGCCCGCCCTCGCGGCTCGGACCGGAAGGGCGCGAGGCGCGCGTCCACCTTCCCAGCGACTACGACGCGAGCGGCAGCTATCCGCTCGTCATCGTGCTCCACGGCTCGGGCACCAGCGGCGTCATCGAGGCCGCCTACTTCGGCATCCCCGGGCTCGCGCGAGAGACTGGCTTCATCGCGCTCGCCGCCGAGGGCTTCACCGACGCGGAGCGTCAGCAGCAGTGGAACGCCACCGACGCCTGCTGCGACTACGACGACACCGGCAGCGACGACGTCGGCTACCTGACGGACCTCATCGACGAGGCCACCAGCGCGCTCGCCGTGGATCCGGCGCGGGTGTACCTGCTGGGGCACTCCACCGGTGGCTTCATGGCGTACCGGATGGCCTGCGACGCGCCGGAGACGATCACCGCCATCGCGACCCTCAACGGCGCGACCTGGAACGACCCGGCGAACTGCGGCGACCCCGCCGAGCCGACCAGCGTGCTGCAGTTCCACGGCACCGACGACACCGCGGTCCTCTACGAGGGCGGCGAGATCCGCGGCAACCCCTACCCCGGCGCCCGGGAGAGCGTGACCCGCTTCGCCGAGCGCGCCGGCTGCACCGGGCTGGAGACCCTCGAGCCCTTGGACATGGACTCGACCCTCGACGGAGCCGAGACCGTGCGCGAACGGTGGACGGGCTGCGCCCCAGGTCGCGACTACGCGCTCTGGACCATCGAGGGCGGCGCCCACACGCCCACGTTCACCGACGAGGCCATCCCCGCGGTGCTCGAGTGGCTCTTCGCGCACTCCGAGTGATCAGTCGTCGTCGCCGCTGGCCTTCGCCAGCGGGTGCGCCGCGTCGTAGGCGGCCATCAATCGATCGACGCTGATCTGCGTGTAGCGCTGCGTGGTCGAGAGGCTCGCGTGGCCGAGCAGCTCCTGGATCGTGCGCAGGTCGGCGCCGGCGTCGAGCAGGTGGGTCGCGCAGCTGTGGCGGAGGGCGTGCGGGTGCAGGTCCGAGCGACCGGCGCCCGCGATGCCATAGCGGCGGACCACGTTCTGTACCTGGCGCGAGGTCAGCGGCGTGCCGCGAATGCCGAGGAACACGGCATCGGGGTGCGGCGCCTGCTCCTTGGTCCGCAGCTGGCCACGGACCTCGAGGTAGGCGCGGAGCGCGGTCATCGCTTCCTTGCCGATGGGCACCACGCGCTCCTTGTTGCCTTTGCCGATGACGCGCAGCTCGCGCGCGCTCAGATCGATCCGGTCGAGGGTGAGCCCGGAGAGCTCGCTGACGCGCATCCCACCGCCGTAGAGCAGCTCGAGCATTGCGGTGTCGCGACGTACGAGCCGTTCGTCGCGGTCCGCGTCGCTCTTCGGGGCGTCGACCACGCGGAACGCATCGTCGACCGTCAGGAAGCGGGGCAGCTCCTTGCTGGCCTTCGGCGCGCTGAGCACCGCCGCGGGGTTCTTGTCGACCAGGCGACGCTTTCGCAGAAAGCGCCAGAAGCTCCGCAGCGTGGAGATGCGCCGCGCGATGGTGCTGGCCGAGAGCGTGCGGTGCAGCTCGGCGAGGAACATGCGCAGCGTGAGCACGTCGATCGCCTTGGCGTCGACCGTGCCGCCACTTTCCGCGACGAAGTCCCGGAGCTGCTCGAGGTCGCGCTGGTAGGCGTCGAGCGTGGACGACGCGAGCCGGCGCTCGTCCCTTCCCCATCGGAGGAAGGTCTCGATCTGCTGGTCGAGCGCGGTGGCCGGCGAATCCACGACTCTCTTGATCGCCCGATCCCCGTCGTCCGTCCAGTTCTCCGGGCCCTCGACGACGACCAAGCCTCGATCGGGTAGCCTCCGGCCATGACGGATGGGAACGACGAAGTGCTCAGCGAGGCAGCCCTGGACGCGCCGCACGTGCGCGCCTTTCTGCCGATGCTCTACGTGGCGTGGGCCGATGGGGAGCTGACGGACGACGAGATTCGGACGATTCGGGGCCAGCTCGACGAGATGCCCTGGGTCCACGCCGGCGCGCGCAAAACGCTCGAACGGCTGCTCGACCCGAAGGCGCCGCCCTCGGCCGAGACGCTACGGCGCGTACTGACGACCGTGCGCGAGGCGGCGGGCAACCTCGACGACGACCGGCGGCTGCACCTCGCGCGGCTCGGCGCGGCGCTCGCGAGCGACGACCCGAACGTCGAGGAAGCGGTGGAGACGCTGCTCGCCGCGCTCTCGATCGACGGCGCCGAAGCGGGTCGGGCGCTGCTCGGTGGGCGACCGACGGCGGGCGCTCCTACGGAGCCGAAGACCGCGTTCGACCCCGAGGCCGTACGCGCGGTGCTGGAACCGCGGTGCAAGGACGTGCGCTCGAAGGTCCGCGCGCTGCTCGCCGACGCCGACGTGCGAATCGAGCGCGACCAGTCGAAGGCCGACGCACGCGAGGCGGTGCTCGCGGTCGTGAAGCGACTGGCCGACGAGGGCTTCGGGAACCTGGCCTATCCCGGCGTGACGACCCAGGGGGAGAGCCTCGAAGGCTTCATGACCGCGTTCGAGATGCTCGGCTTCGGCGACCTCTCGGTGCTGGTGAAGTTCGGCGTCCAGTTCGGCCTCTTCGGTGGAAGCATCTACTTCCTCGGCACGGAGGAGCAGCGGAAGCGCTTCCTCCCCGACACCGCGAAGGCCGAGCTGCTCGGCTGCTTCGCGATGACCGAGCTCGGTCACGGGTCGAACGTCATGGGGCTGAAGACCACCGCCACTTACGACCCCGAGTCGGACTCGATCGTCGTGCACACGCCCGATGAGAGCGCGCGCAAGGAGTGGATCGGCAACGCCGCCGCCCACGCGCGAATGGCCACGGTCTTCGCGCAGCTGAGCGTCGGTGGCCAGGACCACGGCGTGCACGCGGTGCTGGTGCCGATCCGCGACGAGACAGGCGAGGCGCTCCCCGGCGTCCGGCTCGGCGACTGCGGTCACAAGCTCGGGCTCAACGGCGTCGACAACGGCCGCATCTGGTTCGACCAGGTGAAGGTGCCCCGCGACCACCTGCTCGGGCGCTTCGCGTCCATCACCGAGAGCGGCGAGTACACCTCGCCCATCGCCAGCCCGAACAAGCGCTTCTTCACCATGCTCGGGACGCTGGTGGCCGGTCGCGTGTCCGTCGGCTCCGGTGGCGTGAGCGCGTCGAAGGTGGGCCTCGCCATCGCGACTCGCTACGCCTTCCACCGGCGGCAGTTCGGCGCGCCCGGCGTGCCCGAGAACCGGCTCATCGACTACCCGATCCACCGCCGCCGCCTGATGCCGGCGCTCGCGCAGACCTACGCGGCGAGCTTCGCGATCGAGCACGTGCGGCGGACCTACGTCGAGGCCGATGGCGAAGAAGAGCGCCGCGCCGTCGAGGCGTTGGCCGCGGGCATCAAGGCTTTCGCGACCGACCACGCGACCTTCGCGCTGCAGAAGTGCCGCGAGTGCTGCGGCGGTCAGGGATACCTGAGCGCGAACCGCATCGGGCCCCTCAAGAGCGACACCGACGTCTTCACCACCTTCGAAGGCGACAACACCGTGTTGCTCCAGCTCGTCGCGAAGGCGGCGCTCACCGACTTCCGCAAAGAGCTCACCGATGACCGCGTCTTCGGGCTCATCCGTTATGTCGGCAAGAAGATCGCGCGGGTGGCCAAGGAGGCGAACCCGATCACCAGCCGGCTGAGCTCGGCCGAGCACCTCCGCGACCGCGACACGCTCCGGGGCCTCTTCGAGTTCCGTGAGTCCCACCTCGTCGAGGCGGCGGCGCGCCGGATACAGAAGCGCATCGGCCAGGGCATGAAGCCCCACGAGGCGTTCACCGACATCCAGTCGCACCTGGTCGCGATGGCGAAGGCCCACGTGGAGCGCGTCGTCTTCGATGCGTTCGCCACCGCCGTCGATGGCGCGGCGGGCGAGGCCAAGGAGGCGCTCGATCGGCTCCTCGACCTCTGGTCGCTCTGGCGCATCGAGGAAGACCTCGGCTGGTTCATGGAGAACGGCGTCGCCGAGCCGAGCCGCGCCAGCGGTGTGCGCGAGCAGGTGCAGACGTTGTGCGACGCGGTGGCCGAGGACGCCCTCGCCTACGTCGAGGCGTTCGGGATCCCAGAGACGTCGCTCGCGGCGCCCATCGCCTTCGGCTCCGACGCTGGCGTCTGAACGGGCTCAAGGCCGATCGACGGAAGCCAACCGTTCAGATCCTTCAGGGCGCGCTCCGCGAGCTTCTCGCGCCGGAGGCGGCGCTTTCGGATCTTCTTGCCCGGCATGCGCGGGACCATGCTCCACACGACGTTCGAGGGCTGGAAGTCCTCACGCGGCGTGCGGATGTGACGGTAGAGCCCACCGAGCGCGGTGGTCTCGGGCGGGAACTCCACCGCGTTGCCGCGGAGCCGCTCGCCGAGGACGGTCCCGAGCATCAGCCCGCAGGCCGACGACTCGACGTAGCCCTCGACGCCGGTGATCTGACCGGCGAGGTGCACGTTCGGCCGGTTCTTGAGCGAGAGGTCGTCGTCGAGCGCGACCGGAGAGTTCACGAAGGTGTTCCGGTGCACCGACCCGAGCCGCTGGAACTCGGCGTTCTCGAGACCGGGGAGCAGGCGGAAGACCCGCTTCTGCTCGGGCCACTTCATGCGGGTCTGGAAGCCGACCAGGTTGTAGGCGGTGGCGTCCGCGTTCTCCTGGCGGAGCTGGACGACAGCGAAGGGGCGCTCGCCCGTCCGCGGGTCGGCGAGACCGACGGGCTTCATCGGTCCGTAGGCCAGCGTGAGCCGGCCGCGCTCGGCCATGACCTCGAGCGGCAGGCAGCCCTCGAAGTAGCGGACGTCCTCGAACTCGTGCGCCTCGACCTTCTCGGCCTCGAGCACGGCCTGCAGGAAGCGGTCGTACTCCTCCTCGGTCAGCGGCGAGTTGCCGTAGGCCGCGTCGCCGCCCTTGTCGTAGCGGCTGGCCTTGAAGACCACGTCCCAGTCGATGCTCTCGGTGAGCACCACCGGGGCGATGGCGTCGTAGTACGCGAGGTGCCCGACGCCGACGATCGACTCGAGGTCCGCGGCGAGCGCGTCGGCGGTGAGCGGACCGGTGGCGAGGATCGTGCGGCCCTCGGTCGGCACGGCCTTCATCTCCTCGCAGACCACGGTGATGTTCGGGTGCCCATGCAGGCGCTCGGTGATCGAGCGCCCGAAGAGCTCGCGGTCCACGGCCAGCGCGCCGCCGGCGGGCACCCGGTTCTTCTCGGCCTCGTCCAGGATGAGCGAGCCCGCGCGGCGCATCTCCTCCTTGATGAGCCCGACCGCGTTCGCGAGCGCGTTGCCGCGGAGCGAATTCGAGCACACGAGCTCGGCGAAGAAGTCGTGCTGTTGCGCCGGGGTCTTGGCCACCGGCTTCTGCTCCACCAGGCGCACCTGGACCCCGCGCTCCGCGAGCTGCCACGCGCACTCGCTACCCGCGAGCCCTGCCCCGACCACCGTCACCATTTCGCTCATGGGAGGGACATAGCGCAGCCGACCACGCAGGGCGATGCGCTGCGTTCCTCACCCGCGGACGAAACGGCTGCCGGCCACGGGCTTCGCCGCACCGGCGACGATCAGCTCCATCAGCGCCCGCTGGACCTCGGCCACCGGCACCTCGACCGCCGTGGCGAGCTCGTCTGCGTGCCGAGGCGACGCACCGAGCTCCCGCCAGATTCGGAGGGCCTGCGCACCGACCGCGGGCGGGACGGCCGCTTCCAGCTCGATCTGGGCGGCGCGGAGCCCGAGCGTCTCGACCAGCGAGTCGATGCCCCAGCAGGGTCGGGCACCGTTCTCGAGCAGCCACTGGTTGCCCCTCGCCCGCGGGTCCCAGGGGCTCGCTGGCACCGCGAAGACCGGCCGGCCCAAGGCCAGGGCGACTCGCGCGGTGGAGAGCGAACCGCTTCGAAGGGGGGCCTGGACCACGACGAGCGCCTCGCCGAGCGCGGCGATCAGGCGGTTCCGCTGCAGGAAGTACCCCTTGAGCGCTCGGTGGTCTTCGGTCTCGCCCATCAGCGCACCGGTCCGGGCGATGCGAGCGAAGAGCGAAAGGTGCCGCTTCGGATACGCCCAAGTCGGATGAGTGGCGAGGATGGCCACGGTTGAGGCCCCGGATTCGAGCGAGCCGCGATGAGCAGCACCGTCGATCCCCCGTGCGCCGCCGCTGACGACGCCGATTCCGCGCCCACCCAGCGCAGCTCCGAGGTCCTCGGCGAAACGTTCGGCGCCCGGATCGGAACGGCGCGTTCCCACGACTGCCACCAGTCGCTCTGGAATCGTTCCCACGAGAAAGAGCCGCTCGGGAGGATCCGGCAGATCGGCGAGCGGCCGCAGCCGCGGGTGACGAAGCAACTCGGCGCCGGTGAGCTCACGCGGGGGATCGCCGAGCGGGATCCGCGGCAGCTTGGGTGCGTCCATGCGGACCCTCTCGGCCAGAGCCGGCGACGGTTGCGTCGGACGAACCGAAAGGGCTCCGGTCCGGTTGCCGAAAGTCAGTCCGCGGTCTGTCGGAGCGCGCGGATCTCGGCGAGCAGCGCCCGATACGCCGGTCGCCGACGCCGGACCTGGACCGCACGGCGCGCCCACGCCTCCGCCATGGCGAGCTCTCCCAGGTCGAGAGCTTCCCTCGCGATGGCTTCCGCGACGTGAGGATTGCCTTGGTGCGCCTCCGCGGCGGCACGCAAGAGCGAGAAGCGCTCGGCGCCGCTGGCCTCGAGTGCCTCGGCGAGCAGCGCATCGGAAGACGCGCGATCGTGGTGCCGGGTGATTCGCTGCGGGAGGAATGGCTCGACCGCCGGAGCCGATGACACCTGCGGAGGCTGCGGGCCCACACTGACGGGGGCTACGTCCAACGGCGTCGTCTCGGAGCTCGGTCTGGATTCGTCGATGGGATCGCGCTCATCGGGCTCGTCCGTGTTCGCGTGACTCGGAGCGGCGACGGGAGGTGGCGGCGCAGCTTCTTCGGTCCGCTCGCCGGTGACGGGGGCGCGGAAGAGGTAGACGCCCATGGCAGCGATGGCGGCCATGGTGAGCAGACCCATCGCCCGAACGGGCCACCCACTCGGCGACCGGGCGGAGAGGTTGGGCATCGAGAGGGTGGGTGCGGTTGCGCGCGACGGCCGCAGGCCGAGCTTCCTGGTGTGGTCGTCGAGCAGCGGCCGTGTCTCGTCCGTCCGGGGAGGCACGTCGATCGGCCTCCGGGGTTCCGCGAGCTCGAGGACCCGCTCCTCTTTCCGAGGGGGCACGACTTCCAGGGGCTCCGTGGGTGCCGCGAGCTCGATGACCTGCTCCTCCGGGGCCGGCTCCGGCAGGGGCGGGTCCAATGGGTCGCCATCCCTGGAGCGCGGCGTCATCGAGCCGTCACCATCACCCGCTGGATCTGCCTCCATCCGTACCTGGGGTGACTCCGGCTCCGGTGAACCCACCGCGATGACGAGATCGCTCGGAGGCTCGCTCGCCACTCGACGGCGACGAGGAATCTTCTCGAGGGTCCGGCGCGGAACCATCGACCACGACTCGTTGGGGGGCTCGGACACCCGCTGGTCCTCGAGGGCGACAGTGAGTGGTGCGACGATGGAGACGAAGGTCGGGTGCGAGAGCTTCACGGCGCTCGCACTCCCCCGATCGAGCGACATCGCCAGCGCTAGCGCCGCGCGGCCATCGAGGTAGTGCCCGCCATCATCGTCGACCACTCTGGCGCCGAGGACCAGATCGCCCTCGAGCTCCACCTCGATGCGCATCATCTGAACCCGCAGCGAGATGCGGAGAAGGACTCCGAGCTCCATGGCCGCGCGCAGGAGTCGCGCGCTTCCTGCCTCTTCGAGGTCTATCTCGCCGCCCTCCGCCAGCCGCCGAGCGAGTGCGCGGTCGCGAGTCAGCTCGATCTCGACGGTATCGATCAGGGGTTCGAATGCCCGCGGCCAATGAGGCACGCCTTGAATGGCGACACGAAGCGCACCGCGCATGCGCGGGATGCGAGCGACGGCGCGGGCGACCGCCGTGCGGGAGAACGCAGATTGGTGGTGAACGACGACGTGGGGATCGAGGGTCTTGAGGCGGTCGAGATCGAGGTTTGCGCCCGCCACTGCCACTTCGGCACCGAGCTCGCGGAGGGTGCGAGCCGTGTCGTCCACCATCACCGGGTTCGTTCCGGCAACGATGACCCGAGCCCCGGCTAGCCGTTCGACCTTCCCGTCCAGTCCGTGCCTCGACCGACCCCGAGCGTCGATTCGTTCTTCATCCCGACCCACACCACGCCCATCTACCATCGCGTCTCCCCTGGGCTCGACCACCAAACCAAACCCACTCATCACCTTGCCACAGCAACACCGCTGGGGAGCGTCTTTCGCTGAGCGCGGATTTGTTGAACCACAGCGACGCACGGCCCGACGGAGCAGTACGAGACGGGTCGCTGGCCGACCCGCGCGACGGAAAAAAGAAAGGCGGACCAGGTTGCCCTGATCCGCCTTTCGAAGGTCACTTTCGCCGAGGGTCTCGTCATCGTTGGGTTGCCCCAATCGGTGTGAGCCAGATGGCTCGAGCCCGTCCGACCGCTTGGTCGGCTCGGCGACGTCCAGTCCGGCTTACGCTTCCGGACCGCACGACGTCTTCGGGTAGGCTCCGCGCTCGTCACGCTCGGAGGTGATGGTGATCATTCCATGCACTCTCCTCACGTGCCGCCCATTCGCTCCGAAGAGCGAAGAGGATCCGATCCGGGCGAACCCGAACCGGGCGTCCCTCGCTGGGACGCGCACGGCGATGGCGCTCGATGAAGCGCGCGCTGGTCAGAGACCGAGCAACACGCTCCGCGCCATGGCTTCCACGCACTGACGAATGGTGTTCGGCGGGAACATCGGATCCTGGGATCCCAAGTGTCGTTCTCACCACTTCTGGAGCAAGCTCCGGTGAAGTGTCGAGAGCGGCGTGTTCTTCGCTGTCGCAGACCGTCTGCGCTCCCCGCTTTCGTTGGCTCGGTGAAGGATTCGTGGTCCTTCGCCGTGCGCGGTTCGCTGAGTACAGCCCCTGCCATCACGTGTGTCGCATCTTTCATCGTCGCTCGAGGAACGAGTCCTCCAGCTCTCGCCTCGGTGGTCGACCGAGTACGCCCCGATGGCGCCTCTCGTCGCTCGCTCTCCGTCCGGTCCGCGCGACGCGAGCGTCGAACGGTGGGTGGGGAGAGACCTCCGTGGCCAGCACCTCGATCCTCTGGAGTCGCCCCCATGCTCTCGCGGTGCCGATGAATCGTTCCGAGTCGTTTTCCGATTGTCTCCAAGAGATGAGCAGGGGCGAAAAAGCTCCTGCCGCATCGATGCCGGTCTGCACGCTCCGGATGACGGCTCGAAAGCATGTCATCCACAGTCCGCGTTGGTTTCCCAACGCGGGTCGTGCTGGCCGGTCGCTCTCCGTCGGTATCCACATGACGAAGCCGTCACGTGCATCCCTTGGCGCGCCCCTCTCGTGGCCGAAGCTCCGAAGTCGGTTTCGTCGCATCATCCGTGCAAGCACGGACGGTACGAATCCGTCGATTCGAGGCTTCCGATGGGCATCGACCCTGGAGCTCGTTTCACTGGTCCCCGGTCACCGAAGACACGGGGGGAGAATCGAGACAGTGACGATGTGGCCTCGCCTCGCGGCGGGGCTCCCTTCGTTGCCACCAGATGCATCATGGCGGGTGCGATTCGACCAACCACGGGGCCACTCGTGAGAGTGACGATCCATGACTGGCGAGGACCCTGATCCCACCGCCCCACGATTGCTCGTGCGGTCAGCCAGACCGTCGGACTCGTTTCCTCGTCGCGGAAGACCCGAAAGTCTCCGACGACGGCTCACCGAGCCCTCACCGCGGTGCATCACGAGACGCGTCGGTCTCGGACGTTTGCAGCCTACCTTCTTTCGATTTTCAAAGACGTGCACCCGGTTGGTGCCCCGTTCGCGACCCGATCCTCGTGGAGGTCGGGTGAAGCCCCGCGTCACGACGCGGCGGCCTCGCTTTGGTTCGAACGTGCCCTCTCTCGAGCCCTGATCGAGCCCGGCTCCAATGGCTCTCGCCACCCGAGCAGGGACCGTTCTCCCCGCTGACCCTCCGTCACTCGCGCGAACCGCCGATCGAAGCGAGACTCCGATCGAACGAGCTCCCGGCGAGTCGAGATGGGACCGACTCTCCAGGTCCCCCGGGCAGCGTGAGCCGCTACGGGGGGCGTGACCTGAGGAGCGATCGTCCATCCGGACGGCCTGCTCTCTTCGAGCCTTCCGCGCGTTCTCGGTCTGGGTCGAGCGAGCTCGACTCAGGCCTCCTCCGGCGTCCGGTCGGTCTGGGCTCTCCCTGGCTCAGCCAGCGTTCCTCCAGACCGGGAAGCCATCCACCACGATGGGTGACTTCCTCTCGATTTCGATTTGCAACGAACGTGGCCTCCGAGCACTGCTCCGAGATCCCCGAAACCCGACTTGGTCGGTGGCGTCTCCGCCAGCTGATGCGTTCCGAGAGAGGAACCGAAGTCACCCTCGCCTCGTTGGCACCCCCGCCCTTTCCCCGGTGTTCGTTCGAAGAGGTTCGGACCTCCTCGCGTTCCCACCGTTTGCGCCACGCGCCGAGCTGATTGCTCACCCCTTCGCGAAGCCGAGCGTTTCCACCCTGAAGCGGTCGAGCGAACTCGACCCCTGCTCACCTATCGATGAGCCAGCCACCCTCTCTCGAGGCGTGCCCCCCAGGGCTTCTGCGTTTCGAAGACCCGCGGTTCGTGTTCCGCGACCTTCGAGAGATGTTCTATACCGGCCCTCGGCTCAGTGCAAGAAAAAAGTGGCGCATCAATGCGATTTTTTTATCCACAGCACGCCGCAAGCTTCCCCCAGTTTTTCCACAATCCCCCACAAATCGCGATACTTTGTCCACAGCACGCCATGGACACCGCCCTCGACGCGTCGCGTCAGGACATCTTTGTCCGCTATTGTTTCTGTTTGAGTATCAATCATCTATCGCGTTTGATTTCGAAAGTTTGTTTCTGGGCCGTTTCTTGACCCCGACCCAATCGTTGACGGAGCCTGGGCCATGCGCTGGCCTCCCGATCAAAGCGCCATCCTCGCCCTCATGCTGCTCGCGGCAACGGTGCTGCTGGGGCTTCAGACCTTCCGACTCTGGCAGCGAGGACGGGTCGAGGCGCGCCGCGCCAAGCGGGCTCGGACCTTGGGCCGCAAGGGCGAACGCGACGCCAGGCGCCTACTGAAGAAGGCGAAGTACCGGATCGAGCGAGAACAGCCGACCGGCCGCCTCTCCTACGTCGTGGACGGTCAGCCCCACGAAGCGGTCCTGCGCCCCGACTTCCTGGTCCGGCAGGGGACGCGTCGCTTCATCGCCGACGCCAAGGCCGGGGTCGACGCCACGGACCTCGGCAAACGTGGGACACGTCGCCAACTGCTGGAGTATGCGCTCGCGTTCCCGGAGGTCGACGGCGTGCTCCTGGTCGACACCGAACGGAGCGCCATCCACGCGGTGGCCTTCCCCGGAGTCCATGGGAAGCGACCCCGGCGAGACCCGGTCGCTCCCTTCGTGCTCGGCCTCGTGTGCGGAGCGGGGGCGGTCGCAGCCGTGCTCGTCCTGCTGGGCTAGAGCGGCTACCGAACGCCGGCTGCCAGCGCGATGTCGTCGAAGAGCGAATCGTTCGGTCCCCGGAGTGCGTCCATGGCGCCGATCACCCACTGCACCTCGATGCCGGGGTCTGCGGTGACCGTCGCGGCGCGCGCATCGGGGTGGGCGGCCTTCATCCGCTCCGCACAGGCGCGGAGCGCGAGCCAGTCGGGCTCACCACCGACCAGCGGCACGGCCGGCCCATCTCCGCCCGTCTCACAGCCAGGGCCATGCTGGCCCGCGGCGCTGGACACGAAGACGCCACCATCCGTCAGTACGACCGTCGGACGGAACACCGGCTGACGGGGTGAAGGACGTGGATCGGTGGTCGGCAACTGCGCGTGCACCTCACGGGCAGCCAGCGACGCGGTCATCGTGAGGAGCAGGAACATGATCAGGTTCACGACCACGTCGAGGAAGGGGACGATGTTGAGCTCGTCGTCGCCGGGTCTGGGCTCCTCGACTCGGGTGGCGCGGCGGATCCGTCGACGCTGAGCGGCGGTGAAGTGCGGCATGGCGCGATGGACCCCGTCGCGCCGCCCAGGTTCCCGCGGGCCCTACTTCTCGCGCCAGCGGAGCACGCGGCGAGGCCAGCGGGGCTGGCTGCGCTTCCGCTGGCCGGCGGCAATCTGTCGGAGGAAGCGCTGCGCGAGCGTCTGTACCCACTCGGGTGCCTCCACCAGCCCGGACGCCTCGACCTGCTCGGTGCCGAGCGTCACGCGACCCTCGCCCTCGTGACGCTCGGTGCCCGGCATGAGCGCCGTGATGCGATAGCGCGCGTCCTCGCTCCCGCTCTCGGTGAGCTCGAAGAGGAGCCGCGCACCCGACTCCGGGTGCAGCTGTTCGGGGTCGCTCACGGGGTCACATCGGGAGGAGGTCGACCAGCTCCGAGGTGGAGAGGCCGCCGTCCGGCACACCCGCGTCGACGCCCGCGTCCGGCAGGGTGATGGGGGTGATGGTGCCCATGCGGTCGACGGTGACCGTCTGGCCGTCGGGCATCACGTAGGCGCCCACCTCTTCGTTCCATTTCGGAAGCGGCTCGGTGATCGGGGTCTGGCGACGACCGCGGATGCGGCCCTCGTGGACGGTCACCGGGAGCGGCTCGTCGAGCTCGAAGACGAACCCGCCCTCGTCGATGGCCATCAGGTATGTCTCGCCGTCGTGCTCCAGCTCGCGGCGAAAACTGAGGCGCTGCTGGCCCTGCCGCTGGTGCGGGCGATGCTTGAGGACGAAGGACATCAGACGCACCGCGATGTGGTTGTGCAGCCGGTGGCAGCCATGCGAGTGGCGCCGCATGATCGACATGTAGTCGACCGAGCCGTGGGTACGGATGCCCTCGTCGCCGCCGAGGCGAATGCCCTCGTTCGTGCGCTGGAAGCGCTGGTGGTAGGCCGCGACCAAGCCATAGGCCGAGGCGTAGCTCGGGCCGGTCTCGTGGCGGTTCGGGATGTATCGCTGACCGTCCCGGCGGAAGTGCGGGTTGCGCTTGAGCAGCTCGCGGGCCGGGGTGCTCTCCGGCGGCAGCCACACCGGCGAAGCGATGATCCGATGCCAGACCCGAGGGCCGATCTCGGACATCTTGTACTTCCACATCACGGTCCCATCGACGCTCTCGCTCCGCCAGCCACCGACCGTGGTGCCGAAGCGGGCCAGGGGGATCTTCTGACCGCGGTAGTTGGTGAAGATGGTCAGCCGCGGACGCCGCTGCACCGGCTGGGCGCGCTCGCGCCCCTCTTCGTCGTAGGGGAACTCGTACCAGATGTCGCCGCGATCGATCTCGACCGAGAGCTCCATCTGCGGCCCGTAGTACTCGGGCAGCTCGGGCCCTTCGAAGGCGACCATCTGGTGCTCGCCCGCGGGGAGGTCGCCGAGACCGTCGAGGAACGCCAGCGTGGACTCGGGAGTCTGCAACCCGAAGGACTCGATGACCTTCTCGCGAAGCTCGGCCTCGAGGTTCGGAATGGGGTGCCGCTCTCCGTCCGCGCCCTCGAAGGTGCGGGGCTCGCCCTCACGCACCATCGACCGGCTACCGTCCTCGATGACGGCGGCGGCGTGCATCGCCCGCTCGGTGAGTACGCGGATGACGGCCTCGCGCTCGACCTCCGCCGGGGTCATCTGGAGCATCGGGAGCGTGTCGCGACCGAGGAAGCCCCAGCCGTAGATTCGGTGGCGCCGTTCGAACTCGGCGAGCGCTTCGTGGGTCGGCCAGTCCATCGCCCCTCGGACGTAGCGACCCTTGCCCTCGAAGAAGCCGCTGCACTCGAGCCGAGCCTGCGCCGCGCGGAGCGCCTCCACGTCGGCGACCTGCTCGCGGTACACCCGCAGACGGGCGCGTTCACGGTCGGAGAGGCTCTCCTCGTCGAGGGCCTCGTGCGACTCGACGCCCGCCTCCTCGACCATCTCGCCGACCTGCCGCTCGAGCACGACGAAGCGTCGCGCATCGCGCTGCGCGCGATCGTTGTTCCGGTAGGCGATGAAGCCCTCGAAAGACTCGAGCGCCGAGTAGTCCAGCTCCGCGGTACACGCGAGGCTCATCCGCTGGCGCAGCCGCTCCCGAAGCACGCCGAGGGTGGGCAGGATGCCGTAGAGCTCGAGGTACTTGTCTCGCTCGGCACGCTCGCCGTGATGGTCGTCCGGGAACTCGCCTCGGGCCAGCGCAAGGTAGGTCTCGCGGTAAGCGTTGCTCTGGTGCTCGCCGGTGCGCGGGTCGTGCTCCGTGAGGATGTACGGGGTCCAGGCCTCGCCGAGGTCGAGAAGGACGTACCCTTCGCGACGCGCGCTCACCCCCTCGACCTCGCGAGCGGTCTCGCCGCCCTCCCAGAGAGCGACGGGCTGCTCGAGCTCGGGCTCCGGGATCGGCTCGGGAACCGGGTCGGACGGCGCCTCCGGCTCGGAGGGGGCCTCCGGCTCGGACGGAGCCTCGGGCTCTTCGTCACAGCCGATCAGAAGAGTCGCGGGGAGGAGCAGGGCGATAAGGAGTCGCACGTGGCCTTCAACTTTGGTCATCGCCCCTGTCCTCGCAAGTTTTCGCCATGGGTCACGCGCCGGTACTTTGCAGGAGGGAGGCCAAGTCGCCACCCCACGGCACAATGGGCCGTCATCATTGGGTTTTCGCCCTGCGTTCTCGCACCGCGACTCCTGGAGCCGTGTCCCGCGCGACACGTGATAGTGGGTGACCCGCCAAAGCAGTGATAGGCTGAGCGCCGAATGATGGACACCGGGGAAGTCGACACGGGGCGACGGAACGAGCCCGCGGGACGCCGCTGGTTCGTCACTCGCTCCATGCAGGTGATGGTCGCGTTGGGTTTCATCCGCGCGCCGCTCGCCCAGGCAGACGCCCGCCCCCTTCGTAGGGTGGACGAGCCTTCGGGGGTCGAGCCCGAGCCGGGTGTCGAAGCGATGCCCGAGCCGGAGCCTGAGACCGCACCGCCCCCGTCCTTCCTGGACGCCCTCGTCGGTCGACAGTTCCGTGGTTGTCGCGTGGAGCGCGTGTCGCCTGCCCATCTGGGTGGTGCGGCGATCGTGCTCGCCAGCCCCGAGGGGCCCTTCCAGATCGACATCCTCGCCCGCGGTGACGTTCGTGGGGTGGCGGAGACCCACCGCTACGCGCTCTTCTTGGCGAATCGTGGTGACGGCCGCGAGCCGACCCACGAGCGACACGGCCTCGCGCTGATGGACGTCGCCGAGTGGCTCCGCGGTCGTGAGAGCCGTGAGGCGCCCCTGCGAGTGCAGACCCTGACCCAGCGTCAGGCCGCGCACCCGCGGGGCAACTTCCACCTCCCGTGAGCACCACGGACCCGGCCGATCCGGGACGCACGGAGCGCCGACACCTCGGCAAGAAGGTCGGGCTCGCGCTCGCCCCGATCACGTTCGTGGTCGTGTGGTTCCTGCCGCTCGACCTCGAGCAGCCCGCCCATCGGCTGGCGGCGGTCTTCGGCGCCACCGTCATCCTCTGGGTCACCGAAGCGCTCCCGATCTCGGCGACCGCGCTCCTCATCGCTCCTCTGATGGTGGCGACCGGCGTGTGCGACGCGAAGACCGGCTTCGCGCCCTACTCCGACCCGCTCCTCTTCCTCTTCGTGGGTGGCTTCTTCATCGCACGGGCGATGGCGCGCCACGGGCTCGATCGGCGCATCGCGTCGTCGCTCGTCAGCCTGAAGTCGGTGGGCAACAGCCCGCTTCGCATCCGGGCGGCGTTCATGGTCACCGGCGCGCTGCTCTCGATGTGGATCAGCAACACCGCGACCACGGCGATCCTGGTGCCGATCCTCCTCGGCACCTTCGCGAGCGGACAGCGTCAGTCCGGCAGCCTCCTCGCGGTGGCCTACGCTTGCAGCATCGGCGGGCTCGGGACGTTGGTCGGGAGCCCGCCGAACGGCATCACCGCCCGGCTGCTGACCAACGCGGGCCACTCGTTCGACTTCGTGCAGTGGATGATGATCGGCGTCCCGACGGCGATCGTCTGCCTGACGCTCATCTTCTTCCTGACCCACAAGCTGGTGCCAGCCGGTGAGCGGCCGCCCGACGAGGAAGACGAAGAGGTCGAGCTCGCCGAGCCCCCGTCCGCGCAGTGGTCACGCGGCGAGAAGGTCGTGCTCCTCTCCTTCGGCTTGGCGGTCGTCGGCTGGATGGTCCCGGGCATCCTGAAGTCTGCCGGGACCGAGATCGGTGCGACGCTCTCGAGCGCCCTCCCTGGCGGTGTCGTGGCGCTCTTCGCGTCGAGCGTGCTCTTCGTCTTCCGCGACCGGAAGAACGAGCTGGTGCTGCCCTGGCGCGAAGCGGGCCGGATCGACTGGGGCATCATCATGCTCTTCGGCGGCGGGCTCAGCCTCGGCCAGCAGATGGCCGACACGGGCCTGGCGGACGCCGTCGCGCGGGCGTTCGTGAGCTCGACGGGCATCACGAACCTGTGGGCGCTGACCATCCTCATTGCCGTCGGGACGATCTTCTTCACGGAGGTCTGCTCGAACACCGCGTCGGCGAACATCCTGGTGCCGATCGTGATCGCCATCGCCGCCGAAGCAGGAGTCTCTCCGCTGCCGCCCGCGCTGGCCGTCGGGCTGGCCGCCAGCTGTGCGTTCATGCTGCCCATCGCGACGGGGCCCAACGCCATCGTCTACGGGAGCGGCAAGGTCACGCTTCCGGAGATGATGAAGCTCGGGTTCTGGTTGAACCTGGCGTGCGGGTTGGTGATCGTCCTGGTGCTGTGGCTGCTGCTGCCCCTCTACGGTTGGATCCCATGACCCCCGGAGTCGCTCGATGAGCGGCTTCAAGGCAGGGCTGAGCATGGGCTGGGCGGAGCGTCGAAAGGCGAGCGTGGCGGTCAGCCTGGCGCTCTTCGTCGGCTTCCTGCTGTGGGGGCCGAATGGACGGGTCCCCGTTCTCGACCCGATCTTCGACGGGCTGGACCCGGTCATCGCGTGGATGGTCCGCTTCGCCGTCGCGGCCGTGGTGATGGTCGGCTTCCCCGCGTTGGTGCTGCGCTTCTGGCAGAACGACGAGCCACGCACCTTCGCAGACTGGGGTCTCGGTCTCGGCGACTGGAAGCTCGGGCTCCCGCTGGCCCTCGGGCTCGGGCTGGCGCTCGGGGTGGGAATGACGTTCATGGGCCCCGGCGACCCCGCGCTCGAAGGCGAGTATCCGCTCTACGGCGACGACCACCCGGCGTTGGGCCTCTTCGTCGCCTACGAAACCGCGTACCTGCTCTTCTTCATGGCCAACGAGCTCGGCATGCGCGGCATCCTGCTCTTCGGGCTGCGGCGCTGGACCGGGAGTGGCGCCGCGGCCGTCGTGCTCGCGGCGATCCCGCAGCTGGTGTGGCACCTGCACAAACCCGCCGCCGAGATGTGGATGGCCGGTTTCTGGGGACTGGCGGTCGGGGCGCTCGCCCTCCGACTCGGCAGCGCGTGGTGGGCCGTGATCTTCCACTGGGCGAGCAACGTCGCCCTCGACGTGGCGCTGCGCGGAGCGGTAGGCTCGTCGACGACCGGATGAGCAGCGGAAGCGAGATCCCGAGAGCCTCGGGGGCGTTGATCGCCAAGGAACGAAAGGTCCTCGAAGAGCTCGTGGGAGACGGCACGGTTCGTCTCGCGCTCGCCAAGCTCCCCAGCGACATCCGTGACGAATACGAGTCGATCACGCCCCTCACGAAGATCCCGACGGACACGGTCGAGCGGGTCTACGAGGCGGTCGCCGAACAGGCGGGGCGGGACGTCTTCCGGATGCACCGCGACGTCGTTCGGCTCGGGGTCGAGCAGGCCCTCAAGAGCATCTGGCGGGTGCTGCTCCGGTTCACGGGCGATGAGGCGCTGGTTCGACGGACGCCCCTCTTCTTCAACCGCGGCCTGAGCAAGGGAAAGCTCGAGGCGAAGATGGTCGGGGTCGGAAAGGCCGAAATTCGGCTGACCGGCTGGCCACGGGTCTCCGAGCTCCAGATCAACGGAATCGCCGCGGCGGCCGAGACGGTGCTGACCTGCGCTGGACGCAAGTCGGTCCAGGTCGAGAGCCACCGCACCCTCGATGGGGCCTGCCTGATCGCGACTTGGGGATGATAGGCTGGCTGTGATGAGACACACCACAGCCCTTCTGCTCTCGATGATGGCCTGTGGGGGGATGGCCTGCACGAGCGGGTCCAGCGACACGACCGAGAGCACGACCACCAACGACGGCGAGACCGCCGGAACCACCGCCGAGACCAGCGGCTCGGAGGCCGTCGAGGCCGAATCGGCCGAGCCGCCGCCACTCGCGGACCTCCACGTCGACGACCACCTCACCTATCTGGTGCGGTTGGGAAACGCCCATGAGGAAGAGGCCCACGTGCGGATCGCCAGCATCGTGGACCGCGGCGGCTCCCGCGCGGTGAAGCTGACCCCGGTCGGGGTCCCGGGCGAGGCGGGTCAGCTCTTCATCGCTTGGATGGTCGCGGACGGCGACGGACTGGTCGGCCTCGAGCCCCACGTGTCGCTCGGCGAGCCGGGCTTCGTGCCCATCGACGCCAGCGGTGCCCTGGTCACCGAGGCGGAGAGCAACATCGCCTGGCGGGTGCCGAACCGCTGGCTCGAGCTCGAGACCCGGGCCTTCCAGAACGACCCGGTCGAAGGGTGGCGGCTCGCGAACGCGATGCCACGCATCGAGGGGCCGGTCCGGATGGAGCACTGCGTGGACCTCGAGCGGCGCGAGGGCGACGCGAGCCGGCACCTCAAGGTGTGCCGCAACGTGGGCATCATCGGCCTGAGCGTCACGCCGGAAGCGCTCGAAGAGCACGAGAGCTGGGAGCTGGTCGACCTCGGCCAGGCGCCCGAAGAGCTCACGCGCTCGCTCGCGGCGCCCGCGCCGGAGCCGGCCGACGAGATCGACGAAGACGGCCCGGAAGACGTCACGAACGACGACTGACGTCGTCGCCGCTCACTCGATAGCGAGCTCGATGCAGCCACGCTTCTCGACGGACACGATCACGACCTGTCCTTCGAAGAGGGTGACGTCCACCGTGCCTTCGCCGCACCCGAGCTCCGGGCCGGTGCACGTCGCCGCGAAGACGGCGACGGCGCCCCCGTTGACGGAAAAGCGAAAGCTGTCGGAGCGTGGCGCCACCCAGCGGTAGGTGGAGCTCGGGCTGGAGGGACTCGACGCACAGCTCGGATGCCCCGCCTGATCCATGACGGGGAAGAGCACCATGGTCTGCACGGGATACCGGTCACCGAGGTCTCGATAGCCGCAGCGGCCCGCTCCGCCGCAGGCGGTCGAGTCGGAGCAATCCGGGTCGTCGCAGTCGGCCAGCGAGTCGAAGTCTTCGCTCACGCCGTTCGAGCAGTCCAGCTCGTCGCCGGGGTCCGCGGCACCACAAGGGCCGATCGAGGAGGGCCAGCAGTCGCAGTCGTCACGACAGCCGATGCGCCCATCGCAGTCGTAGTCCGAGAAGCTCGTGCACATCACCTCCGACGGCAGGCAGGCGCTCGCGTCGGTGCCGAGGTCGGGACCCGCATCGCTCGGGCCACTCGGATCGTGACCGAGGTCGCGCCCCAGATCGCGGCCGAGATACATGTCGGGCTCCGGGCCCGGGCTCCACGAGAGATCGGGCATCCCAGCATCGAGTCGCCCATCGATCGGCATCGGATCCTGGACGTCGAAGCACCCGGCCAACAACGTCACCCCGATCAGCACGCACCGCATGGGGCGACAGCCTAGACCTGCAAGAGCGCCCGCGCTCCCCCCAGCTGGGGGCTGTCGGCGCATCCGAGCGTTTCGAGGAATGAGAGGGTCGCCGCCTCCGTTCTCCCGGCGTCGATGAGTGGGCAGACGAGGCGAACGAGCGCGTGGTCGCTGCTCCGAGCGGACTGGCGGATGGCGGGGGTGACCTGTCTCCTCACCGCGCTCTCGATGGCGCTCTCCATCCTCCTCGTCGGTGTCGTGCTCTTCGGGGTGGCGGCGGCCCAGCAGCTCCACCGGCACGTGCAGGCGGCGTTCGGGACCACCAGCCGGGACTGGGGCGCGCCCATGGGAGTCGCGGTCGGCGCGCTGGTGTTGGCGATTCTGGTGGCGGGGTCGTGGGCCGTGATGCTGGACCAGCTCTGGCCGCGATACGACGTGATCACGGAGCCGCTGCTTCCCTTCATGGGGCGCGACGAGACGCTCGCCGCCGGACTCGTCGGTCTCTATCTGTTCTGCGGCTGGCTGCTGACGCCCGTCCTCTTCCTGGCGGTCATCGCTTGCGACCCGCTGGCTCCTCGCTCGTGGTCCGACCGCATGACCCGAGCGCTGCGGGCGACCTTCCGGCTCCCCGTGTGGGTGCGGCTCGTCGCGATCGGGCTCTCGGGCGTGGTCCTCGTCGGGCCGCTCGCGCTCTTTCTGGTGCTCGACGATCCGGCGCTGCTCCTCGTACTCCTCGGGTGCTGGGTGGTGCACCTGCCCATCCTCAGCGCGCTGCTGGTGTCGCGCTACGCCGCCGTTCGCGACGAGCTCGCCAGCGATCAAGTGCGGGTGCTGCACGTGCCGGGGATGCTCGTCCTCTTCGGACTGGTCGCGGCGGCGCTCTCCGGATGGGCGCTCCTCTCGGCGAGCCTATCCTCGCTGGTGGTGCTCGCGCTGGGGTGGTTCGTGAGCGCGCTCTGTGTGTACGGCTACGTCGGTGCGCATCGAATGGGGCGGCTCGGTCGCGGCGACATCCGCGCCCCCGGTCGCCGGGCGATCGAGGGCGTCGCGCGGGGCGGCCGGCTCCACGCCGACGACGGGGTCGTCCTCCGGATGCCGAGCACGGACGCGGCGGCCGCCATCGATGGCGAGACCTACACGCTCATCGGCGACTTCGCCGCCTACCGCGAGAGCTTCCGGGAGAGCGCAGACCAGCCCTGGCCCCGGCGAGCAACGCTGCGCGCGGGCCGCATCGTCGACGCGATGGAGTCGCGCATCCAACGCGCCATCTGGCGAACGTGGTTGGCCCTCGGCGGCGTCACCGCGGTCGCGGTCGCCATCGTGCTCTGAGCCCGCGACGCGAGGCTCAGAGCCGTGGCGCTCACTTCGCGGGGACGATCTTCGCGATCATCGCGGCCGGCCGAAGCCGCTCGACCGTCTCGGCCGCGAGGGTCAGGTAGCGGACCATGTCGAGCTTGAACTCGTCGGCCACCCAGGCGTCGAGCACGAAGCGCTGCGCCTTCGGCTTGGGCTCGAAGGTCCACCCCTTCCGGAAGTTGATGATCGTGTGGGTCTCCTCGTGGACCCCGGCGAGCCACTCGTAGGTGCCCTTCTCCTCGAGCACGGCGATGCGACCGGCGTCGCCGTCGTACTTCGGGGGAGTCAGCGCGGGCAGCTGCCCAGTGAGCCAGAGCTTGAAGTAGCCGCAGCCCATCGTCCCGCAGGTATCGCCATGAACCGAGGCGCCGTAGCCCTTGTCCTGGACCTCCTTGACGATCTTCTTGAGGCCCGCCTTCGTCCGGACGCCGCGCAGAGAGGCGATCGCGTAGACGCCACCGAGCGTCTTCGGACCCTGCATGTCGGGCCGGTCCGACCCGCGGCCATCGACGCACTTCATGATGTGCTTGCTCTTGATCTTGAGGATGTCCTTCGGCGAGTCGTCGATCTCGGCCTGCCAGCCGCGGCTCTCGAGGATGGACTTGAGGTCTTCGGGGGTCACGCTCATGAGTCCGGGTATAGGGCAAACGAGCTTCGATTCATACCCGGGATCTCCGGAATCCGCGGTCCTGTGTTCCCATCCCTGAAAATCAGAGCCGATGGCTCATCCCTCGTTTGGGGAGCCTGGGCCATCACCCGCGACTAGACTGGGACCGATGGAACGCCCCTGGATTCCCTTCCTCGTCCTCCTCCTCGGCCAAGGGTGCGGATCGAGCCCAGAGCCATGCGAGGGCACCACCTGCGGCGAAGACGGCGGAATGGTCGATGGAGGGGACGAACGGAGCGACGGCGGCGACGCCGGTCCGGGTTGGGTCTTGGACCCGCGTGACCCGGTCGAGCCCATCCCCACGGTGGACCCTGGCTCGTTCGAGCTGCCGGAGTGGCCTGCGGGCGCACCGGGCGATCTGCTGATCTCGGAGGCGGGGCGTGGGTGCCTGTCCGCGGCCGCACCGGCGGTGCCCGGATCGGAAGTCGGCGTGGGGACCTGTCGAGGAACCGCTGGGCAGCGGTGGGCGCTGGTCGATGGGTCGCCCCGACCTGCCAGCGCGACCACGCTCTGCCTCGATGCGGACGGTCCGTGGGGCAGCGGCATGTTCCTCACCGAGTGCGCCGAGCTCTCGTCCACCTTCGCGATGCAGCCCGACGGAGTGATCGAGCGGGAAGGGGTGGCGATGGACGTGACCAGCGACTTCCGCCTGACCATCTACGGAACCCACCGCCGCGACAACCAGCGTTGGCGCTGGCTCCAAGAGGACGTGGACTTCCTCGCCGCGAACACGGACCACGTGGTCAGCTACCCCTTCGGGGACACCGACACGCTCTCGTACGAAGTGGAAGAGGCGCGGCATCGTGTCGGAACCGTGCAGCCGCCCTACCCCGAGCTCGCCCGGGACGTCTCCGCCTTCCCCGGCGAGGTGGCGGCCGACGCTCCGATGGTGTCACGCCGGGTGCACCTCGATCGGCGCTTCGACCACGAGACCGACTACCTCGGCGTGGCCTGGCCGCCGCAGCATTGGCAGTCGACCGGACTCTACGCTCCGGCTGGACGCGTGCTCGTGGTGGACGTCCCCGAGGGGACCGACACCACCGGCCTCTTCGTGCGGATCAACATCCACACCGACGAGCTCACGCCGACGAGCAGCAACGTGCAGGACGGCACCTTCGATCGGATGCCGCGGGTCGCGCTTCGGGTCGCGCTCGAGCCGGGCCCCAACGCGGTCCGGAGCCCCTATGGCGGCACCGTGATCCTCCAGTCCACGGCCGACGTCGACGTCACCGTACCGATCGAGATCCACGGCGCGGTCGCGATGCCTCGCTTCGTGCTGGGCGTCACGGCCCCCGAGGAGTGGGCCGAGCGGCGAACGCTCGGCGCGCCATGGGCGGAGCTGGAGGGTGACCGCGCCGTGATCACCGTGCCGGCGGAGAAGGTGCGCGAGCTCCTCGACCCCGCGCCGGTGATGAGGCTCTACGACCGAGTCGTCGAGCTCGAGGTGGACCTCTTCGCCCTCGACTCGGCGGCCGGCCCCACCAGCCCGCACCGGATGTACTCCGGCAAGGCGCGGTTCGTCGAAGACGTCCAGATCACCGGCGGTTGGGGGCACTCCGGGTTCCCGGTGATGACCCACTACGGCTGGGAGCTCGCAGACCTCGGCGCCGAGGGTGACGAGTGGGGGGTGTGGCACGAGCTGGGGCACAACCATCAACAGTTCTGCCTCTGGTCGAGCCGCTTCGGGACGGAGTCCACGGTCAACCTCTTCTCGCTCTACGTGCAGGGCGAGATCACCGGGGAGGACCGCATCGCCGACCGCTACGATGGCGCCATCTCGGCGGTCGCCGGCGGCCTGACCTTCGACGAGGCCGATGTCTGGCAGAAGCTCGTGTTCCTGGTGCAGCCGGTCCTCGCGCTAGCGGATGGTTGGGAGCTCTATCGGCGGGTGCATCGCGCCTACCGCGAGATGGACGGCGCCCAGCGCGCCAACATCTGCGACTCCGAGCAGCGCCAGATCGACACGTTCTACCGTCTGCTCTCGGAGGCGGGCGGCGTGGACCTGCGAGACCACTTCCTCGCGTGGGGGGTGCCGGTATCGGCCGCGGGGCTCGATGCCGTGGCCGCCCTCGACCTACCCGATCCGCCGGTGACCGTTCAGCACGCCCGGCCCTAGGGGCTCCCGCTCCGATCGGCCGCTACCATGGAGCGATGATCGGCTCGATCGTCGTCTGGTGCGCCCCCCCGATCCTTCTCGGCATCGCGCTGGCGTGAGCCGCCGGTCCAGCGGTCCAGCTCGGAGGCCACTGGCGCTACCTCCGGCGGGGTGTGCTCGCGGTGACGATCGTCGCGCTGCTCGGACCGCTGTTGGCGCTCTACCAGGTGACCCAGGCCCTCGCCGCCGAAGGCCCGGCCGAAGCCGGGGAGCGAGCCAGCGCGCTGGCGATGGCCATCAGCGAGTCCCTGAACCTCGGGGCCTTCGTCTTCGTGCTGGGCCTGCTCGGCCAGCTCGCGGCCCTCGGCTTCGTCCTGGCCGGTCGAAAGCGGGCCGCGGGCTGAACACCAGTTTCTGGCCCGCATCCGGCCCGCACGCGATCCTCGCGCGGCGCATGGACTCCATTCCGATCGAGCTCGCCAAGCCCGCCACCATCGCGACGGTGGCGGTCGATGGCCCCCCAGAACCCTCCTGGCAGCAGGCCGACGGCCCGCTGGATCGCGCGATGGCCTCCATCGTCGCTGGGCAGGGCGGGCGCCGGCACACCATCGTCGACGTGCTCCACGGGCGGGCGCTCCGCCCCTTCATCGAGAGCCTGCGCCAGTACCTGGCGATCCGGCTGGGCGACATGGAGCGAGCCGAGGCGGCGCTCCAGAAGGTACGCGCAGTGGTGGCCGCCCGCGGCAGCGAGGCGCTCGCCCAAGCTCCCGGTGTCCGTGCTCGACTCTTCGGGCTCGGTCGCGAGATCGCGATGCGCGAGCTGGAGCGCGAGCCGCGACGCGAAGGCGTCCTCCCGTGGCGCGGCTCCGGCGGGACCGAACGGGCGCTTCACCACGCGGCCATCCGGGACGGGCTCAGCGACGCGGACTCCGAGGTCCTCGAGCTACGGCACGCCCGCGAGCTGCGACCACGCGAGATCGCGTTCGTGCTCGGCGAGCCGGTGGAAGGGGTGATGGAGCGGCTCGAGCTGGCGACCGAGAAGGCTCGCCGCATGCTCCGCAAGCGCGATGGGCAGCCGATGCGCCGGCTGCTGCTCGAGGCCTTCGCGCTCCAGACGCTGAGTGCTGCCGAGCACGACCGACAGGAGTGGATCGGCGACAGCGAGGAGCTCCAGCCCGGCGCGCTCGTCGCGGGCCGCTACGTGGTCCAGGCGCGCGTCGGCACCGGCGCCTTCGGAGACGTCTATCGAGCGACCGACGCCGAGGTCCCGGGCCACGTGGTGGCGCTCAAGCTGCTGCACCAGCCCGCGTACTCCGACGAAGCGCGGCAAGCCGCGCTCCGCGAGCTGCGGCTGATCGCCAGCGTCTTCCACCCGAGCGTGGTGCAGTTCAAGGACCACGGCTGGCACCGGGACCGGATGTGGTTCGTGATGCCCTGGTACGAAGGCGAGACGCTCGAATCTCGACTCAACCGCGCGCCGCTCAGCCGCGAGGAAGCGCTCCAGATCTTCACCCCCCTCGCGCGGGCACTGGAGGCCATGCACGCCGCAGGCATCCGCCATCAGGACGTGAAGCCGGACAACATCTTCCTGGTGGAGCTCGCCCACGGCTCGGCGCTCGACGGCGAGGGGCCCGAGGTGCTCCCCGTTCTCATCGACCTCGGCGTCGCTGCGACGGAGGCGGAGCGACTGGTCGCGGGTACGCCGACGTACTTCGCTCCGGAGGTCGCCGCGCAGTTCGCGACGGTCGACTACAAGCCTCGGGTCTCCTTCCCCGCCGACGTCTTCTCCCTCGCGCTCTCGCTGCGAAACGCGCTCGAGCCGGAGACTCAAGAGGACGTCCCCGCTGGCGCCGTCGACGCCTTCATCGAGACTCGCGCGCGCGAGCGGCCGCCGCGCTTCACGAACCGCAAGCTCCGCTTCCTCGAGTCGACCTTCGACCGTTGGTTCGCCCTCGATCCCCACGAGCGCCCCACCGCGGGGGAGCTCGCCGAGGAGCTGGAGGTGCTGATGCGCCCGGAGCGTCGGCGCGAGCGCCGAGGCCGCTTGCTCCGCTGGGCCCTGCCCGTGTTCGCGTTGGTCGGTGGGGCCTTCGCGGCGACCGTCTGGCACTTCGAAGAGCGCGCGGCCGAGCTGCGGGACCACGCCGCCGGTCAGCTCCAAGAGGTGCGCTCGGTGCTCGAGCTCGAAGGCGAAGAGCGACGGCGCGCCGAACAGCTGCTCGGGGCCGAGCGTTCCGAGAGCGAGCGGCTGCAGGCGGAGCGCGAGGCGCTGGCACGTCGAGCGGAAACACTCGAGGAGCAGCGCGCTCGGCAGCTTCGTGCGGCCGAAGCACGCATCGAAGCGCTGGACCAAGAGCTCGGTGAGACCCGACGCATCGCGGACGAGCTCCGAGCGACGATCGCCGAGAACGAGGCCGCCCGCTCCGCGGAACGTGAGCGCCTCGAGGGTCAGCTGGCCGGCGAGCGGCGGCTCCGCGTCGAGGCCCAGCAAGAAGCGACCGAGCTGGCCGCCGCGGTGGGTCAGAAGGAAGCAGCGCTGGCCGGCGCGCGCGCTCGACTCGCCGCGGCGGACGCGCGGGCCGACGATCTCGAGGAGTCGCTCGCGGATGCCATCGCCGCCCGTCACCGAGCCGTGGCCGAAGCGCGCGCGGCGGCGGAGGCTCGCGCGCGGGCCGAACGCCGCGCGACAGCCGCCGCCGAGACCCCCACGGCACCCTCGGGCACCGAGCCTCCGGCGGCCGAGGCTCCGCCCGAAGCCGTGAACTGAGCGACGCCGGCCCTCGGGCGCCCGCGGGTGTACGATGGTCCCGTCATGGCGAGCATCAAGAAGCGGCTGAAGAACATCGAGAAGACCCTCGGGCGCTTCGCGGCCGGGGAGAAGCGCATCGTCGACCTGATCGTCGGGCTCGTGACCGAGCACGTCGAGCGCCGGGTCTCGGAGCGGATCGAGGCGCGGCTGGCGGAGGCGAAGGACGAGATCATCGAAGAGCTCGGCCGCCGCTTCCCAGAACGCGAGGACGTGCAGCGACTGGTCGAAGAATCGGTGCTTCGCGCCCTCAAGCGACACGACGACGAACGTCGCGACGGAGAGGAGCGCTTCGCAGAAGCCGTCGCTCGGGCCGTCGAAGCCGTTCGACGCAGCGAGTAGTCGCTACCCGAACGCGAGGTCGTGGACGATGCCTGCCACGCAGCGATGGCCCTGGTTCGCCGCACCGACCACGCTCGCGAAGCCCTGCGCCAGGTCCCCGATGACATAGACGCCCTCGACCTCGGTCTTGCCGAAGTCGTCCGCGACGTAGTGCGCCATCCCCCAGGGGTTGGTGCCGATCGGAACGCCCAGCTTCGTCGGCAGATCGGTCGCCGGTGCCGAGTGCTCCTCGCCGAGGAAGCCCGCCCGCCGCGCAATGGTCTCGCCGCTGTCGAGCACCACCGAGAGCAGCCGACCCTCGTCGTGGGTCAGCGCGACGATCGGTGATCGCTCCGCGCGGATGCCCCGCTCGTGCAGCGCGCGGCGATCCGCATCGTCGATCGCCGCACCGTTGCTGAAGAGGACGACGTCATTCGACCACATCCGCACCACGCTCGCGAGGTGTGCGCTCGACGCGAAGACCGCGAGCGGCAGGTCGGCGTGCTCGAAGCCGTCACAGAAGGGGCAGGGATAGACGCTGCGCCCATAGACCTCGTCGATGCCTGGGATGGTCACCATGTCGAGGCGCGTCCGGTGACCGGTCGCGAAGATCACCCGCTCGGCGAGCCATTCGCTTCCATCGTCCGCTCGTACGCGCACTCCATCGGGCGTTCGTTCGGCGTCGACGACAAGGCCTTGGTGCAGGCTGACCGACCCGTAGCGCTCGAGCTGTGCGCGACCGATGGCCTGCAGCTCGAGCGGGTGGACCCCGTCTCGGGTGAGGAAGCCGTGCGACGCGCCGGTGACCGCGTTCCGCGGCTCGCCGGCGTCGACGAGGACGGTCTCGATGCGGACGCGACCGGCGACGAGCGCCGCGGAGAGACCGGCGGGGCCGCCGCCGACGATCAGGAGGGGGATGCGCTTCATGGCTTCATCCTGTGCCGGCCGGTCCCCACGGCCCAGAGCGGCTCTTGGGCTTCGATCGGCCGATCTTGGGATCTCTGCCATACTCGCCCCGTGGCCGACCCCAGCCGCCGAGATCCGAGCTTCCTGCGCCACGGAAGGCCGATGTTGGTCCAGCGAAAGGTGGGTCGACTCGAGCCCCACTCTGCCACGGCCCACAGCGAGCACGTGCTGGTGTTCGTGGAGTCCGGCGCCATCCGCATGGACCACGGCAGTGAGGTCGAGGCGGCGGCCGGGACCCTCGCCGTGATGCCGGCCGGCGTGCCGCACCAAGGGCTGGGAGGCGAGGCGGAGTGGTGGATGGTCGGCTTCTGCGCCGCGTGCCTCGAGCTCGACGAAGGCCAGCGCTTGATGCGCCCCTTCTACGCCGTGCGCGCTGGAGCGATACCGGTGATGCCAGTGGCGAAGGGTCGGCGCGCGAGGGTGCGACGGCTCTTCGGGGAGCTCGCGGAGGAACACGAGCGGGAAGCTCCAGAGGCTCCAGAGCTCGCGCGGAGCCTTCTGCTGCTCCTGCTCGGAGAGCTCTGCCGCGCGCGACCGAGCGACGCGGACGAGTTCGCCGCGACCGGTCTGGTCGGCGACGCGCTCCGCTTCGTTCAGCGTCACGCGCTCGAAGGCATCTCGCTGCGCGACGTCGCCAGGGCCGTCCACCGCACGCCTTCGCACGTCGCATCGGCGGTCAAGGAGGCGACTGGCCACACCGTGGGCGACTGGATCCGCTCGGCCCGCGTCGCCGAAGCCGCGACCTGGCTCGCGCACACCGACGAGAGCCTCGACGCGATCGCCGAGCGGGTCGGCTGGCGCGACAAGACACACTTCATCCGCCAGTTCCGCAAGGTGCACGGAATCACCCCCGCTGCGTGGCGTCGCGAGCGGCGCTGACCCGCGCCCGTCGCCGAGTCGCCGCCTGTGGATCTCCGCGTCCGCGTTCGCGGATTGACCCCATCGAGGCACGCGGTATGACGCGCGCCATGGGAGGGAATCTCGCGAGTCGACTGCTGGGTCGACGCTTCCCGAAGAGCGAGCGCGAGCTCGTGGTCGGGGAGCTAGCCGCCACCGCCATCGCCGAGCGCTTCGGCACCCCTTGCTACGTCTTCGACGCGGAGGCGCTCCGCGAGCGGATCGCGGCGGTACGGGAGGCGCTCGGCGAACGGGTGAGCGTTCTCTTCGCGCTCAAGGCGAACCCGAACGCCGCCATCGCGCGGATTCTCCATCAGGGTGGCGCTGGCGCGGAGGTCGCATCCGCCGGGGAGATCCTGGTGGCCCGGCGCGCTGGTGTCCCCGGGGACCGGATGCAGTTCGCTGGTCCCGGCAAGGAGCCGGAAGAGCTCGCGCTCGCCATCGACCATGGCGTGTTGCTCAACGTCGAGTCCCTCGCCGAGCTGCGTGCGGTGAACGACGCAGCCGCGACGGCCGGCACCCAGGCACGCGTCGCGCTCCGCGTGAACCCCCCCGCGTCACTGACCGGCTCCCGCATGCGAATGAGCGGCGGCAGCGCGAAGTTCGGCATCGACGCCGATGCGCTCGAGGCCACCGCCGAGACCGCCGAGTCGATGGACGCGATTCGGCTCGAAGGGCTCCACACCTACGCGGGAACGCAGACTTTCGACCACGAGGGCTGGCTCGCGAACGCAGGTTTCCTGGTGGAGCAGGCCGACGCGATCGAGCGCTCGCTGGGTCGCGAGCTCACCAGCCTCAACTTTGGCGGTGGCTTCGGTGTCCCCGTCTTCGACAAGGACGGCGAGTTCGACCTCGAAGCTGCTGGCAAGGGCCTCCGCGAGCTCGTGGGCGAGAGCCGCCGCCAACACTACGTCGAGCTCGGGCGCTACCTCGTGGCCGAAGCCGGCGTGTACCTCACGCGAGTCACGTACGTGAAGGAGTCGCGCGGGAAGCGCTTCGCCATCCTCGACGGCGGCATGCACCAACACGCCGCCGCGGCCGGCATGGGCACGGTGATCCGTCGCCCTTTCCCGATGGTTCGCGCCACACAGCTCGACGCGAGGCCGAGCGAGCACGAGTGCGTGCTCGGCGGCCCACTCTGCACGCCCGCCGACGTCTTCCCGACCGCTCCGAGCCTCGGGGACGTGGAAGCTGGCGAGCTCGTCGCGTTCCTCTCCTCCGGTGCCTATGGCCTGACCTTCAGCAACGTGCTCTTCCTCGGGCATCCGACTCCACCCGAGATCCTGGTCGACGGTGACCGAGCCTTCGTGACCCGTGAACGCGGACGGCCGGAGGATGCGCTCCGAGGCCAACGGCTCCCGGGCGAGTGATGCTCGATCGGCTTCAGCGATGGGTGCATCGAACACCCGATCGGCTCGCGGTGGCCAACGCGAAGTCGGCGTGGACCTTCCGGCAGCTCTCGGAACGCACGGACGAGTGGGCCGGGTCGCTGCGGGCCGGAGCCATCGTCGCCTCGGTACTCCCGAGTGGACCGGAGCTGACCGCGCTCCAGCTGGGTTGTTTCGAGGCCGGCGCGGTCTTCTATCCGCTGCCGCTCAGGGGCACGGCGAGCGAACACGGAGCCGCGCTCTCGGCGCTGACACCGGACGCGATCGTGGTGCGGCCGGAGGATGCGACCCGGGTGCGAGAGGCCCTCGAAACCCTCGGCCTCGACACCCCGCTCGTCGACCCGGCCGCCTCGCCGTCCGTGCCGAGCTCTCGGTGCCTGCTCCCGGACGAGGTCGCGATGGTCCAGCTGACCTCGGGAAGCACGGGCCGGCCCAAGCCGATCGTCCTCGATCGCTCGGCCATCGTGGCAGGAGCGAACGCGAACGCCTCGGCGACGGAGGGGCTGGCGGGTGACGCCGTCTTCTCACCGATGCCTCAGTTCCACGCGATGGGTGGTGCAACGGTGCTCGAGCACCTCCTCCATGGAGCGAGCGTCCTCGTCGCGAACCGTTTCGTCCCGGGCGACGACAAACGGCGGATGATGGACCATGGCGTGCGCGTGCTCGTGGGCAGCCCGAGCTACTTTCGGATGCTCCTCCAGCTCGGTCTCTTCGAAGGCGAGGGCCTACCGACCCTCCGGTCCGTCGTCTTGGGCAGCGCGAGCGCGAACCCCGAGCTGCTCGCGTCCCTTCGCCGCGCGGCCCCGTCCCTCACGCTGCGCCTGCGCTACGGGCTCTCCGAGGCCTTCGGGGCGCTGACCCGCCTCGACATCGAACCGAGTGACGAGCTCCCGCCCCGCGGGCTCGTGGGGCCCGCGCTCCCGGAGATCGAGCTCCGCATCGGCGAGGACGCCGTGGAGGCGCGAGCCCCGAGCATCGCGCGCGGGCAATGGGACGAGGGGCTCCGTCCACTGACCGCGGATGGTTGGCTCTCCACCGGCGACACCGGTCACCTCGACGACCGGGGGCTGCACCTCCGAGGGCGCCGGACTCAGTTCATCAAGCGCCAAGGTCACCGGATCGATCCTGGAGAGATCGAGCAGGTGCTCGTCGACCACGCAGCAGTGCGAGACGCCGTGGTTCTCGGCCTTCCCGACCCCTTGCAAGGGCAGCGAGTCGTCGCGCTGGTCGAACCCGTCGACGCCGACGAAAGCGCGCCGAAGGTGCTCATTCGTCATTGCCGCGCGCGATTGACGAGCTACAAGGTTCCCCAGAGAATCCACGTGGTCCCTACGATTCCACGCACGCCCTCGGGGAAGCCCGATCGCACGGCGGCGCGGGCCAGGGTCGAAACCGAGGAACGAACATGAGCGCGCTCGAGACAGAGGTGACCAAGGTGGTCGCCGATACCATCGAAGAAAGCACCGGTTTGACGGTCGATCTCACGCCGGAAACCGCACTGATCGATGAGGGCTATCTCGACTCGCTCACGGTGCTCCAGCTCTTCGCGAAGCTCCAGGACACGTTCGAGGTCGAGCTCGACATGGACGACCTGACCGAGGAGACGTTCGGCACCACCCGCGACATCGCGGCGCTCATCGACGAGCGTCGCTAGCCGGCGGCTTTCCCGGCCGCGGACTTCTTCTTCGTCGGCAGTCGGGTCTGGAGCTGGGGGAGGTTCTTCGCCGGGACGCCGATCGCCAGCGCTCCCTCCGGCACGTCTCGAATCACCAGCGTGTTGGCGGCGACGCGCGCCCCGGCGCCGACCGTCACCGCCCCGAGGATGGTGGCGTTGGCTCCGATGAAGACGTCGTCGCCGATCGTCGGCGCTCCGCCGTCGGGTCCGGTCCCCAGGGTGACGCCGTGCATCACGCCCACCCGGTCGCCGATGACGGCGTCCGGATGGATATTGATCCCGCCCGCGTGAACGAGGTGGAAGCCTTCTCCGATCTCGGTGTCGCGATCGAGGAAGACCCCCGACACGACCTCGGCGGCGAGCAACGCGGCGCCGTAGACCTTGCCGCCGACCTTGGCGACGGGGGCGGGTTGCTCCCGCACCCAACGACCGAAGCGATAGGTCGCGATGGCGGCCATCGACCGATGGGACGCGGAGGCAGCGTGGCGGCGCCAGTCGGCCCGGAGAGTCTTCAGCAGTCCCATCAGAAGTAGGATTGCAGGGTTCCGCGACGACGCACGTCGACGGTCGCACAATGGAAGCTACCGCCGAACTTGTAGTTGTTGCGGAAGCGGCAAGGGATCGGCTCGAACCCGAGATCCTTCAGGAACGCGATGGTGGGCTCTTCGCTGGCTTCCACGATGATGCGCTTCTCGTCGATGTTCAGCATGTTCATCGAGAGCCAGCGGAACGAGTGATACCAGGGGTGGTTCTCCGGGAGGGTGGATCGCGGCGCTTCGACGAGCTCCCAGCCGCCCTTCTTCAAGACTTCCGGGACCTCCTTCATCGGACGATCGGGGTTCGTCAGCGCGAGTCCCGGGCGAAGGGGAACGAAGGTCGCGTCGATGTGAATCGCTCGGTAGTCGTCGAATTCGAGCCGGTGGAAAGTGAACTGGTCGCCGTAGTGCGCACGAAGCCACTCGATGCCGAAGTCGTTGGTGACGTGGCTCCGCTGAATGAAGATGTCCTTCCCACAGCGGGCCATGTCGGCCGCGTCGAAGAGCGGCTCGAACTCGGTGGTGACGTAGGTCTCGCCGGGCTTCCAATCGTAGTCGTACGCTCGCTCGCTCATCGCGGGCTTCGGGGCGGCGCGCCATCGCGCCCCTTGGCGGAAGTACTCCTTGCAGAGCTTCCGGTAGGCGAGGAACTCGAAGTAGCGCGAACGCCACGCCATCGGCGCCTCGAGGATCTCGTTGCCCAACACGATGAGGACGTCGCGTGGGTTCGCCTGGCAGTTGCCGCCCTGCGTCGCCCAGAGCGGGGTGACGAGCGGTCGCGAGTGGTCGATCGGGTCGGGGCGGCGGACCTTCACCCCTTCGCCTTCGAGGATGGAGACCA
Organism: uncultured Sandaracinus sp.; assembly: GCA_964462035.1. Classification (GTDB taxonomy): domain Bacteria; phylum Myxococcota_A; class Polyangia; order Polyangiales; family Houyiibacteriaceae; genus UBA1660. The sequence goes on from CAYXAP010000002.1 coordinate 79,113, forward strand.
GCTCCTTCAGCTCACGAAGCGCGGGAGCGGTGTGGAGCTTCTCGATTCGCTTGCCGCCATGGGCACGGTGGTACTTGCGGGAGCGGTCGAGGTGCTCTTTCGCGGTGACCGCCTCGAAGGCGACCTCCCAGGTGAGCGCGGCGGCGCCATCGAGGATTCCCACGATGACCTCCTCGAGCGGATCCCACTCGTTCCACGAATTGACGACCGGACCCTTCGGCGCAGTGACTTCGTCTGACACCGCGGGAAGCTACCGTGTTCGCTCGTCCGCGCAACCGCCACCCGACGGGGACAGGCGCAGCACGCCCCCCGCCGTGGTCATGGAGGGAAAACCTCGGACTACGTAGACGCGACCGGTTGCATCGCGGCGAAGCCGTGCGCCCGGACGTGGTTCACGTGCAGGCCGGTGCACTCGGCTTCGTGGACGCAGGTCTCGCAGCGGAGCGACTTCACTCGATAGGCGTCGTCGACGTAGCGACGGACGAAGCGGAAGGGCTCGGGGGTTCCGTCGTCGGCGAGCATGCTGCCGTCGAGCATCGGTTCGCGTGGGCGCGGCTCGCGGCCGAGGATGCAGGCCGGGACGTCCTCGACGGGAACCTCCGCGGTGAACGCCTCGAAGAACGCGCGCAGGTCGACGTCGTGGTCGCGTGACTCGGTGAGCCGCTCCCACGCGGGCTGCACGAGCGCGAGCTTCTCGAGCCGCTGCGGGTGGGTCCGCTGCCACTCGATGAGCGAGGGTGCGGTCTCACGGGAGAGAGTCACGACGATCTCGTGGGTGCCGAGATCGAGCAACCGGGCGGCGTCCTCGAGGCGTCGGACGATCACCCGCCGCAGCCCGGAGAATTGGGCGGGATCGAGGTCGGACGCATCGGCGAGCTCGAGGTCCAGCGCGACGCTCTCGAGGCCGGTCTCGGCGAGCCATCGCCGCGCATGATCGGCGTCCGTGCTCGCCACCCGCACGACGTCCGCCTTCGCGGCCTGAGCGGTGAGCGCCGGATAGGTCTGCTGGACCAGCGGCAGCCGCTTCTTGTCGCGGGCGCGCTCGGCGCTCGCCGGATCGCCGCCGTAGACCTTCGGCTCGCCGACGCTCAGCTCGGTGTCGACGCGAAGCACGGACCAGGTCTGCTTGCCGTGGACCCGCTCGAGCAGGCCCTCGAAGTGGCCACAGACATCCTCGAGGTAGCAGTGCTTGCACCGCTGCGGCTCGCGACAATCGAGCGGTTCGCCGTGCTGGATCCAATGGCCGAACTCTTCTTTCCGGCCGCGGATCTCGTCATTGAGCTTGTACGGGTCCTGGATGAGCTCCTCGAAGCCCTCGCAGTGCGGCACCGGGTACCGGTTGAGCCAGAGGTGCCACCCTGGCTTGTGCGCGTAGGCGAAGGCCTGCTGGAGCTTGTCGTGGTTCGCGCGGAGGTCGTAGAAGAGGACCTCCTTGCCATCACGCCAGGCGTTCCCGAAGGGAATCACGTGAAGGAGGTCGACCTCGCGCACGCCGATCTCGTCGAAGAAGGCCATCATCTCGGGGAGCACCTTGATGTTCCCGCGGTTGACGCAGACGTCGACGTTCACGATGGGCCGCCCGTCGGCGAGCGCGTTCTTCAGCCCCGCGAGGGTCTGCTCGAAGGCGCCCTTGGTACCGACCAGCGCGTCGTGGATGCGCGCGTTGTGGCCGTGCACGGAGACCGTGATCTCCTGGAGGCCGGCGTCGAGGCACCGGTTCAGGAACTCCGGGTAGGCGAACATCCGCGCGTTGCTCACGGTCTGGATGCGGTCGTAGCCCGCCAAGCGCCCGAGCGTGATGAAGTCCACGTAGCGCGGGTGGATGGTCGGCTCGCCGCCGCTGAGGATCAGTCGCTCGGCACCCTTGCGACGGCCGTCGAGGATCTGCGCCTTGATCTCGTCCACCGAGCGCATCCGGCCGTCGTGGACGTCGGAGTCCAGGCAGAAGATGCACTTGTCGTTGCAGTCGAAGGTGAGCCGCACCCAGTTCCGCTTCTGGTGCGCGGCGGCCTCGTGGACGTCGACGTCCACGCTCCCCTTCGACTCCTCGGTCCACGCGCCGCCATCGGCCAGCGCTCTGAGCTCTTCGAGCATGCGGGCAGAACATAGCAGTTGCGACTATCCTCTCGCTCGTGCGTGTCGCCATCGTCCATCCACCGCTCACGATCGCGGAGGATTTCATCGACTACCCCTACGTCGCCGATCTGGGCGCCGTACAGGTGGCGGCGGCGGTTCGAGCGGCGGGGCACGAGGTCCGGCTGGTCGACTGCTTCGCGATGTACGGAGCCGATCTGCGGTGGCGGGACGACGGTCGAGCGCGGCTCGGCGCCCCCACCGAGGCGGTGCTCGAGGCGGTGGGCGAGGTCGATGCGGCCGTGGTGGTGCTGACCCCCTTTCATCGCCCCTGGCGCGAGGACGACGAGGTCCGACCCTTCCTCGAGGGGCTCGCCGCGACCGGCTGCCGGATCCTGCTCGCCGACGGCTACCAGTCGGGCCAGCACTACGTGCAGAGCCCGGGGATGCTCGAGCGCTACCCGATGGCCGAGAGCTACACGCGCTACGAAGCCGAGGTCACGGTCCCCGCGCTCCTCACCAGCGGTGAGACCGGCGTCTTCGACGGGGAGAGTCCGGACCTGGCGACCCTGCCCGCTCCCGCATGGGATCTGGTCGACCTGGCCGCTTACTGGGCCTTCCACGCCCGCTTCGTCGCGGGCCTCGGCCGGCCGCGCTGGGCGTTCCCGATGGGCGCCCGCACCCTTCCCGTGCTCACGACCCGCGGTTGTCCGTTCCGGTGCATCCACTGCAGCAGCAACCCGGGTCTCGAGCCGGACGCGCCCAAGACCCAACGACGGCTCCCCGAGGTGAAGGTCGCCGAGCAGCTGGCCGCCGTGAAGGCGCTCGGGGCGGACACGCTCTACGTGCTCGACGAGCTCATCAACGTCCGCAAGAGCCACTACCGCGCGTTCCTGGACGCCATCGAAGCCGAGGACCTGCACTTCGAGGTGCCGAACGGCTTCCGCGCCGACTACCTCGACGAGGCCCTCTTTGGGCGGATGCGTGGTCGCGTCACGACGGTGAGCGTGAGCGCCGAGAGCGGCTCGGAGCGCGTGGTGCGCGACGTGGTCGGCAAGGAGCTCGACCTGAGCACCATCGAGCGCGCGGCCCACGACGCGCAGCGCGCCGGTGTGCCGCTGCTGGTCCACTACATGATCGGACTCCCCGGCGAGAGCGCGGCAGAGATCAACGAGACGCTGACCTTTGCGCTCGACCTCTTCGACCGCTTCGGCGCCGAACCGGCCGTTCAGTACGCCACCCCGCTCCCCGGCACCGAGCTCGCCGACAAGGTCCGGCTCCCGGTGGTCGAGGTCGACGACTGGGGCCCGCGCTTCCAGAGGGTGCCGAGCCACGAGAGCTCCGGCGTGGTCGACCCGGCGACGCTGGAGACCTTCATGCGAACCTTCGAGCGCCGAATCGAGGCCAGCCGTGGTCCGCAGAAGCTGATCATGAACGTGACCTACGTGTGCAACAACCACTGCACCTTCTGCGCGGTGGGCACGCGAACGCAGGTCGACGGACATCCGACCCGGCAACGCGAGATCCTCGACAAGTACCGGCGACACGGCGTCCGGCTGGTCGACTTCGACGGTGGGGAGCCCACGCTGAACCCGGAGCTCGTGCCGCTCATCCGGCACGCGAAGCGCGTCGGCTACGAGCGGATCCACGTGACCACCAACGGCAGACTCTGCGCCTACGAGGACTTCGCGAAGAGGCTCGTGCAGAGCGGGGTCAGCTCGATCGCCTTCAGCGTCCATGGGCCGGACCTGGCGAGCCACGCCCGCGAAGTCGGAGTCGCCGAGGCCTTCCAACAGACCACCGACGGCATCCGCCACTGCGTGACCCACGCGCCCGAGGGCGTGGACCTCGGCATGAACGTCACGCTCACCAAGACCAACTTCCGCAAGCTACCGGGCCTCGCGCAGCTCGCGTGGGACCTCGGGCTCCGTTGGCTCAACATCCAGTTCCTCACGCCCTTCGGCCGCGCGACCAAGCGCCACGCCCCGGACACGGCAGAGGCGGCCGAAGTCTCGGCGGCGGTCATCGACGCGTGGAGCCAGCGGATGAAGATCCAGGTGATCAACCTCCCATGGTGTTTCCTGCCCGACCACGAGGCGCACGTCGCCGGCGACGCGAGCAAACTCGCCCGCCACATGGTCTTCGTGAACAACGAGACCGTGAACCTCGCCGACTACCTCGCCGAGCGCCGTGTCCGGAAGCCGGTCTGCGAGTCTTGCCCGCACTCGTGCTTCTGCGGCGGCTTCTACGAGCTCGACGACGTGCCCGAGCCGCCGTGGATCGTCACCGCCGAGTCGCTCACCAAGAAGACTCGCCCCGAGCTCGACGCCCGCTGATCAACGGCGCGCGCGGCGACGAATCTCGGCGTAGACCGCTTCCACGAAGGGGAAACCCATCGTCCGCTCGTTCTTCGGGTTCGCCCAGAACTCGTCGAGCCGGCCCCGCTGCTGCGACTCGTAGACCCGGAGCTTCACCATCATCTGGACCTTGTCGGCGGCCTTCACGATCCGAGCCTCGAGCGTGTCCTTGGCCTCCGCCTCGGTCCACAGCTCCTGGTAGGGCTCGGGGAGCATGTCCTCGACGACCGCAGCCTCCATCGCGTGGAGCGCCTCGTCGAGCGCCGCGGTCTTGCTCGGCATCGGGATGTCGCCCGTCCTCGCCTCGGCGGCGTCGTGGAGGAGCGCCATCCGGAGCACGCGCTCTCCGTCGACCGTCGCGCCTTCCGTGCGCAGCGCGTCCACGATGGCCATCGCGGCGACCGCGACCCCGTAGCTGTGCGCCGCGACCGATTCCGCGGAGCTCACACCCCGCAGCACCCAACCGGTGCGGGGCAGCTCGGAGAGCGGGTCCAGCGCTTCGAGCAGATCGACCAACGTGGCCGGCGTCACGCGGCGGCGCCCTGCGCGTCGTCGTCCTCGGCCTCCGCCATCAGGGTCACTACCCGTCGCCGCCCGACCTCGTCGAGCTTCGCCTCGAGCAGCTCTGCCCAGGTCTCCATGAAGAGCACGGTGTCGTCGCGGCGCGTGTGCTTCAGCGGCAGCCGCTCCGCGGGGATGGCCCGCAGCACGTGCGGATGGGTCAGCCGCTCGAGGTGGCGGACGTCTTCCTTCTCCATCCCGAGCTCGAGGATCCGGCCCACGATCGCGTCCATCGCCAGGCCGCTGGTCGGACAGTACTCGCGTGCCTGCTCGCCCCAGTCGCCCGGGCGCTCCATCGCCGCTTCGTAGATGGCGTCCGGGGAGAGGTCGGTGATCGTCTGCGCGAGGTTGCCGCAGTTGCAGACCGCGAAGTGCGACCAGCGGTAGCGGACACCGTCCTTCAATCGGGTGGCGGTGCGTCGCAACGCCACCACCAGCTCGGGCGTGGGATGGGCCATGTCGATCGAGGATAGGGCGACCGGGTCCTGCCGCCAACGGGCTCAGAGCACCGGGAGCCGCACGGCGCCCGCCAGCTGGGGCTCGACCCCACGCGCCGCGGCGATCTCCGCGTCACCGTAGCGCTCGAGGTAGTCCGGTCGGACGCCCGGGCATGCGCCACGCTCGGGGCAGCCCTCGCACGCCTGGACGTAGCGTCGGGGCGTCAGCTTCGCGTCGCGCAGGTCGAGCACGGCGTCCGGGGTCACGACACGTACGCCGCCGGCCGCCGGATCGATCGCGCGGTCCTTTCGCTGACCCAGCAAGCAGTGGGGCAGATGGAGCGAGCGGAGGTCCACCGCTCGCTCCGCCGCGCGGTCGAAGGCCGCGAAGACCGAGGGCAGGAGCTCGCGCAGCGGCGGCAATGACGCGAGGTTCTCGGCGTTCCCGTCCGTGAGCGAGACGAGCCAGAGCTGGGAGCGGGTCACACCCCGATCGGCCAACCAGTCGATCGCCGCGGCCAGGTGTGGATGGGTGTCCCGCATCACGATCTGGTCGGCGACCGGGTCGAGCCCCCGCTCGACGAGGTGCCGCAGGCCACGCTCCATCAGCGCGTGGGTGCCCTCGCGTTGGACCATGGTCTCGTACGCCGTGGCTCGGTGGCTGTGGATCGACACGTGCCAGCGGGTGACCCCGGCGTCGGCCAGCCGATCGACGTTGGCCTCCTCCGCGTAGAGGAGCCCATTCGACTGGACCTTGATGTCCTCGTAGCCGAGCCGCTTCGCCTCCCGGACCAGCGGCAGCAGGTCCCGACGAATGGTCGGCTCGCCCCCGGTGAAGGACACCCGGCCGAAACCCTCGTCGCGAGCTGCACGGAGCTGACGCACGACCGCCCCCGTCGGCAGCGACCGCGCCCGCATGGCCGGCGTGATGGTGCAGTAGTCGCACGCCAGGTTGCAGTCGTAGTCGAGGACGAGGTCGAGGAGCACGCATGGCCACTCTACCGGCCCCAGCGGTGGATGGTATCCTCTGTCTCCCCGGAGGACCCATGCCCACTTGCCCCAGCTGCGACGAAGAGGTCGACGAGCTCCACAGCGCCAAGATCCACGGAAAGCGCAAGAAGCTCTGCGAGGACTGCCTCGAATTGGCCGAAGAAGAGGCCGAGATCGCCGAGATGAGCGAGCAGGCCGTCAAAGACATGATGGGCTACAAGGGGAGCTGGTAGGCCCCGAACCCACATGGGGCGGGTGAAAAGTCGCAGGAGTAAGGCGCCCGGCCGCGGGATCCGTTATCCTGCAGCGGCCGTGATCCCCTTCGGTCGCCGCTTCCTCTGCATCTGCCTTCTCGCCCTCGCCGCGTGCGCTGGGTCGGACGGTAACGAAGTCAGCGTGGACGTGCGGACCGACTGGATCCCCGCCGTCGAGTTCGACACGGTCCTGGTCCGCGCCAACGCGGGCATGCCGGAGTCGACCACCGTCAACTTCAGCCAGGACTTCGTCCGCGGCGTGCGTGTTGCCGAGCTCTCGAACCTCAGCAATGGCCGCCAGGAGATCAACGTCCAGCTCGTCGAGCGTGGCGAGGTCGTGGCCGAGCGCTCGGTTCCCGTGACCCTCAGCGGCGACCTGGCCATCACGGTGATCCTCACCCGCGACTGCTCCGGTGTCTCGTGCCCCGGCGCGGGCGACGCGAGCGCGACGGCGTGCCTCGGCGGTCGCTGTGTCGACCCGACGTGCACCCCGGAGACTCCGGAGAACTGCCCGGTCGACGACTGCACCACCGCGGACGACTGCACCATGGCGGCGCAGGACTGTCAGGCCGCTCAGTGCATCTTCGGCACCTGTCTCTACGGCGACGACGGGAGCTGCGGTGGGGGTCGCTACTGCGACGAAGAGCTCGGCTGCACCGACCGACCCACCGACATGGACCTCGGCCCCCCCGATCTCGGCACCGACCAAGGCGTCGACTTCGGTGTGGACTTCGGCATCGACGCCGGCCCCGGCTGCGGCGGCGCCTTCTGCGAGGCCTTCGAGTTCTGCAACGCCATGCTGATGTGCGAGCCCTACCCGGGCTGCCTCACCTCGGACGAATGCCTGGACGGCGCCATCTGCCGGAACCGGCGCTGCATCCCGCCGACCGACGACCCCGATGGCGATGGAGTGACCGCGGACGACGACTGCGACGAGGGCAACCCCGACCGCTTCCCTGGCAACGAGGAGAGCTGCGACGACGTCGACGAGGACTGCGACATGACCGTCGACGAGGGCAACCCCGGCATCCTCTGCGAGAATGCGCTCCAGCAGGGCGAGTGTCAGCCCGGCGGCATCTGCGAATGCCCGGCCGACTTCTACGACCTGGACGGGATGGCGGACAACGGCTGCGAGTGTCAGGCGGTGCCCGGCGCGGCGACCGCGGCCGCCTGCGGCGGAGCCATCGACCTCGGCAGCCTCACCGACAGCGGCGAGTCGACGACCGTCAGCGGCAATGTCCTGCCCGACGGCCGAGCCGTCTGGTACCGCTTCACCGGCAACGACGGCGCGGATGGCACCTGTGAGACCTACGACGTCGAGGCGCGGCTCACGACCAACCCCGGAAACGCCTATCGCATCAGTGTGCTGCGCGGGAGCTGCAGCGATTCCGCCGACTGCCCTGGCGAGTTCACCGAGTACCAGTGGAACGCCGACTTCCGCATGACCATCGGCGGCGTGATGACCGGCACCTGCCCCTGCCACTCCGCCGCGACCGAGCCGGGCGCGAACGTCTCACGCTGCGAGAACTACGGCTCGACATACTACGTCCGCGTCACGCGCGACGCCGCGGCCGCGCCCACCTGCGAGCAGTTCGTGCTCACGCTCTCCAACGGCCGCTGACCGCTCCCTTGGATTCGCTCTGGCATCGCCACGCGGGGCAATGGTCCCGCGGGCTCGGCGAATCACCGGAACGACTCGCGCTGGCCATCGATGGCGCGACCCCACTCGAGCATGGCTTCGCCCAGGCCGAAGACGACCCCGGCGACTCGTTGACGAACGCGCTGGCGATCCTCCGTGAAGCGACCGTACCCGTGACGGTCGTGACCCGGGTCACCCGGTCGAACCAGCGAAGCCTCGAAGCGATCGGTGCCTCGATTCGCGACGCGAACGCGTGGGTGCTGACCTTTCCCGAGGTCGCGGGGGCCCGGGCCGATGCGCTGGGCCCTCGGCTGGCGATGGCCCTCCCCTGGGCGCTCCGTGCCACGACCCGTTGGGGTCCGCGAGCGTTCCTCCACGGCGCGCCACTTTGTCTGGTCGGGCCTCACGCGGAGCGAGTGCTCGAGGAGGACGGTCGCTCGTTCGGCGAGCGTTGCGCTCCATGCGCCGCCCGACCGGGATGCCCGGGCATCGATGCCCGGTACCTCGAGCGCTTCGAGGGCGACGAGCTCCGCGCGCGACCGGAGGCCCCGCTCGGCCCACCCGCCGACGAGTTGCTCCCGAGCGAGCTGCGCCGGCTCTAGCGTCTAGCTCTCGGGGATCTCCGGGATCGGCTGCATCTCGTCCCAGCCGTGGCGGTGGAGATAGTTGAGCCAGACCCCTTCGCAGACCTTGTCGTAGCGGCAGCGCCGGCACTCGTCGCGCTTCTGACGAACGGCGTCGTCGAGGTCGCTGCGACGGACCGCAGCGAGGTCGCCTTGCGGCCCGTGGCCGAGGTCCACGTGTGGGAGCTCCACGTCGTGACTCTCGATCGTCGTCGGTTCGTAGTGGAGGTAGGACTCGACGAAGCCGCGGTTGAAGTCGGGGACGCCCTCCGTCGTGCACGGCGGGATGTCGACCAAGAACGCCATGACCTGCCCGCCCGGCTCCCGCTCCCGTTCCGCGAGGACGAAATCCCGGAAGGCCACGCCGGTCTCCGTGTAGGTCGGGAAGATCCGCTCGAAGAACGTGTTCGCGCGGCCGTTCGCCTGCATCACGTTGAAGACCACCTGGTCGATGCCCAGCTCCCGGAGGAAGCGATAGACCGAAGAGAGGTGCGGCAGGTTCCGCTTGGTCAGCACGGTGCTGGTGTGGAGCTCGACGCCGTAGCGCTTCAGCGCCGCGAGGTTGCGGATGCCTGCCGTGGTCTGATCGAACGCTCCCGGGGTGCGCACGAGCGAATCGTGGAGCTTGGCGGTGTGACCGTGGATGCTCACGTAGAAGCGTGAGATCCCGGCGGCGACCAGCCCTTTGGCGAAGCGGTCGTACGCCAGCGCCCGCGCGTTGGTCATGATGCTGATGCGCTCGACGCCCGCGGCCTTCGCCTTCTTCACCCAGCGCGGGAGCTCCTTGCGCGTCGTGGGCTCGCCGCTGGTGAAGCAGATCTCTTCGGCGTTCGGGTTCTGCTCGAGGATCCAATCCAGGAGCGCGTCGTCGGTGGTTCCGTTGACCACGCGCCGCCCCTCGCGATCTTCCTCCATGCAGAAGATGCAGTTGTTGTTGCAGACCTCACCGGTCAGCACATGGATGCGCTCGCGCTTGGCAGCGACGCGCTGACGGAACGTCGGGTCGCCTGGAGCTTCGGCGAGCGGCAGGCGGCGCTTGCTGGCGCCGCTCATCTCACCAGCTGCCGTGGGATCCGTGGGACCCGTGCGAGCCGTGCGAGCCGTGCGACCCATGAGAGCCATGGGACCCGTGCGAGCCATGGGACCCGTGCGAGCCATGCGACCCATGCGAGCCATGCGACCCGTGCGAGCCATGAGACCCATGCGAGCCGTGCGAGCAATGCTGGGCACCGCGCTGAGCGCCGCCGAAGGCCGTGCCCTCGTCAGCGTTGCGCCGCGCTCGCTCCGAGACCTCGCGGTGCTCCGGGCTCAGCGCGCCCGCCGCGTCCTTCTCGAAAGACGGCAGCGACTCTTCCCATTCGTCATCCGACACGACGAACGCATTCTAGCCTGGATCCCACCAGACTGTCACCTCGGCACATCACCACGATCCGTGGGAGCCATGCGACCCGTGCGACCCATGGGACCCATGCGAGCCATGCGACCCGTGCGACCCATGCGACCCGTGCGAGCCATGGGACCCATGCGACCCGTGCGAGCAGTGCTGCGCACCCCGCTGGGAAGCCGTTTGCGCCCCGCCGTCGTCGGCGTTTCGCAGCGCGCGCTCCGAGACCTCGCGGTGCTCGGGGCTCAATGCGCCAGCGGCGTCCTTCTCGAAGGTCGGCAGCGCCTCTTCCCATTCGTCATCGGACATGACCCCCACACCCTACGCGATGTCGGGGCCGAGTGGCCACCCGCGCACCACCCGTCAGGGGCCAGCCTGACCCATGGGCGCCTCCAACCGAGGCGATTCGCCCCGAAAGAGTCACCCGCGAGACAGCGTAACCTATCGGAAATATTGATCACCTGGGCGGCACACCTCGAATGGAACACGTTCACGAGGAGTCATCGACGGCTCACGGGCTCTCACGACGGCTCGCCCGAAAGGTGTTCGGGCACCCCCATGGGGACTGCTAGCTCGACGGTCGCGGGACGAGCACGAGGGAGGGGACCATCGCGCGCACGGCCCGCAGGAGCTTTGAGGGATGACGAGCCGAGCGAGCGAAACGACCGACGTCGTGGTGGTAGGAGCAGGGCCTGCGGGCTCCCTGGCCGCCGCGGCCCACGCCCGAGCTGGCGCTCGGGTCCTTCTGGTGGAGGCCAATCCCCGGGCCGCCCGCCGCTTCGCCGGTGAGTGGATTCACCCGGCGGGTGCGCAGATCCTCGAGCGCCACGGCCTGTCCCCGGTCGCCGCCACCGCGCGACACCACGCCTGCCGTGGCTTCGCCGTCTTCCCCGACGACGGCTCCGACGCGATCCCCCTCGCCTACGTCGACGGGGCCCGCGGCTTCACCTGCGAGCACGACGCCCTCGTCGGCTCCCTCCGCGAGCAGGCGACCGCGATCGCCGGCGTCGACTATCGCCCCTTCACCCGCGTGGTCGCGATCGATGGCCACGACGTCACCCTCAGAGACGAGCAGGGCGCCGAGGCGATCGTCCGCGCGGAGCGGATCGTGGGCGCCGACGGCCGCTCCTCGATCGTCCGCCGCCACCTCTACGGCGAGCGCGAGGCCGATCTGGTCTCCCACATGGCCGGCGTCGAGCTCCACGGCGTCGAGCTGCCCTTCGAGGGCCACGGCCACGTCCTCCTCGGTGGGCCCGGCCCGGTGCTCCTCTACCGTATCGGTCCCGACACCGTCCGAGCCTGCATCGACATCCCCGCCGGCACCCCCAGCGCACGGCGCGACGCGCGCTACCTCTGGGAGGCCTTCGGGGTCCGGATGCCCGAGGCGATCCGCCCGGCGTTCCGCGCGACCCTCGAGCAGGACAAGCTGCTCTGGGCGACCAACCGTTTTCTGCCGCGCGCCGGCTACGGCGAAGGCCACATCGCCCTCGTCGGCGATGCGGTCGGCTTCTATCACCCGCTCACCGCGAGCGGGATCACCATCGCCTTCAAGGACGTCGAGGCCCTCCTCGAGACCGAGAGCGTCGAGGCCTACGGCCGCCTGCGCGAGCCACGCTCCTACGTGCCGGAGCTCCTCGCGAACGCGCTCTTCCAGGTCTTCACCCGCGACGACGCGAGCGCCGACTCGATCCGCCAGGCGGTCTACAAGGTCTGGCGCGAGCGCCCCGAAGAGCGCCGCCGCACGATGAAGCTCCTCGCCGGCGACGAGCTCCGCCTCCCGCAGTTCGGCGGCGCCTTCGTGCAGGTCGCCCTCGAAGCCGCGCGCGACACGGCGAAGAACGAGCCGGGCGCCCTCCCCCGGCTCACCGAATGGGCCCGTTGGCCGCTCGCGAGCCTCACCCCGCGCGCCCTCCGCGCTCGCTTCCGCGCTCGCAGCACCACCACCGCCCCCTTCGGCGCGGAGCGTGAGCGCGACCCGCGGCAGGCTACCCCCCGAGGCGCGGAGGTGGATGTCGACGGCTTGCTGGCGCGTGTGACCGACGCCGCCGATCTCGCGCCCACCGATCTCCGGATCGCGCGCGCCCAGAGCTACGCCGCTCACACCCGCGCTGGCGAGCTCGCCGCCGCTGCGGCCCTCGTTCCCGCGATCGCCCGCGACGCCCAGCTCGGCCAGGGCCTCGAACCCGATCTCGCGCGCGAGCTGTCCGTCGCCCTCGCCGAGGGCCTGACGCACGCGCCGGGCCTGGCCGGTGGTCGCCCGCGACTCATCCTCGACGGCCTCCGCGACGCGCTCCTCGCCGCACAGGACGAAGACGGCTCCTTCGGCGACGCCCACGACACCGCGCTCGTGCTCGAGGCGCTCCATGCGAGCGGCCTGCCGATCTTCCACGCCGCGCTCCGACGCGCCCGCCGCGTGCTCGTCGAGGCCGAGGGTGAAGACGGCCGCATCGGGGACCCACGCACGACCGCCATCGTCGCGCGGGCGATCCTCACCACTGGCGCGCCGCACGTCGACCTCGCCGAGCGCGCCCTCGCGTCCCTCGAAGAGGCCGTGCTCCTCGGTCCGGAAGCCACCGACGCGCTTCGCGCCTACCGCGACGTCCGCGCCGCGCGCCTGCAGACCCGCCGCCGCCGTGGCGCGGCCAAGGTCAGCGAGCAGGATCGCGGCTTCTGCCGAGAGAGCCTCCTCGCCGTCTCGCGCACCTTCGCGCGCCCCATCGAGATGCTCCCCGGTGACCTCGGCACGGCCGTGACCTGCGGCTACCTGCTCTGCCGCATCGCGGACACGGTCGAGGACAACGAGTTCTTCACCATCCCCGAGCGCGACGAGCGCTACGCCGCATTCCTCGCCGCCCTCGAGGGGCCGGCCGACGCCCCCGAGGTCCACGCATTCGAAGCGCTCTTCCGCGACGTCGACGGCGTGCCCGCCGAGCTGGAGCTCTGCCGCAACCTCAGCCGCGTACTCCGCGTGTTCCGCGCGCTCCCCGAGGGCATGCAGGTCAAGACCCAGCGCTGGGTCGCCGAGATGACCCGCGGCATGCAGATCTACTCGCACCGCGCAGTCGGCGACGATGGGCTGACCGCCGTCTACACGCTCAGCGATCTCGAGCGCTACTGCTACTTCGTGGCCGGAACCGTCGGTCACATGCTCACCGACCTCTTCGTCGAATCGATCGACGACGTCGGCGGCGCGACCGAGATGGCGCTCCGCGAGCGCTGCGAGAGCTTCGGCCTCGGGCTGCAGCTGGTGAACATCCTCAAGGACGTCACCGACGACCGCGCCCGCGACGTCTCCTACGTGCCGCGCACCAACGCCGCCAAGGCCGGCATCGACCTCGAGGTCCTCGTCGATCCCTCTCACCGCGAGGCCGCGCACGCCGCCGTCGCGCCCCTCTTCGACCGCGCGCAGGAGCACCTCGACCAGGCGCTCGAGTACACGCTGGCGGTGCCGGCGGAGCACACCGCGGTGCGGCTCTTCTGCCTGCTCCCGCTCTGGATGGCGGTCCGCACCCTGGTCCACGCCCGCGGCAACGACGCGATGTTCACGGCCGGCGAGCCGGTGAAGATCGCCCGCAGCGAAGTGGAGAAGCTCATCGCCGACTGCCTCGCCAGCGCGAGCGACGACGACGCGCTCCGCACTCATTACGACCACCTGTGGCGCGCGCCTGGCCTGTCGGCCGGCTCGGAGCTGCCCAACCTGAGCGCGAGCTGAGGACACGACCATGGCCAAGAAGAAGAAGCACGCGAAGGACGCCCCGGTCCTCGTCACCGGCGCCGCCGGTCACGTGGGAGCGAACCTCGTCCATCAGCTCGTCGCCGACGGCGAGCGCGTTCGAGTCTTGCTCCGCAACGGCGAGCCCGAGACGGCCTTCGAGTCCATCGACGTCGAGAAGGTCTATGGCGATCTCCGCGACGAGGAGTCGCTGAAGCCCGCCGTCGAAGACGTCCGCGCGATTTTCCACGTCGCCTCGATGGTTTCGACGATCGACGGCACGGCGGCGCACCGCCGGCAGATCTACGAGACCAACGTCCTCGGCACCCGCTACCTGCTCCGGCAGGCGGAAGCGGCCGGCGTCGGCCGCACCATCGTGACTGGGAGCTTCAGCGCCGTCGGCTACGACCTCGACCAGCCGGACCTGCCGGCGACCGAGGAGTGGGGCTTCTATCCCTACCACCGCGCGATGCCCTACGAGCGCTCCAAGGTGCTCCAGGAGCACGAGGTGCTGAAGGCGGTCGTGAACGGCCAGGACGCGCTGATGCTCACCAGCTGCGCGGTCGTCGGCGGCCACGACTACTTCCCCTCGCGGATGGGGCGAACGATGTGCCGCTTCGCGAACCAGGACCTCAGCGCCTACGTCCCCGGCGGGTTCGAGTTCGTCGCGGCCAAGGACATCGTCGCCGGCCATCTGCTCGCGCTCGACCGCGGCCGCGTCGGCCAGAAGTACGTCATCGCGAGCCAGTTCATGACTCTCGATGACATCTTCGACATCTGGGAGACCATGATCGGCCAGCCGCGCCCGCGGCTGAAGGTGCCCGCCGAGGTGCTCCTGCCCCTCGCCGAGGCCGGCAGCTGGCTGATGACCCGGCTCGCGCCGAACAAGCCACAGCTCCTCACTCCCGGCGCCATCCGACGGCTGCAGCTCCGCCGCCACGCCGACACATCCAAGGCTCGAAACGAGCTCGGCTTCCGGCCCAGCCCGATCGAGGAAGCCTTCGCGGAGGCCTACGCGTTCCATTGGGAGCGGGGGGCCATCACCCATCCGCAAGCCAAACCGCCCGTCGTGGCTTCCGAGTCGCCGCGCGTCGCGCGGCCTGCCGTTCAGGTGCACGCATAATGAGCAAGCGAGACCCTTACGAGCTTTGTTTTCAGGGGCTGGCACCCAGCCCCTCTCTCGTCGGCGAAGCCTCCTCGATTCACCCAAACTCCCCCGCCCAAGGCGCTGCCGCGCGCTTCGGGAAGGAACTGAGCTGATGAGCAAGCGAGACCCTTACGAATCGGCGGGGCCGCCTCCCTCCTTCGAAGAAGCGAAGAACTCGCGGCAGAAGGTTCGCGCCGCCGGCATGAACCCGAACTACTGGTACGCGGTCGAGCTCGACTCGAACGTCGGCAAGGAAGAGGTCGTCGAGGTCGTCTTCTGGAAGCGCTCCATCGCGCTCTTCCGCGACAGCAACGGCGAGCTCCACGCCATCGAGAACCGCTGCGCCCACCGCCAGCTCAAGCTCACCACCGGTCACGTCGAGGGCTGCAACCTCGTGTGCCCGTACCACGGCTGGGCATACGACGGGGAAGGCAAGGTCGTCGACATCCCGCACAGCCTCTTCGGCCGGAAGTTCCCGAAGTTCAAGGTGCCCTCGATGCCGGTCCAGGTCCGCTACGGCCTCGTCTGGATCTTCTTCGGCGACCCTGCGCGCCAGCACGAGGCCTCCATCCCCGAGATCCCGGAGATCGAGGGCCCCGATCGCTGGACCTGCGTTCCGGTCGACGCGACGTGGTCGGCGCACCACTCGATGATCATCGACAACGTCAGCGACTTCACCCACGCCTACCTGCACCGTCGCTACGAGCCCTTCACGGACTCCGAGCTCCTCTCCTACGAGGTCGAGGGCGACACCGTCGAGCTCGAGTACGACACCAAGGTCGGGGCCGGGAAGATCGCCAGCCTCTTCGTCGACCGGAAGTCGGTCGACACCAGCAGCATGACGCTCGCGTACGAGTACCCGTACCAGCGCTCGAACACGGACGACCAGATCAAGCACTGGCTCTTCGTGCTGCCCATCGACGAGCGCACCACCCGCTCGTTCTACCTCTTCTACTTCAAGGCGCTGAAGGTCCCCTTCACGCCTTTCCGCATCCCTCGCCGAGTGATGACGCCTTTCATGCACGTGGCCAACAAGCTCCTCGTCGGGAAGATCCTCGATGAAGACCGGGTAGCCGTCGAAGCGGAGCAGGAGGGCTACGAGATGCACTGGGATGCGCCCCTCGCGGAGCTGAACCCGGTGGTGAAGGCCTTCCAGGATCTGACCATCCGCAAGTGGGAGGAGCACCTCGCCGAGACCCGTGGTCTCACGCAGGTGAAGAAGAAGAACGGCAAGAAGACCAAGGGCACGCAGCCCACCATGGAGAGCGCATGAGCCAGCAGAACGAAGAGCTTGCCCCGACCCGCACCTCGCGCATCCCGGGCTTCTACCGGCTGGACGTGACCGAGCGCCACGAGGAGCTGGCGAAGCGCTTCGGACTCGACACCGAAGACCTCGACATCCTCCGCGACGGCGGGCGTCTCTGCGTGGACCGCGCCGACAAGATGGTCGAGAACTGCGTCGGGGTCTTCGGGCTGCCGATCGGCCTCGGGCTGAACTTCGTGGTCAACGGCCGCGAGTACGCGGTGCCGATGGTCGTCGAGGAGCCGAGCGTGGTCGCCGCCGTGAGCAACATGGCGCGCACCGTTCGCCAGGGCGGCGGCTTCAAGGCCGACGCCGACCCCTCGGTCATGATCGGCCAGGTCCAGGTCCTCGGCGCGCCCGACCCCGAGGCGGCCATCAAGGCGCTCCGCGAGAACCGCGCGGCGCTCCTCGAGAAGGCCAACGCGGTCCACCCGAACATGCGGCGCCGCGGCGGTGGCGCGCGCGACATCGAGGTCCGCTCCTTCGAGGAGCCCTACCCGATGGTCGTGCTCCACCTCCTCATCGACTGCGGTGAGGCCATGGGCGCGAACGCCATCAACGCGATGGCCGAGGGCATCGCCCCGCTCGTCGAGCGGCTCACCGGCGGCACCGTCAACCTCCGCATCCTCAGCAACCTCGCCGACCGGCGCTGCGCTCGGGCCTCGCTGAAGGTCCCCGAGATGCTCCTGGCCGGCAACGGCTTCACGGGCCCCGAGGTCGCCGAGGGGATCGTCCAGGCGTACCGCTTCGCGGCCGTCGACCCCTACCGCGCCGCCACACACAACAAGGGCATCATGAACGGCATCGACGCCGTCGCGATCGCCACCGGCAACGACTGGCGCGCGATGGAGGCCGGAGCCCACGCCTTCGCGGCGCGCCATGGCCACTACACCTCGCTCACCGAGTGGTGGCGCGAGGACGGCCACCTCCACGGCCGCATCGAGCTCCCCATGGCCGTCGGCGTCGTCGGTGGCTCCACCCGCGTCCACCCGACCCTCGCGGTCATGCGGAAGATCCTCGGCGTCGAGAGCGCCGCGGAGCTCGGCATGGTCACCGCCGCCGTCGGCCTCGCGCAGAACATGGGCGCGCTCCGTGCGCTGGCGACCGAGGGCATCCAGCGCGGTCACATGAGCCTCCACGCCCGTTCGGTGGCCCTCGCCGCTGGCGCGGACGAGTCCGAGGTCCAGGCCATCGCCGACGCCCTCGTCGAGCTCGGGACCGTCAAGCTCGACGTCGCCCAGCAGCTGCTCCGGACCCGCCGCAAGGTCGGCTGAGGTGGCTCAGCCCTTCGACGCTGGTGACGCGCTCCTTCGTGGAGCGCGTCATCTGATCGAGCTGCAGGCGGCCGACGGCTCGTGGGAAGGCGAGACCGTCTGGAACCCGATGCTGCCGAGCCAGACCATGATCGCCATGGCGGTCATGGGTCGCGACGTCGGCGAAGCGCGCCGCGCGACCTTCCGCACGCAGCTCGAGAGCCAGCAGCTCGCCGATGGAACGTGGGGCATGCACGTCCATGGCGAGACCTCGCTCTTCGTGACCACGCTCTCCTACGTCGCCGCGCGCCTTCAGGGCATCGACGCGAACGACCCGTTGCTCGCAGGCGCACGGAAGCTCTTCGCCGAGGAAGACGTCTTGGCGATCCCCACCTGGGGGAAGATCTGGCTCTCGATCGCCGGCTGCTACCGGTGGGAAGGCGTGAACGCGGTGCCGCCCGAGGCGTGGCTCCTGCCGAAGCGCTTCCCGCTGCACCCGGCGAACTACTACTGCCACACGCGGCTCATCTACATGGGAATGGCCAGCGTGTTCGGCCGCAAGCTCTCGATCGACACGAACGGGCCGCTCGGCGACACCGTCCGCGCGATCCGCAAAGAGCTCTATCCCGGCCGCGACTTCGAGACGCTCGACTTCCGCGGCGCGCGCCATCGGCTCCGCGAGGGCGACCTCTGGGAAGCGCCGAACAAGTCGCTCGTCGCGCTCTACGAGGCGGTGAACGTCTTCGAGAGGGTGCACCCCGGCCCGCTCCGCCAGCGCGTGCTCGATTCGTTCATCGAGCCGATGAAGTTCGAGATCCGAACCACGGACGGCACCTGCCTGTCGCCGGTCAACGGGCTGCTCTTCATGCTCAGCCTCTGGGACCACGACCCCAGCGACCCGGATCTGGCGCGTCAGCTCGAGCGCTTCGAGGGCTGGGTCTGGGAGGACGACGAGGAAGGCTTCCGCGTCGCTGGCGCCCGCAGCGCCACCTGGGACAGCGCCTTCGCGCTGCAGGCCCTCGAGGTCGCCGCGGACCAGACCGGCGAGCGCTCGGTCCACGAAGCGGTCGCGCTCGGCCTCCGCTGGCTCGAGACCCAGCAGATCGCCGCGCCGCCCCACGGCACCGTCGCCGACTACCGCGCCCACGACCGCGTCGACCCCACCGGCGGCTTCTGCTTCGCCGGCGTGTGGCACGGCTGGCCGGTCAGCGACTGCACGGCCGAGGCGCTCGAAGCCTTCCTGCACGCCCCGAGCGCCCTTCACCGCGCACCCCGCCGCGTCGTCGAGAGCGCCGTCCGCTTCCTGCTCCAGGCCCAGAACTCCGACGGCGGCTTCGGCAGCTACGAGGCGCGCAAGTCGCCCTTCGAGCTCGAGTGGATGAACCCCGCCGAGATGTTCGGCGACTCGATGACCGAGCTCAGCTACGTCGAGTGCACCGCGTCGAACGTCTCCGCGCTCGCCGCCGTCCGACAGGCCTACCCGGACATGCTCCGCTCGAAGGTCGACCGAGCCATCGCCAAGGGCGAGAAGCTCCTGCGCGCCCGGCAGCGCCCCGAGGGCAGCTGGGAAGGCGTGTGGGGCGTCGCCGCCATCTACGGCACCCTCTTCGCGCTCCGCGGTCTTCGCGCCGCGGGCGCCCACGCGAGCGACCCCGTCGTCTCCAACGCCATCGAGTTCCTGCTCCGCCACCAGCGACCCGACGGCTCCTGGGGCGAGCACTGGAAGAGCGCCCTGCTCACCGATGACTCCGCCGAGCGCTACATCGATCTCGGCGAGGGCCACCCGACCCAGACCGCCTGGGCGATGAGCGCATTGCTCACCAGCGAGAGCCGCGATCCGCGGGTGGCCGAGGCCCTCGAGCGCGCCGCGCGCTGGCTCGCCGACGCCCAGCTTCCGAACGGCGACTGGCCCTCTCCCATCATGGCGGGGGTCTTCTTCCGTACCGCCCTCCTGGATTACCGGCTATACCGGCGCATCTTTCCGGTGCAGGCCCTGGCGTGCTACGAGCGCTGGCGGGCCCGCGAAGCCGGGCTCCCACGGGCCCAGCGCCAGCGCACCGACTCCACCCAAACGAGACTGAATCCATGACCGGACTCTCCCGCGACGCCTTCTCCGACACCGTCAAGCACTACCGCAAGCTCCACGACGACGGCGAGACCTCCAGCGACGAGCGCAAGGGCGCCTACAGCACGCTGGTGAACCAGTACTACGACCTGGTCACCGACTTCTACGAGTTCGGCTGGGGCGACAGCTTCCACTTCGCGCCACGCTTCAAGCACGAGAAGTTCCGCGACTCGCTCAAGCGCCACGAGCGCTTCCTCGCGCGCAAGCTCCGCCTCTACCCCGGCATGAAGGCGATGGATCTGGGCTGCGGCGTCGGCGGTCCGATGCGCTACATCGCGCAGCACACCGGCGCCCACGTGACCGGCGTGAACGCCAACGGCTACCAGATCAGCAAGGGCCGCAAGCACAACGAGAAGGCCGGCCTCAGCCACCGCTGCGAATTCGTGGAGTCCGACTTCATGAACCTGCCCTTCGAGGACGACAGCTACGACGCCGCCTACGGCATCGAGGCCACCTGCCATGCCCCGGACCGCGTCGCGCTCTTCGAGGGCGTCAAGCGGGTGCTCAAGCCCGGCGCGCACTTCGCCGTCTACGAGTGGTGTCTCACCGACAACTACGACGGTAGCGACCCGGAGCACCGCCGCATCAAGAAGGAGATCGAAGAGGGCGACGGCCTGCCCGATCTCGCGCACACCTCCGAGGTCGACCAGGCCTTCCTGGACGCTGGCTTCGAGGTCGTCGAGACCCGTGACCTCGCTGGCGACGGCGACCCCGAGACGCCGTGGTACCTCTCGCTCACCGGTGGCGATCTGAGCCTCGGCTCGCTCCCCCGCACGCCGATCGGCCGCGCGCTGACCAACGGCACCCTCGCCATCGCGGAGAAGCTCAAGCTCGTCCCCGAAGGCACCAAGCAGGTGAGCGACTTCCTCAACGCCGCGGCCGACGCCCTGGTCGAAGGCGGTGAGCGGAAGATCTTCACCCCGATGTACTTCGTCCTCGCGAAGGTCCCCGAGTGACGGCGCCATGAGGCGCTGCCCTCGCCCTGACCCTCGCCCTTTTCTCGAGGGCCCATCCGAGCCGGTCGACTCCCCGTCGATCGGCTCGATGCGTGTCGAGCCCTCAAGTTCCGCAGTAGCGGCAGTCTGCGTCGTCGAAGTAGGCCATCCGCAGGTCGTCGGGATGAACCCCGATCGACTGATGGCCATCCGCGTAGCAGATCTGCGCGAAGAGCGGATTGGCGAGGTAGCTCTCGTGCATCGCCTGCCAGTCGATCGGGTCGCCGCCGAAGATGCGGTCACCACCAAACGCGTCGGAAGGCTCGCCCGGCTCGATGCCGAGCGCACGCGCGATGTCGTCCAGCAGTGAACGCGGCAGTGCCCGGGCGATGGCCAGCGGTCCCATCGTGTCCCCCGGCTGGCCGAAGTAGAAGCTGGGCGAGAACGTCAGCCGCGTCTCTCCCTCGTAGAGGCGCTGGAGGTGCTCGGGGATGGCATGCGCTGGCGAACGCGGCGTGAGATCCGTCGAGTCAGTGTAGAGCAGCGTGCCGCGCGCATTCTCGGTCACGAACGCATAGAGCACTCCCTCCGCCGGCACGACCCCGCTCGGGTCGGCCCGCGCGATCTCGGCGAGGGCGAGTTGAACCAGAAGCGTCGTCTCCTCCCCATCGATGGTCGGCCACTCGAGGCCGGGCGGCAGGTGTGGAGCGCCGCCGATCTTCGACCCGCCGACCGGAACGGGGTCATCCGTCCGCTCGATCTCGATGACGAGCTCGAAGGAGGACTTCAAACCCTCCGGCGTCAGGTCGAGGTCGCGACTGCGCTTCGGAAGGCGGCCCACCGCCTCCTCCGTTCCATCGAACGCGTCGAGCAGCGCTCTCACCCGCTCGAGCCGGACGTCCCAATCGCTGGTCTCGGCCGCAGCCCTTGCGCTGGCGCGCCGCTCTTGCCGAGCGCGAACGGCACGCAAGTCAGCGGGCGCCACGACTTCGTCTTCCTCGTCGTACGTGTAAAACGCTTCTTCGCCCCCGTGGTCGGCTACGATCTGTTGCCACAGCCTTGGGTACGCGCCGCAGAGCTCGTCCCAGCTCGTGTACGTCGCCAGGACCCCCCGGTCCTCGCCGTTGGCGGTCAGCGAGACCGTGAACGTCTCGCTGTCCACCTCGATCTCCAGATAGTCGCTGCCTGCCAGGGTGTCGTAGAGCTTCATCGCGCCTCCTCGGTGGCCCATGAGATGCTGATCTCGTGCCAGGGTCCAGCCCGGCGCTCCACTCACCGGGTGGCCACTCCAGTGGACACAGGGCCTCGACGCTTCGACCTCTCCAGAGGACGCTCGGAGCGAGGACTCCGTGGCCCCACGGAAGGAACGCCTCATGCAGGTCGGTTGGGGGCACACTCGACCCCGGAGGCATTCGTGACCACCGCACCCATAACGACCATCGCTCAGCTCCTCGCCAGTCTGGCCGAGCACCCGCACGAGCTCATGCGCAACGTCGCGGCGCGCAATCCGGCGCTCCCCTCCGACCTGGTGGAGAAGCTCGCCCGCGACCCCGTCAGATGGGTGCGCTCGTCGGCGGCACCGCGTGCGGGTGGCACGACACTCCCGTAGCCCGGAGCAGATCACCCGACTGGCACAGGATTCGGACCCACACGTCCGCGAGGGCGTGACGAAGAACCCACAGTGCCCGATCGACGTGCTCCTGGCGCTGGCCTGCGACCGCAACGAGCACGTCGCTGACGCCGCGACCGATGCGCTGGCGACCCTCGACGAGTCCGAGAGCCACCGACTGCGCGGCCCGGTCACCGTTCCCCAGGTGCCCGCGCACGAGTCCACGGAGCTGCCACCGCTGCCCGAATCGAGCCCCATCGACCCCGAGCTGCGGAACTGCCTCTGCACCTTCGACAACGAAGCAGAGGTGCTCGAAGCCCTCGGCTGGACCTCGGATGAAGCCTTCATCGAGCTCTACGTCGCGCCGTTGGATGCGGCACGAGATCTGGCGGAGACGACCACCATCGACGGCACCATGCTGGAGGTGCTTCTCGAAGACGTCGCCGCGGAGCTGACCGACGGAACGCTCCAGATCGCGGGCGTGTTGATCGGCGAGTACGTCACCGCCGAGGACATCGCCGAAGAGCTCCAAGAGGACCCGGAGACGTCCGTGTTCTTCGGTGTCGCGACGATGTACGAGTACACCACCATCATGGTGTGCGACTCGGAGGGGGCGCTCTCGCTGGTGTTCCCGGACCTCGTCAAACCGGTGGGCCTGCGCTGGGATCAGCTCCGGCTGACCGTGCGCGCGCCCTGATCAGTCGACCGCTTCGATGCGCTTGATGCCCTTGCGGCCGACGACGACGCGGACGCGCTTCCAGGGCGTGTCGGGCTCGTCTTTGGGGCGCACCCGGTAGACGATGCCGATGTTGTAGACCCGCGGCGCCATCGCGCTGGTGACGTGCTGAGTCTCGGGATCGGCGAAGTAGATGCGCTGCTTCGGGTCGTCCGTGTGGACGAGCCACCGGCGAAGGTCGAGGCGGAAGATCTCGGTGATGGACGCGAAGCGCGGGTCGATGGCGTGCGCCTCGGCCGAGCGGAGGGTGCAGACCTTCTGGTGCCAGAGCACCCGCTCCGGCCTGGCCTGCTCTTCGAGGTGGTGCTGGCGAGTGCTGTTTCGGGCCGCCTTCACGCCGGCGGGGACGTCCTTGTCGGCGACGAAGGCGGAGCGCTCCTGGACGGTGCCGACCCGGCGGCCTTGCGACCGGTCGAGCAGGCGCCAACGGCGGTCGGGAAAACGTTTGCGAACCCACTTCGAGAACACGCCCTGGAGCGTGGCCTTGATCCGGTCCTTGCCCGCGTAGGCGAGCATCACGACCACCGCCCAGGTCCACAGGTCTCCGATCACCTGGAAGTTCGGGCCGTGGTAGAGCGCCGCCAAGATGGCGAAGGCCATCGCCGCCGAGGCCGCGATGGCGTAGAGCACGTGGAGCGTCCACTTGCCGCCTTCGGAGACCTGCCGCCGGAGCCAGAGCACCGACGAGGTGAAGCGCTTGAGCATGTGCCGACGGAACTCGAGGTGCTCGATCTTCCGCTTGCTCGCTCGCTCGTGCCCGACACCGTCGTGGCCGTGGAGCGCCCGATAGCGAGCCTCGGCCACCGCGCCACCCGCCAGCAGGGTCGCCGCCGAGTCGAAGCCGTCCTCCCGGAGCTTCATCGAGAGCGTGGAGAGGATCGTCTCGACCACCCGGGAGACGTCCTCGTCGACCCAGCGGGCGGTCACCTGCGCGGACGAATCGGTGGCCTCTCCGATCACCGCGCGGAAGGCGGAGAGCACGCGCTCCAGCCGAACGAGCAGCGTACGCACGGCCATCTCGACCGTCGCCCGGTCGGAGCGCTGGGCCATCCGCTGCAGCGTGCGGCGCGCGGAGATGGCGGACGCCCTCACGTGGCAGGCGAAGAGCCGTAGCTCTCGAACCGCTCGCTCGGTCGCCTCCTCGTCGGGGGCGCCATCGCTCGAGGTATGACCCCATCCGGCCAACGCGGGACGCAGCCGCTCTTCCGGAATCGCCGCGAGCTCCTCGAGCGACACCGGCGGCACCGCGAAGCGCACGTAGGACTGGAGGTCCTGGAGCATGTGGTCCTTGGAGTAGCTGTCGGGCCCGACCCGAAGACTCCGCGGAATGTAGAAGTAGGCCTCCCAGACATAGGTCCGCTTGGCCTTGTCCTTCCCCTCCGCCTTCTCGTCGCCGAGCGGGTACTCCACCGCGAGCTCGAGGTGCGTCCGGTCGTGGACCCGCCAACGCGGCTCGCGGGCCCCCTCGTCGGTGAGGTCGCCGAGCAGCGACGCCCACTCGCCTGGCGCACCCACGTCCTCCTGCCAACCCGACGAGGGCCAGATCGAGGGATCGGCGGCGACCTTCTCGGAAGGCTCCGGACCGGGCATCGAGGACGCCCGATCGCCCGGAATCACTTCACTTTCGGACGTTCGTGCCATTCCCGTCACCATTGTGACACATTCCTGTCACAAAGCGAGAAACCCCAAGCTTTTTCAGGGACCTTCGGCGGTCCGGATGACGATTTCGTTCTCCAGGGTGCGATGAACCGGACAGCGGTCGGCGATCTCGAACACGCGGGCTCGCTCTTCGGCGGTCAGCTCCCCCTCGAGCTCGATGGTCCGGCGGATGAGGTCGACCCGCCCCTCGGTCTTCTCCGCGTCGGCGCAGTCGTCGACGTGCACCCGGTCGTGGGAGAGCCGCACCCGGACCCGCTCGAGGGGTAGCTCCTTCCGGTCGGCGTACATCCGCAACGTCATGCTCGTGCACGTTCCCAGCGCCGCGAGCAGGAAGTCGTAGGGCGTCGGTCCCTCGTCGGTCCCGCCCATCTTCGGTGGCTCGTCGGCCACGAAGCCGTGGGGCCCTGCCTGCACGTGAGTCCAGAACCCCTTCCGCCCCTCGACGACCACCTCGCCCCGCGGCACGTCCGCTGCCTCGGCCGCCACGTAGCGGCTCGCCCACGTCGCGATGGTCTCGCCGACGTAGCGGGCGTCGGCCGGCTTCGTGAGTAGGTGGTCCGCGCCATCGAGGCTGACGAAGCTCTTCGGGTGCCGCGCCGCACTGAAGATCCGGCTCGCGTTCTCGATCCCGACGGTGTTGTCCTGCGGGGAGTGGAAGATCAGCAGCGCCCGACCCAGCGCGCCGATCTTCTCGTCGGAGCAGTGCTCGCCGAGGTCGTCGAGGAACGCCCTTCGGATCACGAACGAGTGGCCTGCGAGCGTCACCTCGGCCTGACCTTCCGACTCGATGGCACCCCGCTCCGCTGCGAAGAGCTTCGCGACGTGCTCGGGGTCGGCGGGCGCCCCCACGGTCGCCACAGCCTTCACCTCGTCGATGCGGTGAGCCGCGGCGAGCACCGCCGCGCCACCCAGGCTGTGACCCACCAGGATGGTCGGCGCCGCGAGCTCCGTGCGCAGCCAATCGGCCGCCGCGACCAGGTCGTCCAGGTTCGTCGAGAAGGTCGTCTCCGAGAAGTCGCCGGCGCTCTCGCCGAGCCCGGTGAAGTCGAAGCGGAGCGTCGCGATCCCGCGCGAGGCCAGCGAGCTGCTGATGGCTCGCGCGGCCCGCAGGTCCTTGCTGCACGTGAAGCAGTGGGCAAAGAGGGCGACCCCCCGGAGCGGCCCCGGCGGGCGATGGAGCACCGCCGCGAGGGGCGGCTCGCCCGGTCGTTCGATCGTCACGGAGAGGTCGTCGCGCTTGGCCATCGAATCACGGACGGACCGCGGCGGGATCGGTTACGGACCACGCCCGCAAGCGAGCGAGAAGCCCGCGACCTCAAGCGATGCGAAGCGAGCGACCAGCCCGCGCCCCCAAGCGATGCGAAGCGAGCGACCCCAAAGCGATGCGAAGCGAGCGAGAAGCCAGCGACCCCAGAGCGACGCGAAGCGAGCGAGACCAGGCGCGGGGGTGCCGAGCGAAGCGAGGCGACTCCGTCGCCAGAGGTGAGTGGGCACAGTGGGCAGGGCTCGGTGAACCGGGGCCAGTGGCAGTGAGCGCCCTGGCGGCGAGCGAAGCGAGCCGACGGAGTGCGCGTCATGGGCAAGGCGGGGCGAGGCGGCGAAGCCGCCGAGTCCCCGCCGCCAGCGGGCCCAGAGCGAGCTCGACGCGCGCGCAGCGCGCCGGAGAGCGAGCGTGACCGCCGCGACGAAGCGGACGTGCGGAGCACGTTCGCGAGTCGCCCTCCCCCAATGACCCCACTGGGGAAGCCCACTGGGCCCAGAGGCCGCGGCGGGGGACGGGTCTCCCAGGTGCGTCCGTCTCGCCGGTGGTGCTGGCGCAGCCAGCACCGAAGGCGACGACGGAAGCGCAGGGGCTCCGGTCGCGACAGCGACCGGACGCCCCGGAGCGGCAAACCTGGGAGGCCCGTCCCCCGCCGCGGCCGAGCGCACCGCTCGAGCCCCCCCAACGCAAAGCCCAAGCCCCAACGCAGAGCCCAACGCCAAGCCCAACGCCAAGCCCAACCAAGCACGAGGACCCCACCCAAAGACCGATTCGGGTTGAAATCGCCGCCGAATCATCCACAGAGCCCCGGTGAACCCCGCTGTGAACGACGCCACCTTCTCCGATCTCGAGCTCGCGAAGCCTCTCCTCGAGGCCGTGACCGACGCCGGCTACACCTCGCCCACCCCCATTCAGGCCGCGGCGATCCCGCCCGCCCTGGAAGGCCGCGACGTCCTCGGTTGCGCGCAGACCGGCACCGGCAAGACCGCAGCGTTCACCCTCCCGATGATCCAGCGGCTCGACGAGACCTTCGTCGAAGAGGCCACCCTGCGCGCCCTCGTGCTCACCCCGACCCGCGAGCTCGCCAGCCAGATCGGCGAGAGCTTCGCGACCTACGGCAAGCACGTCGACCTCTGGCACACCGTGATCTTCGGCGGCGTGAAGCAGGGCCGACAGGTGCGCGAGCTCAAGGACGGCGTCGACGTCCTGGTCGCCACGCCCGGCCGGCTCCTCGACCTCATGGGCCAGGGTCACGTCGACCTGAGCGGCGTCGAGATCTTCGTCCTGGACGAAGCCGACCGCATGCTCGACATGGGCTTCCTCCCGGACGTGAAGCGCGTCATCTCGGCGCTGCCGAAGAAGCGCCAGACCTTCTTCTTCTCGGCGACGATGCCGCCGGATATCCGGGCCCTCGCCAACGAGCTGCTCATCGACCCGGCCAGCGTCGCAGTCGCGCCGATCTCGACCACCGCCGAACGCATCGACCAGCACGTCTTCTTCGTCGACAAGGGCGACAAGACGAGCCTGCTCGTCGACCTCCTCGAGACCGATGACTCCATCGAGCAGACCCTGGTCTTCACGCGCACCAAGCACGGCGCGAACCGGCTCGTGAAGAAACTCGGCAAGGCCGGCATCGAGGCCGCCGCCATCCACGGCAACAAGTCCCAGAACGCCCGAGAGCGCGCCCTCGGCGGCTTCAAGAAGGGGGACCTCCGCCTCCTGGTGGCCACCGACATCGCAGCCCGCGGCATCGACGTCGAGGGCATCACGCACGTGGTGAACTTCGACCTGCCGAACGTCCCCGAGACCTACGTCCACCGCATCGGCCGCACCGCGCGCGCGGGCGCCAGCGGCATCGCCTTCTCGTTCTGCGACATCGAGGAGCGTCCCTACCTCGTGGACATCGAGCGGCTCATTCAGCAGCACGTGCCGCGGATCACCGACCACCCCTTCCCGCCCAGCCAACCGCTGCCGAAGGCGACCGATCTCGAGAGCCGAGCTGGCGGCGGTGCGAAGAAGCGCTCGGGCGGTGGCGGCCGGAAACGGCGCGGCGGCGGTGGCGGTGGACGGCAGCGCCGCGGCGGTCGCCGCGGGCGTCGCTGACTCCCCGCGATTGAACGCGATTCCAACAATCGGTGGCGGCGCCCGCCGATAGCGCCGAGAATCGGGGCCATGGCCCCCACCAAGCGAAGCGCACCCTCCGAGGTGGATGTCCTGATCGTCGGAGCCGGTCTCTCCGGCATCGCCGCCGGCTACCACCTGCAGGACAAGTGCCCGACCAAGTCCTACGCGATCCTCGAGATGCGCGAGCGGATGGGTGGCACCTGGGACCTCTTCCGCTACCCGGGGGTTCGCTCCGACTCGGACATGCACACCCTCGGCTACGGCTTCCGACCATGGACCGAGTCGGTCGCCCTCGCCGATGGCCCCTCGATCCTGAGCTACATCGAGGACACCGCTGCCGAGTTCGGCATCGACGAGCACATCCACTACCAACAGAAGGTCGAAGGCGCGCGCTGGTCGAGCGAGACCGCGACCTGGACGGTGACGGTGCGCCACGTAGGCACCGACACGCTCAGCGAGGTGCGCTCTCGCTACCTCTACCTCTGCTCCGGCTACTACGATTACGACCAGGGGTACACGCCCGACTTCGAGGGCATGGACGACTTCGAGGGCGACCTCGTGCACCCACAGTTCTGGTCGGAGGACGTCGACTACGCGGACAAGAAGGTCATCGTCATCGGCTCCGGCGCCACCGCGGTCACGCTGGTGCCTGCGATGACCGACAGAGCCGAGCACGTCACGATGCTCCAGCGCTCGCCGACCTACGTGCTCTCCATCCCTGGCGACGACCCTGTCGCTGCGTTCCTCCGGCGACGGCTGCCGCACCAGGTCGCCGACCCGGCCATCCGCTGGAAGAACATCTTCTTCTCGCTCGGCTTCTACAAGTGGTGCCGCCGCTTCCCGGAGCGTTCCAAGAAGTGGATCTTGAAGAACGTGGAGGCCGCGCTCGACGGCGCCACCGACATGGATCCGCACTTCACGCCGACCTACGAGCCGTGGGACCAGCGACTCTGTTTCGTCCCGGACTCGGATCTGTTCGAGGCGATCAAGGCGGGCAAGGCCTCGGTGGTCACCGACCACATCGACCGCTTCACGAAGAAGGGCATCCGGCTGACGTCGGGGGAGGAGCTCGAGGCGGACATGATCGTGACCGCCACCGGGCTGAAGCTGAAGATGATGGGCGGGCTGACCTTCGACATCGACGGCGAGGCGGTGCAGCCCTCCGACGTCACGCTCTACAAGGGCACGATGCTGAGCGACGTCCCGAACTTCGGTTTCGCCATCGGCTACACGAACGCCTCGTGGACGCTCAAGTGCGACCTCTGCTGCGAGTACTTCTGCCGGCTGATCAACTACAACGACGCGCACGGCTACACCCACGTGATCCCGCGGGTGCCGAGCGACCTCGGCGAGGAGAGCGCGCTGCCGCTCGAGTCCGGCTACATCAAGCGGGCCGAGCACCTGCTACCGAAGCAGGGCGACCGCGCGCCGTGGAAGCTCTACCAGAACTACGCGCTGGACCGCGCCTGGCTCCGCTACGCCCCGGTGCGCGACTCCGCGCTCGAGTTCGCTCGTGCGCCACGCCCCGGCGCGCGACCCGCCACCGAGACCCACCGAGCCACCACGGACCGCCGCGCGTGACCTCCCGCCTCGCCACCGCCTTCGTGGCCCTCGGGCTCATCGCGTGCGACGACGGCGGAAGCGCGCCGACCGACGCCGGCGTCGACCCCACCGACGGTCCGGAGGTGCGCTACGGCCACTGGGAGCGGGTCGAGATTCCCGGAACGGTGTGCGGCAACGGCACCCAGTACAAGTTCTTCGTTCAGCGGATGCGAGACACCGAGGACGTCGCCTTCATCTTCGAGCCCGGCGGCGCCTGCTGGGACTTCGACAGCTGCTCCGGCCGCACCGGCATCCGCGGCGCAGCGAACCCGGATGGCATCGAAGACGACCACATCTCGCTGGCACGCCTCGGGAGCCCGCTGCTGCTCAACTCGCCGGTCACCAACCCACTGGCGACGTGGAACAAGGTCTACCTCCCCTACTGCACCGGCGACATCCACAGCGGCGACAAGATGGAGACCTACGTCGACCCGCGCGGCGAAGAGCCCGACCTCGTCTGGCACCACCGCGGCCACGACAACGTCCAGGCGGTCATCGGCTGGGCGCAGGCCAACCTGCCACCGGTGGACCGCATGTTCGTCGGCGGCTGCAGCGCAGGCGGCACCGGGTCGATTGCGAACTACTACTTCCTCCGGACCGCGCTCGAGCCATCGCGCGGCTACATGCTCAACGACTCGGGCCCCATCTTCGTCGACTCGGTCAACTCGAGACCGATGCACACGACGATCCGCGACGTGTGGGCCCTCGACGAGCTCCTCCAGCGAGAGATCCCGGAGCACGCCGACGCCATCCTCGAGGACCTCGGCCACATCAACGGGGTCGTCGCCGAGGAGTTCCCGAACGACCGCCTCGCGACCACCTTCTTCCGGCTCGACTACAACTACTCGCTCTATTCCTACGAGCGCTTCTACGAGGAGCTCGGCGAGACCGAGCCCTTCGACCGCGAGGCGATCTACGGCCGCTGGTGGGAGGACACACAGCTCTTCATGGCCGAGCTCGATCGCTACGACAACCTCGCGTACTACATCCCCTTCTGGCGCGATCTGAACGACAGCCACTGCACCACCCTGCTCGCCTGGGACGGCACGGAGATCGAGGAAGACGACCTCGATCTGCAGGACTACGTCGAGCACCTGCTGGACGACGGCGCGCCGCTGCGGAGCCACTTCGAAGAGACCCGCGAGGGACCCTACGCCGATCTGGCCTCGGGCCCCTGAGCGTGGCCGTTACTCGGCGAGCTCCCGTTGGCGAACGCCTTCGCGCACGAAGCGTCGCGCCACGTGGGCGTTTTGGCGGAGCCGCCGCTCCCGAATGGGGTGGCAGAGCCAGCGGACGGTCCCTTCCAGGGCCAGTCGCGCATGCGGGCGCAGATCCGAATCGAGCTCTGCCGCTTCGGTGAGCTGAAGGGCCGCCACCACGACCTTCACGTGGTGCGCCACGAAGATTGGCCGGGTCATCCGGTCGGAGACGACGTCCAGATGGAACTCGGGCGTCAGCTCCGAGAGCGGCCGGGAGCGCGCGAGGGCGATGGCGCGAGCCTCGTCGCGCGCGTCGAGCGCTTCCACGAGCGAACCGGTGGCATCGCTCGCCTCTGGCGCCGGTCCATCCAGCGGCGCGAGGTGCTGTACGAAGCGAGCGCCGACCCTGAGACATCCGAGCAGCGCCTCGCTCGGCCGGCGCAGTAGGAGCGCACGCGTGGCGTCGGCGTAGGTGAGCGCGTGGGTCGCGAAGAGCCACCCCTCGGCGACGTCGGGATCGCTCTCGTGACTCGGGTCGAAGCGACGCAGGCGCTCACCCGCGGCGAGCGCGAGCGCGAGCGCGACCCGATCGGCAGCGACCCCTTGCCCGATCGCGTCGTCCACGGCGTCGAGGGCGTCCGTCAACGAGCCGTCCAGCACGCGATCGAGGAAGGGGCCGACATCGAAGCTCGCGTCCCCGGCTTTCACCACGAGCGGCGGCCGCGATTCCACCTCACGCACGAAGCGCCGCATCCGCGGCAACGTGTGTTCCCGGGTCGCGTAGACGAGTCCACGGGCGAGCACCGTCAGGAGCGGGTGAGCGCTCGTGTCGCCTACTCGCTGCATCAGCTCCTCGCCCTTGGCCGCGTAGATCACGCTATGACCGAAATCGAGGAACCCATCGCTCGCCGCCGTCGCGAGGGCCGCGAGCAGTGCCTCCCGGTCGGTCGCACCTCGAACGGTCGCTTCCGCGGGCGCGAGCGCTTCGTCGGCGATGAGCCTGGGCAACGCCGAGACGTCGCCGGGCGCTGGGTCGGCGAAGGACTGCTCCGGTCGGCGCTCGAGGTCGTCGAAGAGCAGGTCGAGCGCCTGCAACAACACCACGCCGGGTTCGAGGGTGCCGGCTTCGAGCAACGCGGCCAGGTCGGCGCTGGCAGCGAGGCCGTGGTGGAAGCCCCACTCGAGCCGGCGCGCGGCGGCTCGGCTCATCCAGCCGAGGATCGCGAGCGGCGGTTCCTCGAGGGCCAGCATCCGCTCCAGCGTCCGAGCGGCCTGACCGGGATCGCGGTCGTCGATCGCGTCGACCAGCGTCTCCCGAAGCGCCGCGAGCTGCTCCTCGCGTGGTGGGTCGACCAACCTGGCCTCCACGACGTCCCCCCGGACCCGCGCCTCGTAGCGGCGGACGCCCTCCCCTCCGACCACGCAGGCTCCGTCCGAGAGTCGGAACTTCCAGTTGTGCCACGCGCAGGTCAGGACCGCGTCCTCGCCATCGTCGCTCACGGCCCCACCCGAGAGCGGATAGCCCTCGTGTGGGCAGCGGTTGTCGATCACGCATGCACGATCCTCGGCCAACCGGAACACGGCGAGCTGACGCTTCGCCGTCTTGACGGTCTTCGCCGCACCGACCGGCAGTCCCTCGATCACGCTGACCCATTCGTCGTTCGTTTCCATGAGCCGAGGGTGACCGGAGCCGGTCAGCGCGTCGACGGACCCGCTACTTGGAGAGCGGCTGGCTAACGAACCAACCGAGCGTCCGCCGGGTCGACGGCTGCGCCTCGGAGAATCGCAGCGATGAGCAGCAACCCACCGAGCAGTGCATCCGGGGTGCAGCGCGAGAAGAGCCGGTTGGCATCGCAGGCCCAGAGCGGCGTGAGCTCGGCGGGCAAGCCCGCGGCTTCTTCAGTCGCGGCCGGCAGGTCGTATCCACACGGGAGGAAGAGGGTCACGTCGGCGGCCGCAGTCGCGATCTCTTCCACGCTCGCGCGACGCGAGGCCGCGCCGGCTTCCGCGAGTACGTTCACACCGCCGGCGCGCTCTACCAATTCGGGGACCCAGTGCCCGCCGAGGAAGGGTGGGTCGCTCCACTCGAGGGTCAGCACCCGCTTCGGCTCGCTCGCGGGCTCGACCGAGTCGACCGCCGATAGCCATCGCGTCGCGGCTGCGGCTCCATCGACCCCCGCGGCGTCGCCCACGGCCCGCAGGTCGGCCGCCAGCGTCTCGACGGACGTCGCCGAGAGAGTCAGCAGCGTAGCGCCGGTCGGCAGGGCCTCTTGGGCGTCCCGACCACGGACCGCGCAGACGTCGCAGATGTCCTGTGTGAGCACCAGGTCGGGCGAGAGCTCGGCCAGTCGCTCGCGGTCGGTCAGGTAGAGCGGCGCGCCCTCGGCCATCGCCGCGCTGACGGCGGCATCGACCTCCGCCGGTGCCTGGTCGGGCGCGCTGGGCACTCGGCTGCGGGTCAACACCGGCAAGCCTGCCGCGCTCGGGTGGTCACACTCGTGAGACACGCCGACGAGGTGCTCGCCGAGCCCGAGATGTGCCACCAGATCGGTCCCCGACGGAACGAGGCTCGCTATTCGGATCGCGCGTTCGGGCGTCACCATCCGCGAACCATACGCGCCCGGACCGCTTCTGCGCGACGCTGGAGCTAGAGCTCCGCGGGAGTGTCGCCCGACGAGCCGGCGGAGGGTTCCATCGTGGCCACTCCCGCGGCCGCCCCAGTGTCGTCCGTGGCCGCCTCACCATTGGCCGTACTCGGCAAGAGCCCATCTTGCTCGGCCTCCCGAAGGCTCTCGAGATGATCCCAGCGGCGCTCCTCGTTCCATTCCTCGCCAGAGAGCGCGTCGATCTCGACGGACGAGGTCAGGAACTCGCCCTGGAACGGCAGCATCATCTCCTCGGAGGGGTCGACCTCGGGGACGTAGCGGAAGCCTCGAAGCTGGCCGACCTTCCAGGGGGCCGTCGTCCCCGAGTCGACGATCACCTTCCCGAAGAAGAGCAGCTCGACCTCCTGCATCCCGCCTTCGAGCTCACCCTTGAAGCGCGTCCAGCCGACCGGCTCGTCGTTCGAGTCCCAGAGGTTGCAGTCGATGTTGAACCAACCAGAGTGGAAGATCTCGACCCCTGCGTGGAGCACCAGCGACCCGTCTCTCACCTCCTCGCGGAACTGACCGGTGAAGCGACCCACCGCCCGGTCCTGGGGCATGTAGATGAAGTTCAGCATGGCCGTGTCCAAGCCGTCGCCAGCATCGAAGGCGATGCCCAGTTGCACGCGCACGGCTTGATCCGCGCCGTCGAGCAGCTGAGCGGGACGGATCTCGTTCACGTATCGGTCGCCTTCGAACGTATAGCGAAGTGGCATCGGCCCGGGATTCCACGACGCGGATTCTGCCGAACCGTCGATGCGCATCTCGGCACGGGCGATGTTCACTTGGATGGGCGCATTGCCGTGTCGCACCGCCAGGTACGTCCGGATCGGTTGGTCGCCGATGACCCAGTACGAGTCGCCCGAGTAGATGAACTGAATCGACTGATCGTGCCTGCTGAGTCGCCCCTGCTCCCTCCGCTCGTTCCACTCGATGAGCTCGTGGTGTCGAACCAGGTCGAGTGGGCGGGAGTACGGTGGGTACTGCGACGACTCGAGGTACTCGTCGATGGCACTCCCGGTGCCCATCTGCGGACCACCCGCACCCCCGGGTTCACCACCGCTCGGAGTGCGACCACCGGAGGGGTTGCCCTCCGCTTGGTCGAAGGGGTCGGGGTCGGGTCCATCGCCGGGAGCCGCGATCTCCGGCATCACCATCTCGACCTCTTCCACCTCCTCGTCCGCCTCATCGGCTCCGTTCAGGACGAACAGAGTGGCCAACGCGCCAACGGCCAGAATCGCGGCTGCGATTCCGGCTCGTCGGCGGGAGGGAGAGGAGGTCGTCACGCCTCGCTCGTCGGCTGGGTCCCTACGCTCAGTTCCAGCTGCAGTTGCCCTCGAGGCAGTAGATCCCCTTCATCTTCATGCCGTAGTGGTCCTTGTCGAAGTGACAGTACCAGGCCGGTGTGTGGTTGCTGTATTTGGCGTCCCCATCGCAGGCGTCTTCCATGGAGCCTGCATTCGCGAAGCCGCCAGCGGAGTGCATGGCCACCACGCCATCCGCCTCGCCGCTGTTCGTTCCCAGCCACTCGAAACACATGCCGCCGGGGAAGAATGCACAGGTCGATGCCCAGCTGTTCGAGCCAGCGATCATGTAGAAGGTGCGGCCGTCGGTATCGAAGTGGTTCCACGCGTTCCGGTGGTCGCTGACTCCGATTCGGGGGGTCAGGTCACAGAAGAAGAGCTCGGCAACGGCCTGGATGAGCCAGGAGTCCGCAGCGTCCGAGAGCTCGCTGCCACCCTCGTTCGAGGCGACGCCCATGGCCCAGACGATGTCCCACTGACCGGTGCCGTAGACGCTGAGCGTCTTCGACATCACCGCGCCACCGTTGGAGTACGAGTAGAGGTAGCAGCGGTTGCCGTCTTGGACTCGGCAACGCTGGTCGAGGAGCGCTTTGTACTGGGCCACGGCGGTGCCCATGTTGTTCGTCTGGTCGATCTGGGCGTTGATCTCGGTGATCCCCGAGAAGTTGCCCATGCGCCCGCTTCCCTTGCCGTCCAGGAAGTCGGTGCTGCACATCCCACCCATCTGGATGAAGTAGGTGGCAGCCGACGCGGTCGTCGGAGCGGACAGAATGAAGAGTCCAGCGAGGGCGGCGAGAATGGTGTGCGTGCGGTTCATGACTTTCCCCTTGGTCGTGAGGAAAGTTTGCAGTTCCCGTGCCGAACGAAATCATTGAGCTTTACGCTCCGGCCTGACCGGCATGCACACTATTTAGGCGTATTATTTTTGGACACGCCCAAGTTTTTTACATCCCTAAACTGTCAGATCCGTCTCGAGCATGCTCTCAGAAGCAGAGCTCGGTGCAGGTCGTCGCGCCGCTACGGTTGCAGGCCTCGCCGCTGGTGGAGGCCTGGCCGAAGAGCTCCCAGCTCGGGGCCGCCAGGTCGATGCGCCAGACATCGTTGGCGTTGCCGCAGTCGGTCTTGCCCATGACGACGTAGCCGGTGCCGTTCGCTTGGACGGTGCCGAAGTAGTGGCGTCGCTCTGGGGCCTCGGTGTCGGGGGTCGTGAAGTCCGCAGGGAACATGCAGAAACCGACGTCTCCGTTGTTGAGCTCGTCGCCGCGCACCACCTCGGTCCAGGTGCCGGTCGCGATGTCGACCGTCCAGATGTCGTTGACGTTGCCGAGCGCGGCGCTGTCGTGGCCCGCCACCATGATCAGCTGCGTGTCGGTCGCGAAGAGCCCGGAGCCGAAGCGGCCGATCGGAGCATCGGGCCCCCCGCCGGCGACCTGGGTCCAGGTGTCGGTGGTCAGATCGAGCGCCCAGGCGTCATTGCCGAAGGGGCCGTCGAAGTCGGGGCTGCCGCCGAAGACGTAGAAGCGGTCACCACGGTGCGCGAACGCGTGAGCGTAGCGCGGGGGCGGCGCCGAGGCCTCGGCGATCCGTGTCCAGGCACCCGAGGTCAGGTCGAGCGCCCACGTGTCGTCGGTGCCGACGATGCTGAGCCCGCTGGTGGAGGTGTTGCCACCGAAGACGATCAGCCGGTTGCGGGCCGCGTCGTGGGCGATGGCCGGGTGGCTCCGGGGCTCGGGCGCCGTGCCGGTGGTCGCGATCTCGGTCCAGATGAGCGTCGCGAAGTCGAGCTGCCAGACGTCGGCGAAGTTCGTGTAGCCGCCGCCACCCGCGGTGACACGGCCACCGAAGAGGTACGCGCTGGCGCCGTCCGCGGCGGGCACCATCCCATGACGCGCGCGAAGGCCGGGGCCCCCGGTGGTGGTGAGCTGGGTCCAGGTCTGGCAGCCGATGTCGAACGCCCAGATCTCGTCGGTGATCTCGGTCATCGGCCGACACTCGATCGGGAAGGCGAGGTTGCCTCCGTAGACCAGGATGCGGTTGCGCTCGGCGTCGAACACCGCGCCATGCTCACCCCGCGAGGTCGGGATCATCCCGGTCGGCTCGCAGGCCGGGCCCATGTCCGCGGCCGCGTCCATCGGGACGGCGGCGTCATCGGTGGTGGTGTCCGAGTCGTCGTCGCCGCAGCCCGTGAAGGCGAGGCAGAGGGAGAGGGTGAGCAAGACCGTCGAAGCGCGCATCCCGCCTCCATAGCAGGAGAGCCCCAGCGCCCACAAACCCCGATGAACGCGGTTCGGGGGATTGGCTTGCGGTCCCGCTCCCGTCGGGCAAGGCTCGCTCGGCCTTGAGCCGGATACCCATAAATCGTGACGCGCTGCGGCAGATCACCCGCGCGGCCGCCGAGAACCTCAGTCCGCGCCGCGCCTGGACCTGGGCTGGCTTCGCCGGGGCATGGATGACCATCCGCAGCCTGCTGCAGGTCGGGCGCCGGATCGACGACGTTCTCTACCCCGCCTGGAAGGACCAGCGCGTGGAGCAGCCGGTCTTCATCTTCGCCAACGGCCGAAGCGGCACCACGATGCTCCACCGGCTCCTCTCCTACGACGAGGAGCACTTCGCGGGCTTCAAGCTCTACCAGTCGATGTTCAACGCGGTGTCCTACCAGCGGCTCATCGAGGCGATCGGCGAAGGACCGCTCGGGCCGATCGCGCGCAAGGGCGTGGACCTGATCAACGACACGTTCTTCAGTGGCTGGGAAGGCATCCACGAGATGGGCATCGACAAGGAGGAAGAGGACGAGGCCCTCTTCGTCTACGCCCTCGAGTCGCCCACAGTCTCACTGCTCAACCCCTACCTCGAGGGCTACGGCGAGATGGCCTGGCTGGACATGCAGGACGACGAAGCGCGTCAGGCCTTCATGGACCACTACGAGGCGTCGCTGAAGAAGCACCTCTTCAGCGTGGGCGGCGACCGCCGCTTCATCACCAAGAACGTCTTCCTGCACCCGCGGGTGCGCACCTTGCTCGGGCGCTTCCCCGACGCGCGGCTGCTCTACCTGGTGCGCCACCCATACAAGGCGCTGCCGAGCTTCCTCAACATGTTCTACGAGAAGTGGATCACCCACTCGCCGGAGCTGCCGAAGGAGTCACCGGCGGCGCGGGAGCTCGTCGAGCTCGGCTACGCCTACTACCGCGTGGCGCTCGAGCTCATGGACACCCTCCCGAAGGAGCGCTTCCACCTCGTCCGCTACAAGGATCTCATCAAGGACCCGAAGGGCGTGGTCGAAGAGGTCTACGAGTGGATGGAGCTCGAGATGAGCCCCGCCTATCAGGCGAAGCTCCTCGAGGTCACCCAGCGGCAGAAGCGCTACAAGAGCTCGCACGAGTACTCCCTCGAGGAGTACGGGCTGACCAAGGAAGAGGTCTACGAGAACCTGAAGGATGTCTTCTCGCGCTTTGGCTTCGAGCCCTGACACCGCTTCGGGCTTCGATGGGCCCGTTGTGTCCTTGCCTCGCGCAGAGTCGCGGAGCCGCAGAGGTCGCAGAGAGAACGAAGGTTGGGGCTAGTTCGCCAGGCAGAGGGTGGTCTGCATGGGGATGGGGTCGCCGCCGGGGGTGCAGGTCAGGGTGAGCTGTTCGAGCTTGGCTTTCACGCAGGCGTTGACGGCGTCGTCGCCGCCGGTGGCGGTGACCGACTCGATGGCGCCCGTGGCGCTCACGGTCCAGGCGAGCTGGAGCCGATTGGCGCCGCGCTCGGTCTGGCACCCGTTGATCTCGAGGGCTTCGAGGGCGGCGCGAATCCGGTAGCCGGGGTCGCCTTCGATGGCGCCCACGGACATTCGCGCGCCACTGCCGCCGAGCCCTCCGAGAGCGCCGAGGATGGCAGAGTCCCGGGGCGGGTCGGCAGTCAGGGCCGCGACCGTGGCTTCCGTCGTCGGGGTCGCGGGCAGTGTTCGCCGGAACAACGGGGGCAGCCCATCGTCGCTGAGGCTGCCGGCACGCCGCCAGGAGATGAGCAGATCGCAGACCGTCTCTGCCGGTCCGGTAGGCTGCATGTTGGCGTCGACCGGCGTGCTCTCGCGGCAACTCTGGTCGACCTTTGCGACGACCAAGTTCGACACCTGGGCCCCGAGCACCCAGGTCAGCGACGGAGGCACCGCACACACCGGGCCGCGGCTGCTGGTCTTGCCCGCCTCGACGAGCCGCTCGGCCGCCCGACGCCGGTTGGCGGGTACCGCGCGGAGTCCATGCTCGCTCCGAGCCCAGCGCTCCACCGCCCGCTGCACCGCAGCCGTGTCGATCCCCTCGGTCTCGGCTTCGACGATCACCAGGAGCTGTGGGCGGGCGTCAGCGTCGTGACCCGGAGCGGCGAACGTCGGATCGATCGCCCCCTCGCACCCCTCCGGCATCGGCGTGGGCGGCGGCGGGCCGATCTGGGCGGTGCGAATCGGCTCGACGGCCTCGGCACGGCGAACGCAGTCGGCGCGCCAAGGCTCGAACTCCGGGGTGTCGGCGGCGGCGTCGACGCACTTGCCGAAGGCCGCGTGGGCGTACTGGGCGAAGTTCTGGGCGGCGCCGCGGATCGACTGCTCGAGCGACGCCCGCGCTGCTTCGTTGACCGTTCCCACGTCCGGCATGGGCAGGGTCCACATCCAGCTCGCCGAGCGATGGAGCAAGCGGGCGGCGAGGACCGAATGGACGAGCTTCTCGCTCGCGTCGCTCGCGCCCTCCCACAGATCGAGCAGCCGTGACGCCGCGCTCACCTGCCGGTCGACGTAGGGAGCGAAGAGGTCCGTGGCGAAGGTCCGGTACTCGTCGGGCCCGGCGTCCTCGGGAGGCATCGGAGGCTCGCTCGCCCATGCCTGTTCGAAGGTCGTCCAACCGCTCCGGATCGACTCGGGTGCGGACTCGAGCGACGGCTCGTAGAGCACCTGTCCGTCGAGCGCGATCCCCGGTTCCGGCTCGGGCTCCGGCGTGGTCTCCTGCGGAGGCGGGCTGGACGGGCAGCCGAAGACGAGGGCGAGGAGGACCGAGAAGCGTCGCATCGGCGCACGCTGCCAGACGCACCCTGCCATCGTCTACTGCGCGGGGTCCTCGTACGAGAACATCGCGTAGCGCCATGGGGACGCGTCGAGGTGGAGGTGGTTGTGGTGGCGAGGCCGCGGGGGGCCGACGATGCCGCGGAAGATGTCCGGTCGGCGCCGGAGCTTCTCGGCGAGGTCGTGGAGGAACTGGGCGTGATGAGCATCACGCTCGCGACGCGGCCCCCAGTGCTGGCCGATCCGTACCTGGAACGGCCGGCGGAAACGCCGATGGACGCCTTCGGGGAGCTCGCCGTCGCGGGGCAGCCGCCCGAAGTCGAAGCCCTCGAGATCGATCGCGTTGCCGAAGGCGTGCTCGCTGATCCGACCGCGGCGACCTCTCGCGCGTCGGCAGTTGTAGGTGCCGCCGTGGACCATCCGCCGCGGCGCCCGGCCGTAGTGGGTGGTCGCCAGATCGACCACCACCCGTTCGAAGCGCGCGAGTCGCTCGCCGAATTCGGGATGGACCCGGACGTTGTATCGGAAGGCCTCGCCGCGCCGCCGAATCAAGGTGTCAGCGGGGCAGCGATCCATTCTTTCGCCCTGCTCGAGGAAGCGTGGGGTGGCGTCGAGCGAATGATGGTCGTGCGGCCACCCATTGAAGAACGAGAAGTACGACCCACCGTCGGCCGCCGCGGTGAGCGGGAGCACGAGGATCAGCAGGATGAAGGACAGACGGACCACGACGTTCTCTGGGGACGTGCGAGGGAGCACAAAGGTTCCCTCGCCTCCGAAAAAGTAGCAGTGGAACCCAAAGTACCCCCCGCAGGCCCCATCCGTTTGCCTCTCTCGTGTTTCCGTTACTAGGATCGGCCGTGGCTGGCGACGCGC
Source organism: uncultured Sandaracinus sp. (assembly GCA_964462035.1). GTDB lineage: Bacteria > Myxococcota_A > Polyangia > Polyangiales > Houyiibacteriaceae > UBA1660. The sequence continues at coordinate 119,950 of CAYXAP010000002.1, forward strand.
CCAACCCCGAAGAGGGTGACGAAGAGGATCCCCTCGTCGGGCGCGTCCTCGGCGAGGGCTACGTCCTCGAGAAGCGCCTCGGCGGAGGCGGCTTCGGTGCGGTCTATGCCGCGACCGATCCCGAGACCGGTCAGAAGGTCGCGGCGAAGGTCCTGCGGGTGGACCGAGCAGCGCTCTCGGCCGACGCCCGCACCCGCTTCCGCCGCGAGGCTCAGGCGCTCGTGTCGCTGCGGCATCCGCGCATCGTGGCCATCCACGCCCACGGAACGAGCGACGAGGGCCTCGAGTACCTGGTCATGGATCTCCTCGAGGGCGAGGACCTGGCCGACCACCTGTACCGCCGACGAAGGATCCCGGTCCCGGACGCGCTCGAGCTCTTCGACGGCATGGCCGAAGCAGTCGAGTACGCCCACGACCAGGGCTTCGCCCACCGCGACCTGAAACCGGCCAACGTGTTCCTGCGAAAGAACGACGAAGGCGGCGTCGATCCGATCGTGCTCGACTTCGGCCTCGCCAAGATGGTCGAAGGCTCGGAGGAGAGTCTGACCGCCACCGGGATGGTGCTGGGAACGCCGCAGTACATGGCCCCAGAGCAAGCCACCGGCGAGAAGGTCGACCGGCGCGCCGACGTCTATGCGTTGGGCTGCATCCTCTACGAGATGCTCACTGGGGTGGCGCCCTTCGAAGGCAACACGCCGACGGCCATCTTGATGAAGATGCTGACCACGCCGCCGCCGGCGATGGCGCCCGACCTCGGGGTGCCCGAAGCGGTCGAGACCGCCATCCGGACGGCGTTGGCGAAGAACCAGGACGACCGCTTCCAGCACGTCGGCGCTCTGCGCAAGGCGCTGAAGGAAGGCGCCGAGAGCGTTCCGATGACCCGGCTGATGCGCGCACCCTCCGGTTCGCCGCCCGCGACACGCGAAGCGCGGGCGCTCTCGTCCGGTCTCCGACCGGGGGAATCGAAGAGCTGGGTCGGGCCGGTCGCCATCGGGGGTGTCGCGCTCCTGGCGGCGGCGGGCGTGGGGCTCTTCTTCGCCCTCCGTGAGCCGACGAATCCCGTGACCGCCACGGCGCCGACCCAGGTCGACCTGGCGCCCATCGACCACCGCGACGAGGCGATCGAGGAAGGCGAGGAAGACGAGGAAGACGAGACCGCCGAACCCGACGCCGGCAGCGAGATCGGCGCCCCCCCGACCGAGTTCCCCGAGGCACCACCCGAAGAGAACCCGACGATGCGCCCGGAGCCGAGCCAGATGCGTTCACGGCGGGTCCAGCCAACGACGATGGCGAGCGCCATGGAGTCCTCGATGAGCACCGGGCCCTCCGCGGCCGTCACCAACACCAACCCTTACGCCGCAGAGGTTCGTCGGCTCGAGGCCTCGCTCGAAGAGGTCCAGCGAACGGTGGCCGCGGTCGCGGCGACTCGACGCGGGCTCCAGAGCCTGGCGCAGAACGACAAGCCCTCGTTCTGCGGGCGCGCGAGTGGGCTGGTCTCCGGCTCGGAGGACAGCAACGTGGTCTCGACGGTGCAGCAGATCCGCCGGATCCGAGGCCAGGCGTGTGAGCCCTTCGAGCAAGCGGGCCCGCCCGACGCGGACTTGCTTCGGAAGCTCCGCCGGATCCCGGCGACCCTGGACCGCGCCGAGGAGATGGCCGCCGACCGGACCATCTCTTCGAACGTGCCCGCCGATGTCGCGGACCAGGTACTCGCAGCCGTACGAGAGACCCGCACCCTGCTACGCGGTGTGGACGACGGCAGCCGGCCCTTCCCCTGCGACGCCGGGGTCTTCGCCCAGCTCAGGCGCCTCCAGCGCCAAGGAAACCAGTGGTCCGGCGCCGCAGCCCAGCGGGTCACCCGGCTGCAACAGGACATCTGCCGAGAGACCGGCGGGCTCACCAACACCCAGGCGAGCGAGCTGGCCGAGCGCCTCTCGGGGCAGCTCGACACCGCCGAAGGCCAGATCCACGCCCACGAGACCTCGGTGCAGCGCTCGCTCACCGCCGCGCGGCTCATGGCTCGGTGACCGCCGGAGTCCTTTGCAAAAGACCCCGGTAGACTGAAGACTTTGCCCCTGCGCGCCGTATAACGCCGCGTCGACCCCATGCGCTTCCTTTCGTCCATCGTCGTCGTCGCCTCGCTCGCCGCCCTCTGCCGGCCGGTGGAAGCGCAGACCTGCGACCGGCTCCCTCGCGACTGCGACGCGGAGGCCCATGCCTTCGAGGCGCGGGCGAGGCGGCTCCAGAACCTGAGCGCCCCGGTGCAAGCGGGCGTCGACGCGTTGAAGCTCCGCCGACGTGCGGCGTGCCTCGAGTGGAACGCCTGCGCCCTCGAGGATGCCACGCTGCAGCGACTGACGGCGTGGGCCGACGACGAGCTCCAGCAACTCGCGCGCGCCGCGGACGAGACGGCTCGCGCCACGTGGGCCCGTGGGCTCACTCAGCGCGGGCAGGTCGCCCTCGCCCAAGGCACCGTCGCGGCCAACCCGGCCGCCTTTCGGCCGCAGCTCACGCCGCAGGTGGTGGAGAGCATCCTGCGGCTCAAGGACGAAGCGGAGTCGCTCGAAGCGTTCCGGCCCATCGTGATCCGTATCCAACGAGGCTCGGTGATCCGCAATCACCGGAAGCCCCCCATCTGCGAGTCGAACACCCGAGAAGAGCTCCGGACGTTGGTGCGCTCGGGGGCTCAGGTGGTCCAGAGCTACGCCCGTAGCCTCGCGCAGGATCTGACCGAGCTCTGCGAGCCCTTCGAGACCTGGGCGAACCCGCCGGAGAACATCCAGCTCATGTTCACCGAGTTCGACTCTCGGCTCGAGCGCATCGACGGTTGGCTCACCGAGATCATCGCTTGCGTCCAGCCTGGCCCCTACAGCTCGAGCTGCCGCAATGCGTACGGAGCGAAGACGCCACAGACCCTCCCGGACGCCCGACGCGCCATGGGCGAGCTGAACCGAGTGCGAGCCGTGATTCGCCGCTCGCGCGGACGCTTCCCGTGCCACGACCCGATCTGGGCGCGACTCGCGACCACCCAATGGAGCCTTCGAACCGCCGAGGCCCAGATCCCGTCGCTCGCGCAGCGGGCCAATCGGATCTGCGACCGCATCGGGCTGACCGACGAGGACCTCGAGAAGGCACAGAACGAGATCCGCGACGAGACCGAGCGCATGGTCGCGTCGATCGCGCAGTACCTGACGTCCCGACGGGAGGCGTTGACCCAACTTCGGAACGCCTACGGCGACCAGCTCCCGCCAAACCTCCGCTGAGCTCCATGAACCCTGTCGCTTCCCTCGCCCGCGTCTTCGCCTGCGACGCCGACACCCTCTTCGCCGCGCTCGAGCGAACCGACCAGTGGTGGGGCGAGGGCGCGGTGGGCGAGGTCGCCAAGAAGGTCCCCGGTCAGCAGCTCACCTTCACGATCGACGTCGACGGCTCCGCGACGCGCGCGATGCTGGTGCTCTCGCCCGGTGGCGCCCCACCCGCCGCTGGCACGCAGCTGCAAGTGCTGCACACCCGCTTCACGAACGACGCCGACCGTGACGCTCACGCCGCGCTCTGGGAGGCGCGGCTCGACCGACTCGCCTCCGAGCTCTGAAGCGTGGCCGGGCTGGCAATTTTTGCCCCATGAACGCAGGCGAATGCGCGCTAGCGTCGACGTTCATCGCCTGACGAACGCTCGCTCGACTGCGCCTTGCATCGGCAGTCGGTCCCGACGTACAAAGGCACACATATAGTCAATTTTTCTCGCACGAGCGCAACCGCTCGGAAGGTGAATCGGATGACACGAGCGCGTTTGGTGGGCATGGCCTTGGTGGGAGCGACCACGCTGGGAGCGGCCCTCGTCTTGGCCTGCGGCGGCGGACAGAGCCGCGGGAGCAACAGCGGGGGTGACGGCGACGGCTTCCGTGGGGAGCTGACCGTGGAGAACCGCAGCTCCTACGACATCTGCCGCATTCGCCTCGACATGGACGGCGACAACCGCATCGCCGAAGACGTCGATCTCGCCAGCGGCGGCAGCACCACGCTCTCGATCGCCGACAAGCCCGTTCGAATGATCGTCACGGAGTGCGGCAACGCGCGCACTCTCTACGGTCACCCGATGAACTTCTTCGGCACCGCCATCGGCGACGCCGAGTACCCGCCCGACTGGACCAAAGGCACCCTCGTGCTCCACGACGCTGGCGACGCGCCCGAGGGTGACTTCGACACCCTCGCCCTGAACCCGCGCGACATCTCCGACTGGATCTTCTTCACCGAGAGCGACTCGTCCCTCTCGTCCACCATGCACGACGTGCTCGTGAGCCACGCGCAGCAGGCCGGCTGGAACGAGACCTTCGAGAAGACCTGGGCGATCAACGACTGGAACATCCAGCGGAACCAGCGGACCGGCATCATTCTCCGTCGCACGCACCAGGGTGTTGGTTTCGCGCGCTGGGACGATGGCCACTGCACCATGCAGTCCTTCGGCTTCACCGAGGGTCACGATGGCTCGGACTTCGACGGCAACGTGCGCTTCGACGGCACCAGCACGCAGCTCCCCCTCCCCTGCGCGATCCTCGACGGCGGCGGTGGCGGCAGCGGAGGCGGAGGCGGAGGCGGAGGCGAGGCCGGCTGTACCAACACCTGCTCGAGCGCCAACGACGGCGACTGCGACGATGGCGGGCCCGGCTCGGATTACGACATGTGCGAGCTCGGCACCGACTGCGGCGACTGCGGCCCGCGCTGACCACTGCGACGGCGCGCCCTCGCTGATGGTCAGGGCGCGCCCGATCACTCGGGGAGCGGGCACGCCTCCGAGGGATCGGCGTAGCCGAACAACATCATTCGTAGCGGGTTGCCGCTGCCCTCGTGCGCCATCGGTTCCCAGGTGACCGAGTCCCGGCTGATCCACAGCTCGGTCCCCTGCCGGCTCGCCGCCCAATAGGTCCCCCAGGGCGCACGACCCGCGGCCGCGATCCGCACCCCGTTGTCGATCGTCTCCTCGGTCCAGCTCTCGCCATCCCATCGCTGAAAGCCGCGTCGCCAGCCGGCGAAGGCGATGAAGCCCTCGTCGGTCGGGAGGTAGGTACCGAAGCCATCGGGCACGGTCTCGACGCGCCAGGTGTCGCCGCCATCGAAGGAGAGGCACATGACATCCCCACCGGGTGCCACCAGCCCGCCGTGGGCGTAGGTCATCCAGGCGTTGCACTCGTCGGCGAAGCCGCCCTCGACCTCCGCGTAGCTCTGGGCGGAGTCGAGACTGCTCAGCAGCCAGTGGACCACCTTCGGCGAGTCCGTCCCGTCCATGAAGAGGCGACGGAGCTCGGGGTGGTAGGAGAGCGAACGGAAGTGGAAGTACGTGCGGTCGATCGGCTCGCCCTCGTCTTCGTACCAATCGAGTCCATCGGTCGACGTCATCCGCGGTGAGCGCCCGCGGATGAGCACGAAGACCTCGCCATCCCAGAAGATGCCGCGGGTGCCGCCCGAGAGTGGACCCGTGCTCCCGTCCGCGTAGTGGAAGCGCTCGCCCGGGAGCTGCTCCCACGCGATGCCGTCCGTCGAACGGAAGACGTGTCCGGGCGCGCCATGCCCAGTGTTGAAGAGATACACGCCACCGCCGTAGGCGGCGCCCTTCAGCGCGTGCTCGTGATGGTCGTTCGCCTCGGGGGAGAAGACCTCGTCGTGGGCGATCGACTCGAGTCCGTCACAGCTCGTGACCACCCGGCCATGCGCCAGCCCGATGGCCACCCGGACCTTCCCCTCCGGTGTGGGTTCGGGCTCGAGGGGCGCGAAGACGAAGTTCTCCGGCGTCCCGCCGTCGTTGGGACCTGCATCCTCACCCTCGCCGGCATCCGCCCCCGGCGCGGCGTCGACCGTCGGCGCCCGCCCCCCGTCGCGGTCGACCACGTCGTCGTCGGGCCCGCCCCCGGGGTCACCGCAGGCGACGGACGTGAGCATCAGGGCGAACGAGAGACGGAGGGATGTCGGCATCGGCGGTAGGAGCCTCGAGCGGCTCGGAGCGGCTCGCGGATGCGCGCACCGGTCGTCCCGAGACGACGAACGCACCGAAAGTGCGAATCGACTGACCCGCTTCGCCGCCCTCACGCCTCCTACGACCGTGATGTGCTGCCGTGTGGGTGGCCGGTCGTGGGTGACCGGTCTGGGATTGGTGATTCTCTTCGGGTGCAAGGGAGAGATCGGAGGCTCCGACGACACGCCGGGCGTGGACGGGGACCGAGCTCGCCGTGCACCGACGAGCAGACGCAGCTCCAGGAGCAGGTGGGCGCGTGGCTCGAGACGACTTGCAGCCACGCCGGCTGCCACGGACCGGTGGGCCCGCGGCGGCCCGCGATCGCCGCGGGAACGCTCCCGGAGCTGATCGCCAACAACTGGTTCGTGCCGGGCGACCCGGAAGCCGGCGCGATGGAGCGCATCGACCCCGCCGACCCGCACGACATCATGCCGCCCACCCGGCTCGAGAACCCGCCGGAGGCGATCGCCATGCTCAAGCAGTGGATCGAGCTCGGTGCGCGCACCGACTGCGTGGAGCTGCCGCCGCTGCCGGAGACGGCGCCCAACTCCTATCCGCAGGACGAGCTCTTCACCTGCAGCGATCCATCGAGCTTCGCGCCGACCCACGCGTTGATGAGCCGGAACGAGTTCATCCATCGTGCGGGCGGCTACTTGCAGGACCCCGAGCTCGCCGGCTCACCGCTGCCCTCGGACGCGACTCCCTTCTCGACCGGCACGCTCGGGGCGACGCTCGACTCCACGCTGCTCGGTCTGCACCTCGACGTGCTCGACACCTCGCGGGGCTTTCGACAGAGCGACCGGACCGCCGAGGGCGCCACCCGCGACCGACGCGGCGAGAACGAGCCGAACCGCGTGTGGATGAAGGGCCTGAGCGACGCGCAGCGCACCCGCCTGCAGTGCCTCACGGACCCCGGACGCGCCCCGAGCGAGGTGCTCGCCGACGCCGAGTGCAAGCGCGACTTCGTCGCTCTGCTGCTCGAGCGACACTCGCTCCAGCGCCGCGCGACGGACGGCGAGATCGACCAGCTGGTCGGTTTCCTCGACGCCGAGCTCGGCGGCGAGTCCGACCCCTCGCACCGGATCCGCACCCAGGACCGCGTGACCGAGGCCTCGCTGATGATGTTCGGCGCGCTGCACCGTTCGCTGCTCGGCGACGACGACGGCCAGCTCTCACCAGACGAGTGGTCCCACGAGCTCGCGTCCGCGCTCGGCACCGCGCCGATGAACGGTGCAGAGATCGACGCGGTCGAACGGCCGGAGCTCGGCTGGGTGAGCGACTACCGCCAACGCCGCGACGATGGCGAGCTCGGCTCTCTCTCGGAAGCGACCGCCTACATCCGCTCCGTGCTCGAGGTCGACGCGGGCTACTTCGGCGGTCAGCATCCGGCGAGCCTCGCGACCGCCCGCCCGGACATCTACTATGACGACCGCACGCGGGGGAACCTCCGCCGGCCCCGACGGGGACGCTACTGGCTGGCGCCGCAGCTCGCGCGCTTCTTCCGTGAGTACTTCGACTACGCGAAGGCACCGACCATCGCGAAGGACGAGCCCTCCGCCACGAGCCGCTGGGACGCGCCGTGGATGAGCCGCTTTCAGAGCGGACCGATCGACGACGGCTACACCCTGGAGCGCGACGGCGCGAACCCGAACCGGCCCGCGCATGGCGAGCCGCCGATGGTGGACCAGCTCGACGATTTCATCGCGCGAGTCGTGGTCACCGCCGAGCGCGAAGGCCGCGACGTCTTCCGCGATCTGTTGACCGCGCGCACCTACCGAGTTCCCGCATCGCTGACCGCCACCGAAGGCTTCCAGGGCCGCGGCGTACGCTCGTCGCAGGCGTGTGACCCGACCGTCTGCCAGGACGAGGGCGACGCGAACTGCTGCGACGTCGACGGGCACTCCTGTGCGATGGTCGGCTTCGCCCCCGATGGCACGCCGCTCGGCGGCTGCATGGGGCTCTCGTACCGCCTCTTCCACTTCATGGCGAGCGTCTACGACGTGAACCCCATCGAGGAGAGCGAAGCGGCGTCGATGGCCGCTGGGGACGACGCTGCCATCGCGATGGACCCCGCCGCCGAAGCGCGCTGGGTCACGATGCCCGAGGGCCAGCGCGCCGGCGTGCTGACCCACCCGGCGTGGCTCACCGCCCACGGCGGCAACGGCGAGGACGGACCGAGCGCGGTCCTGCGCGGCCACTGGATTCGGGAGCACCTCTTCTGCCAGGACGTCGCCGGCCTCGATCTGGTGAACCTCGAAGCGCAGCTCGCCCCGGCCGGAGAGAACGACCGCGCCCGCGACCGGATGGTCGCCACCTTCGGCGACCTCTCGCTGCCCCCGGACGACCGCACGGCCCCCAACCCGCTCTGCGCGAACGCGGCCTGCCATGGACGCATGAACGAGCTCGGCCTCACCTTCGAGGTCTTCAACCACGCCGGCTTCCTGCGCGACGACGACCATGGCCGGCCACCGGACGGGAGCGCTTACATACGGAACTGGCCGGGCGGCAGCGGACCGGTGGCGGTCGACGACGCCGTCGAGCTCACGCAGCTGCTCGCGGAGGACGAGTACGCGCGGCGCTGCTTCCTGCGGCACGTGTTCCGCTTCTTCGCGCGCCGCTACGAGACGCCGGCCGACGCCTGCGTGCTCGCCGACATGGAATCCGCGTTCGCCGAGGGCTCGTTCCTCGCAGCGCTCGAAGCGCTGCTGACCCACGAGAGCTTCATGGTTCGGGACGGAGACGACCGATGAGCAAGGTGAATCGACGAGGGTTCCTCACCGGCGTGGGCGCCACGGCGCTCGCCGCCACGCTCGGTGGCCGAGCGTGGCCCGCACGAGCGCAGACCACGACGGGCAAGCGCTTCGTCTTCGTGGTCTCCGGGAACGGCTACGACGCCCACATCACGATGTCGGACGCGACCCGCGCGTGGATCGCGGACAGCCGCGGCTACGCGGTGAGCGACGACTGGTGGTGGGGCTCCGGCTACAGGGAGGGCTACTACGCCGAGGACCGCACCGAACCCTACGTGCTCAGCGGCGCGCTGAACGGCGCGCCGGGGCTGCGAGCCTTCGAGGCGGAGGGACTGCTCGACCAGTGCGCGATGGTCTACGGGCTCTCGTCGATGGTGACCGGTGGCGGTCACTCGGCCGGTCACGGCGTGCTCGCCTCCGCGCGCACCATCGCCGGACGCCCCGGCGGTGAGACCATCGACCACTACCTCGCGCGTCTCGAGAGCGTCCGCGGCGTGGGCGAGGCCCGCGCGCCGCTCTCGGCCATTCGCATCGGCGCCGGCAGCGGTCGCGGCGCCATCGGCTATGGCATGTGTGCGGCCGGGCGCGGCGCCGCGGTGCCGGTGCTCTACTCGCCGAGCTCCGTCTGGAACGCCTACATCCGGCCCTTCGTGGACTCGGCGGGGCTCGAAGCGCTCGAGTACCGCCGCCGACTCCTGGAGTTCGCCCAGTCCGACGCCGTCCGCGCGCGCGAGGCGCTGGGTGACGCGAACGGCGCGCAGGCCGCCGCCATGGCCGCGGCTGCGGGTGGTCAGCTCGACGACCTCGCCATCTTCCGCGAGCGCACGGAGACCTGGGGCGGCGGCCTCACCCTCGCTCCCCCGGCGCCACCAGAGACGATGACGCCGGCGGAGCTCGAGCAGTTTCAGCTCGACGTGGTCGCCGCAGCCATGCAAGCGGATCTCACGCGGGTGGCCGTCGTGTCCCTGGGTGCCGGCGACGGAGGCTGGAGCTTCCCCTACGAGCTCGGGCCCATCACCACGGCCGACTCGAGCCACGGCACGCTCTACCACCCCTACTCCGGCCCCGGCGAGTCGAGCGGCGAAGCCGACGAGAAGCGGCAGCGACGGAGCGAGCTCCGCGAGGCCTGGTCTCAGGAGCTCGACGCCGTCGCCTCGCTCGCTGCGAAGCTGCGCGACATCCCCGAGCCCGGCGGCGAGGGGAGCATGCTCGACCACACCATCATCACCTACGTCGCCGACAACGGCGTCGGCCACCACGCCTCCGCCCGCGACTACCCGCTGCTGATCGTCGGCGGTGGCAGCCTCGGCGTCGCGACCGGCAACCGCGCGCTCTTCTACCCGGACGTCCGCACCGGCGGCGAGGGGCGCCGCGAGCTCGTGAACCTCTGGAGCACCTACGGCATCACCCTCGCCGAAGGGCCCGCGGGTCGCGACGGATCCCTCGCGGGCTTCGGCGATCCCGGCGCCCGACTGGCTGGCGGCGTGCTACCGGAGCTGCTGGCCTGATCAGTCCAAGATCGGCGCCGGGATCCCCATGATCGAGGCCGCCGCGCGGATGCCGCTGACGCAGGCGCCCTCCATGCACGGGATGTCGATCCCGTTCTTGGTCCAGTCGCCCGCGAGGCGCAGGTTCGTGGCCGGCTCTCCCTCCGGCTCCGGGCGGTCGGCGAGGCCTCCGGGGACCCCGAGCACGTAGCGCGCCGAGCGGTCGATGTTGCCGGTGACGTACTGGTCGGCGAAGGGGTCGGCGGGTGTCCACGGCGCGTGGAGCCGGTCGAGGTCCAGCTTACCGGTGCCCGAGTCCACCGCGCCTGGGTACACGCGCGGCAGCTCGTCCTCGGCGAAGGTCTTGGCCTCGGCGAGCGCCGCTGCGCGCGCCGTCGTTCGCGCCGCGGGGTCCTCGGAGTCGGTGGACCAGCCGCCGCCGAAGGGCCCGCTGCAGTAGAGGAGCGTCTTCGGTCCGCTCATCGGCCAGGTCTCGACGCCGAGCAGCCGCGTGTTCTCCTGCATCGAGTTCAGCGGCTGCCGGAAGCCACCGAGCACCGACGCATCCCAGTTCCACCCGAGCGTGTGACGATGGTCGTCGTACCAGGTCTGCAGGTGCAGCGTCGCCACCGTGGGGATGTTGCCCACCTTGGCGAGCGCGGAGCTCGCCGGCGCGGCAGTGAAGACCTGCGCGGTGACCGGCGCAGGCAGCGCGCAGACGATCCAATCGAAGTCGGTGCCGACGGTGAGGGTCTGGTCCGGACCGACCTGGCTGGTCGAGGTGTCGGCGTTCGGATCCTCGCTGAGCGCGGGCGACGCAGGATCGAGCTGCGCCGGGTCCGGGTGCTGGCGCCAGCAGGGAACGGTGCCGACCATCTCGATCGGGTCGTAGGCGTCCGCACCCGCCAGCACGGTGGCCTGGCGCGCATAGGTCACCGTGTCGACCGAGCCGCCGGTCATCGACGCGTCCTTCACCTTGGCGAAGAACTCGATGGTGACCCCACGGGCCTTCAGCACCTCGTACATCGGCGTGAAGACCGCCTCACCCATGCCGGTGGTCATCTCGAAGAAGACCGCGCGTTGGTAGTCGGTCACCAGCTTCAGCAGGCCCCGCGCCGCGATGGTGGCGCTCAGCTTCGGACTGCTCTGGTCGGCTCCCTCGTAGGCGAAGACACCGTCGTAGGGGATCTGCATGATCGCCGAGTTCGCGATGTCGAAGCCGGGCACGACCTTGTGGCTCTCCATCCAATCGCGGAAATCGAGGTGGTCGAGGTCCTCCCAGTCCTTGCCGCCGAAGACGATGTCATCGGCGACGCCCTTGGCGAGGGTCGCGACGAAGACGGCGATCTCCTTCACGACCTGATTGCCCCACGGGACCAGCGCGTTGGCGAAGAGCCCAGCGAAGCCCCCGCCGAGCACTGACTGCGCGAGCATCTGCAGGTACTGGACCTGCTGCCAGAGCGTCTTGGGACCGGCGCCGTAGCCGTTCGGCGTTCGCGGAAAGCGCACCGGCCACGCCTCGCTGCCGTTGTGGAAGACCACCACGTCCTGCGGCACGAAGGCCTCGGAGAAGCTCGAAGGGTCGACGTGATCCGGCCGGGCCGCCTCCGCGTAGACCTCGCGGAACATGCGAAGGAAGTTGTGATAGAAGCCGAAGATCACGTGCAGGCCGTGCTCCTCGATGCGGTCGGCCTTCGCGCGGTTTCTCCAACTCGCGCCCTTGCCGCCGAGCAGGTGCCCCTGCGCCAGGATGCGCACGTCGTACTTCTGCCGGCGCTCTTCGGTGGCCGTCAGCTCGAAGGCGGTCGCCAGCGCGCCGAGGCCACCGCCGAGGATCAGCACCCTCTCCTTGGGCGGCGGCGCCGGCGGGGCTTCGGGCGTCTCGAGCCAGACCTCGCCGTCGCGGAAACCGAAGTCCATCTCGAAGCTCGCGGCCAGCGAGGGCGTCACGTCTTCGGCGAGGCCGAGCACGTCGCGGATCGGCTCGCTGGCCAAGGTCTCGAAATGGACGGTGACCTTGCTCGCGTCGCCGACGCGCACGTTGGTCACGTTGTCGACCGGCGCCTTCACGTGGGTGATGGCGCGGTAGAGCACCCGCGGCGGGATGCCGCCGGTGTCCACGTCGGCGACCTGCTTGAGCTGCACCAGGTCCTGGCCGAAGAGGTGCGCGGGCACCGGCCCGAAGAACGCGTCGACCGCGTCCAGCATCGTGTCGGCGAGCTCGGCGACCGGGCTCTGCGCCGTCGCGCTGATCGAGAAGAGCGCCTCGTCCTGCCACGCGCTCCCGTCGAATTGCTCGGCGGCGAGGCAGCGCGCACCGATGGGCGTCGTCCCGCTCCAGAAGTCGCCGTCGCTCGGCACCGTGAGCGTGGCCGGCTTCTTCGGGAGTCCGTAGATCTCCCGACCCGCCGCGACCGCGAGCCCCTCGCTCGGGTAGATGAAGGGCACGTGCAGGCCGTGGAAGGGTGTGCCGTGGTTCGTGCCCTGCACCGGCACGAAGAAGGTCGCCTCCTGGTAGGCGAAGTGCCCGAGGCTCGGGTCCGCCGCGCTCGCTTCCGCCGTGTCGGTGATCGCGAGCAGCACGTGCGAGCCGAGGCGCGACACGCTCACGTCGGGCGACGCCCACGCGAAGGTCCGCGCGAGCAACGCGTCGAGCTTCACGGGGTCTGCCGGCAGCAGGAAGAGGAAGGCCCGCGTCCCCTTCAGCGTGAAGGGCGGATCTTGGAGGAGGGGGAAGCGTTCGCGGATGCGTTCGGGTCGGGTCATGGAGCGTTCGGTTCAATCCCAGGTGACGTCGAAGTGGCCATTCGTCTCGTCCTCGAGGTGCATCTCCACTCGGGGCCGGAAGCCGTGGTGGAGCACGATCCCCTCGAGCGTTCCGAGCGGGTAGCAGTCGAGCCAGCCATAGAAGTCGCGGAACACCACGCGCACCCCGCCCTCGATGGGCTCGGACTCGAACGAGCCGCCCTCGAGCGTCATCTCGTAGAGGCTCGGCATCCGACCGAGCGTGTCCGCGCAGTCGCCGGCGAAGCTCAACGCGACCTTCCCGACGCGGGACTTGGCGAACTCCGCGAAGTCGTCCCGTGCGAGCCGTCGCATCGCCTCGCGGGTCTCGTCGTTTCGGTAGCGGGTCGTGGCTGCGAGATGAGCCATCCGCGAGTAATCGACCTGCGGATAGCTCTTGAACGCCAGGTAGCGCCCGCTGCGCGGCCGCTCCTGGAGCTCGAGCACGTCGAGCCCGCCGGTCGGCAGCATCGGCAAGAGCCGGGTGAAGAACATCCCCTTGATGGAGTACGCCGCTGGAAACCGAGCGAAGCGCACCTCGGCAGCGGTGCCGTGCCCGTGCAGCGGCCGATGGGAGTCGACCACTTCGTGTATGCCCCTCACTGCGGGGGTGACCTTAGGCGAAGTGCGTCGCGCTCGTCTACGCCGATCGACGGAACTCTCGGCCGGATGAGGTGTCCATCCGCGCCATGAGCTATCGCGACGACGAGGACCGGTCCCACCGGGCACGACGACTGCTCTCGCAAACGCGAATCGCATCCCCATGCCCCACGTCTTGGGACGCGATGGCGGGCGATGACCGGTCACGGCTCTGCGGATCTGCGACAAGCGGGTGCACGACCTGTCGCGGCTGACGGCCCTCGAAGCGCTTCGGCTCGTGACGGAGGCCGAGAGCTCCGTCTGCGTTCGTCTCTACCGCCGATCGGATGGGAAGGTGCAGACGACCGACTGCACGACCGGCACGGAGCGAAGCAGGCGCCGGCTGCGCGTACTCGGCGCTGGGGCGGTCCTGGGCGGCGCGGCCGCCGTGGCGGTGGCCGCCTGGCCAGAGCCCCCAGTGGACCCGCACCACACCTGTGCGGCCCCGGCCGACCATGCCTTCGACGAGACCACCTTCCTCTACGGGCACCCGCCAGCGACGACCCCGAGCCCAGAGGACACGGGAGAATGGAGGGGCCAGCTCATCGCGCCAGACGACGCCGTCATCCGAGAGCTCTTCGAGGGCATCAGCGACTACACCGAGGACACCAGTAAAGCCCCGGACGAGGACTGACCTTCCTACCGGTCGGTGACGCAGCCTTCGGAGGCGCTGCTCACCTGCAGTGCGTACTTCCGTAGGTAGCCGCGCGTCACGCGCGGCTCGGGCGGGCTCCAGTGCGTTCGGCGCTCGGCCAGGGTGGCCTCGTCGACGCCGAGCGAGATCTCCCGGGTGGTCGCGTCGATCACGATCGGGTCGCCGTCCTCGACGAGCGCGATCGGCCCGCCGACCGCGGCCTCGGGGCTGACGTGGCCGACGATGAAGCCGTGCGAGCCGCCACTGAACCGGCCGTCGGTGATCAGCGCGACGTCCTGGCCGAGGCCCGCGCCCATGATGACCGACGTCGGCCCGAGCATCTCCGGCATGCCCGGTCCACCGCGCGGTCCCTCGTAGCGGATGACCACGACGTGACCCTTCTCGATGGCGCCCTGCTCGGCGGCGGCGAGCATGTCCTCCTCGCGGTCGAAGACTTTGGCCTTCCCCTCGAAGCGCAGGCCCTCCTTGCCGGTGATCTTCGCCACGGCTCCGTTCGGGGCGAGCGAACCCTCGAGGATCGTGATGTGGCCGGTGCTCTTGATGGGCGCGTCCCAGGGGAGGATCACCTCCTGCCCTTCGGTGAGCTCCGGGAGGTCCGCGAGGTTCTCTGCGATAGTCCTACCGGTGACGGTCATCTGGTCGCCGTTCAGCGCACCGTGGGCGAGGAGCAGCTTCATCACCGCCGGCACGCCGCCGACCCGATGCAAGTCCTCCATCACGAAGCGCCCGCTCGGCTTCAGATCCGCGAGGAAGGGCACTCGATCGCTGACCGCCTGGAAGTCCTCGAGGGTGAGCTCGACGTCGACGGTGCGCGCCATTGCGAGCAGGTGGAGCACCGCGTTGGTCGAGCCGCCGAGGGCGGTGACCACGACCATCGCGTTCTCGAACGCCTCGCGAGTCAGGATGTCGCGCGGCTTCAGATCGATCTCGAGCAGGTGCCGAACGGCCGCGGCGGCGCGCTTGCACTCGTCTTGCTTCGCCGGGTCGACCGCCGGCGTCGACGCGCTGTAGGGCAGGCTCATGCCGAGCGCCTCGATCGCGCTCGCCATGGTGTTCGCGGTGTACATGCCGCCGCAGGCACCCGCGCCGGGGCAGGCCTTGGCGACGATGTCCTTCCGCGTCGCCTCGTCGATGGTCCCCGCGATCTTCTCGCCGTAGCTCTGGAAGGCGCTGACGACGTCGAGCTTCACCTTCGCGCCGCTGGCGTCCACGCGCTCGCCCGCGCGAATGGTGCCGCCGTAGACCATCAGTGAAGGCCGGTTGAGCCGGCCCATCGCCATCAGGCAGCCGGGCATGTTCTTGTCGCAGCCCGGAACGGCGATCAGCGCGTCGTAGAAGTGCGCGCCCATCGCGGTCTCGATCGAGTCGGCGATGAGCTCGCGCGACGGAAGCGAGTAGCTCATGCCGTCGGTGCCCATCGAGATGCCGTCGGACACGCCGACGGTGTTGAAGCGCATCCCGACCATGCCGTCCGCACGGACCGATTCCCGCACCACCGCAGCCAGGTCGCCCAGGTGCATGTTGCAGGGGTTGCCGTCGTACCAGACGCTCGCGATGCCGATCTGCGGCTTGCGCAGATCGTCGTCGGTCAGCCCCGTGGCGTGGAGCATGGCCTGCGAGGCCCCCTGGGAGTCCACCTCGGTGAGGCGGGCACTCGTCGCGTTCAGCTTGCGGTCGCTCATCGCCGCGGAGGATGAACCGCCCGCGGCGTCAGCGCCATCCGCTGCCCGCTGGCGCTCAGTCGACCGCGGCGACTTTCGA
The DNA here is from genome assembly GCA_964462035.1 of uncultured Sandaracinus sp. Classification (GTDB taxonomy): domain Bacteria; phylum Myxococcota_A; class Polyangia; order Polyangiales; family Houyiibacteriaceae; genus UBA1660. The sequence goes on from CAYXAP010000002.1 coordinate 136,033, forward strand.
TGAGATGGCACGCGCCACGACGTCGGCGAGCTCGGTCACCCGGTAGGGCTTCTTCAGGAAGCCGCACACCCCGGAACAGTCGAAGCCGCCAGCCTCTCGGGTGAAGCCGGACGTGATGACCACCGGCAGCTTCGGGTCGAGCGAATGGAGCTCCGCGACCAGCTCCGGTCCTCCGAGGCCGGGCATCACCATGTCGAGAATCGCGACGTCGATGGTCCCCCGGTTCGCGCGGACGTGCTCCAACGCACTGGCGCCGGCGTCGAAGTCGACCACGGCGTAGCCCAAGTCCCGCAGCAGGTCGCCGACGGACTCACGGACGCCCGGCTCGTCGTCGACGAGCATCACGGTGCCCTCGCCGTGGACCAGCTGCACGGCCTCGGGCCGACCGAGGGCTTCTTGGTCCGCCACGGCGTTGGCGGGCAAGAGCAGCCGAATGTCGGTCCCGGCTCCCGGACGGCTCTCAGCGTGGATGGCGCCGCCATGGTCGAGCACCGCGTTGTAGACGCTGGGGAGCCCGAGCCCCGTGCCTGCGCTGGGTCCCTTGGTGGTGAAGTAGGGTTCGAAGGCTCGCCGCAACACCGCTGAGTCCATGCCGATGCCGGTGTCGGACACGGTGAGCTCGAGGTGCGGGCCCGGGGTGAGGTCGAACGCGCTGCCATCGCACGCGGCCGAGTCCAGATGCACATCGGTCGTCCGGATGAGGATCGTTCCGCCGTCGGGCATCGCGTCTCGCGCGTTGAGGCCGAGGTTCAGGAGCGCGTTCTGAAGCTGCGCAGGATCGCCGACCAGGGAGTGGCAGCGAGCTTCCAGTTCGAGCTCGATCGAGATCCGCCGGTCGATCGTTCGTTCGAGGAGCGCGCGCACGGTCTCGACGGCCGCATGCACGCAATACGGTCGTCGGTGGTGAACGCCCTTTCGTGAGAAGTCGAGGAGCTTCTGCGTGAGCGCCGCTGCGTTCTCGGAGACATCGATGATGTTCGCAGCGAACTTCTCGACCTCCGAATCGTTGCCTCTCCGCTTCACCAGCTCGGCGAAGCCGGCGATGGCGGCGAGCATGTTGTTGAAGTCGTGCGCCACGCCACCGGCGAGACGCCCGACGGATTCCATCTTCCGGGCGTGGCGGAGCTGCTCCTCGAGCGCGCGCTGTTCGGTGACGTCCCGAAAGACCACCACCAGGCCGATGAGCTCGCCCTCCCCGTTGCGCATCGGCGACGCACGCTCGCTGATGAGGCACTCCTCGCCGCCCCGCCGACGAAGGGTCAGGGGCTCGCTCGGCTTGGCCAGCCGCCCCTCCTCGAGGAGCTGCTCGAACGGTCGCGTGAACGGCTCCGTGTCGCCCGGGCTCGAGCGGACCGCGAAGACGACCTCCAAGTCCTGGCCCTGAGCCTCCTCGCCGGGCCATCCGGTGAGCTGCTCTGCGACGGGGTTCATGCGAGTCACCAGTCCCTGCGCGTCCGTGGCGATCACCGCGTCACCGATCGAGTCCAAGATGGTCCGCAGTTTCTCCTCGCGTTCCACCAGCTCGTTCTCCGCCTCCTTCCGCTCGGTGATGTCCTCGAACGTTCCGAGCAGGCCGACGACCCGCCCGCTCTCGTCGTGCAGGGGGATCTTGCTGGTGTCGAGCCATGCCTGCTTGCCGTCGGCCTGGAGCTGCGGCTCGATGATGTGGAGCTCGGGCTCGTCGTTCGCCATCACCCGACGGTCGACCTCTCGGAAGAACGCGGTCTCTTCGGGCTTCCACGCCAGATCGGCGTCTGTCATTCCGACGATGTCCGCGGGCGAGGCCACGCCGGCGACCCGGGCGAAGTTCGCGTTGCAGCCCAGGAAGACCGAGTCGCGGTCCTTCCAGAAGACGTGCTGAGGGATGTAGTCCATCACCAGCTGGAACATCTCGGTGGACTCGCGAAGCCGAGCTTCGATCGCCTTCAGCTCACGGATGTCACGCGAGATGCTCGAGACGCTGCTGGGTTCGCCGGTCGCGTCTCGGTGCACCACCAGCACCTGCGAGACGGGCACCTCCGCGCCATCCCGGGAGAGAACCGCGGACTCGCCGTTCCACGAACCCTCTTCGAGCGCCCGCGGGAGCGAGAGCTCGAAGAAGCGCTCCATCGCCCAGGTGGGGTGCAGGTCCGCGAGGTGCTTGCCCTCGGTCACCTCCCGCTCGCTCCACCCGAGAAGCGAGCGGCCCCCCTGGTTCAGGTAGAGGAGCCGGCCATCCAACGTGGCGGACGAAACCAGATCGGTCGTGCGCTCCAACAGAGTGGCGAGCTCTGGTGGAACGCCGCTGTCATGACGGTTCGTCACCCGCACGACTATATCGAGTCGGGCGCACGATCTCTCCCCCCTCGTGATGAGGTGTTCGAAGCGTAGCCATCGCGACCACCCAGCGGGCTGGCGATGCCTCGCGAACGAGGCTCAGCCAAAGGGGTTGTCGGGAACCGGGCTGCTCGGTGCAGCGGGGGGTGCGGGAGCGGCCTGCATGGACGCGGGGCGCGGTCGGGCGCTGCCCCGGCCGACGCGTTCGAGCTCGCCGACGGTGAGCTCGTGGAAGCGGCGCTCACCGTCGGCCTCGAAGGCGCCCTGGCCGATCTCGGCGTCGAAGGGGCGGAAGCCACGCTGGCGCACCTCGACGGCGACGGAGCTCTGGAGCGTTTCGCCCAGCTCGATGGCGCTGGGGTCCTCGACGGCTTCGCCGTTCACGGTGACGGTGGCGCCCTCCGGGGCGGTCACGGAGAGGACGAAGGGTGCGTGCTCGAGCTCGAGGTCGACCGGCTCCATGCCGGCCTCCGGGGTGAGCTCTTGGCTGCTGACCTTGAAGCCCTCCTTGGCTACGCGGACCGTGAGCTCTTCGCCGGCGGGCAGCTCGAGATCGCAGGGCGAGGTGCACTCCTCGTCACCGGCCGTCACGGTGGCGCCTTCCGGAACGGTGCGGACGGTGAGCGTCGCCAGCTCCGGCTCGTCGCTCGCTGCCTCGGTCTCGGTCTCGGGCTCCTCCTCGGCGGCGCTGAGCGCCGGCCAAGCGACCGCGACGAAGAGCGCCGCGAGCAGGGCGCTCACCGGGAGTAGGAACGAGCGGGGCTCGGAGGGGGCCACGGGGCGCTCGGGGAGCTTCTTGCGTGCCATGGCCGAACTGATGGCCTCACCCCGTGACAGCGCCGTGACGGCCTGGTGCCCATTGCGGGGAAGCGAGCCAGTCTCACCCCCACGCGCTCCCTCCACCCTGGGTCTTTCGATCGATCGCGCGCCTGACGATCCAGCTTGACCCGCCCTGCTCGCAGGCCTATGAACTTTCAAAGAACTTTGAAAGCTGTGGAGACAACACGCTCCGCAGGGTGTGTCGAGGGCCAAAACAACCCCTGAAGAGGGCGTTCTTGGCGGGAAGGAGTCGCTCATGTCCACGTCCACTGCGATTGGTGGGCCCCTGCAAGCCCGGTCCGGTCCGGGTGCTGCCCCGACACGACGGTCGAGCTCGGAGCCCGATCCGGCCGTCCTCCGCAGCCTCGAAGCGCTCTGCCGTCGCCGCGGTCTCGGCAGCCTCGCCGAACGGATCGGCGATCTCGCCGAGCTCGTTCGCTGGGACATGGCCGAGGTCGAAAACGCGCTCCGCTCCCTGCCTCGGAGCGAGCGTGCCGTCCACCGCGGCGCGCACCACCTGCTCGATCAGGGCGGCAAGCGGCTCCGCCCCCTCTGCGTCGCGCTCGCCGCGCGCATGGGCAACGGCTTCAGCGACGCTGCCCGAGAGCTCGGCGTCGCGGTCGAGCTGGTCCACTGCGCGACCCTCCTCCACGACGACGTCGTCGATGACGGCGACCAGCGTCGGGGCGCGCCCGCCGCGCGCACCATCTACGGGAACGCGGCGTCCATCTTCGCTGGCGACTGGCTGCTGGTGCACGCGCTCCAGCGCGTCCGCCGAACCGGCATCGAGGGAACGCTCGACCGGCTGCTGACGATCATCGAGGAGATGATCGCGGCCGAGTCGCTCCAGCTCGAGAGCCGCGGTCAGCTGGACCTCGGCGCCGAGCGCTACTTCGCGGTGGTCGAAGGCAAGACGGCGGCGCTCTTCCGCTGGGCGATGTACGCCGGCGCAAAGGCCGGCGGCGCGACCGAGACCGAAGCGAAGGCCCTCGAGAGCTACGGCGACCACCTGGGCGTCGCCTTCCAGCTGGTCGACGACCTGCTCGACTACGGCGGCGACGCCGACACGACCGGCAAGGCGCTCTTCGCCGATCTCCGCGAGGGGAAGGCAACGCACCCGCTCATCCTCGCCCGCGAGCGGGACCCGCAGGTCGAGGGGCTGGTTCGCACGGTCCTCGCGAACGATGGCGACGACGCCGCCCTCGCCGAGGCGCACGCGCTGCTCGCGGCCGCCATCGAGCGCTGCGGCGCCATCGACGACTGCCGCGCCCTCGCTGGCGAGCACGCACGGCTCGCGGTCGAAGCGCTCGAGCCCTTCGCCGATGGGCCCGCGAAGAACGCGCTCATCACCGTCGCTCGAGCCACCGTCCACCGGGAGCGCTGAGAATGGGTGACGACGTCAAGACCAAGGTGAGCAGCCGGATCCCCGGCTTCCACCGGAAGCCTCTCGAGGAGCGCCGCGACGTGGTCGCTGAGCGCCTCGTGGACGAGCTGCAGGCGCACCTCGCCAGCAGCGACCCACTCCCGCTCGAGGTCGCCGACCGGATGAGCGAGAACGTCATCGCGATCCACGGGCTGCCGCTCTCGGTCGCGACCAACTTCCGTGTATGCGGCCGCGACGTGCTCGTGCCGATGAGCGTCGAGGAACCCTCGGTGGTCGCCGCGGCTTCCAATGCGGCGCGCATGGTGCGGCTCGGTGGCGGCTTCGACGGTGACGCCGACGCCTCCATCATGACCGCCCAGGTGCAGCTCGACGGAGTGCCCGAGCCGATCGCCGCGATCGAGCGTGTCGCCGGAGCCCGCGAAGCGCTCATCGAGGCGGCGAACCAAGCCATCCCGCGCATGGTCGCCCGTGGCGGCGGCTGCACCGATGTCGACGCCCGCGTGCTCGACGCCGCGACCGGCATGGTCGTGCTCCACTTCTACGTCGACGTTGGCGACGCCATGGGCGCCAACATCGTCGACACGGTCGCCGAGGCCGTCGCGCCCGCGGTGGTCGAGCTGCTGGGTGGCGAGATCGGCCTGCGCATCCTGAGCAACCTCCCGCTGCGCCGCACGGTGCGCGTGAGCTGCCGAGTCAGCGAAGACGCCATCGGCGGCGCCGAGCTCGCCGCGGCCATCGAGCGCGCGAGCCGCTTCGCTGAAGCGGACCCCTTCCGCGCGGTGACGCACAACAAGGGCATCATGAACGGCGTCGACGCAGTCGCCCTGGCCCTCGGTCAGGACTGGCGCTCGATCGAAGCCGGTGCGCACGCCTTCGCGGCACTCGGCGAGGGCTACAAGCCGCTCGCCACCTGGCGCCACGAAGCCGGTCACCTCGAAGGCCGGCTCGAGATGCCGCTCGCGGTCGCGACGGTCGGTGGCTCCACCGGGGTCCACCCCGGGGTGCGCGCCGCCTTCGCCATCCTGGGCGTCACCGACGCCCGAGAGCTCGCGCTGGTGATGGCCTGCGCCGGGCTCGCCTCGAACCTCGCCGCCCTCCGCGCGCTCGCGGGCGAAGGCATCCAAAAGGGTCACATGCGGCTGCACGCGCGAAAGGCCGAGCTGCCCTCGATTCGGAGGAGAGCCCATGATCGCTGAAACCACCCCCGACGCGGTCGCCGCGAACGACAACGCCAACCACCTCGGCTCCGGCGCGATGTTCGACGCGATCGCCGCGCGCTACGACCGGCTCAACCGAATCCTCAGCCTCGGCCTCGACCAGCGCTGGCGCCGGCTGACGGTCGAGGCGATGACGCTCGATCCGGGCGCGCGCGTCCTCGACCTGGCGACCGGCACCGGTGACCTGGCCCTGGCCGTCGCCGCCGGCAGCGACGACACCCGCATCGTCGGCTCGGACCCCTCGGAGAACATGCTCGCCATCGGCGATCGCAAGGTCGCCGAGGCCGGGCTCGGTCAGCGGGTCCACCTCGAGCTCGGCGACGCCCAATCCATCGAGCACCCCGACGACTCCTTCGACGCCTGTTGCATGGCCTTCGGCATCCGAAATGTCCCGGACCGTGCCAAGGCGCTGAAGGAGATGGCGCGGGTCGTCCGCTCGGGTGGCCGCATCGCCATCCTCGAGCTCGCGGAGCCGGAGCGTGGGCTGCTCGCCTACGGCGCACGCTTCTACATCCGCGTCGTCGTGCCCTGGATTGGGGCGTGGCTCAGCGGGGCCAAGGAGTACCGCTACCTCCAGCGCTCCATCCAGGCGTTCCCGGCCCCGGAGCGCTTCGCTGGCGTCATGCGCGCGGCAGGCCTCGAGGTGCTCGACGTCCGGCCGCTGACCTTCGGCGTCGTCACCCTCTACGTCGCGAGGGTCCCATGAGGGAAGCCTTCCGCACCGAGTCGCCTCGCGTCCGCGGACCGAGCGCCTTCCTCCACGCTGCCCTCACCGAACGGGACACGACCCGTCCGCTGGTGGTCACCCTACCGGCGCCAGTGGCCCACGACGTGGTCGCCCTCTGGGACGAGGCGAGCGACGCCGTGCTCTTCGCTCCTCCAGGCGAGGGCACCGCGCCGATGGCCGGTCTCGGCGTCGCCTTCGCCATCGAGCCGCACGGCAAGCACCGCTTCGCCGACGCGGAGAGCCAAGCCCGCACGTTCTTCGACGCCATGGTCTTCTGGACTCACGGCTCGCTCGAGCGCGCCGAGGAGCCCCGCTTCGTCGGTGGGCTCGCCTTCGCACCCGGCAGCGCCGTCGGCGCCCCCTGGGACGCGAAGGGCAAAGATGCCTTCGGTGACGGGCGCTTCGTCCTCCCGCGTTGGACCTACCGACTCCACGCCCACGGCGCGACGCTGCAGCTGTGCCTCGCCCCCGGCGAATCGGCGCGCGGGCTCATCGAGGAGCACGACCGGCTGCGCACCCGACTGACGCACTCGCGGCCCGCCGACGAGCGCATCGTGCCCCGTGGCATGATCGAAGAGCCGCCGGAACGCTTCGAAGAGCGCGTCCGCCGGATCACCGAGCGCATCGCCGCCGGCGAGGCGCAGAAGGTAGTCGCCGCGCGGCGCGTCGAGGTCCGTCTCGAGCGCCCCGCGTCGGCGCGGCCGCTCATCGAACGCTTCGCGCGCCGTCATCCGGAGTGCACGCGCTTCGCGATGCGCATCGCGGGCACCACCTTCCTCGGCGCGACGCCGGAGCGGTTGGTCGCCGTCGAAGACGGAAGGGTTCACACCGAGGCGCTCGCAGGCACCGCCCCGCGCGGCGACCGGCAGGCGCTCGAGGCCAGCCTCAAGGACGCGGCCGAGCACGCCTTCGTGGTCGACGCGATCGCGAGCGCGCTCGAGCCCTTCGTCGGCACCGTCGACCTGCCGAAGCAGCCTCGTGTGAAGGTCCTGCCGGACGTGCTGCACCTGCAGACGCCGATCGAGGGCACGCTCACCGGCGACGCCCACGTGCTCGAGGTCGCCGCGGCGCTCCACCCGACCCCCGCCGTCGGCGGCGTCCCGCGCGAAGCCGCCATCAGCCACATCCTCGGCCACGAGCCGCCGCGCGGTTGGTACACCGGTCCCTTCGGTGTCTTCGACCGCCACGGCGAAGGCGACTTCGTCGTCGCGCTGCGCTCCGGCGTGGTGCGCGGTGACCGCGCCTGGGCCTGGGCCGGCGGCGGTATCGTGCGGGATTCGTCCCCCGAAGCCGAGCTCGAGGAGACCCGGCTCAAGCTCCGCCCCTTCCTGGGAGTGCTGGACGGTTGAGATGAACGCCGCCGCCCAGACCGCGTTCACCGACGCCTTCGTCGGTGGTCTCGCCTCGGGCGGCGTGCGCGACCTCGTCGTGAGCCCGGGCTCGCGCTCGACCTCGATGCTCTTGGCGGCGCGGCGCGCGGGCCTGCGGCTGCACCCGATCCACGACGAGCGAGCGGCCGGCTTCTTCGCGCTCGGGCTCGCTCGAACCACGGGCGCGACGCCGGCGCTGCTCTGCACCTCCGGCACCGCGGCCGCGCACTACCTCCCGGCGATCATGGAGGCCAGCGCGGTCGGCCTCGGGCTCATCGTGCTCGGCGCCGATCGACCGCCGGAGCTCCACGGCAGCGGCGCAAACCAGACCATCGACCAGAGCCACCTCTTCGGTCGGCACGTGCGCGCCTACCTCGACCTCGGCCTCGCCGATGGCAGCGACGCCACGCTCCGCGCCGCGGCTCGCCGGGGCGCGCAGGCGGTGGTCGCCGCCCGGTGGCCCGACCCGGGCCCCGTGCACGTCAACGCTCCGGCCCGAAAGCCACTGGAGCCCACCGCTTCGTCCGTCACGGTTCCCCGGGCCCCGGCGATCGAGCTCCCGCGGATGGTGGCCGAGCCCACCGCGCTCGATTCGCTCGCAGCCTGGTTGGCGGAAGCCGAGCGACCCGTGCTGGTCGCGGGTCCGGCGCACCCCGATCTTCGTGGCTTGCGGGAGGCCGTCACCCGTATCGCCGCTGCGCTCGACGCGCCCATCCTCGCCGATGCCACCAGCCAGCTCCACGGCACGGTGCCCGCCCACGATCGCGCGGCCGACGCATTGGATGCCGACCGCGTGCTGCAGATCGGGCGACCACCGATCGGCGGTCGCATCGAGCGCTGGCTCACCGAACGACCGCGGGCCGTGCTCGCGGACCGTGGCCACCCGGACCCGGGGTCGACCGCGGAGCGCTTCGTCTTCGGTGAGCTGAGCGCGAGCCTCTCCGGGCTCGCGGAGCGCACGCAGAGCAGACCCCGCCCCGAGTGGGGCGCACGGTGGCGCCGGCTGGCAGACGCGATCGAAAGAACGCGCGAGTCGCTCCTCGCCGAGGGTTTCCACGAAGGACACGTCGCTCGTGTGGCCCTCGACCGACTGCCCGCCGACGCGTTCCTCGTGCTCGGCAACAGCCTGCCGGTGCGCCACGCCGATCTCTGGGCACGCCCGCCGGCCGCTACCGTGCTCCATCAGCGTGGAGTGAGCGGCATCGACGGCCTGATCGCCGGAGCCGCCGGGGCCAGCGTCGGCGCGGACGCACCGACGCTCGCGATGATCGGTGACGTGTCCTTCCTGCACGACGTGGGTGGCCTGAGCGCCGCGCGGCGGTGCAGTCGCCCGCTCGTGGTGCTCGTCGTCGACAACGGCGGGGGCCGCATCTTCGAGCGGCTCCCGGTCCACCGCGCCATCGGCGAGCAGGACTTCGAAGAGCTCTTCGCGATGGCGCCCGCCATCGACGTCGAGGCCGCGGCGAAGACCTTCGGCCATGGCTACGTCTCGGTGGAGTCCGCGCAGGCCCTGGCCACCGCGCTCGACGCCGCGCTCGGGCAGGCGGGCTGCACGGTGGTCCACGCAGTCGCCGACGGTGGTCGCGAGGCCGACGCAGCGCTGACGGATGCCATCCTGGAGGCCGCTCGATGATCGTCGCGCTCCATGGATTCACCGGTCGCCCGGAGAGCTGGGACCGCACTCAGGTGCTCGCGCACGCTCGCTTCTCGACGCCCGCCCTCCTCGGCCACGGGGCCCCGGCGCCCGGAGTGACCGACTTCGACGGCGAAGTCGATCGGCTCGCGCTCGGCTTCCGCGGCGCGTCGGACCTGCTGGGATACTCGCTCGGCGCTCGCCTCGCGCTCGGTATCGCGGTCCGGCACCCGCACCTGGTCCGTTCGCTGACCCTGGTCGGCGTGAACCCCGGCCTCGAAGACGAGCCCTCGGCGCAGGCGCGCCGCGAAGCGGACGAGCTGCTGGCGCGCTCGGTCGAGCGCGACGGGATCGCCGCCTTCGTCGAACGCTGGGAGCGGCTGCCGCTCTTCGCCACCCAGCGCGCGCTCCCGGAGCGGCTGCGCGCGGACCGGCGCGAGAAGCGACTCGCCCACGACCCTGCGGGGCTCGCCCGCGCGCTGCGCGTACTCGGCCTCGGGGTGATGCCTTCGCGGTGGGAGGCGCTCAGCCACCTGCCGATGCCGGTCACCCTCGTGGTCGGTGGCGAGGACTCGAAGTTCCAGGGCCTGGCCCAGCGCTTCCGCGACCGCCGACCGGCGACTCGCGTCGAGGTCGTGCCCGGAGTGGGCCACGACGTGACCCTCGAAGCTCCGGAGGTCGTCGCGCGCATCCTGAGAACCGGCGACGCGAGCCGGGAGGCCCGCCCATGAGCGCCGCGGCACGCACGCTCCCGCAGCCTGGATCGATGGGTGCGTGGATCATGGCGACCCGGCCCCCGACGCTGGCCGCGGCGTTCGTGCCGGTTGCCGTGGGCACCGCGGTCGCCGCCCTCGAAGGCGGGGTGCGATGGCTGCCTGCGCTCGCGGCGTTGGCGGGCGCGCTCCTGCTGCAGATCGGCGCCAACTTCGCCAACGACGTCTTCGACTTCGAGAAGGGCACGGACGACGAGGACCGGCTCGGTCCGACCCGCGCCGCGCAGGCCGGCCTCCTGACCGGTAGCCAGCTCAAGCAGGGGATGGCGGTCGCGTTCCTGCTCGCGACGCTCTGCGGCGTCTACCTCACGTGGGTCGCCGGCTGGGCGATCATCGCCATCGGCGTCGCGTCGATCCTGAGCGCCATCGCCTACACCGGCGGGCCCTACCCCCTCGGCTACCACGGGCTCGGCGACGTCTTCGTCATGGTCTTCTTCGGCTTCGTGGCCGTCGGCGGCACCGCCTTCGTGCAGGTCGGGAACGTCCCACTCTCGTCGATGATCGCCGCGCTGCCCGTCGGCGCGCTGGCGACCGCCATCCTCGTGGTGAACAACGTCCGGGATCGGCACGGCGACGCGCAGACCGGAAAGCGAACGCTCGCCGTTCGCTGGGGAAAGCGCGGCGGCCTCGTCGAATACGCGCTCTGCCTCGCACTCGCCTACGGTGCGCCCCTCGCGCTGGCGGTGATGGAGCAAGCCCCCACCATCGCGGCGCCGCTGCTGACCCTCCCGATCGGCCTCGGGCTGTGGCGGCGGTTGGCCAGCGAAGAGGGCCGGCCACTGAACCCGGTGTTGGCGCAGACCGCACGGCTGCTGGTGCTGCACGGACTGCTCTTCACCGCGGGCATCGCGACCGCCCGCACCCTCGGCTGGTCATGAAGCTCCGGCTTCGGATCGACGAGGTCCGCGGCCGCTTCGACGCCGCGAACGCGAGGCAGCAATGGCGCGAGCGCGTGTGCCTGCGGGTCGTGCTGACCGACGTCGATGGATGTGCCGGCGAGGGCGAAGCGTCGCCGCTGCCCGGCTATTCGCCTGACTCGCTCGCCGAGGCGCGCGAGGCACTGCAGGCGCTCGATGGGCTCGACGCGGACCCGGTGCATCCGCTCGACGGGCTCCCCGAGCTGCCTGCGTCCGCCGGCTTCGGCGCCGAGGTCGCGCTCCTGGACTGGGCCAGCCGGCGAAAGCAGCGTGCGTTCGCGACGGCGCTGCCCGAGCCACGGCACGCGCGGCTCCCGGTCGCCGCTCTGGTTCGGGACGTGGCGGAGGGTCGCGCGCGGCTTGCCGAAGGATTTCGTATCCTCAAGCTGAAGATCGGTGCGGACCTCGACGCGGAGCTCGCGGCGGCGCGAACGTTGCGCGCAGGAGGGGCGACCCTCCGCTTCGACGCCAACGGCACCCTCGACCCGACCACGCTCGACGAAACCCTCGACGCGCTGGGCGGCATGGATGCGACGCTGCTCGAAGAGCCCTGCGCGGGCTCGTGGCCGGCCAGCCCGGTGCCGCTCGCGGTCGACGAGAGCCTGGTCGCCCACCCGAGCGAGGCGCTCGCTCGAATCGAACGCGGCGAGGCCAGCTTCGCGGTGCTCAAGCCGACGTGCATTGGCGGCATCCGTGCCGTCTCGCGTCTCGCGCGGGCCGTCCACGGCGTTGGCGGACGGGTGCTCTTCTCGCACACCTTCGGCGGACCGATCGAGCGAGCCGCGGTGGGCGCGCTCGCGCTCGCGTTCGGTGATGGTGCGCCGGGGCTCGCGGCCCACGCGGGCCTGGATGTCTGGCCGCCAGCGCGCGGCGGCGCCTTCGACGGCGCCATTCTCTCGCCGACGAGCGACGTGGGCCTCGGCGTCCGCTGGGAGTCGCCCTGGTGAGCGACCCGCTCTCGCTGGCGGAGGCCGCCGCCGAGCGCCCGGACGCGCTCGCGCTCGTCGATGGTCCAGTGCGCCTGACCTACGCGCAGCTCCTGACCGCCGTGGACCAGCGAGCGAAGGAGCTGCCCGAAGACGACCCGCTGGTGCTCAGCCCGAGGCCCCGCACCGACGACGTGGTGACGCTCCTGGCGGCGGTGAGCAGCCAACGCCCCCTGGTGCTCATCCATCCGCGCGCCACGGACGACGAACGAAGTCGGCGCCTCGGCCTGGTCCATGGCGCGTCGATCCCGGCGGACACCCTCGCCGTGCTCTTCACCTCCGGGACGACCGGTAGCCCGAAGGCCGCCGTGCTCTCGCGGGCCGCCGTGAGCGCCGCGCTCGAAGCGCACGCGCGCCACGGCGGGTGGCACGAAGACGACCGCTGGGCGCTCTGGCTACCCCCGGCACACATCGGCGGGCTGTCGATTCCGCTGCGCTGTATCCAGGGACGGGCGACCGTGGTGTTGCGCGACGGCGCCTTCGACCCCAGCGACGCCATCGCGGTGATCGACACCGAGGCGATCACCCTCCTCTCGGTGGTGCCGACCATGCTACGCCGCCTGCTCGACGCCGGCTTCCAAGCGCCGGCTCACCTGCGCGCGGTGCTGGTCGGCGGCGCACCGCTCGACGACGCGCTGCGCGAGCGCGCCATCGCGGCGGGCGTACCGATTCGGCCGACCTACGGAATGACGGAGACGTGCGCGCAGCTGGCGACGGCGACGGGACCGACCGAGCCTGGGGTGGGCCGGCCCTTGCCCGGGATGGAGGTGGCCATCCGCGAGGGTGAAATCATGACGCGCGGTCCCGCGCTCTTCTCGGGCTACCTCGGGGAGTCACCGCCCTTCGATCGTGATGGATGGTTCGCCACCGGCGACAGCGGTCGGCTCGACGCGGGCGGACGGCTGCACGTGCTCGGTCGACTCGACGATCGGATCCTCTCCGGCGGGGAGAACGTCGACCCACTCGAGGTGGAGCACGCGCTCGAGGCGCACCCGCGGATCGCGGAAGCCGCGGTCTTTGGGACGCCCGATCCCGAGTGGGGTCAGCGCGTCAGCGCCTTTTTGGTGGCGAAGGAAGGCAACCTCGCGGGCGCGCTCGCCGAGGTCAACGACTCGCTCGCGGGCCACCGACGAGTACGCGACGCCTACGTCGTGGACGCGCTACCGCGCACCGCCGGGGGCAAGAAACGACGGCGCGCGTGTGTGGAGCTGGCCGCGTCGCTCGAGCCCCTCCCGAAGCGAGGGGCGTAGCGTGACCCTCACCGGGCGACATAGACTCGGTCGGCCATGACCCGCTTCGAGCGCGACTACCGGCGCATCGCCCGGAAGCTCGGGACCGTCGAGCTGATGGCGCAGTCGATGAACGACTCGTTCCTACCGGACGACCTCGGGCTCTCGGGTGGTCAGGAAGAACGACGAGGTCCGCGCCGCTTCCTCGACTTCTACGGCGACGACGGGCTGCGCCTCGGATTCCGAAAGTACGGCCTCGAGCAGGCCCTGGAGCAGCGGGGCTACGGCGCGATCACTCTCCATACCGACGCGGACGACTCGCGACACGTGCTGCGAATCGAGGGCGAGTGCGCGGCCCTCGAAGGCCCGCAGCTGCTCATCGAGCTCGTCGTGCGACGGGATCGGCTGGTACCGAGCGAGGACTCCGCCATCCGTCGGCAGCACGAGGTGCTGACCCTCGACTGGCTCACCATGCGCGACCCGGCCCGGCCTTTCAGTGAGAGCCGGCCACCGCTACCCGGACAGGACGCGCCCGGGCTCGGGATGGGCGAGCAGATCCTCGAGGTCCTCTATCGCGTCACGGAGCGACTGGAGCTCGACGGTCTGGCTGGCGTTGCTGACCACTTCCACAACGCGGTCATCTACAGTCGTGAGCTCAGCTTCGTGGAGCGTGGGCCCGCCGCACGCCACCGCGCCCTGGTCGACGCGCTCCTCGGTCGCGAGGAGCTCTCGCTGAGTCAGGCCGCTTGGGCGCTCGAGTGGGGGCTGGTCACCGATGACGACGGGCCCGTCGAACACGAGCCCGCGCCGCAGGTCCACGCCTTCGCGGAGGACCTGGCCGAGCACCTACGAGACGAGGCTCGGCGCCGCGCAATCCTGGAACGCGCCGCGACGATCACCATCGGCTTCGATCGAGCAGCCTTCGAAGAGCAATGGGCCGCTGGCGACGGGCTCAGCCCGTCCGATGAATGATGTGGTAGCCGAAGTCGGTCTCGATGACGTCGCTCGTCTGACCAGGCTGCAGCGCGAAGGTGGTGTCCTCGAAGGGTTTGACCATCTGGCCCTTACCGAACTCACCGAGGTCGCCGCCCTTCTGCCCGCTCGGGCAATCGGAGTGCTGGCGAGCGAGGTCGGCGAAATCGGCGCCGCCGTCCAGCTGCTGCTTGATCTGGGCGATCTGGGTCTGAGCCTCGTCCTTCGACCGGCTCGCGGTCGAACGGGCCGAGCCCTGGTACATGAGGAGGATGTGAGACGCGCGAACGGTGTCAGCCATGACCCGCCCCATACCCCGGCCTGGGCCGCCAGATCAAGCCACCCTTCCTCAGCCAGCGACCCGACCCGGACGCACCACCGAAGCCCTTCGTCCCGAGCGCGCTCGCTCACGCCTTTCTCCATTCTCTCCTTTGCGCCCTCGCGGGACTGCTAGACTCGACGTTGCATGCGAATTCCCTTGGCCAACCTGCTCGTCAAGAGCCCGCTCCCGCGCATCGGAGAGCTGATGGCTGCGGTCCAGGCGTGCGCCGACAAGCTCCCTCCGCTGGTCGAGGCGGCGATCGATCAGGACTCCGCAGGACTGGACCGCCTGGCCAAGGAGACGAGCATCCTCGAGGGCCGAGCCGACGAGGTCAAGAACCTGGTCCGCGCGGAGTTGCCGACCCGTCTGCTGCTCCCGGTCGACCGACGGGACCTGCTCCGCCTGGTGAGCGAGGTGGATGCCATCGCCGACTGCACCGAGGACGTGGGGGTGCTCTTCACGCTCCGCCCACTGTCCGTCCCCGACGGCATGCGCGAAGTGCTGCGCGACTTCGTCGTCGGCGTGATGGACACCGTGACGGCCGCCCGCGAGCTGGTCGATTCACTCGACAGCCTGGTGAAGGCCGGGTTCAGTGGGCGGGCGGCGACCGAAGCGCTGGAGCGAGTGAACGCCATCAGCGAGCGCGAGCACGAAGCCGACAAGCTCCAGGACCAATGCGCCAAGGCGCTCTTCCGCGCCGAGTCGGAGCTCGCGCCCGTCGCCCTCTTCATGTGGACCAAGGTCCTCAAGCAGATGGGCGACATGGCCAACCACGCGGAGAACGTGGGCGACCAGTTTCGCCTCTTCGTCGCTCGCTGACCGGCTGACGTCCGATGGACTTCGTCACACTCCTGTTGGCGGCGGCGGCGGTGAGCGCGCTCTACATGGCGTGGAACATCGGGGCCAACGACGTGGCCAACGCGATGGGGACCTCCGTGGGTTCCGGCGCGCTGACGCTCCGCCAGGCCCTCCTTGCGGCCGCGATCTTCGAGCTGACGGGCGCCGTGTTCTTCGGCTCCACGGTGACCGAGACCATCGCGGACGGAATCGTCTCGGTCTCGGCGCTGCCGGTCGAAGCGCCGTTGATCGCCGCCGGACTCACCTGTTGCCTGATCAGCGCCGCGGCGTGGCTCCACTTCGCCACGCAACGCGGCTGGCCCGTCAGCACGACCCACGCGATCGTCGGATCCGTGCTGGGCTTCGGGCTCGTGGTCGGCGGACCCGAGGCGATCGAGTGGTCGCTGGTCGGCACCATCGCGATCGGATGGATCATCTCGCCGGTCCTGGGTGGCCTGGTCGCATGGCTCCTCTTTCGCTCGATCCAGCGCCGCGTGCTCCAGGCCGCCCGCCCAGCCCGCGGCCTCCTCCAGCTCGGACCCGCGGCGGTCTTCGTCATGCTCGCGATCCCGGCGTACGCGCTCTTGGTCGATCCCCGGCCACCGCTCTCCCTCGGGTTCAGCTGGCAGGTCGCGCTCCCGGCGGCACTCGGAGCCGGCGTGTTCGGTGCGCTGGTCACCCGAATTTGGCTCGGACGGCAGCTCCGCGACGGGCGACACCGGACCGCGGACCGGCTCTTCATCCGACTTCAGATCGTCACCGCGTGCTTCATCGCGCTCGCGCACGGGAGCAACGACGTCGCGAACGCCGTCGGTCCGATGGCCGGCGTGTTCGCGGCGCTGGGGGGCCAGCTGACGGACTCGATCGCCGTCCCGATGAACCTCCTGCTCATCGGCGCCGTGGGCATCGTGCTCGGCCTGGCGACCTTCGGGTTCCGGGTCATGGCGACCATCGGTCGCGAGATCACCGAGCTCACGGCCGCCCATGGCTTCGCCGCGGAGCTGGGGGCGGCCCTGACGATCGTCGTCGCCAGTGAGCTCGGGCTGCCGGTGAGCACGACTCAGGTCCTCGTCGGCGCGGTGGTCGGTGTCGGGCTCTCCCGGAGCATCGGAGCGATCAACCTGCGCGTGGTCCGAGAGATCGCGTTCTCCTGGGTGTCCACGGTGCCGGTCACCGCCGCGCTCGCCGCCGCCCTGACCTTCCTGGTCAGCCAGTTCTTCTGAGCCCCCGGCGAGTGGCGCGGCCGACGTCGCGACAAACTTGTCGTCTTTTCGAGCAGCCCGTGCGTGCTGAGATGAATTCCGTGGCAACGGACGCAGACGCGCGTGAAGCCGAACCCCTGTGCGAAGCGATCCTCGACGCGTCACCGGACCCGATCTTCCTGGTCGCGGCAGACGGGACCATCGTTCGTGCCAGCGCTCGAGCCGAGTCGGTGCTCGGCTGGCGGTCAGACGAGCTCATCGGCCAATCGATCGAGATGCTCGTTCCGGAACAGATGCGGGAGATGCACTCCCATCATCGAGCGACCTACGCGGCGCGCCCCCGAACCCGAGACATGGGCGCGCGCGCTCATCTCGAGGCGCTTCGGCGGGATGGCTCCAGAGTGCCGGTCGAGATCTCGCTCAGCCCACTCACCCTGAACGGGCAGGAGCACGTGGTCGCGATCGTCCGGGACGTCACGGAGCGCCGAGCGATCGAGCGAGAGCTCGAGTACGTGAGCACCCACGACTCGCTGACCGGCGTCTACAACCGCGCGTTCTTCCAGGCGGAGGTCGAGCGACTCGACGGCGGACGCGAGCCGACGAGCGTGCTGATGATCGATCTCGACGGGCTCAAGGGCGTGAACGACGGGCACGGACACGCCGAGGGAGACAAGCTCCTTCGCCGGACCGCAGCCGCCCTCCGCACCAGCTTCCGGAGCGCAGACGTGGTCGCACGGATCGGCGGCGACGAGTTCGTCGTGCTCCTGCCCGGGGTCGACGGAGAGGAGCTGAGGTGCGCCGTGCGCAGGCTCCTGGATGACGTCGGGCGCATGAACGAGCTGCACGGCGGCCAGCCGGTCCGCTTCTCGCTCGGGGGCGGCACCGCCGTCGCTCCGGGAACGCTGGCGGCGACCATCCGGAGCGCGGACGCCCGCATGTATCGGCAGAAGCAGGAACGGAAGAGTCGGCGGTCTCGGTGAGCGGACGGCGGCTGGCCGTGCTAGACGGCCGTCGCGATGAGTGTCGTCGTGCTCGAAAACATCTCGATCACCCTCGGAGGGAAGACCCTCTTCGACGACGTCTCACTCCGTCTGGCCGAGGACAACCGTGTCGGGCTCATCGGGCCCAACGGCAGCGGCAAGACCACCCTGATGCGGATCCTCGCGGGCGCGGCCCAACCGGATGGTGGGGCCGTTCGCCCCCGGAAGGGCGCGCGAATCGCCTACCTCCCCCAGGACGTCACCGTTGGCGGTGGGCGCTCGCTGATGACCTTCATCCGCGAGAGCGTGCCAGGCCGCAAGGCGCTCGAGGCGGAGATCGCCGAGACCGAACAGGCCCTCGGCGACGCCGGGATGGACACCGAGGCCGAGGACTACGAAGAGCGGATGATCCAGCTCGGGGGTCGCGTCGGCGAGCTCCACGAACGGCTCGCCGACTACGACCGGCTCTACGGCGACCACGAAGCGCAGCGGATCCTCGCGGGCCTCGGCTTCCAGGACGCCGACCACGAACGCGACCTGGGTGAGTTCAGCGGCGGCTGGAAGATGCGCGCCGTGCTCTGCTCGCTTCTCTTCCAGCGGCCGGACCTCCTGCTCCTCGACGAGCCGACCAACCACCTGGACATGCCGTCGGTGGCCTGGCTCTCGGACTTCCTCCGGCAACAGTCCTACGGACTCGTCCTCATCAGCCACGATCGCGAGTTCCTCAACGAGCAGATCAACCGGGTCGTCTCCTTCGAGCCGGAAGGCGTGAGGCAGTACGAAGGCGACCTCGACTCGTACCAGCGGCAGCGTGACGAGGAGCGCGTGCTCCTCGAGAACCGCGCCCGCAACCTCCAGAAGGAGAAGGAGCACCTCGAGCAGTTCGTCCGCCGCTTCCGCGCGAAGGCCAGCAAGGCCGCTGCCGTGCAGAGCCGCGTGAAGCGGCTCGAGAAGATGGAGACCATCGAGCTCCATGGCGAGCACCAGGTGATGAGCTTCCGCTTCCCCGAGGTGGAGCGGACCGGCAAAGTGGTCCTCGAAGTCGAGGGGCTGGCGAAGAGCTACGGCGACCATCAGGTCCTCTCGGGCGTCGACCTCAAGGTCATGCGGGGGCAGCGCATCGGGCTGCTGGGAGTGAACGGCGCCGGCAAGACCACCTTGCTCCGGATCCTCGCCGAGGAGATCGAGCCCACCGGCGGCGTCTACGAGTTCGGGCACAAGACCAAGGTCGGCTACTACGCGCAGCACCACGCCGAAGCCCTCGACGGCAAGCAAACCGTCTACGAAGCGGTGGCCTCCTGCTCGAAGGGCGCGAGCAACCAGCAGATCCGCGGCGTGCTCGGCGCGATGCTCTTCGGCGAGCGCGAGATCGACAAGCACGTCGGCGTGCTCAGCGGCGGCGAGCGCGCGCGGGTGGCGCTGGCGCAGCTACTGATCGATCCGGGGAACGTCCTGCTCATGGACGAGCCGACCAACCACCTCGACCTGCAGTCGAGCGAGCGGCTGGCCGAGGCGCTGGGAACGTTCGGCGGCACCCTGCTCTTCGTGAGCCACAACCGCTCCTTCGTGCGCGCGCTGGCCAAGCAGCTCTGGTTCGTCGAAGGCGGCAAGGTGGTGCCCTACCCCGGTACCCTCGACGACTACCTGGCTCGCTGCCGGCTCGAGGGCGAAGAGAAGAAGGCGGCGATCGCGGGCGCTGCGGACCTGCGCCGCGCTCCGGGGGCGACCGGCGGCCAGGACTCGAGCGGACCGAAGGAGGCACCGGCGCCGGAGCCCGCACCGCCGAAGTCCAAGGCCGATCGACGCAAGGAAGCCGCAGCTCGCCGCGAACGCCGCAATCGGCTTCGCCCGCTCGAGAAGCGCGCCACCGAGCTCGAGAAGAAGATCGCCAGGCTCGAGAAGGAGCAGGCGAAGCGCAGCGAGACCATGGCCGACCCGAGCTTCTACGAGAGCGAAGGCGAGGAGCAGGCCGCCCTCAGCCGCGACTTCGCGCGGGCCCAGGCGGAGCTCGAGGTCGCGATGGAGACCTGGACCGAAGTCCAGGAAGAGCTCGAGACGGCGCGCGCCGAGCTCGACGCCGCGGAAGCCAGCTAGCGCAAGTCCCTGGTCGGCGCGATGGGGTCGGCCGCGCCCATCATGGTCTCGGACACCGCGCGCAGGCCCTCGCTCCAGGCCGCCTCCAGCTCGGGGGACCACGCATCGCCGGCGACCTCTCGGAGCACGTCGAGCAACGTGCTCGCGACCGCGAAGTAGTGCGTGGGCACCACGCCGTAGCGACGATGGCGCGCACCCAGCGCGGCGAGGTTCTTCTCGAGCAACCCCGGGTTTCGCAGGTTGTCGATCGTCATGGCGAGGGACTGCAGCAGGTGCCGCTGCTGCTTGACCATGTCGGTGTTCGCGAAGAGCGGCGCCACCGCCGGATAGCGCGCGAAGAGCTCGTCGTAGAAGCGCTCGGCCAGATCGGCTCCCTGCGGCGCCACGAGCGCGAAGCTCTGCTCCATCAAGGCGACGTGGTCCTGATGGAGGCTGTGCATGTCGGCGCCACCGGCGATCACGTTCTCCGAGAGGTCGACCCGCTGGACGGAGCCGAGCGTCTCGGCCGTCTCGAGGGTGGCGGCGCCGGCACCGCCGATCTCGGTGTGGCGCATGCCGAGCTCCGTCAATGCGTGCCAGCTGGCGCCACTCGCCAGGGTCTCCGCCCCGCGGTCGCCGAGCGGGTTGTGGTCGAGGCTGAGCGACACGAGGTGCCGCGCGAGGGCAGACGTCGCGAGTGACGCGGCGCCATCGCTCGAGATGTCGTTGTCGTCCAGGACGAGTGTCTCGAGCCTCGGCATGCGAGCCCCGTTGGCGACCAGCAGACCCACCCCATCGTCGCCGAGCCGGTTCGACGCCACGCTCAACGAGCGCAAACCACCGAGCGCCTCGACGAGAGCACCGAGGCCCCGCGCACCGAGCCCACACCGGTCCATCGCGAGCTCGAGCAGCCGGCTGACGGCGGGGGCCATCGACAGCGAGCGCGCCCCATCGACGCCGATCGGATTGTCGGAGAGATCGAGCCGGTCCAGCACGACCCCCGCGAGCAGCTCGGCGGACGCCGTGCCGTCGAGGCCGCAGGCCGCGAGCGCGAGCCGGCGGAGCCGCAGTCGGCCGAGGGGGTCGGCCAGCGCCGCGGCACCGGCGGCGCCGAGCGGGTTGCGCGAAAGGTCCAGCGCGTCGAGTTGAGGCGGCGCGTCACCGAGGAGCGACACCGCGGACGCGGTGAGACCGTTGTCTGCCAGCTCGAGCTCGCGCAGGCCACTCAGGTTCGCGCTGCTGAGGAGCGCCGCCACCCCCGCATCGCCGAGGCCGTTGCCTTGGACCCGAAGCGCCCAGAGCCGTCGGACGATTGGCGAGCTGGCGAGCACCATCGCCCCCGCAGGGCCCAGCTCGTTCCCGCCGAGGTCCAGCTCCTGCAGGCGCTCGAGCGTTCGGGAGGCCAGCAAGAGCTTCAGCCCCTCACGGCCGAGGGTGTTGCCGGCGAGCGAGAGGCGCCGAACCGACCGAAGGGCGTCGCTCAGCGCCAGCGCAGCGGCGCCGCTCGGACCGATGGCGTTCCGCGTCAGGTCCACGCACTGGAGGCTGCGAACCGTCGAGGAGACGGCGAGCGCCGCCGCGCCGTCCGGGCCGATCCGGTTCCCGCTCAGCATCAGCCGCTGAAGGCCCCGGAGGCACTCCGCCTCGGCGAGGGCGGTGAGCGCCTCCGGCCCGAGGTCGTTCCGGGAGAGGTCCAGCACCTCGAGCGCGCATTCGCTCTTCGCGAGCGCCTCGGCGCCGCGGGTTCCAATCCCGTTGTCGGCGAGCCGCAGCTCTCGGAGTGCGCCGACCGTGCCGGCCACGAGCGCCTCGAGCCCGCGCGACGAGATTCGGTTGCCCGAGAGGTCGAGTCGCTCGAGCTTCGCCAGATGAGGCGACGCCGCGAGAGCCTCGACGCCGTTGTTGGTGATCCGGTTGCGGGAGAGGTCCAAGCTCGTGAGGCGGGCGAGCGCCGGACTCTGCGCGAGATGCTCGATGGCTTCGTCGTCCAGGTCTCGACCGGACAGATCCAGGTCGCGAACCAGTGGCCAGAGCCGGTGCAGCGACCCGCGCTTGCTCCGCTCCCAGAGCGCGTTGGTGGCACGGCGCAACCCGTGGGGCCATGACCCGAGCAAGCGCTCCGCCTGCGCGACCACGGCTGGGTCCTCCTGTTCAGCGAGATACTGCTGGAGCGCCAGCCACGAGCTCTCGGACGGGACCGCGCAGAGCGCGCCGAGCAAGCTGATCTCCGCGCCCTTCCGGGTCCCACGGTCGATGGCGTGCTCGATGCGCGCGAGCTCCTCGACCACCACGTCAGCGCTCGCCGGGCGCTTGCTCGGGCTCCCGCTGAGCAACGAAGCCACGAGGAGGTCGAGCGCCGGGAGCGACTCCAGCTCTTTGCGGCGCACGCTCGGCCGCGGCCCAAGCTCCCCGTCACCCGAGTGCTGCGCGCGGACCGCCGCGACCGACTCTCCCTTGTGCGGCGGCTGCCCGGTGAGGAGCGCGAAGAGAAGCGCACCGAGTGCATAGAGGTCGACGGTCGCGTCCAGCGCTCGACCTGGCTCGAACTGCTCCGGCGCCATGTACTCCGGTGTTCCAGCGATGGTCATCGTTCGCGCCACGCCGTCCTCGAGCGCCTTCGCGATGCCGAAGTCCACCAGCTTCACCCGCTCGCCGGGCGTACCAGGGTCGATGACCAGGACGTTGTCCGGCTTGAGGTCCCGGTGGACCACGCCGGCGCCATGGGCGACCTGCAGCCCGGAAGCAATCTGCTTCGCGAGCCGCACGGCCCGACGAGGCTCGAAGGGGCCCTCGCTGCGGAGCATGGTGTGCAGACCGGTTCCCCGAACCAGC
The DNA here is from genome assembly GCA_964462035.1 of uncultured Sandaracinus sp. GTDB lineage: Bacteria > Myxococcota_A > Polyangia > Polyangiales > Houyiibacteriaceae > UBA1660. Next base: position 158,622 of record CAYXAP010000002.1, read on the forward strand.
TCCAGGAGGAGGTAGAGCTCGCCCGCGTCGCTCAGGATCCCCGCCGCGTAGCAGCGCGCGATGTTGGGATGGTGGACGCCCTCGAGAATGCTGGCCTCGGTGGTGAAGCGTTCACGCATTGCCGCGTCCTTGGCCCACCGGGCGCCGAGTACCTTCAACGCACGCCGAAGCCCTCCGACCACGGTCTCGGCCTCGTAGACCACACCGAAGCCCCCTTCCCCCAGCCGACCGACGATCCGGTACTGGCCACCCGCGACCAACTCACCGATCCGGTCGTCGCTGGGGAATCCGTGCTCGGGACGTGCCGCGCCGCAGTCGGGGCAGGAGTCCGAGTCCAGGCGGAGCGTCTTCCCGCAGTGGGCGCAATGGGCCATGGCGAGCGGCTATCGTACGCTTTGGCCTACCGCCCCGACAACGGATTCAGGCCAAAGGAGCCTGGCTGGCCAACGCGCGAAGCCGTCGCTCCTCGTCCGCCTCACCCTTTTGGGCGTGGAGCTCGGCTGCGCGGAGGGCCAGGGCCGTGAGCGGAGGCCCGGCGCCGAGCTCCTCGAGCTCGGCGATGGCCGCCCGGAGCGCCTCGGCCGCGCCCGGTCGCCCGAGCATCGCTCGTACGAGGGACGCCGTGCCGCGTACGTGGATTGGATCCGAGCGCAGTGCGTGGTCTCGTTCGACCCGTCGTTCCAGCTCCTCGGCGTGCTGGAGCGCGTCGAAGACCATCCCGCGGTCGAGCAGCGTCTCCACCGCGAGGATCGCCAAGCGGATCGTGCTGCGCCGGTCGCCGAGGGCCCGCGCGAGCTCGAGCGCCTCTTCCAGCCGACGATGCGCGGTGTCGTGGTCTCCCTGGGAGCGTGCGAGGAGCGCTGCGGCCTCGAGCGACTCGAGGCCCTCGGCGCCCTCTGGGAGCTCCGCGTCCTCCCCCACGCGGAGCGCCATGCGTGCTCGCGCGGCTGCGACGCGAGCCTGGTCGGCAGGCTCCGCGGTCGCCGGCGCGCGTTCGAGGAGCCGAATGGCCGCCTCGTTCTCGCCCGCGTCCCAGCGCAGCTCGGCCGCCAGGATGCGCGCCTCACACGCCGGTCCGCCGAGCCCGAGATCGATGGCCCGCTCGGCCAGCGCCTCGAGCACCTCCGGTCCTCGGCCCCCCATCGACGGGTGGCGCGCGGACACCATCGCGCAGGTCGCGGCCACGGCCCGCTCGGTCTGGCTCGGCTCGGGGAGCTCCTTCGCCGAACGCGCTGCGAACCGCGCGAGACGCAGCGCCTCTCGACGCGCGAAGACGAGCAGGCACCCGCGCGCAGCGGCGAGGCAGGCGTCGGCCGCCCGCGCCGGCTCGCCGGCAGCGGATGCGTGGCGTGCGAGCTCGAGCGCATCGAAAGCCACCTCGGGCCGCTCCATGTGATCGGCGATCCGCCGGTGCATCAGCTTCCGTCGAGCGTCGGAGAGCCCGGCATACGTGATGGAGTGCACCAGCTGGTGGGCAAAGCGCAGCCGATCGGTGTTCGGTCCGCTGTCCGGGATGCTGAGCAGCGCGCGCCGCTCGAGGACGTCGAGGCCGTTGAGGAAGGCCTCGTCGTCCATCCCGCTGACCTTCGGGATCCAGGTCGGGTCGAAGACCACGCCCAGCACGGACGCCCACGAGAGCACCGTCTCGGCTTCGGGGGGGAGCGCTTCGATCCGGTCTCGGACGAGCGCCCGCAGCGACTCTTCGTCACCCTCGGCCGCCCGCGCGAGCTCGAGCGCATAGAGTGGGTTCCCGCCGCTCTGCTTCGCCCGAGCAGGACTCGCGTCACCGCCGGCAGTCTCCATCAGCGCCAGGGTCTGCGCCTCGTCGAGCCCCACCAGCTCGATCTCGCGGAGCACCCGGTCGCGGCGCAGCCCTCTGAGGAAACGCGGAACCTCGCTGGCTTCGGGGACCTCACCAGAGCGAGCCGCGATGGCGATCAGGACCGGCTGGTGGCGGAACGCGCGTGCGATGAAGCTCGCCAGCTGCGCCGACGCCGGGTCCAGCCACTGGATGTCGTCGAAGATCAGGACGAAGGGCGGGAGCTCCGCGAGCTTCGCAGCCACGGCGTGGAAGATCCCCTCGGTGTCGTCGCCACCGGCCGCCAGGCGGTCCAGCGCGATGGTGAGCGTGCCGCGCGGGAGGGCGGCGGTGAGCGCATCGATCCAGGGACCATAGGGCCGCCGGCCCTCCGCCTCGAATGCCGTGCACGCGAGGACCTTCACGTCCTGCCGCAGCGCTTCGACCCGTAGCTCGAAGAGCAAGCGGCTCTTTCCGATGCCGGTCTCGCCACTGATCAGCGCGGCCCCCATGGTGCCTCGCTCGAGTACCTCGGCAAGCAGGTCCTTGACCGAGCTGACCTCCGAATCGCGACCGACGAGAGAGTGGCCATGGACGCTCGTGCGAAACACGGCCGGAGTCCGTACCGGAGCCGCAGGCTCCGGGAGCGGCGCGTCGGCCGCTACGGCGCTCGGAGTCCGCACCGAACGCTGAAGCTCGTAGAAGGCGGGACTCGGCTTGCTCCCGAGCTCGGCGAGCATCGCCTTCGTGGCGTCGAGCTGCTGCTGCGCCTCGTCACGCCGCCCCGCCGCGTTGAGCAGTCGAACGAGCCGAAGGCGCTGCCCCTCGTCATAGGGCTCGAGCCGCGCGACGCGGCGCGCGAGCTGGACGGCGCGCTCTGGGTCCGCCTCGAGCCCGTCGAGGAGCCGCTGCGCGAGCTGGAGGTGAAGCCGGCGCGCTTCCTCGCGCTGGGCGTAGAGCCAGGAGCCGATCTCGTCGAAGTCCGGCAGCTCGAGCCCCTCGAGCAGCGGCCCGCGGAAGGCGGCCTCCATCGACTCGAGCTCCCCGAGCTCGGTCTCCTTCGACGCGACCGCGGCCTTCACCCGGGCGAGGTCGGTGGTGTGGCTCGCGGGATCGAGGCCGATGACCGTTCGGTCGGCGACGATGACCTTCTGCTTCTTCTGGTCGACGACCTTCCGAAGCTTGCTGAGGCTCCAGCGCAGCGCGCCGCGAGGATCGTCGGCGACGTCCCACAGCAGCTCGCAGAGTCGCTCCCGACGTTGCTCCCGCCCCGTCAGGGCGAGGTACGCCAGGAGCATCCGCGTCTTCCGCGAACGCGGCAGCGCGATGGCCTCCCCATCGCGCCAGACCTCGAGGGGCCCTAGCACTCGGATCTCCGTCACTCCGCGTGGGAGGCTACCACCGGGTCCCCGGTCGCGGGGGCCCGATCGATGCGACGGCCCGAGAGGCTAGTGCCCCTCGCAGGGGGTCAGGCTGCGGCTTCGGCGGCGCCGGCCTGCATCAGGCTGGCGATCGCGCCGTAGGCGTCGGTCCACGCCTGAGCGAGGGCCGGGCTCCAGTCGTCGCCAGCGACCTCCGCGAGGGTCGCGAGGAGTGCGTCGCCGACCCAGGCATACATCTCTTCCGTCACGCCGTAGTCGGCGTGACGGGCGCCGAGGGCGCCGAGGTTGTGGGCGAGCCAAGGGGCGTCCTCGAGGTGCTCGATCACGGCCGCGAGGGCCTCGGCGAGCATCTGAGCCTGGGCGGGCTGCGTGTTCCGACCGAAGAGCGGCTTCGCCTGGGGATAGCGCTCGAACAGGATTTCGTAGAAGCGGGTCGTCAGCTCGGGCTGACGCTCGATGACCAGCTCGAAGCTCGAGGTCAGTAGCTCGGTGTTCAGGGACATCTCTCATCTCTCCTTCATCGGGAGCCTCCACCGGCTCCTGCAAGCGAACCTGGGTCGCGACCGTGTGCACGACCGTGTGAACGGGCGTGGGATCGCCCGCGCCGGGTCGGGGTGACCCCCGACGCGGGCCATCCCGGCGGTGTCAGGCCTTCGTCCCGATGGTGATCTCGGGGATCCCGTTCGTGACGATGTCGAAGACGGCGGAGCGCTGCTGCGACTTGGCGAGGATGCTCTGGAGCTGCTCGGGGCTGGCGTCGCCCTGAATGTCGAAGCGGACCTCGACCTTCGAGAATCCGTTCCGGACGTCGGGGTTCAGACCGAAGACACCGTTGAGGTCGATCTCGCCCGTGAGCTCGGCGGTGACCGAGTCGAGCTTCACCTGGCGCGCGGACGCGACGTTCGCGACGCCGGCCATGAGGCACGACGCGAGCGCGTGGAGGACCAGCTCGACCGGCGTCGGCCCCTGGTCCCCACCGACGAGCACCCGCGGATGGTCTCCGTCGAGCTCGAAGCGAGTGGTGTGCTCGTGCGTGCCACCCGCGCCATCGAAGGGCCCCATGGTGGTCTTGCTGTGGGTGCCGCTGATCCAGCGGTTGGTCGCGCGGAAGGTGAAGTGCGCGATCTCGGGCTGAGCGGCGACCGCACCGAGGGTGGCCATGACGGTCGGGACGTCGACGCCGTTGATGGCGACCTTCTCCTTCTTCTGGGCGGGGGCGGCGGTGGGCTGAGTGGTCTGGGTCTGGGTCATGATCTTCTCGTGTCTCTTGGGGTGTGGTGGGGGTTGGGGAGCCGAGGGCCGAGCCGCGGCCCGGAAGTCACGCAGCCGCGGGGAGCGCGGCGCTCGCGCCGAGGGCGATGCGCTGGAAGATGGAGAGCTGCGCCGCGCTGCCGTGGAGCTGGCGGAGGCCGGGGCGCGCGCTGCCGAGCAGCCGGGTCGCCTCGGCCTGCTCACCGCGGAGCTGGGCACGCAGCCCTTCGCCCACGCGGAGGATGGCCGAGTCCTTCTGATCGGACCGACGAGCGATCCACGCATCGAGCCCGAGGCGGTCACCGGCGCCGGCGAGCGCCAGAGCGTCGTGGAGTGCGAGGAAGGGGTCGGGCTCGTCCAGGTTCGACCGGGCCACGTCGGCCACGGCTCCCCAGGGAAGCACCGGGCGCCGCCACGGAGCATCGAGCGCGAGGACCCACAGCCCGGACGGGCCATCGGTCCGTGCCTGTCCGGCGCTCACGGCGGGGAGCACGCGGTCGAGGAAGCGACGATGGGCCTCGCGCCAGCGGCCCAGCTCCACGTCCAGCACGAGCTGATGCCAGTGGAGGTGGACCCAACCGGAGTCCTGGGTGGCCGGGACCGAGTCGAGCGCCACGCGAAGGGTCGAGGCGGCAAGCTCGATCGCGCCCTGGTCCACGCAGCGGTGCACGAAGACGTGGAGCTCGCCAACGGTCCCCTTGCTGAAGACGGCGTAGCCGCGGGCGTCGGTGGGTGCTTGCGTCGTGTCCATGAAGAGCACGATGCAAAGCCCCCGTGGGGCTCAGCGTGGGAACGAGCGTGGGATTGCCTGTGCCGGCGATCCTCGATGCACACGTTCGCTGCACACGGCTGCGGAGGCTCTCAGGAGTGCTGCGAGACGACCGCGAGCAACGCGTCGCCGAAGCGCGCGACCTTGGACGGGCCCATTCCGTAGACGTCCTCGAGCGACGACGCGTCCGCCGGCGCGACGGCAGCGATCTCGAGCAACGTGCGGTCGCTACACACCACGTAGGCGGGGACGCCGTGCTCCTTGGCGAGCGCCCGGCGAGCCTCGCGCAGCGCGTCGAAGAGCTCACCCTCCACCCCCACGGGACGGTCCGGTCGGCTGCCCTTCTTGCGTCGGCGCTGGTTCTTGCTCGGCGCGATCACCCGCACCGACTTCTCGCCCTTCATCACCTCCCAGCCGAGCCGCGTCATGCCGATCAGTGGGTAGCGGTCGCCGCTGATGGTGGCGTAGCCCGCAGTGACGAGACGCCGAAGCAACGCAACGAGCCACTCGCTCGATTCGCCTTCGAGCAGACCGAAGGTGCTCAAGCGGTCGAAGCCCCAGCGACTGAGCTTCTTGCCGCCGCGGCCCGCGAGCATGTCGGCGACCGAGCGCATGCCGACTCGCCCCTTCGTGCGAGCGACCCCGGCCAACGCCTTCCGCACCAGCTCTTCGTCCGCGGGCGTGACCGCGGGCACGTCGCCCTCGTCCATCCGCGCGCAGACGTCGCAGTGGCCGCAACCCCCGAGGATCTCCTCTTCGTCGCCGAAGTAGCGGAGGATGAAGTCGTGGCGGCAGCTGCCGGCCTCGACGTAGCGCATGAGATCGAGGAAGAGCGACCACTGGCGCTCGACGTGCTCCGTGTTCGAGGTCCCCGACTCGATGAGGAAGCGGCGCAACCCGAGGTCACGGCTGGCGCTCATCAGCAGCCCCTTCGCCGGCAGGCCGTCGCGCCCCGCGCGACCGACCTCCTGGTAGTAGGCCTCGATGCTGCCGGGCGCCTGCACGTGCACGACCAAGCGGATGTCCGGGCGGTCGATGCCCATCCCGAAGGCGTTCGTCGCGGCGACCACGTCGAGCTGGCCTGCACCGAAGCGCGCGTTCACCTCGGCGCGCTCCTCGCTGGGGAGCCCCGCATGGTAGGCGGAGCAATCGTAGCCCTGGTCGGCCAAGGTCCGCGCGACCTTCTCGGACTCCTTGCGGGTCGCGGCGTAGACGATCGCGGCTCCGCTGGTGGGCTCACCCGGCGGACCGATCGCGTCGGCGAGCGCGTCCGCGAGCGCACGCATGCGTGCCTTCTTCGAGTCGACGGGCGCCGCCTCGAGGTGGAGGTTGGGCCGGGCGAACCCGCGGAGCACCACGTCGGTGGGACCGAGATCGAGGCGCTCGAGGATCTCGTCGCGCACGAGCGGCGTCGCGGTCGCCGTACATGCGAGCACATGGCGGGGGTCGAGCTCGCGCAGGAGCTCGCCGAGGCGCAGGTAGTCCGGCCGGAAGTCGTGGCCCCACTGGCTGATGCAGTGCGCCTCGTCGATGGCGATGAGCGGTGGGGCGACCTTGCGGAGGAGCTCGACGAGCCAGCGGTTCCCGAGCCGCTCTGGCGCGACGTAGACCAGCTGGTAGCGCCCCTGCGCGATGCCACGCTCCCGCTCGGAGACCTCGGCCCGCGAGAGCGTCGACGCGAGATAGGTCGCCTCGATGCCGCGCTCGCGCAGCCCGCGGACCTGGTCCTCCATGAGGGCGATCAGCGGCGAGACGACGACGGTGGTCCCCTCGAGGACGACCGCCGGGAGCTGGTAGGTCAGCGACTTTCCGCCGCCGGTGGGTGCCACGACGAGTACACGCTTGGGTCCCTGGAGCAGAGCGTCGATCGCCTCTCGCTGCCATGGCCGGAAGGCCTCGAGCCCGAAGCGCTCCTCGAGCGCTCGCTGAACGGCGTCGGAGGGAGCGGGATCGGTCACGGGGCTGGGGTCGAGCATGTGGCGGTTGTCGCCATCGGCCGGGGGGAGTTGCGTCGCGGGTTGCGGATCGGCGGCCCGAGCCCAAAGGACACCGGGTGACGGATCGATCGCGCGACGCTTGCGCCGGAAGGCTGGCGAGAGGTTAATCCGCCGGTGCGACGACGCCACCCTCGCGGCCGCTCGGTTGCCCTCGTGGCGGTCCTGGCGTTCGGCTGCACCCGGCCTTTGCCCAACGATCCCATCCACCTGGAGACGGACGCGCCGGGGCTGAGTGGGTTGGCCATGGGCCCGGACGGATCGCTCTGGGCGATCCCGGAGGAACGCCGAGAGCTCCTTCGCATCGATCGTGAGACAGGTGCGGTCACCGCTTACCCGATCGAGGGCATGCCCGAGGGCGTGGAAGCCGAAGCCCTCAGCTACCGCGGGAACGGTGAGTTCCTCGTGGGCACGGAGATGGACGGCGACGACCGACCTCACGATCACCTCTACCTGCTGGAGTTCGACGGCTCGGTCGCGCGGGTCCGGGAGGCCTACGAATGTCCCTACGAGCTCTGGGGGCTCCACAGCATGCACAACCGTGGGCTGGAGGGTCTGTGCGCCGTTGGCGACGACGGAGTGGTCGTAGCCGCCGAGCTGACGGGCAGCGAGGGCGGTCGGCGCTTCGCGCCCTTGGCCTGGCGACGCGCGAACGGGGAGTGGAGCGCGTACCAGGTCCGGCTCAGCTCCGAGACCGGGAAGCTCGCCGGGATCACCTGCCGGCTCGCGTCCGACGGCGGCGCCGAGGTCCTCGCCGTCGAGCGCCACTTCGGCGTGACCCGGATCCTCGGTTTCGACCTCCCGCCCCCACGGCCCGGCGAGCCGGTGAGGGTGGAGTCGCGGGTGGTGGTCGATTTGGACGACTGGGTCCGCTCCCTCGACCAACAGCCGAACTTCGAAGGGATCGTCCGCCTCGACGACGATCGGGTGGCGCTCCTCGTGGACAACCAGTATCGCGGCCAGCGCACGGGCCCGAGCGAGCTGTGGATCGTGACGTTGAACCAATGAGAGCGCCGCGACCCAACACCTTCGCCATCACTTGCGCCCGGGGCACCGAGGCGCTGCTGGTGAACGAGCTCGAGGCCCTCGGGGTCGACGCAGAGGCCGGCATCGGCGCGGTCGAGGGCCGGGGCGGCCTCCAGGCGGCCTATCGAGCGATGCTCGGCTCACGGATCGCGCAGCGCGTGCTCTGGCCGCTCGGCCATGCCGAGGGCGTGGCCGACGCTGACGCGCTCTACCCCATCCTGATGGACTTTCCCTGGGAGCAGCACCTCGGACCGGACGACACCTTCGCCATTCGGACCGCCATCGGCTCGAGGGAGAAGATCCACGCGCGCTACCTCCAACAGCGAGTGAAGGACGCGCTCGTGGACCGGCTGCGCGATCGGGCTGGACGCCGGCCCGACGTCGATCGGGACGAGCCCGACGTCGCCTTCCACGTCCACTTCGCCGACGAGGTCACGCTGGCCCTCGACCTGGCGGGGCGCTCCTTGCACCGCCGGGCGTATCGACCGCGGGGCGCGAAGGCGCCGCTCAAGGAGACGCTGGCGGCGGCGATCCTGCACGCCTCCGGTTGGAAGCCCTCGCAACCCTTGCTCGACCCCATGTGCGGCTCCGGCACGCTGCTGGTCGAAGCCGCGTTGATGGCGCGCGCGGTCCCGCCCGGCAGGTCCATCCTGCTGGGTGGTTGGCGTGGTCACGACGAGGTGGCGTTCCGGAAGATCAAGGATTCGCTCGAGCTCGAAGCGAAGGCGCGCGAGAACGCCACGATCGCGATTCGCGGTCGCGACACCGATCCAGAGTCGCTGCGCCGAGCCGGCGAGAGCCTTCGGCGCGCCGGCGTGCACGGCGTCCTCCTCGAGAAGGGCCCGGCCATCGACGCACGCCCCTTCGGGAGCGAACCCGGCCACCTGGTCGTGAACCCGCCCTACGGCGAACGGCTCGGCGCGAGCGGCGACGCGCTCCGAGCCCACCTGGATCTCGGCACCACCTTCCGCCACTTCCCTGGCTGGGAGGCTCATGTGATCACGGGCGAGCCACGCATGCTCAAGCAGCTCGGCCTCAAGAGCCGCGACCGACAGACGCTCTACAACGGCCCCATCCGCTGCACCTTCGCCAGCTACGCCATCGCGGAGGACGCGAAGCCGAGCAAGCCGCGGCGGCGACCGGAAGCGGAGATGCTGGTCAACCGGCTGCGCAAGAACCTCAAGCGGCTTCGGAAGTGGGCCAAGAAGCGCGACCTCGACGCCTACCGCATCTACGACGCCGAGATCCCCGAGTACAACGTGGTGATCGACCGCTACGGCGACGCCGCGCTCGTGCAGGAGCACCATCGGCCGCGCAAGATCGACCCCGGCCTCGCCGAGGCTCGGCTGCGCGACACGTTGCTGGTCGTCCAGGAGGTCCTCGAGCTCGACGAGAAAGACGTGCACCTGCGAGTGCGCGCGCGCGGTGAGCAGCAGTACGAGAAGCGACAGGCCACGGGCGAACGACACGTCGTCCACGAAGGACCGCACCGCTTCGAGGTGAACCTCCAGGACTACCTGGACACCGGGCTCTTCCTCGACCACCGCGACCTGCGCGCCATGACCGCCGAGCGAGTCGGCGACGGCCGCTTCCTCAACCTCTTCGCCTACACCTGCACGGCGAGCGTGGTGGCTGCGGCCGGTGGCGCCAACGTGACCAGCGTCGACCTGTCGAAGACCTATCTGGCCTGGGGCGAGGACAACTTCCGGCGCAACGAGCTCGACCCGAAGGACCACGTCTTCGAGCCGCTCGACGTTCGCCGCTTCCTCTCACACGTCCGCGGCCGCCAGCGGTGGGACACGATCCTCCTGGCGCCGCCGAGCTTCAGCCGCTCGAGTCGCGCCGACGAGCTCGACCTGCGGCGCGACCATGCGGAGCTCATCGAGAGCTCGCTCGAGTGTCTCGCGCCGGGCGGCGCGCTCTTCTTCTCGACCCACGCACGCGACTTCGAGCTCGACCCGATCCGCGGCCGGCAGGTGAAGGAGATCACCCGACAGACCGTCCCGCGGGACTTCCAGGGTGAGCCGCACCGCACCTGGCTCATCGAGTAGCGTCGACAGCAGGGCGGCGTCGCGCGACCCTGTCTCCATGGAGGCGAGCCTCTCCGAGCGACTGCGCGCGATCCGTGAGGACCTCGACGAGCTGAGCCGGCTCGACGTGGCTTATCGCGTGCACGGCTCCGAGCCACCGACTGGGCATGGCTACCGGCGGCTGCCGCCACTCGACGAAGAGCGCGTCGCGGCGTTCGAAGGAAACGCGGGCATTCGCTTGCCCGAGGAGTTTCGTCGGTTCCTCCTGGAGGTCAGCGCGGGCGGGGCAGGGCCCGGCTATGGGCTGAGCGTGGCCGAGTCACTCGACGAGCCCGGCGAGCACCTCCGATCGCCCTTCCCGCTCGATCCGGCGGATGGCCGCGAGGTCGTCGACGCACGCCGCTCTGGCCGCGATACCGGCGCGTTCGTGGAGGCCGACCCCCGGAGTCGGGAGGGCGTGCTCGAGCTCTCGCACGGCGGCTGTGGCTGGTACACGGCACTCGTCCTCGAGGGACCGATGCGGGGCGAGGTCTGGACGGTGGGCGACTTCGGTTGGTGTCCGCAACACGACGCGGACACCGGCGACGCGCTCTCGTTTCTCGACTGGATCGAGCGATGGCTCCGAGACGCGCTCCTCCTCGTCACGGCCCCGCTCTCACTCGAGCCTGGCGCGCGCTCGCTGAAACTCTTGCGCCGATTGAACGCCGCGGTCCCGGCCGTCGTCTGGGATGCCCACGAAGCGGAGCGACTGGATCTTCGCCACAACTACCTGAGCGGGTTGTCACCGGCGATCGGTCGGCTCACGCGCCTTCGGCGACTCCAGCTCTCGACCAACCAGCTGGAACGTCTGCCCGCAGCACTCTTCTCGCTCGCCGAGCTCGAGCGACTCGAGCTCGATCACAACCGGTTGCTCGACCTGCCCAGCGGGTTGGGCCGGCTTCGCCGGCTCGAGCATCTCTCCGCGTCCCACAACCCGCTCGCACGGATCGCCGACCTGTCGTCGCTCGAACGGCTGACGTCGCTGAACCTCAGCGCCACGGCGCTGGAGGCGCTCCCGGCCGGTCTGTCCGACACCCCGCTCGAGGTGCTGCGCATCGATGACACCAACGACCTGGATCTCGCGGGCCTCTCGGGCTGCGTGCGTCTTCGGCAGCTGCACCTGAATCGGGCGGGGCTCACGGAAGTCCCCGCCGAAGTGTGGGAGCTCCCGTCACTGACTCGGCTGGAGTTGAACCGCAACCAGCTGGCGGCGCTGCCCGAGGCTCTCGCTCGACTCGATGGGCTGGTGTCGCTGGGCGTGAGCTTCAACCCTCTCCAGCGCCTCCCCGCGTGCATCGCGTCGATGAGCGCGCTGCAGCGGGTGGTTCTCATCGGCGTCCCCTTGGCGGAGGGTGAGCGAGAACGGCTCGCCGACCTCCGCCCGGACGTCGACTTCGTCTTCGACGCCGTCAGGCCACGCCTACCGGGCGTCAGCTGAAGGCGTGGCCGGCGGCGCTGAGCTTGTCGTTGAGTCGGCGACGACCGCGGTGGAGCATCACCCGCAGCGCGGTGCGCTTCACGCCCATCCGACTGGCGGCCTCCTCACGGGAGAGGCCTTCGACGTCGACGAAGGTCACCGCCTGGCGCTCGCGGCGCGGCAGGCTGGGGAGCTCCTCGTGGATCATTTGAAGCGCGGCCGCGTCATCGAAGCGCTCACGGGGCGGGTCGACCGGAGGGGTGTGGTGCTCCTCGAAGGTCACCTTCGGTCGCTTGCGACGGTGGGAGTCGACGATCTTCCGGCGGAGGATGCTGACCAGCCAGGTGCGCAGGCTCGAGCGGCCGGCGAAGCGGTCGATACCGCCGAGGGCCGCGAGCCAGGTCTCCTGCACGAGGTCGCGGGCCTGCTCTTCGGTCGCCACCCGACGCCGCGCGTAGCGCATCAGGGTGGGCTCGAGCTCCGCTACCAGATCCTTGTCGAGGCGCGCGGGTGCCGAAGCGCTCGCCGTCGCCGTGCTCTCGTTCTCGGGTCGACTCATCGATGACCCCTTTCGTCATTCTGGACCATTCGGTCCACAAAGACTGGATCCGGGCCAGGGGTGAGTCAAGCCATGCGGGCGAGTTTTACATTTCTCAACGAAAACACAGCGTTGCCTTAACGCTTTACCCCCATGTGGTGATGGTCACGCGACGGGTGTGGGGTCGGTGTCGGTGTTCGAACAGGTAGATCCCCTGCCATGTTCCAAGAGCGCAACGCCCCCCCTCCACGGGGATGGTGAGTGTGGTGGCGGTCAGGGCGGTTCGCACGTGGGCGGGCATGTCGTCCGGGCCCTCGGCGGTGTGTTCGAAGAGCCGGTCGCCGTCCGGGACGAGCCGAGCCAGGAAGGCCTCGAGGTCCCGCTGAACGGCAGGATCGGCGTTTTCGTTGATCATCAGCGAACAGCTGGTGTGGTGGACGAAGACATTGGCGACCCCCTCGGTCACGCCAGACTCCGCCACTGCGGCCTGCACCTCACCGGTGATCTCGAGCGTGGCGCGCCCCGGCGTGGCGATCGTGAGCTTCCGGCGATGCATCAGACGTGCTCCCGCGCGGCGGTGCCCGCCTCCGGCTGGTCGCCGGCCTCGACCCGCATCCACATCGCCGCCTGCTCGCTCACGTAGACCTCGCTCTCGCCCTGAGTGAAGCGGAAGCGGTAGCGAGCAAAGATCTGCTTGGCCCGACGACGCACCTTGGTCGCCTCGCCCTCGAGGAGCAGGGGCTCGCCCGGCTCCGCCAGAGCGAGAAAGCGCGCGTCGTAGATCCGCCCGCCGTAGCCGATCCAGCCCTCCGCGTGGCGGAGACCGAGGACGTAGTAGGCGTGAACGAAGCCGACCATGCCGGTCATGTGGACCATCAGGCCACCGCTGACGTGGCGCGGATGGAAGACCGGGTGTGCGCGTTGCTCGCGGGTGAGGGGCAGCTCCGGGTGGGTCGGCATGCGAACCACGACCCGGCTGGCCTCCTCGTCGACCTCGAGGAGCTCGTCGATCAGCAGGCCACCGGGGCCGTACGGGCAGTCACTCACGAATGCGGCGTCGAGGGGCATGTCGGGCGGAGGATGGCCCGATGGGGGCCCCCTCGCCACCCCGCATGCCGCAAAGGGGAGCCACCGCCGCTCCCGTGCTATCGGTAGCGAGTGTCGTCCCCGGTGCACGCAGCGGTCGCCCTCGGGCTGAGTGTCGCGGCCATCAGTGCGCTCGCGCCCTGCGCCACCCCGCCCGAGCCGGCGGAGACCGCGGAGGCTCCAGCGCCGACCGGCGACGAACGACCGGCGCCGACGCCCGCGCCTTCCGAGCCGGAGTCGGCCGAAGAGGTCCGCCTCATCCCCGACCCGCCGCCCGACCCGGCGCTCACCTGGGTGGCCCCGGCCATCCACTCCGCCCTGACCCCAGCCATCGTCGCCCGGTTGCGCGCGCTCCGCGAAAGCCATGAGCACCGGGACGACGTCTTCATCAAGCTCGGCGGCTCCTCGGTCGAGAGCCGCGCGTTCCTCCACTGCTTCGCCTATGACGGCGACAACCTCGACCTCGCCGAGCACGACGAGCTGGCCGAGACCCTCGAGTTCTTCCGCGGCGGCAACGCCGGTGGCTCGAACCCCTTCGCGCGAGAGAGCGAGGCCGCCCAGGTGGGCTGGTCGCTCCGGCAGGGGCTCGGGGGCCGCCCCTCGCGCGCCCTCCGGGAGGCCCGCGCGACCGATGGACGCTTCGCGCTCGTGTTCTTTGGCGGCAACGACGTCCAGGCACGTCGACCGCGGAGCTTCGCCGAGCGTCTCGAGCGGATGCTCGACCAGCTGCTCGACCGGGGCCTCATCCCGATCGTCGGAGCGACCTCGCCGCGGGGCGACGACCCGGAGATGGACGGCTGGGCCAAGCGCTACAACCGGATCAGCCGCGCCATCGCGCAGGCGTGGCAGGTGCCCTATCTCGACTTCTACGTCGCCCAGGACGCCCTCCCCGGCCGCGGCCTCGCTGGCGACGGGGTCCATCCGAACACGCTCCTCGACGGCGGACGCGGGCGCGCCTGTGTGATGAGCGAGGACGGCCTGCAGCACGGGAGCAACCAGCGGAACCTCCGGACCCTCGAGCTGCTCGACCGTCTGCGCCGAACGGTGATCGTCGGCGAAGGCGCGCCGGATCCGGAGCCCCGCGAGATGGCGGGCGAAGGAACGGCGGAGGCGCCGCTCCAGCTCACCCGCGTGCCCTTCGGAGAGCGATTCGCTCCGGCCGAGGGGAGCGCCCTGACCGCCTATGGCTGCGACGGCGCCGAGCCCTCCGGAGGCGCAGAGCGGGTTTATCGGATTCGCGTCGAGGAGGAGACTCGACTCGAGGTGAACGTCTTCGCGGACGAGGGCGCCCGCACGTTCCTGCTCGGCGCCGAGGCCGACCCGATGAGCTGCGTGGCCCGAGGCGAGGAAGACCTCGAAGTGACCCTCCAGCGAGGCGTCCACCACTTGGTCGTCGAGTTCAGTCCGGAACAGGAGGATGCGGTCACGGTGGTGATCGACCGCCCCGTCATCGACCCGGAGTGATTGGGGAGCCGACTCCGACCGCCCCCTTCACAGCTCGTCGACCCGCTCGGCCGCGCGCGCGATCAACTCCAGCTGCGCCTTCACGATCCGTGGCGCCGCCTCCTCGAGCGTGAAGAACGCCGCCCGGTCGACCTCCGGGAACGACGCCATCGTTCCCGACTTCGGGGGCCACTCGAGCTCGAAGGGCTCGCTCACCAGGTCGGCTGGGTCCCAGTCGTCGTCGCGGAAGGCCCACGCATGGACGTCCTTGCGACTCTGCCGGACCACGCCGAGGTCCACGTACCCCTGCGTCGGTGGCTCGTAGCCGGTCTCTTCGCGCATCTCCCGACGCGCACATTCGAAGAGCGACTCGCCCTGTTCGGGGAGCCCCTTCGGAATCGACCAGACGTGGTCTTCCCGCCTCCGGAAGTAGGGGCCGCCTGGATGGACGAGTAGGAAGCGGGCCGGCGAACCGACCCGCACCATCAACAACCCAGCCGACGTGGCGCGCGGCACCGCCGGGGACGGTTCACATGCCCATCGGGCAGCGAGGCGCCGTCAGGCAGGCCGCAATCTGCGAGCTGCACTGCGTCATGATGCAGCTGATGTCGGTGCAGGTCCCGATCTGCGAGATGGCGCAGTTCACGACCTGGTCGACGAAGAAGCGCACGTCCGCGCACGCCTGCGCGACACAGTCGGCGATGCAGGTGAACGAGATATTCGGCGGCGACGACATCAACTCGATGCAACCGAAGGTGCACGTCACCACCTCGATGCAGGTGACGCCCGGGCAGGCCCCACAGTCACCAGGGCAGTTCGTGCAGCTCTCGAACTCGTCGGCCTCGCAAACGCCGTTGCCGCAGAACGAGCACGCGCCGCAGTCGCGGGCGCAGCTCGCGCAGGTCTCGCCGCGGCGCGGCTGACAGCGACCGTCGCCACAGCCGGCGCAGATGCCGCAATCGGCCGGGCAGGTCGAGCAGTTCTCGATGCCGGCGTCGCAGGTGCCATCGCCACACGCCGGGCAGGCGTCGCAGTCCTCCGGGCAGCTGAGGCAGTCCTCGCCATCCTCGGGGCGACAGAAGCCGTCCTCGCAGGTGTCGCACACGCCGCAGTCACCCGGGCAGGAGTTGCAGCTCTCCGTGTCGTCGCAGCGGTCGTCGCCGCAGCGGACGCAGAGCCCGCAGTCCACCGGGCAGGTGGAGCAGCTCTCGCTGGTCGCGCAGCGGCCGTTGCCACAGGTCTCACAGAGACCGCAGTCCTCCGGGCAGTTCGTGCAGCTCTCGCCGGTACCACAGGTGCGGTCGCCGCAGAACTCACAGCGACCACAGTCGGCCGGACAGCTCGAGCAACTCTCACTGCCGGCGCACATCCCGTCGCCACAGGTCACGCAGAAGCCGCAGTCGTCGGGGCAGGACGCGCAGTCCTCGCCGGCACCGCAGCTTCCGTTGCCGCAGGTCTCGCACAGGCCGCAGTCGCGGGGGCAGCTCGAGCAAGTCTCGCCCGCCGTGCACGCGCCGTCGCCGCAGGTGTCGCAGAAGCCGCAGTCGCTCGGGCAGGTCGCGCAGCTCTCGCCGCGGTCCGCCGCGCAGGTGCCGTCGCCGCAACGAACGCACGCGCCGCAGTCCTCGGCGCAGGAAGCGCAGGTCTCCGCGCCGTTGCAGGCACCGTCGCCGCAGCCGGCGCACGAGCCGCAGTCTTCCGGACAGCTGTCGCACGCCTCCGTGTCGGGGTCGCAGAAGCCGTCGCCACACTCGCGGCAGAAGCCACAGTCGGCCGGGCAGCTCGCGCAGTCCTCGTCGCCACCGCAGAGTCCGTCACCGCAGTCGCGCGGACACTCGCCGCAGTCGGTCGGGCAGGTGTTGCAGCTCTCCGCCCCGGGGGCGCAGAAGCCGTTGCCGCACTCCTCGCCCGGCAGGTCGGGCGTGTCGACCAGATCCCGCGGTGGCCCACCGTCCTCGAAGGAGTCGTCGGTGCTCAGAACCGAGCGGCCACAACCGGCGAGGGCCACGAGGGCGAGGGAGGTCAACAAGGCAAGATGCAAACGGCGCATGACGCGCGCAGCCTACATCATCCCACGACGTGGTTCACATACGCGGCCCACACTCCGGCCGCTGGAGCCGAGGCCGTGTGAGAAGAGTCCCAACGGTGAGTGAGCCTCAGCACCCTCAGAGCGTCACGGGGAGCTGAACGCGCCCGTCGTCGTGGACGATCACGCCCCGAGCGGACGGCGACGGAGCGCTGGCCTGTGGGCGCCATTCGTCGAAGCTGGAGGCCCGCCGGACGCACGCGATGGAACAGCTGTCCTCGCAGCCCTTCGCCTGGGCGTGCGCGCGTTCGAGCTCGGGCCGGCCGTACGCGAGAATCGGCGTCCCGGGCTCGCCGCGGCGCTGGCTGCAGTAACTGACCATCCCGTGCTCGTCGACGTAGAGGTACCGAGCGCCGGCGCGACACTTCCACGACGCACGCCCCTCGCGGAGCATCTTCTGCTCCCACCCCTCGCCGAACCGGTGGAAGAGGCTCTTGCGGCACAGAGCGCGCATCTCCTCGTGGAACTCTGGGAGGCGGTCGCCAATCAAGCCCCGCTCGATCTGGCCCGCCTCGTCGTGCAGCAGGCCGACGGTCATGTAGAAGCCGAGTGACCGGATCTCCTCGATGAGCGCTCGGGTCGAGTCCGGTGGGGACGAGCCGAGCACGGCGTTGACGTTCACCTTGAACTTCGCGTGCTCCTTCATGACCAGCAGCCGGGCGCGAACCTTCGACCAGCTCTTCTGGCTGACGTCGTTGGGCTCCATGTTGTCGACGCTGACCTGCAGGAGCGTCAGCCCCGCATCGTTCATCTGCTCGATGCGCCGGCGGGTCACCGGATAGGCGTTGGAGATGGACGTCACGATCATCCCGTGGTCGACCGCGCGCTCGACGACCTCGTGGAGGTCGGGGTGCGTGAACGGCTCCCCGCCGGTGAGCGTGAGCACCAAGTTGCCGAGCTCCGCCAGCCGGTCGACGCGCTCGAAGAGCACCCGCGTCGGGACGGGGTCGGAGACGTGGTCGAACTCGTTGCAATAGCCGCAGGCCAGATTGCACCGCCGGGTGACCACCAACTGGGTGAGTAGTGGCGTCTCCTTGCGGGACATCGCCAGCACGGCCCGACGGAGGGTGCGCCACGGGTGCGGCGGAACCCGGTCGAGGAACGTCCCCGGGAGAGGGCTGCGGCTGAGCTTGCGGGGTTCGAGCATGGGCAGAGCGATCCTGCTCGCAGGGTCGCGTCGAGGAATCCGACCCGAGGTTACCGATCCAGAGGGTGCCCGCAGCAAGGAACCGATCGGCGTCGGCCCGCTTTGCCCGAGCGAAGATCTCGCGAAATGGGCGTTACGCGCCGGCCGTAGGCTCGACAACGAGCGCGAACGGCCGTGAATTTGCGGCTTCAGTGGCTTCTCGGATAGCCACCTAGTGGTGCCTTTCGGCAACGGTGGGTGCCTGGGTTCACGCTCGATCCGGCCCGATCGGCCCCGAAATCGGGGTTGGTGACCAGAAAATGCAACGGTCCGGGTCTTGCTTTCCACAAGGGTGACGATGCAGCCGAAACCGACACTTCCCCCCTTCCGGTCGCTCCTCAAATCCACCGAGGTCGAGGATCCGGTCAACATCTGCGTCCATCGGCCGCTGGCGTACGCGTTCGTGTGGTCGGTCTTCCGAACCCCTCTGACGCCCAACGGGGTCACCCTGCTCGCGATCATCGCCGGCATCGCCTCGGGCGCCTTCTTCCTCTTCGGCACGCCGACCG
The DNA here is from genome assembly GCA_964462035.1 of uncultured Sandaracinus sp. Classification (GTDB taxonomy): domain Bacteria; phylum Myxococcota_A; class Polyangia; order Polyangiales; family Houyiibacteriaceae; genus UBA1660. Next base: position 177,176 of record CAYXAP010000002.1, read on the forward strand.
CGATGGTGGCCGCCGGAGCGCTCCTGTGGACCGCCGCCATCCTCGATGGTGCGGACGGCATCCTCGCGCGAGCGAAGAACCAGGCCTCGCAGTTCGGCCGCGCGCTGGACGGCGCTGCGGACGTCATCGTGGCGGTCTGCACCGTGTTCCCGGCGTTCGCCCATCTCTGGTTCAAGGACCAGAACCCGACGCATCTCTGGCTCATGGTCCCGGCCATCGGTCTGACGGCCGTGCACCTCTGGCTCTACGACTTCTACAAGGAAAACTACCTGCGGCGGACCCGGTTGGACCGCGGCGGCGAGGGCGAGGATCCAGAGCAGGTCGCCCGCTTGGTCGAGCGCGCGAAGGAGAAGGGCGCCATCACCCACTTCGCGGTGAAGCACGTCCTGCTGCCCTACGTTCAGACCCAGCAGAAGATCATCAAGCTCCTCGATCCGCTGGCCGTCCAGAACCGGAACAACATCGAGCGGAACGAAGAGACCGCCGAGATCTACCGGAAGCACAACCAGGGCCCGATGCGGCTGTGGGCCATCGTCAGCCTCGCGCCGCACAGCTACCTGATGGCCATCTGCGCGATCTTCGATCGGCTCGACGTGTACCTCTACGTCCGCCTCTTCGCGATGAACGCGGTCTTCATCGTGGCGGCCATCTGGCAGCGCCGCGGCACCCGCGCGACCCTCGAGGACCTCGGCAAGATCGGCGCGCTCCCGGAGGACGCGGTGCCGGCACAGCGTGAAGCGCTTGCCACAGATGTGTGACTGAGACTCACACCTGACCACGCTCCGCGCCAGCGCCGACTCCGTCAGCGCTGGCGCACTCGCATCCGGACGCCGCTGCCGACCCCCAGCGTGATCTGAGGCTCCGGGACGGGCGGTTCGGTCGCCAGCTCCAGCCGAGCGCGCTGCGCGATTCGGGTGAGCACGAGCGTCGCCTCGAGATATGCGAAGGCCTCGCCCACGCACTTGCGAGCGCCTCCTCCGAAGGGAAAGAAGGCAAAGGGGTGGGCCGGGACGCCCTCCCCGAGCCAGCGTTCCGGGTCGAAGCGCTGCGGCGCGGCCCACAACGCTGGCAGGCGGTGGGTGATCCATGGACTGAGGAGCACGAGCTCGTCGGGGGCGACCGTGATCTGGTCCCCGAGCATCACGGGCTCGTCCGCGATGCGCCCCAGCGTCCAGACCGGCGGGTGGAGCCGCATGGACTCGTCGAGGACCCGGCGCACGTAGGCCAGATTGCCGAGGTCGTCGATCGTCGGCTCGCGCTCGCCGACCGCCGCGTCCACCTCGGCCACCAGCCGTTCCCAGACCTCCGGGTGGCGAGCGAGCGTCACCAGGGTCCAGCTCAACGCGTTGGCCGTGGTCTCGTGCCCTGCGCTCACGAGGGTCAGCACCTCGTCACGTACCTGCCGCCGCGGCAGCGTTTCTCCCTGCTCGTCATGGGCGGCGAGCAACATGCCGAGCACGTCGTCCCCCTCCGCGCCGCTCGCGCGCCGCTCGTCGATCAGGCGGTAGGCCAACTCGTCGAGGGTCTCGACCGCACGGTCGAAGCGTCGCCCGCGCCGGGAAGTGCTGGACTCGTCCGCGGGGATCAGGCCGGCGATGACCCGCTCGGTATGTCGCTGCGCCGTATCGAGCGCCGGCGTGAGCTCGGACGCCATCCAGCGCATGTCGGTCCCGAAGAGAGTCTCGCCCACCACCGAAAGCGTCAGCCGCATCATCTCGGCGCCGACATCGATCGTCTGGTCCCATCGGTCGATGGCCTCGTCGGCCAGACGGACCATGGCGCCCGCGAAGGAGCCGAGACGCCGGCGATGGAAGGCCGGCTGCACGACGCGTCGGTGCTTCCGCCACTCTTCGCCTTCGGAGGTGAGGATGCCCTTGCCCAGGAAACGGGTGAGCGTCTGATAGACCGGCGTCTGACGGTTGAAGCTCCGCATCGACGAGCGGAGCACCTGCTCGACCATCGCAGGAGCGAACGCCAGGTAGCCGTCGACCGGACCCAGCCGAAGCGGCGCGATGCCGGCTTCGCCGTGCTCGTTCGCGAGCCGCTCGAGGAAACCGAGCGGATCGGCGCGCATGTCCATCGACTGACCGAGGGGTCGGTCGACCGGGGTCTCGGGGGTCGGGGCCAACGAGAGGACAGTGCGGGCAGCGAGGCGCGGACTCAAGGGCCACGCCGATGAGCGCTCAGGGCGTCGGCGGCCGCGTCCCGTTGAAGTCCTGCACGTTCCGGCAGTCCTCGAGGATGCCGCAGGTGCCTTCGATCGGGTTGGGCCGATAGGTGATGGTCCCGAGGAGAACGTCGCCGTCGAGCGTCGCGTCGAGCTCCGCGTCGATGGTGTAGGTGCATCCCGGTGCGCTCTGCTCGTTGGTACCGATCAGGAGCAGGTCCAGATCGTTGCCATCGACATCACCCGAGAAGGTCGACCCGCCCAACCAGAGATCGAGCACGGTGCCGGCGGCGAAATCCCGAACCTCGGCGCTCGCCGCGCTCCCCGATTGACTGACCCGGAGCTCGATTCCATCCGCAGTGTTCCCCGCGGTCCAGCTGGAGAGCATGCACTCGTTGGGACCGTTGGTGACGGCGATCGTGTAATCGCCAGCCACGTCGGCAGGGTCACCGCCACAGGCCAAGAGGAGCGCGAGGAGCGGAAGTGCAGATCGGTAGGTCATGGACGCGTCATAGCGAGAAATCGCACACCGCGGTACTCGGATTCGGGGACATGAGCGCCAACGGGGCATGCGAGCTCCACGTGTGGTGTAAGTTTCTGCCACTCGTGCCGATCTGCATGGGAACGATGCGAGTCCTGCCAATCGCCGCTCTCCTTCCACTGCTCATCGGCGCGACCTGCGACGGCCCCCGGCCCGACCCCGAGCTCCCCGTCGCGCCGATCACCGTCGGGTGGGACGCGCCGGTGCTCGAGGCGCCACCGCGAATCTGGGTGCTCGTCGAGCGGACGACGGGGCCACAGAGCGCACCGCCCCGACCCGTGGTGTTCGCACGGCGCCAAGTCGGGACGCTCTACATCCGAATGAGCTCGGGAAGGGAGGTCGCACTGATCACCGTGCCCGAAGAGCTCGTCTCGGCGGACCTCGGCAGACTCTCGGGTCGGGACGCGCTGCGCCAGCTTCGCCCGAGCGCTGGAGTGCTCGTCGGCCCCTTCCGCGGAACGATCCCCTCCAACCCGGTCATCCACTACGACCGGTACGTCGAAGCCGATGACGTTCAGCGGCTCGTGCTCCTCTTGGACACGGACGACACGCCGAAGGAGAGCATGGAGCTCGCGGCCGCAGTCACGATCGACACCACGACCGGCATGGAGACGATTGGTTCTGCGACGTTCGTCCCCCTCGCCCATGTCTTCGGTGTCCCGACCGAGCCCGCCAATGCGCCAGCGCCCACCGCGCCACCCGTCCCGAGCTCGCCGCCGCCCTGCCCGCTCGACTCGACCTGGGTGACCGAAGGCGAGGAGTGGCGCCTGGAGAGCCCGGTGCGATTCGAGATCGACTCACCGCGACTGACCGAGGCCACCGTCGCGGCGCTGCGGACCGCGGTCGACGAGCTCGCACCCGAGACTCGGCTCACGGCGTTCGTCGACATCCACCCGTCGGTAGCGGCGCACTACGCGGAGCGTTCGATGAACCTCCCGCGGAGACGAGCGGACGCTCTCGCGCAGCTCCTGGGAGCCCGAGCAACGACCCAGGTTCGGCTGGTCTCGACCGAGCGCTCCTCCGGACCGCCCACCATCCGCTTCGCGCTCGACTGCGTTCGCTGAAGGCTCAGACCGCCTCGAGGTAGCGCTCACGGAGCCGCACCAGCTCCGTTCTTCGGTCGTCGCGCAGAGCTACGCGGCATCGTGGTGCACGGGTTGCTCGACGGCCCGGGTTTCGTGGCGGTGGCGCTCGGTTGGCTCTGACCGTCAGCGCTCCCGGCCGTGCGGCGTGCCCTCGCCGTAGCCGTGAGGCGTCTGCACGCCGACCACTACCTTGTCGCGCAGCTCCTGCAGGTTCTTCGCGCCGACGTAGGTGAAGGTGCTGCGCACGCCGCTGATCATGTCGACCACGATGTCGCCGACGCTCTCGAAGCCGGAGCGCAGATAGATCTTCGAGGTGCTGATGCCCTCGCGGAAGAACGCCTTTCGGGCGCGGGAGAACGCGTCGTCCTTCTCCGTCCGGTCGCTGACGGCGCGTGCGGAGGCCATGCCGTAGTTCTCCTTGAAGCGCCGGCCCTCTGGATCGGTGCGAAGATCGCCAGGGCTCTCGTAGGTGCCGGCCAGGGCCGTGCCCACCATCACCCGCGACGCGCCAGCCGCGAGATAGAGCGCTACGTCGCGTGGGTGGCGCACGCCACCGTCGGCCCACACCTTCGCGCCCCGAGCATGCGCCTCGCGGGAGCAGGCGAGGACCGAGCTGAAGCTCGGACGGCCCACGCCCGTCTGCATCCGGGTCGTGCACATCGCGCCGGGGCCGACGTTCACCTTCACGATGTCGGCGCCCGCGTCGAGCAACGCCGCCGTGCCCACCGCCGTGCACACGTTGCCAGCCACGATCGGGACCTTGCCACCGACCGAGGCGCGCACCTCGCGGAGCGTCGCGAGCATCCGCCGCTGATGACCGTGCGCGGTATCGACGACCACGCAGTCGACGCCGTACTCGACGAGTGCCGTCGCGCGATCGGCGCTGTCGCCGCTGATGCCCACCGCGCCCGCCACCTGGAGCTTCCCGCCCTCGCCGAGCGCAGGCTCGAGGATCGATTGGCGGACCGGATCCCACCGACCGACGATGCCCACCAACCGTCCGCTCCCGTCGACGACCGGTGCGGAGCGAACGCGGCTCGTGCGCATCTGCTCGTACATGGCGCGCGCGTCGAGGTGTGCGCCGAGCGTCACCACCTCTCGCGACATGGCGTTCGCAGCGAGCGTGTACTGGTCCCGGTCTTGGAGATCGGCCTGAGTCAGGATGCCCACGGGCCGATCGTCTTCGACCACCACGACCATGTCGTGCGCCCGCTTGTGAATGAGGCCCTGGACGTCGCGAAGCGTCGCCTCCGGCCCGACCACCAGGGGTGTGTCGAAGCGGACGTGTGCGCCGTGCACGTGCTCGACGATCCGGCGAACGGTCGCGAGCGTCATGTCCTGGGGAAGGACGCCGAGGCCACCGAGCCGCGCCATGGTCTCCGCCATTCGCTTGCCGGTCACCGCGTTCATGTTCGCGCTGACGATCGGGTGGCTCGCGCCCCCGAAGTCGTCGGGCGTGAGATCGACGTCCAGGCGGGAGCCGCCGTCGAAGAGATCGGGGACGATGAAGACGTCCTCGAGCGCCAGCTCGAGCAGCTCGTCACGTTCGGGATGCAGAAAACGCATGGGCCGGGAGTATGACGGAAAGAAAAGAGGCGCGCTCCGTAGGAACGCGCCTCGTTTCTCGGGTCGGCTCGGCCTATTCGCCGCCGGTCTTGTTGACCGCGAAGTTCACGTTCGCGTAGCCCGCCTGAGCGGCCGAGAACATGACCTTCTTGATGACGCGGAAGTCCACGTCGACATCGGCCTGCAGGATGATGGCACCCGGGAAAGGCTCCGCCGGATGGAGGATGCCCCAGTTGCGCTTCTGGGTCTCGAGGTTCTGAACGAGTGCCTCGATCCGGTCGAGCTGCGGAGACTGCGCCAACGTGTTCGCATCCGCGACGCGGTCACCGTCGAGGGTGACGACGCGATCGTCGATGGCGATGACCGGCGAAATCTCGAGCGTCTCGGTGTTCGACGCGTTGGGCATCCGGATGGACGCCTTCTGCGCGAGGAGCTCACCCGAAGCCGCGAAGTTCATGATCAGGAACACGATGAGCACGATGAGGAAGTCGATGAACGGCACCAGCGGCAGCGACTGGTCGACGTTCTTTCGGCCTCCGCCACCCACCTTGTCCCGCACGAACTTGAGCGGGATGTGGTGGAGCAGTACCGGTCCGGGAGTGTGTACGGTCATGAGTGTCGGTCCTTACAGCGTGGCGCCGTCGCTCAGGGTCATCTGCGGGAAGCCCTCGCCCACGACGAGATCCATGGCCGTGACCACGTCCTCGTAGCGGACTCCGTCCTCCGGCGCGACGATGATGTCCTGCCGGTTGGGCTCCAGGCGCTTGCGCTCCTGCAGCTTGTTGCGGAGCTCCTCCACGTCGTACTCGTCGCCGTTCTTGGGAATCGGCAAGTCGTCGCCCGCGGTGGACGCCAGCTTGTAGCCGGAGTTCTGCACCTGGAGGATGAGCTTCACCCGTTCTTCGGGCGGGGGCTGATCGTCGCTGGGCGCCTGACCGGGAGTCTGCTGGTTGGCCGCGATGCGGGCCAGCTGGTTCCAAACGGCCGTGGCGAGCAGGAACATGATGCAGCAGAACAGGAGGTCGATGAACGGGATCAGGGGAATCTCCTGGTCCACGCTCTTCTTTCCGCCGTGTCCACCGCCGGTGTCGATACCGCCCATGCTCAGTGCCTCCTAGGTGTCCGTGTCTTCAGAGCGCTCAGGCGCCCTGCTCGAGACCCTGCAGGTTCACCTTGGAGCGGTTGTTCACCACAAGGTTCATCACCTGGACGGTCGCGGCGTTGATGTCGTCGAGCAGACCCTGGGTCTTACCGTTCAGCACCGCCATGCTCATCAGAGCGACGATGGCCGAGAGGAGACCGAAAGCCGTGCAGTTCATGGCCTCGGAGATACCCTTGGCGAGCATCGTGGCCTTCGAGGCCTGGTCGGCGCCGGCAACGGCAGCGAACGCGCCGATGAGACCGAGCACCGTGCCGAAGAGGCCCGAGAGCATGGCGAGGTTGGCGAAGAGACCGAGGAACGGGGTACGGGCCTCGATCTTGGGGAGCTCGCGAAGCGCGGCCTCGTCCATCGCGGCCTGAACCTCAGCGTCGGGCCGGTTCACCTTCATGAGGCCAGCCTTCACGATACGGGCGAGCGGCGCGTTGGCGGCGCTGCAGAGCTTGATCGCGCGACCGATGTCACCGGCCAAGATGCACTTCTGCATCGTCGCGAGGAACACATCCTTGTTGATGCTCGCCTTATAGAGATAGACGGCACGCTCGATGGAGAAACCAATCGCCATCACAAGCCAGAAAAGGATGACGTACATCGCCCATCCGCCTTCGTCGAAATGGTGTGCGATTGCCGACATGTCAGACTGCCTCCTGGAAAACCTCGGACCGGAGCTGCGGCCCGCTCCATGCGGTGCCGCCTCGGTCCTCGTCAGAACCTTGCGAAATCTTGAAACGAGCCCGAAAAACCAACCAATTTGGGACGGCTGGGCTCGAGCGAGGGCGATGATACAGAGTGGTGCCCACAAGTCAACGGGGATCCGACGGGCTGGCTGAATGACCGTGCGGGGACTCCGCTGACGTGAGGGCTGAGAGGCCACTCCTCCGCAAAAGTTCCCACGGGTCTCACTTCCTCGATCGACCCCCTCTCCACTGGGGGTTCAGGATGCCTCTCCGATTCCGTTGACAACCCGAGCGGCGCTGCGGTAGCTTCGCCCGTGAGAAAGCGGCCCAAAAGCCGTAAAAGTTCAACGATTTCAAGGGATTCCGCCCGACCAAGGCAGATCGCATGCGCGATCGGGCCCCTCGGGGGGGACGGCGACTCGGCCCGACGAGCCGAGCCATCCATAGGAGCCTACTGATGGAAGAAGTCTGGCATGCGTTGATGGAGGGAGCTCCGTTCTCGTTCATCAACATCGGAGTGCTGGCCCTCGCGCTCGCGATCATCGCGGAGCGCTTCGTGTTCATCCTGACCAAGTATCGGGTCAACACGACGGAGTTCATGGGACAGATCCGAAAGCTCGTGCAGGCGGGCAACATCGATCGCGCCATCAAGCTGTGCGAAGCGGCCCCGCTGCCGCTCCTGCAGGTCTGCAAGGCGGGTCTCACCCAGGTCAACCGGGGTGAAGAGGCGATCATCGCCGCGATGGACGAGCGGATGGGCGAAGAGCTGCCGCGACTCGAGAAGCGCATCGGATCGCTCTGGACGCTCGCGAACATCGCGACGCTCATCGGTCTCCTCGGGACCATCAAGGGCCTCATCACGGCCTTCAAGGCCGTCGGTGCCATCGATGACCCGGGTGAGAAGTCGAAGATCCTCTCGGCGGGTATCGCCGAGGCCATGTGGAACACCTTCCTCGGCCTCCTCATCGCCGTCATCTGCATGACGGCCCACCTCGTCCTGCATGGCATGGCCAAGAAGCAGAAGACCGAGATGGAGAAGGCGGCGACGAAGCTCGAGAACCTGCTGACGCTGCGTCCGAAGGGCTGACGGGGCTCGCCCCATGCCGCAATTCAGTGCACAACAGCGCGCCTACATCCGGAAGCGCTCCAAGTACGAGGAGCCCGGACCGGATGAGACCGATGACGAGCTGAACATCATCCCGTTCCTCGACATCGTCGTGAACTTGATCATGTTCCTGCTCATGATCACGAGCTCGATCGCCTTCTACTCGCAGCTGGAAGCGTCGCTACCGACGTACTCCAGCGGCGGCGTGGGACGGCGTGCTTCGGATGAGCCTCAGCTCAACCTGAGCGTGTTCGTGACGCAGAACGGCATCACCGTGACCGGCTCGGGTGGCAAGCTCGCCCCCGGCTGCGCGACCACCTCGACCGGCGACGTCCTGACCGTGCCCAAGCGCGGCAACGACTACGACTGGGAGGGGCTCCGCAACTGCGTGTCGACGGTGAAGCAGGAGTTCCCGGACGAGACTCGCGTGACCGTCTCCGCCGACAACCTGGTCGAGTTCCAGGACCTCGTGTCGGCCATGGATGCGGTCCGCGACAAAGAAGGCGAGGAACTTTTCCCCGACGTGCTCATCTCAGCGGGCGTGAGGTAACACCATGGCCGAAGAAGAACAGGCATCGATGGGAGCGGTGAAGCGGGAGATCCGCCGCCGCATCGCCAAGCATCCCGAGCCCGAAGGGCACGGTCTGAACATCTACCCGATGATGGACATGATGACGATTCTCCTCGTCTTCATGGTCATGCAGTTCGCGTCGTCCTCGGCGGCCGCGATCACGCAGTCGGAAGAGCTTCGGATCCCCTACTCCACCACCGAGATCGAGATGGGGGAAGCCACCCCGATCCAGATCTCGCGCAGCGCCATCGTCGTCGATGGCAACACCATCCTCGAGCTCCGCAACGGGCTGGTCGACCCCAGCCAGAAGCAGGGCGGCGGCACCGGCTTCCTGATCACCCCGCTCTTTCGAGAGATGGGGCGCATCCGGGACCTGCAGAAGCTGATCGAGCAGCGGACGCCCTCACGCCCCTTCAAGGGCGAGGTGCAGATCGTCGCCGACTCGCGGACCCCGTTCCGCACGCTCTCGGAGGTGATCTACACGCTGGGTCAGACGGAGTTCAGCAACCTGCAGTTCGTCACGAACAAGACCGGGTCCATCGGCGGACCCGACTGACCACGGCGAGAGCCGAACGAATCGAGGCCACTCCGGCGACGGGGTGGCCTCTTTTCATTGGGATCAATCAGGGCGCCAGCTCGACGATCCGCATCGGGATGCGGTTGCTCGGGCCTGGGAAGGGCCCGTACTGGACCCGATCGACCACGACGTCGGGTGGGGTGTGGAGCTCGATCGCTTCCGCGATCCCGGCGAGCACGATCTGCATCTCGTAGGTCGCGAAGGAGGCCCCTACGCATCGCCGATAGCCGCCGCCGAAGGGCGCGAACTCGTGGGCCGCCGGTTTCGCCGAGAGCATCCGCTCGGGCTCGAAGCGCTCCGGGTCGTCCCAGCGTTCCGGATCGAGGTGCTTCGGACGCACCAGCGCATTGACCAACGTGCCGGCCGGGATGCGGTAACCATCGATCGTGACCGAGCGCCGCGCCCGCCGGAGCACTCCCAGGGTGAGTCCGTCGAGCCGGAGGCTCTCGAGCACGCACGCGCCGAGCAGACCTCGCCGAGGCAGGTTCGTGGGGTCGATCGGTCGATCACCCACGCTCAGCTCCGTGCGTAGCTCGGACCAGAGCGCGGGCCGACGACCCACGCGGTAGAGCAACCACCCGAGCGTCACTGCGGTCGTGTCATGGCCCGCCAGGAGGAGCGTCGCGATCTCGTCCAGGATCTCCGCATCACTCAGCTCGCCTTCCTGAACCAAGCGCGCGAGCACGTCCTCGCCCTCCGGGTGTTCACGCCGCCGGGCGATCGACGCGCGGAGGAGCGCGACCAGGGTGCGACCTTCCATCGCCCCTGGGAGGGAGCGACCGAGGGTGCCGAGTGCCGGGGAGCCGCCCGAGGGGTCCTGCGGGCCGAGCACCGCGCCTCGCAAGGCATCCGTCGGCAAGAGCAGCGCCGCGAGGTTTCCGGCGACGGAGCGGCCGCTCATCATGAAGGTCCTCGCGGCGCGGTGGAGGGCGTCGTAGTCGGGCCCGCGCGGAACACCGAGCACCGTCCGCAGGATGATGTCGAGCGTCATGTTCTGGCAGGCGTCGAGCACCTCGATCTCGTCACCGGGGCGGAGGGTCGCGAGCCACTCTCGGGTCACGTCGAGCATCGCGTGCCCGTAGACCGACAGCCGCTCGGCCCCGATGAGCTTGAGGGTGCGCCGGCGTGCCCGAGCATGGTCCTCGCCATTGCGAAGCAGGAGCGAATGGGGGCCGACGAAGAGCCCGGCGAGATCGTTCGCGTGCCCGAGCTCCTCGGGCCCGGCTGCGAGCACCTGCCGCCGTGCGGACTCCGAAGTGAAGACGGCCATCCGCCCCTGACGCCAGAAGTCGAAGGTCCAGGCCGTGCCCGTCGCGGCAGCTTCACCGAGCAGGCCATCCATGTCCGAGGCCCAACGGCGGACTTGGCGCATCGGAGACTCCGGCCAAGGCGGCGGCATCCCCGCACGGAGGATCGCCTCGCGTGACCGACGCTCGGTGGGTGGCACCCACTGCTGGAGTCGGTTCATCAGTCCCTCGCCCACCATCCGCCGGAGAGTACCGGATCGGTCGGGGTCGGTTCTCGGTTCTCGGGGTCGGTTCTCGGCTCTGCTCTCCCTCCAAAGTCAGGGACGCACGACCGAACCAGTCGTTCCATGCACGACTCCAAGACGCTAGAGTCCCTCCCATGGCGGGGGCCCCTTCTTCGAAAGCGATCGTCGGACGACGCTATCGAATCGAAGACGTTCTCGGCTCCGGCAGCTATGGCGAGGTCTTCGCCGCGGTCGACACCGAGCGGGGCACCGAGGTGGCGCTCAAGCGACTGCACCGCGCGGACGCCCGCGGGCTCTACCGATTCAAGCGCGAGTTCCGCTCCCTCGCGCGACTGAGTCACCCGAACCTGGTCGCCCTCTACGAGCTCTTCGTGGAGGAGGGGTCCTGGTACCTCGCCATGGAGCTGGTCGAAGGCTCGCCCATCACCGACCACCTCCGGCCGAACGGTCCGCTCCCCACGCTTCGGCCCGGCGCGAGTCTGATGCAGACGATGATGGTGGACGAGATCCTCCCGACCGACGCACGGCTGGCGGAGCACTCGATCAGCTCGGAGAGCGACGCCACGCGATTCGATCCGCGGCCGACGCCGCTCGACGCCACCGACGAAGACAAGGCGCTCGCGCAGACCCTCGGAGAGATCGAGCTCGAGGGCCCGCCGGAACCGAACCCGGTGGACCTCGACTGGTCCAACATCGCGCGCGTCTTCGGGGACGTCGCGGACGCCCTCGCGACCCTCCACGGCGCGGGCATGCTCCACCGCGACCTCAAGCCGCACAACGTCCTGGTGAGCGGCGCCGGTCGGCCGGTGGTGCTCGACTTCGGCCTCGTCACCGAGCTCGACCCCCGCGGCGCTGGCGAACGCACGGGGATGGTGATCGGCACCCCGAACTACATGGCGCCCGAGCAGGCGACGGGTCGGGAGGTCGGACCGCCGAGCGATCTCTACTCGCTCGGCGTGATCCTCTACGAGGTCCTCACAGGTCGGCTTCCCTACGAGCACCCGAACCTGATGACGCTGCTCTGGCGGAAGGTCCGCGGCGGCGCGCCGAAGGTCCGGGAGCTCAACCCACGGGTGCCGGATCGGCTGGCCGAGCTCTGCGACGCGTTGCTCGAAGTGCAGCCCAAGGCGCGCCCTGACGCCGCGCACGTCGCCCGCGGTCTCGGGGGCCGCGCGCCACGGATGAAGACGCCGAAGCACCAGGCGTTCTCCGTGGTCGGCCGCGAAGACGAGCTCCAGGCGCTTCATCAGGCCTTCGACGAAACGAGGCAACACGCCGAGCCGCGGCTGGTGCTACTCGAAGGCGAATCGGGGATGGGCAAGTCCGCCCTGGTGGAGACCTTCCTGGACGCCGTCGCGGGCGAGCGGGGCGCGCTCCTCCTCCCCGGCCGCTGCTACGAGCAGGACTTCGTCCCCTACAAGGCGATGGACGCGCTCGTGGACGAGCTCTGTGACCACCTCGGCCGCGTCGCCGGGCCGCAGCTGCGGGCCCTCCTCCCGCCGCACGCCCCCGAGCTCGCGCGGCTCTTCCCGGTGTTCGCGGCGGTGCTGCAGTCGGCCGAGGTCCGGTCTGACGACCTGCTCGGCGATCCGGTGGCGGCAAGGCGACGGGGCTTCCGCGCGCTCCGCGAGCTGCTCTTTCGCCTGGGCCGCGAGCGGCCGATCGTCGCCTTCGTCGACGACGTGCAGTGGGGGGACCTCCAGAGCGCCGAGATCCTGCTCGACCAACTCCGTGGCGCAGCGGCGCCACCGGTGCTCTGGCTGCTCGCCATGCGGAGCGAGGAGCGTTCGAGCCCCTTCCCTCGTTCGCTCCTCGAGCGCATCGAGAGCGACCCGTCGTTGCCGGTGTCGCGCATCACGCTGGAGCCGCTCCGCGCCGACGCCAGCGCAGACCTCGCCGGCCGCATCTTGGCGACCAACAACCCGGCCATCGCCAAACGGATCGCGAAGGAAGCCGCAGGCCATCCACTCTTCGTCGAAGAGCTCGCGCGCCACGCCAGGAACTCGGGAACCTGGGACCTCGATGGGGACCGCTCCGGCGAGACCCCCGACAGCGACGACCGGCGCTTCCTCCTCTCTCAGGTCTTGGCGGACCGGCTGCGGAAGCTTCCTCCGGGCTCGCAGCGACTGCTCGAGGTGGTCGCCGTCGCCGGCGTCCCGATCAGCGTCACCGCAGCTCACCGCGCCGCCCGCGAAGAGCGCGTCGACCGCACCACCGTTCACCGTTTGGTCGCGGCGCGCTTGCTCCGCACCCAGCAGAGTGGCGACGTCGAACGAGTCGCTCCCTACCACAGTCGCATCCGGTCGACGCTGCTCGAAGGCCTCAGCGCCCCCGAGCGCCGTGAGCTGCACCGCGCGATCGGCCATTCGCTCGCGGAAGAGGGAGCGCCCTCGCGCGCGCTCCTGCCCCACTTCGTCGAGGCCCGCGAGGCGGAGCTGGCAGCGCTCCACGCTCGCCGGGCCGGTGACGACGCTGCCAGCGCCCTCGCGTTCGAAGAGGCCGTGCAGCTCTACGAGCGCGCCCTCGAGTGGACCGACCGGATGGAGAACCCGCCACCGCTGAGCGAGCAGCGCGCGCTACGACGCAAGCTCGGCGAGGCGTTGGTGCGATCCGGCCGCTGTCGGGAGGGCGCCCGACTCCACGAAGCGCTGGCCCGAGAGTTCGCCGACCCGCTCGAGCGCTCGCGGCTCGAGCTCTCCGCGGCGCAGGCCTACTACACCAGCGGCGCCACCCGCGAGGGCGATGGCCTGCTCGAACCGCTCGGGCGTCAGCTCGGTCTCCCACCCGCGAGCTCGCGGGTCCGGATGAACCTGCAGACTGGAGCGCGGTTGGTCCGTCTCGTCGCTCGTGGCCAGGAGCTACACGAGCGGCCGCCAGAGTCGATCCCGATCGAAGAGGCGCTTCGAATCCGCGCCTGCTTCACTCTGGCGCCGTCGCTGACACTCTCCGATCTCGTCCGGGCACTGCACTACTACATCCAGGGCTACGAGCTGGCGCTGAGGGCAGGTGACACCCACTCGGTGGCGGTCGGCACCGCCGTACTCGGCAGCTTCTTCGCGAACTTCGGTTGGAAGCGCGCAGAGGTGCTCCTCGCCCGAGCGACGGAGCTCGCCAAGCGGGTCGACACACCGGAGGCACTCGGCACGGCCGCCTATGCACGCGGCCTGCAAGCCTTCATGGAGGACGACTGGCTGACCGCGCTCGAAGAGCTCGAGGCAGCCCATCGGCAGCTGGTCCGAGTGAAGGACAGCGTCGGGGTCCGGCACGCGGCGCTGATGCAGATCCCCACCCAGCTCCGCTACCTCGATCGCTTTCGCGAGCTCGCGGAGCGGACGGAGCGAATCATCGCGGACGCCCGTGAGGTGGGGAACCCCTACACGGAGGCCGCCGCGATGGTCGACGGGGCCTACGCCTCGCTCGCGCTAGGCCACCCCGCCGTGGCACGGCGCGCGACCGCGGCCGCGCGGGAGAAGGTCCCGGGACTCGCGATGTACGTACGCTTCGCGTCACTCACGATCGACACGCTCACCGAACTCTATCAGGGACGCGCGGAGCGCGCGCACGAGCGTATCGAGGACGCCTGGCCTGGGCTCCGGAAAGCCGGCCTCTTCATGGTCCGGGTCGGGCGGGAGTTCTATGGTTCTCTGCGCATCGGCGCGCTCCTCGCCGTGAGCGAGGGCGCCGCTGGGCTACGCGGGCGACGGCTGCGTGCGCGCGCGAAGCGCATGATTCGCCGCTGGCTGGGAAGCGCCCAGACCGACTACGCGCTCGGCCGCCGCGCCACGCTGGAGGCCGCCCTGGTGCTCCAGGAAGGCGACCGCGAAGGCGCGATCGATCGCCTCGCGCTCTCGTCGCGCCACTTCGAGCGCGCGGGTTTACCCGTGCGCGCCGCCACCTCCCGACGACGTGCCGCCGAGATCCTCGGCGACGCGGACAAGATCCGCGAGATCGACGAGCTCCTCGTCGCGCTCGACGTCGCCGATCCGGCCCGCTGGACGCGGGCCATGGCTCCCGGTCTCTCTCTCCGAAACGTCCAGGCCCGCCAACGCTGATGATCCGACCCACCCTGCCCTTCGACGCTCGTTTCCCTGCCTTGCGCAAGACCCTGATCGCCCGTCGCGCCAAGCGCTACGCGGTCATGCCGCCAGGCGAGAACCAGCTGGACCCCGTGATGTCGAGCGGCGAGCTCCCATTGGTGAGCGAGAAGATCCGCCTGCCTTGGGTCGCGAAGTTCCTCCCTCACTACGGAGTCGCCCAGGCGAACCGTGCGGTGAAGAAGGGGCTGACGCTGCTGCAGAAGGCGGTCTTCCGCTTCGACAAGGTCGAGGCCTACCGTGACCTCTTCATCGGCCCCGTCCCCGACTTCGTCGACGACTTCGACTCGGACGTGGACTTCGCGTGGCGACGCATCGCCGGCCCGAACCCGCTGAGCCTTCGGAAGGTTCCGAGTCGCTCCGATCTCGAAGGGCGCTTCTTCGACCCAGCGAGCGTGATGCCGGCGATCGAGGCGCAGCTCGGCGGCGCCACGCTCGACGCCGAGATCGCGGCGGGCAAGGTCTACTTCCTCGACTACGAGATCCTGCAGCGCTCCCTTCGCCCCCCGGCGAATCGCGACACGCGCTGGCGCAACAAGTACCTCCCGGCACCGGTGGTGGTCTTCTGGGAAGACCCGGACCCCTCGCGGGGCTGTGATCTGGTCCCGCTGGTGATCCAGGTGGACCAGAAGAACGCCGACCCGCCGAACCGGGTCTGGTACCCGACCGACGGCATGGGCTGGCGCATCGGCAAGCTCTACGTCGAGGTGGCCGACGAGAACTTCCACGTCGCCGTGGGTCACGTGCTCCGAACCCACCTGACGATGGACCCCTTCTGCATGGCGACCTATCGGAACCTGGCGCGGAACCACCCGGTCTACGTCCTTCTCGAGCCCCACCTGCGCTTCACGCTCGGGACGAACGAGGCCGCCTACAACAACTTCGTCGACCGGACGGACGCCTACTTCACCTTCTACGCGGGCACACTCGAGGAGCTCCGAGAGACGGTGAAGATCGCCCACCACGAGGACGAGCTCTGGAAGCTCGAGCTCGACGAAGAGGTCAGCGCGCGTGGCGTGGACGTCGGCCCCGCGGTCTATCCCTACCGTGACGACATGCGGCTCTACACCGCGGCCATTCGCACCTTCGTCGAACGCTACGTCGACGCCTACTACGCCGATGACTCCGAGGTGCTCGCGGACTGGGAGATGCAGCAGTGGGCCACCGAGCTGACCGACCCGGCGGAGGGCAACATCCGGGGACTCTTCAAGCCGGGCGAAGCGCTCGACAACAAGGCGACGCTGACCCGGATCCTGGCTCAGGTCGTCTACACCGCGACCGCAGGGCACGCGTCGCAGCACTTCTCGCAGATGGAGTACTACCGCTATCCGCCGGCCTTCGCCGCGTCGGCCTACGCGCCGCCGCCCGCGGACCCCTCCGACGACACCGAGGCGCACTGGCGCGCGATGCTGCCGCCGTTCGACGCGGCCAACCTCCGCTTCGCGTACAG
Organism: uncultured Sandaracinus sp.; assembly: GCA_964462035.1. Taxonomy (GTDB): domain Bacteria; phylum Myxococcota_A; class Polyangia; order Polyangiales; family Houyiibacteriaceae; genus UBA1660. The sequence continues at coordinate 193,660 of CAYXAP010000002.1, forward strand.
CACCTTCGGCGACTTCCATTTCGACAGCGTCGGCACCTATTGGCGCTACCGGCTGGGTTGGTTGCCGCGAACCCGCTCGATCGTGCGCGACTTCCAGGACGCGCTGAAGAGCATCGAGTCGACCATCATCGCCCGCGACGCCACGCGGTACCGCGACTGCGCCTTCTATCGGCCCTCCCGGGTCCCCAACAGCATCAACATCTGAGGACCTGCGATGCCCACCACACGCGAATGGAAGAACTGGACCGGCAACCAGAGCTGCATCGCCGACGTCTACACGCCCACCAGCCTGGCCGAGCTGCAGGCGGCGGTGTCGAGCGCGGCGACGGGCACGCGGCGGATCCGCCCCGCCGGAACCGGCTACAGCTGGACCCCGCTGATCCCGCTGCCGAGCGGGAACAGCATCATCGAGACCAGCGGTCTGAACCGCCTGCTCGGCATCCGCTCCACCGGGAGCGGCGCGAGCGCTCGGCACTTCGTCAAGGTCGAAGCCGGCATGAAGATGAGCGAGCTGATCGCCATCACTCACGGCAATGGGCTGACGCTCCGCTCCCCGACGCTCTTTCCCTGGCCGAGCATCGCGGGGGCGGTGTCGACGGGCTCGCATGGCGTAGGCAAGAGCGGAGGCTGCTTCTCCGACAGCATCACCGAGCTACAGATCGTGGACGCGAGCGGCGCCGTCCGCGTCGTCAGCGAAGGTGATCCCGAGATGCCGGCTGCAAAGGTCGCGCTGGGATCGCTCGGGATGATCTACTCGATCGAGCTCGAGGTCTCGAAGGAGTTCAACGTCTACGTCGACAAGCGGAACATCCCCGTGGACCGGACGCTCGCCGAGTTCGACGATCTGATCGCGTCATACGAATACGTCGAGATGTTCTGGATGCCAGGCGCCGACACCTTCTACTTCCTGCTGATGGATCCGTCAGAGGCGCACGCCGACGAGTGGAGCTTCAAGCGGAAGGCCGAGGAGTGGCTGAACACCCAGGTGCAGAGCCGAGCGGCGAACGTGTGGGTGCCCTGGATCGCGAAGAACGCGCCGTCACTCACGCCGGTGCTGACGAAGCTCGCCGGGGGAACGGTGACGGAGGTGGAGAAGGAGATCGTCCCTGCCTCCGACGCCTTCCACTTCCAAGACGCGTACTCGAAGAACTGGGACATCGCGTACAGCATCCCCGCGACGCATGCGTCACAGGCCTGGTCGGAAGCCATCGATCTGGTCGAGGCCTACGCGAACGTCGGCAAGTACCCGATCAATTACGCGCTCCATGGTCGCTTCGTCGGCCCGGGCGACGGGTTCATCGCACCGAACTACGACCGTCACAGCCTGTACATCGAGGCGACCACCGCGATCGGGACGCCGGGCTTCCAGGCGTTCTTCGACGAGCTCGAGACCCGCTGGTCCGCGATTCCAGGGGCGCGGCCGCACTGGGGCAAGCACTTCTCGCGGTACTCGGACCTGCCGACGATGTACCCGAAGATGAACGACTTCAAGGCCGTGCGGCAGGCGTGGGATCCGAATCGACACTTCCTGAATCCGTGGTTGGAGAACGACGTCTTCGCGCTTCCGTGAGGCGTGGGCGACTCGGTTCTCGGTCGTCGGCTCTCGGGGCCTGAGCGCGCGAACGAAAGCCGCCGGACGCGATGCCCGGCGGCTCTCGCACGAAGCGCTACGACACCTTCGCCGTCAGGCCGTAGAGCATCTCGTTCACGCGGTCGCTGAGCGCCCGCGCTTCGCGCGCCGAGCTCGCCGGAATGGCCGTGGTCGCGACGAGCAGCTCGAGGCACGTGAAGACCTCGCGGCCGGACCCGAGCGCCACTCGGAAGTGATCTGGCGACGCGAGCGACCGTAGATCAAGAGATCGTCCTCGCGGTGCGTCGACGGTGGGCTGGTCAGTGCTCGCGCCAGTCGAGGCGGGCCAGCCAGTCTTCGGCCTCGTGTCGCAGCAGCGGGTCGCTCATCGCTTCCTGCCAGAGCGCACGCGCCTCGTCCCAGTGATGGGCGCCGTAGGCTGCGCGGCCCTGGAACCTGAGCGCCTCGCGTTCCAGCTCCGGCGTGGGCAGACCGCGCTCGCGTGACTGCTCCAGCATGGGAAGCGCCAGGTCCGGCCGCGACGCCGCGTCGAGGAGCTGGCGAGCAGCGAGGTAGCTGCCGAGGCCGTCCTCGCGAACGTCCGCGAGCAGGTGGGCGAAGTGGACCACCGCGGGCAAGCTCGAACCGCGACCGCTGGTCCCGAGGAAGAGCCCGCGGAGGATCGCCTCCTGTCGGCCGCCGGCCTCGATGGCGAGGAGCTTCACCTGGAGCTGCCGCCGCGAGGCCTCGGACTGGGGCGTGTCCATGAGCTCGCGGTAGATCGCAGCGGCTCCCTCGCCATCGCCCGAAAGCCACTTGGCATCCGCCATCGACGCACGAGCGCTGGCCACCAGCGTGAGCGGCGCGCCTTCCAGCAAGGTGAGCTGCTCGACCGCGGCGTCGGTCTGTCCATCGCGGGCGAGTGCTCCGACGAGCGCCGCTCGGGTCGATGCGCTCCCCGGATCGATCGCGAGGATCTCCCGGCAGGTCGCCTGCGCGCGGTCGTCATCGCCCGCGGCCAGGTCGCCACCGAGCTCGCCCTTCAGCTCGGCGAGTCGGTGCGGGCACGTGGTCTCGAAGATGCTCGGCCGATCGAAGTGCAGCTTTGCCAGCTCGAGCGTTCCCTCCGGAAGCACCTGCTCATCGAGGACCGCCTGCCACTCGGCCTCGAGCTCCGAGAGGCTCTTGCCGACCGGTCCCTCGAAGTCGCCGTCATGGTAGGCCTGCCGGAGCTTCTCCGAACCGTAGCGGTCCAAGTAGTAGCGCGTGAACGAGCCCGCGCCGCTGTAGGCCACGCTGTGCGGCAGCTGGAGGAAGCTCAGGCCGAGCAATCGGTCGAGCGGTGGTAGGAGATCGAGCTCGCGCATCGCCCTCGACCACATGTGTGGGTCCATCCCGTCGCGCTCGCGCCAATCGATGCCGACGGCCGCGCCCTCGATGAGGCCCGGGTCCGGGAGCCAACCGCCGAGCTGGCCGGATACCCGAAAGGGTCCCTGGGCCGCGCGAGCCGCGACGGCGTGGACCACCTCATGCGCCAGCACGGGGTGGGGCCAGCCGGAGAGCTGCAGGTGGACCTCGTCACGCCAGGGCTTCGCGATGTAGGTCCGACCAGCGCCCATCCAGCGCTCCTTCTCCTGCGCGGACCGATAGAAGAAGGCGTGGACCTTCGCGCGCTGCTCCACCGCGAGCGCCTGCTCGGCCTGGTGGACGCGGAAGTCGCAGTCGCGGGCCAACCGCCACGCATCGTGCGGCGACACCTCGCGGGGTAGGTGCACCACGCAGCGCTCGCTGACGACCCGCTTGCCCAACGCCTCGTCGATCGCCGCGACCGTGCTGCGGTGGCCGAGTGCGGGTCCGTTTGCCCAACCGGCGACGCCGAACGCCGCGAGGAGCAGCGCGAACGAGAGCAGCGACCATCGCGGGCGACCAGCGCGACCTTCTTCCGGCCGCAGCGAGAGGACGCCGAGGACCATGGCCGCGATCCAGACCAGCGTGAGCGCGCGGTAGGTCACCAGCGCCACCGGGAAGGCGCGGCCGACGTCGTAGAGCGTCCCCGGGAACCAGCCCGCGGTGTGCGAGAAGACGAAGATCGCGGGGGTCGCCCAGAACTCGGCGAGCCCCCACAGCACTCCGCCCAGGGGAACGAGGATCGCGGCAAAGACCACGAAGCGTGGCACCACCAGCGCGACCAAGAGTGCCGCGAAGCTCACGAGCTGGACGCCGATCAGCGGACCGAGCACGAGGAAGAGCAGTCCCATGCCGGGCTCGCAGACGCGGACCCACACCATGTTCGCGGTCAGCACGAGGCTCGGGACGAGCCAGAGCAGGGCACCGCGAAGCGCGGCATCCAAGAGCAGATCCCGGACGGCGATCGGGCCCTCCTGGCGCCGCGCACGAACGACCGCGCGCGCCGAGAGGACCGCCGCGAGGAAGGGCAGCGGCACCCCGAGCGCGAGCGCTCCTTCGATGCCGGGCACCCCGGAGAGCCGATTGAAGCTGAGCCCGAGCCCCAGGAGGAACGCGAGCACGAGCGAGACCCGCGTGGCCCGCTCCTTCAGGATACGCGCCAGACGGGCGGGCAACGGCAACCGTCGCCGTTGTCGCTCCTCGGTCAACTCGCGCGCGAGGTCACCGGCAACGACTCGACCGACTCGAGCACGAGCGGCACGATCTCGTCGACCTTCGAGACCAGGTGGATCTCGAGCGCCTTGCGCACCTCGTCCGGCACCTCGTCGAGGTCCGGTTCGTTCTGCTTCGGGATGATCACCTGGAGGATCCCGGCGCGGTGAGCGGCGAGGCACTTCTCCTTGATGCCGCCGACCTTCAGCACGTTGCCGCGAAGGGTGAGCTCACCGGTCGACGCGATGTCGGGCTTCACCTTGAGCCGGGTGAGCATCGAGGCGATGGCCGTGAAGATGGTGATCCCGGCGGACGCACCGTCCTTGGGCACCGCCCCGGCGGGCAGGTGCACGTGGATGTCGATCTTCGTGAGGAAGTCCTCGGGCAGGCCGAGCTCCGCTGCACGCGTTCGGACGAAGGTGAACGCCGCGGCCGCGGACTCCTGCATGATGGAGCCCATCTGCCCCGTCAGATGGATCTTGCCCGACCCGGGGAAACGCCGCGCCTCGACGAAGAGCAGGTCGCCACCCGAGGGCGTCCAGGCGACACCGGTGGCCACGCCCGCGCTGGCCTTACGCTCCGGCCCCTCGCGGCGATGACGCCCGGCACCGAGCACCTTCTCCACGAGCGCGGGCGTCGCGACGTCGTGCACGTCCTCGCCCTCGGCGAAGCGCACCGCGACCGCGCGGCAGATCGCGGCGACCTGCTGCTCGAGTCGGCGAACACCGGCCTCGCGGGTGTACTCGTCGACGATCTTGTCGATGCCCTCATCGGTGAACTCGAGTCGCTCGGGTGTGAGCCCGTGGTCCGAGAGCTGGCGGGGGACCAGGAAGGACTTCGCGATCTGCTGCTTCTCCTCACGGGTGTAGCCGGGCAGGTCGATGACCTCCATGCGGTCGAGGAGCGGCCCGGGGATCGTGTCCTTCCGGTTGGCGGTCGCGATGAACATCACGCCGCTCAGGTCCACCGGCACCTCGATGTAGTGGTCGGCGAAGGTGTTGTTCTGCTCCGGGTCGAGCACCTCGAGGAGCGCGCTCGCCGGGTCACCGCGGTGGGTGCTGCCGAGCTTGTCGACCTCGTCGAGGAGCATGACCGGGTTGCGGCTGCCCGCCTTCTTGAGCGCACCGACGATGCGGCCCGGGAAGGCCCCGACGTAGGTTCGGCGGTGACCGCGGATCTCGGCTTCGTCGCTCACGCCGCCGAGGGCCACGCGGACGAAGTTCCGGCCGGTCGCGCGAGCGATCGAGCGCGCGAGCGAGGTCTTGCCCACGCCGGGGGGCCCGACGAAGCAGAGCAGCGGGCCGCGCAGGTCGTGGCGGAGGCGGCGGACCGCGATGTACTCGAGGATCCGGCGCTTGGGCTTCTCGAGGCCGTGGTGGTCCTCGTCGAGCACCCGGCGGGCCTCGCTGACGTCGAGCCGGTCCGCGGTCACCTTCGACCACGGCAGCTCGGTGAGCCACTCGACATAGTTGCGCGCGACGTGGAACTCGGAGCTCGCCGAGTTCATCTGCCGCATCCGCGAGAGCTGCTTGCGTGCGGCCTTCTCGGCCTCCGCGGGCATGTCGATCATGGCGATCTTCTCGCGGAGGTTCTCGACGTCGTCCTCGTCGTCGTCCGGCTCGCCGAGCTCGCGCTTGATGGCCTTCATCTGCTGGCGGAGCAGGTACTCGCGCTGCGAGCGCGACATCTCCTCCTGGACCATCGTCGAGATCTCACGCTTCACGCGGTAGACCTCGCTCTGGCGGCCGACCAGATCGAGCACCGCGCGAATCCGCTCACGCACGTCGAGGGTCTCGAGCACCGCCTGCTTCGCGTCGTTGCCCACCGGCAGATTCGACGCGACGAGATCGGCCAGCGCGCCTGCTTCCTGGACGTTCTCGAGGATCGCCGCGGCGTCGCGCGGCTGGTTCGGCAGCAGGTCCACGAGCTTGCGGGCCTTGGTCCGCAGATGCGCCGCGAGGGCGTCGATCTCCGCATCGGCGCGCGGGAGCTCACGGATGCGCTCGATGCGCGCGGTGATGCACGGGTGGCGCGCGATCTCCTCGAGCACGTTCATCCGCGACACGCCCTGGAGAACGACCGAGTAGTTCCCAGAGCTGAGACGGATGACCTTCAGGATCCGAGCGACGGTGCCCACGTGGTGGATTTCGTCGAAGGAGGGATCCTCCGTCTCCGGGCGCTTCTGGCCGACCACGCCGATGAGCGGACGATCGGCGCCTTCGCCGACCACCTCCTCGACGAGGCGGACCGATCGCGGCCGGCCCACGTTGACCGGCACCACGGAGGCCGGAAAGAGCACCGAGTTCCGGAGCGGGAGGATCGGCAGCTCGGGCCGCGGATCGTTGGGGAAGAGGGAGTCGCGCATGCGTGCGGGGGAAGATAGAGAAGGCGCCCGCCAGGAGCAATCGTGGTGGATCGGATCCGTACGCCCGTGATACCCCCGCGTGGTCTTCGGGCACGGAAGGGTGAATGGGTGCCGTGGCCGGGGCGGGTGTGAGGGCTCACAGATTCTTGACCTCGCTCCCACATGTCGTACATGGTGCTACCTGTAGGTAGTGCTGGGCTTGCACGAGCGTCATGGATCGTCATCCTTCGCCGCTCTTGGCCCTGGTCGAGCAGTGTGAGGACCAACGAATGAACGGAAACAACGAATGCTGAAGGCGCTCTCCACCATGGCCGTGGTCGTGGGATCGATGGTCCTGACGGGCTGCAATGGCGCCCTGGTCGGGAACGTGATCGTCCTCGGCGTGACCTTCGGCATCTTCTTCGGAACCCTCCGGCTCGGTCGCAGCACCGAGGCCACCCGCTCGGAAGCCCCCACCTCCTCCACCGCCGGGCGCTCCTGAGCCTGCACGATCGCGCCGGATGACGGCTCGACCGAGCGAGACCCCCCAGGACGAGCTGGCCGAGCTCCGCGACTGCACGCTCGCGGAGCTCGAAGGCATTCGCCTCCTCCTGCGAGGCGGATCGGTGATCGATTGGCATCGGCTCAACTTCAAGAGCCGAGCCGAGGTCGACCGCTTCCTCCACGCCCACGAGATCGATTTGACCGAGCCGGTGGACCGCGCCCGCTCGGAGGCCGTGAAGCACTCGGCCATCAGCTACCTCCGGCGGAAGTTCGACTTCCCCATCCCGAAGCCGGTCGCGGCGCTCGACGTGGCCGGGCTGCTCGAGCTCGCTTCGGCCAAGGGCCACCGGCAGCTCTGCGCCTGCACGATCCTCAAGGTGATGCACATCATCCATCACCTGGAAGCGCGGGAGCTGCTCTTCATGCTCCCGACCTCGGACGAAGAGGTCTTCCACCTGGTGGAGCAGAAGGTCTATCGGGTGATCGGCAACGCCCTCGCCCGTGGCTTCCCAGTGGTCGAGTTCATCGGCGGCCGGAAGAACAAGGATTCGCTCTACACGAAGCTGCTCTCCAAGCAGGAGGTCAGCGCCGCGCAGATCTACGACAAGTTGCGCTTTCGCATCGTCACCCGATCCGTGGACGACGTGTTCCCGATGTTGAACTACCTCATGCGCGAGGTCTTCCCGTTCAACTACGTGATCCCCTGTGAGTCGACAAACACGCTGGTCCACTTCAGGAGCCACTGCGAATCGCTCCCTGCCCTCTCGAAGCACCTGCCCGATCTGCAGCTCAGCATCGACTTCGAGGACGAAGGGCGCGAGCTCGTCGACAACATGTTCACCTCGAAGGCCTACCGGGTCGTGCACTTCGTCGCCGACATGCCCGTCCGCCTACCGGAGGAGCTCCTCAGCGAGGCCCCGCCGGCTGCTTGGGCCCTCGGTCGGGTGATCTTCGTGCAGACGGAATTCCAGGTGCTCGACCACGAGACCGACCAGGGCAACGAGATCGGCGACGCGAGCCACGCCGCGTACAAGGCCCGCCAGCACGACGCGGTCATGCAGCGGCTGAAGGTGGGCATCGCGGGCACCCGCGAGGATCCCGGCCCCGCGGGTCGCATTCCGCCCGCGGGCGATGACGACTGAGCGCCGTCAGCGCACTCGGTGGCCGGAGAAGAACGAGACCACCTGGCTGCCGGACATCGGCGTGAGCCGCGCCTGACCGCCGCAGAGCTGAATGCTCGGCTCGGCGTGCACCTCGAGAATGTCGCCCTGCTTCAACGGCAGGGTCACGCCAGCGGAGTCACGGAGGCGCCACGAGGTCTGACGCATCACCGGGTTGCCGCGGCCGCTGTCACCGACGTCGACCGTGCTCTGCTCGAGCACCAGCATCTCGACGCTCGCCACCGTGTTCCCGCCACGCTTCTTCACCAGCGTGAACGTGTAGGAGCAGCTGAGCGACGGCGGCGCGTGGGTGATGCGAGCGCCCAGATCGAAATGGTAGGCGCCGTCGGCTGGTACGGTGAAGTGGCCTGCGCGCGGATCCCAGCCGGTGGATCCCTCCGAGACCGCGCGGAAGTCGAGCTTGGTGTCACCGCGGATGGTCTGCTCTTCCGAGGCGCCGGCGAAGAAGGCCACCGGCCCTGCGGCCGCTCGACCGCGACGACCCCGCCGTTGGGCTTCGCCAGTCTCGGTCGACGCCCACACCAACCCACTCACCAGGCCGAGGACCAGCATCGCCGGTCCAACTCGCTTCCACATCCGATACCTCTCCTGAATCAGTGACGCTCGACGAGCTCACTGCGGAAAGATTCTATCGCATTGTCTGCTCGAGAGGTTCCCTCGATCGAGGGACTCAGGGCAGCTCGAGCCAGAGCTGAGTCGCCGACCGGCTCGCGAGGCGCACCTCGACTCCGTCGACGCTCTCCACGCTCAACCCGACCCGGCCGACCTCGAGAGTGGCGCCCGCGCCTCGGTAGGGGTCGGCCAGCCGCGCCGGGATGGTGAAGCTGCCGTCGTCATCGGCGAAACACCGCACCATCGGCCCGCTCCCGTCGCGGGGCATCAGCACGATCTCGACCGAGTCGCCCAGGCCGCCGTTCCAACCGACGGCGATGTCGCCCTCGGGCCAGAGCGCGACGCCGGCTCGAAGCTCGGCGGGCTCGTCGAAGGTCGGGGCCGCCTGCAAGGGGATCTCGGTCGTCAGCTCGCCCAGCGCGTCGGTGGCGCTCTCGTCCGCCAGGCTCGTCACGCCCACGCTTCGCTCCGACTCGAGCCGGGTGCAGTCGAAGCTCAACGGAGAGCCGACGCTCGAGGCGTCGACGGTGATGCGGTCGACGACCCCGCCAACCCGCAGATCGATCGTGCCACCGTCGACCGCGGTGAAGTTGGCGCTCCGCAGCTCCGGAAGCGCCCCGCTCACGAAGCACGCCCCTTCGGTCTCGGCGGCGGGGAATGCACCGTCGGCGTTCGCCTCGCCGAGCTGGACGTTGATCGAGCAGAGGGGATCACCGAGCAACGGATCTCGAGTCAGGCGATTCACCGTGACCAACGCGAAGCGCTCGCCCGCGCTCCACTCGAGGGGCGCGACGGTGTCCTCGCTCAATGCGTCGGGCTCGCTTCCCTCCCCGCAGCCGAGGCACACGAGCAGACCCATCGTGGTCCACGCGCGCACGATCAATCCTTCCCTCGGGTCGGCCGTTCCACGTCGAGTGCCTTCATCTTCTTGTAGAGGTGGCTGCGCTCCACTTCGAGATCGTTGGCGGTGTTCGTCACGTGCCCATCGTGGTGCTCGAGCGCTCGCACGATCAGATCGCGCTCGGCGTCGGCGAGCATGTCCTTGAGCGGCACGCCCGGTCGATAGTGGCCCCCGCCCGCGCTCCCGCCCCCGCGGATGGGCAGCAGCGCGCGCGCGTCGCGCTCGGTGATCTCGTCGCCCGGAGTGAGGATCACCAGGCGCTCGACCAGGTTGCGGAGCTCCCGGACGTTGCCGGGGTAGTCGTAGCCCGAGAGCAGCCCCAGGGCGCCGTCGCTGAGCTCCTTGCCGCGGCGGTCGTTGGCGGCGCAGACCTGCCTCAGGAAGTGCGCGACCAGCTGGGGCACGTCCTCGATCCGCTCGCGGAGCGGCGGGACCCGGATGGGCAGTACGTTCAGCCGATCGTAGAGGTCCGCGCGAAATCGCTTCTCGGCGATCTCGTGGCTCAGGTCCTTGTTGGTCGCCGCCACCACCCGAACGTCGACGGGGATGAGGTCGCCGCCGCCAACGCGCTCGAGCTCGCCCTCTTGGAGCACACGCAGGAGCTTCGCCTGCATGTCGGAGGGCATGTCCCCGACCTCGTCGAGGAAGAGCGTGCCCCCGTGCGCGCGCTCGAACTTGCCGCGGCGCTGCTTGGTCGCGCCGGTGAACGCGCCCGCTTCGTGACCGAAGAGCTCGCTCTCGATCAGCTCCCGTGGCACGGCCGCCGAGTTCAGCTTCTCGTATGGCTGCTCCGCGCGCTTGCTGCCCAGGTGAATGGCTCGCGCAACGAGCTCCTTGCCGGTGCCGCGCTCGCCCTGGACGAGCACGTTGGCGTTCGCGTCCGCGGCGAGCCCGATCCGCTCGCGGAGCTCGGCCATCACCCGGCTGTCCCCGAGCAGATCGTCGGTGGCACCGCTGCGCTCCCGAAGGTCGCGGTTTTCGGCCTCGAGCTGGGCCATGCCCAGCGCGTTGCGCAGGGTGAGCAGCAGCTGCTCGGTGCCGATCGGCTTCTCGAGGAAGGTGTAGGCTCCGAGCTGCGTGGCTTCGACGGCGGTCTCGATCGTCCCGTGACCACTCATCATCACGACCGGAACGTCGTTGCCCTGCTCACGCAGGCCACGGAGGATGGTCAGCCCATCCGTGTCGGGGAGCTGCACGTCGAGGAGCAGCAGGTCGTAGGCCTTGCTACCGATCCTCTGCTGCGCCAGCGCGCCGTTGCCAGCGACGTCCACGTCGTAGTCCTCCACCCGCAACGCTCGGGAGAGGGTGGACAGGATGTTCTTCTCGTCGTCGACGATGAGGACGCTCGCCCGGGTCATGGCCGCAAGCTACACCCAGCTCGACGATGGAGGCCAGCAGCCCGAGCGAGTCGGATTCTAGGGGTCGGTTCTCGGTTCTCGGCGTCGGCCGCCGGCCGTCAGCGCCGCAACTCGCGAACCCGTAGACCGAGCTGATTGAACCGGAGCCGCACCCGCCGCGCGTTCTCCGCCGGGTCACCCTCGAGCAGGCGCGCGGCCATCGCTTCGAAGTCGCCGTCGGTCTCTTCGAAGAGGCGCTCGAAGAGCGCGGTCTCGAGGTCACGCGCCACGTCCTTGAGCTGAGCGCGTGGCTCGACCGCCGTCGTCTCGACCGGCGAGCCCTCCGGGCCGTCCGGCGCGACCCAGGAGCGCTCGAGCAGCTGGCTCACCAGGCTCGCGGAGACCGGAAGGCGGGCCCCGAGCAAGCTCGCCCTCCCCTGCTCGGCGGCGTCGAGATCCGTCTCGAGGGTCATCAAGCTCGCGGAGGCGAGGAAGTACTCGAGCTCGCGCAGGTTCCCGGGCCAGGGGTGAGCCCGCATGCGTTTCCAGCTCTCTTCCGTGAACACGAAGGCCACACCCTCGGAGGGCGGCTCCTCCTTGCCGACGGCGAAGGTCGCGAGCGGTGGACCACCGATGCCGACCGCCTTCTGATAGGCAGCGAGCCGATCGTGGTTGGTCCCCTCGGCGAAGCGGCGTCGCACGAGCGCTTCGCAGAGCTCCCGCAGGTCCGCGCGGCGCTCACGCAGCGCCGGGAGCTCGAAGGCCATCGCCGGGTTCAGGCGTGCGTAGAGGTCCGCGCGGAAGGACCCGTCGCGCACCCGCCGTTCGAGATCGACGTGGGTCGCCGCCACGAGCCGCACGTCGACGTCGCGTGGACGCGTGTCGCCGAGGCGCGTGACTCGCCCGTCCTGGAGCGCGAGCAGGAGCATTCGTTGGGCGTCCGCCGGGAGGTTGCCGATCTCGTCGAGGAAGAGGGTCCCGCCGTGCGCCTGCTCGAAGCGTCCGGGTCGGTCGACGGCGCCGCTGAACGCGCCCTTCACGGAGCCGAAGAGCTCTGACGCGACCAGCGTGTCGGGCAGTGCGGCGAGGTCGACGCCGACGAAGGGACCGGCGCGGCGAGACGACTGCGCGTGGATCACCCGCTCCGCGAGCGCGCTCTTTCCGGTGCCGGTCTCCCCGAGCACCAAGAGCGGCAGACCGGTGCGGATCCGCGTGATCACCCCGTGGCGGAGCGCGCGCATCCCCTTGCTCTGACCCCACACGTAGCTGTCGTCGTCGTCGTAGCGGCGCCGGCGGGCCACCAGGCGCGACACCAGCGCCGCCAAGCTCTGGGCATCGAAGGCATCGTCGCCCGCGAGCGTCACGTATTCGTCCGCCTCGAGAGGCGCCGCGCGCTCGAGGCCGATGGCTTCTTCGCTGGTCATCAACACCACGGGCACGTCTGGTCGCAGGTGACGGATCGCGTCCAGGATGCGCAACCCCTGGAGTCGCTGCCGCTCCTCGAGCGGCTCGTCGCTCGACCCGAGCAGCCGTTGCTCGGGAAGCTCGAAGCGAACGTCGAGGAGCACCGCGTCCACGCTCGTGTCCCGGGCGAGCACCTCACGCGCCTCGGCCCAGTCGTGGGCGTGGGTGAGCTCGCACCCCTCGCGGTGCGGACACTCCCAGCAGGGTCCAGGCAAGGTGCAGCGGGTCGCGTAGCGCAGGTCTCGAAGCAGCGCGTGCAAGAGCTCCACGTAGCGATCGCCGTCGTCGACGATGAGGACCTTGGTCGGTTCGCTCATGTGCGGGCCCACGCCTTCAGCCGATCCGCCACTGAGCGAGCGAGCGTCGCGATGCGTGTGAGCGCAGCTGGCTCCCCGGCGCGCGCCTCGGTCTCGAGCCCATCGATCTCGCCGAGGCACTCGCGGCACTCCAGGAGGACGGGGTCGTCGGTCTCGCCGACGAGGGCGTCGAAGGTCTCGCTCATGCGCGGCTCGTCGCGGCGACCATACACGTCGCGCAGGAGGAGCTCGGCGAGCGCGGGCGCGACCAACGCGCCCTCCGGCAGATTCATCGCCGTCCGCGCGACGTACTTGGCCACGTCGTGGAGCACTCGCTCTCGGTCGATGCTCATTCCTGCTCCTCGAACGCGGCCTCGATCGCGCGCGCGTCGAAGGCAGGCACGGCGCGGACCTTCCCATAGAGTCGACGGAGATTGGCGAGCCGGCGGGGCGGGAAGTCGTGCACGAAGACCGCAGGCGCATCGCAGCCGGCCTCGCGGAGGGCACCGAGGACCAAGGTGCCCTGCTGCTCCTTCAGGTGCCGGATCGCTCGGTGCGTGTCGCCCGCGAAGCGACGGCGGGCGGTGCCGTCGATGTCACCGATCAAGTCGCTGACCGCCGCGCGCTCGAAGCGGAGGTCCACCAGCAGCGCCGCAGGCTTCCGCTCCTCGAGCTCGGCGAGGGCCTCCTCCGCAGAATGGGCCGCGCGCACCTCGTAGCGCTCGCTCAGGAATGCCTGGGCGAACTCCTCGTATTCGTGGCCATCTTCGATGACGAGCAGGGCGGGGCGAGACACGCACGGAATGATACCTGGCTCGCCCGACCGGGTCGGGCTCCACTGATAGGCTGTGGTCCGTGGGTGGCGTGAGACGACGGTGGCGTGTGGTCTTGGTCCTCGCCGCGGCGGGGTGTACCGGGGAGCTGACGAGCGATCGGCCACCGACCGATGGACCGGGGCGCGACCTCGGCGGCACGCCCCCGAGCGACTTCGGCCCGACCGAGCGCGACGGCGCACCCCCACCCACCGACTCCGGTACGGGCGACCCGACCGACTCGGGCATCGAGGTCCCCATCGACGCCGGGCCTTGTGGCTCGGGCGGACTCGCGAGCCGCTTCAGCAGTACCCCGTTGGCAACGAGCCCCACCGGGCGCGTCTTCGCCGCTCCGACGGATGCGGGGGGCGTGGTGGTCGCGTGGGGTGGCAGCCCGGTGTCGCTCCAACGCTTCGCCGGCGATGGAAGCGCCGCAGGCGGCGCCGTGACCGTAGATGGCAACCGCTCATGGGGCCTCGCGGTGAACGGTGACGAGTGGGGCGTGCTCGTCGATCGTGGCAGCGACGCGCTCTACCTCGTGGTGCTGCGACCGGACGGCAGCGAGGTCTTCGCCACCAAGCTCCTCGGTGAGGTCGACCACTCGGTGACCAACAACGAGTGGTTCGGCACCGGCATCCGATACGCGCGGCTCCACTTCGCCGCGGGCCAGTGGGGCGCGTACTACACGGTGAACCGACTCTGGCCCGACGGCATCGCGCACTACGGTGACCAGCTGCAGTACATCGACACCAGTGGCGCCAGCGCCGGCATGCCGTGGTCCTGGGGCTGCAGCCACTCGATGGAGGTCCGGCTCGCGCACAACGACACGCTGTGGGGTCCGATCTGCATCTCGGACTGCTACCCCTCGAAGGGGATCCACTTCAACCACCGCTCGGCCGAGCTCTACACCGACTCGGAGGCGAACTGCAGCGGCGGCTATGGCACGAGCCTCGGCGACCTCGTGCCGGTCGCCGATGGCTTCTGGGCGACCTTCGCCGCCTCCGACGAACGCGCCAGCGACGACGTCGCCATCGTCCACGTCGGGAACGACCGGCGGGCCAGCGGCTCACCGATCTGGCTGAGCGAAGACGCCGCGCCCGACCGAAACGTTCGCGCCGCGCGCTACGGCACCGGCCTCGTGGTCGGCTGGAGCGGCGCGAGTGGCGACGTGCTGACTCACCTGGACGGCAGCGGCTCGACGCTCGAGGCGCCCGTCGCCGTCGAGGCGGGCCTGGGCGGCGCGAGCGACTTCTTCCTCCTGGCCGGCGGCGACGTCGGCTGGGTGAGCGGGGGCGAGCTGAAGCGGCTGCGCACCTGCGAGTGAGCGGTGTCGGTTCTCGGCTGTCGGAGTCGGAGTGCCCTCAGACCTCGTCGCCGTCGAAGGTTCGAAAGAACGCGATCACCACCCGCTTCTCGAACGGCGACTCCGCCGCCTCGACGTCGATCGTGCCCCCGTAGCGATGGACCGCGGCGGCCACGAGTCCCAGGCCGCGATCGACGCGTCGGTCGAAGAGGATCTCGGGGTCGAGCTCCTTGCTGCTCGAGTCGTGCACACGAATCCGCACCGTCTCCTCACCGGTGGGCTCGAGCTCGACCACCGCGTCCAGTCGCACGTGGCGCGGGGCGGGGTCTTCGCCGACCGCCAGAATCGCGTTGCGGAGGATGTTCTTCAGGATGAGCACCAGGTCCACGCGGAAGACGTCGAGGACCACCCGATCGTCGGGCGCCTCGATCGTGAGCGTCTCGAGCTCGACCCCGCCGGCGCTGTGCTCGGCTCGGACCTCCCTGGCCACCTCCTCGAGGAGTGGCTCGTCGACGAGCGTACGAATGAGCGCTCCGATCAGGTCGGCGAGCTGCCGGTCGAGCTCCATCAGCGTCGTGTGCGAACGGGCCAGCTCGCGAAGCGCCCGCGGAGAGCCGCCGGCGATGCCCTCCTCCAGCCGCGCGATCCGTCGGATGGCGCGGCCTGCGCGCCGGAAGGACCGGTCCCGATGGAGGTCGACCCGGTGGCCGAGCGCACGCTCGAACGCGAGCAGGTGCGCCTCCCACGCCTCCACGAGCGGCTGGCCGCCGTAGAGACGCTTGCGGAGAAAGGCGAGTCGCTCTTCGTCGGCGGCGTTGCGGATGGCATCAGCCGCCGCGCCGATGCGGTGTTTGAGTAGCTCGTGCCGGAGCGAACCGACCAGGTAGGCGATGGCCGGGTGGAACTCGGGGCTCCCCTCCACGAGCTTCTCGAGTGAGACGCCTCGGGTGCGAAAGAAGCGCGCCACGGTCTGCCCGGTGAGGGTCAGGACCCCGCCGAGGAGGACGCCGACGAGCACCAGCAGCCAAGGGCTACGGCCGGGCGCAGCCGGTGCTCGCGGCAGAACGGTTCGGCTCTCGAAGACTCCTGCGAGCTGAGGATCCAGCCGTCGGAGCTCGACCCGAGCCTCATCCGCCCGCTGCCCCTCCGGGAAGGCCGTGAGGAACTTCGTGTAGTACTCCGCCGCGCGAAGCGAGAGCCCCTGGTCCCGGCACGCGCGAGCGAGTGGCAGGTAGAGCGATGGATCCATCGGCGCGAGCTCGACCCCCTGCGCGAGGGCGTGGCGAGCGTCCGGGTCGCCCTCGCGCAGGAGCTGGACACCCTCGCGGTAGTAGGGGTCGGCCTGCGCCAGGCGGCGGTGCGCTTCCCGGCCGATGGACGTGTCGGTGTCCATGTCCTTCCACAGACCGTAGGCGCCTGCCTCCCCTCGCTGCCACGCCTGCTGGGCGCGGTCCCACTGCGCGCGGCTGTCCTGCGCAGGGTCGTCCGACTCGGCGCAGCTCAGCCCGACGACCGAGGTCAGAGCGATGAGCAGGACGCAGCGCACACCACACTCTACTGCGCGTCGGCGTTTGCTTCCGCTCCCTCGGGAGGAGAGTCGTCCGGGCCGTCGACGCGGCGACCGAGCACGAAGACCAGCGCAGTGAGGGCGCCAGCGCCGAGCAGGAGGCCCACCCACGCTGGATAGAGCCCGAGTCCGGTACCCAGCTCGCCGAAGACGAGCGCGGCGAAGCCGACGGAGAGCGCGTATGGAAGCTGAGTTCGTACGTGGTCCACGTGGTCACAGCTGGACGCCATGGAGCTCATGATGGTCGTGTCCGAGATCGGCGAGCAGTGGTCACCCCAGACGCTGCCGGCGAGGATCGAAGAGATGGCTCCGAGCAAGATGTGCATCTGACCGGGGGCGAGGTGGTCGGCGAGCGGCACGACCAGCGGGAAGAGGATCGCCATGGTCCCCCAAGAGGTCCCGGTCGCGAAGCTGACCGCCGCTGCGATGACGAACACCACCGCCGGAAGGAGCCCGGGCGCGAGTCCGTCGCCGATGAGCTGGATGACGTACTGAGCGGTGCCGATCTCCTTGCAGATGCGGCCGAGTGACCACGCGAGCACCAGAATCACGCACGCCAGCAGCATCGACTTCATGCCGTCGACCCAGGCGTCCATCGCCTCGGTCAGCGTCAGCGCCCGGGTCGCGAGGGAGAGCAGGATCGCCACCGCGCCGCCCGCGACCGCCGCCCAGAGCAAGCCCTTGAGAGAGCTGGCGCTGCCGAAGATGCTGCGGAGGGTCAGCGTGTCGCCGGCTTCCAGCACGGTGGCACGACCGTCGAAATACATCCCGAAGAGCGCCACCGCCACGACGGTGATGACGGGCCCGAGCGCCAGCAGCGCACGCGGCTTGCTCGCTTCGGCGAGCGCGCTCGAGTCGAAGTCGGACGCCGGCCGTGCCCCGGGTCGGCTGACCTGCCCGGTCTTGCGGGCGCGCTCCTCGGCCTTGCGCATCGCACCGAAGTCGCGACGACTGAGCACCACCAGGAGCCCGAAGAAGAGCATCAGCCATGGGTAGAAGCGGTAGGGCAGCGTCTGCAGGAACGCGAGGTAGGGATCGAGATCGATCGAGCGCGCCTCGAGCTGTTCCCCGATGTAGCCGACCTCGACACCGATCCACGACGACACCAGCGCGATCGACGAGACGGGCGCCGCGGTCGCGTCGACGAGGAAGGCGAGCTTCTCGCGGCTGATGCGGAGCCGGTCGGTGATGGGCCGCATCGACGACCCGACCAAGAGCGAGTTCGCGTAGTCGTCGAAGAAGACGAGCAGGCCGAGGAACCAGGTCGCGAGCTGGCCACGCGGTGCGGTCTTCGCGCGGCGGGTCACCAGGCTCGCGATGCCGCTCGCGCCACCGCTCCGCGTGATGACGCCGATCATTCCACCGAGCGCCAGGCTGAAGATCAGGATCGACGCGTGATCGGTATCGCCAGCGGCTTCGACCGCGTAGCGATCGACTGCCCGTAGGGTGGCCCGAAGGGGGTCGAAGTCTTCGACGAAGAGCGCGCCGAGCCAGACGCCTGCGGCGAGTGCCAGGAGCACCTGACGCAGCACGAGCGCGAGCGCGATCGCGAGCAACGGGGGCAGCAAGCTCATCCACCCGAAGTCGGGCTCGGTGGCCGCTCCGACCTCCTGCGCGCGCGCGAGCGCGGGCAGGAAGAGCACCCCGATCGCGACGATGGCGAAAAAGTGCCGATGAACGTGGCGCCGCATGGTCCCGCCAGATAGCACGATCGCTCGCGAATTGGCGCCAAAGGTAGGAGTTTGTCCTACGTTTCTCGCACGAAGATACAAATTTGAAACGTGACGCAATGCGTCAGCGAGCTATACTCGTCCGTCGTGAGTCCACCTAGCGGCGCGAAGACGTTGAGCACCGACGACCAGGCGGTCGAAGAGGAGCTCGACGCTTCGCGGGACCCGCTACCGAGAGACGAACGCAGCGGGCAGATCTCGACCACCTCGCGCCACCGCAAGCTCCGCGATACGGGCGGCGATGCGACCGAGGTGATGAGCAAAGCCGACCTCCTCGACCAGGACCTGATGGGGGGCTTTCCGCTCGGCGACGGGCGCGTCTCGACCCTACCGGCCGAGGACCTCCCCGAGGACTCCGACGAGACGATCGTCGCATCGGGCGGGGGTACCGCGAGCAGCGAGATGGACGCGTCCGAGCGCTACCGCGGACGCGGCGTGCTCGGCGAAGGCGGCATGGGCGAGGTGCGCCTCTACCGCGACGTCCACGTCGGACGCGAAGTCGCGATGAAGGTCCTGTTGCCGGAGTTCGCAGACAACGAGACCAAGCGGATGCGCTTCCTCCGCGAGGCGCGAATCCAGGGGCAGCTCGACCATCCCTGCGTGGTCCCGGTGCACGACATCGGCGAGACCCGCGGCGGGATCCCCTTCTTCACCATGAAGCGGGTCCGAGGCCACACGCTCTCGAGCATCCTCTACCGCCGGAGGCGCGGTCATCTCCGAAGCCTGGAGGAGTTCACGGTGAAGCGGCTCCTGCACGCGTTCGCGCAGGTCTGCCTGGCCGTCGACTACGCTCACTCGCGCGGCGTGATCCACCGCGACCTGAAGCCCTCGAACATCATGGTCGGCGACTTCGGTGAGGTCTACGTGCTCGACTGGGGCATCGCGCGCGTCCTCGGAGCGGCCGATGGTGGCCACCTCGACACCCGTGAGATCGCCGACCTGCAGACCATGTCGGGCTCGCTGCTGGGCACCCCTGGCTACCTCGCCCCGGAGCAGATCCGGGGCGACGACCTCGACGGACGCGCAGACGTCTTCGCGCTCGGCGCCATCCTCTTCGAGCTCCTCACCGGCCACGCGCTGATTCCCGAGGCCGAAGCCCACGTGATGCTCACCGACACGCTCCACGACCTGGACGTGCACGGGCGGTACAAGATGCTCGAGGACCCACAGCCGGTCTCGCACTTCATGCTCGAGGTCTGCGGGCTCGCCACCGCGCCGAACCGCGAGGAGCGCTTCGGAACGGCCCGTGAGGTCTACGAGGCGGTCCAGAGCTTCCTCGACGGTGATCAGTGGGACCAGGGTCGGAAGACGGCCTCGATGCGTCACGCGGCCGCGGCCGAGCGCGCCGCCCAGCGTGCCTACGAAGGCGAGGCCGACGCCTCCCGTGCCCACAGCGAGGCGATGCGGCGGGCCGGCATGGCCGTCGCCCTGGACCCCGACTCGGAGATCGCGCGTCGCACGCTGGTCGAGCTGATTGCCAAACCACCCGCGAGGCTGCCCCCGGAGGCTCGTCGCGCGCTGGAGCATCGCCGCGATGGGGTACGTCGGGCGGGCATGCGCTTCCTGGCCGTCGGGCGTTACGCTTGGTTGCTCATGGCGCCGCTCTGGGTCTGGGTCGGCTTCGAGAACGTGAAGCTCGCGGTGCTGATCACCGCCGTCGCCATGGTCGCGGGCGCGGTCCAGAGCTGGGCTTCGTTGCAGCGCCCGGTGCCCATGTCGGTCCTGCGCTTCGCGGCGGTCGTGCAGATCCTCAGCGTGATTCCCGTCGGGCTCGTGCTCGGCCCCTACTTCCTGCTGCCGGTGGTCGTGGTCGCGTCCGCCCCCGCCGTCGTTCTCAACCTCGACGGAATCGGCCGCCGGTTCGTGATCGCGGCTTCCATCTTCGCCATCGTCACCCCCGGCATCCTCGAGTGGCTGGGCCTCTTCCCGGCGAGCTACTCCATCGTCGGGGACGCCGTCCAGGTCGTCTCCCCGGTCTTTTCGTTCGACGAGGTCTCGCTGCGCGTGTTCATGATGGTGAGCTGTGTGCTCGCAGCCGTGATCAGCGTTCGCATGGTGGGCGGCATCCACGACCGACTCACGAAGGCCGACGAAGAGCTCTACCGCCAACGCTGGCTCCTCCAGCAGCTACTGCCGGCGGACGAGCAGCCCGAGGAGTGAGCCGATCGCACTTCGCGGCGGTTGAGCTACCCTCGGCTCCGTGAACGCTCCCGCCTCTGCCGTGCGCCCCCTGGGCGCGAACCTGGGTCGCTGCCTCGTGACCGGCGGCGCCGGCTATCTCGGCCGCGAGCTCGCCCGAGACCTGGCCGCCCGTGGGCTCCCCGTTCGAGTCTTCGACGTGCGTGCGCCGGAAGTCTCCATCGAGGGCGTCGAAGTGGTCGTCGGTGACATCCGCGACTACGACGCAGTCGAGGCGGCTTGTGAAGGCGTGGACACGATCTTCCACACCGCGGCCCGCATCGTGCCGCTCCGCATCGCCTCGGACGACCAGCGCCGCGACGTGGAGACGGTCAACGTGGGCGGCACCGAGCACGTGCTCCGCGCGGCGCGTAGAGCCGGCGCGAAGCGGGTCGTCTACACCAGCTCGGTGAACGTCGTCGTCGATCGGCCCTACTCTGGCGCCGACGAGTCGGTCCCCTACGCCAGCGAAGAGGGCATCGACCTCTACACCCAGACGAAGGCCGAAGCCGAGCGCCTCGTGCTCGCCGCTGACGGCGACGAGCTCGCGACCTGCGCGCTCCGCCCCGGCGGCATCTACGGGCCGGGTGAAGGTCAACACTTCCCGCGGATCGTCCGCAACGCGCTCCGTGGCCAGGTGGTCGCGCTCATCGACGGTGGCCGCGCGTTGGCCGACAACGTCTACATCGACGACCTCGTCGCCGCTCACCGCATGGCCGGCGAAGCGCTCTGCGACCCACGAGCAGCCAACCGGGGTCGCGCCTACTTCATCAGCGACGGGCAGCCGCAGAACTACTTCTACTTCTTCAAGCCGACGATGGACCAGCTCGGCGTGCCCTTCCCCACGCGCTCGGTCCCGGCCGCGGTGGTGGAACCGATCACGCGGATCGGTGAGCTGCTGCACTCGGTCGGTGGGCCGCGCCCGCCGCTGACGACGATGGAGCTGGACAAACTCCGGCACGACCACTTCTTCTCGATCGAGGGTGCCGAGCGTGACTTCGGCTGGCGTCCCGAGGTCCCGCCCGAGGAGGGCCACCGGCGCTGCCAGGAGTGGGTTGCCTACCTGGCCACGGAGGAACGACGGATGATGGCGAGCGATGAGGTGGAGCGCCCCGCGATGGGCTGGCAGGTGGCGGTGCTCGGTGGGCTCGGCCTGCTCTTCGCGCTCGCCTTCGTCCCAGAGGCGTACGCATTCTGGCGCAGAAACGTCGGCCCGATGCTCCCCCGGCGAGTGCTGCAGGGGATCGCCGCGGCTGCCATCGCGGCGCACGTCGGCGAAGCGACCTACGCCTACAAGCTCGCGAAACGCGAGGGCATGGCGACCGCCGGGCGCTGGGCCTGGCAGACCCTGCTCTTCGGCTACCCCTCGCTGCGTCTGCTGAAGCGGCGGGTGCGCGAACGCAGCGGAGACACCGCGTGAAGCGCAAGCCGCAGGGCTGGCGTGAGCGCTTCGAGGCGTCCCTCCAGACCCATGCCAACCCGGCGCTCGAAGAGTGGCGCTGGGCTCGAGAGGGCGAAGAGCCCGTCGACGATCGAGCGGTGGCGGCCGCCTGGGATCTGGTGACGCAGCAGGCCTCCGCCGAAGCCGCCAAGCTCCACCACGCGATGCGACTGATCGACAGCCCGACCGCCCGCACCCTGCTCCCGGCGCTGGTGGTCGCCGGCGCTCGCCTCACCCCGATCGGTGCGCTGCGGGTGGAGGCCCACGACGGGAGCGCCTGGCACCCACGGGACCTGGCCTTCGTTCCGGGTCGCGAGCCGATCGAGCCCGATCTCGTCATCCGCTGCGGCGCCGAGGTCGCGCGCTCGCACCTGGACTTCCTCGTCCGCTATCGGCACCGCAGCTATGCCGGCGACGCGCTCGAGGAGATCGCCCGCGAGCGGTCCATGGCCATCCTGACCATCGACGCCGAGCTCGGACCGAAGGCCGCCCGTGAACAGCAGATGCGCGACCGCGAGCTCCAGGCGGAGGGACTCCTGATCGTCCAGCCCACGCGCTCGGAGGTCTGGCGGGATCCCGTCGGCGTCGCGGAGGAAGCCCTTCGGACCCTCGTCGAGTCGACCCGCTTCGAGAGCGAAGCGGCGGCAGCGAGCCAGGAGGGTCGGTGATCCGTATCGCTTCGCTCCACCTGCACCCCATCAAGAGCTGTCGCTCGATCGCAGTGGAGGAGGCGGCACTCGACGAACGGGGCCTCGTCGGCGATCGCCGCTGGATGGTCGTCGACGAGTCGGGGACTTTCGTGACCCAGCGTGAGGAGCCGGCGCTCAACCAGGTCCACCTGGCGGAAGCCGATGGCGGCTGGCGGGTCGCCGCGGGTGGCGAAGTGACGATCCGCGTCGAGGACGCGACGACGCCGACCGCCGTCAGCGTCTGGGGGGACGCGGTCACGGCACGTGCCCACGCCGAGGGGTCTGCGCTCTTGAGCGAGCACCTGGGCCGCACCGTACGGCTGGTCTGCTTCGGCCCCGAAGCCGAACGCAGCGCCGGTCGCTCCGCGCCCGAGGCCAAGGTCGCGTTCGCCGACGCCTACCCCCTGCTCGTCATCAGCCAAGCGAGCCTCGACGGACTCAACGAACGGCTCGACGCGCCGGTTCCGATGCGTCGCTTTCGACCCAACGTCGTCGTCGAGGGGGCAGCGGCGCACGCCGAGGACGAGTGGGACCGGATTCGTCTCGGCGACATCCCGGCGCGCATGGTGAAGCGCTGCGAGCGCTGCACGATGGTCACCGTCGACGACGACGCCGTGCGGCACAAGGAACCGCTGGCCACCCTGGCGGACTATCGGCGAGACGGTTCGAAGGTGCTCTTTGGGGTCAACGTCGTGCACGAAGCCGTCGGCACGCTGCGGGTCGGCCAGCCCGTCGTGCGCGACCACGGCTACTCGTAGAGCGCGCGCCCGAGCTCGGCCTGGAGTACGTCCGGCTCGACTGGCTTGGTGAGGAACGCGGACACACCGAGCGAGTGCAGCAATGCCCAGTCGCTGGCGGAGCCGCGACCGGTGAGCACCACGAGCCGTGGCGCACGCTGCTCGGCGCGTAGCGCCCCCGCGAGCTCGACCCCGTTCATGCCCGGCATGTGGAGGTCGAAGAGCACCACGTCGTAGGGCACGCTCTGGCAGGCGGCGATGGCTTCGTCGCCGTCGGTCGCCTCGGACACCTGAACGCCATCGAAGGCGTCCTCGACATGAGCGCGAACCAACGCACGGAACGCGGCGTCGTCGTCGACCAGGAGCAGGCGTCGAAACGACGGCCGGTTCAGTCGGCGGGCCGCGTCCGAGAGTCCCTGGGCGACGACCGACGGACTCGCCGGCCGGTCCGCAGGCTCCTTGGCCAGGCAAGCATCGACGAGCGCGGCGAGCGGCTCGGTCAGATCCGGGCGGTGCTCGAGCAGGGCCGGCGGCGCCTTGTGCCGATGCTGAGCGAGGACGCGAGCGCGGTCCGGTGCGTCGAAGGGCCGCTCTCCCACGAGCAGCTCGTAGGCGACGACGCCGAGCGCATAGAGATCGGCCCGCTGCCGGGCACGCACGTCGCGAGAGGGGGATGACGGGTCCTGGAGCTCCGGTGCCATGTAGTGGGCGGTGCCCCCCGAGAGGAAGGCGAGCCCGAAGTCGACGACTCGCGCCCGATGATCGGCTCCGACCAGCACGTTGGTCGGTTGGAGATCACCATGGGCGAGGCCAGCCTCGTGCACGGCCTGAAGGCCGAGCGCGATCTGCTCGAGGAGGGCGAGCGCCTCCGCGAGGTCGAGTCGGCCACCGCGCTCGCGAAGCCGGGCCTCGACCGTCTCGCCCTCGATGTACTCCATCACGAGATAGGGCTGGCCACCGGCCTCACCGACGTCGAAGACCTGGACGACGGCTGGGTGCCGAACCTTCGCCATCGCACGCGCTTCGACGCGAACGCGCGCCGCCATGTCGGGATCGCTGGCCGTGACGTCGTCGCCGAGGAACTTCACGGCCACCGAACGCGCGAGGCGTTCATCCTCCGCGAGCATCACCCGGCCCTGCCCGCCAGCGCCCAGCGCTCGGACGAGCCGCAGCCCTGGCGCGACGTAGCCGCCGACCGGAGAGACCAACGCCTCCCGAGGGATCTCCTGGCTGTCCGACATCTCCGACACGGTGGCTCCGCCAACGATAGCAGACCGGCCACTGGCGAACGGCTCTCAGAGTGCCAAGCTCCGCCGTCATGGTCTCCAAGATCTTCGACCCGAGCCGCTGGGACGTCGTCCCGGGCTTCGACGACCTCCAGGACATCACCTACCACCGGGCCAAGGGCCAGGGGACGGTGCGCATCGCGTTCGATCGCCCCGAGGTGCGGAACGCCTTCCGCCCGAACACCGTGGACGAGCTCTTTCGGACGCTCGAGCACGCCCGCACCACCAGCGATGTCGGCTGCGTCCTCCTGACCGGCAATGGCCCCTCACCCAAAGACGGGGGATGGGCCTTCTGCGCGGGCGGAGACCAGCGAATCCGCGGGCGGGACGGCTATCAGTACGCCGAAGGCGAGACGAGCGAGAGCGTCGACCCCGCCAAGCTGGGGCGCCTCCACATCCTGGAGGTGCAGCGGCTGATTCGCTTCATGCCGAAGGTGGTGGTGGCCGTGGTCCCTGGCTGGGCCGTCGGTGGGGGCCACAGCCTGCACGTGGTGTGCGACCTGACGCTCGCCAGCCGCGAGCACGGCGTCTTCAAGCAGACCGACGCGGACGTCGCCAGCTTCGACGGCGGCTACGGGAGCGCCTATCTGGCCCGAATGGTGGGCCAGAAGCGCGCCCGCGAGATCTTCTTCCTGGGCCGCGACTACTCGGCAGAGGAAGCCGCGATGATGGGGATGGTCAACGGCGTGGTGGAGCACGAACGCCTCGAGGAGGTGGCGCTCGACTGGGCGAAGCGGATCACCGCGAAGAGCCCGACCGCCATCCGGATGCTGAAGCTCGCCTTCAACATGGTGGACGACGGCATGGTCGGGCAGCAGCTCTTCGCCGGCGAGGCCACCCGACTGGCCTATGGCACCGACGAGGCCGTCGAAGGTCGCGACGCCTTCCTGGAGAAGCGGGACTTCGAGTTCCGCAAGTTCCCCTGGCACTACTGAGCTGACGCGGAATCGGGCTCCGGCTCGGCATCGCCCTCGGCCGGCGGAAGCTGGCCGGGTTCCTCGACGTCCGAGCCGAGCAGGACCGCCACCCAGTGGAGATCCTGGGTGTGCTCGAGCCAGGTCTTGAGCAAGAGCATCAGGGGCGGAGAGAGCAGCGCCCCGATCGGTCCGAGCAGCCACCCCCAGAAGAGCAGGCCGACGAACACCACCAGCGCGGAGAGCCCCAGCGTCTCTCCCATGATCTTGGGCTCGATGATCGAGCCGATCACCATGTTCACGACCAGGTACGCGCCGCCGACCAGCGACGCCGTGACGGGCCCGTGGAGCAAGAGCGCCATGGCGATCGGTGGGATCGCCGCGATGATGCTTCCGATGTTGGGGATGAAGTTCAGCAGGAACGCCATCAGCCCCCAGAGGATCGGGAGATCGACCTCGAAGCCGACACAGATGCCGGTGGCCAGCAGGCCGGTGATCGCGCTCGTGGCGAACTTCACTCGCAGGAAGCCGCGCACCTCGGCCCCAGCCTCCCGGAGAGCCTCGAGGTCGCCTCGATCGTGAAGCAGGCTGCGCACCTTCCGCGACCACTCCGGGAGCTCCGAGAGCATGAAGCCCACCAGGAGGAGCAAGAGCACCAGCTGCGAGAACACCGCCAGGAGCCGCTGCAGGACGAGCCCGAAGGTGTCGATGAGGGCGTCCGGCTGCAGCGCGGTCGCGATCACCTCCGCCTCGAGGTCCAGGCCGAGGGCCACCGACCACTGCTCCGCGGCTTCGAAGGCCTCCGTGAGGTGCATCGTGTAGCGTTCCTGGGCAGCGGTGATGTCCGCCACGGCGCTGGCGATGACCGCGCCGATCGCCGCGAGGACGAGCCCATCGACGAAGAGCCCGGCCATGACCGCCAAGAAGCTCGGGACGCGGTGATCGGTCAGCCACCGCACCAGCGGCGCGGTGATGGCCGCGATGAGGCTGGCGAGAAGCACGGGACCGACGACCGGTCTCGCGAAGAAGAGACCAGCCGCGAGCAGCGCAGCTCCGCCGAGGGTCACCAGAACCCGGCTTCCGTCCTTCACCACCATGGCGGCGGGATGGTACCCCGGCCGCCGACGCGCGGGGGATGGAAGGAAAGGCCCGCCCTTTGCGCTTGATGCGAGCGCTCCGAGTTGCGTAGGGTGGGCCGACCATGGCCACCGCCGTCACCGCCGAGTCCTCGAACGAGGACAGCTCGGAAGAAGCTCCGGCGAAGACCGATTCGGGGGACCCCAAGGAGGGCCCCTTCGGTTTTCTGCGGAAGGTCGACGACGCGGTCTTCGCGGTCGAGCAGACGATCGTGGCGACGTTCCTGTCGGCCATCACGGTCATGGTCTTCCTCGACTTCGTCGACCGGCGGCTGACCGCGCCCGACAGCCGGGTGGGTCTGCTCCTCGCGCGCCTCTTCGGCGTGACCGACGAGGGCACCGTCCACATGCTGGAGCACACGGTCGCCCCGATCCTCAGCTCGGCCGTAGGCTTGGTGGTCCTCTTCTTCGGCGTGGCCGCCACACGCAGCCCGCGCGGCGAGAAGTCGAAGATCGACGGGAAGACCGCGCTCATCACCCTGGTCTTCGCGGGGCTGTTCGCGGGCCTCGGCTTCCTGATGTCGTGGAAGGCGCCGGGCCTCGACGAGTTCGGCTTCGAGCGCCGGATGCGGGTCTTCCCGAGCAAGTACTTCTACCTGCTCCTCTATGGCCTGGTCGCCGTGCCATGGGGCGTCCAGCTCTTCCGCAAGAAGGAAGACGGCTGGATCACGCGCATCGTCGGGCTGGTGGTGGCCGGTGGGCTGCTGGCCGTGTTCGCGCTCAGCTACTTCCCCGACGAGTACTCGTGGTCGAAGGAGCTCTCGCTGATCATGCTCCTCTGGGTCGGCTTCCTCGGCGCCTCGATCTGCGCGCACGAGGGCAAGCACATCCGGATGGAGGCCGCGAGCAAGGTCGTCCCGGAGGCGATCGAGAAGCACATCACCGCCCTCGGGTTCCTGTTGGCCGCGTTCTTCTGCGGCATCATGGCCTGGCTCGGCTACGAGTACTCCAAGACCACGATGCAATACGGGGGCGTCTACGAGCAGACCGGCGTGCCCGACTGGTTCTCGACCATCGCGATCCCCATCGCCTTCGGGCTGACGGTGCTCCGCTTCGTCGCCGCGGCGATCAGCACCTGGATGGGCGGCTCGTACGGCACGGCAGAGGATGAAGATCTGGCGGCCGCCAAGGCCGCACGACAGGGGCTCGAGAGCCCGAAGTCGGAGTCGGAGTCGGATGCAGAGTCGGACTCGGATGCGGAGTCGGACTCGGAGTCGGAGTCGGAGTCGGAGTCGGAGTCGGATGCGGACTCGGATGCGGATGCGGACTCGGATGCGGAGTCGGAGTCGGACTCGGATCCGGAGTCGGACGACGACGACGACGAGGAGGACGACCGATGAGCGCCGCCGCCTCGCCCGCCCCCGCGAAGCCACGCGGCAACGTCTACGCCTTCGCCGTCCTGGCGCTGCTGGCCATCGGTCTGCCCTTCATGGGCAAGGGCGGCATCATCGCCGGTGTCGTCATCGGCGCCGCGGTCCTCGGCGTCCCGCTCTTCGGCATCATCGGTCTGCTGACCGTGACCGCCTTCGTCGTCTACATGGGCGCCAGCCAGCCCAACGAATTCCCCCTCATCGAGCGCAGCCGCGGGCTCGGCGACAACCCCACCCTCCTCGCGGTCCCGCTCTTCATCATGAGCGGCGCAGTGATGGGCAAGGGCGAGATCAGCCAGCGGCTGATCGGCTTCGCGCGCGCCTGCATCGGGTGGATCCCCGGCGGCCTCGCGATGAGCGCGGTCTTTGCGTGCGTCTTCTTCGCCGCCATCAGCGGCTCGAGCCCCGCGACCGTCGTCGCGATCGGCGCGATGATGGCGCCCACCCTGGTGAAGGCCGGCTACGGCGAGCGCTTCACCCACGGCCTGCTCACCAGCGCCGGATCGCTGGGCATCCTCATCCCGCCCTCGATCCCGATGATCCTCTACCCGATCGTCAACCAGACGGCGGTCATCCAGGTCGAGACCCTCTTCGCCTCGGGCTTCGGTCCCGGCGGCGTGATGGCGATCATCTTCGCGGCCTCCTGCTACGTCGTCGGCGTCCTCAAGAACCGCAAGGAGGGCAAGCCGCTCGGCCAGGACCTCTACCGCGGCGCGCTCGCGCTCGCGGCCATCGGGGTCTTCTACCCATTCATGGACGGCGTGTTCGGTGCCGTCGAAGTGGCCGTGAAGTTCGCCGTCTATCTGGTGGTCATCCAGAAGACGACCGACTTCGAGATCACCGAGGTCATCAAGGCGTCGGGCCGTGGCTTCTGGGCGCTCATCTTCCCGGTCGCGATCCTCGGCGGCATCTACGGTGGCATCTACATCGCCGTCGAGGCCGCTGCGTTCAGCGTGGTCTACGCGGTGCTCGTGGAGGTCTTCATCCATCGGGCGCTGACCATGAAGGACGTCATGGGGGTCTTCCGGGAGACCGGCGTCTTCCTCGGCGCGCTCCTCGTCATCATGGTCGCCGCCCTGTCCTTCGAGGAGTTCCTCGAACAGAAGGACGTGCCCCACGCCCTCGTCGCGTGGATCGAGGGCATGCACCTCGAGCCCTGGCAGTTCCTGCTGATGATCAACGGCGTCCTGCTCTTGGTCGGCATGGCCATGGACATCCTCAGCGCGATGTTCGTCTTCGTGCCGCTCCTGGCGCCGATCGCCAACGCCATGGGGATCGATCCGATCCACTTCGGCATCATCTTCATCGTCAACCTCGAGATCGGGTACCTGACCCCCCCGGTCGGCCTGAACCTCTTCGTGGCGAGCACACTCTTCGAGAAACCGCTCGGTCACATGATCCGATCGGTGGCGCCCTTCATCGTCCTGATGCTCGGCGGCCTCGCGCTGGTCACCTACGTGCCCGAGCTCAGCGTCGGCCTCGGCCGGAAGATCATGGGCGAAGAGGCCCCCGCCGAGATCGAGCCGCTCGCGCCGACCGGCACGCTCGAAGACGAGCCGCTGGAGGACGAGCCCGACACTCCGGACGGCGTCCAATCGCTCGAGGAAATGATGCAGGAGCTCAACGGGGGCGGCGACGGGGAAGACGAAGGTGTCCAGTCGCTCGAAGAGATGATGCAAGAGCTCGAGGAAGGCGGCTCGGAGGACGACGACTCCGCCGACGACGGCGAGGTCCAGTCCCTCGACGAGATGATGCAGGAAGCCGGGATCTAGCGGCTCCGCCGCCCGCCGACCTGATAGACTCCGGCCGTGGGCGAAGAGAATCAGTTCGGCGACGACACCGCCGCTTCCCTGCCCCCCTTCGTCGAGGTCGAGCTCGTCTACCAGACCGGCCGAGCCGGCATGGTCAGCTCGAACCGCTGGCTCGCGCTCGAGGTCTGGACCCGAAACCGCATCTACTGCTGCGACTGGGGCGGCAAGTGCGTCCAGGTCGTGGACCGAAGCACCGACAAGGCGGTGGCGCACGACCTCCTCGGCGCCAACCTGGCGGGC
Source organism: uncultured Sandaracinus sp. (assembly GCA_964462035.1). Lineage (GTDB taxonomy): Bacteria > Myxococcota_A > Polyangia > Polyangiales > Houyiibacteriaceae > UBA1660. The sequence continues at coordinate 223,702 of CAYXAP010000002.1, forward strand.
GGCCAATCGATGCACGACGACGCCCTCGAGATCAGCTACCCGATCCCGCGGCCAGGCAACGAGGCCGTCTTCGAGCGCCCCGAACGAAAGGGATTCGTGACCACCTCCACGGTCATTCGCGTGGTCCTGAAGCTCCGCGTCCTCACGGTGCCCCACGACCAGGGCAAGCAGACCTGGGACGAGGTCACGAGCTCGCGAAAAGCCGAATAGTTCGCGTTTGTCGGGGTGCCTGGGCCGGCCCTTCGACAATCACACCAACCTGCTACGCTCCGCGCTCCATGGCGTACACGGTCTTCGCGCGGAAGTATCGACCCCAGACCTTCGAGGAGCTCGTGGGCCAGGAGCACGTCGCTCGCACCCTGGCCAACGCGATCACACAGGACCGCGTCGCGCACGCCTTCCTCTTCACCGGCGTCCGCGGCGTCGGGAAGACGACCACCGCCCGGCTGCTCGCCAAGGCCTTGAACTGCGAGCAGGGCCCGACTCCGACGCCCTGCAACCAGTGCGACGCCTGTCGCGACATCGCGAGCGGCGTCGACATGGACGTGCAGGAGATCGACGGCGCGTCGAACAACTCCGTGGAGGACGTCCGCCGCCTGCAGGAGTCGCTGCCCTTCCGACCCGCACGCGACCGCTTCAAGGTCGTGATCGTGGACGAGGTGCACATGCTCTCGACGGGCGCATTCAACGCGTTTCTCAAGACGCTGGAGGAGCCGCCGCCGCACGTGAAGTTCATCTTCGCGACCACCGAGAGCCACAAGGTGCCGGTGACCATTCGGTCCCGCTGCCAGCGCTACGACTTCCGACTCATCCCACAGGCCGAGATCGCCACCGCGGTTCGCAAGGTCCTCGAGGCCGAACGGGTGCAGGCCGACGACGGCGCCGTTGCGATCGTCGCCCGCGAGGCGGCCGGCTCGATGCGCGACGCGCTCACCCTCCTCGACCAGCTGGTCGCCTTCGGCGGCGAAGAGCTCGTTGGTGATCGGGTCGCGAGCCAGCTCGGCATCGCCGCCCGCGGGAGCCTGCACGAGCTCCTCTCGGCGGTCCTCGAAGGACGGGCCGAGGCGGTCGTTCGCGCGGTCGCGCAGGTCGTGGCGCGGGGCACCGACCCCACCCACTTCGTCCGTCAGCTGGTCGAGCTGCTCCGCGATCTCGTCGTGCTCCGCGTGGTCGGGACCGACACCGACCTGGTCGACCTGGTCGACGAGGAGCGACAGGCCGCCGCAGCCATCGTCGGCAGCCAGGACCCCCTCGAGCTCCAGCGCTGCTTCTCGGCGGTCGCCAAGCTCGTCGACGAGGTGGCCAAGGCCAGCTCCCCATGGCTGGTCCTGGAGATGGGCCTGGTGCGCGTGGCGACCCGCCCTCCCCTGCGCCAGGTCGGCGAGCTCATCGCGCGCCTGGAAGCGCTCGAGGGCGGCGGTGGCGGTGGGCCTCAGGGCGGCGCGCGTCGGGGTCGCGGCTCCAGCCGCGGGGGACGGGGCCCTTCGGCGCAGGCCGGACCGAGCTCCGCGGCTCCGGGCGCGAGCACACCGCGAGCCGAGGCAGCCCCGCCGGCCGTGTCGAAGGAGCGACCGCCGGAGCGCCCGCGACGCGAAGAGCCGCCCTCGAAGCCCGCTCCGACCGCGGCTCGCACGGAAGCCGCCGGCGACGGCTGGGGCTCCAGCTCGCGGCGAGAAGAGCCCCGTGAGCCCCGCCGCGACCAGCCGCGGCGAGAGGAGCGCCGCGAGCCCCGACGCGACCAGCCCCGCCGAGAAGAGCCCCGTGAGCCCCGACGCGACGCACGCGAGGCCGAGCCACGGTCCAAGGACCCGCGACGGGAGGAGCCGCGACGCGACGTCAAGCCTCGTCGCGAGGAGCCGCGACGCGACGTCAAGCCTCGTCGCGAGGAGCCGCGCCGTGAGGCCAAGCCCCCTCGCGAGGAGCCTCGACCCGAGGCGCGCGATGCGGCGCCGCGGCGCGAGGAGCCGCGGCGCGACCGTCGCCCCGAGCCCGAGGACGAGCCGCCGCCGTGGGACGATGCGCCAATGCCCGAATTCGGCCCGGGTGAGCGTCCCCGCTCGGGCCCCGGACCAAAGCGTGAAGCGCCCCCTCCCGAGCCGCCGGAGCCACGACGAGAGCCTCCGGCGCCCTCCCCCGAACCGGTTCGCGAGCCGCCGAAGGAGAGACCCGAGCGGGAGGCCCCCCGGCGCGAGCCGGAGCCGGAGACCCCCAGCGTCGCCAAGGCCCCCGCCCCAGAGCCACGCCTGCGTCGCGCCGCGCTCCAGGAGTGGGAGGGGCTCGTCGAGCTGCTCCGCGAGGGTAAGCCGGCGCTCGCCGCGGTGCTGGAGCACGGCGTCCCACGCGTGGTCTCGCAAGAGAAGATCGTCCTCTCCTTCCAGGAGGGTTCGTTCTACGGCCGGCAGGCGAACGCCTCCGCCGCGCGCGAGGCGATCCTGGAGGCCGCGACCCAGCGCCTGGGCACCAAGCCCGAGCTGGAGATTCGGTTCGACGCGGCCGACGAAGCGATGCAGGAACGCACCGTGGCCGCCGTCGAGGCATCGCGCCGAAAGGGTCGCCAAGAACAACGCCGACGGGAGGCGCTCAGCCACCCGGCGGTCCAGGAAGCCGTCCAGGTCTTCCCGGAAGCGAGTGGCCGCGTCCAGGTGCGGCTCAACGAGGAGTGAGGGCATCCGCCCCATCGACAAGGAGCAGCGAACGTGAAGTTTCGTGGAGGAATGGCCGAGCTCATGCGGCAGGCGAGCCGCATGCAGCGCAAGATCGAGAAGCGCCGCGAAGAGCTCAAGGAAGAGCGCTTCGAGGCCGAGGCCGGCAACGAGATGGTGAAGGTCACCGTCGACGGCGCAGGTGATCTCGTTCAGGTCGTGATCAAGGACGGCGCGATCGAGGAGGAAGGCATGGAGATGGTCACCGACCTGATCGTCGCCGCCTCCAACAAAGCGTTGGCCGACGCGCGCGAGCACGTCGACGCCGAGCTCGAGAAGGTCACCGGCGGCCTCAAGATCCCCGGCATCGGCTGAGGCTATCGAGGACTCCCGTGGTCTACTCGCCCGGCTCTGGTGACGACCCCATCGGCGAGCTCGTCGCGCTGCTGGCGCGCCTGCCGAGCATCGGGGAACGGACGGCCACGCGGCTGGCGTTCCACGTGCTCGGCGGCGACGCCGAGTACGCGAAGGCGCTCGGCGAGTCGCTGGCGACCGTCCACGAGCGGGTGCTCGAGTGCATCCACTGCGGCAACTACGGCGCCGAAGAGGTCTGCCGCATCTGCGCCGACCCGCGCCGCGAGGAGCGCGCGCTCTGCGTGGTCGCGCGTGTGCCGGACCTGGTGGCCATCGAGCGGAGCGGCACCTTTCGCGGTCGCTACCACGTACTCCACCGGTTGCTCGCGCCGCTCGACGGAGTCGGCCCCGAGGACTTGCCCCTCGACAAGCTGGTCGAGCGCGCCAAGGCGGACCCGGTCGAGGAGATCATCGTCGCCACCCCGCTCAGCGTCGAAGGCGAAGCGACCGCGCTCTACATCGCCGAGGTGCTCGGCGACGCCGGCGTGCGGGTCTCCCGCATCGCCAGCGGCGTGCCCCACGGCGGCGAGCTCGAGTTCACCGACCAGGTGACCCTCGGCCGCGCCCTCGAGGGCCGCAAAGACATCTGAGTGCCCGAGCGCTGCCCCCGCTGCCGCGAGCCGCTGCTCAGTCTCAACTGGAGCATGCTCAAGCAGTGCGAGCCCTGCGACGGCTACATCGAGCCCGACGGCGAGTGGGTCGAACGCCGCGAGGGCGACCTTCGCTACGCGGAGCTGGTCACCCGCGGCGAGCCGCAAACGGTCGCCGAGCTGGCCAAGGCGCTTCGCTCACCGCCCGAAGCGTTCAGCGAGGATCTCAGGTCGCTCTGCAGGCGACATCGCCAGCGCCACCGCATGGCCTTCGAGAAGCCCCACGAGTGGCTCACGGTGACCGCCATCGGCCGTGGTGACCCCGGATACCGTGACCGCAGTGAGCCACCGCTGCGACGGGTGACCGTCGCTCGACCCGACAGGAGCGGACTGGCGGTTCGCGCCGGTCTGGGCAGCATCGGCCTCGGCGCCGCTCTCGTCGCGCTGGGCCTGACCATGTTCGACATCGGCTCGCCCATCAATCTCGTGGGGTTCATGTTGATCGTCTTTCCAGTCTTCTTCGGACTGCTTCGGGGACTGGGGACCCTCTTGGAGCGACTCATCCCCGCAACTGGGCCTCCGTGGGTACGAACCATCGAACGCCGCGAGGGAGCAGCCCTACTCTCGGTACGCACGAGCAACGACGAGAGCCATGAGCTGCCCGCCGAGCACACCCAAGTCACGATCGAGGAGGGGTGGGACGGAGCACGAAGAGAAACGACCTACATCGCCCGGCTACGCGCGCAGGACTTCTCTGGGCGGTTGGTTCGCTCTAGCGATCGAGACGTGGTCGAGCGCTTCGTTCTGCGGCTCGAATACGTCCTCGGGCTCGACTCCATTCCGGAGTGATCCGACACCCGGCATTCTCGGTGCGAACGGATCGTGAGCCCAATCGACGGCCGCGATCAGTCCTTCGGCGCGATGTCCTTCACCGCCGACAGCACCCGTGGCGCCTCCGGATCGGCCGGACAGCCGACCAGCTTCGCTTCCCACTCGGCGAGCTCGCGCTCGGCGTCGGCGGCGCCACCCTTGTCGCCTCGGGCCAGCCGGATCTCCTCCAGCAGTCCCAGGGCGCCGAGGTGTAGCGGCAACCCCAGCTGGACCTCGCGGGCGAGCTCGAGCGCTTCGACGACCCGGGTCTCCGCGCCGACCAGGTCGCCCTCCTCGCGGCGCACGTCGCCGGTGAAGAGCAGCCCCTCGATCACGTCGTAGGCGGCACCGGGGACCTTCCGTGCGTGGGCGAGGCGCTCCTCGTCGATCATCAGCCGCACCCGCAGGTGGCCGAGCTCGTTGGCGACCGCGGCCATCAGCGCGAAGGCCGTGAGCGCCTCGGGGCCGGCGGGCGCCTTCGCCGCGTAGTCGCGGAGCGTGCTCATCGCGGCCTCGAGCTTCCCCTCGCCCATCAACGCACGGCCGGCCGCCAGCGGCTCCGGCTCGGGCCGTGGCGGGTCCGGCCACGGCCAGGTCCGTTCGAGGAGTGCGGCCGACAGGAAACGCACCACCACCAGGTTTCGGCTCTGATGGAACGAGAACGCTTCGAAACGATGTCGATCCTGCGGGAGCACGATGGTGATCCGACCCGTGACGGGCTCATGGGCGGGCAGCGGCGGGATCATCGCCATCTGCCGGATGCGGTCGGCCGCGGCCTGGGCGAGCGTCGAGGGGATCGTCGAGAAGCACTGCCACTCGCCGAGGGTCTGGGCCATCTCGATCGCACCTCGGTCGACGTCCACTCGAAGGAGCCCGAGCCCATCGCGCACCTGACTGAGCAGGCATGCATTCACCAACCGGACGACGGGCTCGGCTTCGTGGCGCATCAGATCTGCACGCGGCCTAGCGGCTGCACCGTGACCTCCGGCGACAGCTCCTGATAGCTGAGCACGGTCACGTCCGGGAGCTCGACCTCGACCAGCCGACGCACGAAGCGGCGCACGTCGGCCTGCGTGAGCACGATCGCCGGTCCCTCGTCGGGCGGGCACTCCTGCTTGAAGGCCTCGAGCACGTCCCGTGCGACTGCCGGCGGGAGCGCGAGGTAGCTACCGGTCGCGGTGCGCTGGATCGCGTCGCGTACCGCCTCCTCGATCGACGGGTCGAGCAGCACCACCGGCAACACGCCGTCGACGGAGTGGTGGTGAGTGATCTGCTGGCGCAGCGCCGAGCGCACCAGCTCGGTGAGCGCGACCGGGTCCCGTTCGTTCGGCGCGTGGGTCGCCAGGCTCTCCAGGATTTCCCGCAGTGGGCGAACGCTCACGCCCTCCTCGACCAACCGCCTCAGCACGTCGGTCAGGAGCGAGAGCGAGACCGGCTTGGGCACCACGTGCCGAACCAGCGCCGGGTAGGCGCGCTCGAGTTGGTCGAGCATCGACTGCGCCTCCTGGAGCCCGACGAGCTGACCGGCGCGACGCCGAACGACCGCACCGAGGTGGTGGGCGACCACCGCCGCCGGGCCCAGCACGGGAACCCCCGCGGCCTCGAGCACGGCGTCGCTCGCGGGATCGACCCAAGAAGCCGGCGCACCGGTGGCGGGGTCGGTCGCGGGCTCCGCGTCGACGCCCAGGCTGGCGAGCACGGCCGGTGCGTCGAGCGCGAGCAACCGGTCCGGCCGGATCGTTCCGCTGGCCAGCGGGACCTCCTGCATCGCGATGACGTAGGCCTCCGGCTCGAGGTGCCCCATCGCACGCGCGCGCACGCCGGGGAGCGCGACGCCGAGGTCCAGGAAGAGCCGGTCCCGGAGCAGCGGGACCTCGTCTTCGAGCAGCGGCCCGGAGCCGCCGGCAGAGGCCACGCTCTCCGCGAGGCCCTCGCCGACCTCGATCGAGACCGGCACCACCAGCGGCACCATCGCCTGGCGCGCCTTGGTCTCCCGAGCGGCCTCTTCCTTGGCGACCACCGCGGTGACCTCTTCGGGCTGCGCGGCACGGCTGAGCCGGCGAGCGATCGTGAAGAAGACGATGGCGATGACCAGGAAGGGCAGCGCCGGCAGACCCGGCACGATGGCCAGGAGCGTCAGGAACGCCGCCGCGATGGTCAAGGCCTTCGGGTTGCCGAAGACCTGGGTGGCGACGTCGCCACCCAGGGTCGCGCCCTCGGTCTCCGAGGCCACGCGCGTCACGACCAGACCGGCGGCCGTACTGATCAGCAACGCCGGGATCTGGCTGACGAGCCCATCACCGATGGTCAGCAGGCCATAGGTCTGGAGGGCGTCGCCGGCGCTCATGTCGCGCTGCGCCACTCCGATGGCGAGGCCGCCGAGGATGTTGACGACGGTGATGACGATGCCCGCGATGGCGTCGCCCTTCACGAACTTCATCGCGCCATCCATGGCGCCGTAGAACTGGCTCTCGCGCTGGAGGCTCGCGCGCTTCCGTCGCGCCTCGTCCTGGGAGATCGCCCCGGAGCGGAGCTCGGCGTCGATGCTCATCTGCTTGCCGGGCATCGCGTCGAGGGTGAATCGCGCGCCGACCTCGGCGACTCGCTCCGAGCCCTTCGCGATCACCAGGAACTGGATCAGCGTCAGGATCAGGAACACCACCGCGCCGACCACGTAGTTGCCCTGGACCACGAAGTTGCCGAAGGCGGCGATCACGTCGCCGGCGTCCGCCTGTAGGAGGATCAGCCGCGTCGAGCTGACGTTGAGCGCGAGCCGGTAGAGGGTCGTGACCAGGAGGATGGTCGGGAACGCGGTGAACTCGAGGCCGCCCGAGATGTACATCGCGACCAGCAGCATCAGGACCGCGATCGAGACGTTCCCCGCGATGAGCACGTCGAGCAGCCCGGTGGGCAGCGGGACGATCATCATCCCGACGACCAGGAGGATCACCGTCGCGAGCGCCACGTCCGCGAAGCGGCGGGCCGGGGCCATCGAGGCGCTCGGCGAGGGAGCCATCTCGCGTTCCTACCAGAGCCGCGGCTCGGCCGTCCACGACCGCGAGGCGCGAACGACAGGACCCGATCCGGGCGCGCGAGACCGTGAACACAGCTTCACGCTCGACCGGCCGATCGCGCTCAGGTGCCCACATGAGGGGCCCGAATCACCGAAGATCCCCAGTGATCTCGGGTTTTCCGACCCAAGCAGGAGGCTGGCATCGTGGTTGCATTACCAATCCTCGCGAATCCAAAGACGCGCTCGAACGTCCCAGCTCGGGCCCCCAAGGAAACCATGATGAATCGCGCTCTTCTGCTGATCCCCTCTCTCGCCCTCCTGCTGCCCTCGCTCGCGGAGGCCCAATGCCCCGATGGCGCTTCGTTCTGCGCCGAGATCGAGGTCGAAGGCTCCGTGTCGATCGGTGGCCGTCGCCAGGCTCCGCCGCCCCCGCCGCCCTCCGACGACAACATCGTCGACGTCGAGGTCGAGGTCGACCAGGCGCCGCCGCCCCCGCCCGCCAACGTGCAGGTCCGGCACCGCCGTCGCCGCGGTCGCGTCGTGGTCGTCCGACCGGCGCCGCAGGCCCCGCAGCCGCAGCCGGTCGTGGTGCAGCCGCCGCCCCCGCCGCAGCGGCAGACCACGGTCACCGTGACCCGGACCACCAACCAGGTCCGCGTCCGACGCGCCCAGCGCTGGAACCGGAAGTTCGGCCTGACCGCCCGCGCCGCCGGCATGCTGAGCAGCCAGATCCAGATGGGTGGCCTCCAGCTCGGGGCCCGCTTCCGGGCCTCGCGCATCTTCGGAGTCGAGCTCGGCTTCGGTGCCTATGGCGGCACGGACTACAACGGCGACGCGCGCCGCGAGCATCCGGTCACCTTCGACTTCATGTTCTTCCTGCCGCGGGAGAGCCGCTTCCAGGCCTACATGCTCGTCGGCGGTGGGTTCAGCTTCGCGCAGGTCGACACCGACCCGGACTTCATCGACGACTGGGACGAGTACGACACGCGCTACGCCTACATCGGCGGTCAGCTCGGCCTCGGCGTGGAGTGGCGCCTCTCGCCCCTCTTTGCCCTCAGCCTGGACGTCCGCGGCTTCATCCGGACCCGCATCGACGAGGATCGCGACTCGAACCCGGAGTTCATCGACCGGTCCACGGGTCAGTCGACCAACACGTCCGCCGGCGCGGTCGGCAGCGTCGGCATGCACTTCTACTTCTGACCGACGCGAGCGCGATGGTGAGACCCCGGTGGGCTGGGACCCGCCGGGGTCTTTGCTTTCCGTCGCCGGAGACAACCGGCGCGGGCTTCGATACCGTGGGCCCATGCGCCGAATCGCCATCCTCTGCCTCTCGTCGCTCGCCCTGGCCGGATGCGACGACGGAGGCCCGGTGCCGGGCGATGGGGCGGTCTCCTGTGTGACGGACGTGGACTGCCACGACGGGGTCTTCTGCAACGGCCGTGAGCGCTGCGAGCCGGAGTCCGCGGCTGCCGACGCGCGCGGCTGCATCGCGGCGACCCTCGTGCCGTGCCCCGACGGCGTCCCGTGCAACGAAGCGCTGGGGATCTGCGGAGCGGAGTGCAGCGTCGACGCGGACCAAGACGGCGACGGCCACGACAGCATCGTGTGCGGCGGGGACGACTGCGACGATTTCGACGCCACCCGATTCCCCGGCAACCCGGAGATCTGCGACGCCGAGGGACACGACGACGACTGCGACCCCCGAACCCTCGGAGACGACGACGACGCGGACGGCTACATCGCAGCCGAGTGCTGCAACATCGGCTCGGACGGACGGCTCGAGTGCGGCAGCGACTGCGACGACGACCGCTCGGGCATCAACCCGGGAACACCGGAGAGCTGCAACGACATCGACGACGACTGCAACGGACTCGTCGACGATGGGCTCAACCAGCCCTTCTTCTTGGACGAGGATGGCGACGGCTTCGGCGTCGAGGGGAGCGTCGTGCGCGCCTGCACCCGGCCGGAGGGCTACGCCTTCTTCCCTGGAGACTGCGACGACGACAGCCCGACCACCTCTCCGGTCGGGGTGGAGCTCTGCGACGGCGTGGACAGCAACTGCTCGTCCGGAGGTGGTCCCGACCCGAGCGAAGACGCGGACGGCGACGGCTTCGCTCCCGTCGGCGTCGACCATTGCATCCCCCTCGAGACGGAGCGGGACTGCGAAGACGAGGACGCGCGCGCGTTCCCCGGTCAGACGGAGTATTTCGCAGTGCCCATCTGCGACACCGGGCGCCAACCCTGCCGATGCACGCAGACCCTGACCTGTCACCCCACCACCATCGAAGACGTGCACATGAGCTACGTCTGCATCCCCGAGGCCGAGAGCTGCGGCCCGGAGAGCCAGGAGTGCCTCAGCTACTCCGATCGGGTCCGGGCCCGCTGGGACTTCGACTGCGATGGCGTGGAGCTTCGCGCACCGAATCGGACCGGTAGCCAGTGCTTCTCGCAGCCGATCGGCTCTTGCAACGATGGGAGCGGCTACGACTGGCCGGACGGGTGCAACCCCGCCCAGTGCGGCGACGACGCCCTCGGAATCCAGTGCTTCCGCGGCCCGAGCGGCTGCAATGCCGGGCTCGACCCCAGCACGACTCTGCCCTGTCGGTAGCCTAACCGAAGAGCTTCTTGAAGAAGCTCTGCTCGCGCGGGTCGTCGTCGTCCCCGTCGCCGTCGCCGTCGCCGGTCGCCTCGGCGGGCGGGGGCGGCGGCACGGTGCGGGGCTTCGGTTCGGCCAACGCGGCTTCGACGGCGTCGGCGTCGCCCACGAAGGTGTCGCCGTCGTCCTCTTCGATCATGAGCTCGAACTCGTCGTCCTCGATCATGATCTCGTCGAGATCGAGCTCCTCGATGGAGTCACGAGCCCCGGCCTCGACCGGAGGCGGCGGGGGCTCGGTCTGCGGCGGCGCCTCGGGCGGGGGCGCAGCCTCGGCCGCGGGCTCGGCAGCCTCGGTCCCAGCCGGCGGCATCTCGCTGGTCATCGCGCGGACCTGCGCCAGCGCCGCCGAGAGGTCGACCGCGTCCTCGGTCGGCGTCATCTGCGAATCTGGGCCCAGGTCGCCGAAGAGATCGTCGGCGTCGAGGCCGCTCTCGGACTCGAGGCCGTCGCCCACCATCGCGTCCACGCCGGCGTCGGCCTCGGCCGCCAGCTCCACCGCCGACTTCGGCTCCTCGGCCGGAGGCACGCTCGGGTGGACGTTCGTGTCCGGGATCTCCGGCTCCGAGATCGCGCCGACCTCCGCGAGCACCGGCTCCGGGACCGCCTGGATCTCGGGCATCTCCGGCTTGGGGATGTCGATGCCGACGGGCTCGACCGTTGGGATCGAGACCGCTTCGCCGAGGTTCTCGAGCATCGCGTCCACGATCTCGAAGCTCTCCGAATGGTCGGGGAGATCGGCGTGGGCCTTGGCGATGATCGCGTCGACGTCGTCCCGGCCCTCACCGAGGGCTGCGAGCTCTTCGTCGATCGCCGCGAGGCCTTCCATCAGCGGGTCTCCATGGGAATCGAAGCCGGGGACGTCACCCGCACAGGGTCGCAGCCCTGGGCGCCGCATTCAAGAGTTCGGCACGTCCTCGTCGGGGAGCGGCGCGTGCTCGCCCGTGGTGCGGCCCGTGCGGAGCCAGCGGTGCACCCGATCCAGGCGATCTTGGCCCCAGGTGACCTCGTCACCCATCCGGAAACAGGGAACCCCCCAGAGGCCGAGCTCGTTGAGCGCCGCGCGGTTCGCCTCGACCCGATCGCGCCAGCTCTCGGTCGCCATGGCCTGTTCGGCCAGGTCGGGGCCCAGCCCCGCGCGCTCGAGGAGCTTGGTCAGGCCCGCGTCGGTGGTCAGGTCCTCCGCCTCGGCCCAGATCAGCCGATAGGCGGCCAGCGCCATTCGCAGCTGGTCACGCACGGGGGTCACGTGGAAGAGCCGGAGGCAGCGCTCCACACCCTCCCCGAGCGGATCGTAGATCCGGCCGAAGGGCACCCCGAGCGCCTGCGCCTCTCGGTGAGCGTCGCGGGCGATGTAGAGCTTCTTGATCTCCGGGACCTGCAGCCCACGGGTGACCATCGGGAGCACCGGCCGGAGCACGAGCTCCACCGCGGGCGTCTCCCCGTACTCGGCGTGGAGCCGGTCCAGCGCCAGGTACGAGTAGGGACTGCGGAAGGAGAAGAAGACTTCGAGCTTGCCGCCCGGCAGGCCCGCCGCGAGCGGCTCCGGCTCCGGGAGGAAGTCGCGGAGCTCACCGTCGAGGCCGAGCTCGCTCTCGAGCCGCCGACCGAGATGCGGGAGCCGATCGACACCCCAGAACCACTCGCCGCCGTAGTGGAGCATCGCGCCCTGGTAGTGGCCGGCCTTGCGCAGCCGCGCGTAGGCGTCTTCGAGCATCGGGTCGATCTGGTGGCCCGGCACCGCCCCGAGCGCGTCGACCTCGGCGCGAAGAGCGGCTGCGTCGTCGTTCCAGAGTGCGCGACCGATGCGCACGGCCGCCTCGAGCGCCTCGCGCCCATCCTCGATGCTGAGCAGCGCCGCGTTCGCACGACGGACCCGGTCGGCCGGTCGCTCGGCGGGGTGCTCCGGGAAACGGATGCCCCGATGCAGCAGCGCCAGATCCCGCGCGTCACGCATGGCGTGGGTCATCCGGAGCTGCGGCTCCGGGTCCGCGTCGGCCGCGGGCGGAGGCACGATCTCGACCTCGAGCTCCACCTGCGGGAACGCCTCGAGGAAGCGCGGCAGCGCCTGCGCGAGGAGATCGCTCCACGGGTCGTCGACCTGGTGCCAGAAGGTCACCTTCGGGGTGCCCTTCCACACGCTGCGACGGATCTTGTGCCAGACCTGCTGGCGGGTGCCCATCCGGAGGTAGGTGTGGACGAGCGCCCCTCGCGTTCTCGACGCGACGGTCACGGCGCGTTTCCGACGACCTCGTAGACCTCGGCGACCGCGTCCCCGAGCTTCGACGGGTCCGAGCCACCCGCCTGCGCGAAGTCCGGGCGTCCGCCGCCACCGCCACCCACGAGCGCGGCAGCCCGCTTGATGATGTCACCGGCGCGGAAGCGGTCGGTGATGCCCTTGCTGACGCTGCAGACCAGCACGGCCTTCTTGCCGTCCTTGCTCGGCGCGCCCAGGAGCACCACGGCCGGGTCGAGGCGGTCACGGAGCTGGTCGGCGAGCTCGCGCATCGTCTTCGGGTCGCCGACCGGGATGGTCGTGCCGAGCACCTTGATGCCGTTCATCTCGCGCGCCTCGGAGGCCGGGTCGTTGCCAGCGCCGCCGCTGGCGAGCTCCTTCTGCAGGCTCTCCACCTCGCCCTGCAGCTCCCTGGCCTTTCCACTCAGTCGGTCGATCTTCTCGACGAGCTGGTTCGGCGACGCCTTCAGACGAGCGGCGGCCTCTTCGACGGTGCCGCGCACCTCGCGCAGGTGCTGCAGCGAACGCAAGCCGGTGGCCGCCTCGATGCGGCGCACGCCGGCGGCGAGGCCCGCATCGCTGAGGATGGTGAAGAGACCGATGTCACCGGTCCGCGAGGCGTGGGTGCCACCGCAGAGCTCCAGCGAGGGTCCGATGCGGAGCATGCGGACCACGTCGCCGTACTTCTCTTCGAAGATGCCGATGGCGCCGCGATCCTTCGCTTCGTCCATCGGGAGCTCTTCGGTGGTGATCGGCGTGTTCGCGACGATGGCCTCGTTGACCATGTCCTCGATGCGCGCGATCTCTTCGGCCGTGAGCGGCTTGGTGCCCGAGTAGTCGAAGCGGAGGCGGTCGGGACCGACCAGCGAGCCCTTCTGAGCGGCGGTCGGCCCGAGCACCTCGCGCAGCCCCCAGTGGAGCAGGTGCGTGGCGCTGTGGTTACGGCGCGTGGAAGAGCGGAGGCCGTGGTCGACCTCGAGGATCGCCTCGGCGCCGCTCTCGATGGTGCCGCTCTCGACGTAGCCATGGTGCGTGACCAGGCCATCCATCGGGATCTGGGTGTCGGTGACCACGAAGACGGCGTCGCCAACTCGGATGCGGCCGGCGTCGCCGGCCTGGCCGCCCTTCTCGCCGTAGAAAGGCGTGACCGTGGCGACGATCTCGGCGGGCTTGCGCTCGCCCTCGTTGCGCGCCGGGAGCGAGTCCACCCGTTGGCCGTCTTCGATCAGCGCGACGAGGGTGCCGTCGGCGGACTCGCGCTCATAGCCAACGAAGCGCACGACGCCCGGGCCGTCCTTCAGCTTCTGGAGGATCGGTGGATAGACGTCGGCCGCCGCTTCGCTTCCGACCTTGGAGCCCTGGCTCCGCTCGCGCGCCTCCTCGAGGGCTTCGTCGAAGCCGGCGTGATCGACGGTGAAGCCTTGCTCGCGCCCGATGACGTCCTGGAGGTCCAGGGGGAAGCCGTAGGTGTCATAGAGCTTGAAAGCGACGCGGCCCGGCAAGGTCTTCTCGCCGGCGACCTCGGCCCAGTCCTCGTTGACCTCGATCATCTGCAGGCCGCGGTCCATCGTCCGGCGGAAGCGCTCTTCCTCCTCCCGGCTCACCTGCTCGATGAGCTCGGCGCGCTCGGTGAGCTGCGGGTAGACGTCCCCCATGAGGTCGACGACCTTGGCGGCGCAGGTGTGCAGGAAGGGCTCGTGGATGCCGAGCCGGTGCCCGTGGCGAATGGCGCGTCGCATCACCCGCCGAAGCACGTAGCTCTCGCCGCTCTTGTCCGGGAAGACGCCTTCGCTGATGAGGAAGGCCGTGGCCCGCGCGTGGTCGGCGATGACCCGCATCGAGATGTCGTCCTCGCTCTGCGATTTCGTGTAGCTCTTGCCGGCGATCTCGCCGGCGAGCTGTACGATCGGCTTCAGCAGATCGGTGTCGTAGTTGCTGAGCTCGTTCTGCATCACGACGGCGATGCGCTCGAGGCCGGCGCCCGTGTCGACGCTCGGCGCCGGCAGCGGGTTCAGCGTGCCGTCGGCCTGCCGGTCGTACTGCATGAAGACCAGGTTCCAGAGCTCGAACCAGCCACGGCCGTCCGCGTCCGGCTCCTCGCCGAAGGTGCTCGGGTCGACCTCGTCGAGGCCGAGGCAGTAGTGGATCTCGGCGCACGGACCGCAGGGGCCGGTGTCGCCCATCTGCCAGAAGTTGTCCTTCGCGGAACAGCGGATGATGCGCTCGTCGCCGAAACCGGTGACGTCCTTCCAGAGCGCGGCGGCCTCGTCGTCGGCCGGGCCGTAGCCCTCTTCGCCGCCGAAGACGGTGATGACCATCTTGTTCGCGTCGAGGCCGTAGACCTTCGTGAAGAGCTCCCAGGCGTACTCGATGGCTTCCTTCTTGAAATAGTCGCCGAAGGAGAAGTTGCCGAGCATCTCGAAGAGCGTGTGGTGGCGCGCGGTGACACCGACGTTCTCGAGATCGTTGTGCTTGCCGCTGATGCGCAGGCACTTCTGGGCGGTGGTCGCGCGGGTGTAGTCGCGCCGGTCCTTGCCCGTGAAGACGTCCTTGAACTGCACCATGCCCGCGTTGGCGAACATGAGCGTCGGGTCGCCACGGAGGACGAGCGGTCCGCTGTCGACGGGGGCGTGGCCCCGCTCGGCGAAGAAGCCAGTGAAAGCGTCGCGAATGGCGCGAGAGTCCATCCGGCACACCTAACGCGGGCGGCCCCTCGGAGCAACGGCCCAGCCGTGAGCGAACGCGGTTGGCGCCAGGACGCGAGCTGGCCCCATCCGGTGGTAGGATGGCAGGGATGTGCACGCCGATGGCGAGCCGATGAGCGGTGCGGAGGACCCGAGAGTGGCGGCGAGCGCGCCGACCGCGGGCTGGCCCGAGGACCGTCCCTGGAGCGACGACGAGCTCGACGAGGCGCTGGCGGCCGAAGTCGAGCAGACGCTGGCCCGACGGGGCAGCATGCTCGAGGGCCTCGAGTCGACGGTGGCCGAGCGCCCCTCGGCGACGATCGTTCCGCCGAAGCATCTGCGGACCACCGCCGGGCGCCGAGCGCTCGCCGCGGTCCGGATCGCCCAGACGCCGGCGGAGCGGCTGGAGGTCTCGACGGACGACGTCCTCGGCGTCGGTGGCATGTCCGTGGTTCGCCGCGGCAAGCAGACCGCGCTCGACCGGGAGGTCGCGGTCAAGGAGCTCCCGGAGCGGCAGAAGGAGAGCGAGCACGCGGCGGTCGAGCTCCTCCAGGAGGCGTGGATCACCGGACGGCTGGAGCATCCGAACGTCGTGCCGGTGTACGACCTCACCCTCGACGACGAGGGTCGACCGCGACTGGTGATGAAGCGCATCGAAGGCATGCGCTGGACCGATCTGATGCAGGCCCCGGAGCGTGTCCGCGAGCGCTTCGGCGCAAGTGACGCCATGACCTGGCACCTCGGCGTCTTCATGCAGGTCTGCCACGCGATCCACTTCGCTCACGGGCGCGGGGTGATCCATCGCGACATCAAGCCGGACAACGTGATGGTGGGCGCCTACGGCGAGGTCTATGTGCTCGACTGGGGCATCGCCGTGGCGTCGAGCGAGGGGACCATGGTGCCGTCCGACGAAGGCTCGTCGATCGCCGGCACGCCACCCTACATGGCGCCGGAGATGATCGACGGGCGGAAGGCGACCGTCCGAACCGACGTGTACCTGCTGGGTGGGCTCCTCTACGAGCTGGTCACCGGCAAACCGCCACACCACGGCACGAGCCTGAAGGAGATCGCGCGGAAGGTGCTGATCTCCAATCCGCCGATCCCGCCGGACACCGAGCCCGAGCTCGCCGCGCTGATCCGTAAGGCGCTCGCCCGCAACCCCAGCGAACGCTTCGACGACGCGGAGTCGCTCCGTCGCGCCGTCCAGGAGCTGCTCGAGCGCCGCGAGGCCCGGGCGCTGGCCCAGGCGGCATTGAGCGATCTGGAGAGGCTCGAGAGCCTCGCTGCGGTCGCGCACCACAGCGACGAGGACGAGCGCGTCGAGGTCTACGACCTCTTCGGGGCCTGTCGCTTCGGCTTCCGTGCTGCGCTCGCCCGAGACCCCGACTCACGCGCCGCACGCGAGGGTCTGGAGACCGCCATCGAGACGATGGTCGAGCTCGAGCTCGCGCGCGGGAACGCCGGCGTCGCCGCGTCGCTCCTCGCCGAGATGGTCGCGCCCCCGACGAGCCTCACGAAGCGCGTCGAGGAGGCCCGCGCTGCCGAAGCCGCCCAACGGGCCAAGCTCGAGCGCATCGCGTTCCACCACGACCGCCGGGTGGCGACGCGCCCCCGATGGATCGTGATGTGGATCCTGACCGTCGTCTGGACCGCGGTTCCGCTCGGGCAGTCGTTGCTCCAGACGGAGCTGACGTGGTTCCGCGAGATCATTCGGCCGTTCCTCTACTGCGTGCTGCTGCTGATTCTGCTGGCGTGGAAACGGAAGGAGCTCACCGCGAACCTCTTCAACCGAAAGGTCTGGGGCGTGGCGCTGACCATCTTCGCGGCGGAGGCGGTCTTCACCTTCGGTCAGTGGCTCGCCGATCTCCCCATCGAGATCGCCGCGATCCAAGACGACGGCATGCGCGGCGTCGCGATCGCCGCGCTCGCGATCTTCGTGGAGCCCGTCCTGTGGATCGGCGCCGTGGGCTCCTTCGCCACGTTCCTCGCGGCCACCCGCTGGCCCGAGCACCGACTCCTCCTCAGCGCGACTGCCAACCTCCTGATCATGGGCCCGCTGATCTGGGCCTGGCGCCCGTCCCGACTGGAACGCGAGAGCTGACAGCGAGTCGCCCCGCGCACTCGCACCATGGTCGGCGGCGCGGCGGCCACCAGTTCGTGCTCTCCGGTCGGTCGAACGGCTGACGCCGATCAGTAGTGGTAGCCGATGGTGAGGCCGAGACGCAGGTAGCTGTCGTCCACGGCCTCGAGGAAGGTCACCGGTTCCCAGAGCGAGCCGTTGTTGCAGAGCCCCTCTCCATCGACGACGTAGCACGCCGGCGGTCCGGAGAACTCCGTGCGGAACCGGAAGTACTCGACCGTGAGCGCCGCGAACACGCGGTCGCTCGCCCAGTCCATGTGGTGGATCAGGTCGGCGCCGATCTGCCAGCCGCGGAAGCCCGAAGTCCCGACGCCCCAGATCTGCTTGCCCTCGGTCCCGATACCGAAACCCTGCCGGTACCCGAAACGCGCGCCGAGCAGGACCATGTCGTGCAGCCCGATCTTCACGCCGCCGCCCACGTGCAGGTACGAGTAGTCCATCGGCGCCACGATCGTCGGCCGGTCGAGGAGCGCGAGGTCATCGACGTCGAGGTCGAACTTGAAATTGCCGTAGCCGAGATCGATCTGGATCCACGGCCCGCCTGCGGGCCCGCTGTTCAGGCCGTAGTCCACCTTCGCGCCGACATAGAACTCTCTCTGGAGCGATTCGATGGGGACGTTGCCACCGGCGGTCGGGCAGCGGTCGGGCATGCCGTCGATGGGTTCGAAGGCAGGGTCGCAGGCCGGGCCGCTGGTCTCCAGGAGCACCGAGTTCCGAAAGCTGAAGCTCATGCCCAGCCACTCGGCCACGGGCTCCGACATGAACGCTCCGGGGAAGAGGTCGGCGGTGACCCCCACCTCCATGTGACCGAGACCGCCGCTCTGGTACTCGCGAACCTCCGGCACGGGAACGCCCGCCGGCGAGCCGGGCCGCAGCGAGGGGTCGACCGTGACCGGCGTGCTCATGGAGCGGCTCAGGGTGCCGACCAGGAGGCCGAGCCGGATCCCGTCGTGGCGCCCCGGCCCACGGGGCGTGTCGTCTTCCTCGTACGCTTCTTCCTCTTCGGCGCCCTCCCCCTCCGGCGGCTCCTCGCCCGTCTGGTACCAGGGCTGGGCGTTCGGATCGGGGGGCGGCGGCTGTTCCGGCTGAGGTGGCGCCGGTGAGCTCGCGAGCTGGAGGTACTGCTGCAACTTGGCGTGACCGTTGCGTCGAACCGCCCGGAGCGAGCCGACCGTCCGGCCACCCCAGCGGGCGGTGCCGAGGATCATCCCGTCGGCCGCGTTGCGCACGCGAACGCGAAGCCCCCATCGCCGCCGCTGGCGGCTGACGCGCCCGTCGATGAAGGCGGTCAGGCCGAGCGCCTGGGCGACCTGGGGGTAATCGTCGTCCCGTAGGCGGGTCCGGCCGAAGAGCTCCCGGGCCTTCTCCGCGACTTCGTCGAGGCCGACGACCTCGACGCCGTTGTCCTGGAGGTTCTGGACCAGGGCGTTGCGGACACCGCCGCTCTGCGGGCCGCGAAAGCGCTCCACCGCGACCCGCGTCCCGCCCGGGGACTGAGCGAAGGCGGGGCTCGCGAAGAGCAGGGTGAGAATGACGAGGAGGCCTCGTGTGGGCATTCGGGCGACATCGTACCCCATCTGGGGCCACGGACCGAAGCAGAGCCGAACGGGATTCGTCCCGGGCCGGGCCACCGCGCCGCCGTGATTCGTCACGGGCAGGTGCTACACCCCGCCCATGCTGGTCTGCCTCCGTGTACGCGATCTGGCGATCATCGACCGCCTCGAAGTCGAGCTGGGCCCTGGGTTGAACGTCGTCACCGGCGAGACCGGGGCCGGCAAGTCCATTCTGGTGTCCGCCCTCCAACTCGTGCTCGGCGCCCGGGGGCGCCCCGAGCTGGTGCGGACCGGAGCCAAGAACGCCGAGGTGGAGGCGCTCTTCGACGTTGGCGACGACCCGCCGCTGCGCGCCCGCCTCGAGGCGACCGGCATCGAGCCCGAGGAGAACGGTGAGCTGCTGGTTCGGCGGGTGGTCCTCGCCAGCGGTCGCAGCCGCGCCTACGTGAACGGTCGACTCACCACGGCGACCCAGCTGCAGGAGATCGCGGCCGGGCTGGCCGACATCTCGTCGCAGCACGAGCACCACACGCTCACGGATCCCCGGGTCCATCTGGACTACCTCGACGCCTTCGCCGGCCTCGAGGGCGAGCGCGCCAAGGTCGCCGAAGCGCATGCCCGGCTGATGGAGGCGGACCGCGCGCTGGAGGAGCTGAAGACCCGCATTCGCGACCGCGCCGACCGAGAGGACCTGCTCCGCTTCCAGGTCGCCGAGATCGACGAGCTGGACCCGAAGGCAGGCGAGCTCGACGAGCTCGGCGAGGAGCGCGAGCGACTGCGCCACGCCGAGAAGCTCGTGAGCGCGGCCGGCGGCGCCGAGCAGACCCTCTATGAAGACGACGGCTCGATCACCGAGACCCTCGGCAAGATCGCCGCCCGAGTCCGCGAAGCGGCCGAGGTGGATCCGGCCCTCGCCGGGCCGGCGAGCCAGCTGGAGGAAGCGCTCACCATCCTCGAGGACGCCGCCGGCGAGCTCGGCGCCTACGCGCGCGAGGTCGCGATGGACCCGGAGCGATTGGCGGAGATCGAGACGCGGCTCGACCGGCTGCGCCGACTGCAACGGAAGTACGGCGACCGCATCGAAGACATCCTGGCCCACCGCGACGCGGCGGCCGAGGAGCTCGAGACCCTCGACCAGCACGAAGAGCGTGTGGCCGCCGCGGAGAAGGCGCGGGACGAAGCGCTCGCCAGCGCTCGCGACATCGCGCGCAAGCTCTCGGCCAAGCGGAAGAAGAAGTCGAGGGCCCTCGGCGAGCAGATCTCGAACGAGCTCGCCGACCTGGGCATGGGCGGCGCGCGGGTGCACGTGGATCTGGCGAAGCTCGAAGGAGCGCGCGGTGAGCTCGAGGTCGACGGCGCGCGGCTGAGCGAGAGTGGCATCGACCGCTGCGAGTTCCTGATCGCCCCAAACACCGGCGAGGAAGCGCGACCGCTTCGAAAGGTCGCCAGCGGCGGCGAGCTCTCGCGCGCGCTGCTCGCCATCAAGCGGGTGCTCACCGGCCTCGGACCCGCGGGGCTCTACGTCTTCGACGAGGTCGACACCGGCGTCGGGGGCGCGGTGGCGGAGGTCATCGGCCGCAAGCTCGGGCAGGTCGCCGAGCACCACCAGGTGCTCTGCATCACGCACCTCGCGCAGATCGCCGTCTACGGTGACGCGCACCTGCAGGTCAGCAAGGACGTGGAAGGCGGCCGGACCCGTTCGGCGATCACCCGCCTCTCCGAGGACGAACGGCTGGAGGAGATTGCTCGAATGGTCGGCGGCGTGAAGATCACCAAGCGAACCCGCGAGGCCGCCGCGGAGATGCTCGAGCTGGCCCACCGAGGGAACTGAGAGCGCGACGTGGAGGAAGCGCGGCCGCGTCAGATCCTCCACGTCGACATGGACGCCTTCTACGCGTCCGTGGAGCAGCGCGACGATCCGGCGCTCCGCGGCAAGCCAGTGATCGTCGGCGGCCGAAGTCGGCGCGGGGTGGTCGCCGCCGCGAGCTACGAGGTGCGACCCTTCGGCGTGCGCTCGGCCATGTCGATGGTCGAGGCGCTACAGCGATGCCCGGACGCCATCGTCGTCCCGCCCGACATGAAGCGCTACGCGGAGGCGAGCGAGAAGGTCTTCGACATCTTCCACCGCTTCACTCCACTGGTCGAAGGACTCAGCTTCGACGAGGCCTTCCTGGACGTGACCGGCTCGCAGCGGCTCTTCGGCGACGGCATCGCGATCGCCAAACAGATCAAGGCGGCCATCCGCGAGGAGCTGAATCTGACGGGCTCCGCGGGCGTCGCACCCTCGAAGTTCGTCGCCAAGGTGGCCAGCGATCTCGACAAGCCGGATGGGCTGGTCGTGGTCGCGCCGGAGAGCGTGCGCGAGTTCCTCGAGCCGCTGCCCATCGAGCGGATGTGGGGCGTGGGGAAGAAGGCCTCGGCCCAGCTGCGGAGCCGCGGCTTCCAGACCATCGGCGATCTCGCGAGGACGCCGGTCGAGTCGTTGGAGGCAGTGCTCGGGTCGTGGGGTCGAGCGGTGCACGAGCTCGCCCGTGGCGAAGACACCCGCCCGGTGGTCCCCGACCGCGACGCGAAGAGCATCGGCGCCGAAGAGACCTTCGAGACCGACCTGCGAACGGTCGAGGAGCTGGAGCGCCCGCTCCTGCACCAGGCTGGCCGAGTGGCCGCACGCCTCTCACGCAGCGGCCTTCGCGCCCGCTGCGTGACGGTGAAGCTCAAGTACCACGACCACACCAGCAAGACGCGACAGATGAAGCTGCCCGAGCCCATCGCCGACACGGACTCGATCTACGACGCAGCCCGCTCGCTGCTGCCGCGCTTCCCGCCCATCGCTCGTGGCGTTCGGCTGACCGGAGTCTCCGTCAGCGACCTCCACGAGGGGCCGGCGGCACCGACGCTCTTTCCCGACGAGAAGCGTGCGCGTCGTGAGCAGATCGAAGCGCTCACCGGCGAGCTGCGCGAGCGCTTCGGTCGCAAGAGCCTCACCCGCGGGCGGCTGCTCGACCACCACCCCCACGGCGACGACGACGACTGAGCCCTAATCGAACCGAGAGCGCACGTAGGCGGCCAGCACCGCGACCGTCTCCGACTCCAGCTCGGCGCCCGCTCGATCGGGCGGCGGGTAGAGCGTGTAGCGATGGGCCATCGTCTCCACGAGGCTGGTCAGCATGAAAGCGACGAGCTCCGGCTCGCCCACGTGCCCCTCGAGGTGCTTGACCCAGGCCGCGCGGAGCCGGTTCTCGAGCCCCCGGTAGTGCATCAGCAGGCGCTCGGGGAGCGGCGCCCGCTCCACCAGGATGCGATGCAGCTCCGGTCCGTCGCGGTGCAGCGCGAAGGTCCGCGACACCATCTCGACGATGACCGCGTCGGTGCTCGCTCCCTCGGCGAGCAACGCGGCCAGCGCGTCGAAGTGCGCCTCGGCGTCCGCCAGGTGCTGCTCGAAGAGCGCGACCAAGATCGCGTCCTTGTCCGCGTAGTACTGGTAGAGCGATCCGATCGAGACCCCCGCCCGTTCGGCGATGCGATCGGTGGTCGTCTCGTCGTAGCCGAGCCGGGCGAAAACCTGAGCCGCCGCCTCCAGGATCGCGTCCACGGTCGCGCGCGACCGTGCCTGCGCCGGTCGTTTGCGGGGCTCGTGGCCGCCTGGCTTCGTTCGGATCCCGCCCATCGGAATGCGAGGTGACGCCCGTCCTCGGCCGCCAGACGATCAACCTATCATGACGAACCGAAAGCAATCGCTCGCGGAGCAAGACCGATGACCGGCTGGCTCCTCGCATTCGCCGGGACCGCGACCGCGCTCCTGGCCATCGTGGACTACGGCCTCCGGGTCCGCTCCGGCGACAACCCGCGTGTGCCCATCCGCTCCGGCCTGGGGCTGCTGGCGGGCACATCGCTCGGACTCGCCTCGCTCGCGGCCGCCACCCCGGCCCCCCTTCCCTTCTCTCTCACGCCGCTCGCCGTCGCCGCCTTCGCGCTCGCGATCCACGCGCAGCGACGCGTGCCGACCGCCACGATCCGCGTGTCCGTCGGCGACGCGCTCATCCCCTTCTCGGCCACGACGCCGGAGGGCACACGCTTCCACAGCGACAGCCTCCGGGGTCGCCGCGTGCTCTTGAAGTTCTTCCGCGGTGAGTGGTGCCCCTTCTGCCAGGCGGAGCTCCGTCGCTTCGACGCCATGGAACCCGAGCTCCGCCGACTCGGCATCGAGGTCGTCGCCCTCAGCAAGGACCCCCCCGCCGACGCACGGCGCCATCGCGAGCGCGACGGGCTCCGGCTGCAGCTCCTCTGCGACCCCGATCTCACCGTCATCCGTCGCTACGGCCTCGAGCATCGCAAAGCGCTGCAGGTCGCCGGTCGGGGGCGCGTTCCGCTCTTCGGGCTCTCGGTCGGTCTACGCCCGAGCTTCGAGAGCATGGCCGCACCGACCACCCTGCTCGTCGACGAGCGCGGCGTGATTCGATGGATCGATCAGACCGACGACTACAAGGTGCGCAGCAACACCGAGCGGGTGCGCGCGGCGATCCACGAAGCGCTCGGGATCCCCTTGGCCACCCCGAGACCGACGCTCGAGCTCTTCGACGAGCCCGACTGCGTCGACTGCTGATCGCTCAGAGCGGCGCGGCCTTCACGGCGGTCGCCATCTTCATGGTGACCTCCTGCGGCGGCTGGCCGTCGGCCGTGGCCCGGGTGGTGAGCTCGACGGCGACGTTGCCTTCGGAGGTCGGTGCCAGGCCCACGAGGTTCAGCTCGATGCGGGCGCTGGCCTCGCCGTCGAACGCGAGGAGCTCCGCGGTCACCCCGGGCTGGTCCGAGGCCATCGGCTGCGGGTCGGCGCTCTGCTCGGTCTGGACGGAGAGCACGATGCGGTCGCCCTCCATCGACTCGAGCGTGTAGGTCGAGACCTGTCGAAACGCGATCTGGGAGCGAACGTCGGAGACCGCCTGCCAGCGCGCGCCGACCCCCACCGGCTCCTCGGGAAGCGGAGGCATCAACTGCCGGAGCGCCTCCTGCGTGCGCTGGAGCGAGTTCCGCAGCTCGGGTGACGCGCTTCCGGGCAGCTCGTACTCGGCGGCGACCATCCGGCCGCGCGCGTCGATCACGTCCCAGCCGGTCAGCTCGCGCAGCGGTGCCAAGTCCTGCTCCAGGCGCGCGACGAGCGGCCCGTCGCCGAGAACCTCGAGATTGGAGAGCCGGGAGCTGTGGCGCATCGCGCCGTCCTCGCCGACGTGGGTGGTCTCCATGACCATGTCCATCCGGATGGGCGGCATCTCCACCGTGGGGCCCTGCTGCTCGCCGAGCTGGATCTGCATCGTCATCACCTGCTCGAGGCGCATGGTCTCGGTCTGGCCGACCTCCGATCGGAGACGGAGCGCCACGCGCTCGCCCTCGCCGGGCTCGAGCAGCTCGACTTCGGTCAGCGGCAGTCGCGCCGACTCCGGGATCGAGAGCTCGCCATCGGCCACCGCGACCGGAGCGGCGGAGCCGGTACTCTGGCCTTCGATGGGATCGTCGCCGCCGACCTGGGTGGAGGAGCCGCCACAGGCGAGGGTGAGCGCGAGGAACGCGAAGAGGTGTTGGGTGGTCACCCGCGAGCCATAGCAGTCGCGGACCCGGGCCCCAAGCGCCGCTCAGTCGTCGCCGGGGATGAAGAAGATCCCGTCTGGGAGCCGGTCCACCGTGCCGAAGTGAAGCGCGGCCACGGCGACGCCGATGGCCAGCATCAGCGCGATCGATGCCCACCAGCGAAAGTGGAGCCGACGCAACGCGGCCAGGGCGTCCCCGCCGGGTGCCGTGGCGAAGAGCAGCAACGACTCCGGCCCGGAGCTCTTCAGCCGAGGCGGGTCACCATCGCTCACTCGCCCAGCGACGACCACGGCCGCGCCCTGCGGAACGAGCTCCCTGCTCACCTCCACCCGGCCGTCCTTCGGGACCTCGGGCCCGAAGATGCCTCCCCAGCGGAAGCGCCGGACATCCGTCGCCCAGGTACTCTTGCCGGCCTGGACGGCGATGGTCTCCCCGCCTTCGGTGTGCAGCAGGAACCCGCCGTACTCCTCCGCTTCGATCTCGAGCTCGTGCTCGCCCGAGTCGTCCCACTCGAGCTCGCGGGTCACGATCATCGCCGCGCCCTCCCCTGCGACCGGCGTCGGATCGTCCACCTCGCCGGCCAGCCGCCCCCAGCGGCCACGCTGGCCAGGCTCGAGCGGACGCGCGCCGAGGATCAGCCGGGTCAGTCGCGCGGTGTTCCATTGGGACGCGATGAGCGATGCGAAGCAACCAGCGACGGTCACACCGGTGATTCCGAGCACCATGAGGTGGTTGTTCACCAGCCGCGCGGTGACCGTCAGTCCGTCCCAGACGACCATCGGCGCGGTGAGGAACGCGAAGCAGAAGGCGAGGAACGCGACCATGTGGCCGGCGGCCCGATGGTCGACCGGGTCGTCTCGAAAGTAGAAGCCCGGCGGATGCCCGACGTGGCGGAAGAGCGTCAGCGCCACGGCGATCAGGCCGAGAGCGAAGATGGCGCCGTCCGGGGCCCGCGGCGAGAGCTCCTCGCCGGCGTCCAAGAACGCTCGAGCCGAGAACGACGCGCTCACGCAGGCACCGACGAGCGCGAGGATGCCCATGATGGAGGGCCGCGGTCGGCGCGACTCGCGAGGACCAGCCGGGGCTCGCGGAGGGTCGCCGAGCGACACGCGCGAGGCCCGAACGCGGCTGGGCGCCCTTGCCGGCGGCTCGCGGAGCGCGGACTCCCCCTCGAAGCCGTGCTCGACGACCTCACCGAAGACGGTGACTCGATCGCCGGCCCTCGCCACCGCCGTCCGAAGCAGCGCCCTCCGATGCGGGGCGGGCGCCGCGTCGCCGAAGCGCCGCGCCTCGGGGCGGTCGGAGAAGTCGCGGAAGTGCCCTCTGTGCTCGCTCTTGGGCTCGAGCTCGAGATCTCCGCTCGTGAGCTCCACGTCGAGGGTGCGGCCGTCGTCCAGGACCAGCACGAAGGATTCGCGAGTCGCCCAGTGGGACCGCGTGGTGCCATCGACCTCGAGGCTCGACCACGCCAAGGCCACCTCCGGCTCACGGATCCTGCCCGCCCAACGATCCATCCGCGGAGTAGACCACGACTCACGCGGTCGTCGAAGTCCGTGAAGGTCAGGCGGCTCAATTGCGAGAGGCCACCCGCGTGGTGCGGATGGCCCCTCTGAGGAAGATCGCTGGGGGAGGATCGCGGGCTACTCCGCGGCGTCCGCAATCGGGCTCGGGAGCCGGATGCTGAGGTTCGGGACCGGCTGCTCGCCGGTGTAGTCGAAGATGCCCTTGCCGCTCTTGCGGCCGAGCTCACCGGCGTTCACCAGGCGACGCAGCAGCGAGGGGACGCGGTAGCGGCTGTCGCGGAGCTCCGCCTGGAGCGTGGTCGCCATGGCGCTGACCACATCGAGGCCAATGAGATCGGAGAGCGCCAGCGGGCCCATCGGGTGCCCGCAGCCGAGGCGCATGGCGTCGTCGATCGCCTCGGGGCCGGCCACACCGCTCTCGAGGGTCTCGATCGCGTGCAGCAGGTAGGGCACGAGGAGGCGGTTCACGACGTAGCCGGGCGACGCGGACACCTCGACCGGGACCTTGCCGATGTGCTGGCAGAAAGCGCGAGCCGCCTCCGTCACGCCAGGGGCGGTCTTCTCGGTCACGCCGAGCTCGACGAGCTTCATGATCGCGGCCGGGTTGAAGAAGTGGAGCGCGAGGAGCTGCTCGGGTCGCTCGACACTCTCGGCGAGCTTCACCAGTGGCAGCGAGGAGGTGTTGGAGGCGAGGATCGCGCCCTTCGACATCCGCTGCTCCAGATCGCGCAGCAGCTGCGCCTTGATCCGGAAGTCCTCGAGGGCCGACTCGATGACGAGGTCGACGTCGCTCACGACGTCGATGGTGCCGGCGATCTCGATGCGCCCGAGGATGGCGTCACGCTCGTCCTGGGCGAGCTTGCCCTTGGCCACGCGGCGGTCGAGGGACTTCTCGAGGGCGGCCCGGACCTTGCCGAGATCGCCTCCGGTCGCCTTCACGGCGATCACGCTCAGCCCGGCCGAGGCGCAGACCTCCACGATCCCGCGACCCATCTGACCACACCCGATGACGGCGACTCTCTCGATGCTCATTGGCTCTCCTCCGAACGTTTTCCTGGTCCCGGTAGCGGCCACTGGGGCCCTTCACCGGCACTGGCAGGTGAGTGGCGGGGTCCGCGCCGGAGATTCATTTACTGGTTCACAAGAACTTGTTCGAACGCTGTGAAGTAAAGCCCCCACAACGCGGTGCGTCAAGCCGTTTTGACCTTCAAAGACAGGGTCGATGCAAGATTTCACGACGTGTTACAAGTAAACATCCAGTAAATTCTCTGTGATCTCGTGGTTGCGCCGAAACGCCCCAGCGATCGATGAAGGCCGGGTGGCGAGCTCTCACGGGGCGCGTTGACACCTCCGTGCCCGCTCCGTAGGGTTCGGCCCGGCGCAGAGGCCGAGGCATCGGTTTGCCTCGGCGGGCCGAGGCTCGCTTCCACCGCGCCATCTCCCCACCCCGCTCAACACGCAGGTTCTCAGGCCCATGTCCCGCCGCACCAAGTTCATCTTCGTGACCGGAGGCGTCGTCAGCTCCATCGGCAAGGGGCTGGCTGCAGCCTCGATGGGCGCGCTCATGGAGGCCCGCGGCCTCCGCGTCATCAACCTCAAGCTCGACCCGTACATCAACGTGGATCCGGGCACGATGTCGCCGTACCAACACGGTGAGGTCTTCGTGACCGACGACGGCGCGGAGACCGATCTCGACCTCGGTCACTACGAGCGCTTCACGTCGGCCACCATGAGCCGCGCGAACAACTTCACGACCGGCCGCATCTACGACGCCGTCATCTCGAAGGAGCGACGCGGCGAATACCTCGGCGCGACCATCCAGGTGATTCCCCACATCACCGACGAGATCCGCGCCCGCGTGCGCGACGCGACCCGCAAGGCCGACGTCGCGATCGTCGAGGTCGGCGGCACCGTGGGTGACATCGAGTCCCTGCCCTTCCTCGAGGCGATCCGCCAGATGCGCGTCGAGCTCGGTCCCGAGAACGCCATGAGCGTTCACGTGACGCTGGTGCCGCACATCAAGGCGGCCGGCGAGATGAAGACCAAGCCCACCCAGCACTCCGTGAAGGAGCTGCTCGGCCTGGGTATCCAGCCGGAGATGCTGATCTGCCGCGCGGAGACCGAGCTGCCGCAGCCGCTCCGCCAGAAGATCGCCCACTTCTGCAACGTCCCGGTCAACGCGGTCATCGCCGCCCCCGACGTCCGGGTCATCTACGAGCTCCCGCTGGTCCTCCACGACCAGGGCCTCGACTCCTACATCGCCGAGCGGCTCAACATCTGGTCGCGCGAGCCCGATCTCAGCGTCTGGCGAAAGGTCAGCGAGATCACCACCAACGAGGACCGCGAGACGGTCAGCATCGCGGTGGTCGGCAAGTACGTGCACCTCCGCGACAGCTACAAGTCGCTCCATGAGGCCCTGGTCCACGGCGGCATCGCGCACGAGGCGCGCGTGCAGCTGACCTACATCGACAGCGAGAACCTCGAGGAGGCGAACCTCGAGGAAGAGCTCGGCGGCCACGACGCGATCCTCGTCCCCGGCGGCTTCGGTGACCGCGGCACCGAGGGGAAGATCCGAGCCATCGAATATGCTCGCACCACCGGCATGCCCTTCTTCGGCATCTGCCTCGGGATGCAGATGGCGGTCGTCGAGTACGCGCGACACGTATGCGGACTCGAGGGCGCCAACAGCGCCGAGTTCGACCCGGACGCTCCCTACCTCCTCGTAGACCTGATGCCGGACCAGCGTGGGGTGAAGGACAAGGGCGCGACGATGCGCCTCGGCGCCTACCCCTGTGTCCTCAAGGAAGGCTCGGTGTCCGCCAAGGTCTACGGCGCCCGTGAGATCTCCGAGCGGCACCGCCACCGCT
This sequence comes from uncultured Sandaracinus sp., assembly GCA_964462035.1. GTDB lineage: Bacteria > Myxococcota_A > Polyangia > Polyangiales > Houyiibacteriaceae > UBA1660. The sequence goes on from CAYXAP010000002.1 coordinate 252,470, forward strand.
ACGAGGTGAACAACGCCCACCGCGCGGTCCTCGAGGAGAAGGGTCTGGTCCTCAGCGGCCTGAGCCCGGACGAGCGCCTCGTCGAGATGGTGGAGCTGCCCGACCACCCCTATTTCGTGGCGTGTCAGTTCCACCCGGAGTTCAAGAGCAAGCCCCACAAGCCGCATCCGCTCTTCAAGCACTTCGTGAAGGCGGCGCTCGACCACCGGCGCTCGCGCACGAAGCCCGAAGCGCCCAGCGCCTCTGCCAGCGCCGTCGTGTGAATCTGCTTCGGGTCGGGGGCGTCGAGCGCGTCCGGCCCACTTGTGGCCACTCCAGGCGCCGGCCGTTATGATTGCGAGCGGCCCCAGCGGCCCTCATAAGGATAGACTCCATGAAGAAGATTTCGCTTTTCCTCGCTTGTTCCCTGGTCATCGCGTGCGGTGACGACGACACCCGCACCGACGACGACACCGATACGACGATGCCGCGGGATCTCGGACCCGGTGTGGACATGGGGCCCGCCCCCGACCTCGGCCCGGCCCCCGATCTCGGGCCTGGCGTGGACATGGGTCCGGGCATGTCGATGTGCCCCGCTGGCGTTTGTGACCTGGTGACCAACGCCGGCTGCGCTGCGGGCGAGGGGTGCTACTTCGCGGCCGCCATGGCCGGCGAGGCTCCCGCGCCGCTCTGCGCTCCGGCCGGTACGCTCGCCGACGGCGCGAGCTGCGACAGCGCGAACGCATGTCAGGAAGGCTTCATCTGCGTCGGCGACCCTGGCGTCTGCCGCCGCATCTGCTGCGCTGACAACGACGCCGACTGCAACCCGGGCACGACGGGTCAGCTCTGCCTGATCAACATCGTCGACGCCGACATGAACCCGACCGGCGTCGGCGCCTGCCAGCTCCCGGACGACTGCGACCCCGTCGCCCAGACCGGCTGCGACGGCGGCGAGGCCTGCTTCCCCAGCGGCGAGGGCGCCTTCAGCTGCGCCGCCCCCGGCCCGGGCACGCAGGGCTCGGAGTGCGACGACACGGGCTGTGCGGCCGGCTTCCTCTGCATCACGCAGCCGGACGGCATGCCCTCGATCTGTGCTGAGATCTGCGAGACCGCCGACCCGATGTGCACGGGCGCCGACCTCGGCTGCGGGGGTCTGATGGGCTACGACGAGATCGGCGTCTGCGTCCCCGCTGGCTGACCTCCGTTCGGCCCCGTCCTGCGGGGCCGAGCAGGGATCGCTGATCATGACTGCACGCACGACGACGTCTTCGATCCTCGTCGGCATGCTGCTCGTCGTCTCCGCATGCGGTGACGATGACAGCGAGCCGATCGACTTCGGGACGCCCCGTGACGCGATCATGGTCGTCGATGGTCCGCTCGAGGACAGCGGCGCCAGCGACGCGAACCCGCCGATGGTCGACATGAGCGGCCCGATCTGTCCGGGCATCTGTCGCCCCGACGAGGTCACCGGCTGCTCCGATTCGTCGGCGACGTGCGTGTTGGAAGGCGCTGAGCCGCGCTGCGCCGCGACGACCGGAACGCTCGAGGCGGGTACGCCCTGCGAGGACGCGGACCAGTGCGCCGCCGGCTACGCCTGCTTCCAGCGGCGAACGGGTGGAGTCTGCGGGCGCATCTGCTGTCCAGGCGATCCGACCACCTGCACCGTGGGACAGGTCTGCCGGGGGACGGGCATCCTCGTCGCTGGCGTCGCCACCGGCTACGGCGAGTGCCAGGAACCGCGGATGTGCGACGTGCTCGCCACGCCCGTCGAGGCCTGCCAGCCCGGAGAAGGCTGCTACATCATCAGCGCCGAAGAGACCGGCTGCCTCGCCGCCGGCATGGGCGAGACGGGCGCCGCGTGCGAGGCCCCCAACGACTGCGCACCGGGCTTCGCCTGCGTGGGCGCCTTCGATGGGACCTGCGCCCGGATCTGCCGACTGGGGCGGGCCGGCGACTGCATGGACGGCGAAGGGTCGTGCGTAGCGTATGCTCAGTCGCCGGATGGCACCGGCCTCTGCACCCCTGAACCCTGAGCGCCCCGGGAGCGCGCGATGACGACATCGCCCGCCGTCCCGCGCTTCGCCATCGCAACCTTCATGCGCGTCTTCGACGTCGAGCCGAAGCGCGACGTGGTGACGCTGGACGAACTGACGGCCGGCCTGACCCGCTTCATCGTGAAGCCGAAGCTCCACCGGGCGATCGTTCGGGACATGGAGCGCATCGAGAAGGCCTACGACGCATGGATCGCGGGGGAGGTGACCGGCGGAAGGCGCTACTCCTACATCGCGCGTGGCGGCAAGGAGGGCGGGCGAGAGGGCGCGACCGCGGCGCGCGACCGGTTGCTTCGGAAGGCGAAGGCGCGGGCCAAGACGGACCTACGGCTGTGGTCGCCGGCGCTCTATCAGGAGGAGGGTCGAAGGGACTCCGATTCGGTGATCCACGTCTCCTGCCTCGTGCTCGACTTCGACTCCGGCGTCGGCATCGACGAGCTCTCGGCCGAGTGGTCCCGCTGGTACCACATCATCCACACGACCTGGTCGCACCGCCCGGCTCACCCGAAGCTGCGGCTGACCCTCCCCCTCGCCCACCCGGTTCACGCGGCCGACTGGCGCGATGTCTGGGAGTGGGCCGCCGCTCGCTCGGACCTCGAGAACGACCCGGCGCTGAAGTCGCCGGCCTCGACCTTCGCCCTCCCCGCCACGCGACACCCCGAGGCGCCGAGGAACGCGCGGGTCCATGGCGGCGCCCTCTTGAGCCCGCTGGCCGAGGGGCTCGTGGCGGATGGCGCGGATCCGCCTCCCGAGCTCCCGCCGCAGGAGGCCTCACACTTCCGAGGCACCGACGCCAGCGAGCGGACCATCGACTACCCACGCGGCGCGGTCCAGGTCGAGACGAACGAGGTCCCCACGAGCGGCTTCGATCTCTTCGGTCCTCCCGACCGACCCACCGAGACCGACTGGGACGACGAGTTCGACGACCTCTTCTGACTCGATGGCCACGGGCGGGGACGAGCGCCACGATCTACGCTCCGAGCGCCGTGCCGGAGGGGACTCAGAAAAAAAGATCGCGGGGGGTGTCCTACTTCGTCGCTCGACTCGCCACCAGGGGGGTGATGGTCGCGATGGCGAGTTGGCTGACGCTTTCCTCCGCTCCGGTGGAGGCACAGGATCGAGCGGTGCTCCAGGCGGAGCCCGACGAGGAGCTGCGCCTCCGTCGATGGATCGAGGTGCGGGCAGAGCGGAGCGGCCGCCGGTGGGCGGCGGGCCTCGCGGTCGGCAACGCGGCTCTCGGCTTCGGCGCCGCGACAGCGCTTCGGCTGGGCTCCGATTCACCGGAGGCGGAGTGGGCCAGCATCGCGCTCGTCGGCGTCGGCTTCCTCAGCCTGGCGCAGGGCGTAGCGATGTTCCTCATGCCCGACCGCGCGGCCGAGGATCTGCGGGCGCTCCCCCAACGAGCGCTCACGGAACGCGAGATCGGCCGCTACGAGGGTCTCCTCGAGCTCGACGCACGGCGCGCACGCGACCGACGGCGTCGCTCGGTCTTCGGTGGGCTGGGCCTCGCCCTCGCGAGCGGCGCAGGGATTCCGCTCTTGGCAACGAGCGACGTCGGTAGCGAGCGCGGGCGCGGCATTGGACATGGGCTCCTCGGTGGGCTCCTGATCACCGGCCTGGTCTATCTGGTCAGCGGCCTCTTCGAGAGCGCCGAAGAGGCCGACTGGCGCGAGTACCGTCGTGGGCTGGCCCCTGCCCCCACGGCCCGCCGGGTTCGGCCACACGGCCTGGGAGTGGCCTTTTGACCGCGCGAGCCCTGATGGTCTTGCTCCTGCTGGCGGCCCCCTCGCTCGCTCGGGCGGAGCCCATCGCAGTCTGTGCCGACGGGATTCCGGACGACCTACTGTTGGAGATGCGACTCGAGCTGGTCGCGCGCGGCCACGCGGTCCGCCTCGGCTGCACCCACGATGGCTGGACGGTCGGCATCGAGGCCGCGAGCCTCGCCGAAGTCTGGGTCTGGGCACGGCACGCCGACGGCCGCACCCGACGCTCGCGGATCCCTCGCTCGCTGGACGGAGTGGATGGGCGCGCGCTCGGGATCGCAGCCGCGACCGTCTTGAGTGAAGAGGATCGGGCTCCCCATCCGACGACGGCCACCGAGCCCGAGACCGAGGGCTCGGACGGCGAGTCGGCGGCGGTGGACGACGGGGACGAGGGGGACGAGCCGGACGAAGACGACAGGGGTGGCGAGACACCGACGGTCGAGCCGCCCGAGATCGTCCGTTCCTCACGTGCGCTCACGCCCGACACCGTGGTCTTCCTCGGCGGGGCCGGAACCTTCGGCCGGCTCGAGGAGCGCCATTGGGGAGCCGGTGCTCTCTTCGCGATCGGGCGCCACCTCCGCGCGACCGTTCGACTCGACGCGGGCCTGGTCGCCACCGGCGCGCCCGGTCGAGGGATCCTCGGCGCCTGGGTCGGACTCACCCGAGTGTGGCGACCGGGGGCGCTCCGCTGGCTCGAGGTCGGTGCGGCCCTTCGCTACGCCCAGGACCTGGTGCTCGACGGCAACGGCGCGCGCATCGGCGTCGGCGCGGAAACGCACATCGCACTCCAGCGAAAGCTCGCCGTCGGAGGCCGACTCTTCTGGCGACTGTCCGCGGCGCCTCTCGTTGCACTCCGGGCCGCGCCCCGGATCGGCGCCGAGGCAGTGCTCTCGTTCGGAATGGTGATCACCCCATGAGGCTCTCCGCACGACGCGAGTCCGAGGAGCAGGCGCTGGAAACGGTGCTGCGCTCCATCGCTCCCGACATGCGTCGCTGGGTCGCCCGTCACCTCGGACCGGAACCCGATCTCGACGACGCGACGCAGGACGCCCTCATCGAGCTGGCGGACGCGCTCGACCGCTTCGAGGGACGCTCGAAGCTGAGCACCTACGCCCACCGAATCGGCGTACGGGTGGCGCTGCGCCACGCCCGACGACACCGGAAACGGCGCCGGCGCGCCACTGCGCTCGCCGTCGTGGGGAGCTCCGAGTCGGCGGTGACGCCCGAGGCGGTGGTCTTGGGCCGGGAGGGCATCGCTCGACTCTACGCCGCCCTCGATGACCTCCCGGAAGGGCGACGCACGGCGTTCATCCTCTGCGACGTCGAGCAGCTCTCGCACGACGAGGCTGCGGCAGTCGAGAAGGTGAAGCTCGACACGCTCCGCAAGCGCCTGCACCGGGCGCGCGTGGATCTCCGCGAGCGACTGTCGAACGACCCGGTGCTCGGGCGCTATCTGCGCGAGGGGAGCGAACGATGATCCGTCCAGTGGACTCCGAGAGCGATCCGCTCGGCGCCCTCGCCCGCGCCGCGGGGGAGCAGCCGGTCGCTGCCACGCCCGCAGACGTCGACCCGGTGGCGACCGCCATCCTGGCGGCACGGAGCCGAAAGCGTCGACGGCGCGAACGCCGAACCCTGGCTGTCGCAGCGATCGCCCTGCTGGCGGCTGGCGCGGGCACCTGGGCCGCGACCCGACCGGTCGAGCCCGAGGCCACGGTGGTCGAGTCGGCACCGCCGGTGCCGATGGACGACGTGCCGCGTCGCGAGAGCGAGAGCGTGACCGTGCTCCCGAGCGGCGACCGGCTCACACGCCTCGGCGAAGGCGAGCTCGAGCTAGCCTCCGTGGGTCCCCGACGCGAAGTGCGCCTCGAGCGTGGCGAGATGCTCTTCGACGTGGCGCCGCTCGCGGACGACGAGTCGTTCGTCGTCGTGACCCCGGACCTCCGAGCGAGGGTCGTGGGCACCGTGTTCGCGGTCCGGGTGAGCTCTGCAGGGAGCGCGGTCGAAGTCTACGAAGGTGAGGTCGAGATCGCACGAGAGGGCTCGGTGCCCCTTCGGCTGCGCGCCGGCGAGAGTTGGGCGCCGGCCGATCGGGAGTGGACCTCCGCGTTGGCCGAGCGAGGCCGAGCGGCGGCGGAGCAGCGAACGGCTCGCACCCCCAGCGCACCCACCGTGGAGCCGGAGAGTCCGTCCATGCCGTCGGCCACCCCGAACGCCGAACCGACGCTCACCGAAGTGCGCACCTGGCTCGCGGAGGGCGACGCGGGGCGCGCGCGCCGGGCTGCGGAGGCGCAGGTGCGGCGGCACCCGCGGGATGGCGCGTGGCGCATGTTGCTGGGTGACGCACAGCGGCTCACGAACGACGGCGACGCGGCGGACACCTACGACCGCGCGGCGACGCTCCTCACGGAGTCGCAAGCGACGCAGGCGGGCTACCTGGCCGCCGAGCTGCGCCTGGCCCGAGGCGACGGCGCAGGAGCGCTTCGGTCCCTGGAGCGAGCGCGGGCGACGGAGCGTGGGTCGCCGATCGCCGAACGCGCGTCGGCGCTGGCGCTCCGCGCGTTGGCCGCGACGGGTGAGCGCGAACGCTTCGCCCGCGCCGCGAACGAGTACCGGCTCCGCTTCCCCAGTGGCTCGGCAGGGCCCTGGATCGAGCGGCAGCTCGAGAGGTCGTCACAGGGGACGGCCGAGCCCGAATAGGCGGGCGAACAGGACGAACACTCCCGACGTGCTCCATCGAGCGCGGAGGGCGAGGTGCGCCCACCGGGCGCGAGGAGGAAACGTATGTCTTGGAGTCGAATGGGGATCGGAGTCGTCGCGGGAGCCCTACTCCTGCTGGTTCCGCTGCGGTCGGAGGCCCAGGAGCCGGAGGAAGCGCCCCTCGAGTGGGGAGCGTTCGAGCCCTCGTTCCAGACGCCCGAGGGTGGCGAGCCGGACGAGCCCGATCCGAAGGACGACGAGCCCGCGACCGTCGTCGCCGTGGTCGACTCGGACGGGAGACCCGTCGACGGGGAGATCCGCGCGCGAGTGGACGTCAATGTCGCCGTCGCCGTGCACGACGGCGGTGGCGAGGGAGAGGAGGGCGAGACCGAGGAAGAGCAGCGCTCGCGCGGAAAGCACTTCATCGCGGAGGCGAGCGGCGGGCTCATGCTCACGCCCGGCTTCGGTGGCTCGAGCCACCTCTTGGTGGGCGCCGGTGGACGCCGGCCCGGGGGCTTCCTCCGCTTCTACGCCATCGGTGGGTTGGCTCACGCGTCGGTGCGAAGCACGCTCCAGCGAGACGGTCTCCGCTACGAGCATTCCCGGCACCACCTCGACGTGGTCGCCGGGCTGCGGATCTACGTGCCGGTGGTCGGGCCGGTTCGGATCTTCACGGACTTCCTCGGCGGCGGTAGCCACATGTGGTCCAACCTCGCAGGCGGGACCTTCGGCGAGTACCGCGCGCAGGGCTGGCGACCGGTCTTCATCTGGGCGTTCGGACTCCAGGTACGCGTGACACAGGAGCTCTCCGTGGGCGGGCGTTTCGGACTCCGATCGACCAGCGACCCGTTGCAGGACCTGCACGAGTACGTGGGCGAGACACGGGCGACCGGGCTGATGGTCGACCTGGGGGCGACGGTCTCGTGGCACTTCTGAAGCGCGCCCTCCCCGTCGCGCTGCTGCTCGTCTCGTGCCACGGCGCGTCCGACGGCGGGGCGATCGAGGCCTACCGATTCGAGCGCGCCGTTCGGTGTGACGACGACGACTGCGTGACCGAAGGCCCCATCGCGGCTCGGGTCGAACGGCCGGCGGTCACGGAGGGCTTCGCGTTCCTCTCGCTCGAGGTCCGCGAGGATCTGCTCCTCTACGCCGAGCTGCCCTTCGAGGGGGGCGTGGGCCACCTCGAGATCGAGCTGCAGGGAGACGAAGAGCCCATCGTGTCCTACGTGGAGCGTGCGGCTGGCGAGGTGGTCTTCGTCGGCGAGACGGTGAGCGGAGTGGTCGAGGTCCCCGAGGTGACCCTCGACGACGACTGCCCCTGCGAGACGGGCCGGCTCCATCTGCGCTTCGAGGACTCCGGCCCCGACGGATCCTGGGGCACGGACGACGACCAGGTGCGGCAGCTCGACCATGGCCGCTTCGAGCGCGGTGAGAGCTTCTGCATCGCGCCCGAGGGCTGGGAGCTCGGCGACGAGCTCGAGGTGCGCCGGGTGGACCGCTGCCCACGTTCATCGCCCAGCCCCAGTCCGCCACCGAGCCCGCCGCCCTCCGACCCCTACCCCTCTTCCGGTGGCTCGACCTCCTGCGACACGAGCGGATGCGAAGCGGACGGCGCGTCGTGTGACGGCGGTGGCAGCGGCGGCGGCTGCGACTCGGGCTCATCCGGCGGCTGCGAGGGCGATAGCTCGGGGAGCTGTGACGGGGACAGCTCCGGCAGCTGCGAAGGGGACAGCTCGGGCAGCTGCGACGGTGGCGGCGACACGACCTGCGAAGGCGGCGGCGCGGTGGTGCCCTGTCGCATCCCGCGCGGCTGCGGAGCGAGCCTCGGCGACGGGCGACTGCAGCTGGTGCTCTTCCTCCTCCTGATCGTCGTCGACCTCCGACGTCGGTCACGCGGGGTCGCACGCTTCGCCTGACCGGCTATGCTCGCGTCGTGCGCCTCATCCTCGTCCAGACCGGCAACACCCTCCCCGCCATCGCCGCGGAGAAGGGCGACTTCGACGCGATGTTCTTGCGCGGGCTCTTCGAGGACCCGTCGAGCGAGGACGTGGTCCGCGTCGACCCGCGGGAGGGCGGCGCGTTGCCCGACCCGAGCGACGCCGACGCCGTCCTCGTGACGGGCTCGGCGTCGATGGTCACCGAGCGCCTCGACTGGAGCGAACGGACCAAGGACTGGTTGCCTCGCGTGCTGGACGCCCAGGTCCCGCTCCTGGCGGTTTGCTACGGGCACCAGCTCCTGGCGGAGGCGGCCGGCGGGAGGGTCGGTCGCAACCCGAACGGGCGAGAGATCGGAACCATCGAGGTCACGCTGACCGACGCCGGCCGAACCGACCCACTCCTCGGGGCGCTCGCCGGCCCCGTGCTCACCATGCAGTCCACCCACGTGGAGTCGGTGCTCGAGCTCCCTCCGACCGCGACGCTGCTCGGTCACACCCCGCTCGACCCGCACCAGTCCTTCCGCGTGGGCGAGCGAGCCTGGGGCGTGCAGTTCCACCCGGAGATCGATGCCGACGTGTCCCGCTGGTACGTCGAAGGGCGCGCCGAGCTCATCCGTGACGAGGGGTTGGACCCGGACGCGCTGGTCGCGGGCATCCGCGACACGCCCGCTGGTCCGAAGCTCCTGCGGCGCTTCGTGGAGCTGGTCCGCGAGAGCGGTTGAGCTCGACCGCGGCGGGGCGGAAGCGGATGAGGATGCCGCTTGACGCCAGCGGCACGCAGTGGAGACTCGGAGGGGTGGACGGATCGGCGGGTTCAGGCACCGGGGCGGAGCTCGAGGATCTCGAGCGGCCCGAGCTCTACCTGAACCGTGAGCTCTCCTGGCTGGAGTTCAACCAGCACGTCCTCGACGAGGCGCGCGACGAGAGCGTCCCGATCCTCGAGCGCCTGAAGTTCCTCAGCATCACCCAGTCGAACCTCGACGAGTTCCTGATGGTCCGCGTCGCCGGCCTGCAGGAGCAGTACCTGGAGGACATCGCCGACCGGCCTGCGGACGGCATGACGCCGGCGGAGCAGCTCGCCGCGATCAGCGAGCGCGTCGAGCGGATGTACGACGACCTCGCGGGCGTCTTCCTCGAGTCCATCGTCCCGACGCTCGCTTCCGAGGGCGTCGAGCTGACGACCCCGAGCGCACTCCCGGAGGCCGAGCGGCAACGCCTGCACCGCTACTTCCAGGAGCAGGTCTACCCGATCCTCACGCCGCTCGCGCTCGACCCCGGGCACCCCTTCCCGCACGTCCCGAACAAGCGCATCCACCTGATCGTGATGCTCGCCGGCGAGGAGCCGGGCGAGCCCGCGTTCGCCGTCGTCCAGGTCCCCGCCGTCATCAGTCGGCTCACGCCGGTGCGCACGGGCAACGAGAGCTCCGCCTTCGTGCTCCTCGACGACGTCATCGGCGAGCACGCCGGCGACCTCTTCCGCGGCTTCCGGCTCGTGGGTGCGTGGCCCTTCCGTGTGATCCGGAACCACGACCTCAGCATCGACGAAGAGGAAGCCGAGGACCTGCTCGAGACCATTCGGGAGGAGGTCCGCCGACGGGACCGAGGCAACGCCGTCGCCCTCGAGGTCTCGACCGCCTGCGCGCCGGAGGCCATCGAGGTGCTCCAGCGTGCCCTGAAGGTCCACGAGGCCTTCCTCTTCCACACCGACGCGCCGCTCTCGTTGCCAGACATGACCGCGCTCGCTTCGCCGCTCAAGGATCGCGACGACCTGCGCGACGCGCCCTTCACACCAGCGGAGAGCCCGGCGTTCCTAGGCGTCGACGATCCCTTCGAGGTGATCGCCGAGCGCGACGTGCTCCTGCACCATCCCTATGAGAGCTTCGACCCGGTGGTGGGCTTCATCGAGGCGGCGGCCGCCGACCCCGAGGTGCTGGCCATCAAGCAGACCCTCTACCGGACCAGCGGCGACAGCCCGATCGTGAAAGCGCTCATGCGCGCTGCGGAGAACGGAAAGCAGGTCGTCGCGCTCGTCGAGATCAAGGCCCGCTTCGACGAAGAGAACAACATCCACTGGGCGCGCCGGCTCGAAGAAGCAGGCGTCCACGTGGTCTACGGGCTCGTCGGTCTCAAGACCCACTGCAAGACCATGCTCGTCGTCCGGCGCGAGGGCGGCGTGCTCCGTCGCTACGTCCACCTCGGCACTGGCAACTACAACCCCTCCACCGCGCGGCTCTACACCGACGTGTCGCTCTTCACCTCGCGCCCCGACGTCGGCGAAGACGCGACCGCGCTCTTCAACCTGCTGACCTCCTGCACCGCGCCGGAGGCCTGGCGTCGGCTGATCGTGGCACCGCTGGGGCTCCACGAGTCCGTGCTCGGACTCATCGAGCGCGAGGCCGCCTACGCGAGGGCCGGCAAGCCGGCGCGGATCCTGGCGAAGATGAACTCGCTGCAGGACCCAGACACGATCAAGGCGCTCTACCGAGCCTCCCGTGCCGGGGTGGAGATCGACCTCATCGTGCGCGGCATCTGCTGCCTGCGCCCCGGGCTCCCGGGCATCAGCGAGAACATCAAGGTCCGATCGATCGTCGACCGCTTCCTCGAGCACAGCCGGCTCTACTACTTCGAGGCAGGGGGCCGGAAGCTCGTGTATGGCTCGAGCGCCGACTGGATGCCCCGCAACTTCCAGCGCCGCATCGAGGTCATGTTCCCGGTCGAGGCCGAGCACGCGCGCCGGCGCATCATCAAGGAGATCCTCGAGACCTCCCTCGCCGACAACGTCAAGGCGCGCGAGCTCCAGTCCGACGGGAGCTACGTGCGCGTCGAGCAGGCGAGCGACCCGGAGAGGGTCGTCCGGAGCCAGATGGAGTTCCTCGCCCTCGCGTCCAAGGCGGAGGCCGACGCTAGCGCGCGGGTCCACGCCGAGCGACCCTTCATCGTGCGGCCGGTCCGGCACCGCCCGACGAAGGCCAGCGTCCCGGCGGTGGTCGTCTCGACCGAGCCTCCCGTTCCCCCCGACGAGCCTGCCCAATGACCCAATGGATCGTTCCCCACGACCGCGAGACGCCGCGACCGATCGACGCGCTGGTGCTCGGAGACCTCGAGCCAGGCGTGCATCGCCTCGCGCTCACCCTCATCGACGATGGTGCCTCCACGCCGGTGCGGATCCCGCTCATCGTCGTGCAGGGCGCCCATGACGGACCGGTGGTCGGCCTGACCGCCGCCGTCCACGGCAACGAGCTGAACGGCATCCCGACCATCCATCGACTCTTCAAACGCCTCGACCCGGCCGAGGTCCGCGGCACCGTGGTCGGCGCGACCATCGTCAACGTACCGGGCTACCTCCGCTACGATCGGCTCTTCCCGGACGACCGCGACCTGAACCGCATCTTCCCCGGGAAAGCCAACGGCAACGAGTCGGACGTCTACGCCTTCCGTCTCGTCGAGCGGCTGATCGCACACTTCGAGGTCCTGCTCGACCTGCACACCGCGAGCTTCGGCCGCGTGAACTCGTACTACGTCCGCGCGGACATGAACGACGCCAAGACTGCGATGATGGCTCGAACGCTGGGGGCCGAGATCATCGTCCACAACGAGGGCGCCGACGGCACGCTCCGGGCGTGCGCGGCCGACCGAGGCATCGCGGCGCTCACGGTGGAGATCGGCGACCCGCAGGTGATCGACCGCGGCAAGGTGAAGGAGTCGCGCGTCGGACTGCGGGACGTGCTCGAAGAGCTCGACATCGTCGACGTCGACGGTGAACGCGCACCTCGCAAGGCGGTCGAGTGCGACCGCAGCCGTTGGCTCTACACCGACACCGGCGGCATCCTCGACGTGCTCCCCAAGCTGGCCGACCACGTCGAGGCCGGCGCTCCGATCGCCCACCTGCTCGACCCCTGGGGCCAGAAGGTGCGGACCTATCGAGCGCCGGAGGCCGGCGTGGTGGTGGGCCGCGCCACGAATCCGGTCGCGCCGACCGGCGCCCGCATCCTCCACCTGGGGCACCTCGCCGAGGGCGGGACCGTCGGCCACGCTCCCTGAGCGATGGGTTACCGGGACGAGAAGGCGTCGCTCCGTGCTCGCGTCGCCGAGCTCGAAGGTGAGCTCGCGACGAAGGACGAGGAGATCGCGCGGCTCAAGGGCAGCGTGGAGGACGGCGCTCCGGATGGCTCGGAGAGCAAAGTACTCCAGGCGCCCCTCTCCGTCGTCCACGAGCGAACCCTGGGCCACGTCGTCGGGAGCGAGGGGCTGGAAGCCATCGCCGACGTCCTTCGGCAGCGACTGCGCCTCGAGGTGACCCAGGTGGGGCGGACCCTCCGCGGCAAACAGGGAACGCTGAGCTTCGAGCTGGCGATGGTCGACGGGCAGACCCGCATCCGGCTCGAAGCAACCTACACCGACCGCCGAAACGGCGTCTTCGTGGGCGCGCCCATGGGCGGAACGATGGCGACCTTCTTCGCCGGCGGGATCCTGGCGTCGCTCGGTGCGGCTCCCGTCGTCATGGCCACCGGGCTGGCACTGGTCGCCGGTGTCAGCGTCGCCGGTCTGGTCCGCCTCATTCGTGGTGTGGTCCAGAAGGAGCAAGCGAACGTGGCCGGCACCTTCGAAGCCGTGCTCGCGCTGGCCGCGGAGCACGCGCCGGAAGCGCCAGCGGTGAAGGCGCGGGTCGAGACCTCCGAGGACGCCGAGCTCGAAGTGGAAGCAACCGAAGACGCCGAGCGCGAGGCCGGCGCCTGATCAGTCCTCTTCGTCCTTCGCCTCTTCGCGAGCGACGTGCTCGGCGAAGCCGCTGGACTCCTTCTTCGTCGGCTTCTCCTCCTCTTCGGGCTCGGTGTCGAGCTCGTCGAGGAAGCGGCTCATCAGGCCGTCCATCATCAGGTCGCGGCGGGACTCGGTCGCGCCCGCGACCTCGGCCTTGAGCTCCGCGTAGCGCTCTTCGTACTCGTCGACCATGGCGCGGTAGCGGACCACCTTCTTGCCGATCGACGCCGTGTTCTTCCCGTAGACTGCGAGGAGCGACGCCACCGACGCGCCCGCCAGCAAGATGCCGAGCGGGCCGCCGATGAAGATCCGGAGCAGGACCGCCACGGCCGCGGCGCCCCCGATGCCGGTGAGCGCCTTCTTCCCCGACTCCGCGCTCACGCCCTTGTCCCAGGCCACGGCCCAGGCCTGCCGGGTCGCGAGCAGCAGCGCGAGGAAGGTCACCTTGCTCGAGCCCTTGCGGTCCCAGTAGCGACGCAGCGCGTGCTGCAGGAACGCGTCGTAGGACTCGTGGGCGGGAGCGATCTTGTCGGCCGGGGCCATGGGCGGAGCCTAGCCTACTCGCCCTACTCGGCCAGCTCGGTCTCGAGCGCGTCGAGAGCCTGGCCGTAGTTGGTCTCGTTGATGGTGGCGGCCGCCTCGGCGGCGAAGTCCGCCGGCATCGGGACCTGCTCCGCGGTCGGGCCCATGCTGGCCCACTCGTCGACGGGCTCGTGCGCCGCCTCGTGTTCGGCGAGGGCGCCCTCGGTCTCGTGCATCGGCTCCTCGTCCGAGGCCTCTTCTTCACCCCCACAGCCGAAGGCCGTGAGCGCCAGCAGGATCGCCAGGCTTCGCATCATCGCTCGCATCACTCACCCTCCATCGCGCTCGCGGCCATCTCGGAGGCCATGTTGGTCATCGCCGTGGCGCGCATCGCGGCTGCCATCGGGCTCGGCGCCATCGCGGCTGCCATCGGGCTCGGCGCCATGGTCGGCTCGGCCGGTGCCGCGGGCTCTGCCGGAACGGCGGGGGCACGCGGGAGCGAGCCACCTCCGGCCAGCTGGGCCAGCCGCCGCTCATGGCGAGCGTTGGCGCGCGTCAACAGGGTCTGAGCCCGGGTCACCGCCTCGGTGTCGTTCGCGGCGGTCGCCAGCTCGATGATCCGCTCGAGCTTCGCCACCCGTCGGGCGTGGGCGCGGAGCTCGGCCCGCACCGGTTGACCGATGGCGTCCGGGCTCTCGACGTCGATCTGACCCCGAAGACGGTTCCAGCGCGCGCGACGGCGAGCGGCCACGGCCTGCGGGTTCACGTTGCTCCGGGCCGCCGCGCGGGCCGCGGCACGGGCCGCCGCTGCCTCGTGGGCCTCAGCGGCCCGAGCCTGACCGGGCGGCTCCTCGGGGGCCATCGCCGTCGGCGCCGCCATCTCGGCCATCCCCGCGACTCGCGCTTGCATCCGGGCCTGGGCGGCCTCTGCCGCCGGCGCCATCCGAGTCGCCATCATCGTGGGAGCCATGGTCCCGTCCATCGTGCCGCCCATGGCGGCCATCGACGGCGCCATGCCCATGGTGGCGGCCTCTTCTTCCATCTCCTGGGCGGCGGCGGAGCCAGCCACGATCAGCAGCACGGCGCCGAAGCCCATCGCTCTGGGTCGAATCATCCTGTCGTCCTTCTTCCTTCTCTGTGGCCCCTGGGGCCGAGTCAGCACCACCGAGGGGTACTGGCCGCCGCCGATGGTAACCGGATCGGTGGAAGTTTTGCTCGGATCCAAGGGTTTCCGTCCCCAGGCGTCCCTCCAAGCGGCCCCTCGTTCTATGCTTCGCCCGATGATCCCCGATCTCCGACACCCCTCCTGGGCCCGCCCGAGGGCCTGGCTCGCCGCCTGCGCCCTCGTCCCGCTGATGATGGGCGCCAGCTGTGGCAGCTCCGGCAACGGCTCGGGCACCACCGGCAGCGGCACCGAAGGCGAGAACGAGACGGCCCCGCAGCCGACGGTCGAGGTCCAGCCCGGCTCCGACACCCACAGCGCCGAGGGCATCCCGATGCCGGTGCTGCCGGAGAGCCAGTCGGTCCCGCGAGTGGAGCGGGAGGCGCCGACGATCGCAAACCTCGACGCCGCCGAGAAGGCGCTCGACGAGGGCTTCTACGAAGCGCTCGAGGCGGCGCTCGCCGATCTACCGGACAACGGCCGCCGACGGCTGCTGGAGGCTCGGCTCCGCTTCGTGACCGGTCGCTACGAGCAGGCCGCCCAGCTCGCCGGTCGCGCCGCCAGCGAGTCCTCGCTTCGCCGGGCCGCGACGACCTTGAAGGGCGAAGCCCTGCTCGCTCAGGGCGATCTCCAGGGTGCGGCGCGGACCCTCCAGCCGCTGCAGTCGGACGCCGAGGCCTACCGGGCTCACCTGCTCATGGGCCGGCTCCTGGCTCGCCAGGGCCGCAGCGCCGAGGCGGAGCCGGCCTTCATGAAGCTCATCGACGCCTACAACGACGAGCGCATCACCCGAAACGACGCGCGCGAGCTCGGCTATGTGGGCATGGCGGGCTGGGGCCTCGAGAGCACCCGCACCGCCAACGAGGCCTTCGTGGAAGCGAACGGGGCCTACGGCCGGGCCGGCGTGAAGGACGGCGGCTACGTCGACACCCAGCTCGAGTGGGCGCGGGTCTTTCTGACCAAGTACGACGCCGGCCACGCCGAGGAGTGCGTCCGCGATGCAATGGCCGTGAACCCGAACCACCCGGTGGGTCACGCGCTGATGGCGCGCATCCGCATCGAGCAGAGCTTCGACTTCGCCGCCGCGGCCGAGCACGTGGAGCGTGCGCTGGAAGTGAACCCGAACCTGGTCATGGCCCATGTGACCAACGCCGGGCTCGCGCTTCGGGACAACGACATCGAGGGCGCCGACGAGCACATCGGCAAGGCTCTGGCCGTCGACGAGAACGACCTGGAGGCGCTCAGCACCAAAGCGGCCATCCGGTACCTGGCCGACGACGACGCGGGCTTCCGTCGCGCGAAGCAGGCCGTGCTCAGTCGGCATCGCACGTATAGCGAGATGTACACGATCATCGCGGACTACGCGGAGTGGGAGCACCGCTATCCGGACATCGTCGCGATGGCCCGCGAGGCCGTGACCCTCGACAGCGGCGACGCCCTCGCCCACGCGACGCTGGGCCTGAACCTCCTACGGATGGGCGACGAGGAAGAGGGTCTGACCGCCCTCCGCTCCGCATGGCGCCGAGACCGCTACAACGTCCGCGTCTTCAACACGCTGAACCTCTACGACGAGATCATCCCGCAGTACGAGACCTTCGCGTCGGGCCCCTTCCGCTTCCGGATGCACCGCGACGAGAAGCCGGTGCTCGAGCGCTATGTGCCGCGCACCCTCCAGCGCGCCTGGACCGACATGGTCCGCCGCTATGGCTTCACGCCGGAGGGGCCGGTCGCGATCGAGCTCTACTCCAGCTCGAACCACTTCGCGCTGCGCACCACCGGGCTGCCCTCGCTGGGCGTTCAGGGCGTGTGCTTCGGCAAGGTGGTCACCGCGATCTCCCCGCGCGGAGGCCCGTTCAACTGGGGTCAGATCGACTGGCACGAGCTCGCGCACGTCTTCCACATCCAGCTGAGCGAGAACCACGTCCCGCGTTGGTTCACCGAGGGGCTCGCGGAGTACGAGACCAACATCGCGCGCCCCGAGTGGAAGCGTGAGATGGACCACCACCTCTGGGACGCGCTCGAGAACGACCAGCTCCCACCGCTGCGCCTGATGAACCGGGCGTTCACGCGCGCTCGGAGCGCGATGGCGATGATGGTCGCCTACTACGCGAGCACGAAGATCGTCACCTACATCGCGGAGGAGTACGGCTTCCCGAAGGTCGTCCGAATGCTGAAGGCCTGGGCAGCGGGCAAGTCCAGCCCGGAGGTCATCCAGCAGGTGCTCGGGGTGAGCGTCGAGGAGCTCGACACGGCCTTCCGCGCTCACGAGCGGCAGCGCCTGCGCAGCCGCGCGGACGACTTCAGCGTCGCCTTCGAGCAGTTCACGGAGCTGGACCCGCTGAAGCAGGCCGCCGAGGCCGCCCCGCAGGACGCCACCGCGCAGGCACGCTACGCCGCGGGCCTCTTGGTCGGCGGTGACGCACAGCAGGCGCAGACCGTCGCCGACCGCGCCATCGGCATCGAGGCCAGCCAGCCGATCGCTCGCATGGTCCTGGCCCGGCTCGCCCTGATGCAAGGCGACGGAGCCACCGCCGAGGAGCACCTGCGGGCCATCCTCTCCGGCGGCCGCGACGGTTACGAGCTGCGCCTGATGCTCGCCCGTTCGGCGCTCGGCAGGGGTGAGCCCGCCGAGGCCAAGACCCACCTGGAGGCCGCGGTGAACCTCGATGCCGAGCGCGCCGAGGCCTGGATGGGCCTGGTGAAGATCGGCGAGGAGCAGAACGACGCCCCGCTCCGGCTTCGGGCGCTCCGGCGGCTCGCGATGATCGAAGAGCACGACCGCGAGACGAACCTCGCGCTGCTGAAGGCGCTCGTCGAGGCGGAGGCCTGGGCGGACGCCATCACCATCGGCGAGATGGGGCTCTACGCCAACCCACACGAGCCCGAGGTGCACCGCCTGCTCGCAGAGGCGTACCTCCGCCAGCGCCGCACCCGCGACGCGCTCTACGAGGCCGAGACCGCGCTGATCGCCGAGCACCCGGAGCCCGCCCGCGTTCACCTGCTCCAGGCTCGCGCCCACATGCAGGCCGGTGACCGTACCAAGGCCCGTGAGGCGGCCGACCGAGCACGGGAAGCGGATCCTTCGGTCGCTGAAGAAGCACGGAGCATCGTCGGGGGCTGAGCCGTGGCCGAAGCCACGAGCGATGCGTCCGATGGCGACGCGGACGAACGAACGGCTCGCCCGCGACCGCGGCCGACCAAGCGGCTGTCGATCCCGACGCGGATCTTCGTCGCCTTCGCGCTGGTCATCGCCGCGTTCGCGGCGGTGGCGATCACCAGCGTGGTCCAGCACGCTCGGACCGCCGAGCTGCTTCGACTGCTGAACGACGGCTACCTCCCGCTCGCCCTCCGGCTGGGTCTCGCCAAGGCGCACCAGGAAGGCTACTGGCGGCAGGTCGAGCGCTCGGCCGACTCGTCACCGCAGGCCGTTCGCCTGCTGAGCGCCGCGCGCCAGCTCCGCCCGTCCACGCAGCGCCAGCTCGACCACTACCTCGAGCGAGCGGAGCGGCTGGCCGCGACCAGCGGTGACGCGCTCTCGCTCCCGCCGGTCCGTGCGGCGCTCGAGTCGGTGCGGGTGAACCTCGAGGACACCGACGACGACTACGACGCCCTCTTCGCCGCGCTCGAGAGCGGCGACGACGCGGCCGCTGCCGAAGCCATCGAGGCGCTCCGCCGCCAAGAGCTCGCGATCGGCCGCCACTACCTCGACGCCTACAACCACATCCAGGATCGGACCGAGGCGATCGGTGCGCTCGCCGCCGAACGCGAGCGCCAAGCGGCGATCACGCTCGGGCTGCTCGTGGTGATGGCGCTGCTGGTCGGCGTGATCGCGACGTGGTGGTCACAGCGACTGCTCAGCCCTTTGCCCGCGCTGCAGTCGCGCGTCGCCGCCGTCGCCGAGGGCGATCTGAGCCCGGGCTCCATCGAGCCTCGGCGCGATGACGAGCTCGGCCGGCTCGCGGAGGACTTCGAGGCCATGGTCGGCGCGCTCGCCGCCCGCGACGAGCGGCTGCGCGAGCTGCGCCGGATGCAGGCGCAGATCGTCGAGAGCCTCCGCGCGGCGATCGTGGTGGTCAGCGGCGCCGGCGAGGTGCGAACCGTGAACCCCTCGGCCGCCTCGGTGCTCGGTCTGCCGGCGAGCTCCGCCGGCCAGGTCCTGAGCGAGACCGATCTCCCCGACCGGCTCCCCGCGCTCACCGACGCCGTCGCCGACGTCCGCGAGACGGGCCAACCGATGGTGCTGCACGAAGCGCGGCTGCTGAACGCCGAAGGCAAGGAGCGTTTCGTGGACGTGCTCATCGCCCCCTTCGCCGCGGAGGCTGGCAGTGTCTTGGTCGTGGCCGACGACGTCACGGACGCGCTGCACACCAAGGCGCGGCTGATTCAGACCGAGCGGCTCGCGGCGATCGGACGCATGGCCGCGCACGTGACCCACGAGGTGCGCAACCCACTGTCGTCGATCGGGCTCAACGTCGAGATGCTCGGCGACGAGGTCGCGGAGGACGGCGAGGCGCGCGCGCTACTCGAGGCGATTCAGAAGGAGATCGATCGGCTCGGCGGCCTGACGGACGAGTACCTCCGCCTGGCCCGCCTGCCGGCGCCGGCCCTCGAGGTCGACGACGTCGGCGACGCCCTGGCCTCGGTCCTCTCCTTCGTCCGCCGCGAGATGGACGCCGCCGGCGTCGAGCTCGAGGTCTCGCGAGAGGAGCCGCTGCCGCCCGTCGCCTTCGACGAGGCCCAGCTCCGCCAGGCGCTGCTGAACCTGCTGCGCAACGCTCGCGAAGCCCAGGCCCGCGACCCGTGGATCCGCGTCGCCTCTCGCCCCGAGGCCGACGGAGTACGCATCGACATCGAAGACCGCGGCGAGGGCATCGACGAGGAAGGCCGCGCCCGCATCTTCGATCTCTTCTTCACCACCAAGGAACGCGGCAGCGGGCTCGGCCTCCCGCTGACCCAACAGATCGTCGCCGCCCACGGTGGCCGCATCGAGTGCGAAGCACGCGACGAAGGCGGCACCCGCTTCAGCATCTGGCTCCCGGCGGCCTAGGGGCCGCTGCCGCGCGCCTTGGGCAAGGGGGACGTCGACGCGGGGCTGCTGCCGCGCGCTTCGTGGGGGACGGTCTTTCGGTCTTTCGGTCTTTCGCTTTCGGCAGCGGAGCGCGAGCCACTTCCGCGAGATGGCTCGAAAGCAAAAGACCCAAAGATCGTCCCCGCCGTTCGTCGACGGCGGGCTACTCCGCTATTCGCTCGGCGGGAGCCAGCGCAGACCGGTCACGCCCTCGAGCACCGTGCCCGCGGCCGTCGGGTCGCTCGCAGTGCGTAGCTCCACCCGATCCCCGAGCTGCACCGCGTAGGTCTCCCCGCCCGGCGCCGCACCGAGACACAGCCCGGCTCCCAGCTCGGCGACTTCGTTCCCGGTCACCGCGACCACGACCGCGTCCGGCCGTGTCACGAGCCAGCGCTCGCCGTCGGGGCCACCGCAGATCCCCGGCATCGCACCCGCGTCGCCCGCTTCGCCGAGTGGCACCTTCCGGACGTCCCCGCTCGAGCGCTCCACCACCCACAGCTCCGCCTGTCCGCGCTGGTGCATCACGAACGCGTAGTGGCTTCCGTCGGCCGAGAACCCCGCGGACTCCGGCTGCCGGCATGCCGGACCGAGCAGCTGCGTGCGCTGCCCGCCGAGCGTCAGGAAACACTCCGGTCCGAAGACCTCGCCCTCCACCTCCACCGGAACCGCCTCGGCGTCGATCCACGGCGCCGGGTGGAACGCGAGCCGCGCGTTCGGATCGTCCTCACCGCCCGTGCCGATCCCCCCTGGCTCTCCGGTCGCCGGTGGAGGCGGGCCGTAGCTCCCCATCCGCACGAAGGCCTGGTGGTTCCGCAGCCCGCCGGCGGGCCCACAGTCGGCGGTGGTGATCGAGAGCAAGAACGTCCGCTCCGGCCCAAACCCGACGAAGCCCTCGCCGATCGCGCGCTCCTCGCCGCTGCCGAAGGTCCGCACGAAGAGCTCCCGCCCACGCGCCATCCCACCACAGCGAAAGCGCTGGGAGCTCCGCTCCACGAGCCAGTGCTCACCATCCGGCGCGATGTGGGCTCGACCGGCCTGCACCGGCTCGGACGCCGCCCCACCGCGCGCCACTGCGTGGAAGCGTGAGGCGAGTCCCAACCGATCGACGACCGGCTCCTGCAGGAGCACGTGGTCCGCCGTCGCCCCGAGCAGCACGAAGCGGCCGTCCACCGGCTCGCGCTCCGCCGCCCAGGGCTGACCCTCGCCCGGGTTCGCCATCGTGCGGAGCTCGAGCGCCTTCTCCTCGATCAGCACCACCATGCGCGCCGGCGGCGCCTCTGGCTCGAGCGCGGGCGGCTCCGGTGCCGGAGCCTCGGGCGCAGGCGTCTCCGGCTCGGGCGCCGGCTCGGACGCGTCGTCGTCGCCACAGCCGAGTGAGAACGCCAAGACCCCGAGCATCCACAGCCGCCCCATGACTGCATCCTATCTCATGGGGCCAGAGCCCACGGCGCATCGCATGTAAGTGCTCCGGTCATCGGTGGACTAGACTCCCGCGATCATGCGAACCCGCCTCGCTCCCTTGCTCGCTTCGCTCCTCCTCGCGCTCGCCTGCAGCGACGACGACGGCGGCGACACCGACATGCCCGACGGCTCGATGATGGAAGACGCCGACGTCGATCCGGGGCCGGCCACGGTTCGCTTCGACCTCGACGGCGCACTCGACGCCACCGAGACCTTCTTCGACTTCCCCTTCCCCTCGGACCTGCGGCTGAGCGCGGACGGAACCCCGGACCTCGAGGGCTATCCGGTGCCGGGCTCGGTCGAGATCATCCCGCCGCTGCTCGCCATCGCCCAGGAACGACCGGGCTGGCCGACGATCCCGGTGGGCATGTTCCACTTCACCGCGCCCATCGCCCCGCTCAGTGAGAGCGACCTGATCCCGGCAGACGCCTCGAGCCCGATGCTCCTCGTCGACGTCGATCCCGAAAGCCCCGACCGCGGCGCGCTGGTGCCGGTCGTCGCGCGCACCTTCCGCCCCGACTTCTACACGCAGACCGAGGGCTTCCTCTCGGTCGGACCGCGGCCGGGCTTCGTGCTGCACGCGGACCGCACCTACGCCTTCGTGGTGACCACCGCGCTCGAGGACGCGCGCGGTCGTCCACTCGAGGTGCACGAAGACCTCACGGCCCTCGCCGCCGGCGAAACCCCGAGCGGCGCCCGTGGTGCCGCAGCCCAGGCGCTCTACGCGCCCCTCTGGGAGACGCTCGACACGCTGGGCGTCGACCGCGACACCGTCGCCGCCGCGACCGTCTTCACCACGGGCGACGTGGTGCAGGACGTCTACGACCTCTCCGAACGCGTTCGTGACTCCTTCGACGTGACCATCGACTCGCTCGCCCTCTCTCGCACCCGCGACCGCTACTGCGATCTGCGCGCCGAGATCGACTTCCCGCAGTTCCAGCGCGGCACGCCCCCCTTCGACGAGGAAGGCACGTTCGAGCTCGACGGGGACGGTCTACCGATCGAGCAGCGCACCGAAACCGCGAAGCTCGTGCTCACCATCCCGCGCGAGCCGATGCCCGAGGCCGGCTACCCGCTCATGGTCTACTTCCACGGCTCGGGCGGCATCGCCTCGCAAGTGGTCGATCGCGGCACCCAGTCGAGCGACGGCACCATCGCCGCCGGCGAGGGTCCGGCGCACGTCATCGCGGCGCACGGCTTCGCGGCCGCCGGCGCGTCCCTCCCGCTCAGTCCCGACCGCCTGCCCGGCGCTGCGGCCACCGAGTACCTCAACCTCGAGAACCTCGCGGCGTTTCGGGACACCTTCCGCCAGGGCGTGCTCGAGCAGCGGCTCATGCTCGACGCGCTGATCGCGCTCGAGATCGACCCGTCGGAGATCGGCTGCGACGGCGCCGAGCTTCCCGACGGCGAGACCATGATCCGGTTCGACCCCGACAGCCTGGTGGCGCTCGGTCAGTCGATGGGCGGCATGTACACCAACATGATCGGCGCCGTTGAGCCGCGCTTCGAGGCGCTGGTCCCGACCGGCGCCGGCGGTCACTGGAGCTACTTCATCCTCGAGACCAGTCTGATCCCCGGCGTCGGCGGACTGCTCGGCAGCGTGCTCCGCGTGCGCGGTGAGGAGCTCAGCTTCCTGCACCCGATCATGAACCTCCTGGCCATCGGCTGGGAGGCGGCGGAGCCCTTCGTCTACATGCCGCGGCTCAGCCGACGCCCGCTCGAGGGCTTCACGCCGCGGCCGGTCTACGAGCCGGTGGGCATGGGCGACAGCTACTTCCCCATCGCGGTCTACGACGCGGTCGCGCTCTCCTACGGCCACCCTCAGGCGGGCGACGAGGTCTGGCCCTCGATGCAGGACGCGCTCGCCCTCGCCGACCTCGACGGCTACCTCGACTACCCCGTCGCGCAGAACCTGACCAGCGAGAGCGGCGAGGACTACACCGGCGCCGTCGTGCAGTACGCGGGGGACGGCTTCAGCGACCCGCACGTCATCTTCGTCCAGCTCGACGACGTGAAGTACCAGTACGGCTGCTTCCTCGAGACCCAGGTCCGCACCGGGACCGCAGTCATACCGGCCCCGGCCGCGCTCGGGACTCCCTGCCCGACGGCCGACTAGGCGCAATCGTTCAGCGAGTCCTCACACTCACTCGGTGAGGGCGAGGTCCAGGCTGCCGAGGTCGGTCGGCTCACCATCGAAGGTGATGGCCGTGTCGGTCGCCGCCGCGTAGTCGACGCCCGCGGTCGGCTGGAACATGCCGCCGCCCTCCATGAAGAGGATGGCGATGATGAAGTAGTCGCCGGACAGGGAGCTCGTGTCGAGGTCCAGCTCGATCGACTCACCCGCGGTGGCCTCGATGTCGTCGTCCATCAGCAGGATGGCCGCCGGCGGTCCCATCGGAGGCACGGTGTCGCTCGCGACGACGAAGAGGCGGTCCGGCGTACCCATCAGATCGGCCGGCACGTTGACGGTCAGCGCCGAGCCGGTGGGGTCCGGGGTCATGCCGGCGTCATCGTCCATCGGTGTCGTGGCGGCATCGACGCCATCCGTGGTCCGGTCGCCAGCGTCATCGCCGCAGCCGACGAGGGCCAAGGCCAGCAGGAGCGAAGTGGAAATCAGAGTCTTCGAGAACATCAGGGGCTCCATCAGTGGGAAGAAAGCGCCCCAGTGCGTGGGGCGCGCGGAACCTAGGAGGCGCCCGGCCCCGCGTCGACTGAGAAGTTGCACTTCTAACTTCATGCTGTGGCAGGACTCACTCCGCGAACATGGTTCCCCGGACGGCGTCTCGATCATCGCCAACCCCGTCCCACTCGTCCTTCGCTCTTCCTCGGCACCAACCCCGTCCGCTCTTGCCTTGGTCGCCGGGCTGGGGCCCACGTGCTAACTGCGGCCGGTGGAACACGGGTGCAGTCGACCAGGAGTCGGCCCGCGGGCCTGGGAGCCGGAGCGCTTCGAGCGAATCGCCGCGCTGGACCCGCTCTCGGCGGATGACGCTCTCGCGACCCTTCCACGGCTGAACGATGCGGAGGCGATCGACGACCTCCTCTCGATGTTGGCCGAGCTATGTCGTCGCGTTCCCGAGGATCCGAGCTTCGACGTCGCGGCGGCATGCATGCGGGACCTCGGCATCCTGCTGGGTTCCGTCCGGCGTCGCGGAGTCCAACCCTGCGAGCGCGTCGCTGGGCTCGAGGCGACGCTCGTTCGGCTGGGACGCGCGCAGGAGATGACGCCCCGCGACACGGTCTTGCACTACTGCCTGTGCAATCCACGAGGCACGCGCGAGCGACACTACACGCGCGACCCGCTGGAGCTGACGCTCATCGATGCGGTGCGGGAGCTCAGCGGCATCATCTACCCATGTCTGGACGAGCTCTTCAGCTTGCCCGAGCAGCTCCGGGACGAAGACCTGCCCACCCTCGAGCGGATCGTCGAGAGGCTGAGCGGACTTCCGGAGATGTTCGTGAGAGTGAAGGCCAGCGTGACGGGGCCCGCCTTCCGCGAGGTCTTGCGCCCCTTCTTCGAGCCCATCGACGTCGATGGACGCACCTGGTGTGGGCCGGGGGCGGTCGAGACTCCACTCTTCTTGGTCGACCGTCTCCTCTGGGGGGAGGTCGACGACGCGACGGCGCAGTTCACCGATCTCTATCTCCACGCGCAGCTTCCCTACGTTCGGCGTCATGCTCGCAGCCGACTGATGCATCCATCGGTGCTCTCACGTTCCACCGACACGCCCGAGGTTCGCTCGCGCGTGTGCGCCCTCGTCGAGGACGCCCTCCGCTCCGAGCTTCGCTTTCGCGGGCCCCATCTCAAGCTGGCGCAATCGGCCTACGTGGCCGGGGCCTCGTTCGAGAAGGGAAGCGGAGGCCTGCCTCCCAATGAGGTCCTGTCGATGGCCCGAGCGACCAAACGAGCGCTCGGACGCTCCCGCCGCCCGAACGATGCGCTTTGACGTCACGATCATCGGGGGCGGCCTGGCCGGGCTGACCCTCGCGTTGCAGCTGCGCGCCGTCTGTCCAGACCAGCGGGTCGTGATTCTCGAGCGGCAAGCCGACCCACTGCCCATGGCCACGCACAAGGTCGGCGAGAGCACGGTGCATCCCGGGGGCGCGTACTTGGCAGACGTCTTGGGTCTCGAAGCGCTGCTGGCGGAGACGGCGCTACCCAAATACGGGCTGCGCTACTTCTTCGGCGCGCAGCCCATTGCCCGCCGTCCGGAGATGGGACGGGGCACCCGTTCCGATCGGATCCGCGAGTACCAGTTGGATCGCGGAGATTTCGAAACGCGCCTGCGCGAGATGGTGCGAGGGGCGGGAGTCGATCTGCGGACGGCCGTGCGAGTTCGCCGCGCCGACGACGACGGGGTCGTCTACGAAGACGATGCCGGCGAGCACCGAGTCGACAGCTCCTGGGTCGTCGACGCTTCGGGTCGAGCCCGTGTGCTCGCACGCGCGCGTGGGCTCGGCCGTCCCGCCGGGCGTGCCTGCTCGGCGGTGTGGTTTCGCGTCGACCGCGAGATCGACCCCGATGCGCTCGCCGGCGGAGCGGATGCGGCCTGGCTCGAACGGGTCGCGCGCGAGCACCCCACCCGCGCGGACTTCGGTCGCCGATACTCGACCAACCACCTGATGGGGAAGGGGCGTTGGGTCTGGCTGATTCCCTTGCCGGGCGGGGCGACCTCGGTGGGCATCGTGCACGAGGAGAACGTGTGCCCGCAGGCTGAGGTCCTGCGTCGTCGTGGAGGCGCAGAGGGCTGGCTACGAGAGCACGAGCCGGAGCTCGCCCGCGCGCTGCCCCCGGCGGACGAATGGCTCGACTTTCGCGTCATGCGAAAATACGCCCACACCGCGAGCCAGGTCTTCGGAGAGGGGTGGGCGTTGGTCGGCGAAGCGGGAGCGTTCAGCGACCCCTTTCAGTCTCCGGGCACGGACGCGATCGGCTTCGCGAACTCCATCGTCACCGGCTTGATCGCGAGCAACGGCGCGGGAGGCGAGGCGGCCGCCCAGCGCGCCAGCGAGCTCTACCTCGAGTGGACGAGCTGCGTCACCGAGCAGCTGCAGCGCATGTACGACTGGTTCGACGACGAGGTGGTCACGGGTCTGGCGGTGCTGTGGTTCGTGGGATGGAGCATGTCGATCACCATGTCGCTGCTGCGCTTCTATGCGTGGGACAGCGATCGATTGCGCGCCGATCCGGCTCCCGGCGACAGCGAGCAGCGGCTGATGAGCGAGGGGGCGTTCCGCGCCGCCGCGGTGCTCGATGAGCTGGCCGCGTGGTACGAGGCGCGTCGCTCGAAGGTACGGCTCGGGTTCGACTGGCTGGACTTCTGGAGCCTGCCCTTCTTCGCCGAGTGGGGTCGCTGGCTGTTCACACTCGAGGCGCCGGACCCGGAGGGCGCTCTGGACCGACTGGAGGGGCTGCAGTCGGCGATCGCCGAGCTACGCCGATGGGACGAAGGGGACGCGCAACCGGCGGGGCCCGTGGCGCGGGACCTGGCGCCCTTCATGGTCCGCTCCGACCGATGATCGGAGGCCGGCCTCGAGCGGCTGAGCGATCAGACCAGCGACGCCCGTCCTCCATCTCGACCGTCGACCAACTCCGTCCTGGCTCGGCGCTCAGTCCGAGCCGCGCTTCTCGAAAGCGGCCTGCTGCTCCGGCGTCGCCGGAGTCTGGTGCTCGGCCTTCCACTGCTCGTAGGGCATGCCGTAGACGATCTCGCGGGACGCAGCCTTGTCGAGCTCGTGGCCCCGCTCCGCGGCGGCCTCGGCGTACCAGCGGCTGAGGCAGTTCCGGCAGAAGTCCGCCAGGTTCATGAGGTCGATGTTCTGGACCTCGGGCCGTTCGCGGAGGTGCTTCACCAGCCGGCGAAAGGCGGCGGCCTCGATCTCGGTGCGGGTGGCGTCGTCGATGTCGCTCATGCCCCGTCTTTCGCCCGGCCCCCGCCAAACGTCAACGTCGTTGGCGCAGATCGCCACGCTCGGCCGCGAAGGCGTCGCCATCCGGGCCCTCTGGTGCTATCGGTGGCGCCATGCGCTTCAGCCAGGCATTCATCCCCACCGTCAAGGAGGTCCCCAAGGACGCCGTGGATGCATCCCACATCCTCCTCCTGCGAGGGGGCTACATCCGGATGATCGGCTCGGGGATCTACGAGATGCTCCCGCTCGGCCAGCGAGTCCTGCGAAAGGTCACGCAGATCCTCCGCGAGGAGCTCGACGCGTCTGGGGCCCAAGAGGTCCTGATGCCGGCGCTGCTCCCGGCGAGTTACTTCCAGGAGACCGGCCGCTGGGACGTCTATGGCGACGTGCTCATGCGCCTCAAGGACCGACGCGGCGGCGACTACCACCTCGGGCCCACGCACGAGGAGATCATCACCGACATGATCCGTCGCGAGGTGAAGAGCTACCGACAGCTGCCGCAGATGCTCTACCAGGTGCAGATGAAGTACCGCGACGAGCCGCGGCCCCGCGCGGGCCTGCTCCGCTGTCGCGAGTTCCTCATGAAGGACGCCTACTCCTTCGACACCGACATCGAGGCGGCGCGCGGCAGCTACGAGACGATGCGCGAGACCTACAAGCGGATCTTCGACCGGCTCGGCCTCGACTACCGGATCGTCGAAGCCGACAGCGGTTCGATCGGCGGCGACACCAGCGCCGAGTTCCAGGTGCTCGCCCAGTCGGGCGAGGACGCCATCGTCGCGTGCACCAATTGCGACTACGCGGCGAACGTCGAGGTCGCCGAAGCCAAGCTCGAGGAGAGCGGCGAGGTCGACACCTCGAAGACCCCGGAGCGCGAGCTCGTCGAGACGCCCGGCGCCAAGACCATCGAGCAGGTGGTCGCTTTCTTCCAGAAGCGCGACGAGAGCTTCTCCGCCAAGCGGACGATCAAGTCCCTCCTCTACGCCCATGGCCCCGAGGACTCGCCCACCTTCGCGATGGCGCTCGTCCGCGGCGACCACGACGTCAACGAGATCAAGCTCGCGCGCTTCCTCGGCGTCGACGAGGTCCGCCTCGCCTCCGACCAGGAGGTCGGCCGGGTGCTCCGCTGCAAGGCCGGCTACGTCGGCCCGATCCCCCAGGAAGAGGCGATCTTCGATGGCCGCGTCGTTGCCGACTCCGCGGTCGCCGCGCTCGCCGACGCCGTCTGCGGCGCCGCGAAGACCCAGTACCACTACGAACACGTGGCGCTCGGCCGCGACTTCGAGGCCGACGTCACGCCCCTTCGCCAGGTCGTCGCCGGCGACCGCTGCACCGAATGCGGCGGCGTCCTCGAGTCGTACCGAGGCATCGAGGGTGGCCACATCTTCATCCTCGGCACGCACTACTCGTCGAAGATGAACGCCACCTTCCTCGGCGAAGACGGCGAGGCCCAGCCCGTCGTCATGGGCTGCTACGGCATCGGGGTGACCCGGCTGATGGCCGCCGCGATCGAGCAGCACCACGACGACGACGGCATCCAGTGGCCGATGAGCATCGCGCCCTTCAAAGCCGTGGTGCTCGCGCTCGGCAAGGACGACGAGGTGAAAGAGGAGGCCAAGCAGATCTACGAACGGCTGGTCGCAGCCGGCGTGGAGACACTCTTCGACGACCGCGACGAGCGACCCGGCGTGAAGTTCAAGGACGCCGACCTCATCGGCATTCCCATTCGCGTGACCCTCGGACGCCGAACACTGGACCAGGGCCAGGCCGAGATGAAGCTGCGCTCCGGCGGCGACGCGGAGCTCTACCCCATCGGTGACATCGTCGCGCAGGTGACCCGGGTGATCGGAGACGCCGAATCGTGAGCGACACGGAAGAGCCAAAGAGCGCGACTCACGGCCGGCCCGTGATCCGGAACGTCGTCCTCCTCGTCCTCTTCCTGGCGATCGTGCTCATCGGTGTGATCACCGTGCTCATCCCGGCCCTCGACGAGGGCACCGAGAACGACCCGAACGCCGAAGAAGAGCTGACCTCCGAGCGCGTCGACGCCCCCGACGACGACGAGTAGCTCGCCGCGCTCGGTTGACACGGACTGGAGCGGACCCATCGTCGGGGCCGCATGAGTCGCAGCCGCACCGTCGTCATCCACCGCACCTACGAGTGGCTCTCGTAGGGGTGGTGACGCACGCGTCGTGTGCAGGCCGCCTCGGAGCTCCGAGGCGGCCTTTTTCGTGGCCGGTCGAACGATGGAAGCAGTCGTGTTCATGGGCATTCAAGCCACCGGGAAGTCCAGCTTCTACAAGCTGCGCTTCTTCCGATCCCACGTCCGGATCAGCTTGGACCTGGTCCGGACGAGAAACCGGGAGCGCACCCTTCTCGAGGCGTGTCTCCAGACCGGACAACCCTTCGTGGTCGACAACACCAACCCCTGCCGCGAGGACCGACAGCGGTACATCCCACGTGCGCTCGAGCGCGGGTTTCGGGTTCGCGGCTACTACTTTCGGTCCGCCATCGCCGATGCGCTGCGCCGCAACGACGAGCGCCCGGCGGTCGAGCGAGTGCCCGAACGGGGCGTGCTGGGCTGCTACGCGCGCCTCGAGCCCCCGACCCTCGCGGAGGGGTTCGACGAGCTCTTCTTCGTCCGGCTGACGGACGACGGTTTCGACGTGGAGGAATGGAACGATGAAGTTCGATGAGCTCGATTCGAAGATGCGGGTATTCGAGACCGCGCACGATCACGCCGTCATCCCCGACGTGTTCATGGTCGCGCGCATCGACGGGCGGTCGTTCACTCGGCTCGCCCGCGAGCTGCAGGACTTCGAGGCGCCCTACGACCTTCGTTTTCGTGACTGCATGGTGGCGGCCGCTCGCCGACTCATGGAGTGCGGGTTCGGCGTCGTCTACGGCTACACGCAGAGCGACGAGATCTCGCTGCTCTTCCGCCGTGACGAGCAGACGTTCGGTCGGAAGCTCCGCAAGTACAACTCGATCCTCGCGGGCGAAGCGAGCGCCGCCTTCACACACGCGCTCGGGGCGCCGGCAGCGTTCGACTGCCGCGTCTGCCAGCTCCCGACGGCGAAGCACGTCGTCGACTACTTCCGTTGGCGACAGCAAGACGCCTACCGGAACGCTCTGAGCGGACACTGCTACTGGCTCCTGCGAGGCCAGGGCGCCTCGGAGCGGGAGGCCACCCAGCGCTTGAACGGCACCTCCGTCGCCGACCGGAACGAGCTCCTCTTCCAGAATGGGGCGAACTTCAACGAGCTCCCGCTCTGGCAGAAGCGCGGAATCGGCCTGTACTGGGAGAGCTACGAGAAGACCGGACGGAATCCGAAGACTGGACGAGTCCGGTCGGCGACGCGGCGCCGTCTGACGGTGGACCTCGAGCTACCGCTGCGAGAGGCCTACGGAGCGTTCGTCGGAGAGCTCGTCCGTGAGGCGAGCCCGGACGCGATCGGCCTCTCGGCTCCGTAACGACCACTCACCATTCACGGAGCCCATAAATAGGGGGCTCCGTGAATGGATCGGCCTGCTGGGGCGTCTGATCCAATGTGGGTCCAGGTAAGCGGAAACACTGGTTTTTTGCGATCGCTCCCAGGGCACGGCACACTATTGGGACCTTGCCGGTTCTCATTCGAGCGACGCTGATCGCCCTTTTGATGAGTCTCCCGGTTTCCGCGAGGGCCTGGAGTGGCGCACCGCTCTGTGCCCTCGAAGAAGGCCCGACGTTGGCCTCGATGCCCGAGCCGGCGACGCTGCCGGACCCCGCAGCGCCCCTCTTCTGCCCGCCGCCCGAGCCCACGGTCGCCTCCGCGATGGGGGTCACCGAGAGCCGCGACCTCTTGGCGCGCGAGGCGCTCGCCCGCGCCGAGGACGCCAGCGAGAGCGCTGCGGACATCTCGGTCGCGCTGCTCCAGCTGGACGTGATCGAGCAGGCCCACCCGGTCCTCGCCGACTGGGTGAACCTGCGACGCGGTGACCTGCTGATGCGCGCCGAGCGACACGCCGAGGCCGAGCGGGCATATGTGGCCGCCATCGACAGCGTGGACGGCGCCTACCAGCTGAACGCGCGCGTGGGTCGCGTCCGAGCGCTCCTCGCCGCGAGCCATCGCGACGCCGAGACCGAGCTGACGCAGCTCAACCGGCGCTACCCCGACCTCCCGCAGGCCGCCGAGCTGGACCTCGCGCGCGGGCAGATGGAAGAGCGCGACGGCAAGCCCTCGAACGCCGCGCGGATCTATCGCGTGCTCGACCTTCGCTACCCGGGCACGGCGGCGGCCGCAGAGGCTCGCGCATCGCTCGAGCGCCTGGCGAGCGAAGGCGTGAGCGTTCGGCCCCTGAGCGAGATCCAGCGGGTGGAGCGGACCGAGAAGCTCGTCAGCCGAGGCCCACTGTCGATGGCGCGTACCGAGATCGCAGCTCTGCTGGAAGACCCGCCCCGAAGCGTGACTCACCGCGCCCGGGTCTTCTTCATGGCCGCGAAGATGGCACGCCACGAGGGCCGCTTCGACGACGCCGAGGATCTGCTCGGGCGCGGTCGCGCCCTCAACGCCGGAGTCGGCGATGCCGAGGACCAGGAGCGCCGAGCCGACCGAGCCGCCGACATGGCGCGCGCCGCGAAGGCCCGGGAGGCCGAGGACGCGCTACGCAGCTGGAGCCGCTTCAAGGGCCGCAACACGCTCGGACGCATCAACAGCGGACGGCTCTTCCTGATGCTCAAGCGCGTGGCCAGCGCGGGCCTGGTGGAGGAGACGAACGAAGCGCTGGAAGTGCTGGTCGAACGAGGCCTGCCGCCGCGAACCCGGCTCGACGTGGTCATGCACGCCGCCGGCGTCGGCGAGCCCCGGCACCTGCTCCGGCTCCTCGAAGGACTGGGTGAACGTCCCGGTGAGCTCGGCGTGATGGGCCGCTACCACGAGGGTCGCGCGCTGATGGCCCTCGGCCGTCATGCCGAGGCCGAGGCTGCCTTCCTCGAAGTGATGGAGCGCGACCAAGACGCGACGCCCTACTACGCGATGTGGGCCGAGCAGATGCTCGCGCACGTGCGCGGAGCGATGATCGGCGCGTGTGGCGCGAATGCCACCTGCAACCTCCGGCCAGGCTACGAGCCGCCAGTCGCCGCCGACGCGCGTGGCCTCGGTGAAGGACGCTTGCCGGCCACCGCCATCCGGCCGACCCGTACACTCCCGGACCCCGACCTCGAAGCGCTGGCCGAACGACTCGGGCCGCTGAGCGCCGAGCACGGCGAGGCCCTCC
This sequence comes from uncultured Sandaracinus sp., assembly GCA_964462035.1. Taxonomy (GTDB): domain Bacteria; phylum Myxococcota_A; class Polyangia; order Polyangiales; family Houyiibacteriaceae; genus UBA1660. The sequence continues at coordinate 285,037 of CAYXAP010000002.1, forward strand.
CCTGGCTGCCGCGCGCGGAAGCGTTCCTTCGACTGGGCAAGGTCCCCGAAGCTCGACAGCAGCTCTACGAAGCTTTCCTCGCGTGGAGAGAGGCCAAGGGCCGCGCCATCCGCCGTTGCGGTCTCGAGTCGGTCGCTCGCGGCGCACAGCGACCGCGCCGGTTCACCAGCTGGCAGGTCAAGCGCGACCGCCGGGCGCTGAAGTCGAGCGACCTCGAGACCCTCGTCGAGGTGAGCTACGCCATCGGCGAGACCGGCGCCGCCACCGGCTTCGGCGGCTGGGACGAGGTGCAGGCGCGGCCGCGGGCGCATGCGGGGCTCGTCGAAGAGGCCGCGCGCACCCACGGCCTCGACCCGAACCTCCTCTTCGCGGTCATGCGCGTCGAGAGCGTCTACCAGACCGAAATCGTCTCCTACGCCGGCGCCATCGGCCTCGCGCAGATCATGCCGCGCACGGGCACGCTCATCGCGATGGAACGCGGGATGGACGACTTCACCCCCGCCGACCTGCTCGAGCCCGAGGTCAACCTCGACTTCGCCGCCTGGTACCTGCGCAGCCTCATCGACCGCTTCGACGGACATCTGCCGCTGGCCATCGCCAGCTACAACGGCGGCCCCCACAACGTCCGCCGCTGGCTCGCGGAGTACTCGAGCGACATGCCGCTCGACACCTTCCTCGAGCACATCCCCTTCACCCAGACCCACCGCTACGTGCGGCGGGTGCTGACGCACTACCAGGCCTACCGCGCGCAGCAGGGCCTGCCGATGATCACGCTGAGCACCCAGCTCCCCGAAGTGACCGTCGACCCCGTCGGCTTCTGACGCAGTTCTAGAAACGAAGCGTGAGCGGCGCGCTGGGCGGCGGTGGCTCCGGCTCGTCGGGGCCCCGCACGTGGCGAACGAGGAGCCCCAGCAACCAGCCCGCGAGCAGACCGACGCCGGTGCCGATCACGTCGAAGCCGAAGTCGCGCCAGGAGGGATCGCCGCGACCGCTCAGGTCCCACAGCTCCTTGGCGATGCCCGCTGCGAGCGCGACCGCCGCGCCGACCCCGACACGCACCTGCTCACGTTCGTCGATGAGCGCGACCACGCCGTAGGCGCCGAAAGCGATCAGGCTGCTGAGGCCGAGGTGCAGCCGGTCGTCGCGGCGGAGGAGCTGCGCCGATGCCGGGGTCGGCCACGCGAACGCGACACCGAGCACCGCCGCGAGCGACGCCGCGCGCAGCCTCACTCGCCGTTCCCTGGCCGCTGCCGTTGCTGCCGGCGCTGTCGATGCTCGAGGAGCGGGCGCGGAGTCTCCCGAGTGATGTGGCTGACGCCCTCCCCGACCCACGGTGGGCCCGCGTCGATGAGCTCCTGGACGATGACCTGGCTGCGCCGGAAGTAGCGGAGCTTCAGCCGCTCGATGAAGTCGGCGTGCTCCTGGACGATGTAGTGCCAGCGATCGCGGCGAGCGTTCGGCAGCTCCGGGTTCCGGATGGAGCGCACCACGATCGTCTTCTCGTCGGTCGGGAGCGCTTCGACGTTGGCGATGAAGTCGTCCGTGTAGCGGAAGAACTGGTCCGCGTTGCTCATGTAGAAGACGCGCACGGGAATGCCGAGCTGGTGGAGCGCAGCGCCGACGGCGCGGACCGTGGTGGTGCCGGTGAGGTCGCCGGTGCGTGCGACGACACGGCCGGCGCGGAAGAGGTCTCGCACGTGAGCGTAGTAGCCGGGGTCCGCCATCCAGGTCGTGGGCGCGCTGCGGTGCTCGCGGGCGTGCTGCCGCTGGAGGTACTCGTAGAGGTCCTGGCGGAGACGCTCGAACATCCGAATGGGCTGCTCGTCGCCGGGCTCGAGCTCGGCCCGCAAGAGCGCGAGGGTCTCGGCCTCCTTGGGCTCCGAGAAGTACTCGATCAGGTCCGGCGCCGTCTCGGAGCGCGGGACCAGGACGCCGTAGAGGCGGTGGAGCGCCGGAACGCGCGCGTCGTAGTCGGTGCCGACGATCAGCTCGGCACGCGCGAGCGCGGCGAGGGTGTAGAGCTGGTCGGGGCCCACGCCGACGACCGCCCCACCGCGGCCCTCGAGATCGCTGGCGAGCAAGTCGTGCCGGAGCTCGTTCGAGCGGTAGTAGTACTCGCCCGGGAGCGGGATGGTCTCGCGCGGGAGCGCGGTCAGCGTGGCGCGCTGCGCGTCGGTGAGCGGAGCGATGCCGGATGTGGGCGGTGGATCGGCGGCTCCGGCGACCTCGGTGTCGGCAGGCTCGGGCTCCGGCGCGACCGCGGCTTCGGCGACGGGCTCGATGGCCGCAGGCTGGTCGTCGACGGGCTCGGGAGTGGTCGTCGTGGAGCTCGGACCACCGCAGGCGACGAGCGCCGTGAACACGATCGGGGCGATGCGCATCTCTGCGCGAACCGTCTCACGCGTCGCGGGCGCAGCGGAAGCCATAACGATGATGGGCAGTGTTGCTCGGGGGCTTGCCGCGGCGGCGGGTCCCGGTGGCGAAGTGCTCGCCCCACCACCAGCTACCGCCGCGCACCACGCGCCGGTTCCGTCCGGCACACTCCGCGGCGCCGCCGCAGGGGCCGCGAGGGTCGGTCCCGGAGCACTCGTCACCGCACTCGCCGGGGCAGCCGGCGTAGCACTCGCTGAACCAGTCCTGGACCCACTCGTCCACGTTGCCGGCCATGTCGTGAAGCCCCCAGTGGCCGGGCGGCAGCGTGCCGACCGCGCGGGTGACCTCCGTGCCGCAGCCGTGACCGCGGCGGTCGCGAACGTGGATCCGGTCGCACCCGGCACGCTCGTCGCCGTGAGGCCAGATCGTGTTCTCGGGTCCACGCGCGGCCCGCTCCCACTCGGCTTCGGTCGGCAGCCGCTTGCCCTTCCAGGCACAGTAGGCGTGAGCGTCATCCCAGGTCATCGCGACCGCCGGGAGCTCGGGCTCGCCGAAGCCCCGGAAGGGGAACGCCGGCTGGCAGACGTCGGCGGCGACGCACTCCGCGTACTGGGCGTTGCTGACCTCGGTCCGGTCCATGAGGAAGGTGCTCACGGTGACCGGCGCGGCGGGAGTGGCGACGGGGTCGTCGTCGTCGCCGCGAGTGAAGGTGCCACCGTGGACGCAAGCCATCTCGGTGGGGATGACGGTGGGGCAGCCGGCGACGGTGCTCGGTGTCGGCTCGCGGGCCTCCGAGTCGGAGTCAGCTGTCGGCTCTCGGTGCTCGGAGTCGGCGGTCGGTTCTCGACTCTCGGAGTCGGGGTCTGCGCTCGGTTCTCGGTTCTCGGGTTCGGCGTTCGGTTCTCGGCTCTCGGCTCCGGACGCAGCCGCCCGTTCGCTCGACGTCGTCGTCGCGCATCCAGCGAGCGTGGCGACCAGCGCCAAGCCGGTCAGCGCAGAACGCACAGCTGGACGAGGCACTCGGTCTGCAGGTCGGACGGCCACGGCGCGGGCTCGCGGCACCGAACGTTGGCAGCCATCGCCTGCTGCTCGCGCTCGAAGGTCGCCTTCTGCGCCCGGTTCACCGCCATCGGCGAGCCACACACCGTCCGCGCGGTCGCACACTCACCGTCCTCGTTGCAGGCGCGGACCTCGGCGTACTGCGCCTCCTGCGTCTGGCACTGGCCGTAGCGGCAGACGGGCTCGCGGGGCGGGTCGTCGTCGGCCAGGCAGTGCCGGGGCCGCGTCTGAAGCGGAGGGCTACCGTTCGGAGCTCCGTGGGGGTTACCGCAGCTGTCGGTCAGCAGGGTGCACTCCCGATCCGTCGTGCACTCCGCGGGAGGCTCGCTCGGGTCCGGGTCGGTCTGCGCCTCCGCCGACTCCGAACCCCCGACCTCCGACTCCAAGCCTCCGACCTCCGACTCCGACTCGTCGCCCTCCGACTCCGAGCCACCGACCGCCGACTCGGACTCGCCGACTTCCGAACCACCGACCGCCGACTCCGACTCGCCGACCTCCGGCTCCGTGGAGGCGCAGCCGACCGCGACCACGACCGCGACCGCCCACCACCTCACAGCTGGAACGCTCCCGAGCCGAGCCAGGCGCCGCCATCGGCCACCACCGTCTCACCGGTGATGAGCTTCGCGGCGTCGCTGCAGAGGAAGAGCGCCAGGTCGCCGATCTCCTCGATCGTGCCCATCCGCTTGAGCGGGATCGCCGCCAGGATCTTGTCGCGCATCCCCTCGGGCATCAGCCGCGACATGCCCTCGGTGTCGTCGATCGGCCCAGGCGCGATACCGACCACCCGGATCCCCAGCGGCCCCCACTCGGCCGCGAGCGAGCGGGTCATCGAGTCGACCGCCGCCTTCGCCGCCGAGGGATGCGTCTGCAGCGGCGTCGCGCCGTAGTGCAGCGTCGCCGAGATGTTCACGATGACGCCGCCGTTCTTCTTGAGCGCCTTGTCGAAGGCGGCGCGGCTCACGTTGTAGGTCCCGATCGTGTCGATCTCGATGACCGTCCGGAATGCGTTGTAGGAGAGCTGGGCCGCCGGGCAGAGGAAGTTGCCGGCAGCACCATTCACCACGATGTCGATCTGGCCGAAGCGCTCGAGCGCGGCGTCGAGCGCCTTCTCGACCGTCTCTGGCTCACGCACGTCGCAGGCGACCCCGAGGCACTCACCGCCCGTCGCCTCGACCAGCTCCTTCGCCGCCGCGTCGAGCTTCTCCTGGTTCCGACTGGTGATGACCGCCTTGGCCCCGTGGGCCATCAGCGTTCGAGCGATCCCCTTGCAGATCCCGCTCCCACCACCCGTGACGAAGGCCACCTTCCCGGCCAACGCGTCCTCGCGAAAAACACTCATGCCCCTTCATACCAGGGTCCTCCTATCCTCGGGGCGTGGAGACGATCGACGTGGCGGTCATCGGTGGGGGGGTGGTGGGGCTCGCCGTCGCCCGAGCGCTGGTGCAGGCCAGCCGGCGGGAGGTGCTGGTCTTCGAGCGGCATGGGCGGCTCGGGACCGAGACGTCGAGCCGCAACAGCGGGGTCATTCACGGCGGGCTCTACTACCCGACCGGGTCGCTCAAGGCCGAGAGCTGCGTCGAGGGGCGTCGCATGCTCTACGAGTTCGCGGCGGCGCACGGAGTCGACCACACACGGACCGGAAAGCTCATCGTGGCCACCGATGCCGCCGAGGACGAAGCGCTCGAGGCGCTCCGCGCGAAGGCCGAAGCGAACGGGGTCGAGGGGCTCGAGTGGCGCAGCCGAACCTGGCTCGAGCGAGAGGAGCCCGCCCTGGCTGGCGTCCGCGCGCTCGACGTCTCCGTCAGCGGAGTGGTCGACGCGCATGGGCTGATCGCGGCGCTCGCCGCCGCTGCCCAATCGGGCGGCGCACGGATCGCGCGCGGGCTGGCCATCGACACCGTCGAGCCCGCCGGAGACCGATGGATTCTCGGCGTCGGCAAGGACCGCGTCGCCGCCCGCCACGTCGTGAACGCCGCCGGGCTGGCCGCCGACCGCGTCGCCGCCAGCGCCGGCCTCGACGTGGACGCCCTCGGCTGGCGCCTGCACCCCTGGAAGGGCTCCTACTTCGCGCTCGCCGGGAACGCTCCGGCGCCCCGCCGGGCCCTCGTCTACCCGCTCCCGGTCCGCGGCGGGCTGGGCATCCACCTCACCCGGGACCTCGCCGGTCAGACGCTCGCCGGCCCCGACGCCGAGCCTGCGGCATCGCTCGACGACCTGGACGTCGACGAATCGCGCGCCGAGGCCTTTGCAGGCTCGGTCGCGCGCTACCTGCCTGCGCTCCGCGTCGAGCACCTCCGGCCCGCCTATGTCGGCCTTCGCCCCAAGCGCCGAGCGGACGGATCGTTCAGCGATTTCGTGCTCCAAGAGCGCCCCGCCGGCCTGATCCACCTGCTGGGCATCGAGTCGCCGGGCCTGACCGCGGCCCTCTCCCTCGGCGCCCGCGTGGCCCGCCTGATTGACGGCCGCTGAGGGAGATCATAAGTCGCCCTCCATGAGCGAAGTCCACGACCTGATGATCATCGGCTCCGGCCCCGCCGCGCACACCGCGGCCATCTACGCAGCCCGCGCCGAGCTGAAGCCGGTGCTCTACGAAGGCTTCATGGCCGGCGGCGTCGCGGCTGGCGGTCAGCTGACCACCACCACGGACGTGGAGAACTTCCCCGGCTTCCCTGACGGCATCATGGGCCCCGAGCTCATGGACCGCATGCGAGCCCAGTCGGTGCGCTTCGGCACCACCATCCACACCGAGACGGTCAACGAGATCGACCTCTCGAAGGCCCCCTTCCACTTCAAGGCCGACGGCCGCGAGGGGACGGCCAAGGCGGTCATCATCGCCACCGGCGCGACCGCCAAGCGCCTCGACATCCCGGGCGCCGGCGACGGCCAGCTCTGGCAGCGCGGCGTCAGCGCCTGCGCCGTCTGCGATGGCGCGCTCCCGATGTTCCGCAACAACCCGATGGCCGTCATCGGCGGCGGCGACTCCGCGATGGAGGAGGCGACCTTCCTCACCAAGTACGGCTCCAAGGTCTACATCGTCCACCGCCGCGACGAGCTGCGCGCCTCGAAGATCATGCAGCAGCGCGCGCTCGACAACCCGAAGATCGAGTTCCTCTGGAGCAGCCAGGTCATCGAGGCCAAGGGCGACGACCTGCTGAAGGAGATCGTGGTCGAGTCCACGAAGAACGGCGAGCGGCGCACCATTCCGGTCGCCGGCCTCTTCTTCGCGATCGGCCACATCCCGAACACGGGCTTCCTCGGCGGCCAGCTCGAGACCGACGACCAGGGCTACCTGATCACCAAGCCGGACTCGACGCAGACCAGCGTCCCCGGCGTGTTCGCCTGCGGCGACGTGCAGGACAAGAAGTGGCGCCAGGCGATCACCGCCGCCGGCACCGGCTGCATGGCCGCGCTCGAAGCCGAGCACTTCCTGGCCATGTGAGCGCGGCTACTCGGCGGCCGAGTCCGCCGGGTCCCGCCGGGCCTGACGCGCCTTCTTCTTCTCGCGCTTCGCGCGCTTCTTCGCGACCGCTCGCTGGCGGCGCTGCTTCGTCTTCTCCGAGGGCTTGCGACCCGGCAGCGCCGGCTGCTCCTCGTGCGGCTCGAGGAAGCTGCCCGCCGAATGGCCGAGCTCGAAGAAGGTGACCTCGCGCCGAGACCGCTCGCCGATCCGCAGCGGCACCACCGCCGCGCCGACGCCCGCGCCCACGTAGACCGCGCCGAGCTTCTCGTCGGGCTTCGGCGCCCGCGAGCCGTAGAGGCCGTGCACGTAGCGGTGCCCTGCGAGCTTGCCGACCGCCAGCTCGTGGAGCTTGGCGATGGTGATCTGTCCAGCGTGGGTGTGGCCGCTGAGCACCAGCGGCACGCCCTTCGTCCAGAGCGCGTCCGCCTCCTCGGCGATGTGCGACAGCCCGATGGTCGGCAGGTCGTCGCGGAGCCCCTTGGCCGCCTCGCGCCACTTGCCGTGGCCGGTGTAGGCGTCGTCGAGTCCGAGCACCTGCAGCCGCTGGTGCCGCAGCGTGATCGTCGTGTGCACGTTGTCGAGCACCTCCGCGCCTGCGCGGTCGAGCGCCCAACGCACCTCGTCGGCGCCGGACCAGTGGTCGTGGTTGCCGAGCACCGCGAAGACCGGCGCGTCGTACGCGGCGATGATCTCGTGGAGCTGGTCCAGGTGGAGGGTCGAGTGACAGACGAAGTCGCCGGTGATCATCACCGCGTCCGGCTTCCCTTCGTTGACCAGCCGCACCGCCTCCATCTGCGCCTCGAAGGGCGTCACCCGCCCCACGTGGATGTCGGTCACATGGGCGATGCGGAGGTGGTCGAGCTGACGCTCGTGAACGAGCGGCCCCGCGAAGCGCCGGACGCGAAACTGCCGCCGCCAGTCGCGCTGAAAGCGCTTCCGCCGGGCTCGTTCCGCGTCCGCGTCCTCGAGTGCTCGGGCGGCGATGTCTTCGAGAGCGGACACTGCGAGAGCAATTATGCACGATCCGTTCGCACCGCACCCCTGACGGCGCGAAAAGCCGCGGATCCGGCCGATCTGGGGTGCTCAGCGTCGGATCTTCTTGGTCAGCCGCTCCACGGCCACGTCCGGGCCCTTCCCTTTTCGCCTCGACCCGAGGCGTGGTGCCACACCGAGCTTCCAGATCAGGTACACCACCGCGCCCCCCACGACGAGGGCGGTCGCGACCCACTGCCAAGGATCGCCGAAGGTCATGTGCCCCACCCCATCGCGCTGCCCACTTGAAAGACGAGCAACGACGCCGTGTACGCGAGCACGCTCATGTAGGTGAACATCAGGATCGGCCACTTCCAGGAGCCGGACTCCCGCCGCACCACCGCGATGGTGCTCATGCACTGACAGGCGAAGACGAAGAAGACCATCAGTGAGACCCCGGCGAGCGGGGTCATCAGGCTGCGCCCATCGGGCCACTCGGCCGACCGGAGCTCCTCCCGCAAGGTCTCGCTCTCCTCGTCGACCTCGTCACCGACCCCGAAGACGATGCCGAGCGTGGATACGAAGACCTCGCGCGCGGCGAACGCGCCGATCACGCCGATGCCGAGCCGCCAGTCCATGCCGAGCGGCTCCAGCGCCGGCTCGATGGCCTTGCCCAATCGACCCGCGACCGAACGCTCCAGCTGCGCCGACGCCTCCGCCCCGTCGAGCGCCACCAACGCCTCGGCTTCCGCGTCGCCTTCCAGCGTCCGACTCACCTCCGCCCGCTGCGCGTCAAAACGCTCGGTCACCGCGTCGTCGTGCGGGAAGGTCAGCAGCGCCCAGAGCACGATGGTCAGCGCGAGGATGACCGTGCCGGCGTCGACCAGGAAGCTCCGCACCCGGCCCCAGGTCGAGACCAGCAGGTTGCGAGCGAGCGGCATCCGGTAGGGCGGCAGCTCGAGCACCATCGTCGGCCGTGGCCCTCGCAGCACCGTCCGCCGAAGCACGGCCGCGGCGCCGAGAGTGGCGCCGAGGCTCAGCGCGTACATGGCGAAGAGCGCGACCGCCCCGACGCTCAGGAAGCCGAGCACGTCTCCCTGGTGTGCGAACACGGTCGCCACCACCAACACGTAGACCGGCAGCCGCGCGCTACAGCTCATGAGCGGCAACGCCAGCATGGTCACCAAGCGGTCCCGCCGGTCCGAGAGCGTCCGGGTCGCCATGACCGCGGGCACGGCGCAGGCGAAGCCTCCGAGCAGCGGCACGAAGGCCTTCCCGTGGAGCCCCACGCCCTTCATCAATCGGTCGATCACGAAGGCAACGCGCGCCAGGTAGCCGCAGTCTTCGAGGAAGCCGAGCAAGAAGAAGAGCAGCGCGATCTGAGGGACGAAGACCAGCACGTTGCCGACGCCCGCGACCACGCCCTCCACGAGCAGGTCGGTGAAGATCCCCTCCGGCATCGTCGCCCGGAGCATGTCCTGGCTGAACACGATGCCCGTCTCGACCCAGCCGATCAGGGGCTCGGACCAGCTGAAGAGGGCCTCGAAGACCACCAGCATCACGAGCGCGAAGGCGACCATCCCGAACACCGGGTGGGTGAGCCAGCGGTCCAGCCGGTCATTGCGCGAGCGCGTCGGCCCCTCGCCCTCGACGTGGTCACGCACCAGCTCGTCGACCGCTGCGTAGCGGGCGGCCACGAGCTGGACGTCGAGGTCCTCGTCGGTTGCGGCCCGGGCGGCCTCGCACGCCTCGCGGACCTTCGCCGGGAGCTCGAGATCGGTGCCCTCGAGCTGGCTCATGAGCGCCCAGCGTGCCCAGGCCTCGCGACGGCGGACATCCGCCACGTCGGCGTAGGCTTCGCTGACCCGAGCGACGGCGGCCTCCACGGCGGGGCCCCACTCCAGGTCGGGAGCCGGCGGGGCGTCGCCCTCGAGCACGCTGGCCATGGCCTCCCGCAGCTCGTCGAGCCCCGCTCGGTGCCGCGCCTCGATCGGCACCACGGGGCAGCCGAGCGCCTTCGACAGTCCCTCGGCGTCGATCCGCAGCTGTTGGGCCGCGGCCTCGTCCATCATGTTCAGGGCGAGCACGGTCGGGAAGCCGCACTCGAGGACCTGCAGCGTCAGGTAGAGCCCGCGGCCCAGAGCGGTCGCGTCGGCGACGACACAGACCACTTTGGTGGTGTCGTCCTTCTCGCCGAGGATCGCGTCCACCGCGATGCGCTCCTCGGGAGAGCTCGCCGTGAGGCTGTAGGTCCCGGGCACGTCGACCAGCTCGACCTCGCGCTCACCGAGCTGAACGCGGGCCGAACGCCGGTCCACCGTCACGCCCGGGTAATTGCCGGTCCGGGCACGGGTGCCCGCGAGCTGGTTGAAGAGGGTCGTCTTGCCGGCGTTGGGATTCCCCGCCACCAGCACCTGAGGGAGCGCGCTCAAGGCCCCTACTCCGCGGGTAGCGGCGCCGACGCGTGCGCGCGGTCCGAGGACGGCTGCGGCACGAGCGTCACCGCGATACCGATGGCTTCGCTCTTCCGGAGCGAGAGCGAATAGCCGCGGAGCCGGACCTCGATCGGGTCGCCGAGGGGAGCACGCCGCACGACCGAGAGCTCCGTTCCAGGGAGCAGGCCCATCTCGAGCAGCCGCCGTCGCACCGCAGGAGCGCATTGGACGCTCTGGACGCGTGCGCGATCGCCGGGGGAGAGGTCGCCGAGAACGGTCACGCCTTTTTGATAATCGTTTTCAACAACCGGCGCAACCCGAGAATATCACTCGATGGACACTTCGTATTGGAAGGCCTCGGACTCGGGATCGGCGTCCACCCGGAGCCACAGCTCGCCCGGTGGGGACGACGTCTCCAGCCGCGCGCAGAGCTCCCCTTCCGGAGCCCCGGTGGCCAGGACCGCCCCGGCATCGTCGAGGAGCTCGAGGCTCGCGCTGGGGGCCGTGCATGCGCCGTCCTGACCGCCCAGCGTGGCCACCAGGGGACCGCCCCCGTGGGCGATGGCGAAGTAGTCCTGGTCGCAGCGCCCACCGATGTAGCCCCGGAAGATCCCCGGGGCCGAGACGACGTTCGCGCCGGTCGGGTCGTCGTTCGGCTCGGCCTCGCTCTCGCCGCTCGCGAGCTCTGCGCGGCATCGGCTGTCGCAGCCGTCGCCGTCCTCGGTGTTCCCGTCGTCGCAGGTCTCCGAGTGCTCGGGCACGCCGCCGTCCCCGCAGACCGGCTGCGAGACCAGCAGGTCGTAGATGCCGCCGCCGCTCAGCCGACCGTCGATCGCGACCACGTAGGTCCCGGCGGCCGGGGCGACGAAGGTGAGGTGCTCTTCCTGGTCGACCGCGCAGTGGTCGATGGCCGCCGCGCAGGTGCCGCAGCCATCCAGGACCGCGAGGACCGGGTCGAAGCCCAAGCTCGCGCGGGCGTGCAGGTGAACGTGCCACTTCTCGCCGGCCTCCATCGGGATGGCGAAGAAGGCGTCGCTGCCGGGGGCGTCGAAACCGCAGAGCGCTCCATCGAAGGCATCGGTGCGGGCACGGAGGTCGAGCGGCGCGTTGACCACCTCCTGCTCGAGCACCGGCAGGTCCGCGGTGCACTCGTCGCTCATGGCGACGACGGGCGGACCGCCAGCGTCCGGAGCACCCCCGTCCTCGACCAGGAGCTCGGGCGGGAAGAGGTCGCAGCCGGCCAGCAAGAGCAGGAGCGCCACTCGCATCAGAAGCGCCCCCGGAGCATGAGGGAGCCGCCCGCCGGACCGACGTCGGGGTGGAGCGACAAGTGCGCCTCGTCCTCGCCCCAGTCGGTGCCCAGGATCGCGATGAGCAGGGTTGCCATCCCGGTCAGGCTGCACGCCGCCCCGAGCAACCACGTGCGTCGGACCCGCCGCCGGCCGTCGTCGTAACGCTCGGGCGTGGGGTTGGCCTTGTACCGGTCGCTGGCCTCGAGGGTGTTCACCAGGGACCAGACCATGACCCCACCGAGCGCGGCGGTGATGCCGAGACCGACGAAGGTGTAGGCGGGCGAGAGGCCGAGCGGTGCCTCTCGATGGAGGGTCAGCGGCGGGCGATCGGGACCGCGGGGGCGCGCGGTCGGGGCGGGGCGATCGTCATGGACCTCCCCATTCGCGGTCGCCTCGCCATCCTCGGCTTGAGCGTGGACCACGTTGGAGAGCCCCAGGACGCAGGTCGCGCCCAGCAGAATTGCCCGCCGCACGCAGGGGAAGATAGCAGCTGCAGGCATCGGTACGAGCCGGTTCGGCGGTCATCCCGGTACTCTCGATGGCCTTCCCCCTTTTGTCCTGCGGGAGGGGAGGTATCATCCCGTCATGCTGCAATTCTCGAAGGACCCGGAAGTCGCCGAGCGCCAGATGCAGGCGATCATCTTCTATCTGACGACGTTCGGGTACATCGATGGCGAGTTCGACGTCACCGAGCAGGAGTTCGTCCGCGACTACATCCGCAAGCTGGTGAAGCAGCGGGTGACCACCGGCATGCCGAATGCCGACGAGAAGATCAAAGGCGAGCTGGTCGACCGCTTCACGACCCACTTCCACGAGGTCTTCGAGGGCATCGACAAGCACGTCCAGGACCTCTTCACGGAGGCGGTCGCGATGGACGAGGATCAGGACGCCTTCATCCACGCGAAGCTGAAGCTCCGCTGCTTCGAGCTCTTTCAGGGCTTCGACCGCCAGTCGCAGGAAGTGCTCCTCGAGGCGATGGACGACCTCATCGAGGCCGACGGCGAGATCCACCCCGCCGAGGTGAAGTTCCGGGGCGAGCTGATGGAGCTCTTCGAGAGCGACCTCGGGATCGAGCTCATCGACGACGGCGAAGGGCCGAAGACCACCATCAGCGGGCCGATCGAGCTCGAGGTCTCCGCGAACAAGCACCCCTTCTTCGACCAGTTCGAGTTCCACTACTCGAAGGACTCGGACACGATCACCAAACAGATCGACGCCGACCGCAAGCTCCTCGACCAGGTGCTCGAGCTCTGGGAGAAGCAGCGCGCCGACGGCAACGGCACCCTGACCGGTGCGCAGAGCGTCGACGAGTTCGAGGGCAAGGCGCCCTTCCTCGACGAGCACGTCTACGTCCACCCGCTGATGAAGGGTCAGAAGTACGACGTGACCGTCCTCGGTGACCTGCACGGTTGCTACAGCTGCCTCAAGGGCGCGGTCATGCAGGCCTCCTTCTTCGAGAAGGTCGCGGCGTACAAGAAGGACCCGACCCAGCCGAAGCCCATCCTGGTTCTCCTCGGCGACTACATCGACCGCGGTCTCTTCAGCCTCAACGGCGTGCTGCGCACCGCGCTGCAGATGTTCGTGCGCGCCCCCGAGCACGTCTACGTGCTGCGCGGGAACCACGAGTACTACCTGGAGTACAAGGGTCAGATCTACGGCGGCGTGAAGCCGGCGGAAGCGATCAACACGCTGAAGCCACACCTGCCGATCGAGGTCTTCCGCCACTACATGCGGCTCTTCGAGAAGATGCCGAGCTGCCTGCTCTTCGGGAAGACGCTCTTCGTGCACGCGGGCATCCCGCGCGACCGACTCATCAAGGAGAAGTGGCAGGACCTGTCGACGCTCAACGACGCCGACATGCGCTTCCAGATGATGTGGTCGGACCCGAGCTCGGCGGACGTCATTCCCGCAGCGCTGCAAGAACAGTCCGCGCGCTTCCCCTTCGGTCGCCTGCAGGCCGCAGCCTTCCTCCAGAAGCTCGGCTGCAACACGTTGGTGCGCGGCCACGAGAAGGTCATCGACGGCTTCGACCGGACCTACGACGACGACAACGTCACCCTGATCACGCTCTTCAGCGCCGGCGGCTCGGACAATGGCGACCTGCCCGCGAACAGCAGCTACCGGAAGGTCACGCCCAAGGCGATGACCCTCGAGATCGACGTCAACGGCGAGAGCACGATCAAGCCCTGGAACATCGACTACAAGACGTTCCAAGACCCGGAGCACAACGCCTTCTTCAAGACCGAGCCCGAGATCGAGCTCCGTCAATAGGGGCCCTCGCACGACGGAACTTCGTTTCCGCTCTTGCGCTCGGCGGGCGATCCATGGTCAGAAGCAGGCCATGGCCACCATCAAGTTCAAGGGCAACCCCATCGAGACCAACGGCGAGCTCCCGAGCGTGGGCGACAAGGCGCCGGACTTCACCCTCGTCGCGGACGACCTGTCCGAGAAGTCGCTGAGCGACTTCGCGGGCAAGAAGAAGATCGTCACGATCAACCCGAGCATCGACACCGGCGTCTGCCAGAAGACGGCGCGACGCTTCAACGAGAAGATCTCGGGCAAGGACGGAGCCGTCGTGCTCTACGTCAGCGCCGACCTTCCCTTCGCCCTCAAGCGCTTCTGTGGCGCCGAGGGCCTCGACGACGTGATCACCCTCTCGAGCTTCCGCTCGACCTTCGCCAAGGACTACGGCGTCGAGATGCAGGGCGGCCCCCTCAAGGGCCTCACCGGCCGAGCCGTCGTGGTCATCGACGAGAACGACGAGGTCGTCTACTCGGCGTTCACCGACGACATCGTCGAGGAGCCCGACTACGAAGCCGTCCTCGCCAAGCTCTGAGCGAGAGTCCTGAGCGTCGAGCCTGCGTGACGGAAGACGCGGGGCTCCTGCCGGGCGCGAAGTGGGGGGACGCTCTTGAGCTCTTGAGCCGAGCAGCGGCTGGGTACGCATGAGACCTGGACGCGGCGAAAGAGCGTAAGAGCGTCCCCGCCTTGCGTAGACGAACGAAAATCGCGGTCAGCCTTGGCGTCGCACCGCGGCTGCGCCCGACGCGAAGTCACCCGTGTGCGGAGCCTGCCGTCTTCGAACCGTGGGGACGCCCGTACGCACTTACGCACTTACGCCGCGACCCACGTCGCAAGTCGTCGTTGGCCGCACCACGCGGCTTGAGTGCTCAAGAGCGTCCCCCCTCCGCGCCCGGCAGGAGTCCAGCGTCTTCGCCACTCCTGCGCGAAGCTGCCTGACCGAGCTCAGAGGAGCGACTTGGCCTTGGCGGCGACGTTGTCCGCCGTGAGCCCGAACTTCTCGTAGAGCGTCTCCGCCGGCGCGGAGGCGCCGAAGTGCTCGAGCGTCACGAACGCCGCGTCGCGGCCGACCCAGCGCTCCCAGCCCATGCGGCAGCCGGCCTCCACGACGACGAACTTGCCGTCACGCGGGAGAACCGAGTCCTGGTAGGCGGCGTCCTGCGCCTCGAAGAGCTCCCAGCAGGGCATGCTCACGACGGTGGCCTTCACGCCGCCCTCGGCGAGCTTCTTCTGGGCCTCGAGGGCGATCTCGACCTCGCTGCCGGTCGCGACCAGGTGGACCTGCGCGTCGCCGTCGGCGGCCTTGAGCACATAGGCGCCCTTGTGCACGCCGGCCACGTCGCCGTGGGTGGTGCGGTCGAGGGTCGGGACGTTCTGGCGGGTCAGCGCGATCACAGCCGGACCCTCGTAGGTCATCATCGCCTTCCACGACTCGCGGGTCTCGTTGGCGTCCGCCGGGCGGAACACCGCCACGCCCGGAATCGCGCGGAGCGAGGCGAGCTGCTCGATGGGCTGGTGCGTCGGGCCGTCCTCGCCGAGACCGATGGAGTCGTGGCTGAACACGTGGCGCGCCTTGAGGCCCATGAGCGCGGCGAGGCGAATCGCCGGGCGCATGTAGTCGCTGAAGATGAGGAAGGTCGCGCCGAAGGGCACGACGCCGCCGAAGAGCGCCATGCCGTTCACGGCCGCACCCATCGCGTGCTCGCGGACCCCCCAGAAGACGTAACGGGGCACGCCCTCCTGGCCCGGGCGGAAGTCGGCCGCGTCGAGCTGGGTCTTGTTCGAGCCTGCCAGGTCGGCGGAGCCACCGACGAGCTCGGGGACGTTGTCGGCCAGGGCGGCGAGCACCTTGCCGCTCGCGGCGCGGGTGGCCATGCCCTTCGCGTCCGCGGGGAACTCGGGGAGCGCGTCCCAGCCCGCCGGGAGCTCGCCGGAGAGCGCCGCGGTGAGCGCCGCGTCGTCGCCGCCGCCGGCCTTCCAGTCGGCACGCTTCTTCTCCCACGCCTCGCGGGCCTTCTTGCCGCGGTCGAGGATCGCCTGCCGCGCGGCGGCCATCTCCTCGGGCACGTGGAAGGGCTCGGCGGGCCAGCCCATGATCTCCTTGGTCTTGGCGATCTCGTCTTCGCCGAGCGGCGCGCCGTGGGCGCCGGACGTGTCCTGCTTGTTCGGCGCCGGGAAGCCGATGACGGTCTTCACCCGAACGAAGGTCGGCTTGCCGGTCTCGGCGGCCGCGGCCTCGGCGGCGGCGCGGAGCGCTTCGACGTCCATGCCGTTCTCGACCGAGAGGGTGTGCCAGCCGTAGGACTCGAAGCGCTTCACGACGTCCTCGGTGAAGCTCAGGTCCGTGCGGCCGTCGATGGTGATCTCGTTGTCGTCCCAGAAGACGTTGAGGTGGCCGAGGCCGAGGGTGCCGGCGAGCGACGCGGCCTCGGCGGCGACGCCCTCCATCAGGTCGCCATCCGACGCGATGACCCAGATCTTGTTGTCGAAGAGGTCCTCGCTGAAGCGCTTGCCGAGGTGACGCGCGGCCATCGCCATGCCGACGGCGGTGGCGACGCCCTGACCGAGCGGACCGGTGGTGGTCTCGACACCGGGCGTGACGAAGTTCTCCGGGTGGCCCGGCGTCATGCTCTTCCACTGTCGGAAGTTCTTCACCTGCTCCAGCGTCACGGCCTCGTAGCCGCTGAGGTGCATCAGCGAGTACTGGAGCATCGACGCGTGACCACAGCTGAGGATGAAGCGGTCGCGGCCGGCCCAATCGGGCCGGGCCGGGTCGTGGCGCATCACGTCCGAGTAGAGGAGCCAGCCGAGCGGCGCGAGCGCCATGGGCGTCCCCGGGTGCCCCGAGTTGGCAGCCTGCACGGCGTCCATGGAGAGGCCGCGGATGGTGTCGATGGCGAGCGCGTCGAGGTTCTTTTCCGACATGGCCCGCGCTTTACCTTGGCGGCCCGCCGGAGTCGAGGGCCGACGGCGAATCCGGTCGGCCGCGCCGCGCGGTGAGCACGATGAGCGCACCGCCCAGCACCCCGAACCCGCCGGCCGACCAGCCCGACGCCAAGGCGCGAAGGGTATCGGCAGGGTCGAAGGGCGCCGGGTCCATGGTCCATCCCACGGCGGCGACGGTGACCAAGGTCACACCGAGCGAGCCCACGGCCATGGCCGCCCAGATCCGAAAGCGGGCGACCGGGGTGCGCACGGCGAGCCCCGCGAGCGCGAGCAAGGCGGCGACCCCCGCGCAGGCCATCGGGTGAACCAGAGTCACGGGCACCAGAGGCAGGCCGGTGCCGAGGGCCAAGCCGAGCGCCGTGGGCCAGCCGAAGCCAAAGCAGCGCTTGATCGCGCCGAGCGCCATGACCGCCAGCAGCCCACCCATCGGAGTCCAGCGGCTGGGAAAGTAGAAGCGCGCCAGGTGCGCGGGCGCCGGCTCACCAGCGAACGTCGGCGCGAGCGCCGCCCACCCGAGCGCGAGCAGCCCCGCGACCACCAGGGCGAGTCCCGCCCGCGGCGCGATCGTCCACGGGTCCAGCTCTCGCGCCGAGTCGTGGACGGCGCTGCCCTCGGGCGCTTCCCACGGCATCCCCTCGCATTAGCGCAACTGCCACCGAAGGTCATCGCCGGCCCGATGCGGCGTGCGGAAATGTTTCGGCGCGCAGGGTCGTATCCACCCCATGACCCGCGAGCAGCTCATCCGAGACGGCCTCGAGCGGCCGAACAGCGCCATCGGCTACGCCCTCGACGAAACCATCCACCGAGCCTTCCCGGACTCGTATGTCATGAGGACCCGAGACCTCTCGTTCGACCTCGACACCTGGCTGGCGCGAACCGATGGGGAGGCAGAGGTCGAGTCCGCACCGCACCCGGAGTGGGAGAGCTTCTGGAACCCGAGCGGCGGTGTCTTCCGCCGACTGGCGCAGGGGCACCGCAGGGTCGGCTACGAGGGCATCATCTTCGACGTGATCGAGGTGGCCTGGCCGGTCGGCATGCAGGCGATGACCACGATGTGGTGGATCGGCCCGACGCGTGACGCGGTCGAGGCGTTCGCAGCGCACGTTGCCGAGACGGCGAACGAGGTCCGCGACGAGGTCCTGGTCTTCGCCAACGGCTGCTGGCAGCGAAGCCCGGCGCTGCGGGAGTCGATCCGCGACGCGACCTTCGAATCGCTGGTCCTCGCGGAAGGCGCCAAGGAGGCTCTCGTCGGCGACTTCCGCTCCTTCCTCGGCGCACGCGAGGAGTACGAACGCTTCGGCGTTCCCTGGAAGCGAGGCGCGCTCTTCGTCGGCCCGCCGGGCAACGGAAAGACCCACGCGGTCAAGGCGCTCATCAACGCGCTCGACCTCCCCTGTCTCTACGTCCAGTCCTTCGGTGCTCACCACGGAGCCAACCCGCAGGCGTGCGTCGCCGCGGTGTTCGATCGGGCCCGGCGCATCACGCCGTGTGCCCTCGTGCTCGAGGACCTCGACTCGCTGCTGACCCCGGCGACGCGCTCGTTCTTGCTCAACGAGCTCGACGGCTTCGCGAGCAACACGGGCATCGTCACGATCGCCACGACCAACCACCCGGAGCGACTCGACGTCGCGATCGTCGAGCGACCGAGCCGCTTCGATCGGAAGTACCACTTCGCCCTACCCGACGCGGCGCTGCGTGAGTCCTATCTGCGCTGGTGGCGGGGTCGACTCGCCGCCGAGGTGTCCCTCGAAGACGATCTGCTGCGAGAGGTCGCGGAGGCGACCCACGGGTTCAGCTTCGCCTACGCCAAGGAGCTCGTCTTCTCGTCCCTCGTGGCGTGGATGGCCGCTGGGCGCGCCACGACCTTCGGGGAGGTCCTGCGCGCTCAGGTCGAGCCACTGCGGGCCCAGCTCCACAGCCGCTCGCCCGAAGGCGAGCGAGAGCAGTACGTGAGCGAGCTCGGCTACCCGATGCCGCCGGGCTATCGCGGACCCCGCTGAAGCGGGTCAGTCTTCGGCCATCTTGCGCATGACGGGGCCGGCCGAGCGGTATTGGATGGGCCAGGGCTGGCCCTCGTAGCCGAGCTCGGCGGCGGCGTGGAGCGTGAGGTAGGGGTCGGCGAGGTGGGCGCGGGCGAGCGCGACCAGGTCGGCGCGGCCGGCGACCAGGATCGTGTTCACCCGGTCGTGGTCGTAGATGTTGCCGACCGCCATGGTGGGGATGCCGACCTCGTTGCGGATGCGTTCGGCGAAAGGCGTCTGGAACGCGCGGCCGTAGACGGGCTTGGCGTCCGGGCTGGTCTGGCCGGCGCTGACGTCGACGAGGTCGACGCCGTGGTCCTTCAGCATCGCCGACAGCGCGACGGCGTCGCCGCCCGTGAAGCCGCCGGGGACCCAATCGGTGGCGCTGATGCGCACGGAGAGCGGTCGGTCGCTCCACACCTCGCGGACGGCGTCGAGGACTTCGAGCGGGAAGCGGGCGCGCGCGGCCAGGTCGCCGCCGTACTCGTCGGCGCGCTGGTTGCTGACCGGCGTCAGGAAGCTCGAGAGCAGGTAGCCGTGGGCGAAGTGCAGCTCGAGGATGTCGAAGTCACAGCGCAGCGCGCGCTTCGCCGAGGCGACGAACTCCTCGCGGACGCGGTCCATGTCGGCGCGCGTCATCTCCTTGGGCGCCACGTTCTCCGGTCGCCAGGGGATCGGCGAGGGACCGAGCAGGTCCCAGCCGCCCTCGTCGAGCGGTTGGTCCATGCCTTCCCACATCAGCTTCGTCGCGCCCTTGCGGCCGGCGTGGCCGAGCTGCATCGCGATCTTCGCGCCGGTGTTGCCATGGACGAAGTCGACGATGCGGGTCCACGCGGCTTCCTGCTCGTCGTTGTAGAGGCCGGTGCAGCCAGGCGTGATTCGGCCCTCGGCGGACACGTTGGTCATCTCGGTGAAGACCAGGCCCGCTCCGCCCATGGCGCGGCTGCCCAGGTGCACCATGTGCCAGTCGTTCGGCACGCCTTCGATGGCCGAATATTGGCACATGGGGGAGACCACGACCCGGTTGGCGAGGGTCAGGTCGCGCAGCTGGAAGGGCGTGAACATCGGCGGAACGATCGCGCCGCTCTCGGACGAGACGCCCTGCTCTTCCATGTACCAACGGTCCAGCGCTTCGACGTAGGCCGGATCCCGCAGCCGCATGTTCTCGTGCGTCACGCGACGAGACCGACTGAGCATGCTGAAGTTCACCCGCTCGGGCGGATGCTTCACCTGACGAGCGCTCTCCTCGAACCAGCGGATGCTCTGGCTGGCCGCCTTCTGAGTCCGGCCGACCTGGTCCTTGCGGATGTGCTGGTAGCGCTCGAGCGCGGCCGTCTGATCGTCTTCGGCGTCGAGGGCGTTCGCGAGCTCGATGGCGTCTTCCATCGCCATCTTCGTGCCCGAGCCGACGGAGAAGTGCGCCGTGTGCACGGCGTCGCCGAGGAGCACGACGTTCTCGTGGTGCCACTTCTCGCAGGCGATGGTGCGGAACCGAATCCAGGAAGACCGGTTGGCCAGAAGCTCGTGGCCGCCGAGCTCGGGCGCGAAGAGATCCTGGCAGTAGGCGATCGACGCCGCCTCGTCGGCCTCGTCGAGGCCCGCCTCCTTCCAGGTGTCCTCGTCGGTCTCGACGATGAAGGTGCTGGTCTCCGGGTCGAACTGGTAGGCGTGCACGTTGAATACGCCGTGCTCGTTCTCGCGGAAGATGAACGTGAAGGCCTCGAAGGTCTGGTGCGTGCCGAGCCAGATGAAGGGGCTCTTGCCGTGGACGATGCTCGGCTGGAAGACGTCGACGTACGTGTCCCGGGTCTTCGAGTTGATGCCGTCGGCGGCGATCAGCAGGTCGCAGTCGCGAAGGGTCTCGATGTCATCGACCTCTTCGCCGAAGCGCATCGTCACGCCGAGCTCGCGGGCCCGCTCCTGGAGCAGGAGGAGCAACCGCATCCGGCCGATGCCACAGAACCCATGGCCCGTGGTTCGAATGGGCTCGTGCCGGGTGCCGCCGACATCCAGGTGCATGTCGATGGAGTCCCAGTAGGCGAAGCGCTCTCGGATGGCCCGGTAGGTCGGCGCGTCGGCCTCCTCGAGGTTCCCGAGGGTCTCGTCGCTGAAGACCACGCCCCACCCGAAGGTGTCGTCCGCGGCGTTCCGTTCGAAGACCGTGATGTCGAGATCCGGCTGCGCCTTCTTGGCGAGGATCGCGAAGTAGAGCCCCGCCGGGCCCCCGCCGAGCACGTTGTACTTCTTGGCCATGGCCCAGGCGTACCAGCGCCCGCGGAAACCAGCCTCCCCCTTTTCTCACTCCCCCCGCCCGACCCACTCCGCCCCAGTCACCCACTCCACCCGCAGCCCAGAGCCCAGCGGTGGCGGTTCAGCTTGTTCTCGCACAAAGGCACCAAGGACACAGAGGTCCACAAAGAAGAAGATGGTTCGAACGTCGTCGCGGCCGGAGTTGGCGACGCGGACCGGCGACACGCATGTCGCGAACGGCCGATCACCCCAACCCTCTTTGTGCACCTTCGTGCCCTTGGTGCCTTTGTGCGAGAACAAGGGCCCAGCGGGCTCAACGAAGTCCGGCTGGCGGGGATGGGCTAGCGGAAGTGGTACGTGAGCCCGAGCGACAGGATGTCGAAGTGGCTCCGGTAGGTGCCGGCGTTGATGACCGTGCCCTCACCGAAGGTGCCCTGACGGTCGGCGCGGGTGCAGGTGCCGGGGGCCGGGTCCTCGCCGCAGGTCTCGATCTCGCCGATGCGAGTCTCGGCGGTGACCTGGTGCAAGCTGGCGCGGTCCTCGGACACGGTGGTCGTGCTCTGGAAGATGCGCGCGTAGGCCACCGAGATGTCGAACCACTTGGCGATCCGGAAGGTCAGGCCGAGGTGCAGACCGAAGCGCTGGAGCGGAAGGATGTCGAGCTGCTCGAAGCCGTCCTTGATGCCCTTGGTCTCGTAGCTGAAGCCGAGTCGCGCAGAGCCGACGCCGGGGATGAAGTTCCAGTCGCCACCGACGCGGAGCGAGAGCTGGTCCCGCCACTGCTTCTGTAGCGAGATGTCCGGCGGGATGCCCTGGAAGAGCCCGTTGTCCGCCTGGACCTCCCAGCGGCCACGGGGATCACACGCAGCGGTCGAGGGGCACGGCGGGAGCAAGACCGTGAACTGGTCGACACGCGAGTTCATCTCGTAGACCAGGTCGAGCTCGATGTCCCAGCGCTCGTTCTGCATCGAGTCCTCGACGCGGTTGGTCAGCCGGCTCTGCGCGTCGGGGTTGTCGTGACGGGGCGTGATCCGATCCGCGTAGCGGAACGAGAGCCCGGCCTGCCAGGGCAGCGGCGCGTCGACGGTCACACCGGGCACGGTCGCCTGATCGAGTGGGTAGTCCGCGTCCGCCGGCCGGTAGTAGCCGGTGGTGAGCGTCAGGTCGCCCTCGGCGCCGATGTCGTCCTGCCACATGAAAGAGGCGACGATGTCGAGGTTGTCGTGCGGCACGACATGCACCGAAGCGGTGACTCGCGGCACGAACCAGTCCGCCGCGTCGAGCTCGGTGAGCACATCGTTGGCGAAGTCCTCGCCGCGGACCGCGCGGGTGATGGTGGTGAACTTGATGCTCGGGGCGATGCCCCAACCGAAGGCCGCACCGATGCTGACCTTGGGGTGCGGCCGGTAGGCGACACCGATGGTCGGGAACGCGATGAGGAGGTCCTCCTCGATGAGCGCGTAGCGCGACGGAGCCGGCAGACCGTTGACGACCCCGTGAACCCCGTCCTGAGTGCGGCCCCAGCGGGTGTTGCCGACGGCGGCAGGCGCCACCAGGCCGAAAGCGACGCCCCACTCTGGCGTGAGCCGCGCAGTCAGCACGAGGTTCGGAACGACCTGCGGTCGGCCGGAGTTGCAGACCTCCGGCATCGGGAGGTCGGAGACCGGCGCCGAGTCGTAGCGAGAGCCGATCTCGGGGTCCATCAGCGAGCGGGTTCGGCCGCCATTCGCGGCGCGGTCCCAGCGGAACTCCTCCCCGCTCGCGTCGATCATGTCGCGGCTCGGCATGTCGCCGGCGTACTCGCCGTAGGTACCGAAGCGTTGGAAGCAGGCGTCGTAGAGGATCAGGTGCGTCTGCAGCGAGAGCTGGATGC
This sequence comes from uncultured Sandaracinus sp., assembly GCA_964462035.1. GTDB lineage: Bacteria > Myxococcota_A > Polyangia > Polyangiales > Houyiibacteriaceae > UBA1660. The sequence goes on from CAYXAP010000002.1 coordinate 308,019, forward strand.
CCGGCGTTCGGGCGAGCCCGGCCGGGTTCCAGAGCAATGTCATCGGGTCGTCGGCCCGTGCCTGTGCGGCGCCACCGCGGCCCAGGGCCCGGGTACCCGCGGAGGGCAGCTCGACGCCACCGGCTTGGGCAACGGGAGCGTCGACCAACGACCCCATCAGAGCGACCAAGAGGCCGACCGAGAAAATTCCAAGACGCATGTTCCGACTCTTTCCGACTCGGGCGGCGCTCCCCATCCGACGAGACCGCGCCCAGCACACCCTTCCGAGCGGCCGGAGCATAGCGGGCCGGGGCCTCAGCCGTCCATGAAGTCGTCGGCCCCACCGCCCGCGGCGGCGCCGTAGTAGTCGTCCTCGGCGAGGTTGTCGAAGCGGGTGAACTCGTTGAAGAAGCGCACCCGGCAGGTCCCGGTGGGGCCGGCACGCTGCTTGCCGATGATGACCTCGGCCACGCCTCGGTCCTCGGTCTCCTTGTTGTAGACCTCGTCCCGATAGATGAACCAGATGGTGTCCGCGTCCTGCTCGATGGCGCCGGACTCGCGAAGGTCGCTCAGCTGCGGCCGCTTGTCCTTGTTGCCGCGCGACTCGACACCGCGGTTGAGCTGCGAGAGCGCGATGACCGGCAGCCCGAGCTCCTTGGCCAGGCCCTTCAGGTTTCGTGAGATCTCGGAGATCTCCTGCTCGCGGCTGTCGTTCTTGGAACCAGAGCGCATCAGCTGGAGATAGTCGACCACGATGAGCCCGAGGCCATGCTCCGACTGGAGCCGGCGAGCCTTCGCGCGGAGCTCGAGCATCGAGATGGAGGGCGTGTCGTCGATCCAGATGGGCAGCTCGCTGAGGATGCCGGCGGCGTTCGCGAGCTTCGGCCAGTCGTCCCGATGGAGCTGGCCCGTACGCATCCGCGTACCGTCGACTCTCGCCTCGCTGCAAAGCATGCGCTTGACGAGCTGCTCTTTGGGCATCTCGAGGCTGAACACCGCGACCGCCTCGTTGCTGGCGACGCAGGCTTGGAGCGCCACGTTCAGCGCGAACGAGGTCTTACCCATGCCCGGGCGACCGGCGATGATGATCAGGTCACCGGGGTGCATGCCGGCGGTCATCTTGTCGAGTCGGTCGAAGCCGGTGGATAGACCGGTGATTGCGTCGCCGCGCTTCGCGGCTTCGTGGATCTCCTCGAAGGTCCGCATGACCACGTCCTTGACGTGCTCGTACGGGTTGCGTGCGCGCTGCTTCGCGACCGAGAAGACGCTCGCCTCGGCCTGGTCCAGGTACTGCTCGAGGTCGCCGTAGTCGCCGTAGCCGGTGGCCGCGATCTCGTGGCAGGCGGTGATGAGCTTCCGGACGACCGCCTTGTCTTTCACGATGCGCGCGTGCGCCTCGATGTTGGCGACGGTCGGGATCGTGTTCGTCAGCTGGAAGAGGTAGTCGTCGCCGCCGATCGACTGGAGCTTCTGCGCGCCGACGAGGCTCTCCCGGAGGGTCACCTGATCGATCGGTGAGCTGCGCGAGGCGAGGTCGCGCATGATCTCGTAGAGCGTCGCGTTCGCCTGACTGTAGAAGTCCTCGGGGACGAGGATCTCCGTGATGACGTTCATCGCGTCGTTCTCGAGGAGCACGCCACCGAGCACTGCGCGCTCGGCCTCGAGCGCGTTCGGGGGCACACGTCCGCCAGGCGCAGCCCCACCGGAGCGGGGGCGTGAAGGCGGTCTCGAGAACATCTCTTCGGACATGGGCGGTGGGGGGGCGGTCGAACGGCGGACCGGCGGCACGTATCGCGGTAGGTACCGAGAAGCGTGCCACAGGGGGGTGACGGCGAAGGTCTCGGATCTGCCATCCCGGCGACCGATCGCGCAAGCGCCCCCGGTGACAACCCGTGCGAGGTCGGCGAACGCAGGACGGAACGAAACGAGCGCGACCCCTCTCGGAGCCGCGCTCGGTTCTGGAAGAGCCGAGACCGTCAGGCGGCGGTCTTGACCTCGAGCTTCACCGGGACCTCCACGCCGGCCATGAGGCGGATGTGGATCTCGTAGCTGCCGGTGCGCTTGATGGCGTCCTCGGGGAGGACGACCTGCTTCTTGTCGACGTCGTCGAAGCCCTTGATCTCGAGGGCCTCCATGATGTCCGCGAGGCTGACCGAACCGAAGAGCTTGCCCTCTTCGGCGTCGGCGACCTGCTTGGCCACGTGGAGCTCGAGACCGTCGAAGCGCTTCGCGTCCTCCTGAGCCTTGGCGCGCATCTGCTCCAGGCGCTGGAGAGCGAGCTGCTTCTCGTGCTCGATCTGCTTCACGTTCGCGCGGGAGGCGATGACCGCCAGCCCACGCGGGATGAGGAAGTTCCGCGCGTAACCCGGGCGGACCTTCACGACGTCCCCGGAGAGACCCAGGGTGCTCACGTCCTTCTTCAGGACGACGTTCACGTTTCGCTTGGCCATCGTTTCCTCACTTCACCGAGGTGTAGGGAAGGAGCGCGATGTTCCGCGCGCGCTTGACGGCGACCGTCAGGGAGCGCTGCTGCTGCGCGGTCAGGCCACTGATCCGGCGCGGCACGATCTTGCCGCGGTCGGTGATGAAGTAGCGCAGCTGCTGCGGGTCCTTGTAGTCGAACTCGAAGCCGGGCTCCGAGGTGAACGAGGGGGCGCGCTTGCGGCCACCGCGACGGCGGCGGATCCCCAGCGGGTCCGCGTCGGCGCGACCCTCACGAATGACCGTGCCCTTGGACACGTTGTCGTCGTTGTTGTCGTCGCTCATTCTTCTTCCTCATTCTTGGAGTCGTCGTCGTCCGAGTCGTCGTCGTCCGAGTCGTCGTCCGAGCTGGAGTCGTCCGCGTCGTCGTCGGAGCTCTCGTCCGAGTCGTCGCTCTTGGCCTCGACCTTGCGCTCCTCCATACCGAGGCGCTCCGCGGTGGTCGGCTCGTCGTCGTCGTCGTCACCGAGCTCGATGTCGGCCCACTCGACCTCGGAGGCGTCGATCTGGACCTCTTCGAGGTCGATGCGCTCTTCCACGACGATGGTCTGGTAGCGCATGACGGGATCGAGGAGGCGCAGGTTGCGCTCGAGCTCCGCGATCAGGTCGCCGTGGGCGCTGTACCCGAGGTACACGAAGATGCCCCGGGTGAAGTTCCCGATGTTGTAGGCGAGGCGCCGCTTGCCCCAGACGTCGACCTTCGTGAGCTTGCCGCCCATGCGGTCCATCACGTCCTTGACGCGGGTCGCTACCTTCGCGACGTCGTCAGAATCGACGTTCGGGCGAAGGATGTAGATGGTTTCGTAGTTGCGAGCCCACTTCTTCGCGGGCTGCTCCAGTGTGCGTTCTGCCAATGTGTCCTCCTGGACCGATGGCCCCGGCGGATGCCGGAGCGAGGAAGGTCGGGGCTCTTAGCACCCGCCGGCGAGAGGCGCCAGCGAAGCCGTGAGACCCGAAGCCGCCGCTCAGCGACGGTGGAATTTGCGCATGGCCTTCTCGGTCCCGTCGCGGACGACGGCCTCGGTCATGTCGGCCGCCCGCTCGATCAGCGTGTCGACCTCGATGGACTCCTCGCTCGAGAAGTCGCTGAGCACGTACTTGTCGACGGCGCCGTGCCGGGGCCGCCCGATCCCGAAGCGGATGCGGGTGAACCCGTTACCGCCGCCGTGTTGGACGATGCTCTTGAGCCCATTGTGGCCGGCAGTGCCCCCGCCGACCTTGATGCGGATCTCGCCGAAGGCGTGGTCCAACTCGTCGTGGACGACCACCACCTCGTCCAGGGGCACCTTGAAGAAGCGCATCGCCTTCTGCACGGACTCCCCGGAGAGGTTCATGTAGGTCATCGGCTCGAGGAGCACGACGTCCTCACCGCCGATGGTGGTCTTGGTGAAGAGGCCGGAGAACTTCTCCCGCCAGCCGGGCGCACGCCACCGCTCCGCCAGGTGGTGCGTGACCATGAACCCGACGTTGTGGCGGTTCCCAGCGTATTGCGGGCCGGGGTTCCCGAGGCCGACGATGAGCGCCATCGAAACGAACACGAGCCGCGCGCACGAGGCGCGCGGCTCGTCGGGACGTCAGTCCTCGGCCGGAGCGGCAGCAGCCGCCGGAGCCGCCGCGGCAGCAGCCTCGGCCGCTTCCGCTTCCTTCTGAGCCTTGCGGTCCTCGAGGACGATCGCGAGGGTCAGCTCGGGCGAGAGCGTCGCCTCGACACCCTCCGGGAGGGTGAGGTCCTTGACCGAGATGGTCTGGAACATCTCGAGCGGGGTCACGTCGACGACGATCTCCGTCGGGATGTTGCCCGGCGTGGTGCGCACCGAGACGCTGCGGCGGGTCACGTTGAGCTTACCGCCCGCGACCACGCCGGCGGCGCGGCCCTTGGTGCGGAACGGGATCTCGACCCGGACCTCGGTGTCGGTCGTGACGCGCAGCAGGTCCGCGTGGACCAGCGAGCGCGAGACCGGCTCCACGTCCAGGTCACGGACCATCGCCAGGTGGGAGTCGCTCCCGAACGTGAGCTCGAAGAGGGTGTTCCGGCCCCGGGGTCCCCGGAGCGCCTCTTCCAGCGCCTTGGGGTCCACCGTCAGCGGCGTGGGGTCGACCTCCGGGCCGTAGAACACGGCGGGGAGCTTACCCTCGGAACGCAGCCGACGAGCGGGCCCCTTTCCGCGCTCAGCGCGGACCTCAGCCTCAAGCTTCGTCGTTTCCATGTCTCTTCTTCTCCTGTGCCGGCCTCGATCGGGTCGGATCGGGGCTCGGGACGGGCGTACATGAGCGGACCGGCCACGCCTGTCAAGGAGCCCCGGGTCCTCGGGCCACGAGCGCCCGCCCTGGCCGTCGGCCTCGGAGCGGCTCGTCAGCCCCTTCACCAAGGCCTCGAAGCCTCGGTCATGTCCGGATCGAGCCGCCGACGAGCGCGAGCTTGGGCCCGCTGAAGACCCCGGTCATGACGAAGTCCGTGCCTCCATCCGTCCGGGCCGCGAGCGTGCAGGTCCTCACGCCCTCGAAGAGGCCGACGCCGCGAAGGCCGGCAGCACCTGATCCCAGGCGCGCATGAAGATGGCCGCCCGGCTCGGCCACTGGTCGCCCAGACCGGAGTCACCGACCGTGTGCCGAATGTCCACTCGGGTCGTCTCCGCCTCCGCGGTGAAGCGCACCTCGACGCGGGTGGGTGCGTCGATCGCTCCAGGCCACCAGCTGTACACCAACCGCTCCGGCGGCTCCCAGACGAGCACCTCGCCGAGCACGCGTTCGTCTCCGGTGGGGAGTCGCTCTCCGAAGCGGCCGCCCTCCCCCGCCTCCAGGAAGAAGGCGGAGCTCAGATCCTTTCGGTGGCTCGGCGGCCACCAGAGATCGATCCGATCCGTGAACACGTGGAAGGCGTGCGCGACCGAGCACCGCACGACGATCGATTTCTCGACGGCGACGTTCTCGCTCACGACGACTCCTCGGGGAGGTTCTCCGCGACCATCGCGAAACGGGAGAGCGCGTCGTCCCAGAACGCGTCGAGCCATCGACGCGCCGCTTCGAAGCCAGCACGCTCCAGTCGGAAGACGTTGCGCACTCCGTCGGCGTGATGCGCGACGAGCTTCGCGTCGCTCAAGAGACGGAGGTGCTTCGACACGGCGGGCCGACTCACTGGGAGCTCGTCTGCGATCTCACCGACCGAGCGCGGACCCGCGCCGAGGATGCGGACGATGGCGCGACGGGTCGGGTTGCCGAGCGCGTCGAAGGCCTGGGTGGGCGCGTTCTTCCGAGGGCGGGGCATGCGCCGATCTTGAGGTAACCCACAGGTTACGCAAGCGAGTTCGTCGTCCGGGCCATCCCGACCGGCTTTCGAAGTCGCCGGCTAGACGAAGAGGCTGGAGACGGAGTCCGAGTGGTGGATCCGCTTGATGGCTTCGCCGAGGAGCTTCGCCACGGAGAGGACCTTGAACTTGTCGTTGCCGACTGCGGACTCGGGCAGAGGGATCGTGTCCGTCGTGATGACCTGCTCGAGCGGCGAGTCGATGATGCGATCGATGGCCGGACCCGAGAGCACCGGGTGCGTGGCCGCGGCGAAGATCCGACGCGCACCCTTGGACTCCAGCGCGCGCGCCGCGTTGGTGAGCGTGCCCGCCGTGTCGATCATGTCGTCGAGGAGCACGCAGTCCCGGTCCTTCACGTCACCGATGATGTGCATGATCTCCGAGATGTTCGCCTTCGGGCGCCGCTTGTCGATGATCGCGAGGTCCGCGCCCATGCGCTTCGCGTAGGCGCGCGTGCGCTCCACCCCGCCGGCGTCGGGCGAAACGAAGACCGGCATGTCCGGACCGAATCGCGGACGGAGGTGATCGAGGAAGACCGGCATCGCGAAGAGGTGATCGAAGGGCACGTTGAAGAAGCCCTGAATCTGCGCAGCATGCAGATCCATCGCGACGACGCGATCGACGCCCGAGGAGCTCAAGAGATCGGCGACCAGCTTCGCGGTGATCGGGGTGCGCGGCGCCGACTTCCGATCCTGTCGTGCGTAGCCGTAGTACGGCATGACGGCGGTGATCGATCCGGCCGACGCGCGCTTCAGCGCGTCGATCATCACGAGCAGCTCCATCAGGTTGTCGTTCACCGGCGCGCAGGTCGGCTGGATGACGTAGACATCCACACCGCGCACGTTCTCTTGGATCTCGACGAAGCACTCGCCATCCGAGAAACGAGAAGCGCGGCAACGACCCACCGGCAGCTCGAGATACTGAGCGATCGCGGCGGCCAACGCGGTGTTCGCGTTGCCCGAGAACACACAGGTCGACTTGAACGACATCCGACTCCTCCAACGTCGCCCCGACGCGACGTGGGCCGGGGGTAGCAATCGGTCCCCCACAAGTCAACGGGGGGTGTCATACCGGATCCCTTTTGCCGATGCGGATCGCCAACGACACCCCCTCGATCGGGGTGGCGATCGCTGAGAGGCCACCCGGCGATCGATCTTTCGGACGAAGAGATCGGAAAAAGTGCAGCGATGATGCGGGGGACGATCGAAAGTCGACCGAGACCGGTTGAGAGTGGTCAGTCCGTTGCGGTACACCCGCTGTCGGCGTCGAGCCGGAGGAATGATGCCCCACACCGTCACTCTCTTCAGCGACCGCGCGAACTTTGCTCCACTCTGGCGTCGGCCACTCGAGCAACAGGGGTTCGCGGTCCGACTCTGTAGCCCCGACGAGTTCGCGGCTGCAGCAGAACCGCACATGGCGTGCGTCGTGGACGCGGCGTGTGACCTCTTCGACGAAGACGAGCTGCTGACCGCAGTCGGCTTCCTTCGTGCCCGTGGTGCGCTGCCCTTCGTGCACGCCGACGGTCAGGAAGTCGAAGACGTCGTCGCAGAGATCTGCCAGGGCTGCATCACCCGCACCTCGGACGACATCGACCGCGCCATCGCGAACCTCCAACGGCGTCTCGACAAGGAGCGCGCGAAGCGCTTCGAGTTCGTCACCGTGAGCCCCGCCGGCTCGGAGGTGCTCGCCATCTTGGGCGACGGTCACTCCGTTCTCCTGGAGCGCCCGCTCAACGGCAACGACGACGGCTCGAAGATCGATTCGATCGCGCTCGGCGAAGACGCCCAGACGGCGACGCTCGAGCTCGAGTCCGGCATCACCATGCTGCTGACCGCCGGCGCCCTCGCGCCGACGGAGACGCTCGGCGGCGGGCAGATCCCGCTCGACGGCGAGCGCCTCGGCAAGCGCCTCCGCCAGCTCCGGCTCGAGGCCGGTCTGACCCAGGCCGAGCTCGCCCGGCGCACCGGCATCCACCGCCCGAACATCGCCCGCGTCGAAGCGGGTCGGCACACGCCCTCCCTCGAGACGCTGTCCCGCCTGGCGACCGCCATCGGCGTCCCCGCGACCCGCGTCCTCTCCGAGGACTGAGAGGATCCCCGGGGGCCTCAGGCCTCCGGAATCACGCAGGTTTTCCAAAGGTGCCCCGCCCCGTCGCCGCCCCGAGAGACGCCGCTACCGTGCTGGTGCTCCGGCCGGGCGAGGGGGACGAGAGCTTCGAGATCTTCATGGTCCGGCGCCATGGGAAGAGCGGCTTCATGGCGGGCGCCCACGTCTTCCCCGGCGGAAAACTCGACGACGAAGACGCGAGCGACGCGCTCCTCGATCGCTGCATCGGTCTGACCGCTGCGGAGGCCGCCGAGCGGCTCGCGGAAAGCGACGGTCGACGCGCGCTCGCGCTCCACGTCGCGGCGATTCGCGAGACCTTCGAAGAGGCCGGCGTGCTGCTCGCCGATGGAGCCGACGCCGTCGAGCTCGACGACGCGCGCAAGAAGCTCCACGAGGGCGTCTTCGACTTCGAGCGCTTCGTGATCGACGCCGACCTGCAGCTCCGCGTGGGAGAGCTCCAGCCGCAGGCGCGCTGGATCACGCCCGAGATCGAGCCCCGTCGCTACGACACGCGTTTCTTCCTGGCGCCGGCGCCGCGCGAGCAGACCGCGACTCATGACGCGATCGAGACCACCGCCGGCGAGTGGCTCTCACCCACGGGCGCCATCGACAAGATGAACGAGGGAACGATCCAGCTCCCGCCGCCAACGCTGCGCACGCTTCAGGTGCTCGCGACGTCGACCACCATCGCCGAAGCGTTCGCTGACGCCGCGTCGCGCAAGCCGCCGACCATCATGCCGACGTTCCACGACGACGACGGAACGTTCGTGCTCGCCCTCCCCGGTGACTCGAAGCACCCGGTGAGCGAGCGCGCGTTCCCAGGGCCGACCCGACTGGTGCTCGAGGGTGGCCGGTGGTGGGCACGCGAAGGCTAGAGGTCTCGATCAGCCGCCGACGATCTCGCCGCCGTCGACGTAGATCGTGTTGCCGGTGATCCACCGGGCCGCCGGCGTGGAGAGCGCGACGATGGCGTCGGCGACGTCCTCGGGCGTGGTGAGCCGACCGAAGGGGTTCCGCTTCGTGGCGGACTCGATCATCTCCTCGTTGCCGGGGATCTTCCGGAGCGCCGGAGTGTCGGTCACGCCGGCACAGATGGCGTTGGCGGTGATGCCCTTCGGCGCGAGCTCGACGGCGAGCTGCCGACAGTGCGACTCGAGCGCGCACTTGGCCGCGCTCACCGCGCCGTAGCCCTTCCACACGGTGGTGCTGCCGGCGGAGGTCATCGCGAAGATGCGGCCGCCCTCGCCGAGCATGTCGCGACTGAGCAAGTCCTGGGTCCAGTAGAGGAGCGAATGGGCCATCACGTCGAGCGTCATGTCCATGTTCTTCTTGGAGATCATCGGACCGCCCTCGTCGTCCCAGTAGGGAAGCAGGGTGCCGAAGGCGAGCGAGTGCAGGAGGACCTTCACCTTGCCACCGCCGAGGAGCTCCTTCAGCTCGTCGCAGGTCGCCTGCCGCTTCGTCTCGTCGGCGGCGTTGGCGTTGAAGAAGACCGCCTTGCGGCCGTGGCCTTCGATGGCGGTCTTGATCTCTTCGACGTGCTTGAGCCCGGCACGCCGGTCCAGGTGCACGCCGGCGATGTTCATCCCCTGCTTCGCGAGGGTCAGCGCGACTTGCTCACCGAAGCCGCTGGATGCACCGAGGATGAGGGCCCACCCGTCGAGGGCGAGGAGATCGTTGGATTCGCTCATAGCGGGCGGACGCTAGTCCAAAGCGTCGATCGCGCCAAGGGCCCGGTCTGGGGAAGACCACGGCTCGGGAAGGGACCGGCGGTCCACGTGCGTTTCGTCCGCGGTCGGATATCGTGCGCGTCGTGAAGAGAGTCTCCCCGGCATTGGCAGCGCTGATCGCCGCCCTGATGGCGTGCGGTGGAGAGGAAACGTCCGAGCCCGCCGACCCCGAAACGGAGAGCGAGCCCGACACCGAGACGCCGAGCCACCGCTCCGTCCGGCCCCCAGGCCCATCGAATGGCCCGACGACCGACGAGCGCGCCGAGCCCGAGCGCTCCGCCTGTGTCGTCCCCGCGATCCCGATCCCGCGGCCGCGCGAGTGCGTGCGCGGCGACGGCTACCCCGACTGCAAGTGGCAGATGCCGCACGCGACTCTGGCCGACGGTCGCTATCGTCGCTGGCGGAACACGATCATGGAGCACTGGTGGGGCCGCCCGGCGCTCGTCAGCTTCGTGATGGCGGCCGCCCATCGCTACCACGAGCGCTTCCCCGACCAGGTGCTCGCCGTCGGCGACCTCGACGCTCCCGGGCCCCGCCATCAGACCCACGACAACGGCGTGGACGTCGACATCTATCTACCGGGCGCGATGATCGTCGAGAACGCCGGCGGCGGCCGCTACCCGAACAACCACGACGGCAAGAGCCCCGAGGAGATCGAGGCGACCCGCCAGCGCGTCGAGGGCCTCGCCCGCGACCTCGCCACCTGCGCGAACGGCGCCGTGCGCATCTACTACAACGACGACGTGGTGCTCGAGCGCTTCCACGAGTGGTACGACGCGCAGGGCTTCGACGAGAACCCCTTCGGTCGGCCGATGCAGAAGCACAACCACCTGCACGACTTCCACTTCCACATCACCATCCCCGAAGACCTGGCCGTGCTGCCGCGCGGAGAGCTTCCCGACGGCGAGACCGACCCGATCCAGATCATCGAGGAGCCGCCCGATCCGAACAGCGCGCCCAACCTCGCCTCTCGGAACCGGAACACCACGTGGATGGGTGGCGAGGTCGAGGACGAGGACGAGTCCCCGCTCGACGACGCGCCCGAGTCGGCCCCCACGACGTCGATGAACACCCCGAGCACGATGGGCGCGGTCCCGGCGACCACCACGGCCAATGGAGCGCCGACCATGGCACCGGCCCCCTCCAGCGCGATGAGCGCCCCGCAGCCGACCCCCACTCCGAGCCCGACGCCTTCACCGAGCGGCGAACAGGCAGGCCGCGACGACGGCGCGAGCACCACCGGCGGCTAGGAGCGGCAACCCGTCAGTCCCGCGACGCCTTCTCGTCGAGCCCGGACATCCCGAAGCGCCGAGCGAGCTCACCCGCGACATCGTCCATCGAGAGCCCTCGCGCCGCGAGCCCGACCATCAGGTGGTAGAGCACGTCGGCGCTCTCGGACACGACCCGCTCGTCGGACTCGCCCTCGAGCGCGTCGCCCAGCTCGCCGCCCTCCTCGCGGATCTTGGCCGCGATCTTCTCCGGCCCCTTCACGAGCAGCGACTTCGTGTAGCTCTTGTCCGCAGACTCGCCCTTGCGTGCCTCGATGGTCGCACCGAGCTGAGCGAGCACCGGCAGCGCTCGCTGGACGTCGGCGCTCGCGTCGCGATCCATGCGCCGGAAGAAGCACGTCGGCGCGCCCGTGTGGCACGTCGGCCCGGCCGGCTCGACCAGGTAGACCAGCGCGTCGCCATCGCAGTCCGCCCAGACCTCGAAGACCGCGAGCGTGTTCCCGCTCGACTCCCCCTTCGTCCAGAGCGCCTGCCGGGACCGGCTCCAAAACGTCGCCTTCCCACTCGCGAGGGTCGCCTCGACCGCCTCGCGGTTCGCGTGCGCGACCATGCGGACCTCACCGGTGCGCCGGTCCTGCGCCACCACGGTCAGGAGCCCCGCCGCGTCCCACTTCAGCTCGTCGATCATCGACGTGGTGGTACGCGACCGGGCCCCGCCCGTCGAGCAGGCTCAACCGCGGACGCTGCGAGCGATCTCCATCCGAGCCTGGTGGGTCGCTTCGCTGACCGCGTCCATGTGTCGTTGCGCTTTCTCCGAGAATCCGCGGAACTGTTCCTCGGCGGACCGTGCATCGGCAGCTCGGTCTCCAGCAGCGTCGGCGGCATCCGAGTGGGCCCCAGCAGCGATGTCAGCTCGGGTGGCAAAGTGGTCAATCGCCGCGCGGGTCGCCTGCCCTTCGGCGGCTGCTCCTTCCCCGTACGCCTTCCCGAGGTCAGTGTTGTTCGTAGATACTCCAGTGATCGTCGCCGCGGACGAAGCTGCTTTCGCGCCTGCCTCCACAACCGCGCCGGCCAAGCGCATCTTGGCCGCCCGAAGCTGTTCTCTCCTCTCCGCCTTCTGACTCTTGCGGCGACAGGCCCGCTCTCGACGAGCTAGCTGCGACGCGCGGTCAGCGCTCTCCTCCAGTTGGAGCGAGATCTTGGCCATGGTGTGCTCGAGTGTTCCGCCCGGAAGGGCACTCTCGGCTGTGGGTTCGGCGTCAGCTCCAGCAACGCTGGGCGCCGTGGACACCTGAACGGTCGGTCGGGATGAACTGGTGGGGTTTGTCATGGGTCTCTCCTGGTCTTCTCTCGGTGGTTCACTCTGTCAGCGCGGTGCTCACGCCATGACCGACGCAGAGCGCGCCTGTCCCTGCACCTGCATCGTCGCCATGAGGCGACCGACAACTCGGGCGTAACGCTGCTGCAGCATCGCGAGGTCTCCGGATGCATCATCCAGCCGCTCGAGCGCGTCATCTCGTCTGTCCTCGGCGCCGTCGGCCTGGATGTTCAGCTTCGCCGCCTTGAAGTCGAAGATGCCGTTCGCCAGCTCTAGGCCAGCCTCGAGCGCGCCATAGACGGCTGTCACGACCTTGTGCACCGTCTTGACGGTCTTCGCGATCTCCGCCGCCGTCTTTGCCGCGTCCACGGCTTGAGCGGTTCCCTGAGCACCTTGTGCAGCCGCACTTCCAGCCTCACCAACGTTGCCAGAGACCGCCATGAGCACCGCGCCGACGATCTTCAGGACGGCCGCTGCGACCATGCCATTCTTGCCGTCCAGGAACCCACGGCGTGCCATGGCCTCGACGATATCAGCGGCGGCCATCACGACGATGGCAACCACGACGAGTGCCATGCTGGCTCCGCCAGTGATGCAAGAGGCCGCAGTGCCGACCGCCGTCATGATTGCCCCGAGGAGCTTCTTCCCCCAGCGCGACATTCCCTTGGTCTTCTTGTCCAGCATCTTCATCGCGTCGTCGAGGAGCCTTCCGCGCTCTGCTTCTTCCGACCGCGCCGTCTCCAGTGAGGCCGACGCATCGTTCTCCGTCGCTTCGGCCGACTGGTTTCGGAGGCGACTCTGCAGCCCCGCGATGAGGGCCATGGGATCGAGAGCTCCGGAGAGCAGCACGGCTATCGTGGTCGCTTGACGGGGGTCCACGACTTCTTCGGCCCCCCCGGCCCCGCGGCTGCCCCCCGCGCCAGACGGGGCGCTCTCCACGGCCGAGGTGCTTGGCCCGGAGTGAGAGGAGCTCGTGCGGACACCAGCCGGGCCAGACGCACCTCGAGGCGAGGCTGATTGATTCACTCGAACCATGACGCGACCTCCTCGAGCCCCTCGGCTCGCTCCAGGCAACCGGCACTCCGCTCGAGCAGGCTCCATGCCTTCCAGTGGATTGCGTTCAAGGGATCCAGGTCGGTGAGCACTCGGAACGCATCACGAGCCGCTTCCACCTTTCCGACGCGAGCGAGCGTCGCTGCGTGCTTCGCGAGCAGACTGACATTCTCACGATCGACTCCCATGAGCTGGCCGAGGCCAGTCATCGGATGTTCCCCGCAATCTGCTTCATCGAGTCGTTCATGGCGCTGAGCAGCTGGGTGCTCATGCTGATCGCCTGGCTGCGCTGCTGAGTCAGCGACTGGAGCTGGACCATGCGCATCTCGTTGCCGGAGTTGAGCGTTCGAAGCTCTCCCTTCACCTTGTCGACGAAGGTGCCGAGGGACTCGGCGGTGAACTTCCCGTTGTCCTCGCCCACCGGGATGCGCTCCATCCCGTAGTAGTCAGCGACCTCGTCGATGTTCATCTCGGTCGGGGTGTTGCCAACCATGACGGTGACGACGATTTCGCTGGGTTCGAACTTCTTCGTTCCATCGTGGTCGGCGTCGCGAGCGACTGCTTCCGAGTGCATGTGCTGAAGGTGCTCGACAGCCTCGGCTAGCCGACTCGCCTTGTTCGAGTTGTCCTCGATGGCGGTGACCTGGGTCGCGATCTGCGCATCGAGGTCGCCGAGGCGCTGCTGAAGAACGAACACGATCATTGCCGGGTTCAGGCTCATCAGCTCGGGAGTAGCGTTGGTGGTGATGCCGGTGGCGGCGACCGCCGTGGTACCGGGCATGTGGATGGTGGCGTCGGACATGGTCGTTTCCTTTCGAGCTCAGACTCGGATAGCGAAGCGTGAGAGCTTCAGACTCGGGGTTGGTGTGGGCACTCGCGGAAGGCGATCGGCGAAGACTTTCTTCACGAGCCGAACCTGTGGGTCGTCACCATCGGCGAAGCTGCGCTCCGCCTCTTCGAGCGCCTCCGGGTCGAGCTCGGCCTCGAGGGCCTCGAGCTCGGCGTCTTGGCGGGCGAGCTGGACTCGCGTCTTCTCGAGCTCGTGCCGAATGCGGCGGGTGCGTTGCTTCTCGTCCATCAGATGCTCCTTCGCGGTGTGAGCGGCTCTTCGGCGCGTCGCGGCGCGAGTTGCGTCGCGCGCCGAAGAAAGGCTCAGAAGAGGTCGCTCGTCTGGAAGTCGTCCGACTCGAGCTCGGGCATGCCCTCGAAGAGCTCGATCATCCGCATCGCGGAGCGGCCCATCGCGCGCTCGGCGTCGCGGAAGGCGATGTCTTCTTCGTGGGTGGGCTGCTCGGGGTGCTTCGGGTCCATCGGTCGTTCCTCCCGGCGGGCTCTGCCGCCGTGTTGGACCCCTCTTCGCCGCACAGCCGAGCGAGTTGCGGGACGGAAGGAAAAAAGGCGCGGCCCTCGGGGGCCACGCCTTTTCGCGTTCGGGTCGCTGCGCCCTAGACCGGGGCGCCGAGCAGCTTCTCGAAGTCCTTGAGGACCTTCGCTTCCTTCACCGAGCGCGCGAGCGCGAGCTCGGCGACGAGCAGGTTGCGCGCCTGCTCGAGGAGTCGGCGCTCGCCAAAGCTCAGATCCTTCTCGCCCCTGAGCCGGCTGAGGTCGCGGAGGACCTTGGCGACCTCGATGGGCGAGCCGCTCTTGAGCATCTCGGTGTACTCCCGATAGCGCCGGTTCCACGGCTGGGAGGTCACCGCGACCTCGTCCTTCTCGAGCTCCTTGTAGACCTTACCCGCCTCACGTTTCGTGATGACTTCGCGCAGGCCGAGCCGCTCCACCCCGTCGACGGGAACCATCACGGTCATCCCGGAATCGACGATCTTCATGATGTAAAAGCGCTTGTCGCTGCCAGCGATCTTCTTCTTCTCGATGCTGGTCACTTCGCCCACCCCATGCGCGGGATGGACGGCCTTGTCGCCGACACTGAACTTCATGCCGATGGCACCTCCGAGGATCGACGGCTCACGCGGTTCCGTCGACGATCGGACGGGGCCGAGTCGAAGGATTCGCGAAGCTGGGTTAGGTCCCCGTCCACTGCTTCGAGGGTATCAGGCGCGGGTCGGCCCGTCGCGGGGAAAAGACCCCACTGGAAAGCTTTAGCAGCACCGGAAACCCCGTGAATCACAGGGCGTTCGCGGCTCATCCACCCTCGATGAGGGCCCACGGATCGTCGGTGCTGAGCAGCTCGACACCCCGCGCCAGGCCAGCTGCGGGCCAGCGCAACTCCGCCCGAATGGCGCCCTCGGCCGTGTCCACGGAAAAGGTCTCCCGCGCTTGGGTCAGGCCGAGCGCGTGACCGAGGTCCGAGCCGGCGATGCTGACGAAGAGCTGCTCGAAGTTCGACTGAGCTCCAGGCGGGAATTCGCCGGTGAGCGTCACCCGCAGCCGGAGCTCATCGCCTTCTGGATCGATGGCCGCCGCGAGCTGCTCCTGCCGAGCCAGGAGCATCCCGATCCCCGTGTCCACGGGGAGCCCGAGCGGATCGGGCATCAGGAGGAGGACCGGGCTCGATCGGTGGGCCTGGTAGAGCGCGATCGCGTTGGCGAGCAGGTACCCGCCGACGTTGGGCTGAGGCAGTCCGTCGACGGCCCAGTCGAGATCCTCGGGTGCGCCGTCGATGGCGCTCGCAGGCCGCTGCGCTCGCTCGGCCGCGTCGAGGATCGCCGCGACCTCCGCCTCTGCGTGGCCGCCGGCGACGAGGAGAGCGTCATTGGAGAGCGCGGCCCAGGTCCGCCGCCGCGTCCCGATGAAGCCGGTTCGTCGCAACGGGTCGTCCCCGCTCTCCGCGACCGAGTTCATCCGCATCTCCGCGGCACGAACCAACGCTTCAGGGTCCCCCGCACCACGCACGAGCCAGAGCACTCGGCCCTCGCCGTAGTCCGCACGCACGAGCTCGGTGAGCTCGGATGGGTGAATGCCGGTGCGGATCTCGATGCGCTCGAGCGCCTCATCAGTGAGGACCAGGTCGATCCAAGTGCGGACCGCGGGCTGGTCCGCGAGCTCGTCCGGACGAGCGATGACGACAGACGTGGCCCCGCCAGGAAGCAACGCCGCGAGCGGCCCCGCGATCACCATCGCCTCGGGCGGCGTGGGCTCATCGATGGGCGGCGAGCTCGCGCCGCAGCCGATGGCCAAGAGCGCCACGAGGGACGCTGAGAGCGGTCCCCTCATCACTGGAATTCCTACGCCAGTGACGAGGGAGCCGCCACCCCGACTCAGTTCGGTCGGCTGCGCTTGCTCTTGCCGTTGGCCTTGGCCTTCGAGCTCGAGTCGTCGTCGTCGGCCTTCGCTTCCTCGACCGCTTCGAGCTTCTTACCGCCGCGCGCCAGGCCATGCTCGGCGAGGAGCTTGCTCTCGATCTCGTCGAGCAGCTCCTGGTTCTCCTCGAGGAAGTTGCGGGAGTTGTCGCGCCCCTGGCCGAGGCGGGTCTCGCCGTAGCTGTACCAGGCGCCCGACTTCTCGACGATCTTCGCCTCGACGCCGAGGTCGAGCACGTCACCGGTGCGGCTGATGCCATGACCGAAGAGGATGTCGAACTCGCAGAGTTGGAAGGGCGGCGCGAGCTTGTTCTTCACGACCTTCACGCGGACGCGGTTGCCGATCGCTTTGTCGCCGACCTTGATCGTGCCGATGCGGCGGATGTCGAGGCGCTGCGAGCAGTAGAACTTCAGCGCGTTACCGCCGGTGGTGGTCTCGGGGCTTCCGAACATCACGCCGATCTTGTGACGGATCTGGTTGATGAAGAAGAGCGACGTGTTGCTCTTCTGGACCGTGCCCGTGAGCTTCCGGAGCGCCTGGCTCATGAGGCGAGCCTGGAGGCCGACGTGGCTGTCGCCCATCTCGCCTTCGATCTCCGCCTTGGGCACGAGCGCCGCGACCGAGTCGATGACGATGATGTCCACGGCGCCGGAGCGGACGAGGGTGTCGGCGATCTCGAGAGCCTGCTCACCGTGGTCCGGCTGGCTGACGAGCAGCTCATCGACGTTCACGCCGAGCTTCCGGGCATAGGTCGGGTCGAGCGCGTGCTCGGCGTCGATGAACGCGGCCACCCCGCCCTGCTTCTGACACTCCGCGATCGCGTGGAGGGTTAGTGTGGTCTTACCGCTGGACTCCGGGCCGTAGATCTCGACGATGCGCCCGCGGGCGTAGCCGCCGATGCCCAGAGCCAGATCCAGAGAGATCGAGCCGGTCGGAATGGTCGGCACATCGACCTTGGCGCCCTCTCCCAGACGCATGATCGACCCCTTGCCATAGGCCTTCTCGATCGACCCGAGGGCCAGGGCTAGGGCCTTCTCACGGTTGGAATCACTCGCCATCTCGAACCTCCTGAACGCTTGTATAGTCTCTCGGCGCGAACCCTTGATACGCGGTGCGCCATCGGGCTGCAACCCTTTGCTGCCCAGGAAGCTCACACGGGGGTGTGACAGACCCGCGGCTCAGAGGCCGAGGATCTCTTCACATGTCGAGAATGACGGGCCTTTTGCCAGATCCCAGCCCTCCGCGACCCGGCGGACCAGGTCGAGGGCGAGGTAGGCGGCCCGGCGCCGGACCCGATCGCGATCACCGGAGAGCTGGTGGCGATACATCAGGGTCGGCTGGTCCCGACGAGCGAGCCCGAACCAAACGGTTCCGACCGGCTTGAGGTCGCTCCCGCCCCCTGGGCCGGCGATGCCGGTCGTGGCTACTGCGACGTCCGAATCGGCCACTCGACGGGCGCCCTCGGCCATGGCGCCGGCGCACTCGGCGCTGACCGCCCCATAGGCGCGGAGCACGTCCTGCTCGACCCCGAGGATCTGGGTCTTCGCCGAGTTCGCGTAGGTGACGGCGTCCATCAGCAGGTAGTCGCTGCTGCCGGGGACGTCGGTGATCATGCTGCCGATCATCCCGCCGGTGCAGGACTCGGCGATGGCGAGCGTCAGCTTCTTGGCCCGGAGCCGCTCGCCAACGACCGCGGCGAAGGTGTCGTCCCGATCGCCGAAGGCGGCTTCGCCCAGGCGGTCCCGGACGATCTCGGCGACGGCAGCAGCCCGCCCCTCGGCTTCGGCCGCCGAACCGGCGCGGGCGTGGACCTTCACCTCGATCTCGGGGAAATGCGCGCGGTAGCCGAGCGTTAGGCCTTCGTGGGCAGCCTCGAGATCGGTCAGGAGCTCCGCGACGCCGGACTCGGGGAGCCCGAAGGAGCGAATGTGGATCTGGTGGGTGTCGCGCGCCCCCAAGTCACCCACCGCCGGCCGAACGCTCTGATGGAACATCGCCCGCATCTCGCGGGGGACGCCGGGCAGGAAGAAGCAGCGGGCCTTGCCGACCGCGACCTCGAAGCCCGGCGCCGTGCCCTCCGAGTTCGGGAGCACGGTCGCCCCCTGCGGGAAGTCGGCCTGCTTGGCGTTGGAGTCGAGCAGCTCACGGCCCTTCGAGGCGTAGAGGCGCTCGAGATGCGCCAAGACCGACTCGTCCCGATCCAGGGACACTCCGGCGGCTTTGGCGGCCGCGGCGCTGGTGACGTCGTCCGAGGTCGGACCCAGACCGCCGGTGCAGATGACCACCTCGGCGCGTTCCCCGAGACGCCGGAGCTCCTCGGCGATCGTGGCCAGATCGTCGGCGACGGTGAGATGTGCCCGCACGTCGAAGCCGAGCGTCGTCAGCTCCTCGGCGATCCAAGAAGCATTCGAGTTCACGAGCTCCCCGCGGGTGAGCTCGGTACCGATGGAGAGAACGGCCGCCGGCATGGGGACCGGCGAGGATGGTGCACCCCCCCACCCCGGTCAAGCAGCTTCGCCCCTGGCCGTTTCGATTCGACCCCGCTTCATGATACGGAGGGCCCGTGAAACGCATCCCGATTCTGATCCTCGCGCTCGCGCTCGCGACGGCCATCGCCGTCGCTCAGGAAGGCGAGAGCGAGAGCACCGAAGAGAGCGCCGAGAGCGGTAGCGAGGACAGTCCCCTCGCCCAGCTCCCGATCGTCCGACGCCAGCTCGAGAACGGCCTACGGGTCGTGATGAGCCCCGACCGCACGGTCCCGACCGTCGCCGTCGCCGTCTACTACGACGTCGGCTCGCGCAACGAGGTCCGCGGCCGGAGCGGCTTCGCCCACCTCTTCGAGCACATGATGTTCCAGGGCTCGGCGAACGTGGGCAAGGGCGAGCACTTCGTCCTGATCGGGAATCGTGGTGGCCGCGCGAACGGAACGACGTCGCACGACCGGACGAACTACTTCGAGACGCTCCCATCGAACGAGCTGGCGCTCGGGCTCTGGCTCGAGGCCGACCGGATGAAGTCGCTCGCGGTGACCGGCGAGAACTTCGAGAATCAGCGGCTGACGGTGAAGGAGGAGCGGCGCCAGAGCTACGACGACCGCCCCTACGCGAACAGCATGCTGCGGATCAACGACCTCGCATACGGCGACTACTGGCCCTACGCGCACTCGACCATCGGAGACATGCAGGACCTGGACGACGCGCCACTCGAGGCCGTGCAGCAGTTCTTCGACGCCTACTACAAGCCGAACAACGCCGTGCTCGCCATCGTCGGCGACTTCGATCCCGACGAGGCGATGGAGCTCGTGCGCCGCTACTTCGGCGACATCGAGCGTGGGCCCATCCCGCCCTACGAGCCCGGTGAGCTCGAGCCGCAGACCGCCGAGCGCACCGAGGTCATGACCGACCGACTCGCGGACCTGCCGGCATTCCACGTCGCCTATCACATCCCGCAGTCGCGCACCGAGGACCACTACGCCCTCGAGGTGCTCGGCATGGTCCTCGGCGACGGCGACTCTTCGCGGCTCTACCAGGAGCTCGTGAAGGAGAAGGAGATCGTCTCGCAGCTGAGCATCGGCACCGACGACCGCCGGGGCCCGGACCTCTTCAGCTTCTTCGGCGTCATGGCCAGCGACCACGAGCCGGAGGAGGCGCGCACCGCCATCTACGCCGCGCTGGAGAAGGTCGCGAGCGAGGGCATCACCGAGCGCGAGCTGCAGAAGGCTCGCAACCGACTCAACGCCTACTTCGTCTTCGGTCTCCAATCGAACCTATCGCGGGCCAAGCAGCTCGCGGAGTTCGAGCTCTACTGGGGCAACGCCGAGCTGATCCGAGCCGAGCTCGGTCGCTACCTGGCCGTGACCGCCGAAGACGTGAAGCGTGTCGCCGGCGAGTACTTCGCGGCGACCAACCGCACCGTCCTCGACGTGGTGCCGACCGAGGCCGAGGGAGAAGAGCAGTGACCCGCCTTTCGACGAACCGAACCGCCGCCGCGCTGGCGCTCCTGCTCGCCTGTGGCCCCGCCGAGGTCGAGGAGACCGAGGAGACCGTGGCGCCGGTCGCCACCGGTGACGAGACACCCACCGAGGCGCCGCCCCGCGAGCCGCCGCCCGAGTCGGGCCCCGCCCGCGACATCCGCTTCCCGCCGATCGAGCGGACCTCGCTCGCCAACGACCTCGAGCTCAACGTCGTGCCCTACGACGCGCTCCCGGTGGTCTATCTGCGCCTGGTCATCAAGAGCGGCGCCGAGACCGACCCGGAAGGCAAGGAGGGCCTGAGCGACCTGGTCGCCCAGATGCTCAAGGAAGGCACTCGCCGCAAGTCCAGCCAGGAGCTGGCGGAGTCCATCGAGTTCCTGGGCGCCGATCTCTGGACCGGCGGAGACGAGGAGAACGTGCACCTGGTCTTCCGCGCGCTCGCCGAGCACCTCGACGAGGCCATGGACATCCTGGCCGACGTCGCTCAGAACCCGGCCTTCCGCAACGAAGAGCTCGAGAAGCTCAAGCGCCGGGAGAAGGACCGGCTCGGTCTGAGCCGACGCCAGCCGCGCTACCTCGCGCGTGAGGCCTTCTTCGGGCAGCTCTACGGCGACCACCCCTACGCGACGGTGGACACCAACGAGGCGGCGCTCGGGCGGATTTCCCGGCGCGACCTGCAGCGCTGGCACCGAAAGTACTTCGTGCCGTCGAATGCGTTCCTCGTCGCGGTGGGCAACGTCACCAGCGAACAGGTGAAGACCGCCGCCGAACGCGCCTTCGGTCGCTGGCGTGGCCGCCCCGTCGAAGCGCAGGAGCTGCCCGAGCCGCCAACGCGTGAAGCCCGCGAGGTCGTGATCGTCGACCGACCGGGGTCCGTCCAGTCGACCATCTACATCGGCGAGCTGGCCATGGCCCGCGGCGACGAGGGCTGGGTCGAGATGGAGGTCTCCAACCAGGTCCTCGGCGGATCGGCGTCGTCCCGTCTCTTCATGGACCTGCGCGAACGCCGCGGGCTCACCTACGGCGCCTACAGTCAGGTGGTGGAGCGGGTGCGTACCGGGCCCTTCGTGGCCCTGGGCGCCGTGAGAACGGAAGTCACCGATCAGGCGGTCGCGGGCTTCTTCGAGCACCTCGATCGTTGGGTGAGCGAGCCCCCGACGGCGGAAGAGACCGGCCACGCCCGGGACTTCCTGAGCGACTCGTTCCCTCTCTCGATCGACACCCCCGGCAAGATCGCCGGGATGGTGGCGGACCTGCGGATCTTCGACCTCCCGGACGACTACTGGGACGGCTACCGCAGCTCCATCGGGCAGGTGACGCCCGAAGCCGCCCTCGAGGCCGCCCAGGCAAGGGTCCACCCGGACGAGATGCTGGTGGTGATCGTGGGTCGCGCGGCGGAAATCGCCGAGGGGCTCCGCCAGTACGGCCAGGTCACCGTCCTCGACGGCGAGGGCGAGGTGAAGCAGACCCTCGAGCCGCTCGCGGCCGAGGCCGAAGCCGAAACCGAGACCGAGACCGAGACCGACGGGGATTGAGCCCCACCCG
>CAYXAP010000002.1:330098-340533 GCA_964462035.1 uncultured Sandaracinus sp.
GCCGAAGCCGAAACCGAGACCGAGACCGAGACCGACGGGGATTGAGCCCCACCCGCTCGCGCGTTCTCTTCATCGGAGTCGTGCCGTTCATTTGAACGGCCGACGGAATCGCGCGACATAAGGACGGGCGCCATGCACGGCGCCGAACGGAGAGCTCAGCCAACATGTGTGGAATCGTCGGTTACGTGGGGCCCGAAGCCTGCGCCCCCATCCTCCTCGACGGCCTGCGTCGCCTCGAATACCGGGGCTACGACTCGGCTGGGCTCGCGGTCCACGGCGCCGGGAGCATCGACGTCCGACGCGCGGTCGGAAAGCTCCGGAACCTCGAGGGCGCGCTCCGGGAGCGCCCCCTCGAGGGCCAGGTCGGGATCGGGCACACCCGCTGGGCCACCCACGGTCGACCCTCCGAGGTCAACGCCCACCCCCACGTCGCGGGGGGCATCGCCGTGGTCCACAACGGCATCATCGAGAACCACCTCGAGGTACGCCGGCAGCTCCTCGACAAGGGCTGCGAGATCCTCTCGGACACCGACACCGAGCTCGTCGCCCACCTGGTCCACCTCGAGGTCGGCCAGGGCAAGGACATCGAGACCGCCGTTCGCGCGGTGCTGAACACCATCGAGGGCGCCTACGCGATCGCGGTGCTGAGCGCCGACGAGCCCGAGCGGATCGTGGTCGCCAAGAGCGCGTCGCCGCTGGTGATCGGTCTGGCCGAGGGCGAGACCTATTGCGCGAGCGACGTGCCCGCGCTGCTGCCCTACACGCGACGGATGGTCTTCCTCGAGGACGAGGAGATGGCGGTCCTCGAAGCGGGCGGCGCCCGCATCACCACGCTGAAGGGCGAGCCGGTCGAACGGGCCGAGACCCAGATCGACTGGTCGCCGGTGATGGCCGAGAAGGCCGGCTACAAGCACTTCATGCTGAAGGAGATCTTCGAGCAGCCGCGGGCGCTCGAGGACACCCTGCGCGGCCGGCTGGACCGCCAGAACGGCGCGATCCGCGGCGAAGAGATCGGGCTCGAGCCGGAGAAGGCGAAGGCCATCGACCGGGTCGTCCTGCTCGCCTGTGGCACCAGCCACCACGCGGCCATGACCGGGCGCTACTTCATCGAGACGATGGCGCGGATCCCGACGGTGGTGGAGCTCGCCAGCGAGTTCCGCGGACGCGGGGCGGTCATCGGCGAAGGCGACCTGGTGATCGCGGTCAGCCAGTCGGGCGAGACGCTCGACACGCTGATGGCGGCCAAGGAGGCCAAGGCCGGTGGCGCCACGGTGCTCGCGATCGCGAACGTGATCGGGAGCGCGATCCCGCGCATGGCCGACGCGGTCTTCTACACGCACGCGGGTCCCGAGATCGGCGTGGCGTCGACCAAGTGCTTCACCACCCAGGTGGTCAACCTGCTCATGGTCGCGGCGTGGCTCGGTCACCAGCGGGGCGCGATGACGGACCAGGCGCTCGCCGAGCTGGTCGAGGACCTGGCGCGCATGCCGCAGCTTGTCAGCGACACCCTCAAGGGCACCCGGCAGCTCGTGGCGAACCTCGCGCGCCGCTACGTCGACGCGCGTGACGTGCTCTTCCTCGGGCGCGGGCTGAGCTTCCCCATCGCGCTCGAGGGCGCGCTCAAGCTCAAGGAGATCAGCTACGTGCACGCCGAGGGCTACGCCGCCGGCGAGATGAAGCACGGACCGATCGCTCTGATCGACTCCACGGTGCCGGTGGTGGTCCTCGCACCGAAGGACAGCAGCTACGAGCGGAGCATCGGCAACCTCGAAGAAGCCAAGGCCCGCGAAGCGATGGTGATCGCGGTCGGGACCGAGGGGGACGAGAAGGCCCGGGAGGTCAGCCACGATCTCATCGAGATCCCCGAGGTGCCGGAAGCGCTCACGCCCTTCCTGACGGTGCTACCGCTCCAGCTCTATGCCTACTACGTCGCCGACTTCAAGGGCACCGACGTGGACCAGCCGCGGAACCTGGCGAAGACGGTGACCGTCGAGTAGACCGCCGCCGTGCATCGGGGACAAGAGATCGCCGTCGTCGTGCCCGCCTATCGAGAGGCGGAGCGCATCGGGCGGGTGCTGGCGCGGATCCCCGCGGTGGTCGACTCCGTCTTCGTGGTGGATGACGGCAGCGACGACGACACCGCAGCCGTCGCCGCGGCGCACGTGGATCCCCGCGTCCGGGTGCACCGGCACGAGTCCAATCGCGGTGTCGGCGCGGCCATCGCGACCGGCTACCGGCTGGCGTTCGAGGCCGGCGCGGACGTGGCGGTGGTCATGGCCGGCGACGACCAGATGGACCCGCGTGATCTGGTCGCGTTGCTCACCCCGGTCTGCGAGGAAGGCGTCGCCTACGCCAAGGGCAACCGGCTCGCCTGGCCGGGCGCGCGGCGACGGATGCCGACGCTCCGTTTCGTCGGGAACCACGTGCTCTCGTGGCTCACGCGGTTGGTCACCGGGCTGCGCGTGCACGACTCGCAGTGCGGTTACACGGCGCTGAGCGCCCGGGCGGCTCGCGCCGTGAACCTCGAGACGCTCTGGCCTCGCTACGGCTACCCGAACGACCTGCTCGGGGCGCTCGCCGCGCGGAGCCTCGAGGTGCGCGACGTGCCGGTTCGCCCGGTCTACGCGGGAGAGCCGAGCGGTATCGGCTGGCGCCACGCGCTGCTGGTGATCCCCTTCGTACTCGCCCGGGTGCTCGGCCGGCGTCTCTCCCTGCGCCCGTCCGCCAATCGCGCTCCCTCGCACGCGAGCGAGTGATGAAGATCGGGGTGCTCACCACGAGCTACCCCCGCTTCGACGGTGACGTCGGCGGCTGCTTCGTCGCGAGCTTCGCGCAGGCGTTGGTCGAGCGCGGACACGAGGTCGAAGTCATCGCACCCGAGCCGCGCGAACCGACGAGCGCGCAGCCGCTTCCACCGATCTGGGTCCGCTACCTACCCCGACCGCTCGAGCGGACGTTCCACGGAGCGGGTGTCCCGGACAACGTGCGGCGCCATCCGGCGGCTTGGGCTGGCCTGGTGACCGGGCCGCTCGCGTTGGCGCGAGTCGCCCGGCGTCGGGCCGAGGGCTGGGACGCGATCGTGAGCCATTTCGGTGTGCCGTGCGGAGCCATCGGCGAGTGGATCGCCGATGGTCGACCACATCTGTGTGTCTGGCACTCGGCTGATGTCGCGCTCGCAGCGCGGCTGCCGCGTGTGGCGCTGCGATGGACCGGTCGCCCGGGGCTCCGCCATTGGACCGTGACCGAGCGCGCGGCGACTCGGCTGCGCCTGCTCGATCCGATCGTCTCGCCGATGGGCGCGTGGGTTCCACCAGCGATCGAGCGGGAGCAGGCCCGACGGGAGCTCGGCGTGGACGGCTTCGTGGTGGGGTCCCTGGCGCGGCTGGTGCCGATCAAGGGCCTCGCGCGCGCGATCGACGCGTGCGCAGGGACCCACATGACCCTGCTCTTCGGTGGCGATGGGCCCGAGCGGGAGCGCCTCGAAGCGCGAGCGCGCGATCGACGCGTACGCGCGCGTTTCCTCGGCTCGGTGAGCGGCACCACCAAGGCTCGACTCCTCGCGGCCGCCGATGCTTTCGTCTTCCCGTCGCGCTCGGTCGGCGGTCGCGACGAAGGCGCGCCGGTCGCGCTGACGGAAGCCCGACTCGCGCGCCGGCCGGTCGTGGCGAGCCCCAGTGGCGGACTCCTCGAGCGCATCGAGGACGGGGTGGACGGGCTCTTCGCGGACGGCCCAGACGAGCTCCGCCGGGCGCTGGAGGAGCTCCGGGACCACCCGACGCTGGCCGCTCGCCTGGCGGAGCGAGGTCTCGAGCGGGATCGAGCGCTGTCGTGGCCGACGTTGATCCGCCGCGCCGAGGCGGCGCTCGGCGCGGACTGAGCAGGCCTTCCGGCTTCGAGCTCAGGGACGCACGCGCCGCGTACCCGCCGGCGGGCGGTAGCGGAAGCGGCTGTCCGGGATGTCGCCCGGGAAGCGCATGTTCCGGAAGTCGAAGCGGTTACGGTTGCCGGACGAGTCGATGATCAGCACCCGCTGGATCACACCGGCCCGTTGTTCGCCGCGCTCGACGATCCGCACGAAGAAGAGCACGCGCTCATACTGAGGCGTGGGCTCCCTCGGCCGGAGCTCGAGGACGTAGCCGTTGCGGAACCCCTCACGCTGGGCGTTGAGGAGTCGAAAGCGGAAGTCGCGGTCGAGGCGACCGGTGCCCGTCAGGAAGCTGAACGCCTGGGGGAGCTGGTGCTCGCTCATCGCGCGTTCGATCAGCTGACCGTGACGCTCGCCCTCATCGGGCGGCTGGTACACGAGCAGGGTCTCACCATCGCTGACGAAGACCTGACCATTCGGGGCTGCGTAGTCCCACCGCATCTTGCCGGGCTTCTCGAAGACGACCCGACCGCTCGCGCGCTCGGTCCGATCGTGGACCTTCGTGTACTGCTGCTGCCGAAAGTCGGCGGTGAAGCTGGTCGACTGGTCGTAGAACGACTGGACCAATGCAGCGACCTGGCGCGCGCTGAGCCGCTCCTGAGCCAAGGCGGGCGCGAGCGCGAGCGCACAGAACGCGGCGGAGAGGCTGGTCGAGACGAGGATGCGGCGAAGCTTCATGAATTGTCGGTCCGGGCGAGGAACGTTCGGAGCCGGGAGCCTATTCATTCGGGGCCTGGCGAGCCACCCGAAGCTCTCCCCCCGCGGGGTCCGTTGATCTCCCTCGCGGGCTCCCTTAGCATGACCAATGCTCCGTGGGCGTCCGTGAGGACGGAGGAGCCGCTTTCCTTGGCCTGAGTGACAATCAGAACAGCGGAGGAGCCCGGGCGAGGGCTCCGAGAGGAGAAGCGCATGAGCCGCAAGCGTCGTACGTCCAGCCCCGAGTTTCTCATGGACCGGCTCGCTAAGAAGCACGCCGACCTGGAAAACAAGCTCGAAGAGCTATCGGGTCACGCGTACCTCACGCCACAGGAAGCTCGCCTCGAGAAACGGCTGAAGAAGGAAAAACTGGCCGCGAAGGACGAGATGGCGAAGGTACGCACCCAAATCGCCTGACGGATACGAAAATGCAGGAGGGAATCGACCCAACGGTCGGTTCCCTTCGGCAATTCTGGGCGCTACTGGCTAGCGGCTGGCTCGCGGGCGTGGTGGGTCGCGCCCTCGGGCGTCAGCTCGGTGAGGGTGTCGGTGAGCTGAGCCTTCCAGGGCTCCCGCAAACCCCGCCCCTCGTCGCCGGCCACCTCGCGGGCCAGCGCCAGGTAGTAGAGAGCGTCGTCGTGCTGCCCGAGCCGGTGGGCCGACATGCCGCGCAGGTAGTAGAAGCGGGCCCGCTCCGACGGGTCCATGTGAGGCACGTCGTGCTCGATGTCGTCGAGCCAGACGATCACGTCCTCGTAGCGAGCCTCCTGGTAGCCCGTCTCGATCGTGCGCATCTCCTCGCTCAGCTGGGCACAACCGACGAACATCAGGCCCAGGGCCAGGGCGGTGGCGACGCGACTCATCCGCCCGATCATACGAGAGGCGGCAGACCGACGCGAACCTTCGGCATCCGTGGAATGGATCGACGCCGACTGGGGTTGGAACCAGGACGGAAAAAGAACGGGCCGCGAGAAAAAGGTTCCCGCGGCCCGTGAAAGGCTGGATACTTCCAAGTATGCTAGAATCTGCCGCCCCGATGAAACGAATGCTCTTCGCGGGCGTCTGAGCTAGAGTATCGACAGCGCCGCCTTTTCAGGCGGACTCACAAAGCGAGCAAGTAAGAAAAGGGAATCAAGCCAAGGGCTGATTAAAAGTGCTCAAGCCAAGCGGTACGTGTAGTCCCCGCGTCTCATGCCGGGCAGCAACGACAACGGGTTCAACCAAGCGACCGTAGATAAAGCAAACACGGTGCCAACCCCAACCATGGGACGGCACCGCCCCCGAGAGGGGTTGCTCATCAGGCAAAACCGGCAAATTCCCTGCAAAAACGAAAAGAGCCGGCTACTTCGGTAGCCGGCTCTTTCGTTGGCCACGTCGGCCCGACCATGACATCTACGTCATGGTGCGACCGGTCGCCTCGGTTCTCAGTCTGCCTTGCGGGCGGTCTGACGACCGACGAGGGTCGCGACCGCGGCGAGCCCGACGAGGACCGGACCCAGCCAAACGGCCGCCACGACGGTCGGCGTGAGGGCCTCGGCGATGAGGACGCCCGCGATGCCGAAGCTCAGGCCAGCCGCGAGGGCGGGCTTCCTCGCCACGAGACCGGCACCGACCAGGGGAATGGCCGCACCCAGCGCCACGAGGAGCCAAGGGGACACGATGGCGCCGAGACCGGCGGCCGGCACGCTGAGGACGCCGAGGCCCATCAGGTGCCAGGGCAGCAGCGCCAGCGCGCCCGCGGACAGGCCCGCGACGGCGAGCGTGGGCAGGATGGCCGCGCCGAGCTTCTTGCGGCGACGCAGGCCGAAGAGGACGAGCAGACCGAGACCCAAGGCCGCACCGGTCCGGCCACCCGCGCTTCCCTGCTGAGAGGCGCGAAGCGCAGCGTTGGCCTGGATCAGGCCGGATCCGTAGCGGCGGGTGTCCGACTTGGTCTTGGCCGTCGACTTCAGGATGCGCTCGACCGCGTCCGGGTCGCGCACGCCGCTGGCGCGGAGGAGCGCCGCGACCCCTGCCACGTGGGGAGCGGCCATCGAGGTGCCCTGGTAGCCGATGTAGTCGTGGCGGGCGGGGTTTCCGCGCACCATCGTGTTCTGGATGACACCGTCCGGGAGGCCGTCGCCGTTCTGGTCCACCCGGAGGTCGCCGCCCGGCGCGACCACGTCGAGGTGGCGGCCGTAGGAGGAGTAGAAGCTGAGGGTCTCGTCGTAGCGGACGGCGCCGACGGCGATGGCGAAGCGATGCGCCGCGGGGTACTGCACCCGGCCGCGGCCGGTGTTTCCGGCGGCGGCGACCACCACGACGCCCTTCCGGTGGGCGTGGGCGATGGCGTTGCGGATGGCGCTCGAGGGCGTGCCGCCACCGAGCGAGAGGTTGATGACGTCGGCGCCGTTGTCGGCGGCCCAACGGATGCCGGCGGCCACGGAGCCCCACCGGCCGGCGCCGCGGGCATCGAGGACGCGGATGGGCATGATCGCGGCGGCCGGCGCGACGCCGGCGACGCCGAGGCCGTTGTTGGTCGACTGCGCGATGGTGCCGGCGACGTGGGTGCCGTGGCCGTGCTCGTCATCCGGTCGGTCGTCGTCGTCGACGAAGTCGTACCCCGGCACGAACGAGGTCTGGGCCAGATCGGGGGCCTGCTTGAAGCGGCCGCGGCTGGTGCCGAGCACGCCCGTGTCGATGACCGCGACCACGACGTCCGCGCCGCGGGTGCGGGCCCAAGCGTCGGGCATCTGGATCTGGTCGAGGTGCCACTGGTGCTTGTAGTAGGGGTCGTCAGGCTTGAAGCGGCCTCGATCGGCCTCGGGGGCGTCGTCGGTCGTGGTGTCGAGCGTGAACGCCTCGGCGCTCTCGGGGAGCGACCACATGCGTTCGACCTCGAGGGCCTCGATGTCCTCGTCGCCCCGGAGGAGCTCGCGGATGTCGTCGAGCTCGGACTCGGGGACGGTCAGGCGATGGAGCTCTGCGCTCTCGCTCAGGGTCTCGCCGAGGTCGTTCGGCGACCACTCGAAGGGCGCGATCGCCCGCTCGAGGAGCGCTCCGATGCGGCTCCGGTCAGCGGAATCGACGTCATCGTCGAGGTCCAGCAGGATGGCCCCGGTGGCCGGATCGGCCGCCAGAGTCGGGCTCTCCCGCTCGGCCTCGTCGACCCGAACGGAAGCGCTCTGCCAGAAAGCGACCCCCAAAAGGGCCAGTATGAGGGCGGGGATGAGTGCGCGACGCATGCGTGACACAGTCTAAGTACGCTCGCCGCCCCGCGCACCTTTGCTTTTGCCACCCAGCCAGCCGCCGAAGACTCGGAAGAACCGGCATCCCCGAAAGCACACGGCCGTCCGAGGACGGCCCGTTCGGGAGGGAGCGAGTCCGAGGCTCTGCCGAGGCGAAGCGGGAGGGTCTTTCGAAGACCCTCCTCTAAATGAAGAGCAGATCGTCGTCGGAGAGGACTTCGGCGTCCGTGCTCTCCATGGAGAGGCGGGTGTCCATGAGGCGCTCGTCGCCGAGATTCTCGACGTACTCGCGGATCTCCTCGATGGCCTCGACCAACTTCTGGAAGAGCTCACGGGCGAGGAAGAGCACCGTGCTCTGCTTGGTCGCGGTGACGTTCGCCGTAGCGGCCTCCTCGTGGAGGAGCGCGATCTCGCCGAAGACCTGCCCCGGCCCGAGGTTGGCGAGCATGACCTTCTCACCGTCGTCGGTCTTCCAGACCTCGACGCCGCCGCTGAGGACCACGTAGAGGCCCTTGCCGGGATCGCCGTCGCGGATGAGCGGAGTGCCTGGCGTGACGTCGAGCGCCTTGAAGCGGCGCGCTAGGTCGAGACGCTGAGTGCGGTCGAGGGGCTTGAAGAGCGGCGCGGTGGCCAGGAGGTTGGTCAGCAGCCGCTCACGGGTGAACTTGTCGAGCGCCGTCGCCACCGTGGCGACCTCGTTGGCCGCGGCCGCGAGCGCGGCCTTGTCGAACTCGAGCAGGTCGCAATCGTCTTCGGCGATGACCGTGGCACTTCGGGGTTCGGCGCTCACGAGCGCCATCTCCCCGAAGATCGCGCCACCGTGGAGCTTGGCCAGGACGATCGGGTCGCCGCCTTCCTCGGGGGTGCGCTCCACCCGCACTCGGCCGCGCGCGACGACGTAGAAGGCCGTGCCTTCTTCACCCTGCGTGAGGACCGCTTCGCCGGGGCGCTTGCGCAGCAGCTTCACCGCGCCGAGGACCTTGGCGAAGGTCTCGGGCGGCAGCTCGCTGAAGAGCGCGACCGGCGGGACCCGCTGCGGGTAGGCCGCGATCTTGGAGAGGTCGGCGGCGATCTTGGCCGCAGCGGGGAGGAGCTCCTCGAGCGGCGGCGGGGTGTCGAGCTTCAGGTCGCCGGGCAGCTGGATGTTGGTGCTCGCGAGCGACATCCGGACGCTCTTGCCGAGCCGTTCCGAGCCCTTGC
The DNA here is from genome assembly GCA_964462035.1 of uncultured Sandaracinus sp. Lineage (GTDB taxonomy): Bacteria > Myxococcota_A > Polyangia > Polyangiales > Houyiibacteriaceae > UBA1660. The sequence continues at coordinate 339,147 of CAYXAP010000002.1, forward strand.
CGTAGAGCTGGGCGAGCTCTTCGACGTGCTTGCCGAGCTCGGGCTCGAGCTGGCGCAAGATGAGCAGACAGACGAGCGCTCGCAGCGGATAGCCGGCGTTGGCGGCGTGCTGGGCGAGCTTCATGTAGATGAGCCCAGCGGCCTGGACCTCGCCCATGGAGAGCAAGGTGTCGGCGAGCCTCAAACGCGCGTCCAGGGCGTTCGGCTGGAGCTGGACCAGCACCGCGTAGGCGTGGAGCGCATGGGGGTACTCGCCGGCGAAGAGCTTCTCGTCGGCGTAGGCCCGCAGGTCGTGGACGGTCTGCATGGCGCGGAGGTTATCAGGTTCCGCGGCCCCTTTGATGGGTCAGCGACGTCCGACGAAACGCGGCCACGCAGCGAGGGAGACGACGACGCAGCGGCGACCGCGGGCGGTCGCCTCCCCGACGCCCACGTCCGTGAAGCGGCGGTCGGTGAGCGCTGCGGCGTGGCCAGGGCTCTCGACGAGGGCCTGGAGCGCGTCGGCGCTCGGTGCGACCCGAGCCACGGCCTCACCGACGACGCGCGCCTCGATGCCCTCGGAGGCCAGGCGGCTCTCCGGGTCGGAGCGCGCCAGCCGGTGGGCAGCGACGCCGGCGGCGCAGATGGCCTGGGCGTGGTGAGTCGCAGCGGCGGTGAGCAGCCGGTTGGGGCGCAGCGGGGAGGCGCCGCGGACGGATCGGAGCGCATCCAATCGGCGGGGCAAGGAGCCCGTGCCGGCCACCTGGGGCGCGGCGGGCGCACCCGCGCGGCGCTCGGCGATCGGGCGTGGGCCCCGCGGCCCAGTCGCCACGAGCTGGACCACGAGTGGCCGTTCCAGGTCCGCGAGCGAAGCGCGGCCGTGCTCGAGCGCCAGCCGATGGAGTCGGTCGTCGCCGTCGCGCACGACGAGGTGAGCCTCGCGGAAGCCGTCGACGATGGTTGCACGGGCCGAGTCTCCATCGACCTCGAGGGTGCCGGCGCGTGCGCCCGCGACCACGGTGATGACTCCGGGCCGCTCTGCCCAGCCGCAGGCGAGCGGAGCGTCCGCCTCGAGCCCTCGGAGCCACGCCCCAGCGGCCTCGCGATCCCGAAAGCGCCGGGCCCAACCGTGCGGCAGATCGCTCCCGGCGGAGCGCAGCGCTCGCGTGAGCGCCGCGCCGGTGAGCTCCCGCTCCAGCGCGAGCTCGAGCGCCGCCTCCGCGAGCGTGTCCTCCTCGGCGCACTGCGCCACGACCGGGCTGGAAGCCCCGATGGCGGCAGAGAGCGCGAGGACGAACGGGAGGCGCACGGACCGAGCCTATCGGGTTCGGCTGGGTGGATCCGGTTTCCGACACGCCCGCCACGAAGCCCGACGGCGGGCGCCAGCCCGCCACGAAGCCCAACGGCG
>CAYXAP010000002.1:340633-343814 GCA_964462035.1 uncultured Sandaracinus sp.
ACGGCGGGCGCCAGCCCGCCACGAAGCCCAACGGCGAGCGCCAGCCCACCCGTTTGGGAGGGAGCGCGTCGTGGGCTCCGCCCACGCGATGCGGGAGGGTCTCTCGAAGACCCTCCTCGGGCACAGACGCTACGTCCGGTAGTCGGCGTTGAGGGTCACGTAGGAGTGGCCCAAGTCGCATGTGTCGTAGTGGGCGCTTCCGTCGCCGCTGCCGAGGACCAGGCGGATGGTGTAGCGGGGCTCGGCCATCACCTTCGACGCAGCGGCTTCGGTCTCGTCGCTGAGGAGCGACTCGCCGTCGCGGAAGATGCAGACGTCCCCGAGCCAGACCTGGGCCTTGTCGATCTCGAAGGCCACGCCGGCGCGGCCGGCGGCCGCGAGCAGCCGGCCCCAGTTCGGGTCCTTGCCATGCATCGCGGTCTTCACGAGGAGCGAGGTGGCGACCGTTCGCGCGACCTCGAGGGCGCCCTTGGAGTCTCGCAGGCCCTCGACCTGAATCCGTGCGACGTGCTCGGCGCCCTCCCCGTCGGCGACGATCGCCTGGGCGATCGTGCCGAGCACCTCGGTGAACGCCACCAGCAACGCTCGCTCGCCAGGACCCGTCAGAGGCTTCCCACCGGCGAGCCCCGAAGCCATGGCGACGATGGCGTCGTTGGTGCTCGTGTCCCCGTCGACGGTGATGCGGTTGAAGGTGGCGTCGGTCGCCGACTGCAGGACCGCGCGAAGAGCGCTGCCCTCGACCGGCGCGTCGGTGACCACGAAGGCCAGGGTGGTGGCCATGTCCGGGTGGATCATGCCAGCGCCCTTCCCCATCGCGAGGACACGGTAGGTGATGTCCCCTACCTCGAAGCTGGCCTCGGCCACCTTCGGCCCCTTGTCCGTAGTCAGGATGGCCATCGCGAAGTCACCGCCACCCTCGGGACGAAGCGCTCCGGCGAGATCCGCCATCGAGCGGGAGAAGGGCTCGACCGGCAACACGTGGCCGATGACCCCAGTCGAGCACGGGATCACGTCGTCGGCCTCACAACCGATCGCCTCGGCCAGGAGCGCGGTGGTCTTCTCCGCGGCCTCCATCCCCGCGGTCCCGGTCGCCGCGTTGGCGTTCCCGGAGTTCACGAGCACCGCCCGGGCGGCGAACGAACGCAGACGCCCGGCGGCGAGCACCACCGGCGCCGCCTTCACGCGGTTCTTGGTGAAGACCGCCGCCGTCGGCACGGACGAATCGGCAACGATGGCGCCCAGATCGAGCGCCCCTTCCTTCTTCTTGATTCCGGAGGCGATACCGGCGAATCGGAAGCCGGCGACGGGGGCGAGCTCGGGGGCACTCATGAGCGCCATTCAACCGCGCGCGGCCCCCGAGTCAACCCGCCGCTCACGGACGGGCGTCCTTGCCCTTCGTCTTCTTCTTCTTCGCGAGCGCGCGACGCTGCTTCCGGTTGAGCTTCTGCTCCTGCGGTTGCTGCTGCTGCTGCGGCCGCGCACCACCGCCGCCGCTGCCCTGGCGCCGGGGCGGCGGACGCTGACCGCGCGGCTGCGTGCCGCTGGTCTGCACGCCCGGCGCAGCGGTGTTCTCGTCGCCCGCGTGTCGCGCGTTCGCCTGACGCTGGCGCTCCTCGGCGGCCTTGCGGCGCTGCGCCTCGAGCTTCTGCAGGTCTTCCTCGCGGGCCCGCTCGACCGTGTAGAGGCGGGTCCCGACGTTCGCCTTGATGCTCCGCATCATCTCCTGGAACATCCGGAAGCCCTCGCGCTTGTACTCGCGCTTCGGGTCCCGCTGGCCGTAGCCGCGCAGGCCGATGCCGTCGCGGAGCTGGTCCATCGCCTGGAGGTTCTCGATCCACTGCTGGTCGATCTCCTGCAGGTAGAAGTTGCGGAAGAGGCGAAGGAAGTTGGCCGGGCCGAGCTCCTCCATCTTCTTGAGCAGGACGTTCTCCGCATCCTGGTAGAGCTTCGAGGCAATCTCCGTCGCGGTGCCGAAGGTGGAGAGGTCTGGAGCGTCCATCTCGAACTGGATCTCGAACTCGTCCTCGAGGGCCTCGATGTTCCAGTCCTCGTGGTGCTTGCCGGGCGGGCAGTGGATCTCGACGCTCGCGCCGATGAGCTCGTCGACCATGTCGAGCATGCGCTCCTTCTGCATGGTCAGGGCGAGACCGACGGCGTCGACGACGAGCTCGTGGACCTCGGCGGCGGGCGCGTCGGCCGGCACGTCCACGACGGTGCCGAACCACGAGTAGATATCGCGCTCGAGGGGGAAGGTCTTCACCGGCCCGAGCTTCGTCATGTCGGCGTCGAGGGCGGCCTTGCGGAACTTCTCGATCTCTTCGGGGGTGGCCCCCTGGGGCGGTGGCTCCGCCGCGTGGATCTTCACCATCTGCTCGAGGATCGGGAGCGCCTTCTCGAGCAGCTCCTCGTCGACCTCGTCGACCAGCGGCTCGGGCTCGAGGCCCTGCTTGTGCTGCTCGTCGGTGAGCACCGTCTGGTACTTGCCCTGCAGCACCTGCTTGCGCAGCTCGTAGACCGACTTGCGCTGCTGGTTCATCACGTCGTCGTACTCGAGGAGGTGCTTTCGAATGTCGAAGTTGCGCTCCTCGACCTTCTTCTGCGCGTTCTCGACGGCCTTGGTGACCCAGCGGTGCTCGATGGGCTCGCCCTCTTCCATGCCGAGCGTGTCCATCATCCGCTGGACGCGGTCGCCCGCGAAGATGCGCATGAGGTCGTCCTCGAGGCTGAGGAAGAAGCGGCTCGAGCCGGGGTCCCCCTGACGGCCGGCGCGACCGCGGAGCTGGTTGTCGACCCGGCGGGACTCGTGGCGTTCGGTGCCGATGATGTGGAGGCCGCCGCGCTGCTTGATGATCTTGCCGGCGACCTTGCACTTCTCCTCGTACTGGGTCTCGGCCTCTTCGACGGCCGCCTCGAGCGCTTCCTTGTTCTCCTTGAGCTCGTCGTCGGCGTTCGCGAGCACGTCCATGCGCGCGAGCATCTCGGCGTTTCCGCCGAGCACGATGTCGGTGCCGCGACCGGCCATGTTGGTGGCGACCGTGACGGCGCCCTCGGTTCCGGCCTGCGCGACGATGTAGGCCTCACGCTCGTGCTGCTTGGCGTTGAGGACCTCGTGGTGGATGCCGCGCTTGGCGAGCAGGCGGCTGAGCGCGTCGGACTTCTCGACGCTGGTGGTACCCACGAG
>CAYXAP010000003.1:0-50174 GCA_964462035.1 uncultured Sandaracinus sp.
GCTGAAGGTCTCGCGGCGGAGCCGCTCGGTGCGTCCTCGGGCTTCGGGCCCTCTAGCTCGGGGCGACCCACTCGACGACGCGCTCGGTGAGCTCGTCGAGCAGGGTGTCTGGGCAGACGTCGTCGGGTGGGTCGAGGACCAGGCGCGTGAGCGTGGCGTCGACCAGCGTGACGACGAGGAACGAGACCTCGTTCTCGCGGTCCTGTCGCACCTGGTCACCGGCCATACGGTAGGCGGTGCGCGCCAGCGCCAGGTGGCGCGCCCAGGCTTGGCGGCGGTGCGGCTCGCGGAGCTCGAGCGGCACGTCCGAGTCGATGGCTCGCAGCAGCGCCTCGCGCGATCGCATCGCGCCCAGCAAGGCCTCGAGCCAGCGACGGATGGCCGCGTCGATCGGTGCACCTTCCAGCGCGGGGAGCGGGCGCGCGGCGTCCTCGCTGAAGCCCTGCGCGGCGCGACGGACGACCTCGTAGACCACCGCCTCCTTGTCCCCGAAGTACTCGTAGAGGGAGCCGATGGACACGCCGGCGGTCTCGGCCACGTGGTTCGTGGTCACGCCCGCGTAGCCGCGCTCCACCAAAAGCCGAGCACCCGCTTCGACGATGGCGTCGAAGGTCGCCTTCGAGCGCGCCTGCTTGGGCACCTTCTTGGGTTCGTAATCACTGCGCATTTCGTGCTCTCGGGTCCAACGCCGAGGCCCGGTTCCCACGAATCCGAGTAAAACCGAGCGATTGCTCAGGTTAGCATGAGCCCATGAACGACACGAGCTTCGCCCCGACTCGCTGGCAAGGTCACCGCCTGCGGCGAGAGGACCGGCCCTACCGCACGTTGAGCCGCTGGCTGAAGATCGACATCCAGCCTGGCGATCCCGACGTCGTCGCGCTCCGCGAGGGCCTCACCCGTGGCGATCCCGTGGCCGATGCCTTCGTCGAGTGGGCAGCGGGCGAGCCGCGCCGGGCGCGCGAGCTCTTCGATCGGGTGGTCGAGCGGGGTCTCGTCGCCGCGCCAGACGCCCCGGAACCGCTGGTCCGCTGGTTCGCGCCCCTGGAGAACGAGCCGGAGTGGCTCGACCACGACGCGCTCCGGCTCGCCCAGCGAGTGATGCACCGGGGTGGGGCGGCGGCCGGCACGATCCTCACCGCCATGGCGCTGATGGGTGGCTACCGGAGCAGCGCGGCCGTCAAACCGCTCGCGATGACAGGCGCCCTCGACAAGATGGTCGTGCGACGGATCGCCGAGACCTCGCGCTTCGTGCTCGACGTGATCGAGTCCGATGGGCTCGGCCGCTTCTCACCGGGCGTGAAGAGCGCCTGCCGCGTGCGGCTGATGCACGCGATGGTGCGGCGGAGTCTGAAGAAGCGGGAGGACTGGGACTTCGAGGCGTGGGGCATGCCCATCAATCAGACGGACATGGCCGCGACGCAGCTCGAGTTCTCCGCCATCTATCTGACCGGGCTCATGGTGCTGGGCTTCCGATTCACGCCCGAAGAGCGCGACGCGGTCATGCACCTCTGGCGCTACATCGGCGTCATCATGGGTGCCGACGACGCGCTCCTCGCCCACGACTACCGCTCGGGTGTGCGCCAGATGCTGATCCACGGCCTGACCAACCCGCACGCCGACGAGGACAGCCGGGCGCTCGCCAAGGCGCTCCACGAGCTGCCCGAACGGCTCGCCGAGGGGCCCGCGCAGCGGATGCTCGCGCGGATGCTGATGCGCTACCGCGTCTGCGTCTCGCGCATGACGCTCGGCGACGAGGCCGTGGACGACATCGGTCTACCGCGTGCGCCGGAGCATCGACTGCTCTGGGTGCTGAGCGCCGTGCGCTTCGGCCTGGAGACCGTGCGCACCCATCTCCCCGGCGCGACGCCCCTCGCCGAGTGGCGCGGGCTAGGCCTTCAGCGACGGGTCATCAGCGAGCTCGGCGGCGGAGAGCCCGTGCGCTACGTGCCCTACGCCGATCGGAAGGCCAAGGGCCGGATGCCGCTCAGAGCTGGACGAGCGTCGCACCCCAGTTGAGGCCGGAGCCGAGGGCGAGGAAGCAGCAGAGGTCGCCCTCCTTCACCTTCCCGTCGCGCCGGAGCTCGTCGAGCAGGATGCCGATGGTCGCGGCGGACGTGTTGCCGTACTTCGCGATGTTGGAGGGCACCTTTTCGGGCGGGAGCTTGAGCGCTTTGGCCACCGCGCCGTTGATCCGGTCGTTCGCCTGGTGGGCGATGAACCAGTCCACGTCGTCGAGGGTGACCTCGCATCGTTCGCAGATGGTGCGCACCGAGCGGCTGAGCTCGGTGACCGCGACCTTGAAGAGGTCCCGGCCCTGCATGCGGGGGATGTGCTCCTCCCGCTCATACATCTCGGGCGTGAAGTAGGGGCGGCTCCGGAAGCCGCCGGAGGCGATGTAGATGCGGTCGTAGAGCCGTCCGTCGGTGTGCAGGTCGGCGCCTAGGAAGCCTTTGCCCTCGCCGCCGTCGCGCAGGACCATCGCCGCCGCGCCGTCGCCGAAGAGCACGGCGAGCCCTCGGTGCCGCGTGCCTCGGTCGAAGGCCTCTTCGCTGACCTCGCGGTCGGACTCGCCGCTGAGCACGTCCCAGTCCTCCCAGGGCATGAAGCCGGCGTGGGCGTCGGCACCGACGAGGAGGACGGTCTTGGCCGCCCCGCTGACCACCAGGCCGTTGGCGACCTGGAGCCCATAGGGCATGGCGGCGCACTGCTGGCGGATGTCGAGCGCCGGCACCCGGGGGATGCCGAGCTTGGCGCCGAGCAGGCCCCCGGAGCCCGGGAAGATGAACTCCGGAGTCATGGTCGCGAAGACGATGAAGTCGATCTCTTCCGGCTCGATGCCGGCGTCCGCGATGGCCTTCTGGCAGGCCTTCAGCGCGAGGTCGCTGACCCCCTCGCCCTCTTCGACGAAGTGACGCTGACGGATGCCCGTTCGGGGGTAGATCCACTCGTCGCTGGTCTCCATCACCTTCGAGAGCTGGTCGTTGGTGACGGGGACTCCAGGCACGTAGCGGCCGGTACCGATGATGGTGATGCCCATGAGGGGAGAGCCCCTACCAGAAGCGGCTGCGGGAGTCACTGGACGTGCTCACGGGTGGAATGGGCTGGAGGGCCGGGCCGTTGCTGAATCGTGCAGCGTTGTCACCAGTCCGCGGTGGTCTTAGTGTGGCTGGGCGGCCTCGCCCGAGGCTCGGTGGAGGTCTCTTGAGCGAGTTCAGCTTCAATAAGTACATCGAGAAGCGAGAGAGCGGCGCCCTCGGCGGCATCGAGGAAGCCGACCGCTACGCCTTCGGTCCCGACCTCAAGATGCTGCGGGGGTTCAAAAACTTCCGGCCGCTCGAGCTGGTGGTCGCCTCGCTGGTACGAGGACAGAAGCACCTCATCCAGCACAAGTACATCGGGCGCGCGCTCAAGGTCGGTCCGAAGCAGCTCCCGCGGATCCACACGATCGCCAAGGAGTGCGCCGAGACGCTGGGCATCGCGATGCCGGCGATCTACCTGACCAACAATCCGGTGATGAACGCCTTCACCTTTGGGACCCAGGACGACTCCTTCATCGTCGTCCACTCCCAGCTGGTGGACCACTTCTCCGACGCCGAGCTGCGCTTCGTGATCGGCCACGAGATGGGCCACATCCAGAACAAGCACGTGGTCTATCTGACGACCATGATGCTGCTCAGCCAGCTCCCGGCGATCCTCAAGCCGCTGCAGCCGGTGGTCACCGCCGCGCTCCGCACCTGGTCGCGCCGGGCCGAGCTCACCTGCGACCGCGCGGGGATGCTCTGCTGCCGGGACCTCGAGGTCGCCGAGCGGACCTTCGTGAAGATGGCCTCCGGCTCGACCAAGCACTACGCCGACATCGACATCGAGGCCTACATGGACCAGCTCGAGGAGAGCCAGAAGGGCGTTGGCCGCTTCACCGAGGTCTTCGACTCACACCCGCTCCTGCCCAAGCGGGTCGCCGCGGCCCGCATCTTCGCCGAGAGCGCCTACTACCGGAAGGCCGTCGGGCTCGGGGACGATGGGCTGGACATGAAGACGGTCGACGAACGGACCACCGAGATCGTAAAGATCGCCGGCGCCCGCCGCTGAGGCGCACGAAGGGAACACGATGAGCGAGAACGCCTACGGAGATCTCAAGAAGGAGGCGCTGCGCAGCCTTCGGGACGTGGCCGCCCTGGCCGACGAAGCCGGCGCCAAGTCGCTGGCGCGCAAGCTCCGCGACGATCGCATCCCGCGCCTGCGGGACGAGCGCTTCCACCTAGTGGTCCTCGGCGAGTTCAACCACGGCAAGACGACCTTCGTGAACGCGCTCCTCGGCGCGCCGCTGCTGCCGATGGGTGTGACGCCGACGACCGCCGTGATCCACCACGTGGCCCACGGCGTCGACAAGAAGGCCAAGGCGATCGGCGAGGGCACCGAGAAGGAGCTCGCCATCGCCGACCTCGAGCAGTACGAGGTCGGCGGCTCGGCGGCGGCCGACGCGGTCAAGCACCTCGACGTGCTCTATCCGGCGCCCTTCCTCGAGGAGGGCGTGGTCCTGGTCGACACGCCGGGCGTCAACGACATCAACGAGGCGCGTGCCGAGATCACCTACGGCTACATTCCGCGCAGCGACGCCATCCTCTTCCTGCTCGACGCCGGGCAGATCCTGAAGGAGTCGGAGCGCTCCTTCGTGGCGAGCAAGCTGCTCGCCCAGTCGCGCGACAAGGTCATCTTCGTCGTGAACAAGATGGATATCCTCGACGAGGAAGAGCGCGAGGAGGCCCTCGCCTACGCCCGCCTCAACCTCGGCAAGCTGATGGACGACCCCATCGTCTTCGGCGTGAGCGCGGAACAGGCCCTCGAGGGTGACCGCTCGACCAGCGGCATGGACGCGCTGACCGACCACTTGCAGACCTTCCTGCGCGACGAGCGCGGCCGGGTGCTCCTCGACAACGCGCTCGGTGACGGCATCCGCACCGCTGCGACGCTCAAGACGGGCATCGAGGTGCAGAAGCGTGCGCTCGCGATGGACCAGTCGGAGCTCGACCGCCGGCTCAAGACTCTCGAGGAGGACCTCGAGCAGAGCGCCGAGCGGATGGCCGAGCGCAAGGCGCGCATCAAGGAGTCGGTGAGCGCGGTGAAGGCCGTGGTCCGCGCCGACGTCGAGGGCTTCGCCCGCCGCTTCGCCGACCAGCTCCCGGGCGAGATCGATCAGAGCGACGCCAAGGATCTGCGCAAGCACCTGGCCGGCTTCATCGAAGAGAAGTTCAAGGACCTCGCCGAGCAGCAGGCGGAGGCCATCGCGGTCAGGCTCGAGAAGGTCGCCGAAGAGGCCATCGCCTTCGTGACCGAGGACGCGAGCGCGCGGGCGGAGCATCTGCGCGCCGTGCTCGGCGACGACGCCACCGAGCTCGATCTGGACGTGAACACCTTCGCGTACGACGTCGGTGTGTTCGCGGTCGGCGCTTTCGGCGTGACGCTGATGGTCCTTTCGAACGTGCTCGTCGGCGGCGCGCTGGCGCTCGCGGCGCCGGTGCTCGCGCTGGTCTTCCGAGGCCGAGCCGACAAGCAGGTGAAGGAGCGCGCCAAGGAAGAGGCGCCGAAGCTCGTACTCGAGGCGGCCAACAAGATGGCCGACGCCTTCGACGAGCGGATCGACGAGTTCGGTGTGCGGCTCGTCGAATTCGTCACCCGCGCGAACGAGGAGATGACCCGCAGCATCGCCGAGCTCGTCCGGATGGCGCGTGAGGCGAAGGGCCAGGGCGCCCAGGCGCAAACGAAGCTCGAGGGCGACGTGGGCATGACCCTCGTGCGGCTCATCGAGGTCGAGGGCCGGATGCAGACCATGCGCACCGGACTCTGGAGCGAGGGCGACGACCCTGCGCCCGGCGGCAACGGCGCCGATCCCGCCGAGGCCTGAGTTCTCACTGCATTCCTCCAGTCTCTCTGAGATCGAGGCGAATCCGCGACGACGCCGTTGTTGCGGCGGCGCGTCGCACCGACGAAGCTGTGGGGATGCGCACACCCTCGACCTTCGTCATCGCTTCCCTGCTCGCCCTCGGCGCCTGTGACTGCGACGGCGAGCTGAGTCTCGGTCGCGATGGTGGCGGTGGCGGGGATGAGGACATGGGCCCGGGGGGCCGCGACCTCGGTCCGCCCCGAGACTTCGGTCCGCCGCGCGACTTCGGTCTGCCCGACACCTGCGACGACCTGCAGGCGACGATCCGCGACTTTCGCTCGGACCACCCCGACTTCCAGGCGTTCACCGGTAGCGGGGCGACGACCGGGCTGGTCGAGGCGATGCTCGGCGCCGACGGCAAGCCAGTGCACGCGGCCGACGGACCGACCAGTCAGACCACGGGGCCGGACAACTTCGACCAGTGGTACAACGACGTCGACGGCGTGAACATGGCCTTCAGCATCGGCCTCCCGCTGATGGAGACCTCACCGGGCGTCTTCGTCTACGACGACTCGAGCTTCTTCCCGCTCGACGGGATGGGCTTTGCGGAAGAGTTCGAGGGCCACAACTTCCACTTCACCACCGAGATCCACGCGACCTTCGAGTACCGCGGGGGCGAGACCTTCACGTTCCGCGGCGACGACGATGTCTGGGTCTTCGTGAACGGGCGCCTCGCGCTGGACCTCGGGGGCCTGCACCCGGTCGTCGAGGGCACCATCGACTTCGACGGGCAGGCAGCCGCGCTCGGCATCGAGACGGGCAACCGCTACGACTTCGACGTCTTCCACGCCGAGCGGCGAACGAGCGAGAGCAACTTCCGGATCGAGACTTCGATCGAGTGCTTCATCCTTCGGTGACTGGCTCGGGGAGCGGCGGCATCAGTCCGTTCTCGTCCAGCAGCGCCCGAAGCCGATCGAGCAGCCCCGCGCCCATGGGAGTGGCGGCGAGCTGGAGGAGCGGGACCGCCATGGTGAGCGCCCGACTGACGAGCGCCTTGGTTCGCTTCTGACCCCGCGAGTCGTCGTGCACCAAGCGGAGCATCATGCCGAGGTGGGCCGTCCAGAGCAGGAAGGCCATCGTCCGGCGGCTGTCGGCGGTGGTCGAGAGCGGCTCGAGGGCGGCCTCGAAGAGGGCGACGCTCCGCTGCAGGAAGTCGCGGCCTTCGACGCTGAACGCGGAGAGCTCGTTGCCCGGCTGCATGAGCGTGGCGCCGATGGCGCCGAGGAGCTGCCGGTCGCGACGAACCAGCTCGAGCTTCGTCTCGAAGACCAGGGTGAGCCGTTCGAGCAGCCCGTCGGTCTTCGGGAGCTTCTTCCGGACGCGCTCTTCGTGCGCGTCCTGCACCTCCTCGTAGTAGGCGAAGACGATCGCCACCTTCGACGGGAAGTAGTGGTAGGCGCTGCCCAGCGAGATGCCGGCGCTCTTGGCGATGTCGCGCATCGTCGTCGCGTCGAAGCCCTTCTCGCGGAAGAGCGTCAGCGCGGTGTCGTAGATGAGCGCCCGCTTTCGTTCGCCGTCGGCTCGCAAGGCCCCTCGCATACCATGGTTCAACGGTAGGCCGCCCTCGGCGGACGCGCGCAGGCGCCCTCGCAGCGCCTGCCGGCGACCAGGAGCGAGAGCCAGCCGCGGCTGGCGCTCAGCGCGTCGAAGGCGCGGGCGGCAATCCCCGAGAGCCAGGGATGGGTCAGCGCGAACGCCCATCCGCGGAAGGCCCGCAGGGCCCACAGACAGACGACGAAGGCCGCAGCTCCCATCCAGAAGCGGCCGGTCTCGTCGGCGACCACGAGGTGAGCGCCGAGGCCCGTCAGCGGCCCGCAGCGGGTGGCCGCCTCCGCCGAGTCCGCGGGGACCAAGCGGAGGGGCACATGGGCTGGCTCCTTCGCGAGCCAGTCACGACAGTGCACGCAAAACGGGCAGTGCGCGTCGTAGAAGACCGTCAGCTCGTTCACGCGGCCTGCCCCTGCAGGTAGCCGTGCTCGCGAACGGGCGGCGGCATGTCCGCCAGACGCGCGCGGCGACGCATACGGTGGAAGAAGAAGAGATTCACGAAGTGCATCACTGCGAGGCTGAGCAGCAGGGTGCCCAGCTTGGACGCGAGGGTCTCGATCGCGGTGACGGCGTCGTGCGCGTAGCCGCCGCGGAGCATGAAGAGCGCGTAGCCGAAGTTCACCAGGTAGAAGCCGACCACCAGCAGCTGGTTCACGGCCTTGGCCAGCTCCGGGCTGTCGGAGAAGACGTCCGCGAGCAGCACCTCGCCGTGCCGGAAGAGCACCCGGGCGAGGACGATGGTCAGCACGAGGCTGGCGACGGCGTAGACGCCGTAGACGACGGGAAGAAGGGACGGGGTATCCATGACTGACTCCTGACTTTGAACGAGTTCAATTTCGAACGCGTTCAAAGTCTTGGGCCGCACCGGCCCGAGCGCAAGTCGAAAAGCGCACGAGACGACGGAAAGACGAACCCCGTCCCCGAATGGCATCGGGGACGGGGTTCGTCGTTTCGTCTCTTGCGGGGGCTAGACGCGCTCGCCGGCCCAGAGGGACTCGACGTCGCCGCGTTCGCGGACCAAGCGGGTCTCGCCGGCTTCCACGAGCACCTCCGCGGCGCGGGGGCGGGCGTTGTAGGTGCTGGCCATCTCGCGGCCGTAGGCGCCGGCGCCGAGGATGGCGACCAGGTCGCCTTCGCTGACGGTGGGGAAGGCGCGGCTGCGGGCGAAGAAATCGCCGGACTCGCAGACCGGGCCGACCAGGTCGGTGTCGTGGGTCTCGGCGTCGGTCGCCACGACGGGCACGATGGCGTGGTAGGCCTGGTAGAGCGCCGGACGGATGAGCTCGGTCATGGCGCCGTCCAGGATGACGAAGCGCTTACCGCCTTGATCCTTCACCGTGAGGACTCGCGTGAGCAGCGCGCCGGCGTCGCCGACGAGCGAGCGACCGGGCTCGGTGATCAGGTCGAAGTCGTTGGCGCCGGCCTCGTCGAGGCCCTCGCCGATCGCGTCGCCGAACGCTTCGTCGCGGGGGTAGGGCGCCTTCTCGTTCCCGTAGGTGAGGGGCCAGCCGCCGCCGACGTCGAGCGAGCGGATCGGCGCGCCGAGCTCGCGACACTCGAGGGCGAAGCGGGCCAGGAGGGTGACCGCCTCTCGGAGCGGTTCGACCGTGCCGAGCTGGGAACCGATGTGGCAGCTGACGCCGTCGAGGTGGAAGCGCTCGTCCCTCACGATGGTCGGGACGAGCTCGCGGGCGACGTCGATCTCGAGGCCGAACTTCGTCGAGTGCAGGCCGGTGGCGATGTAGGGGTGGGTCTCGGCGTCGACGTTCGGGTTCACCCGGAGGGCGATGGTGGCCTTCTTGCCGAGCTCGCGGGCGACCTCACCGAGCAGCCTGAGCTCGCTCTCGCTCTCGACGTGGACCGCGCGAATGTCCGACTCGAGCGCGAGCTTCAGCTCGGGCCGAGACTTGCCGACGCCGCTGTAGACGATCTTGTTCGCCGGCACGCCGGCCTTCAGGGCACGCAGCAGCTCGCCGCCGCTGACGATGTCGGCGCCACAGCCGAGGCTCGCGAGGCGCTTCAGGAGCGCGAGGTTTCCGTTGGCCTTGATCGCGTAGGCGATGAGCGTTTCCGTGCCGGCGCGCTCGGCACGCTTCATCGCGGCTTCGATGCTTCGATAGGCCGCGTCGACGCGTTCGGCCGAGTACACCCAGGTGGGCGTGCCGTGGGCGTCGGCGACGGTCCGCAGATCGACGCCGCTCGCGTGGAGCGCGCCCGATTCGTAGGCGAACGCCTGGCTGGGCAGGGACATCAGGGCTCCTTCCGAGTGGTGCGGGCGAGTGCTTCGAGATCGACGGACCGGCCGCCGACGCGCTCGCGGAGCTCGGCGATGGCAGCGCGGACGCGACCCTTGGCGGGCCCGCCGGGCAGGTCACGCCGCTCCACGGCGGTCTCCATGTCGAGGGCGTCGAACGCGCTCTCGTCGAAGGCGTCGTGTTCGGCCTTCAGCTCGTCGAGGGTCAGCTCGCCGAGGGTCCGCTGCGAGGCGTGGGCCTTGGCGACGAGGTGGCCGACGACGTGGTGCGCGTCGCGGAAGGGCACGCCGCGCGCAGCGAGCCAGTCGGCGAGCTCGGTCGCGTCGAGGAAGCCCTCACGGAGCGCGGCCTTCATCTTCTCGGGCTGGAAGGCGGCGGCGGCGATGGCGCCGCTCAGCACGTCGAGGGTGTCGTCGACGGTGTCGAAGGCGTCGAAGACCGGCGCCTTGTCTTCCTGCAGGTCGCGGTTGTAGGCGAGCGGCAACCCCTTGAGGGTCACCAGCAGGTTCACCAGGTCGCCGATGACGCGCCCGGTCTTCCCGCGCGCGAGCTCGGCCATGTCCGGGTTCTTCTTCTGCGGCATGATCGACGAGCCGGTCGTGAAGGCGTCGCTCATCACCACGAAGCCGAACTCCTGCGTCGACCAGAGCACGAGCTCTTCCGCGATGCGGCTCAGGTGCACGGCGGCGCAGGCCAGCGCGCCAACGGCCTCCACGAGGAAGTCCCGGTCGCCGACCGCGTCCAGGCTGTTGCGCATCGGTCGCTCGAAGCCGAGCGCCTTCGCGGTCATCTCGCGGTCGAGGGGGAAGGTGGTCGAGGCGAGGGCGGCGCAGCCGAGCGGCGACTCGTTCATGCGCTTGGCGGCGTCGAGCAGCCGGCCGCGGTCACGGTCCAGCATCTCCGCCCACGCGAGCAGGTGATGGGCGAGCCGCACCGGCTGCGCGCGTTGCAGGTGCGTGTAGCCCGGGAGCAGCACGTCCACGGTGCCCTCCGCGCGGAGCGCGAGGATGCCCATCAGGCGGTCGATGCGGGCGGCGGTTCGCTTGCAGGCCTCGCGGGTCCACAGGCGCATGTCCGTCGCGACCTGGTCGTTGCGGCTGCGGCCGGTGTGGAGCTTGCCGCCCACGTCGCCGACGTCCTCGGTCAGCGCGCTCTCGACGTTCATGTGGACGTCTTCGCGCTCGTCGCTCCAGGCCATCTTCCCGGCGCGGATCGTCTCGCGGACCTTCTCGAGGCCGGCGCGGATCGTCGCCGCTTCGTCGTCCGACACGACGCCGACCTTCGCGAGCATCGTCACGTGGGCGATCGAGCCCTCGATGTCCTGCTCCGCGAGCCGCTTGTCCACGTCTACGCTCGCGCTGTACCGGAGCGCGACTGCGTCCATCGGTTCTTCGAAACGCCCTCCCCAGGTCGACGACGTCGACGTGGGGGCTTCGGGGTTGTCCTCGGCCATCGCCGCGGTGCTAGCACGCCAGCGCCGCGCGGTCAGCGCAGCGGGATCCGTAGCGCCACGCGGTGGAGCAGTCGCGCCCCACCCAACAGCGCTCGCCCGTCGATGAGCAACGCGCCGATCGCCGCCGCCGCCGGGGCGACCCAGCCGAGCGCGGCACCGGTCATGAGCAGGCCGCCGGCGCTCGCCGCGAGCAGCACGCCGCGCCAGGCCTCGCTCCGTGCGGCGCGGGCGATCCACAGCGCCGCCGCCGCATCACGGACGTCGTCAGTGGCCAGTGCGATGCCTCGCTCGCCCTGCGCACCGCCGGCCGCGTCGAGAAAGATGGGGACGTCCGCGGCTGCCAGGACCTCGCCGTCGCTCCGGGCGAAGCCGACGGCGGCGACGTTGCCACCGGAGCCACCGAGGGCTTCGACGGCTTCGCCCTGTTCGTCGGGGACGAGCTCGGCCTTCACGTTCTGCACGTCCAGGGTGCTCGCGAGCGCTTCGACCGTCGCTCTGTGGTCGCCGGAGATCAGGACGACTTCGATGTCCTGGTCGAACATCCGCTGAACCGCGGCCCGCGCTCCCGGTCGGACCTCGTCGCGCAGCGCGAGTACGGCGCGGACGCGCCCGCCGAGACCCACGAAGACGGCAGTCTCGCCGCGCTCCTCCGCGCGCGCCGCGGCGCTGTCCGCGACCGCGACGCTGATCCCCTCGTCGAGGAGCAGCTGGCGGTTTCCGACGGCCAGCGCCTCGCGCCCCGGCACGAACGCCGTCAGGCCGCGCCCTGGCTGATGGACCACGCGGCGGACCATCTGCGACTCGATCCCGTGCGCGCGGGAGTAGCGCTCGATGCCCTTGGCGAGCGGGACGTCCAGTGACGCACAGGCTCCCGCCACCATCCCCAGCAGATCGTCCACGTCGACGTCACCCAGCGGCGTGACCTCGACGACCTCCGGCTCGGCGACCGTCACGGTGCCAGTGGTGCAGAGCGCGGCGGTGTTCACGCGGCCGGCGGCGTCTAGCGTGCGGGCGTCGCTGAAGACGATGCCCCGGCTCGCGGCGCTGGCGGCGGCGGCGACGAAGGGGGCCTCCGCCGCTCGGCGGGCCGCCAGGAGCGGCGCGGCCAGGAGCACCGCGCCGGCGGCAGCGAGCGCCCCCGAGAGACCCGGCTCGTCGGTGAGGAGGACGCCCGCGCCGGCGCCCACGATGGCGACGAGGCCGCCGATGGTTCGGATCCGGTCGGCGAGGCGGGGCATCCCGGCGGCGCGCCGACCGGTGACCAGGCCGAAGCGGGGGATCCGAAGCAGCGCTCGTTCGCCGCCGACTCGGCTCGCGCGAACCCGCAACGCGCCGCTCGTGATTTTCGCCCCGGCGAGGAGGGGGTCCCCGGGACCTCGAGGCTGCGGAGTCTGTGCGCCGGGGTGGAGCAGCGCCTGGGCCTCGCCCGCTTGGACCACCCCGTCGACCCCCAGGGTTTCGCCTTCGACCACCAGGACGACCTCTCCCGCGCGCACCTCGGTGGCGTGGACCTCGTCGTAGCGGGTGCCTTCACTCGAGTCTCGCGCCGGCACTCGTGCGCGGGTCGGGAGCTGTGCGAGCAGGGCGCGAACGGCGTCGGCCACCGGTGCTCGCCCTCGAGCGTCGAGGTGGGCTCGCACCGCCATGGCTGCGGCGGCGACCCCGGCGCCCGCCAGTCCGAGCCACCGGCTCGGATCGTCGCCGAGCGCCACCCAGCCGCCGGCCGCGGCCAGGACGGCCCCGAGTGGACCCGCGGCCCAGGCGAGGTAGCCGATGTCCTTGCGAGCGCTCGCGTGGTGCCGGAGCGTCAACGCCGCCGACGCGGCGACCAGGAGTGCGGCGAGGCCGCCGGTCAGCGGCGAGCGCGCGACGGCGGCGACCACCACGGCGCCCACGGCCGCGACCAGGCTCGCCCAGGGGATGGGCTCCTCGCCGACGTCGAGCAAGGCCGGCCGGCGGCTGGTGGACGCGCTCGCGTCACCGGGAGCGGGCAGGATGATCGAGGGGCGGGTGGCGTCCCGCACGCGCTGGGGGACGGTGACCGGTGCCGGCCGCGAGCGCTGCTGGAGCTGGTGGGTCCGCACCGAAGCGAGGAATTCGCGGCGGCAGTCGTCATCGCACAGATAGCGAGGGCCGTCGGCCACGACCACGATCCGCTTGGCGCGCAGCGGATCGACCAACTGCCCGCAGGCGGGGCAGGGGCGGCTCGGTAGCTGCGGACGCGCGGGGTGCACCTGGCCCAGGTAGGCCGCGGCCGTGGCCCCGTCAAACTGGGCTCACTCGGTGACGTAGACCGCGGTGCCCGGATGGGCGCGGGTCGCGAACACGCCGTGCCACGATGCGGGCAGCTCCGGACCGGCCCAGCGGAAGATCCAGCGGGCGTCCGTCGGGGCGAGGTTCACGCAGCCGTGGCTCCGGGGCCGGCCGAAGCCGTCGTGCCAGAACGCGGCGTGCAGGGCGTAGTTGCCCTCGAAGTACATGGTCCAGGGCACGTCCTCGATGAGGTAGGCCTCGTCGGGGTTCGTGAGGTCGTCCATCGTGGTGGAGACGTGCTTCGATTGGATCCGGAAGACGCCGGTCGGGGTCTCGAAGCCCTGGCGACCGGTGCTCACGGTGGTGGCGAAGACGGGCGTGTCGCCCTCGTAGGCGACCAGCACCTGCTGGGAGAGGCGGACGTGGACCCAGCGTTCGTCCTCGCCGATCTCCGCCGGCCGTTCGACTGGCTCGGCCCAGCGCAGCGACGTGCCGCGCACCAGATCGCCGCCCCGGGTGACGGCGTAGCGCTGACCCAGCCGCTCGAGGGTGTCGAGCACGCGGAGCGGCGTGTGCTTGTCCAGCCGGCCGACTTCGCGGAACCGGTTCGAGGTCCCGACACGACGTAGCTGGCTGGTGTTGCCGCGGTAGACGAAGGCGACGGGCAGCTGCCACTGGCCGCCCAGGGTCACGCCCCGATGGTCGGGCGGCTCGTTGGGGGCGACGGCGTCGGCTCGGACATAGGCGCCACGAACCGTTCGGTAGAAGTGGCGTGGCCCATCGCGCTCTTCGCGATCGAGGCTGACGTAGAAGCCGCGGCGCATCCGCAGCCGGACGAAGTCGGGGATCTCGAGCGGGTCGACGCTCGGTGCCTCGACGGGGGCCAGGCTCGTGTCGGCGACCGGGGCCTCTTCCTCCGCGCTGGTGTCGTCGGCGCTCCCAGGGGGTGGCGGTGCCTCGATGGTGGTCTCGTCCACCGCGGCCTGCTCGACCGTCTCCGGCTCCTCGGCCGCTTCGGGCTCCGGCTCGGGCACGGCGGCGGCAGCCTCGGCGCGGCGGCGGAGACCGGCGAAGATCGCTCCGACACGCTCCTCCTCGGCTTCGGTGGGGAGGTGCCAGTACTGGGCGATGTCGTCTCGGGGCACCCAGGCGTAGGCATAGGGGAGGGCGTCCTCGAGCGCCGGGGGGACCGGCGTCGGCTCGAAGGAGGGCGGCAGCTCGCCGATGAGGAAGCCCTCACCACGGCAGACGAACCCTTCGCCCGGGACCTCGAACCAGCCGCGGGCACAACCGACGCCCGGCACCCGCTCGCTGGCGCGGAAGCGGGCGCCTCGGCGCATGTAGCCGATCACGGGGGCCGACTGGTTCGGCTCTTCACGTACCCGGGCGAGGAAGTGGAAGGTGATGCCGTGGTTCGGGAAGCGGGCGTCGAAGGCCGCCCGAGGGTCGACCGGCTCCGGCGCCGGCTCGTGGTGCTCGGGTTCCGGCGCCGGTTCGGCCGGCTGCTCGCTCGCTTCGGCTTCGGGCGGCTCGGGCACCGCCGGGATCGCGGTGACTCGCCCGATCGGCTGCGCGTCGACGTCTCCAGCAGCCGGATCCTCGCAAGCAGCGAAGAGCGGAACCGAGAGGACGGCGAGGCCGACGATGACACGACGCATACCTCGGCCGTGCCACGCCGAAGGCGTGTGCCCCAAGTTTTCTACAAGGCACCGAAGGACGGCTGGGATGGAGTGATCGGGGCTAGCTGGCGCCCGCCACGGCTTCGCCGGCGAGTCGCCGGCGTGTACCGGCGAAACCCCGTAATCGCCCATGAGGATGGCGGCCAGCGCCTTGCAACGGCGAAGCGCCATGGCCGCACCCGCCGAAGCCGTGCTCCCCCCTGGAGAGCGCCGCCCACCTGACCGACCGGGTCCTGCCCCCCGTGCGAGTGCGGCAGTGGACCCTCTCGATCCCGCATCGGCTACGCTTCCTGCTGGCCTTCGACCACGACCTCTGCCTGGACGTCCACCGCGTCTACTGGCGTGCGCTCCGCACCTTTCACCGAAAGCGCGCGCGCCGCCTCGGTCTCGTCCCTGAAGGCGCCGAGGTCGAAGCCGGCGGCTTCACCGTCATCCAGCGTTTCGGGAGCAGCTGCGAGCTCAACCTGCACTTCCACACCCCGATGCTCGATGGCGTCTACGTGCGTACCGCGCGCGAGGCGGAGCGAGGACATCCGCCGCCTTTCGTTCGCCTGCCGGCGCCGACCAGCGAGGAAGTCACAGCGCTCTGCGACACCATCGCCAGGCGCGTGCGGCGCCTACTCGTCCGCCGAGGGCACTGGGAGCACGACGAGGAGGGTGGCCACGCCACCGAGCTCCACGACCCACCACCGATGGTTGACCTCTTCGCCGCGAGCATCCAGCAGCGCGGAGCGACCGGCACGAGCGCTGGCAAGCGCCTGCTCCGCCTTCGCCACGCCGCACCGAGGCCCTTCGCCGGCGGCCACAAGGCCGAAGCCACGGCTTCGATCTGCACGCCGGCAGGCCCATCGGCGCCAAGCGGAAGGATCGGCGCGAGCAGCTCTGCCGCTACCTCTTGCGCCGCCGCTCTCGGCCGACCGCCTTCGCCTCAGCCCCGATGCCCAGGTGCTGCTCGCGATCAAGACCCCGTGGAGCGACGGGACCACCCACCTCGAGCTGAGCCCCACCGATCTCATCGCCCGCCTCGCAGCCCTGGTCTGCCGACCACGCCCCAACCAGATCCTCCATCTCGGCGTGCTCTCACCGCACCACCGCTGGCGCGCCGAGCTCGTCTCCGACCCACCCGCGCCGTCGTCCAAATGCACGCAGGCCCACGAAGCCGGTCGCACCACCACGAGCGATGACCCGAGCTCCTGCCACCCAACGACAGCTGGGCCGCGCTCATGCTGCGCGGCCTGCACATCGACACTCTGGCCTGCCCCACCTGTGGTGGCCGCTTTCGGCACATCGCGAACATCATGACCCGCGACGTGATCCGACGGATCCTCCGCCATCTCGGCCTTCAGTCCGAACCAGCCGACCTGGCGCTCGCTTCCCTGCCCGACCACCCCGACCTCTTCCCCTGACTCGACGGAAGTCCGGAGCGACGCACCGGTACACTCAGGCACAGTGCTCCACCCCCTTCATACGCCTCCCCTTTCAGCCGCCGAGGCCCTCGCGGCCAGGATCGGCCGCGACTTCGCAGAAGAGCGGTTCGGTGAGCTTCCGAGCGGCGAGTCGGAGAGGCGCTTCGAAAGGACCATACTCTACGTGGGCGGACGGAGATGCGACCGTCTTCCGCTACGACGACCGCGGCCGTCCGGTTAGCCAGCGGTCCGACCAGGTCGAGTACCGCTTCAGTTACGAGTGCGACGTGAGCGCGACGCAGGCTCCCTGACCGCCGATAGCGCGCCGAGTGGCGACGAGTCGTCACGAGTGCTCGAAGAGCTCCAGGTCATCCCATTGCTCTGCCTTCATGGCCGCCAGCCGTGCCTGCAGCGTGGATGCGTGGAGCTCGAGCTTGTGCCCGTCGGGA
Source organism: uncultured Sandaracinus sp. (assembly GCA_964462035.1). Taxonomy (GTDB): domain Bacteria; phylum Myxococcota_A; class Polyangia; order Polyangiales; family Houyiibacteriaceae; genus UBA1660. The sequence goes on from CAYXAP010000003.1 coordinate 16,985, forward strand.
TCCAGGAAGTAGAGCGACGCGCCCTCCGAGCGGTTGTCCTTGAAGACGCCCCGGAGTCACGCACCGCCGAGGCCGCGGCATCGAAGTCATCAGGCGAGACGTCGAACGCCAGGTGGCTATACTCGGGCAGCGCACCACTGCGCGTTTCGTCATCGAGCGAGAGCGCGACCCCGCAGCTGAACGCCGCCCCCCGCCCAGGCCCTGCTCAGCCGCACTCGAACCTGACGTAGATGTTCTCGTTGGCGTCCATCGTTCCGCTGAAGCCGATGGCGGCCCAGTTGCCGGTGCACCACCTCTGGTCGCCGCTTCCGGAGCAGTCCCCGCCGTTCACCCCTTGGGTCTGGTAGCGGGTGGGGCCCGAGCCGCAGGTCTCGCAGTCATCGCGCCAACCGATCGAGATGCGGCAGTTGTTCCGGATGTAGTCGCGGATGTAGGTGTCGATGTGCGTCGAGCCGATCGTCAAATCGCCACCGCTGATGGTGATGTCGCCGGTGGTGGTGAGATTGCCGCCCGCGCTGACATCGCCCCCGGTCGTGAGACCCCCTTGAGTGTAGACCTGAGTGCTGGTGGACCCGAGGTGGACGTCTCGAGGCGTGGTGCCGCCCGCCATGCCGGAGCCGATCCAGAGGTCCTCCTGCCGGACGTCGATGTACGCGCCCTCGATGTACATCTGCCCGTCCCCGAGGCCGTTGGTGTGGAAGCTGTCCGAGTCGATGCGTCCGTAGGGCGCGTTCGAGCTGTTGGTGTCCGTCACGCAGCCGGCGACGTCGGTGGCGTCGTCGCCGGTGCAGGCGTCGGTGAACCCGCCAGCGATCCTGGTTCCGTCCCGCACCGTCAGATCCCCGGCGATGACGTCGAGGTCGCCACTCGTCACGCTCAACCCGCCGGTGACGCCACCGGAGAGGGTCGTAGCGTTGGTGACGCTCAACGTGCCGGGGACGGCGACGTTCGCGCTGTTCATGGGTCCGAGCTTCTGCTCCATCCAGGCCTGGACCAGGGCGAAGTTCTCGTTGACCTCGCTTGCCCGCGCCGGCGTGCTCGGGCTGAACGTGTGGAGCGCGCTCATCGCAGGCTGCGCGATCGCGCCGGCGGTCACCAGGGCCGCCCCCGCCGCTAGCGCCGCGATCACACCGCGGGGCCCGCGGCGTTGCCCTGCCTCGAGGTGCTCGAGCTTTCGGCGGAGCGCCTCGAGCTCGTCTCGCATGGTGGGAAGGTCTCTCTCTTCGTCGCGCTCACTCATGGCTACTCCTCAAGGTTCCTCGTGCGGTGGGTCAAAGGGCCCATGTCGGCGACCCCTCCATCCGCGCCGATGTCGGAAACCGCACCGTCGCCGCTGCAACCGGCCCACAGCACCACGCTGCGAGAAACCATCGCCAGAATCCGAGTCATCGTCTGCTTCAGTCTACGCGAAGCTCCATCGCCATCGCCGCGCGGCGTCGAAAACTTTTCGCCCGAGCGAACAACCTAGGTGGCCCCCAACGCCCCAGCCAGCTCGTTCCTGTTAGCGTTTGTAAGCTCGCCGTTCGTCGTCGCCCATGCTGCGAGCGTCTTTGCCGGTGCGTTGACGCGTTCTGAGCTCTACATCGACTCGAACGCGCCGGAGTCTAGGCCGGCGCCCTGGACGCGCGGGTCACCCGCGACGTCGAGCGGTGTCGGCTCGGTGGTGTCCCCGTCGCCGTCGAGATCGGCGACGTCTGCCGGCAACTGGCTCGCGTCGGCGAGATCGACCGCGGGGGATCCCGACATCAGGTGGAGGTCGTCGTCCTCGGTGCCCGCGACCGCGTCCGCGCCCGCCAGATCCACGAAGCGCGGATCGGTGGAGCGGTTGGTGGCCTCGTATGTGACGGTGCCGGCACCGGGCGTCTCCAGCACGACGGACGGATCCCCCCCTCGGATCACGGAGCGCGTGACCGTTAGGGCCGTCGGATGGTTGTCCAGCGTCACGAAGACGCTGGTCGAGAGATCGGCGTCCCAGAGGATCGAGCCCTCGATGTGGGCGACGCTCGGTTCGTATTCCTGCGACCGCAGCCGAACGCTCGGGCCCCCGTCGCCAGATTGGTTCCCCGCGAAGGTGGACCCGCGGATGGAGGTCGTGATGCCGTGGAGATGAGCCACCGGGCCGACCGCCAGGGCGTTTCCGACGAAGGCGCCGTTCTCGACCCTCACCTCGGGAACGTAGAGCGCGGTGAGGATGCCGAAGTCGTCCGTGAGCGAGGTGTTGCCGCGGAACGTCGAGCTGGTGATCAGCGCCGGCCCGTCTAGGCTCTCGACGCGAAGAGTCGAGTGTTTGCCGGTGTTGCCGTCGAACACGCAGCCGGCGATCACGATCGGGAGCGCGGTGCTCCACGAGTAGGTGATGTCGACGGCTCCGACGGCCCGCACCCCGTCCGCGGTGTTGCCGATGAAGGCGCTGCGATGGATGCGGACGTCAGAGGCCGAGAGTCGGAGCGCACCGGCCCACCCTCCCACGTTGTTCTCGAAGCGCGAGTCGACGGCCGTGAAGTCGCCGTACGCCATGTCCAGCACGCCCACGCGGTTGCCGCTCGTCGCCAGACCTCGATCGCGGTTCCGCTCCGCGACGACCCGGTCGAAGAGCACCTTCGCCTTGGAGACGGTGACCCCCGCCGTCCCGGAGGACCCGGTGAACTCGTTGTCCGCGATATGGACCTCGCGGAGGATGAGATCGTGCGGACGCGAGGCCCAGCGGGTCCGGTTGGAGTCGTTGGGCGCCAAGAAGGGCAACGCGGGCCCGAACACGTCGAATGGCCGAAAGGCCACGCATGCGCCGTGGGTCTTGCCCACGTTGCGCTCGCATCGCCCGCCCTCCCAGACGAGCGTCCCGAGGTGGCCCTCGATGTGCAACCCGGAGCTCCAGTCCGCTTGGTTGTCCGACACCTCCGACGCGTTGAGGCTCACCGCCGTGTCTCGGAAGGCGGCCACGGCGTAGCGCGCGTCGGTGCTCGAGATCGCCACGCCCGTCCCATCGAACGTGCCCCCGAGCTGGACCAGCGCGCCGCCCGCGTAGGCGTAGCTCCCGTGGATCCGGAGGTCGGTGGCCCGCACCCGGCCGCGCTCGACATAGAGCGCCCCGCCGCTGGGTCCCGTGGCGAGGATTCCGTGCGCCGTGAGCGCGGGTCCGTCCGGCACGACCGCGTTGCCCATCAGCGCGACCGAGACCAGCGAGAGGTCACAGTGCTCGCCATCGGCCGCCTGGCAGTCGATCCCGCCGCCGTGGGCGCTCGTCCGACCGGCGCTGATCGTGAGCCCATCGAGGACGGTCGTCGTGCCCAGCGACGGCGCCGCTTCGATGGTCACCACGTGCTCGCTGTTGATGCCGACGGCGTCCGCATGCGTGGTGGTGACGCCGTGGGCGTCGACCGCATCGTCCTGGGTGATGTCTCCGCTCAGGACCGTCACATACGCCGCGGGGTCGCGCTCTACCCGGCCGCACTCGTCACCTCGGAAGCCGCCGTAGAGAGCGGTCCCGACCGGGAGCTCGAAGGCGAGCGCCGGATCGTCGGTGTCGCCGGCGACGCCCTCGTCGGGGTGTTGGCGCCCCTCGGCGAGCCAGATCTCGAGGGTGCCCTCGCACGACGCGTCGCCCTCGCGGATGCAGCGCAGCGCGTCTTGTAGCGTCGAATGCGGCGCTTCCCATGCCTCGGGGCTCCCGTCTACGAGGATGACGCCATCGAGCGCGCCGCGGGCGCACTCGTCGCACCGACTCCCCGTGTGGCCGTCCTCACAGGCACACATGACCGATCCGCTCTGGTCATCGCAGGCGCCGAAGCGACCGCACGAGCCGGCGCCGCACGCGGGCGCGCACTCACCGTCCCCGTCGTGATCTTGGAAGCCCGTCGCGCAGCCGCCGCCATCCGCTGGCCCACCGTCGAGGGGCCCCGCGTCGGCTCCGCCGTCCGGTGAGCCCCCGTCATCGCGCGCTCCGCCGTCACCGGGCGCGAACGCGTCGGGCGCGCCCCCGTCGACCAGATCACCTCCGTCGCCGATTCCGACGTCTCCGAGGTCCAGTTCGACGGGCGCATCCCCGCACGCGGAGGGCGCCATCGCGAGCAGCGTCACCACGACGCTCGCGAGCACGCCGGTTCCCGTCGGCCGGGCACCGCGCGATCGTGACCCGCGTGGCTCGACCCCGCTCACCGAGAAATCACCACGCGATCACCCGAGATGTGATCGACTGCGAAGATCGCGTTGCGTCCCGGGTCCGAGACCAAGGAGTACGCGCCGTTCGGGTGCGTCGCGACCCCGGCCGTCAGGGTCAGCGTCTCGCCGCGTCCGACCGTCGCGCTCGCCCAGAGGGTCGCGGTGCCGGTCCTCGTGTCGACGCGCCACAACCCGGCAGCGCCCGGATCGGCGACGAGGAGCGCTCCCTCCCCCATGGGCGAGAAGCCCTCTGCGCGCGTGACTCGCGCATCGAACGGGATCCGATGCGCGTGGACCGCCGTGTTCACCTCCACGAGGTTCGGGAGCCCCGACGAGACCAACGCGAACGCCTGGTCGTTCGTGGCGCCCGGTTCCACCGACTCGGTCCCGATCCCGAGGAGCGGGATGAAGCCGCGCGTGCCCCTGCCCAGTCGCACTTCGAACATCAGCCCGTAGGGTCCCGCGTCGGACGCCAGAGCGACGCCGTCGTGATGCCACGCGACGTCGGTCAGCACCTGGAACGGCGATCCGATGCCGCGCCCGTCGCCGGACGTGAGCGTTCGGTCGCCGGTCCCGAGGTCGACGGCCACGATCGCGTTTCGGGCCTGGTCAGCAATGTAGAGGGTGGCATTCGATGGCCGCAGCGTCGCGCCGACTGGCGACAACAGCGGATCGCCGAGACCCCGCGCCGGGCCGGATAGGATGGCGCGGCTCGCCGCGGTTAGGTCCAGGGAGATCACCGCGGTCGCCGCGCGATCCACCAGATAGAGGACGCCCGCGGCGTCGTCGTGAACGATCGCGGTGACGTCGTCGATCGCGGGCCCCGGATCCCCGCTGCTCGCGACCGTCGTCGACGCACCGGTCGCGAGCTCGACCTCCAACACGCGCGCGCCCAGCGCGTCGTAGACCCAGGCGACGCCCGCGGCGAAGTCGGCGTCCAGCGCTCGCACGTCGCCCAGGCCGCTCGCGACCACCGAGGCCAGCGAGCCATCTCGGTGGAGCGCGAGGATCGACCCACCGCGTGACTGGTCCAGTACGTAGGCGGTGAACGTGGTGAGGTCCACCGCGAAGTCGACGGGCTCCACCGGCCGGGGTCCCGGGTCGTGCACGACCACGCGATCGCCCGCTGCCACATCGACGGCCAGCACGCGGCCGGAGTCGGCGTCACCGACCCACGCCTCGGTGCCGTCCGGGGAGAGGGAGAGCGAGGTGGGCGCGCCGAGCGTCGGACCGGTGCCTCGGGTCGGGCCGCTGATCTCCTCCGAGACGCCCGTCGCGGCGTCGAAGGCGCGCATCACGCCGGCGACGCGATCGACGGCGAGCAGGCGGCTCGATGCTCGGTCCAGGACGACGTCGCATAGACCACCGACCGTGAGGGGCGTGACGGCCGGTGACGCGAGCACACGACGGGCCCCCGTGCTCATCGTGATCGCGGAGAGTGTCTGCGAATCCACGTCGAGCGCGTAGAGCGTGTCGCCATCGAGCACGGCGTGCTCCGGCAGGTTCGTCGGGTCGCCGTCGTCGTCCGCGTAGAGCAGGCGTCGGTCACCGTTGTCCAGATCGATGGTGTAGACGCCGTCGGTCCACGAATCCGACACGACGAGCCGGCCGCTCGCCTCGTCCAGAGAGAGCCCGTAGGGCTGATAGAACGTCTGCCCCACGCCCGGATCGCTCCCTACCGAGAGGATCGCGGCCGTTGGGTCGACGTTGCCGGAGAGGTCCTCCGTCTCGATCACGATCAGAGTGCTTCCGTCGATCGGGACCTCAATGAGCCAGGTCGCGAAGCCGTCGTCGCTGCGGGCCAAAACGCCGTTGACGCGCACGCTGGCCACGCCATCGTCGTCGTCGGCGGTGCCGCGGACCGTCAGCGCATCGCCCCGGTAGGAGACCAGCGCGGGAGGGAAGAGCACGTCCACGGTGGGAGGCGCGTCGTCCCGGGGCGTAGCCGACACCACCTCCGAGGCGGCGCTCGACGTGCCGGCCCGCTCGGCGACGACGACGTAGAAGCGCTCGACGGCTGGCGCGCGATCCGCGTCGTCGAAGTAGGTGCGGCCCGTGCGGCCCAGGAGCGGTGCGGACTCGACGGTGAGGTCAGGCGAGACGTCGCCGTAGACCAGGTAGCTCGCGCCGGGGACGGGCTCCCAGGTGAGCAAGACCCGACGAACGCCGGCGCGAGCCGTCACGCCCACCGGCGTGCTCGGCGGCTCGAGGCCAGCGTCGTCGGACGTCGCCAGATCCACGCCGAGCTCCGGCGTCGGGCCTCCGTCGAATTCCGTGGCGGCGTCCGGCCCGCCGTCGGGCGCGTGGCTCGCGTGCCCGCCGCAGCCGGCGGTGAGCGAGGGCACCACAGCGACAACGAGCGCGAGCGCGACTGCCGGAGATGTCGTGATGCGCCTCATCGCGACATCACCACGCGATCACCGGAGACGACGTCGATCGCGAGGATCGCCCGGAGAGTACCGTCGGAGACGAGCCAGTACTCGCCGCTCGAGTCGAGCACGAGGCCTCGAGGCTCGACCAGCCCCTCTCCCCGCCCCGCTTGGAAGTGACTGAGCGCCGCGGTGTGGCCTGCTGCAGGGTCGAGCCGGAAGAGGGTGGCCGCCGGAGAGTCCACCATGCCGAGGCGCCCCTCGCGATCCAGCGCGATTTGCGTCGGCTCTCCGAAGTAGAGTTCGCGGCGGTTTTGCGTCGCCACGTCGAGCTCGAGGACCGAGTCCCCATTGCGTCGTAGGGCGAAGACTCTGCCGGCCGAGATGTGAATCGAATCGACCTGCATGTTCGGGAATGTCCACGCGCTGCGACCGCCGGTGTCGACTCGGACCTCGAAGAGCCGCCGAACGGAGGGATCGCTCACGAGGACCCGGTCGGTGTCCATCCAGCGGATCCCGAACGGCGACGCGAAGGCGGTCCCCTCACCGACCGTGGGCGAGGAGACGCGCGTCCGATCGCCCGAGGGCAGGTCCACTCGGATGATGGAATCGTCGCCGGTGTCCGTGATGTAGAGGGCCGCACCGTCGGGCCGTAGGGTCATGCCGTTGGGCGAGATCAGCCGCGCCCCGCTCCCGCGATCGGCGCCGGACACCAGCGCGCGCTCGCCGGTCGCCGGGTCGACGGAATAGACCGCCAGTTCGCCTCGGTCCAAGAGATAGAGGAGCCCCGCGACGGGTGACCACGTGGCCGCGTTGACGTCGTCGAGCATCGGGCCGGGGTCGGAGTTGTCCGCGACGAGCCGAGACGCGCCCGTGTCCAGATCGACCTCGAACACCTCGCGCAGCGAGAGGTTGAAGTTGATGATGATCCAAGCGCGCCGGCCGGGAAAATCCACCTCGAACGCATCCGCATTCCCCAGTGCGGGGGTCACCACGGTCGCGGCCGAGCCGTCGATGGGCACCTCGAAGATCCGCCCCTGATCGAAGACGTAGGCGAGCCCGGTCGCGACGTCGACGCGGACGTCCACGGGAGCGATGGGACGAGGCCCCGTATCGTAGACCAGCGTTCGGTCGCCAGACGCGCGGTCCACGGCGATCACGACACCGGTCGCGAGGCCCACCCAGACCGTCGCCCGATCCTCCGAGAGCGCCAGCGACACGCTCCGCGTCAGCGCGGGGCCGGACCCCCGAGCGCCGCTGATCTCGACGTCATCACCCGTCACCGGATCAAAGGAGCGAAGCGCGCCGAGGTCTCCATCGATGACTAGCAAGCGATCGGCCACTGCGTCGTAGAGCACGTCGTAGGGTCTCTGGACCGCCGCCGGGTTCGTGCTCGCGGAGGCGAAGACGGACACGAAGTTGGACGTCAGATCGGTCGCGAAGATCGTGCGCTGGAGCGGCGACACGGTGTACGCGACCGCGCCGCGGATCACCGTACGGTACGGGTAGTCCATGTTCTCGCCGCCGGCGCCGATCGCGCGAGAGAGCAACGTGCGGTCGCCGCTCGACGGATCGACGGAGAGGAAGCCGTCCAGGTGCCAATCGCTGACGATGAGCCGCCCGTCGGCGTCGATCGAGATAGCACCCGGGTCGTAGAATGACTCGCCAACCCCCGGGTCCGCGCCGACGTCCGCTACCGCCGCCATCGGGTTCACGTTGCCGACGCGATCTTCCGTGGAGACTACGAGGTGAACGCTACCCGCGATGGGGACCTCGGCGCGCCACGTGGCGAACCCGTCGTCGCTCGTCGCGTCGACTCCGTTCACCCTCACGGCCGCGACGGCGTGCTCGTCCGCCGCGACTCCCCGGACGGTGAGGCGGTCGCCCGAGAAGGAGCTCAGGCGAGGAGGAAAGACGATCGCCGCGGTGGGGGCCTGCGTCTCGGCCGGCGTCGCCGAGACCTCCTCCGAGGGGAGGCTGACCCGGTCGTCCGTCTCGGCCACGACGATGTAGAAGCGCTCGACGCCGCGGATCAGGTCGGTGTGCTCGAAGAAGGTCCGCTGCGTGCGGGCGAGCAGCGGAGCCGTCGTCGGGTCGAGGCTCGGCGACTCGTCTCCGTAGACTGCATAGATCGTCGCGCCCGGCACCGGGTCCCAGCCCACGAAGATCTCGCCGTCGCCCGCCACCGCGTCGACGCCCGTTGGGGCGGCGAGCCGGTTTGCGTCCATGTCGAGCGCGTCCACCGGGGCCGCATCGATGGCCGCGCCGGAGTCGGAGTTCACGGCGGCGTCCATCTCCCACGTGAGCTCCGTGGAGCTGCCTCCGCACGCCGCGAGCGAGCTCAGCAAACCGACGACGCCGACCCACCCCAACGCCCGAGCCGGTGCCCTACCGCTCACACACACACCGTCACCACGCGGGTCAGCCCAGTCCGGGCCCCGGTCGACGCCATCGAGGTCCCCGCGCTAGCCGCTGCCGCGAGCCATGGACCGGCGAGGGCCGAGGGGGAGATGTGTCGAGTCATGCGATCTGCTCCTGTCCGCTGCGTCGTTCACGTGCGCCGATCCGAGCCCGAACGTCATAATTTTTTAGCATGCAAGAACGCTCGTTCTCGCCGATATCGTGTAACCGATTGTTACGCCCATTTCGCGGAGGAGTGATGCGCGTGGAGACCTCGAATACCCCCATCCTCCGCCAATGAAGAGGCGCGCGCGTGGGCGCTAAAGCGACTGAGCGCGGAACATCGTAGGGGTCATGACTGACGTCGTAGACCGGACGCCGCGATGGGCGACGGCTCAGCCGACGCTGAGCTGATATCCGACGCCACGGACCGTCACGATGCGTGACGAGGAGAGCCCGGCGCGAGTGAGCTTCCGCCGAAGACGTACGATGCCGACGTCCAGCGACCGGTCGATTCCGTCATAGGGAGCGCCCCGCACCTCGTCATAGAAGGCTTCACGCGTCGCCGGACGTCCCGCGCGCTGCACGAGGAACCACAGGATGTCGAATTCGAGCGTCGTGAGGTCCAGCTCCGCGCCGCCCACGGTCGCCTGCCGCGCGTCGAAATCGACGTATAGCGTGCCGTCGTCGTAGGTCGTCCCCACGCGATCCGCCAACCGGAACGCAGCCCGGAGTGTGAGCAAGAGGCGGCGGGGGTGCACCGGCTTCGTGAGATAGTAGTCGGCGCCGGCGTCTAGCCCTCGCATCTCGTCCGGCTCCCCCGCGCTCGCGGTGTAGAGCAAGAGTGGGCCCGGGAAACGGGGACGCAATTGCCGGCAGAGGTCTAACCCCGACGCGGCTGGGAGCGCCACGTCCAAGACGATCGCATCGTAGCCTCCGGTCGACACCGCCGCGACGACGCCCGCGCCCGTCAGGTTCAGATCGACGTGCAGCCCGTGGTTCTCGAGGAATTCACGTGTCATCGCCGCGAGCGGCTCGTCGTCTTCGACCATGAGAACGCGCTTCGTCATCCGAGATCCCGTCGAAAGGTCATGGAAAAGCGCGCCCCACCGAGGTCGCTCTCGCTCACCGTCACCCCGCCATCGTGCTTTTCCGCGACGAGTCGCGTCAACGCGAGACCGAGCCCGAATCCGCCGGCGCGCCCCCTCTCCCCGCGCACGAAGGGTGCAAAGATGATCTCCCGCTCGCCTTCGGGTACTCCAGGTCCGTCATCGTCGACGGTGAGAAGCGCGAGGTCGTCGCGCAGCTCGAGCGCGACCCGGATCTGCTCACGGGCGAAACGAGCCGCGTTTCTGACGAGGTTGCTGACCGCCGAGGCCAGGAGCACCTCATCGCCGAAGAAGATCTCGTCGGGGAAGGGCGCGAGTTCGAGCGACGCGGTCTCGCTTGCGACCTCGTGCGCTTCCCGCGCCGCGTCGCTCAAGCGCTCGGCCCCGAAGCCGCTGACCTCGATCCCCCAGCCGCTCGCGTCCAGGGTCCCGAAACGAAGCGTCGCGTCCACGAGGGCGTTCAGGTTCCCGAGGCTACGCTCGAGGACCAGCAGTCGCGTCGCGCCCGCCGGCCCGCCGCCGAGCTCGCCCTTGGCCAGCTCCAGGCTCATCTCGCACCGCGCGATCGCGGTCCGGAGCTCGTGCGCGATCGTCCCGATGAGGCGCTCTCGTGCACGAAGCAGCTCTTCGTTGGACCAGAGCGCATACTGCCGTTCGCGGGCCTCGCGATTTCTGCTCCGGACGAAGACGGCCGCCGTGAGACCCGCCCCGATGACGGCGTTCTGGTGCCGGGTCTGGATGAACGTCGGGATGGAATGAACGGTCAGGTGCGGCGTGGCGTAGGTCAACGCTAGCAGCGCGAGGTACATCACCACGAACCCCCGCCAGGACGTCCCGTTCCAGGCCATCAGCCCGGCGATGATGAACACCGACCAGATTCCGACGCCTTCGTAGAACCGCGGGGAAACCATGACCAGGCCAGCGAGACAAGCAACGCCCCAGACGACGACGAGAGGTTGGAGCCGCCTCGTGGCGACGGCCCCGAGCCTCCCGCAGAGAGAGGCGAGCGTGAGCCCGGGCGCCACTCCCACCACACGGACTCCGAGGGACTCGACGGGAGAGCCTCCCCACTGAATGTCGTTGTAGGCCAACCCGACCGTGACGGCGGCCGAGAGGATCCAGCCGGCACGAAACCGACGGATGTATGCGGGCTCCATGGCGCGGACGAAGCGGAGCTCCAGGTCCGGGTCGGAGAACTCACCGGTCAGGCGGTCGAGGGAAGGCGCGTTAGCCGTCGCCTGCGGTCGGTTCATGGCGGCGATTCCCACCAGTCGAGATTGCAGCCGCGCGTCACGACGTCCACCCCGTCGGTCGTACCCGTCATGGACTCAGATTGGAAGCGGCCACGGTCCGGGGCGCTCTCGTTCACCGAGACGACGAGGCCGTCCGGGACGAACCCGATCCGCGTCTGACCTTCCAGCAGGTCGAGATTGGCGCGGACCGCGAGGGCGCCCGTCGACGACGCCGACGCGGAGATGGTCACCGAGGCGCATCGCGCGGCGAGGTGCGCATCTAGCGTCGCACCATCGCGCGCGACCGCGTGGACGTTGACGACCTCCACCACGCGGCCGGCGTCCATCGCGCCCCCGGAGTCGACCGCCGAGCCGGCGACGCGACAGGACACCGAGAACGGCGGAACCGACGGCGTCAGAGGTCGCACGTCGTGAGACTAGAGCACATCTCAAAAACCGGCGAGGCGTAGGTCCGCGGAATCAGATCGGAATCGGATCGGGGATCGACAGCGATCGCGGATCGTGATCTACGGTTCCGGTGAAGCTGACCGACGATCAGTGGGCGCGAATCGAACCGCTCTTGCCGGAGCCGAAGTCAGGTCCAGGGAAGCGAGGGCTCGTTTTCTTCGAAGCGGACGTGGTCTCGCAGCAGCTCGCCGAAACGACGGAGCCGTCTTCGTGGGTACGATGGCTGCTCCATCCCGTTGCAGACGTACTACGACTGTCTGGAAGAGGCTGAGACGTACCTCTGCGATCCGGAGGCCGACGCAGGCCAGGTCTACGAGATATGTCGCATCGGAGATGCTTGCCCGGACCGCTGCAGACTCTTTGCCGATCCATGTGCGGCACTCCTCATCGTCTTTGGTTCTGAGCGGCCGACACCAGGTCGTCCGGAACCTGGTGAGGTGCCAGGATTGCGGCAGTTCGATAGGTTCCCGTCATGAGTCGCGATGGAGAGCCGGCCAAGGTTCGTCCGGGAACGCTGGTTGCGAGTGGCGCGGGGGCGCTCTTCTTGTTCGGGCTCGTCGTCTATCCGGCGTGTGAGAGCTGGCTGCAGAAGCGACGAATGGCGGCGCATCTCTCTGAGCTCGAGGGGCTTCGAGCGAGCGAGCTCGCGGAGGCGCGGCAGGGCGCGGAGCCGCTCGATCCGCGGAGGCGTGCCCGTCAGGAGTCGGCCAACGCGGTGGTGACCGACGGGCCAGAGTACGCGGACCTGGTCGCTGCCCACATGTCTCGGGGTCGCCCGCGCGGCTGCACATGGAGTCGCGCGACGGCGCCGAGCCGTTCGCGTTCCTGGTCTACGACGGGACGGTTCGCTTCGCTTCGACGTACGAGTGCATCGAGGGGTGCGACGAGCTCGAAGGCACCCAGCCCTCGACGGTCTTCATCGAGCCGGAGGAGTCGACGGAGGCCCCGCGGGGCTTCGTCGGTAGCGCCGATCTTCACGTGAAGATCGACAGTGTTGAGCTCTGGATCGGCGTTATCGAGACGGTTCTGACTGTTTGGTCCGAAATGGATGACTCTTTTGGCGCATCGGTGATGGACATGATTTCGTTTCGCGGGCAGGCTGAGGCATGAGTCGGAAGCCGAGAATCGTGAGGCCGGGGGTGGCGGGGAACGTGGCGCGGGTGGTTCGGCCTGTGGTGCCTCGGCCAACGGTGCCGCGGGCGGGGTCGGGGGTGCGGCCGGTGCCGAAGCCCACGCGTGGGTCGGCGGAGGCTCGGTTGCGGGCCGAGGTGGAGCGGGAGGTCGCGGAGATCCACGCGCAGATCGCGGCGGCGGAGGCGGCGTTCTATCGGGTGGGGACGATGCTGATCGGGCTCGACCGGCCGGAGGTGTTGGCGGCGTTCGGGGTGAGGTCGTTCGGGCGTTCCTGGATGCGCACGTGATGCCGTCGGCGCCAACCGGTACATGACGGTGGCGCGGGAGTTCGAGGCGGAGCCGGCGGCGGCGCTCGGCGTGGTGAAGGCGTTCCACCTGGTGCAGTACGCGCGGGTGGCGCGGACGCGCTTTCGGGCGTCGGTGTTGGCGGAGCGTGACGCGAAGATCGGGAAGCCGGCGCGGCGCATCTCGACGATGACGGCCGTCTCGGCGAAGGAGCCCATCGCCATCGTCGAGCTCTCCGAACGCTCGGTAGCCTCGGTGATCGGTTCGCTGCTCATGCCGCTCTTCGTCTTGCTCGTGTGGCGTGGGATCAAGAGACCAGCTTCGACGGTGGAGCGGCGTGGCATCGAGGGCCCCCCATCCCACGTTCGTGCGATGGGGGGCCGGTGAAAGCCAACGCGCCTTGGCGTGAGGTATGATTCAGCAGTGCGGGCATGGGACACCGTCAGCGGATTCATCGGCGTCGTCTGTGCGGCCGTCGTCATCGGAAGCGGCTGCGTTCCCCAGGAGGTCGACCTCGAAGGCCGCGCCTGTCCCTGCGGACCGGGCTGGAGCTGCGTCTCCGAGGTCTGCGTGGAGGGCGAGGTCGACGCCTCGGCCGCGGTGGACCTCGGGGAGGGCGACGATGGAGGTGCACGGGATCTCGGCGGGCGAGATGCGGGGTCCGACGGCGGCGGGCCGATCGACGCGGGCTCCGATCTGGGCGTCGACGCGCCGATGCCTGCGCTGTGCGCCACGGCGAGCGCCATCTTCTGTGATGACTTCGAGCGGGGCCTGAGCGACTGGAGCGAGACGACCTTGGGTTCCGGCGGAACCATCACGGTGGACTCCACCCGTCGGCTCAACGGTGAGCAGAGCTTGCACGCGGTGAGCGGGGAACCGGCGGGCCGCGCCGGACTGATCAAGGCTTTCGCTGGCGTGTCGACGGGGACGGTATACGCGCGCAGTTGGCTCTACGTGCCGAGTGACTCGGAGCACGCGCTGATCACCTTCATGATGCTCAGCGAGGAGGTCGGTGGGGTCTACCCGCTCGCGGCGTTCCAGGTGACGGGCGGGGGCCTGGGCCGGGTCTACATGGGTACTCCGCTGGACCGCTACGCGACGGGCTCGGCCCCCTACGCCAGAGACCAATGGCTCTGCACGACGCTCGAGGTCGACTTGAACGAGACGACCACCACCGTCCGAGCCACGATCGGCGGAGCCACGGCTGCGGATGAGACCTTCGACCAACGGCTCTTCGGCGAGATCGAGTTCCTGGACGTCGGTCTGCAGTACACCGGGGTCACCAGCCCCTCAGCGGAGATCTTCATGGACGACGTCGAGGTCGGGCTCGAGCCGCTGCCCTGCGACTAGAGCCCGAGTTTCTTGAGCCGAGTGGATGGCGGCGGAAGGCGTGCTGCGGCCGCGACGCGGCGGCGAGGATTGTTGAGATGTGCTCTAGAGTTCTAGAAGCGGCCAGTGACCTGCACGCTGCCGGGGCCGATGCGCACCGAGATGTCGCTGCCGTCCTCGTCGTCGCCCGCCTCGCGAACGATGAGCCAAATGGCCCCCGTGGCGAGTAGCGCACCACCCAACCCGAGCTGAATGTTCGTGACCATCGCCAGCCGCTCCTCGCGGTCGATGTGGTCTACCGTCTCTTCGTGGCTGCTCGCGTCGACGGCATCGTCGTGAGCGGCGCGCGAGAGCAGGCCGGTCACCAACGCGCTGCCGAGGACCGCCGCACCCACGCCGGCGATCACCCAGGGCCCCGCGCTCGTGGGCTCTGGTTCCGGCTCGGGCTCTGGTTCCGGCTCGGGCTCGACCGCCGCAGGCTCAGGATCCGTTGGCTGACGCTCCCGCTCCTCGAGGGCTCGCTGTGCGTCGAGCTGCCGCCGTAGGGTTCGTAGCCGCCCCTCGATCGACCCCCGGTCGCGCGTGTCGGGCTCGTCGGCGAGGTACGCCTCGTAGGCCTCGATCGCACCCTCCCACTCGCCCATGCCCTCGAGGGCGCGCGCCAGGTTGTAGCGGAGCACCGGCACCGGGTCGATCTCGTAGGCGCGGCGCAAGAGCGTGGCAGCCCGCTCGAAGTCACCGTCGCGGTAGGCATCGGCGCTCTCGCGGAAGAGTGATGCCGCTTCTGCGCGTGGCGCGTCCTGGGCGCTCGCGACCCCGACCGAGGTGAGCCAGAGCAGCACAGCGAGGGAGAGTGGGCGTGTCATCGCAGCCGCTCGAGCCTAGCGGATCTGCCGCGTGACCGGAAAGGTTCAGCCACGGCGGCATTCGTGCCTGTGACGTTCGGTTCAGCGCCGCACGCCATCGGTGGTGCGGCGAGAGCACCCTCAGGTAGAGAATCTGGCTGGCACGGGGCCGGCACATCGCAGGCGCGGGCGCCGCGGCACCGATAGACTGGAATCATGCTTGTTGGTCGCCTCTGCGCGCTTCTGGTCGCGGTCGGTGTGCGCCATCCTCCATGGTCTTCCTCGGCGGGGACACCACCTTGCGCGGCCCGTTGATCGACGACCCGGACCCGGAGACATTGGTCATCGAGCAGGACGGGGAGCCCGTCCGACTCCAGCGGTCTTCCATCCGCCACGTCCAGCTTCCCGGACAGGCCTACATCATCACCGGGGCGGTGATGATGGATGTACCTCTTGGTCACCATGGCCACGGTGGTCCCCATCCTCCGGTACCGGGAGGACTGCGCGGACGACCCTACTGCGACGGTGACGGTTACGAGGGAGCGGGAATCGCTCTCGCGGGCGCGTCCCCGCTCATCGTCGGTGGCGCGCTCGCCTTCCTCTACGGCATCGCGGTGCGCGTGCGTAGCCGCAACCGGCTCGATCTCGACGACCGCCCGATCGGTGGACCGCGCCAGACCGGTCTCGAGCGAGCGCTCTCGGTCTTCGGGCCGACGGGCATGGCGTTCGACCTCTCCCTCTAGCGACGCTGCGCGCCGCTACGGCAGGACGAAGATCGCGCTCTCGTCGCCGTTTCGGCCGTCGGTGCCCACGGTGCCGGGGCTGAAGCCGCCCCCTTTCAGCCGCCGAGGCCCTCGCGGCCACAATCGGCCGCGACTTCGCACAAGAGCGGTTCGGTGAACTTCCGAGGGGCGAGTCGGAGAGGCGCTTCGAAAGGACGATACTCTCGAGGGCTGCCCGAGATCCGAACGGGCATGGGCCTGCACTACGGACAGGTCGTCGCCGGCAACATGGGCCACAGCGAGCGCATGGAGTACACGGTCATCGGCGACACGGTGAACGTCGCCTCGCGGTTCGAGGGGCTGACGAAGGAGTACGGCTGCGACATCCTCATCTCCGGTGAGCTCCACGGGCTGGTCGGGCACGCCATCGAGGCCGAGCGGATCGAAGAGGTCCACGTGAAGGGTCGAGAGGAGCCGGTCGCCGTCTTCCGCGTCATCGGCCGCCGCCCCGAGGCTCAGGCCGCGACTTCGAGGTGATCCAGGAAAGCGGCGCGGAACCGTGCGCCGGGGAGCCCGAGCTCGGGGAGCGCTTCGGGGTCTCGGCTCTCTCGGAGCCGTCGGCGCGCCGTCCGGAGGCCCTGCGCGACGCGGGCGCGGGCCGCGGGGCTCAGTCGGGGCGACAGCTCGTCGTGCACCGCGTGGGCCAAGGCCGCGTGGCCGACCTCGTCGGCGGCGACGCGACGGAAGTGGCGCCGGATGGCGGGGTGGGCCGCGTGTCGCGCTTGGTGGAGGGCGACCGCAGCCGCGTAGGTCTCGTGAACGCAGCCTTCGACGGCGTTCTCCAGCAGCACCGCCTCCAGGTCGCGGGTGGGCAGCGGTCGCCGCGGGGCCTCGGCGTGGATCGGCGAGCCCAGCGATGCGCCGAGGGCGACGACCATCGCCACGTGTCGTCGCTCGTCGTCGGCCGCAGCGCGGGCCGCGTCGACCAAGCCGGCGGAGGCGCCATGGTGGCGAAGCTCCGCCGCGAGCCGCTCGAACGCGACGATGGCCTCTGCCTCTTCGTCGGCGGCGCGCTGGAGGAACGCGGCCAGGGTCCGTGCTGCGGGGCGAGAGCGAGCTCCGTCGGTGCGGCGCCCGTAGGTGTGGCAGACGTCCTCGGACCCCACCGACTGCGAGCGGAGCTCTCGATCCACGGACCGAACGGCGCCGTCCGTGCTCACGAAGAGCACCTCGCGGTACTCCCGCCGCACGACGGGCACCCGACACTCGTCGTCCTCGTCCGGGCCACCGAGAGTCTCGCTCTCCGAGGCGCTCGCGGTGACCTCGAAGCCTCCGCTCACCCGGCGCGCCTGGGACTCGGCGAGCCGCACCGAGCGGCCCTCCAGCCAGAGGCCGACGATGGCCTCTTCCGCGCTCTCGATGGGCGCGAGGTCGCTCATCGAGGAGAGCACCCGGACCGCGTCGCCCTGCAGGAGCACGACGTTGTTCCCGCTCGGGAGGCGGGCGATCGCGTCGCCGACGGCGTCCGGACACCGTTGATCTCCGGACGCCTCCGCGAGCTCGGCCGCGTACCGATCGCGCTCCGCCTGGATCACGGCTCGAGTCTCCTCGTCCTCGGCCCGCTCGATCCTCCGATCCAGCGACTCGATGGCGCCGGTGAGCTCGGCGACGTGCGACCGGGTCTGCTCCCATCGCTCCAGCGCGACCCGGCAGCTCGGGTCGCGGGTCTCCATCAGGATCTGGGGCCCCGACTCGGAGCGATCGGGCGGACGGACCAGCGCCACGTAGCTGGCGCCGGCGAAGATGGGGCTCGCGGGCGAGATCGACACCTCCGGCCCGATGGGCGTCAGCTCGTAGTGGGCGTCCCGTGGGCCGCAGGCGCTCAACGCCAGCATCGCCGCGCCCCCGACGCGACGGCGCCAGCGACGGATCAGCCGGCGGGCCTCCCGCAGCTCCCTCGGGCTCAGGCCGCGGCGCCGCTCGCCATGCTCGCCTTCGTCGCGCCGAGCGGCGCGGTCCATCCCTGACTCCATCGTCTCTTCCTCTCCTTCGGGCCTGCGCCGACGCCGCGCCGGACGAGTGTATTCACCCCCTCGCGCGCGGGGGGCCTCCGGTGTCGCGAATCGGATGGTATGAGGACATCACCGATGGAGCCGCCGCCTCCTCGTTTTCCGGAGCCCGTGCGTCGAGACCTCGCCGCCCACCGTGCCGGATTGGCCGAGGAGACGGAGCGGCGCTTTCGATCCTTCGCGCGACCTGCGTGGCCGTCACGGCGGAGCGCGTCGCGACTTTGGACCGCGAGCCACCCGAAAGCAGGGTGCCGTCACCGTGGATGGATGGGACGTGCCGACTCTTGGTCACGTTTCGCCGACTCGTGGCTACGTGAAGCGCACATGAAGAGCTTTTCCCTCTCCGCCGCCGTCGTCGCTGCTTGCCTCGCGTGGCTCTCCATGGCGTCGAGCCCCGCCAGCGCACAGGCCGACTGCCGGGCTTCGGCGCGCGGCCGGCGTTCGGCCACCGCGACCCTCAGCGCCGGCGCGGGATATTTCTGCATGCACGATGTCCGGGTGTACGAGGGGGACGCCTGCTCAGGGGCCCCCCTCTGGTCGACCTCCTTGGGGTGCAACGAGGTTCGACGGATGGTCGTCACGGATGACGGACAGCTGGTGAGCCTCCTGGCGGATCGAGCGTCACGCCGCGACTGGGGCATCGTGCGGGTCTACGCCCGGGATGACGACCAGCTCATCGTCCGCTCGATCCGGCTGGAGGATCTGCCCGGGGTACCCGAAGGCGTCCGTCGCCCGCGCCTGCGCATCGACGCCCGCGTGCTCACGCTGGAGCTCGCGCCAGAGGTGACGATAGAGGTCCGCACGCTCCCGACGCTGGGCCGAGTCCGCGCCCGTCGCCGCCTCCGCTGATCGCGCTCCGCAGCCGCCGAGGTTTGGCCCATGGGACGAGCCGATGGCGCGGAAGACGACGACGGCCGCGTGCCGAGCGACCCTTCAGAAGCAGCCCAGGTCGCCCTCGTCGCAGAAGGGCTGGCGACAGCGGGGGCCGCTCAGCCCGTCACAGCACACGCTGGTCGGGTCGCAGGGGTCGCGGCGGTTTGGGTCGCAGGCGGCGCCGATGGCCGGCGTCTCCAGGCAGGCCTCCGAGCGCACACAACCGTGCCGCGGATCCCAGACGTCGGTGTCGGGGCAGGTGCACGCCATCGCGGTGCAGTCGTCTCCACAAGGCAGGTGGGCACCGTCGCGCAGCGGGCGCACGTATCTCCTCGTGCTGCCGGTTCCCGGTGACTGCGGTGACCTCTACTTGGACGGCGAGCCGTGGACCGTCGGGTTTGGTGTCCCTGGAAGGGTGGAGCCGGGTGTCCACGCGATCGATTGCGACCAACCCGACTACTGGGAGCCGGGTGGTGACATCGAGTTCGAGGTCGCGGCGGGCACGACCTACGTGTTCGACTACTGGGGGCCGTGAGAGCCTTCCCCGAAGCGCCGCGCTAGTTGAGCACCCTTGCGTTGGTGCAGCGGCGCAGCATGGTGCGCGGCCTGATGACCGATCATCGATATGGCGAATGGGTCGCGAAGTGCGCGCGGCGCCCGGGTGCCGAGTGGCGGGTGCTCGCTCACGACGGGGGCGAGGAGATCGCTCTGAAGGACCGCGGTGTGTTCGATGAGCTGGTGGTCGATCACTGGCTTCACATCGAGCAGATGGACGAACGGCGCTGGTGGATGCGCGTCGGCGACGTGTGCGTGATGGTTCGAGTCCAGCCCGATGGTGCCGCCGTCGTCGACGTGGAGCGCGGCGTCTACGGTGAGCGTCGGGGCGCGACCAGGGCTCTGGACCCGAGCGAGGACTGACCGGGGAGATGGTGGCGACCACCGGGTTGAGGAAGCGCGCGGAGCCGGACGTCTCTTGGCAGGTCATCTGTGGGGACGCGCACTGGGCGACGGTCGAACGGGTCCGGATGAAGGACATGTTCTGGGATCTGTACGAAGTGCACTCCGAAGGATCGGTTGGGCTGCGGGAGCGGCTCGCGGCGTCAGACTCGAGCTTCGGCGACCTGGTCTTCGTGGGAGACGGCGCGACCAACCAAGGCGCGGTCGTCACGGGCTGCCTCGAGCACTGGGAGCCGATGGAGGATGGCCGCGAGATGGTGGCGATCCGATCGCTTCCGATCCCACGGCCTTCCCGCTGGAGCCGCTTCGTCCGCTGGCTTCGGCGCTGACGGCTGTCGGCGTTCCGAGTCGGCGTTCGGTCCCCGGAGTCGGCCTTCGGAGTCGGTGGTCGGCGTTCGGATCAGAGCCGCTCGAAGCCGAGCCAGTTGAGGGCGGGGCGGCCCTTCTCTGCGCTCACCGCGCGGTCGACCTTCAGGCGTAGCTTGAAGTCGTGGTGGTCCGCGGGGTCGCTGATGGTCTGCTCGACGAGCCAGTCGTCGCCGTCTTCGGTGACCTGCAGGTGCTTGGGGCTGCGGGCTTCGGGGTCGGTGAGGATGCGCTCGTGCTCCTCGAAGTAGGCGTCGATCGCGGCGACGACCTCGTCCTTGTCGGGGACCTCGTTCAGGGCGTCGCGCAGGCGCGAGAGGTCGCGGCCGGCGAGGGCGCGCACGACCCGCCAGACGGCGTTGCGGATCATCACGGTGAACGCGCGGCGGTCCTGGGTGATGTCGTGCTCCTCGGGGAGCTCGTGCTCGACCTTCTCGATGTCGTCGACGTTGGCGTTGGGGTCGGTGAGCCGCTCCCACTCGTCGATGAGGCTCGAGTCGACCGACTTCACCGTGCCCTTGAGCCAGGCCTCGAGGTCGCGGAGCTCTTCGGTCTTCGACGAATCCGGGACCGTCTGGATGAGCGCCTTGTAGGCGTTCGAGAGGTAGCGGAGCAGCACGCCCTCGCTGCGCTGCCGGCCGTACTCCTTCACGTACTCGTTGAAGCTCGCGCCCATCTCGAAGAGGTCGCGGGCGATCGACTTCGGTCGTAGGTTGTCGCCGTCGCCGACCCAGGGGTGCTGCTTCGCGAAGACCTCGAAGGTCGCGTAGATCAGATCGGCGCGCGGCTGCGGCAGTTCGATCTCCTCGAGCTTGGCCATGCGCGCGTCGTACTCGATGCCCTCGGCCTTCATCGCGTTCACCGCGCGGCCCTTCAGGGTGCTGAGCTGCGCGCGGAGAATGGAGCCGGGGTTCTCGAGGGTCGCCTCGACGAAGCTGAGCACGTCGAGGGCGTAGTCCGGTGCCTCGGGCTCGAGGGTCGTGATCGCCTCGACGACCCAGAGGCTGAGCGACTGGTTGAGCGAGAAGTCGTCCTGCAGGTCGACGCTCGGTCGGGCGCCACCCTCGGTGATCTCGACGATGCCCGCGTCGCGGAGCGAGCGGAGGATCTGCAAGGCGCGGCGTCCGTGGCGGAACTTGTGTTTGCGCGCCTCGTGGCTGCGTTCGATGAGCGTTCGCAGGCCCTCGCAGCCAGCCTTGGGGCGCGAGTCCGCCGGTGCCGAACGGCTGAGTACGTTGAGCACCATCGCGGTGGTGACCTCGAAGCGGCTGACCAGCCGCTCGGGCTCGGAGCTCTGGAGCCTCTCGAAGGTCTCCTCGTCGAAGTGCGCGTAGCCGCGCTCGGGCGGCTTGCTCTTCTTGATCTTGCGGAGCTTCTTCGGGTCGTCGCCGGCAGGGCGCCCCCTTTCAGCCGCCGAGGCCCTCGCGGCCAGGATCGGCCGCGACTTCGCAGAAGAGCGGTTCGGTGAGCTTCCGAGGGGCGAGTCGGAGAGGCGCTTCGAAAGGACTATACTCTGGCGGTCGATGCAGGAATTCCCAGATGAACGGCCGGTTCCCATTGCGGTGGAACCCGCTGGAGTCAGACGCCGACGCCCTGGCGGCGTCGGTCACGGGAAACCGTCAGCAGAGCCTCCCTTGACCCACTTCCTCCTGGGTTACCTCGGACAGATCACCTTGACCCCTGGGTTACCTCGAACGGATCACCTTGGATCTACCTCGGACCGATCCCCTTATTGAGCGCCCGCAAAATTCTTAGGCGCAACTCCTGCAGCTGGTCAACGAACTCGGGCACCTTAGCCGACTTTGAAACTTCGCCTCTGAGCATCCTAACAACCAGAAACACAAGACACTCATCCAACAGAGCGATCGACGACATCGACAACATGATCCCATTTGCCGCAATAATTTCCGCCATTTCACCTGGCTCTTTTCCGACCAAACGGCCTACGTCCATCTTGACGCCATACGACGCGAAGCCCATCGCGAACCAGAGCATTAGTTCAGACGGGGATCCCGAATTCAGCTCGGCACCGAACTTCGTCTCAGCTCGTCCCAGCGAGTCTCCCTCTCGAAGATACGGCCCAACGATCTGCGGCACATCTTCCATTCCAGCGATTCGATCATCGAACTTTTCGAAGCTGACCAAGAGCCCTCGTGCTGACAACGGGTCACTGCTGGCCAGCATGCATATTCCGCTGCACGCCAAACGCAACTGCGCCCGGGACGCGCCATCAAACCGACAATCATCGTCTCTCATCACGTTTATCAACTAGAACGTGCCCTTAAAGAACCTCTCCGCAGCCTCCATCATCGGAAGCACCTCCACTCCGCCTGCATTAAGATGCTGAAGCCCAAGAATGTCGTCAACGAAGAATTCGGGCTGGTTGCGGCCTGGACCTCCGAGCTGGAACCATCTCTCTGCTACTGCTCGGGGCACGCGGACTCGAGCCACCTGCCCCGTGGGGGTCGCCCCTTTCAGCCGCCGAGGCCCTCGCGGCAAGGATTGGCCGCGACTTCGCAGAAGAGCGGTCGGTGAACTTCCGAGGGGCGAGTCGGAGAGGCGCTTCGAAAGGACGATACTCCAGCACGTTTGAGGTGCGCGTGGAGACCGCAGATCACGGACCCCGTCCACCGTCTAGACGAAGCCGAGGCCCTTCTTGAAGGCGTCGTGGAGGTCGTCGTCGGAGGCGTAGATCTCCTCGACCGCTTCCGACTCCACCGTCGCGCGCACCAGTTTCTTGAGCAGGTGCTTGGGGCTGCGCGCGTCCTCGGCGACCCGGGTCAGCTCGTCGATGAGCATGTCGTGCTGGAGCACCTCGAGGTCGCCCGAGTCGACGAGCTTCGTCACCACGGAGTCGACGCCGGCGCGGAGCTTCTTCTCGAAGGTGGTCAGCGGCTCGGGCTCGGGCTCGGGCTCCGGCTCGCCGAGGAGGGCGCCCAGGCCAGCCAGCGGGTCCGCCGGCTCCGCCGAATCGGCGAAGCCCTTGAGCCAGGTCTTCGCTTCCTTGCGGAGCGGACCCTTCTCGGCGGCCGTGTTGGTGACCACTGCGGGCTCTCGGCCGGCGAACGCGTCCTCGAGGTCGCGCAGGTGCTCGATGTACGCCTGCTGGTCCTCGCTCAGCTCGGGCATCGCCTCGGGCAGCTGGAAGCTCCCAGCCAGGCGAAGCACGCGCAGCGCGTGAAGACAGAGCTCGCGGCCGCTCGCGTCGGGGTCGACGGGCAGCGGCTGCTCGGCGAGCTCGGGCCGCTGCGGCAGGTACGCCCCGATGCCCGCCAGCGCCCATTGAGCGGCCAGCGAGCCGTGCATCATGGTCTCCAGCACGAACGCGCCGGAGGTCGGGCCGCCCTCCCACTGGTCGTCGTCGAGCTCGCGCCAATCGACCTCGGTGTCGCCACCGGCGGCCTGCGCCCAGCCCTCGGCGAGCGCAGCGATCGACGGGAGCGAGTGCCACGGCTGGCCGGGCAGCGCTTCTTCGTCGCGGATGTAGACGCGATGCCGCCCGTCCGGGTCCTCCTGACGGTCCACGTAGAAGCCGACGTGCTGCCACCAGCTCGTCTCGAACGCGACCAGGTCGCTGACGCGGGTGGCCACCTCGAGCTCCGCCGGGGCGGGGGCGAGGGCCAGTACGAGCGAGGGGTAGGGGTCGCCGTCGAACGTGCGCTTCGTCACCGGCTCGGCCGCTTCGGCGAGCGCTTCCAGAGCCTCGACGGGGTCCTCCGCCAGGGCCCCGCTCACGCCGAGCGCGGTCTGGAGGGCCTCGAGGGCGGCGCGGGTCTCGTCATGCATCGCCGCCGTTGTAGTCCGCACGGCGTCGGGCGCAACGCTTCCGCGCTCCTACCGGAGAAAGAGGCGGGGATCGTCGGGACGGGCGTCGATGTGGAAGTGGTCCCGGTGGCCTTCGTTGTAGTTGGGCGTGAGCACGCTCGAGAAGGCCTCGGTCTCCCAGAGGGCGCAGGCGATGGCTCGCAGGGCGCGCGCCCGCCGGTCGCCGGGCGCGCGACCGCTGCAGGTCTTCTGCATCGGGGTCGCCTCGTAGTGGTCCTCGACCGAGAGCCAGCCGTCGTCGGTCCAGAAGCGCATGAGGTCCAGCGCGAGCCCCATCCGGTGGAAGCTCGTTCGCGGGAAGTCCCGGTGGGCGCTGAGGATCTCGACCCCGTGGATGCCGTGCTCCTTCAGGATCCCGATGATGGTCGGCAGCCGCTTGGCCATCTCGCAGCTGATCACCAACGGCTGCTCCTCGTGGGTCATGCGGAACCAGACGCCATCGACCGGGCCGAGGATCTCCACCGGGTTCGGTGTGAGGGGGTGGGGCTCGGGGCGCGGCCGGGCTTCGACGCCGAGCTCGCGGAGTGACTCGAGGCAGGGCTCGGTGGGACCGATGGACCACACGGCGGGCCGGTGCACCCGCCACTCCGCGCCACCGATCATGGCTCGGTAGTTCTCGAAGGTCGGCACCAGCCGCGCGATGCGGCGCGCGGCCTGGCCGGCCTGATCACTGCGCGGCGCGTGGAAGCGCCGGGGCGGATCCGGCACGGCGGGGGCGGGCGGCACGGGGAGCGACGGCTCCTCTTCCTCGGCTTCGGCGGTGGCGTCGGTCTGGTCGGGGCCGGCGCCCTCGGCGGTCTCCTCGCTCGCGCCTGGCAGCTGCCAACGATCGTCGAAGAAGCCCATCGCCCGCACGGGCTTGGGTCCCGTGGTCCGGCGCTGTGGCCCACTCACGGTGTCGTCGTCGTAGACGATGTAGTCCGGCACGAACTCCGGGAGCTCGTTGCCCTTCTTCACCGCGCGGGGCGTCGCGCCGGCTTGGACGATGAGGTAGCGCTCGGGTGCGAGCGGGTTCGGGTAGATGAAGCGGACCCCGACGTCGTTGCCCGTGTGGCGTTCGTCGCCAACGACCACGGCCCCTTCCTCGATTCGGATGGGCAGGGCGCCGGCGACGCGCTCGAGCACGGCGTTGTCGCCCGGTGAGCCGTAGAGCACGACGTGCGCGTTCTTCATCAGCGCGTCGGTCACTTCGCTGTCGGCGATCACCTCCTGGGAGAGGTCCCAGGACCAGAGCGGCCAGCCGCGCGCTCCACGCTGGGCCGCCTCGCGCAGGTCCTCGGTGTGGTCGGCGTTGCGGGTGCCGTAGACGTGCACCATCCGGCCGACGTAGGCGTCGGCAATCGGACCGCTCAGGCCCGGTCGCTTGCGCAGGCCATCGCTGGGGGGGAAGCCGGTGCGCCATCCGGCGGCGCTCCGGACCAGGTTCAGGGTGGTGCCGAGCGACGCCACCGACCCGCGGAAGACCTCGTCGTCGCCAACGACGATCCGAGCCTCGCCGGTACCGAAAGGCACGTCGCCCACGTGCAGTGCGAGGGCGTCGACGTTCTCGTCTGGCGTGAGCGTCAGCGTTCCGTCCGCGACCGCGCCGCGGGCCTCGGCCATGCGCGGGTAGCTGCGGATGCGCGTGACGCTCAGCCAGTGCTGGCGGGCGGCTCGGTAGTCACCGGTCACGACGCGCACGGACGCCGGACGCGGGTCGCGGGTCTGGTCGAGCCGGTCGTAGACCCGGCCGTGGCGGTGCACCCGGTAGAGGATGTCGTGGCCGGCGTCGAACCAGGTCTCGTTCACCGGCACGCCGTCGAGCGAGCGCAGGTGGCGGGTGAACTCCTCGACGTAGCGTGGGCGCATCGGGCCGGTGTCGGTGCGCCCGTGGTAGTAGTGGAAGCTCGTGTTCACCGAGTTCTCGGCCAGGTGCATGCCGCTCCAGGGACGGACCACGCGGCGCTCGGCCGACTCCATCCGGCCGCCCAGGTACTGCTCCCAGCTGGGCGCGCCGGCCATCGCCTGGACCATCGCGAAGCGCCAGCTGTGGCGCATGCCGATGGCGTAGGCGCCGACGCCGCCGTTCGAGAGGCCGCCGAGGACGACGCGGTTCGGATCGACCGAGTAGTGCTGCTGCACGTCGTCGATGACGTCGAGCACGTCCTGCTCGCCCATCCACCGCCACATGATCTGGCCGTAGCCGGTCGGCGCCACGACGATCCACTCCGGCGACCAGCGCGGGGTGTAGTCGTCGTAGAGGTGCTCATCGTAGGTGAGCCAGTCCATGTTGTTCCCGAGCACCACGCCCAGGAAGAGGTTGCCGTTCGACGAGCCGCCGTGGAGCGCGACGTAGAGCGGGTAGCGCTTGGTGGGGTCGTAGTCGGGCGGCACGTAGATCGCGTAGCCCTGGAGCCGCTCCGAGATGACCGAGCGGTAGCCCCGGTTGACGATCTCGTTCTTCGCCAGCGGGTAGGGGTCGGTGCCCTCCGCGGCCATCTGGAGGTAGCGTCGGGCACGCTGGCGCCAGGCCTGGGCCTCTTCTTCGAAGTCCCGCGGCTCGATCCGGTCCGCGGTGTCGAGCAGGTGCTCGATCGACGTCAGGGTCCCCTCCGGGATGCCCTCGGGCGGGTTCGCCCGAAGGGCCGCGAGCTGGGCGCGGGGGTCGCCTTGGGCCTGCGCCGGGCCGGCGAGGGCCAAGAGACCGAGAAGGGCGGCGATGGCCGCGCGGAGCGTGGGCACCATGGCCCCAGAGATAGAACAACGGCGGCCGATGTCGAACATCCTGCGGGATTTCGCCCGCTTCCACCGGTCCGGTAGATCCGAGGGGCCGCTTGCGGTAAGCCGCGGGTCGGAGGTCAGCCAAGCGATGAGCGACGTACGGATCGAGAAGGACTCCATGGGTGAGATCGAGGTGCCGGCGGACCGGTACTACGGGGCGCAAACGGCCCGCTCGAAGATGAACTTCCCCATCGGCGACGATCGGATGCCCACCGAGGTCGTCCGGGCGTTCGGTGTGCTCAAGAAGGCAGCGGCGATCACCAACGCCGAGCTCGGCAACCTCGAGCCGGAGCTGCGCGACCTGATCGTGAAGGCCGCGGACGAGGTCATCAGCGGCAAGCTCGACGACCACTTCCCCTTGGTCGTCTGGCAGACCGGTTCGGGCACCCAGTCGAACATGAACGTCAACGAGGTGATCTCGAACCGCGCCATCGAGCTGGCCGGCGGCGAGCTCGGCTCGAAGACGCCGGTGCACCCGAACGACCACGTGAACCGCTCGCAGTCGAGCAACGACACCTTCCCGACGGCCATGCACATCGCCGCGGTGAAGGCCATCCGCGAGTGCCTCCCGAAGGTGAAGCAGCTCCGCGACACCCTCGACGACAAGGCCGAGGCCTTCGCCGACGTGGTGAAGATCGGCCGCACCCACCTGCAGGACGCCACGCCGCTCACCCTCGGCCAGGAGATCAGCGGCTGGGTCGCGCAGCTCGACCACGCGATGGACGCCATCTCGAGGACCCTCCCGCAGCTGCACGAGCTCGCCCTCGGTGGCACCGCGGTGGGTACCGGCCTGAACACGGTCGAGGGCTACGCCAAGCGGGTCGCCGAGGTGATCGGTGAGATCACCGGCGAGTCGTTCGTCACGGCGCCGAACAAGTTCGCCGCGCTCGCGGCCCACGACGCGTTCGTGGGCACCCACGGCGCGGTCAAGCAGCTCGCCGTGGCCTGCATGAAGATCGCCAACGACGTGCGCTGGCTCGCCAGCGGGCCTCGTTGCGGCATCGGCGAGATCGCCATCCCGGCAAACGAGCCGGGCAGCTCGATCATGCCTGGCAAGGTGAACCCGACGCAGTGCGAGGCCATGACCATGGTCTGTTGCCAGGTCTTCGGGAACGACGCGACGGTCGGTTTCGCCGGCAGCCAGGGCAACTTCGAGCTCAACGTCTTCAAGCCCGTGATGGCCAAGGCGCTGCTCCAGTCGCTTCGCCTGCTCGGTGACGCCTGTGCGAGCTTCGAAGAGCGCTGCGCGCGTGGCCTCGAGCCGGTGAAGGCCAACATCGAAAAGAACCTGCACGGCTCGCTCATGCTGGTGACCGCGCTCAACCCGCACATCGGCTACGACAAGGCCGCGAAGGTCGCCAAGAACGCCTTCGAGAAGGGCACGACCCTGCGCGAGTCCATCGTCGAGCTGGGCTTCATGAGCGCCGAGGAGTTCGACGCCGCAGTGAAACCCATCGACATGACGTCGCCGACTCCGAAGGAGGGCTGATGGCCATCGAGATCCGTCAGCACGCTCCCGGCGCCGACCTCGGAGACTTCATCCGCGTGCAGGAGCTCGTCTTCGCCGACGACCCCAACTACGTGCCACCGCTCCGGATGGAGTTGAAGGATCGGCTCACCCCTGGGAAGAATCCGTTCTGGGAGCACGCCGAGGGCGCGCTCTTCACGGCATGGCGGGACGGCGAGCTGGTCGGGCGCATCAGCGCGCAGATCGATCACGAGCACCTGCGGGTCCACGACGACGGCGCCGGCTTCTTCGGTTTCTTCGACACCATCGACGATCAGGAGGTCGCCGACGCGCTGCTCGACCGCGCTCGGCGCTGGCTCGAGAAGCGGGGAATGACCGCCATGCGCGGGCCGCTGAGTCTCTACATCTGGGAAGAAGCGGGCCTGCTCGTCGACGGCTTCGACACGCCGCCGGCGCTCGCGATGGGCCATCACCGCGAGTATCAGCAGAAGCTGGCCGAGGGCGCCGGGCTGACGAAGAAGAAGGACCTGTGGGCCTGGAAGTACGAGGTCGCCGAGCCGCCGAAGCGCGCGGCGAGGGCGCACGCACGGATGAAGGAGCTGCCCGAGGTGAAGTTCCGCAGCGTGGACAAGAGCCGCATGCGGGAAGAGCTCGGCATCGTGCTCGAGATCTTCAACGACGCCTGGGCGCACAACTGGGGCTTCGTGCCGACCACCGAGGCCGAGGTCGACAAGATGGCCGAGGACATGAAGCTCATCATCGACGAGCGCCTCGCCTTCTTCGCCGAGGTGAAGGGCGAGCCCGTCGGCATGGTGATCTGCCTGCCGAACCTCTACGCCATGACGCATGACATGAACGGCAGGATGCTGCCCTTCGGTTGGGCGAAGCTGCTCTGGCGGCTGAAGGTGAAGGGGCCGAAGTCGGCTCGACTGATGCTGCTCGGCATCAAGAACAAGATGCGCGGCATCAAGCGCTACGGAGGGCTCTCGACGGCGATGTACGCCGAGCTGGCCTACCGAGGGATCGAGTACGGCTACGAGTGGGCCGAGCTGAGCTGGACCCTCGAGGACAACCGCCCCATCAACCTCGGCATCAAGGCGATGCGCGGGAAGGTCTACAAGACCTACCGAATCTACGAGACGCCGATCGGAGAGGCAGCCCCATGAGCGACCCGAACACCTGGCTCCGCATCGTGCACGTCATCGGCGTGATGCTCTGGATCGGCGGCGCGCTCAGCGTGGCGCTCGTCGCGGCGTCCGCCGAAGGCGAGGCGAAGCGTTCGCTCGCCACGGTCTCCCGCCGTGTCGCGCTTCGGGTCGCGACGCCGGGGATGGTGCTCGCCTGGATCGGCGGGCTGACGATGTTCGCGCTGAGCCTCGACGGCTATCTGAGCCAAGGGTGGATGCACGCCAAGATCACCATCGGCCTGATCGTGGCTGCCCTGACCGGAGTGCTGAGCGGCCGGCTGCGCAAGGCCGCGGCCGGTGAGGACGTCTCGCCCAAGAGCCTCCGGATCTTCGGGATCGCCATCCTGGTGCTGGCGATCGGCAACGTCGTGCTGGCCCGCATCGGCGCCCATCTCGCGGCGATGTGACCCGCTCTCGTGAACGAAAGTTCGCGGGAAGTCGGACCGGTGTCACGAAATCATTGATGAAAACGCCTGGCACGGTCTTCGCTGTACCCTTGGGCATGCGCATCGCTCTCTTCGCCTCGCTCCTTCTGGCCGTCGCTTGCGGCGACGACGAGGGGCTCACCATCTCCGGCTCGCTCCAGGTGGACGCCGACGGCGCCGTCACCGGCTTCGACTTCCCCGAGGAGACTCGCCTGATCGATCTCGCGCGCGAGGAAGACACCGGCAGCCAGATGGCGGGGCGATGCAGCGTGACCGGCGAGGACGTCGAGCTGATGGTTCGCGCCCCCGGCGCGCCGCCGGAGGGGCTGGGTCTCCACCGAGTCGAGCTCTCGATTCCTGCCGAGGGCGCGAGCGGCTACGCCGTCGCTCAGCTCGGCTCCGACGAATACAGCGCTGCGCTCGGTGCTGGCTGCACCGCCGAGATCCTCGAGCGCGAGGATGGCGGCTCGGAGGTCGAGATTGCCGTCGACTGCGAGCTCGAGGGCCCCGACTCGGCCACCGCGACGTTGACCGCCGACTTCGAGATCGAAGGCTGCATCGTCGACTGATCGTCAGGGGAGGGTGGTGACGGCTCGGATCGTTCGGCCGTCGGACTCGAAGACCAGGCCGCCCTCGGTGTCGGTTCGGAAGAGGGGGATGCCGCGTGCATCGTAGCGAGCGGCGACTTCGGGGTGCGGGTGACCGAAGCGGTTGCGCCGCCCACAGCTCACGGCCGCGAGTCGCGGCTGGACCGCGTCGAGGAACGCGTCGGTCGACGACGTGCGTGAGCCGTGGTGGGGGACCTTCAGCCAGTCCGCGCGCAGGTCGGTCCCGCCGTCGACCAGCGCGTGCTCGGCGAGCTCTTCGATGTCGCCGGTGAAGAGGAATCGGCGCTCGCCGTAGCTGAGCCGGACGACGATCGAGTTGTCGTTCGGATCGTAGCCCGGGTCGTAGCCCGGACAGGGCCATAGGACCTCCAGCGTCGCGTCGCCGACCCGACGCGGTCGACCACAGAGCGACGCCGCCAGCCGGACCTCGTCGCTCGCGCGCCGTGCGGCGCGGAGCATGCGGGCGACCGGACCGTGCGGTGTCTCGGCCTCCGCTTGCCCAGAGTCCCATAGCTCACGCACGGGCATCGCGTCGCGGACGGCTCGCAGCCCACCGAAGTGATCGGGGTGGGGATGGGTGAGCACCGCCAGGTCCACTCGCGCGCGGCGCCTGGCTCGAAGGAGTGGTACCAGGGCGCGGCTGCCCGGATCGGGCCGACCGCCCCCGGCGTCGATGAGCAGGAGCTCGCCGTTCGGGAGGTCGACCAGCGCTCCATCCCCCTGACCGACGTCGAGCATGGTGATGCGCAGACGGCCGGTGGGCTGCTCGCGGATGCGCAGGTGCCACTCGGCGCCCGCCAGTCCGAGCAGACCGATCGCGCAGAGCGCGACTCGACTGCGCCAGCCACGAGCGGCGAGGAGACCGAAGCAGAGGAGGGCGACGAGCGCGCCCTGCGCGACGTCCGGGGGCGGCAGCGGCTCACTCCCGGCGCCGAAGAGCGTGGCGGCCCCCAGCAGGCCATCGCAAGCCGTGGTGAAGATCGGTGCGCTCATGGCCCCGGCGCCGACCCCGGCGAGGAGCGCGTGACCGAACGCGAGTGGCACGAGCACGAGCACGGCGACCGGCACGAGCACGACGTTCGCGAGGACCCCCAGTGGAGGGAGCGAGCCGAAGCACCACACCACGAGGGGCGCGGTGGCCAGCGTGGTTCGCAGGCTCACGATGGCCGCCGCGCGCAGCCCCTCCTCGGGAACGGGGAACGCGACGATGGCGGCGGTGGCGAGCACCGAGAGCAGGAACCCGGGGCGCGCGCCGTCTTCAGGTCTCGCGAGCGCGTAGACGATGACGGTGAGGGCCGCGACCGCCGCCCCCCGCGGCCGCCGCCGAGCCACGATCGCGGCCAGCCCGATCGCGGCCATGCCCGCGGCGCGCCAGGCGCTCGGTGCGCCGCCAGCCATCAGGGCGAAGCCGAAGGCGATGGGGACGGCCGCGGCAGCGGCGAGCCGCTCTGGCTCTCGGCGGCCACGGTGCCGTAGCCAGGCGCGGCACCCCAAGAAGAAGGCTCCGACCACGAGCGCGACGTGGAGCCCGGAGACCGCGAGGAGGTGAGCGAGCCCCGCCCGCTGGACCACGTCGCGGTCCTCGCGCGCGACGGCGGCCCCGTCCCCGAGCAGCAGCGCCCGGGCGATGCCCGCCGCGCGCGGCGGTAGCGTCGCATCGAGGCGACGACGGAGGCTCTGCCGTGCGCCGTGGAGCAGTCCGCCGAGCGCGGCCTCGTCCACGACATGCGGTGGGGCTTGGAGCTCCGCGAGCCCGTCGATGGCGCGGCCGTCGAGCCAGTCGGGGTGCGGCGTCGGGTTGTGAAAGCGCCCCATCGGCCCGAGCGAGACGAGCAGCCGCACCCGAGCGCCTGGGGCCGCACCGAGGCCGTCGACACGAACCCTGGCGCCCGGCGGCACGCCGCCTCCGGATTCGAGGAGCCGACCGCGTTCGACGATGACGTCCGCATCTCGGTCGAGCCGGACGGAGGCGACCCGCCCTTCGATCCGTGCGGTCCCACGCGGCACGGAGCGGGAGACCTCCCGCGGGCCAGCGACCACCCCAGCGGCGAAGGCCGCGAGGACCAGTGGAATCGCCCAGGAGCGCGCCCGGGCCCTGCGGCCGACGTAACCGAGGAGGATCGCGATGACGAGCGCGACGACCGCAGGCCACCGGAGCTGGGGCAGATGAGGCGCGAGGATCAGCCCGAGCGAGAAGAGGCAGGCGGCGGCGACCAGCATGGCCCCTTCCATCGCAAGCCTCGTTCCGGCCCCGCCGGCAACGAATGGCCCGCGTTCGGCGAATCGCCGCCGACGAGAGCCCGCCGATCCGCCGGCGCCCGCCAGCGAGATCCAGGGGTTGCCCCGACACCGGTCACGTCGTACAAGTGCCGCTCACGGACGCTTAGCTCAGCTGGATAGAGCGCCGCCCTCCGGAGGCGGAGGTCAGAGGTTCGAATCCTCTAGCGTCTGCCAAGCACCGAACTTCCGCCGCGGCGCCGGCTGCCACGCAGGCCTCTCGCGGCGGAGGTCAGAGGTTCGAATCCTCTAGCGTCTGCCAAGTCGAACCACGCAGGCCTCTCGCGGCGGAGGTCAGAGGTTCGAATCCTCTAGCGTCTGCCA
>CAYXAP010000003.1:50274-243574 GCA_964462035.1 uncultured Sandaracinus sp.
CACGCAGGCCTCTCGCGGCGGAGGTCAGAGGTTCGAATCCTCTAGCGTCTGCCAAATCGACCGACCGCAGCGCGGAGCGGGGCGGTGCCCGGACACGCTGGGCTGCTGCGTCTGACTCCACCGCGACCGAAGCGCGCGGCAGCAGCGCCGCGTCTGACTCCACCGCGCCCGGAGGCAGGCGGGATCCCCGGAGTCCGTGATGAATCACACGCCGTGAATCGATGTCATGGGACGTCTAGAGCAGCCATTCGCCGCTGTGTGCGAAGGCTCGCCCGGAGTCGGGGCGGGGTACGGCGCAACGGAGCCGTTGCACACATGTGGGCTGCTTGACGCTCCCCAGGGCCCCCGCTACGTTGCGCGGATTCCTGGCGCCCCCTCGTCAGGAGGCATCCATCGAACGCCGATGGGCCACAAAACTTGGGCCGTTTCGGCGGCGAAGGTTCGGAGGAACACAGAATGAAGCGGATGATTGGCTTGACGGCCGTGCTCGCGATCGCGGGCTTCGGTTGTGGTGATGATGACGGTGACTCGACCACCCTCATGATCGACTTTGGGATGGACGAGGACGGCGGCATGCCCGTCGACGGCGGTGACGTCGACTCGGGCACCGACGGTGGGATGGGCGGCGCCTGCACCACCGGTGAAGAGTGCACCGCGGCCCGCGGCTGCCGTTCGGCGGCGGCGTTCTGCCTCGAGTCGTCCTCCTTCGGGAGCACGACCGGCGGCGCGGACGACCCGATCCTGAACAACCCCGATGGCGAGGACACCCCCATCGACACCCCGATCTTCGTCGGCGGCTACTGCACCACCTCGTTCCCGCAGGACGGCATCACGCCGTCGCAGTGCAACCTCCGTGGCGACGAGGACGTCGACCCGGTCTGCACCGACTGCGCGACCTGCGTCGACATCTTCGGTGAGGACACCCCGGACAACCCCGCGGACTTCATCCCCGGCATGTGCCTCAACAACTGCACGCCGAGCCTCGACAGCAACGAGTGCCGCGACGGCTACGAGTGCCTCCTGACGCAGGAAGTCTGCTTCATCGGCTGCACCAGCGACGCGCAGTGTCGCGTCTCCCGCGAGGAGAACAACGGCGTGCCGGGCATCCAGACCCCCGCCGACTGTGAGGACGACGCGGCGGCCTGTACGCCGGACGACTGCGGCGAGGCCTCCCCGGCCGACCCCGACGCCTGCGACAACCCGGGCACCAACTTCGACAACCTCGTGTACGACACCTCCTCGGAGGCGGTCTGCAACGCGGCCAGCCGCTGCGAGGGCGCGCCGAGCACCCCGACCGCGTCGGGCGGCGACACCTGCACCACGGACTCCGACTGTGAGGCCGAGGGCTTCTGCATCGAAGAGGATCCGGACGACGGCTCCTGGGCCGGCGGCTCCTGCACCAAGTTCCGCTGCGACATCGCGGGCAACGAGTGCGCGAACGACGGCGTCTGTCAGGAGGCCGGCGTGGGCGTCTTCGCTTGCTTCCAGGGCTGCACCGTCGGTGGTCTCGACACCACCAGCGACCCGGCCACCTGGGTCGTCGACGG
This sequence comes from uncultured Sandaracinus sp., assembly GCA_964462035.1. GTDB lineage: Bacteria > Myxococcota_A > Polyangia > Polyangiales > Houyiibacteriaceae > UBA1660. Next base: position 51,822 of record CAYXAP010000003.1, read on the forward strand.
CGTGGCGCAGGCCGAGTGCCGTGACGGCTACGGCTGCTTCTGGGGCGGCACCGCCGCCGGTGGCACCGCCGACAACGGCGTCTGCCTCCCGATCGAGTACAGCGAGACCGTGACCACGCCGAACACCGGCGCAGGCTGCACCGAGGACTCGGACTGCTTCTCCCCGCTCGGCAACGGCTTCTGCATCACCAGCGACGCCTTCCCCGACGGCTACTGCTCGGTGCGCAACTGCGCCGCGCCGTGGTTCACCGAGGGCACCCCCGAGGACCAGAACGTCTGCGGCGACAGCGGCGTCTGCGTCGGCTTCGACGAAGAGGACCCGACCTTCGCCCTTTGCGTGCAGGAGTGCACCAGCGCCGACGAGTGCGGCGCCGGTCTCGGCTGCGTCGACTTCACCGCCGACGCCAAGGCCTGCTGGCCCGGCTGCGCCACCGACGCGGACTGCCGCTCGACCGAGCGCTGCTCGATGCCCGGCACCGCCGACGCGGCCTGCGTCCCGGAGTGAGGTCGTGATGGCCGGCTGAGCCGGCCACTAGAGAGGGAAGCCCTCGCCGTTCATCGGCGGGGGCTTCTTTCTTTCCGTCTCGCGAAATCCGGCAAAAAGCCGGTCCGATCCGCTTGCCCCTCCCCCGTCCGTCGGCTATCGACCGGGTCACCATGTACCTGCCTATCGGATCCAAGTCCCGCATCGGGAAGCGCAACAAGACCGCGCGTCGCAACGCCAAGAACAAGGCGAAGAACCGCCGCCGGGTGAACCGGATGCACAAGCGCGCGCTCGGCCGCAAGCTCAAGCGCAACGGCTGAGCACCCAGTGACGGAGACGCTGCGGCGACCGATCTACGTCGTCAGCGATTCGACCGGCGAGACCGCCGAACGAGTCGTTCGCGCCGCGTTGCTCCAGTTCCCCGACCAGCGGGTCCGGGTGCGCCTCTTCACGCGCGTCCGCGACCAGTCGTCGGTGCGTGACGTTCTCGCCAAGGCCAAGGAGGCCGAGGCGATGATCGTGTTCACGCTCGTCCGTCCGGAGCTCCGCGACTACTTCTTCGAGCAGGCGCGTCAGAAGCAGGTCGAGGTCGTCGACGTCATCGGGTCGCTGATCCACAAGGTCGCCGGCTTCCTCGAGGCCACGCCGCTCAACATCCCTACGGCTCAGATGTCGCTCTCGGAGGAGTACTTCCGCAGAGTCGAGGCGATCGAGTTCGCGGTGAAGAGCGACGACGGCAAGGAGCCCCGGAACCTCCGGAAGGCCGACCTGGTGCTCACCGGCGTCAGCCGCACCAGCAAGACGCCCCTGTCCACGTACCTGGCCGGTCGCGGCCTCAAGGTGGCGAACGTGCCGCTGGTGTATGGCGTCGACCCGCCCAAGGAGCTCTACGAGGTCCCGGAGCATCGCGTGGTCGCGTTGACCATCGACGTCGATCTCCTCCTCGAGATCCGGAAGGAGCGGCTCAAGCAACTCGGCATGCCCGTCGACGCCAACTACGGGATGCGCGAACACGTGAAGGCGGAGCTCGACTTCGCGCACGGCCTCTTCCGCGAGCATCCAGGCTGGATGGTCGTGAACGTGAGCAATCGCGCCATCGAAGAGACCGCGACGATCATCCTCGAGGCCTACAAGGAGCGCGAGGAGAACAAGGGAACCTGGATTCCCGAACGCGTGCTCTGAGCCTTCGTCGTTGCCCTGTGCGGGCACCCCCGTGTTAGAACTCCGTCGAGGGAGCACACGACGATGAGCGATTCCAAGAACGATGCTCCGGCGAAGAAGTCCGAGAGCGACCGGCCGCGAGGCCCCCGGATCACCGCCTCGATGCTGGGCGACGTCGGCGTCTTCGGCGGCCTGGACGACGAGACCCTGGGCCTGCTCGCCCGCGAGCTGCCGACGGTCCACGTGGAGACCGGCGAGGTGGTCGTCGAAGAGGGCGGCACCTCCCGCGAGATGTTCGTGGTGGTCGGCGGTGAGCTCGAGGTCGTGAAGGAGAGTCGCAGCGGCGGTGAGGCCCGCGTGGCCCTCTTCGGTCCCGGAGACTGGTTTGGCGAGATGTCGATCCTCGAGCCGGCCCCGCGCTCGGCGACCGTCCGGGCCGTCGCGCCCACCATGCTCGTGAAGATCACCAACGAGCACGTCGATCAACTCCTCTATCGGCGTGACCTGAAGACCTACTCCCTCTTCCTGATGAACATCGCTCGGGAGCTCTCCCGGCGCCTTCGGGTGGCTGACGGAATCGTTGCCCAGCTGGTCACCGCCGTGAGCGACGAGTACGTCGCCAAGCGCCGTCGCTAGCCCGTCCCAGGCCCCGCCTCGATCTTGGCCCCGGGACCCCGGCCCGGTATCCTCGGGTGTTCTCCGTCATCCTCCCATCTGCGAGTCCTGGCTCGTGCGCACCACCACGTCGTGGCGCTGAGCGGCACCATGGACCTACCGCGGCCCTTCGGGCCCTACACCCTCCTGCGGCGGCTCGCCGTGGGCGGGATGGCGGAGGTGTACATCGCGAAGGCGCGGGGCATCGGAGGCTTCGAGAAGCTCGTCGCCATCAAGGTCATCCATCCACGCTACTCGGAAGATGACCACTTCGTCACGATGTTGGTCGAGGAGGCGAAGCTCTCGGTTCTCCTGACCCACGTGAACATCGCCCAGACCTTCGATCTGGGTTGCCACGAGGAGACCTACTACATCGTGATGGAGCTGGTCGAAGGCGCCGACGCCTACAAGCTCCTCAAACGCGCGGCCGAGCGCCCAGCGAAGATCCCCATCGACATCGCGGCCTACGTGGCCGCCGAGATGTGCCAGGGGCTGGACTACGCTCACCGCAAGCGGGACATGACGGGGGCGCCGCTCTCGATCGTCCACCGCGACATCTCGCCGCAGAACGTCCTGATCTCCTTCGCCGGCGAAGTGAAGATCGTGGACTTCGGCATCGCCAAGGCGGCCCTCCGGAGTGGCAACACGGAGGTCGGGGTCATCAAGGGCAAGTACTACTACATGTCCCCGGAGCAGGCGTGGGCAGACCCCGTCGACTCCCGGAGCGACATCTTCTCGACCGGGATCGTGCTCCACGAGCTGCTCACGGGCGACATGGTCTACAAGGAGGACAACCTCCCGAACCTCCTGGACCGGGTGCGCAAAGCCGACATCGCACCGCCTTCGCGGCTGCGGCCCGACGTGCCGCTCGAGCTCGACGAGATCGTGATGCGCGCGCTCGCGAAGCATCCGGAGGAGCGCTACGAGTCTGCCCACGACTTCGGTCAGGCCCTCACGCAGTTCCTCTACGGCTATCTGCCCTCGTTCACCCCTTCGCGGCTCGCCGGCATGATGGGTCAGCTCTTCCCGTCGGAGATCGAGGCCTCGAGCGGCGGCGTGCAGCTCCCGAGCGGGCGGCAGAAGGTGCTCTCGTCGATCCATACCCAGGACTCGACGCAGGAGACGGCCACCAGCTCGAGCTCGGTCGGCCCGATGCGAGCGGAGGAGTTCCGACCGGACCCGAAGAAGAGCGTGATCTTCGATCTGGGCGAGGACTTCGGGGACGAGGAGACGAGCAACCAGATCCCGAAGGCGATCGCTGCGCGGCGAGTGGCTCAGAAGGCGAAGGCCGCCGAGCCGGATTGGGAGGAACCGACCACCGGCGCTCGGCCGACCGCCAAGTTGGCGCCGAACGAGGACACGACCGATGTCCGCTCGGACGAGGACGAGGAGACCTGGGAGGACGCGACGGTGGTCGACGACTCCGAAGGGCTCATGGAGAAGATGCGCGATCTCCTCGAGCGACAGGTCGCCGAGCGCAACCGGCAGGGCCCGCCGCCCTCCGAGGATCGCACGCTCCCCTTCGACCGGGCCAAGCTCCCCCCGGCCATTCGGGCCAAGGCCGAAGCGGCACTCGCTGCCATACCGAAGGCCGCGCCCCCGCCTTCGGCGCCGCCGCCCCCGCCGGCTCCCCGAGCCGTCGCGGCGGCTCGCTCCAAGCCGCCTCCGCCGCCGGCCCCGCCGCGCTCCAGCGCTGCACCGGCGATCGCATCCTGGCCGCCCGAGGGCCCCACCGAGGACTCGGCGCCGGACCCGGGCCCCGGCTTGCCCGATCTCAGCGGGTGGCGCGACGCCTCGTCGGAGGTTCGCCCGGCGGTCGGCCAACGGCCGGCGGCGATCACCGGAGAGACCTTCGACACCCACCAGCTCGCCGCGATGACGCAGGCGGCCAAGACGAAGGGCCGCCGGCGAGTGTTGCTCGGCGGCCTCGCGGTGCTCCTCGCCGTGGCTCTCTTCTTCATCATCCGCGCCACGCGTTCGGAGCCGGTGGCGCCGCCCCGGCTAGAGGTACGGTCGGTCCCGGCTGGGGCGCGGGTCTTCTTCGATGGTGAGGCGCTCCCGGGAGAGACGCCGCTGGTCATTCACCAGGGGCTCGAGGTCGGACAGCTCTATCCGGTCCAGGTGCAGCTCGACGGCTACGAGGCGTGGAGCAGCACCTACGACGCGCAGCCCGGCAGCATCAGTCAGATCGCCGTGTTGGTGCCCATCCGCGTCGACCTGACCATTCGCACCGATCCGCCGGGCGGGCACGTGTGGGTCGACGGGGTCGATCATGGACAGGCGCCCATCGAGCTCCCCGGTCGCCCGGTGGGTCAGGAGTTGAGACTCCGCGCCCGGATCGAAGGCCGCGAGGTCCGCGAGACGCGACAGGTCGCGCACGACACGACCGAGCTGGTCCTCTCGCCCTGAGGCGTCACACCGGCGGAGCTGGGTCGACTCCCAGCTCCAGGTTGTCGATGAGCCGCACCGACCCGAGGTGAGCCGCGACGACGATCAGCGCGCGCTCCACGTCGCCCTCACGGATCTGGAGGCTCTCGGGATCGATCACCTTCACGTAGTCGATGCGGTCGAACGCATCGGCGATCGGGGCCCGCACGACGCTGGTGAGAGCTTCCACCGAGCGCTCCCCGTCGCTCCAGGCGTCCGCCGCTGCCTTCAGCCCGCGAGCGAGCGCCAGCGCGCGTCCGCGGTCGGTCTCGGTGAGGAGCCGGTTGCGAGACGAGAGCGCGAGCCCGTCTGGCTCGCGCACGATGGGGTGCCCCACGATCTCCACGGGCAGGCCGAGGTCGCGGCTCATCCGGTCGATGATGCGCCACTGCTGGTAGTCCTTGCGCCCGAAGACCGCGATGCACGGGCCGGTCAGGATCAGCAGCTTGGCGACGATCGTGGTGACGCCGAGGAAGTGGCCGGGTCGGTATTGGCCCTCGAGCTCCTCGGTGAGCGCGCCCACCTGGACCTGGGTCTGGAACCCGTCGGGGTACATCGCGTCGGTCCTCGGCGCGAAGACCAGCGAGACTCCACGCGCCTCGCAGGCGTCGAGGTCGGCGTCCAAGTCGCGGGGGTAGGCGGCCAGGTCGTCTTCGCGATCGAACTGCTTCGGGTTCACGAAGATGGTCACGACCACGTGGGTCGCGCCACGCGCCTTGGCCTCGTCCACGAGGGCCAGATGCCCCTCGTGGAGCGCGCCCATGGTGGGCACGAGCCCGATCCGCGCTCCCTGCGCGCGGAGCTGATCACAGGTGTCGCGAAACGCCTGCGGGCTGTGCACCACCTGGACCATGGGAGCGCTCAGGCCTGCGGGCCGTAGCTACCGAAGAGCGGTCGCCGGTCGTCTTGCGGCGGGTTCGGCTCGGGGCGCTCCATCGGCCGCTTCACGCTGCCGAAGCCGTGCGACTCGGTCGGGAAAGCGCCGGCGCGAACCTCTTCGCAGTAGCTCGCGACCGCGTCCTTGCCGGCCTCGAAGAGCTCGGCGTAGCGCTTCACGAAGCGGGGCTTCAGGTCCGGGGTGAGCCCGAGGAGGTCGTAGCAGACCAGCACCTGGCCATCGCAGGCGGGGCCGGCGCCGATGCCGATGGTCGGCACCGGAAGCGACGCGGTCACCTCGGCGGCGAGGTCGGAAGGGATGCCCTCGAGCACGACCGCGAAGGCACCGGCCTCGGCGACCGCACGAGCGTCCGTGAGCACGCGCTCGGCGGCCTCTTCGGTCTTGCCCTGGACGCGGAAGCCGCCCATCGCGTGGACGCTCTGCGGGGTCAGGCCAACGTGGCCCATGACGGGAATGCCGGCCTGCACCAGCCGTCTGATGGTGGGCGCGGAGGCCTGGCCGCCTTCGAGCTTCACGGAGTGGGCGCCTCCCTCGGAGAGGAAGCGACCGGCGTTCCGGAGGGCCTCCTCCGGGCTGATCTGGTGGCTCAGGAAGGGCATGTCGCCGACGATGTGCGCGCGACGGGTGCCGCGAGCGACCGCCCGGCAGTGGTAGATGACCTCGTCCACGGTGACGGGGAGCGTGGTGTCCCGGCCCTGAACGACCATCCCCAGCGAGTCGCCCACGAGGAGGATGTCGGCGCCTGCCTCGTCGATCATGCGGGCGAAGGTCGCATCGTAGGCGGTCACCATGGTGATCTTCTCTCCCTTCGCCTTCATGCGACGGAGGGTCGGTAGCGTCACCGGCTTGCGCGCGGCATCGGTCATGTTCTCTCGCTTCGCCCAGCTCTTGGACGGTCGCGGCCGAGAGAATCCCGGTCCGCGCCCTGGGCTCTTGGAGCGTAAGTTGAGGCGGAGCGCCCCGCAAGGATCAATCCTGGTCGTCGTCGTCGAGCTCGGCGAGGAGCTCCTGGGCCTCTTCCCGGCCCTCGGGGTCTTCGTCGGCGAGGGCGATGGCTCGCTTGAGCATCCGCCGGGCCTCGTCCGTCAGGCCCACCTCGCCGAGGAGGCGGCCGGCCTCCCGGTGGTACTCCGCGTGATTCGCGCGGTCGCTCCCACGGGCCAGCGACGCGTAGAGGTCGGCGGCGCGCTCGAGCTTGCCCTTCTCCTCGTGGAGCTCGGCCAGCGTCCGCGCCGTTCGGACCGGGAAGTCGACCAGCTTTCGATCGGTGAAGAAGCCGATGACCTGTTCGAGCGTGGCGATGGCCTCGTCCTCCCGCTCGGCGTCGGCATAGGCGAGGCCGAGCTCCTCGAGCACCTGCCAGTCCGGGCGAATGTCGTCGAGCAGGCTCGAGGCGGCCTCGAGGACCTCGATGGCCTCCTCGGGGAGCTCCTTCGTGCGGAGGAAGCGTCCCATCGCGAAGAAGGAACGATGGTCGTCGTCGAAGACCTCGACCGCCTTCTGGTATCGCGCCATGGCTTCCTCGAAGTCGTCGGCCTCGTCCGCGAGGCTCGCGAGGGTGATCTGCGCACCGAGCCAGACCTCGCCGATCTCTTCGACGGCGATGCTGTCCACCAGCTCCTCGAGCGCCTCTCGGCCGCCCTCGTCGTCGCCGATCGCCAGCCGCGCGCGCGCGACCTCGGCCCACAGGAAGCGCGGCGCCTCGGCCTCGTCGAGCAGCGCCTCGAGCAACTCGGCGGCCTCCTCGGCGTTGCCGTCGTGGAGCGTGAGCAACGCGTCGCGCAGCGGCTCGCCGTACTCCTCGAGCTCTTCCGCCTGAGCGTCCTCCCAGCGACCGACGATCACGGCCCACTTGTCCTCGTCACCGATCTCGTCGGTGGTCGTCGCTGCTGCGATGGCGTCTTCGCGCTCGAGGGAGTCGATGCGATCCTGGATCTCTTCACGCACCTCGTCGCCGGCGGCGACCTCGAGGGCGCCCGCCAGCTCGTCACGCGCGAGGTCCAGGTCGCCCTGCTCGAGCAGACGCTCGGCCTCGTCGAGCCGGCGGAGCGCGATGCCGTCGCGCGCCTCGGCGATCTTCGCGCGGAAGGACTCGCGTTCGTCGTCCGTCTCGGCCTTGTCGAGCGCCCGTTCGAACGCCAGCTTCGCGCCGCCGGGATCGTCCTGGTCGAGGAGCTTGTCGCCGTGCGCGGCGTGGTCGGCGGCGCTCTTGCCACCGAAGATCTTTCCGAAGAGGCCCATCAGCTTCGTCCGCGTGTCTTCTTCTCGAGCCGCTGGCGCGCCGCCGTCTTGAGCGGGTTCGGCACGCCACGGCTCTTGCTCAGGAGCTTGAGATCGTTGTTTCGGAGGTGGCCCAGGAAGCGCATCGAGATGCCGACCGGGGTCTTCGGGTTGAACACGAGCGCGCGCTTCACCTCGTAGCTCCGCAGCCACTCCTTGCGGTTGCCGATGTAGCGCAGGATGTCTTCGGCGACCTCCTTGCTGTGGGCGACCGCCGCGGCCTCCGGCTCGCTCATGCTCGGCGAGCTGATCGCCGCGTGGGAGACCATGCGATTCGGGTCACGGATCAGGATCGAGCGCGCGGCGGCGTCACCGACCACGGCCAGCCGGATCTTCTCCGACAGGCTCATCTGCTTGATGCGGAAGCTGAGCGGCTTCGACTTCTCGCGGACCTCCTCGGTGCCGTCGACCGTGTCGATGTCCACGGCGACATCGGCGTCGTCCTCGTCGAGCGCCTCCTGGAAGAAGGTGTCGGTCGGCAGCGGCTCGTCGGTGGGCTCGGGGATGAGCTGTCCCTGGATCGCCTTCACGTGCGCGTCGAAGGAGGGGATGCCCTCGAGGCGGACGGCGTTGCGAGCGCAGAGCTCGACCAGCCGGTCGATCGTCGACATCCGTGCGTGCTTGTTCTTGTAGAGCGACTCGACGATGGCCGGCGTTTCCAGCAGGCGGATCTGGTTGGTCGCGATCACCTCGGTGACCCGCTCCGAGCAGTGGCGGGCGATGCGCTCGACGGTGTCCGAGTGCGTCGCCGGATGCTCGACGATGCGCTCGAGGACGGCGTCCTTCTTGTAGAGGGTCGTCGCGAGGCCGTGGAGGATGGCAGGGTGGAGCTCGCCGCCCTCGAGGACGGGCAGGAGCATCTCGTCCGGCATCTCCGCGAGGGAGGACCGAGCCGCCTCCGCGACCGTCTGGTTCGAGTCCGCGCCGAGCTGAGTGAGGAGGGTGACCAGGTCCGCGCCGCGCACCGGGACGAGACCCTTGGCGGCCATGGTCTTCGCCGGGGCCGGCGCGTTCGGATCACCGAACCTGCGGACCTTCTCCGGGAGCGCCTCGGCGGGCAGCGGTAGCTGCAGTTCCGACATCAGCTCGGGTCTACCACGTTTCGAAAACCGGCGGGCTCGCGCCCCTCGGACTCAGTCCTCCTGGAAGAGGCCCGGCCAGGACGGGAGGGGCGCATCGGCCGGTGGCGAGAAGCGCACGGCCTGGGGCCACGCGCAAAACGTGCCGGCCAGGATCCCGGCCGGCCGGTGGTTGCCGGACTCCCCGACGCCGCCGAAGGGCAGTCGGCCGCTGGCGCCGGCGCTCGACTGGTTCCAGTGGAGCACGCCCACGCGGAGCTCGTCGGCCGCGGCTTCGAAGGACTCCTCGCTCTCGGTGAAGACCGCCGCCGCCAGCCCGTAGACGGTGCCGTTGGCGAGCGCGCAGGCCTGCTCGAGGTCGGCCACTTCGTAGAGGGCGACATCGGGTCCGAAGAGCTCGTCGTGGGTGTAGCCCTCGACGACGATGTCGCTATTCGGAGCGCGATGAAGCGAGGGCTGCATGTACCAGCCCCGATGACCGTCCACGGTCTCGAGCACTTCACCGGCGACGATGGCCTCGAATCCGGCCTCGCGTGCGCGAGCCTGCGCCGCGACCAAGCGCTCACGGGAGCCCGCGTCGATGAGCGGTCCCATGAACACGCCCTCGTCGAGCGGGTAGCCCACGGTCACCGCCTTCGCCGCCTCGGCGAGTCGCTCCTGGAGTGCTTCGGCGATCCCCGGCGTGGCGTACACGCGGCTGGTGGCGGTGCAGCGCTGGCCGGCGCTGGCGTAGGCCGCGAAGGCGATCTGCCGCGCGGCGCGCTCGACGTCGGCGTCGTCCAGCACGATGGAGGCGTTCTTTCCTCCGAGCTCGAGCGCGATGAGTCGACCGGGGCGATGAGCGTTCGCCGCGACGATGGAGCGACCGACGGCGACGGACCCGGTGAAGAGGATCCCGTCGACGTCGTCGTGGGCGACCAGCGCCTTCGCGGCCTCGGCGCCCCCCTGGACCACGTTCACGACGCCGGGAGGAAAGCCGGCCTCCTCGAAGCAGCGCGCCATCCACACCGCTGCGTTCGGGGTCTTCTCGCTCGGCTTGAAGACCACGGTGTTGCCGTGGAGGAGGGCCGGCACGATCTGACCGTTCGGCAGGTGCGCGGGGAAGTTGAAGGGACCGATCACGCTCACCACCCCATGCGGCCGGTGCCGGATCGCTCCAGGCAGATCCTCGAGGACCTGATCGCGGGTGAAGCGGGCGCCCTCACCGAGCATGAGGTCGACCTTGCCGGCGAGCGCGCGGGCCTCGCCGCGGGCGTCCCAGATCGGCTTGCCGACCTCGCGCGCGATCGTCTCCGCGATGGCGTCCTCGTGCTTGCGGCAGACCTCCTGGTACTTCCGCAGCAGCTTGCGGCGGGCCCCTTCGCCGAGCCGGCGCCACGCCGGAAAGGCGGTCCGGGCGGCCGCGACGGCGCGGTCCACGTGGCTCACCGAGGTCGGGTGGACCCCGACCAGGTCGTCCTGGTCTCCGGGGCTGAGCGTCCGGAGCTCGCCGTCGGGGTGCTCGGGCACGACGAAGGCCCCATCGAGGAAGTCGCCGGGGCTCTGGAGGGTGGGCTGCGTGGGTTCGGCCATGGGCGCATCCCTACTACGGACGTCGCCCGCGCCAAAGGGCCGACCGTGAGATCCCCGAGCCCCGATCACGAGGTTGAACAAACGAGCGCTCGGGCACGTACCATGGCTCCGTGATGCGCTTCGTCTCCCCGGCCCTCTGCCTCCTCCTGTCCGCGTCCGCTCTGGCTCAGGACGACGCCAGCCAGGACGCTGCGCTCGTGCTCTCCATCAGCGCCCGCGGCGAGTCGGACGCGGGCGGCACGCCGCTCATGGGCGTCGAATCGGGGTCGCTGCGGCCGGGTCAACGCCGGCGCTACCGGCTCTCGGTGCCTGCGGGCACGTGCGTGCTGATCGCCGCAGAGGCGCGTGGCGTGCAGAAGGTCTCCGTCGCGCTCACCGCGCGCGGTCGAACCCTGGCGCAGGCCGACGGAGACTCGGTGGCGCAGGCCATCCACTGCCACGAGGGGAGGGCGCTGCGGGCGCAGCTCGAGGTGCGAGCCCAGGGCGGGCCGGGCGCCTTCGCAGCCGGTGCATACCGGGTCGAGGCAGACGCCCTGGAGCCGTCGGGAGCCACCGCGCACGAGGCGCTCGAGGGGTTGAAGCAGCGGCACGCCGGGGCCGGCTACGTGCCGGCCAGCCCCGCCGGGAACGAGGAGCTCCTCGACGAGGGCCGCGTCGAGCGGCGGGTCTCGCTCGTCGGTGGCTCCTGCTACCGCGTCCTCGCCGGTGGCGGACCGGGGGTGCGGGACGTCTCGCTGAAGCTCGGTCCCAGCACCGGCGCCGCACTCCAAGAGGAGAGCCACGTCGGCCCCGAGGCGACCCTCGGCGTGCTCTCACCGCTGTGTCCCGTCCGTACCGCCCGCTACGTGCTCTCGATCGGGGTGCGGGGTGGAGGTGACGTCGCGTGGCAGATCTTCCGCGCTGCCGCCGCCGAGCGAGCCGCCGCCGCGGCTGCGGCCCGACCCCGACCGCCCGTCGGCGGGACGGGCACCAGCTTCGTCGCGCGAGCGCTCCGCGAGCGCCACGGCCAGGTGGGAGAGGGCATGGTCACCTTGGCCCCCGTCGAGACGGGCAACCTCCAACGGAGCGAGACCAAGCGCTTCGAGTTTCGGGCGACCGCTGGCCAATGCTATCGCGCCATCGCGGTCGGGATGCCGTCGATTCGCGCGCTGCGAGTTCGCATTCTGGACCGCTTCGGGTCGGAGCGCGCGGACAGCGGTGAGGAGCCCCGCCCATCGGCTCGGTTCTGCCCGACCACGGGCGGCACCTATCGCGCGGAGCTCAAGGCCGAGAACGGCTACGGCGGCTTCGCGCTGCAGCTCTTCGAATCGCGCCGCTGACGGCGCTCAGAGCGTGGCGCGGGCCGCGGCGAGCCCGTCGCCTCGGGGCGTGAAGCCCTCTTCCCGAAGCGCCTCGCTCAGCGCCGTCAGGCAGAGGGCGAGGTGTCGCTCGGTGCAGGACGCGCCCATCAGTCCGATGCGCCACGCCTTGCCGGCGAACTTGCCGAGACCACCGCCGATCTCGAGGCCGTAGCGCTTCAGCAGCTTGCCGCGGACGGCCTTGTCGTCGACGCCCTCGGGGATGGCGACCAAGGTCAGGGGCGGCAGCCGCGAGTCGATCGGGACCGGGAGGTCGAGCCCCATCGCCTCCAGACCGGCACGGAGCGCGGCCGAGAGCCGGCCGTGGCGGTCGAAGCGAGCATCGAGCCCTTCCTCCAGCACGAGGCGCAGCGCCTCGTGGAGGCCGAAGACGGCGTTGACCGGCGCGGTGTGGTGGTAGGCCCGCTCGTCGCCCCAGTAGCGCGCGAGCAGTCGCAGATCGAGGTACCAGCTGCGGACCTCGCTCTCCCGGGCACGGACGCGTTCCATCGCGCGTTCGCTCAGCGACACCGGCGCGAGGCCGGGTGGGCAGCTGAGGCACTTCTGGGTGCCGCTGTAGGCCGCGTCCACGCCGTGTCGGTCCAGCTCGATGGGCACACCGGCGAAGCTGGTCACGCAGTCGGTGAGCAGAAGCGCGCCGTGCTGGTCCGCGATGGCGCGGAAGGGCGCCAGGTCCTGGAGCACGCCGGTCGATGTCTCCGCGTGGACCAGCGCGAGCACTCGGAAGGGGCGACCCGCGCCGGCCTCCGCGACCGCGGTCGGATCGATCGGCTGGCCCCACTCGGTCTGCACCTCGACCACCTCGGCGCCCTGTCGGCGGGCGACCTCGGCCATCCGTCCACCGAACACGCCGTGGGTCGCGATCAGCGCGGCGTCTCCAGGCTCCAGGAGATTCGCGAAGAGGGTCTCCATGCCGGCGGAGCCGGTGCCGCTGATCGGCAGGGTCATCCGGTTCTCGGTCCCGAACACGGTCCGGATCATGCCGCGCACCTCGTCCATGCACCGGAGGAAGTCCGGGTCGAGGTGACCGATGGTCGGCGCTCCCTGGGCCTGGAGCACCTCGGGGGGCACGTCCGAAGGGCCGGGCCCCATCAGCACGCGTGGGCTGGCTCGAAAGGGCGCCGGGGCGCTCATTCGACCGACTCCAGCCCCTCCGGCGGTCGGCTGAGGCGCGCGGCGCAGCGACCCTCGTGACAGAGGCAGGCGCCGCCGCAGTCGAGGGTGCCGAACTGGCAGTCGGCGGTGCACATCACGTCGCTGCAGTCGGGGCGGTTGGCCTCCGCGACGCAGGCGGCGGCGTGGCAACAACCGGCGGGCACGCAGTCCGCGTCGGTAGTGCAGGCGTCTTCGCCGATCACGAGGTCGTCGTTCTCGCCGGCGGTCTCTTCGTCGCCGGTGCTGTCCTCGCCGGGCTCGTCGGGGCCCGGGTCGGTCACCACGGGCGTCGTGTTCTCGTTGGCGGGCTCGGTCGATTCGGCGCAGCCGAAGGCCAGGACAAGGGCGAGGAGCAGGAATCGCATGGGTCGTTCGTAGTACAAGCGAGCGGCGGGGTCGACTCCGATCCCGGCGCCGATAGATCGATCCCCGCGCTCGCACGTCGGGGCCCGCTCGGAGGACGAACGGATGCACGGACGACTCGATCGCGAGCTTGGAACACGGGCCTCGCGCCAGACCTTGGCTGCCCTCGGTGGATTTTTTCTCGTGGCGCTGGCGGCGCCGTCTCCGGCGGCTGCTTTCTGCGGGTTCATGGTGTCGAGCGGCGCCGACACGCCGACGAACAAGGGCAGCATGGTCGCGCTGATGCGGGACGGCTCCCGGACCGTGGTCGCGATGCAGAACGACTACGCGGGCCCGCCCGAGGACTTCGCGCTGGTCATTCCGGTGCCCGAGGTGCTGGAGGAAGGGCAGGTGCGGACCCTGGAGAAGGAGGTATTCGCCCGCCTCGACATGCTGACGGCGCCGCGGCTGGTGGAGTACTGGGAGCAGGACCCCTGCTACGAGCCGGTCTATTTCGAGCACGACTTGGCTCCGTCGGTGGACGAGCGGGTCGAGGCCGCCGCCGGAGACGACGACGACTACGAGGAGCCCGAAGACCTCGGCGTCACCATCGAGGCCGAGTACGCCGTTGGCGAGTACGACATCCTCATCCTCGGCGCGCGCGACTCCGCGGGGCTCGACACCTGGCTGCGGCGCAACGGCTACCAGATCCCCGACGGCGCGGAGCAGGTGCTCCGGGCCTACGTCGAGCAGGACATGAAGTTCTTCGTCGCCAAGGTCGCGGCCGAGCGGGTCACCTTCGACGCCAATGGCGGCGTGGTGCTCAGCCCGCTGCGCTTCCACTACGAGTCGGAGCAGCTCTTCTTGCCCATCCGGCTCGGGCTGCTGAACGCGAACGGGTCGCAGGACGTGATCGTGCACGTGCTCGCGCGGGGTCTCCGATACGAAGTGAGCAACTACGACAACTACGCAATCCCGACCAACCTCCGGGTCACCGACGCCGTTCGCGAGGCGTTCCCCTCGTTCTACGACGCACTCTTCGAGCGCATGACGGAGATGCATCCGCGGGCCGTGATCACCGAGTACGCCTGGGAGACCGGCTCCTGCGATCCCTGCCCGGGCCCCACGCTCACCGCCGAGGACCTCGTCCTCCTGGGCGCCGACGTCATCCCGACCTATGAGCAGGCCATCGCCCGTGGCCGGGTCCAGACCGGCTTCGAGCGCGACTTCGTCGTGACTCGGCTGCACCTGCGCTACTCCGAGGAGAGCATCGGCGAGGATCTCTTCTTCCGGGCCGCCCCGCCGATCGAGGGCGGGCGCGGCACACCGGACGTCGACGGTCAGATGAGCCAGGGGGTCCGGGGCTACTCGCTCAACAACTTCCAGGGGCGCTACGCCATCCTCCACGAGTGGGAGGGCGAGCTCGAGTGCCCGAACCCACGCCGTGGCGTGTGGGGCGGGCCCCCCTCGACCGTCCAGGGCACCTCGGCACCGATGGCCGCGGCTGGGCTGGCCTTCGCGACGCCCCAGGCGAGCTCGCTCGACGTTCTCCTCGCCGGACCGGCGCCCGAGCTGGGCCGATCGACCGATACGCTGCCCTCCGGCGACGTATCGGCGCCGCCGCCGCCGGAGATCCCCGGCGCTTCGGGGTGCGGTCACTGCGCGGCCGGCGGCGGCGGAGGTGCGGGTGCCGTGATGCTGGTGGCGTTGGTCCTCATGGGGATTCGTCGCCGTCGCGGGTAGGGCCGCGCGACGTGGGATCGGCCACGATCTACTGAAACTTTGACAAGGTACTCGAGGGGCCGTAGCGTCCGGAGGTCGATACCTGTTCAGGTCATCAGTCCTGATCCATTGTTCCCCACCGAGGTCCCATGCAAAAGCTCACCGATCGCCAGCGCGCCGTTCTCGAGTTCATCTCCGACTCCATCTCCGACCGAGGCTACCCACCGACCCTCCGAGAGATTGGGAATCACTTGGGAATTCGCAGCACGAACGGGGTGAACGACCACCTCCGAGCGCTCGAGCGAAAGGGCTATCTGACCCGTGAGGACATGAAGTCCCGGACCCTGCGGTTGGTGCGGACGCCGGACGGAGACCCCATCGATCACGGCTCGTCGTCGAGTGATGCGGACATGATCGACATCCCCATCCTCGGTCGAGTCGCTGCCGGTGCGCTCAGCGAGGCGCTGCAGGAGCCGGAGGACACCGTCAAGATCGACCGGATGCTGGTGGGCAAGGGCAAGGACGTGTTCGGGCTCCGCATCTCCGGCGAGTCGATGATCGAAGCCGGTATCCACGACCGCGACTACGTCTTCGTCCGCAAGCAGATCGAGGCGAAGCGTGGGGACATCGTCATCGCCCTCGTCCACGACGAGGCCACCTGCAAGACGTTCTACCCCGAGAAGGACCACATCCGGCTGCAGCCGGAGAACTCCTCGATGGCGCCGATCCTGGTTCCGAAGAACGACTGGCGAGAGACCCAGATTCTAGGCGTGGTCGTCGGCGTGTATCGCCGCCTCGACTGACCACGAGCGACCTCCTCCGATCGGCCGACGGGTCAAACCGACCCGTCGGCCGAAATTTGTCCGGAGGATAAAGTCAATGATCTCAATATACTGAGGCGGTTCGCGAAAATAGTACTTGCTCACGTCGGCCACTGGTAATACCACTTGGATTGGTAATACCAGTGGCCAAGACGAACACGACCAAGCCAAACGCGGCCGAGAGCGCCGCCCACGAGATCCGCCGTCGCATCCTGATGGGCGACGCGGATCCCGGTTCTCTCCTGCCCGGTGAGCGCGAGCTCGCCGAGAATCTCGGCGTCAGCCGGGTGACCATTCGCTCGGCTCTCGCGACGCTGCAGTCGGAGGGCCTGGTCGAGAAGGTCCACGGCGCGGGCAACCGGGTGCTCGACTTCCGCGAGCACGGCGGGGTGGATCTCATCGCGCACCTGGCCCGCTACGCCATCGAAGGCGGCGAGATGCCGCTTCGGCTGCTGGGGGACCTGCTCGAGTTCCGGCGATTGGTCGCCACCCAGGTGATGGCGGTGGCGGCCGAGCGGGGCACTCCGTCGGAGCTCCGCGCCCTTCGCGACCAGCGGGAGGTTCTCGGCGGGCTGCTCGACGACGGCGAAGCGTTCATGCGGGAGGACCTGCACTTCGCGCGCATCCTCGTTCGAGCCACGCACAACCTCGCGCTCGAGCTTCTCTACAACACCGTCCAGCGGATCATCACGAGCAGCCCCGGCTTCGAGGCCGCGTTCCTCGTGAACGCCCGCGACACCATCGCCACCTACGACGCCTTGCTCGACTTGCTCGAGACCCGCGATCCCGCCCGGATCCGGAAGGCGGCGGCCCGTTTTCTCGAACCCCTCGACCGGAAGACCTTGGACCGGCTCGGGGCGCTCTCTCGTGTCATGGCCGGCGGCTCTGCCCCGGCTGCTGCAGATGCAGTGGAGGAATCATGAAGCTGACCAACATCGAGCGACGCTGGCTCGAAGCCATCATGGAGGGCTTCGCCCCGCCCGGCTCGGGCGATGCCGATCACCTCGCGCCGGAGCCCGGTGAGGCCGACTACGTCGGGACCTTCGAGCTCCTCAATGGCGCGGGTGGGCCGAAGGTCCGCTACGGCATTCGCGCCGCGGCGATCCTCGTCGCCTCGGCGCCGGTGTGGACGCAGCTCCGCCCGACGTTCATCGACGGATTGAACGAGGCCGAGCGCATCGCGCTCCTCGAGGATCTGCTCGAGCACCCGCTGCAGATCGTCCGCGAGCTGACCCTCCTCATGAAGGTCCAGACCTCGATGGCGCTCTTGCGGGAGCCGACCATTCGCGCCCGCTCGCAGTACGACGCCGGGCGCTCCGAAGGGACCCCGGTTCGTCTTCGGCTGAAGAAGAGCGCCCCGAGCGTTCAGGAGGTGGCGTGATGGCTCTCAAGGACCTCTTCACTTCGATCCTGGCCAAGCCGGTCTGGGAAGACCGAGCCCACACGGTGATCGTCGGCACCGGCGCCGGCGGCGCGACCGCAGCCCGCGTGCTGGCGGCGCAGGGCGTCGACGTGCTCATGCTCGAGGAGGGGCCGAAGCTCGCCACGGCCGACCGGCCGCGCGACGTGCCCGGGGCGTTGGCGTCGGCGATGCGCGAAGCCGGCACCCAGGCGAGCGGTGACCTCTCGCCGTTGGTCGTGCTCCAGGGCCGCTGCGTTGGCGGGAGCACCGCGATCAACAGCGGGATCATCTGGCGGATGCCCGAGGACGTTCGAGAGGACTGGACCCAGAACCACGGGCTCGCCGAGCTCGTGGACGCTGGTGAGATGGAGCGCATCTACGAGGTCATCGAAGAAGAGCTCGAGATCGAAGAGACCAGCGAGCGCGTGCTCGGCGGCAACTCCGCGCTCATGGCGAAGGCCAGCGCGGCCCTCGGTCTGCCGGGCAAGCCCATCACTCGAAACGCGGCGCGCTGCGAGGCCTCCGGTGAGTGCCTTCAGGGTTGCCCCGGTGAGAACCGCCAGTCGATGGACACGTCCTACGTTCCGAAGGCGATCGGCGACGGGGCGCGGCTCCGTACCCATGCTCGCGTGGACCGCGTGTGGATCGAAGGCGGCCGCGCGGTCGGCGTCATCGGGCAGGCCCTGCACCCGGAGACCCGCAAGCCGATGGGCCGTTTCCAGGTGCGTGCCGAGAACGTCGTCGTCGCGGCGGGTGTGGTCCACACGCCGATCATCCTTCGCAAGAGCGGCCTCGGTGGGCTCGTCGGCGAGCGCTTCCAGGCGCACCCCGGCGCCGCCATGCTCGGCCGCTTCGATGAGCCGGTCCGCATGAGCTACGGCGCGACCCAGGGCTACGAGATCCCGATGCGCGAGCGCGGCTTCAAGATCGAGTCGCTCTCGCTCCCGCCCGAGATGCTCGCCGCGCGCCTCCCGGGCGTGGGTGCCGAGTGGCAGGAGCGCATGGCTCACCTCGATCACTACGCCCAGTGGTGCGCGCAGGTACGGATGAAGGCGCATGGCCGCATCCGGCCGGGCCTGCTCGGACCGTCCATCTCCTACGCGCCGCTTCCCGAGGACATCGCCAAGATGCAGGACGCCGCGATCACCATCGGGCGCATGCTCTTCGCCGTCGGTGCTACCGAGGTCTACCCCGGCATCGACGGCTGCCCGGAGGTGCTCCGCTCGGTCGACGAGCTCGAGGCCTTGGCCGCGACGCCGTGGAAGCGGACCCAGGTGCACCTCGTCGCGTCGCACCTCTTCGGGACCGCGGTCGCCGGCGCCGACCCGAGCCGTAGCGTCGTGGGCCCCGACCTGCAGAGCCACGAGGTCGATGGGCTCTACGTGATGGACGCGAGCGTCTTCCCGACCAACATGGGCGTGAACCCGCAGCACGCGATCATGACGGTGGTCTTCCGTGCCGCCGAGCAACTCGCCGCGAAGGCGGGCGCTCGCCGCGCGGCCTGAGCTCCGAGCGAGGCCACGTCCGATGAGCGGACGTGGCCTCCGCACGAGCCTGGCCAATCGGCCACCAGCGTGCGTATCCCATGACCGGCCGGTAGCGTGTCCGCGGTGATCACCTTCCTCGATGGACCGATGGGTACGGAGCTCGCCGCCCGCGGAGTGGCCACCCCCTTGCCGACCTGGAGCGCAGGGGCGATCGACTCCGCGCCTGAAGCGGTCGTCGCCGTCCATCGCGACTACGCCTCGGCGGGCGCGGTGGTGCACACGACGAACACGTTCCGCACGCGCGAGAGCGACGTCGGCGACCGGTGGCGGGAGCTGACGCTCTCTGCCGTGGCGCTCGCTCGGCGAGGCGCGGGTGCGGGCCGGGTGGCGGGTTCCATCGCTCCGGTCGCCGACTGCTATCGCCCCGACCTGAGCCCCGGGGAGGGCGCCTTCGATGCCCACTTGCAGATGGCTGGCGCGCTCGTGGCAGGGGGCGTGGACGTGGTGCTGTGCGAGACCTTTCCGGAGCCGAGCGAGGCCGTCGCGGCGGTGCGCGCTGCGCGAGCGGCGGGTGCCGCGGAGGTCTGGGGCAGTCTGACGGCGGGACCCGACGCGGACCTCCTCACACCCGTCGAGCTCGCTCATGGTGCCGAGCGGCTCGTGGAAGCCGGCGCGACCGTCGTGCTCGCAAACTGCATCCCTGCGCCGCAGATGGGCGACTACCTGATCGAGCTACGTCAGGTGGGCGCCCCCTTTGGCGCCTACGGGAACGCGGGAAGCGCCGACGACCGCATCGGATGGTCGAGCGACTCGACGTTCGGCCCAGAGCGCTACGCCACGCTCGGCGAACGGTGGGTGGGTCTGGGGGCGAGCGTCGTCGGGGGCTGCTGTGGGACCGGTCCGGCGCATCTCGCCGCGCTCGTCACGCGTTTGCGCGGCTGACGCTCGAGGCGACAGCCGCGCAACCATCGTGGCCAGACGACCGTGCGGCTCAGATCCCGCCGGCCTCGCGACTCGCGGCCACCGCTTCGGTCGGCTCTTCGGTGTTCGGGCGGAACGCCTCGCTCGAGGCGCTGCCTCCGCCGCTCGACGCGGAGCTCTCGGACCCCTCGTCGCCGCTCGGCATGCTGGGCTGCGGGTTGGGCTCGTTCTCGGCGATCTCGATCTGAGGCACCGAGGTCCCGGGCCGGCTCGGCTGCGGGTTCGGCTCCCCCATGAGCGGGTCGTTGGCGCCATTGACCACCGACCCGTCCTGATGAGTGGTCTGACTCGAGTGCGTCATCCCCGAGTAGACCTCCATCTCCTGGAGGGTGTTGACGTAGCTCAGCCAGAGGCTGTCCACCTCGTGCGAGCCCGTGGCGCGGAGCTCCGCGTCCACGGCCGAGTACGTGTCGGTGCAGACGGCGGCGCCGCCGTACGGGTCGAGCACGACGACCAGCTCCGGGGCACCGGCGGCAACGCCGAAGTCCCACTCGAGCCCGTCGAGCATGCCTTCGCAGCCCGCCGGCGCCGACGTCCACACGTCGCGCTCGATCTCGACCAACGGACTCGCGCCCGTGGTGGCCCCTGCAGTGGTGGCTCCGATGAGCTCGTCGTCGCCAGCGCACCCGCCGAGAGCGAGCGCAGCCATCAACACGAGAGTCCACCGGCGCAGTCCAGCGGTCCGAACGGTTTCCCGCCCGTTTTCGATCCTAGCCTTCATGATTCGACCCAGCTTCATGACCTGGCACCCTTCGACTTACCCCGCTTGCACGAGCTGAGCCCGTGTTGCTTGACGAGTTGCGATAGCCGGGGGCGCTTCATTCCGAGCAGACCTGCTGCACGGGTAATATTACCGTCCGTCTCGGACAACGCACGAACGATGCACTCTCGTTCGATGACCTTCTTCATCTCGAGCAACGAGTTGTCCCCCTCGCGGATTCGCTCGTAGATGGCTTCTTCCAGGGGGGGAGGCGGCAGAATCGAGCCCCGATCGCCGCTCTCTCCCTGGGCCTCGGAGGCCTCGGCGGCGGCGAAGGTCTCGGAAAAAGCCGAGAAATCTTCAGCACGTAGCATGGTGCCGTCACAGAAGAGGCTGGCGCTCCGCAGCACGTTCTGGAGCTCCCGGACGTTGCCCGGCCACCGATGGTGGGTGAGCTTCTGGAGAACGTCGGCACTCACCATCTTGGGAGCCTCACCGCGCTCCTCGCCGATACGGCGAAGGAGGCACTCGCTGAGCTCCTGGAGATCGTCGGTGCGCTCCCGCAGGGCGGGGACGTCCACGGCGACGCCGCGGAGGCGGTAGTAGAGGTCCTCGCGGAACGTCCCTTCGGCGACCATCTTCTCGAGGTCCCGGTGGGTGGCCGCGACGATTCGAACGTCCACGTGGATGGGCTGCGTACCGCCGACGCGCTCGAACTCGCGCTCCTGGAGGACCCGGAGCAGAGCCACCTGGGTCTTGGGCGAGATGTCACCGATCTCGTCGAGGAAGAGGGTGCCCCCATCCGCGAGCTCGAAGCGACCCTTCTTGCGCGCGCTGGCGCCGGTGAAAGCGCCTCGCTCGTGACCGAAGAGCTCGCTGAGGAGCAGAGTCTCGACCAGGGCCGCGCAGTTGACCTTCACGAGCGGCTTGTCGGAACGCTTCGAGTGTCGGTGGAGGGCTTCGGCGACGAGCTCCTTGCCCGTGCCGCTCTCGCCCCGAACGAGCACGGTCGCGTCGCTGGGAGCGACCTTGTCGATCACCTCGAGGAGCCGGACGGTCGCGGCGGAGCTGCCAGCGATGTCGGGGTAGCGCCGCATCAGCTCGGGCGAGCGGACCGTTCGCGTCGGGGCGTCCGGGAGCGTCGAGACGCGCTGACGACGCGGGGTCAGGCTGGACACCAGCGCCGCCACTTCGTTGAGCCGTTGCCGGCAGTCGCGAGAGACCCAGCTGGCCAGGCTCTCTTCGGGTACCCGTGCGGTGAGCGCTTCCTCGAGGGCCTCTGCCGACTCCATCGCGCGGTGAGCGCCCTCGGCGTCGTCGGCTTCCGCGAGCGCCCGGGCGAGGCGGAGCTCGGCCTCCAGTCGGATGACCTCGTCGTCGGTCTCTTCGGCCAGTCGGCACGCTCGGCGGGCGGGCTGGAGCACGTCGCCGCCGGCAGCGCGCTCGAGGTCCACGGCGACGAGCGCGAGCTGCGCCGCGTGTCGGGGGGCGTCCGTCGCCGGAGCGTCGGCGAGGAGCTGTCGGGCTTCGGGCACCTGACCCTCACGGAGCTCGAGTCGCGCGAGCTCGATGACCAATTCCATCGCCTGGTTGGCGCCGAGTTGGTTCATCGTCTCCATCGCGGAGGCCAGCGTGGCGCGACCGAGTCCGAGGTTGCCCTCCGCGAGCTCGATGCGTCCACGGAGCTTCATGCACTCCGCGGCGAACGATGCGGGCAGGTTCGCGCCGCCCATGTGCTGGGCGAAGTCGCAGAGCGATCGGGCCCGGCTCGGGTCTCCCATGCTGAGGTAGAGCTCACCGAGGTTGATGCCCACGCGCGTCAGCATCGGGCGGTTCCCGAGGCGCTTCAGCAGCGAGACCGCGCGGTGATAGTGCTCCAGGGCGTCCGTGTAGTCGTGACGCAGATGCGCGAGGACGGCGAGGTTCTCGGTCGCGATGGCGGTCTCGCGCGAGTCGTTGACCTCGCTCGCGGCGGCGATGGACGCCTCGAAGCACTGCCGGGCTTCCGTCAGCTTCTGCTGGCGCAAGCGGGCGACGCCGAGGTTGGTCAGCGCCTGGGCTTCCTGATGACCGAGCCGCGCGGCTTCGGCGCTCTCGCGGTTGGTCTCGAAGAGCGCGGCAGCGGTCGCCGCATCCTTCCGGGCGAGCGCGACCTTGCCCAGGGTGTTTCGGGCGTGGATCGCCACGGTGAGCTCGCCGAGCTCTTCGGCCTGAGCCACCGCGTCCTCGGCCCACGTTTCGGCTTCGTCGTAGTTCGCGCGCTGGTATTCCAGCTCCGCGAGGAGGGTCTCGACGGTGGTCCGGGTGCGCTCGTCGCCGTGCTGCTTGGCCAGGTCGTGGGCGCCGCTGAGGCGCCGGTGCGCGGTGCCGAGCTCGCCGGCGAGGGTGAGCAGCCGACCGACCCGATGGGCGGCCTCCGGGCTCTCGGGGCGGGCGGAGCAGACCGCTTCGGCGTGGACGAGGGCCCTCCGGTAGTCGCCCGCGACTCGGTAGAGCTCGGCCAGGTAGCGTCGCAGCTCGACGGGCACCTCGGCGTCGCCGGCGCTCGTGAGGACGCGCTCGAGAAGCGCCGCGGCCTCGGCCTGAGCGTGGCGGGCGGCGAGGGCGTGGGCTTCGTCCATCGCGAGGGGGACGGCGCGCGCCAGGTCACCCGCGGCCAGCGCATGGTGCGCTGCCGGTCCCTGACCGTCGGCCTCGAAGCGGTCGGCGCAGCGCGTGTGGAGGGCCACGCGGCGCGCCTCGTCGAGGCGCCCATACGTGAGCTCGCGGTCGCGTGCGCGGGCGAAGCCGAGGAGGATCCGGCCATCGAGGATGGAGCGGTCGAGGAGCTGGGTCTGCTCCAGCAGCTCGCGGTCGTCGCGGCTCAGCTTGATGTCCGCCAGCGCGGAGAGGAGCTCCAGGTCGGCCGGGCGTCCGAGGACGGCCAGGGTCTCGACCAGCGCGCGAGCGGTCTCGGAGAGCGTCTCCAACCGGCGAACCAGCAGGTCCTTCGGGCGCAGGGGCTCGGCTTCGAGGAGGAGCTCGATGGCGTCCGGCATCCCACCGGTCCGCTCCAGGATACGGCGGACGGTCGCGTCACTCTGAAGGAGTTGGCGAACGCCTTCGGCGTCGAGCTCACCGACTTCGACGATCGCCGTGGCCTCGTGCTCTCGGAGGCTCTCGAGTCGGTCTCCGGAGGGCATGTCGTCGCGAACACTGGCCACGACGAGCGCGCGGAGCGGCTCGGTGGACACACCGCTGGTCCAGGGACCCGCACCCTCGAAGAGGAAGTCGAGGAGCTGGAGGGTGCCCTCGTCGCAGCGCTCGAGGTCGTGGAGGATGACCAGCGGCGGACGAAGTCTGGCGACGTCCCGCAGGAGGCCGCGAATGGCGTCGAAGAAGCGAAGCCGCTTTTCCCGCGCTTCGCGAGACGCCTGGTCGGGGGCATCTGCGTGGCTGAGCTCGTGCTGGTGCCAGAGGGGGTGGCAGCCCTCGAAGCAGCCGAGGTCGGCCATGTCGATGGTGGGCTTGAGCGACATGTCGCTCAGGAAGGACAGGGCGCGGTCCACGACCGTCGCGAAGGGGCCGAAGGCGTGGCCGTGCTCACAGCGGCCCTCGAGGACGACGCCGCCCTCGAGTCGGATCCGCCGGCTCAGCTCTTGGAGGATGCGCGACTTGCCGCTTCCGCTCGGACCTTCCAGCAGGGCCAGTCGCTCGCGCTCGCGTGCGTCTCGATACAGGCCGGCCAGTTGGGCCAGCTCGTTCTCCCGTCCCACGCAGAGAGGTTCTCCAGCGTCGGGACGGCGGCCAGGTTGGGAAGGTACGGCGCCGTGCGGCATAGGCAGCTCCACGGACGGGCCAAACACCACCCGTCCAGGCGCGCCAGGGTAAGAGGAGGTAGGACCACTTTCAAGGCAGACGCCTTCCTCTCGCTGTGCATAGGACCGCACGGGAGAGCCTATCTGCAAAGGACATGCCCGGTTCGCGAGGGGATTTCACACGTGGATCCCAGGCTGACCGTTCATTTTCTGACGGTCGCCCGAATTCGGAGCGCACGGCCCCCTCATCCACGGGTGAGTGCGTGAACTCACGAACCGTGGCTCAGCGATAGTCGTCGGGGTCGATGCCGTGATGCTTGAGCCAGCGGTGGACCTGCATCCGCTCCTTGCCGAGCGAGCGGCCCACGGCAGCGATGTTGCCCGCGTGCCGCCGGAGCAGGTCCCGGAGCTCGTGCTCTGCCGGCGCCTGGCTTCGACCGCCGGCCGGCTTGGGTGCCGGCGACGCGGAGGGGCCCGGCCGCACGCTCGCGGCGGCCGGCGCCGACGACGCCCGGCCATGGCCGTCGAGGGCTCGCTGGACCGGCGTCGGGAGGTGGGCGAGATCGAGCTCTCCACCGTCGGCGAGCGCGAGCCCGAGCTTCACGGCGCTCTCCAACTCGCGGACGTTGTAGGGCCAGTCGTAATGGGCGACGGCCAGCATGAAGGGGAAGGTGACCTTGGTCTTCGGGCGGCGGGCGGCCGTGAGGAAGTGCCGCACGAGAACGTGCAGGTCCTCTCGGCGCTCGCGGAGAGCGGGGAGCTCCACCTGCAGCTCTCGTAGCCGGGCGAGCAGATCGCCGCGGAACGTCCCTTCCGCGACCTTCTGCTCGAGATCGCGGTGGGTCGCGCAGACCACCCGCACGTCCACCGGTTGGGCCACGGTGCTGCCGAGCGGAACGACCTCGCGCTCCTGGAGCACACGGAGGAGCTTGGCCTGTGCCTCGAGCGGCATGTCGCCGATCTCGTCGAGGAAGAGGGTGCCCTTGTGGGCTGCCCGGACGAGCCCGGTCTTGTCGCTGCTGGCGCCCGTGAAGGCGCCCTTCTTGTAACCGAAGAGCTCGCTCTCCAGCAGGTTCGCCGGCAGCGCGGCACAGTTGATCGCCTGCAGCGGTCCGCTTCGGCCGCTCAGTCGGTGGATCTCGCGCGCCACCAGCTCCTTGCCCGTCCCGCTCTCGCCCTGGATGACCACGGAGATGAGGGTCACCGCGACCCGCGCGAGCCGGTCGATGATCGCGTCCATCTGGTATCCGCCGACGAGGGGCGAATCGGTCACGCCATGTTCGAAGGGGCGGGCGGCGTCCACGACCTCTCCGTCGAGCCGATAGGCGCCGTAGGGGTAGATGCCGCTGCACGCGTGGCGGAAGACGGTGTCGCCGACCCGCACGACGTCCTGATCCTGGAGGCGGTGCGCCTTGACCCGCTCGCCGTTGACCACCGTGCCGTTGGTCGAGCCGTTGTCGACGATCCAGTAGCCGTCCGATCGGCGCTCCACGAGGGCGTGGTGCCGGGAGACCGCTGCCTCCGGGATCGACAACGTGTTGTCAGCTTCCCGACCGAGGGTGGTCGCGTCGGTGGCGAACGGAACGACGGAAGGCAGGTGTGCGTGGAGCCGGCTGTAGATCAGGACCAGCCCCGGAGTGGGGTCGGTCGTGGCATCGAGGCGCGGCACCGCTTCGACGGAGGCCGTCGTCCAGCCCTGCCGCTGCTCGGGGTCCATCGGGAGGGCCAGCCTAACACAAGGCGGCGCGGAGCCGAGGGGTGGAGTGAGGTTCAGCTCGCTCGGGCGTCACGGTCGGCGGAGCGGCCCTCGATGGCGGCCACGAGCTCGGGGACATCGAAGGGCTTACCGAGCCAGCCGTCCGGCGGTCCTGCGAGCTTCCCCGGATCGACGTGCCCCGACATGAGGAGGGTCCGGCGGGCTCGACCGTTGGCCTTGAGGGTCGCGAGGAGCTCATCGCCCCGTCCATCGGGGAGGGTGAGATCGGCGAGCGCCAGATCGAAGGGCTCGCCATCGGCGGCCAGGGCTTCCGCAACGGTCTCGACCACGACGGCCTCGATGTCGCGGAGCGTGAGGGTCGTCTGGACCAGCTCCCGAATCCCTGCGTCGTCCTCCACGACCAGCACCCGACTGGGGGTCACCGCCCGAGGCATCACGGCGCTGTTCCGGGGAGCGGCGGGGAGGCGGACCTCGAAGCGAGTTCCGCTTCCGAGCTCCGAACGGACCCGCACGTTGCCCCGCAGGTCACGCACCGTGCGCGCCACGAGCGCGAGGCCGATGCCCGTCCCGCCCTCTCGGCGGCCGAAGCCAGGCTCGAAGATCCGGGCTCGCACGTCCTTGGCCATCCCGGGGCCGTCGTCTTCGATGCCGAGGATCAACCGGCCGCTCTTCGAGGAGGCGTCGAGTCGAACGGTGCCGTCGTCCGTGACCTGGACCGCGTTGAGCGCGAGGTTCCAGACGATGCGGAAGAGCTCCCCACGCGGATGTGTGGTCTCCATGCCGTCGGGGACCGTGACCTCGATCGTCGTCCCTCGCTGACGCGCCGTCGGCTCGAGCAGGCGCGCGACGTCGTGGAGGAGCTCGCCCACGTCGGAGTCGGAGTCGTCCGCCCCACCGACCAGCGTGCGAGCGGCCCGTCGTGCCGTGGTCGCGGCGCGCTCGAGACGCTCGAGCGCCTCGTCCGTCAGGGTCTCCGGGTTCTGCCGAAGCATGCCGATCCAACCGACCACCGCTCCGAGGGCGTTGCCGAGCTCGTGCCCCACCGCTCGCGCGAGCCCGTCGGGCTCGGCCGGGGTCGACCGGGCGATCGGTGGCGCGACCATCAGGATTCGTCCCTCGTCGGTGATGACCCAGCGGGCACGCCGGCCGTCCCCGCCCGCGAGCTCGGTCCTGTCGACCGCCGCCGAGACCGCAGCTGGGGACAGGTCGGCGAGCTCTGCTGCGAGGTCGTCGAAGGAGGTCGCGTCGCTCTCCAGCATGGAGCGGGCGCGCTCGTTCATGCGCACCTCACCCTGCGTTTCGGTGAGCCATGCCCACCCGGCCCGCTCGGCCAACCACTGGAGTACATCGAGTGACATCAAAATGATTCGTCGGCGACGGAAGGTACTTTAGCGGCGAATGGAGTTCAAACGCCTTCGTGATTCGATCGTGCGTTGTCACATGGGCGACCCAGCGACAGCTGGGTAAGCTTCGTACGGCTCCGTCACGTTGTTCGACGAGGCCGCTGGGCGCTCCATCCGACATCCATCTTTGGGGATGTCGGGCGGAAAAGGGCGCATGCCACGCAAGGTCTCTACGGTATGAGTCTGGTGCATGATTCCGGGGCGTTCGGGCCCCTCTGACGCACCCCCTTATGGAGGTCAACTGCTTTGTCTGATCCTGCCCGCATTCGCAGCGCCCTGGTGAGCTGCCTCTTCGCCGGTGTCATCGCCGGCTGTGCTCAGGGCTCGGGTGGAGACGACCGTGACCGTGACCTCGGTCCCACCATGGTCGACATGGGTGGTGGCGACGCAGGTGGATGCCCGATGACGTGTCCGGATGGCCAGGAGTGCCGCGACGGGATGTGCATGCCGGTCGTGGGCTGTGGGCCCGACCGCGCATGTCCGATCGGCGAGAGCTGCTGCGATGGAATCTGTGTCTCGCTCCCTGGGGACGCGGCCAACTGCGGCGCCTGCGGTCGGGCCTGTGAGCCGACCGGCGATTCGTGCGTGAGCAGCCAGTGTCGATGTGGCGCCAACCCCGCGTGCACGGATGGACAGGCGTGCTGCGGTGAGAGCTGCGTCGACGTCCAGACCGACCCGGACAACTGCGGGGGCTGTGGCGTCTCGTGCACGCCGACCCAGGGCTGCGTGGCTGGCGCCTGCGTCGACCTCCCGTGCATGCCCCCGTGCGCGGCGGGCGAAACCTGCAACGCGACCACGGAGATGTGCGAGTGCGCCGGCGGTGCGGCTTGCGGTGCGACCGAGAGCTGCTGCGGCAGCGGCTGCGTCGACACTCAGACCGACGATGAGAACTGTGGCTCTTGCGGCAACGCCTGCGGTGTGGGGCAAGTCTGCAACGCTGGCACCTGCGGCGCGCCCCTCTGTACACCGCCTTGCGCCGCGGGGGAGAGCTGCGTGGACGGGACCTGTCAGTGCGGGGCCAACCCGGCGTGCTCGGCCGGTCGCGCGTGCTGCGGCAGCAGCTGCGTCGACACGTCGAGCAACACCAACCACTGCGGTGGCTGCGGCAACGTCTGCGGGCCGAGCCAGCAGTGCTGCGGCGGAAGCTGTGTGTCACTCGGCACCCCCTCGAACTGTCGGTCGTGTGGCGATTCCTGCGGTGGCGGCGAGGCCTGCTGTGGCAGCGGCTGCGAGGACATCCAGAGCGACCCGACGAACTGTGGTGGTTGCGGGATGTTCTGCCTCGGCTTCTGCATCGGCGGTAGCTGCATCTCGCCTTGATGTCGGAGGCTGCGCCGGGACGCGCGGCATACTAAGAGGGCGTCGTGGATGCCATCGATGACGCGACGTTCGAGCGCATGCTCGACTTGGCTGCCGTAGCGGTCACGGACGAAGAGCGCGAGTCGCTGCGAAAGGACCTGGGGCGCGTCCTCCAGTCGATCGCGGCCATCGCCGATGCGCCGGTCGACGATCTCCCCCCGACCTATGGCGTTTCCTCCGCGGCCCGCACGCGAGCGGATGAGCCCGCGGCGAGCCTCGATCGCAGCGAGGCGCTCGCCGGAGCGCCGCAGTCTGCGGACGATCACTTCGTGATGCCCAGCGCGATGGGCCGGAGCAAGGACTCGTGACGCTCGCCGAGCACATCGCGGCGATCGCCGGTGGCGAGACCGTGGTCGAGCGCGCGGAGGCGGCGCTCGAACGGGTCGGCGACGATCCGCACCGGGTGTTCCTGAGCCTCGACCGTGAGTCGATCCTCGCGGACGCCGCCCAAATCGACACCCGTCTGGCGGCGGGGGAGTCGCTCCCGCTCGCGGGGGCGCCCATCGCCATCAAGGACAACCTCTGCCAGCGAGGCACGCGAACGACGTGCGGGAGTCGACTCCTCGAAGAGTGGGTGGCCCCCTATGACGCGACCGTCGTCGAGCGTCTGCGCGCCGCTGGGGCACTGCTCTTCGGCAAGACCAACCTCGACGAGTTCGCGATGGGCTCGTCGACCGAGAACAGCGCGTTCGCTCCGACCACGAACCCATGCGACCCGTCGCGAGTCCCGGGCGGCTCCAGCGGGGGGTCGGCGGCGACTGTGGCGGCGGGACACGTGGCGGCCTCGCTCGGCAGCGACACGGGTGGCTCCGTTCGACAGCCGGCGGCGTACTGTGGTGTGCACGCGTTGAAGCCGACCTACGGGCGGGTGTCGCGGCGTGGGCTGGTGGCCTTCGCGTCGAGCCTGGATCAGGTCGGCCCCTTCGGCGCGACGGCGGCCGACGTTGCGCAGATCTACGACGTGATCGCCGGCCCTGATGCGGGCGACGCGACCAGTGCCGACGGAGACGCGCCGTCGGCGATGGCGGTGCTCGGTGGCGGTGTGTCCGGTCTGCGCGTCGGCGTCGTTCGCTCCTGCTTCGAGCAGGCGGACGACTCCGTCGCCGCGGCGGTGGAGGAGGGCGCCAAGCGGCTCGAGGGCGCCGGCGCCACCCTGGTGGACGTCGCTGTCGAGCACCTGGATCTGGCGCTCTCGGCCTATTACCTGATCGCGCCCGCCGAGGCGGCCAGCAACCTCGCCCGCTTCGACGGTGCTCGCTACGGTCTGCGGGTCGAAGGGCGGGACCTCGCCGAGACCTATCGCGCGACCCGAGCCCGCTTCGGTCCGGAAGTCATCCGGCGCATCGTGCTCGGGACCTACGCGCTCTCCGAGGGCTACGCGGACGAGGCATACGTTCGAGCGTCTCGAGCTCGGACCGCGATCTGCCGCGCCTTCGACGTGGTGCTCGCCGACGTCGATCTACTGCTCCTACCGACGGCGCCCACGGTCGCCTTCGCCCTCGGAGAGAAGGCGAACGACCCGGTGGCGATGTACGCCGCGGACGTGTTCACCGTGCCGGCCAGTCTCGCGGGACTGCCGGCGAGCAGCTCGCCCGTCGGCGACGTCGGTGGTCTGCCGGTCGGCGCGCAGCTGATCGGTCGGCGCTTCGAGGACACCACCCTCGTTCGCGCGATGGAGGTGCTGTCATCATGAGCGCGCTCGAAGCAGTCATCGGGCTCGAGGTCCACGCACAGCTCGCGACGCGCACGAAGCTCTTCTGCGGCTGCGAGACGCGTTACGGCGCACCACCGAACACCCAGGTCTGCCCCGTCTGCCTGGGCTACCCCGGTGCGCTGCCGGTGCCCAACGCCCGCGCGATCGAGCTGGCGGTGCGCGCCGGCCTCGCGCTCGGTTGCACCATCGGCCGCGCGAGCCGTTTCGACCGCAAGAGCTACTTCTATCCGGACCTCCCCAAGGGCTATCAGATCTCGCAGCTCGACCTGCCGATCAACGAGGGCGGCGAGCTCCGGGTCGGCGACCGCGTCATCGGGCTGGAGCGCGCGCATCTCGAGGAAGACGCCGCCAAGAGCCAGCACGTCGGGAACCAGACGCGGGTCGACTTCAACCGCGGCGGCGTCCCGTTGCTCGAGATCGTGAGCAAGCCGGAGCTCCGCAGCCCCGTGGAGGCCGAGGCCTATCTGCGGGAGTTGCGACTGGTGCTGATGACCATCGGGGTCAACGACGGGAACCTCGAGGAGGGCTCGTTCCGGTGCGACGCGAACATCTCGCTCCGGCCCGTCGGGACCGAGACCTTCGGTACACGGGTGGAGATCAAGAACGTGAACTCCTTCCGCTTCGTCCGTCTCGCCCTCGAGGCGGAGATCGCCCGGCAGAAGGCCGTCATCGGAAGCGGTGGAGTGGTCGAGCGCGAGACGCGCAGCTGGGACGAGGGCAGCCAGAAGACCATCGCGATGCGTGGCAAGGAAGCGGCGGCGGACTACCGCTACTTCCCGGACCCGGACCTGCCCGCCATCTCGCTCACCGACGCCCAGATCGATGCCTGGCGGTCTTCGATGCCGGAGCTGCCCGCAGCGCGCCACCAGCGATGGCTGGACGCCGGGCTCACCGATTACGACGCAGGGGTGCTCGGTCAGCACCCGGCCACGGCCGCCTACTTCGACGCGGTATGCGCGGCGAGCGCGATGAGCGCGAAGAAGGTCGCGAACTTCGTCCAGTCCGAGGTGCTCGGTCACATCACGACCGACGGCCTCGACGCGGAGCTGCCGGTGCCGGCGGAGGCGCTCGCCGAGCTGCTCGACCTGCTCGACGCGGACACCATCCACGGTCAGGCGGCCAAGAAGGTCCTCGGGCTGATGGTCGACGAGGGGCTCGGCGCGAAGGCGCTGGTCGAGCGCGAGGGCCTGGCCCAGGAGACCGACGAGGGAGCGATCGAAGCGAGCGTGCGCGCGGTGCTCGAGGCCCACCCTGGTCAGGTCGCGCAGTACCGCGACGGGAAGACGAAGATGATCGGCTTCTTCGTCGGCCAGGTGATGAAGGCGTCGAAGGGCAAGGCCAACCCCAAGGCGGTCAAGACGATCGCGGAGCGACTCCTCGGCGAGTCGGAGTGAAGGAAGCCATGAGCGAGACGATCGAGATCCCCGAGCTCTCCCGCACCCCCATCACCTTCTGCGCGGGGCCCCAGGCGTTCTTCGCGGTCGAGTACGACCCGGCCACCGGTGAGGTGGTCATGCTCGACCAGCGGCGATTGCCCACCGAGGTGGTCTACTACCGCTACACGAAGCCCGACCAGGTCGCCGATGGCATTCGCGACATGGTGGTGCGCGGTGCGCCGGCCATCGGCATCAGCGCGGCCTACGCGCTGGTCATGGTCGCCCGCGCCGAGGAAGGCGAAGCCGCGAGCTTCCTCGTGGCGAACGGCGCCGCGAGCCGGGTGCTCAACGCGACTCGACCCACGGCGGTGAACCTGGCGTGGGCCATCGCCCGGATGAGCCGGAAGGCCGCGGACGTTGCGAAGATGGACCCGAAGGCTCGCTACGAGGCGATGCTCGCCGAGGCCGACGCCATCCATCGTGAGGACGTCGAGAGCTGTCGCGCGATGGGCAAGCTCGGGGCCGAAGACGTTCCGGACGGCGCGACGATCCTGACCCACTGCAACGCAGGCGCGCTCGCGACCGGTGGCTATGGAACGGCGCTCGGCGTGATCCGCGCAGCGAAGGAAGCCGGCAAGACCATTCGGGTGCTCGCGGACGAGACTCGGCCCTATCTGCAGGGCGCCCGGCTCACGAGCTGGGAGCTGCACGTCGACGGCATCGACGTGGAAGTGATCAGCGACAACATGGCGGGTCACTTCTTCCAGAAGGGCGAGATCGATTTCGTGGTGGTCGGGAGCGACCGCATCGCCGCCAACGGCGACGTCGCCAACAAGATCGGCACCTACTCGGTCGCCGTCCTGGCCAAGGAGCACGACGTGCCGTTCACGGTCGCGGCGCCCTGGAGCACCGTGGACATGACGATGGCCGACGGCTCCGGCATCCCGATCGAGGAGCGGCCTCGCGACGAGGTCGCGAAGGTCGGCGACAAGGTCTTGGTCGCGGATGGGATCGGGTGCCGTCACCCCGCGTTCGACGTCACGCCCGCTCGCTACGTGAAGGCGATCTACACCGAGCGCGGTGTGATCCATCCGAGCGACGGTCAGACGCCCGCGGACCTCGATCCCTGAGCCCCTCGCCCTCGTTCGTAACCCGCTCCCCCCGAGTTCAGCTTCGCCTCGCGCAGAGCCGCAGAGGCTCGAAGGAGCTTCATCGGGCTCAGGCCGCGCGAAGTCGGTTGCGCTCCAACATGACGACTCGGCAGCGTCGACCCCAGGACCCAACTGCGATTCTCTGCGACCTCTGCGGCTCCGCGGCTCTGCGAGGCAAGGGAACAACGGGCGCAGAGAAGCCTGGCTAGCGGAGCGCGAGCGGCGAGTCGGGATCGCCCGTCGCGACGAAGGTGACGTCGCGTAGGGTGGGCTCTTTCGCGAGTCGGACCGCGAGCGGCGTGACGAGCGCGCTCTCGAGCACGCGGCGGAGCGGCCGCGCGCCGTAGGTGGGGTCGTGGCCGGCGTCGGCGAGCTGATCCTTCACCGCGCCCGGCACCTCGAGAGTGATGCCGCGCCGGACGAGCCCCTCACGCTTGGCGATCTTCACGAGCTCGAGGTCCACGATCCGTCGGACGTCGTCATGGGTCAGCGCCCGGAAGGGGACGATCTGATCGATGCGTCCCACCAGCTCGGGCCGGAAGTGCTCACGAACCGCGCGCGCATAGTCGTGCGCATCGCGCTCGGCGTCGAAGCCCACGGGCGGACGATCGCGCACACCGAGGTTGGAGGTCAGGAGCACCAGTGATTGGCGGAAGTCGACCGGCCGACCCGTGTCGTCGGTGAGCCGACCTTCGCCGAGCACGCCGAGCATCAGGTCGTAGGTGTCGCCCGCCGCCTTCTCGAGCTCGTCGAGGAGCACGACGGAGAGCGGCTCACGGCGTACCCGGGTGGCGAGGCTCTGCACGCCGCGACCGGTCCGCAGCAGCCGGGCGGACGCTCCGCGGACGGAGTACTCGCTCATGTCCACCCGCACCAATCGGTCGGGCGAGCCGAAGAGGTAGGCCGCGATGCGCTTCGCCAGCTGGGTCTTGCCCACGCCGGTCGGTCCGACGAAGAGCAACGTCCCCACGGGCCGATCCGGCGGATTCAGGCCTGCCTTGAACGCGGCGAGCACGCGCCCGGCGGCGTCGCACGCGGCGTCCTGGCCGATCACCTCTTCGCGGAGGCGGCCGGCGATGGTGTCGGCGCTCGCCGGTCGGGCGTCGCTGATGATCTCCAGCGGCAGACCGGTGCGGCGGGCGAACGCCTTCTCGACCTCGGCGGGATCGAGGGCGGCTGGGAGCTCGGGCGCGGTGCGGGCCCAGTCGAGGAAGCGGAACGCCTTGCCGGGGAAGCTGCGGTCGCGGCGATAGGTTCCCTGGAGCTGCACCAGACGCCGGAGCGCGCGGGTGTGGAAGCGGCGCGGTCCGCGCAGCGCGTAGGCTTCGAGCATCGGCAGCATCTCCTCGGGCGCGGGCGCGGCGAGGTGCAGTTGCGTGAAACGGTCGATGGCTTCGGGCTGCATGCGCCGGGCCTGGGAGAGCTCGGCCGGGGTGCACTCGGCCACGAGCGCGAGGTCCCCGCGCCGCAGGGCCGGCAGGAAGATGTCCATCAAGCTCGATCCCGACGACTGCGGGCGGATGAGCGGCAACAGGCGATCGACGTAGACCACGTCGCCGAGGCGCGAGGCTTCGTCGACGACCTTCAGCGCTCGCTCCTGCCACATGCCGACGTAGACCATCCCGGCCAGGAGCCGCTCGGCGCTGGTCGCCCAGAGGCGCGGGGCCGTCGACCGCTTTTCGCGTCGGGCGCGCATCAACGCACGGGCGAGTTGCTGCACCTCGGTCGTCTTCCCGACACCGCCTTCGCCCACCAGCAGAATCGACGGGCGGGGCCATCGTTGAACCAGCGACAACAGTCCGGGCAGCCGTGGCCCACCGACCACTCGAGGCAGCTTCTTGCGCGCCGCTGCCCGGATCCAATCGTCGGAGACGGCGGCGAGGGTGGGCGGCAGCGGTTCCTCCTGCGATGACGGCTCCGCCTTGGCGGCGGTTCGCACGAAGCGCGGCGCGTGGGCGCTGACGCGCTCGCTGCCGTCATCGCGGAAGTCGTAGAGGCTCTTCGGCTCCGAGCCGAGCAGCGCGCCGGTGATCTCGGCGGAGAGTGCGGCGCCCGCCGTGTCGAGGTCCTCGAGGAGGATCCACCAGTCGAAGCGCGGGAGCATCACCCGGAACGAGCCGGCGCTCGTCTTGGTCCACGCGTAGCTGATCCGCAGCGGCAGCTCCCGACGTCCCACCACCGGCTGCTTGTCCACACGCGTGGCGGGATGGATCGCGACCTTCACTCGACGAGTGGCGAAGCTCTCTTCCCACAGGTAGCGGTCGAGGTCTTCCTCGTTGCGGACCAGCCGCTCCTGTAGCTGCACCTCCAGCTGTGTGAGGACCTGCTCCTCGGAGCCCCCGAAGGCCGCCGGGGGAGGGCGGTCGAAGAGCCACGAGCGCTTCCGCATCAGGTAGCCCGAGAGTCGACCCCCTGGGTGCTCGACGAAGTAGACCCGTAGCGATCGTTCGTCACGCGCCATCGCTCGGCTCCTCGTTCCGTTGCCAGGTCATTCGAAGCCAGAGCAGCGACTCCAGGCCGTCGCGCAGCTTCGATGTGTGACGGTGGAAGACCTCCCCCAATCGGAAGTCCTCGATGACCAGCAGGTGCGAGCGGCTGTCTCCTGGTCCACCGTCGTATTTGATGCGGCGGACCGCTTGCCCGAGTGAGTCCACGGGCTCCTGCTCTTCGCCACGAGCGACCGCTTGCTGCGCCTCCAGCCGTGCCTGGAGCACCTCGGTCGCGTCGCGACCGGGATGGACCCGGACGCGGACCACCTCGCTCGCGCCGTCCGCCCGAGTCCACACGTGGCAGCCGTCCTCGGCCGCCCAGAGCGACTCGAGGCCGGGGCCCACCAGCGTGATCGCGAGCTCGTCGATGGGGAATCCATCGCCGATCGGCACGTCGCGCACCTCTCCGTCGAGGATGCCGGCCACCTGCGTGAGCTCGCCCCGCTGGGTCGTGTAGAGCTCGGCGAGCTGCCCGGCGAGCCCGAGGCGACGGCCGCGGTGGCTGCCGATGCCCGCGAGCTCGAAGGTGATCTTCATCGAACCGGCCAGCGGTTCGGCGAGCAGCCGCCGAACGAAGCCGACCTCCGCGAGCGCTGCGAGCATCTCCTTCGGCTCCTGCCGGGGCATGGGGGGCAGGAGCCAGCGCGGGTGGAGCAGGCGCACCCGCTCGAGGTCGCCTTCGTTGACCCGCTCCGCGTGGCTGGCCACGGCGAGCTCGTACTCGGCCATCGCGCGTTGCTCGTCGTAGTGAACGAACGCCTCGAGGTGCTCCCGGAAGCGCGCGAGCTCGTCGCGCAACCCGCTCAGGTGGACGACTGCGTCAGCGTCGCTGGCTCGCCCCTCGGCGTCGAAGCGCGCCAGGTGGTTGGAGATCTTCCCCGAGAGGCGCTCCAGCTCGCCTTCGTTCTCGACCTCCTCCAGCCAACGCAGCGCCTGGGGGAGCTCCTTGGCGATGGTGACCGGGTGCGCGTCGAGGAGCGGTGTCAGCGGGCTGCTCCCCGCGACGGGCTCCGCTTCCACGAGGGGGTCGCTGGTGAGCGCGTAGCCGTCTTCCGTGTGGCGGATGCGGACCAGCTCGAGCTCCGGTCGCGCCGTGGACGCGAGGTGATTGGCGAGCACCGGCGCGATCTCCTTCTCGAGATAGCGACGGACCGAACGCGCACCTGCGCGGCTGTCGAAGGCCGTGTGGGCCATCTGCTCCACGGCGCTCGGGCTGGCGGACACGAAGACGTTCCGGTCCGTCAGCCCGCGGCGCCCCAGGAGCAGCGAGAGCTCCTTCACCGCGATCTTCTCCGCCGTCTCTTCGTCGAGTGGCGAGAATGGCACGATCCGCTCGATGCGGTTGAAGAGCTCGGGCGGGAAGAAGTCGCGGACGGCGCGGGCCACGTCGAGCGCGTCCGAGCGCGCGGACTCGCCGAAGCCGACCGACGGGCGCGTCTTCGCGCCCAGGTTCGAGGTGAGCACGATGACGGCGTGGCGGAAATCGGCGCGGTCGCCGGCTGCGTCCGTGAGCCGACCGTCCTCGAGGATCTGCAGCAAGAGGTGCAGCACGGACGGGTGCGCCTTTTCGATCTCGTCGAGGAGCAGCACGCAGAAAGGACGGCGTCGAACGGCCTCGGTGAGCAGTCCGCGTGGCTCGAAGCGGTCGCCGACGAGACGCGCCGGCGCGTCCGGTCCGGAGAGCTCGCCCATGTCGAAGCGGACCAGCCGCTCGTCGTCGTCATCCGGGTAGAGGAAGCTCGCCAGCGCCTTCGCGAGCTCGGTCTTTCCAGTTCCGGTTGGGCCGGTGAAGAGGTAAGTGCCCATCGGTCGGGCGGGGTCCGTCATCGAGCTCCGGATCCGCAGGATGAGGTCGGCCACCGCTTCGGTGGCGGACTGACCCATCACGCGCGCTTCGAGGAACTCGCGCGCCTCCGCTCGCGGGAGCTCGAGCTCGTTGTCGATCAGATCCACCGCGAGCCCGGTGCGTTGGGCGATGGCGCTCAGCACCAGGTCGGTGTCGATCTCCATGGGCGCCTGTGGCGTGCCCCCGTTGAGACCACGGGAGGCCTCGTGCAGCAGGTCCAACGCGCCGCCGGGGAGGGCGGTGTCGAGGAGCGGTGCGCCGATGTCGAGGATGTCGAAGAGCGCCTGCGGCGTGTGGGCGAGGTGCCGCTCTTTCTCCACGCGACCGACCTCATGGAGCATCATCCCCATCGTCTCCTCGCGGGTCGCTGGGTCGATGCGCAGTACGGTGAACGCCGCCGCGAAGCTCGGCGCGTCTTCCTCGAGCCGCCGCCACTGCGAGTCGGTCGCGGTCCCGAGGAGCACCACCTCGCGCCGGCTGAGCGGTCCCCGGAAGAAGTCGGCGACGGAGCGACTCGAGTCTCGGCTCTGGCCCACTCGCCCGAGGGTGTGCAGATCCTGAAAGGCGAGCAGGAAGCGGCCACCCTCCGATGCGTCGAGGATCTTCGAACAGCGCTGCTCCCAATCGCCGACGTAGGACATACCCGCGATGAGCCGGCTGGCCGCGAGCTCGATGACGTGGCGGACCTCGTCGATGTTCCGATGGGTGTCGAAGCCGTCGTGTCGGAGCAGGTCGTCGGTCGCGCGGCGCAGCAGGGTGCGCTTGCCGCAGCCGACGTCTCCGAGGAGCACGAGCGGGCGAGGGTGGTCGACGCAGAGCAGCTGGGCCAGGCGAGTGCGCCAACGGTCACGGGGTCGGCCGAGCGGCAGCATGTCGTCGGCAGCCAGCGCGGTCCAATCCTCCCCGAGGTCCTGGAGGATCTGGGGCACCCCGCGCCGCCGCTGTCGCTTCTCGGTGCCGCCCCGCTGGCGCGGCTTGGCCTCGAGGTCGGCGAAGACGCTCCGCTCCTTCTCTGGCAGTCGGTCGAGGAGGTCTTGAGGGTGCAGGTTCGTCGCGAACGCTTCGAGCCGGTCCTTCCCGTCGGTCTGCAGCGCCTCGAGGCCCTCGTCACTGAGCGCTCCCCACGCGTGAGCGAAGAAGCGGGGCGCTTCGTCGCGGAGCTCGGCAGCGGTCGTCAGGAGCACGTCGCTCTGCCGGTAGGGGTGGTAGGCGATCAGTCGCGCCGGTTCGCCGACCGTCGCGATGGGCTCGAGGATCAGAGGGAACATCCCGGAGCGCCGACGCCCGCGGCCGACCCGTAGCTCCATTCGGAGGCGCTCGAGCTTCATCCCCGGTCGCCGCTCGAGGAGCTTCACGATCTCTGCGGGGTGCTGACGCAGCTGACGCTGGAGCCGATCGGCGATGTCGCGCTTCGCGCGGCCCGGGTGGCGCGCTCGCGCGGAACCCGTGAGCTCGCCGAGCCCGAGGGTCCGGAAGGCATGGAGCCCATCTTCCCGGCGCGCGTAGAGGGGGAGCCAGATCCTCATGACTCCTCCGCCTTCGCCGGGGCCTTGTCGAGCTCGCCGTGGAAGAGCACCGAGCGGTCGGAGCCGCGCGAGTCGTAGGCGATCAGCGTGCGAAGCGCGAGCTCGTCGCTGTTCTCGGCGGCCCAGTACTGATCGAGCGGAACGTCCACGTAGCCAGGCGGCAACGTGCGGTTCGGCCGCTCGTCGGTGTATCGGATGCACGCCATCCGAGCCGCGTCGCGAGGAGAGGGAGGCTGGATCGGCTTGAGCGCCGGGTGGTCCCAGTCGCGGTCGGTGAGCTTGAAGCGCATTGCCATGAGCCGGGTCTGGTGGTGGGTCACGTCCGACGGACCGGGCACGCCGAAGAAGCGATGCATGCCGCACTCGATCCCCACCAAGGTCCCCACGTGGTTTCCACGGAGCCGAACCACGCAGCTCACTGGGTCGCGTTCGTCACGTTCGAGTCGCGCGAGCGCCCACTCTGGATCCCCCGGCGGACCGAAGTCGCGCTGCTGTGGCCAGGCGCCTTCGCTCGGCGGCTCCCGGTCTTTGAAGAAGTGCAACTGGGCCTGCCAGCCGCGAGGCTCGAGGAAGCGGAGCAGCGACGCGAGCCAGATGTCGAGCGTGCGGCCCCGGTCGAGCTCCTGGCAGAGCACGGTGACCTCGTGGCGCGGCTCGACGTTCAGGAAGAGCTGGAGCGTCGCCATCCGATGGCGATGGCGGATCGCGTCCTGGTCCTCGTCGATCGCGGGAAGGCGCTCGCCCCGAAGGGTCGCGATGAAGGCCATCTCCTCTAGCGCACGCGCAGCCTCACCCTCCTGGTCCATCGCCGTCAGCGACTCACGGAGCATGTGGTGCTCCTGCTGGAGCGCACCGATGTCGCGGTTGCTCTGGTCGGGGCGGGTCGCGATCAGCGTCATCTCCGCGAGTAGGAATGCCTGGCGCTCGCGCGCACCGACCACCGACGGGAGTTGGTCGAGCGCGTCGACGTCGCGCCGCAGGACCTGCGTCCCCACGAGGACGTCGGCCTCTTCCTTCGCCTCCTTGGCGTCGGGGTCGAAGAGGACCGCGAGACCATCGCGCTGGATCCTCCCGGGACCGGCGTCGTCGTCGGCCAGCCCGACGCGGAGCGTGCCCTCCTTGGTCTTCTTCGGATCGGCGGCGATCCGCTCGGCCACGGGGATGACCACTCGCTCCTCGAGCTCGCGACGAAGGGCCCGCGCGCCGTAGCGGGGGTCGTGGCCTTCCTCCACCAGCTTGTCGATGGCTTCGGCGGTGACCTCGAGACGCAGTGAGCGGCTGCGGAGTCCGCGCCGCTCCGCGATGCGCGCCACCTGGAGGTCGGCGATGGCGCGCACCTGGGCGTGCTCGAGGGGAGCGAAGGGGATGATGCGGTCGATGCGACCGACGAGCTCGGGCCGGAAGAGGCGCCGGACGGCGCCTTCGTAGTGGCGCGCCAGGTCGTCCGAGGGCTCGCTGACCTGTGGGCCGATCGGGTTGCGGCGCTCCACCGCGCCGACATTGCTGGTCATCACGATGATGGCGTCGTGGAAGTACGCCGTGCGACCACGCGCGTCGGTGAGCCGGCCCTCGCCCGTGACCTGCAGCAGGAGGTCGAAGAGGGTCGGGTGGGCCTTCTCGATCTCGTCCAGCAGCACCACCGCAAAGGGCTGTTGCCGGATGCGGCGCGTCAGCTCGCCCTCCTCGCCCGCGGTGCCGCGGATGAGCCGCTCGGCGGCGTAGGGGTCGGCGAACTCGCTCATGTCGAAGCGGAGGAGTCGCTCGGCGGAGCCGTAGAGGAAGCGCGCGAGCGCCCGGGCCAGCTCTGTCTTTCCGACCCCGGTGGGACCGGCGAAGAGGAACGTGGCGAGTGGCTTGTCGCCAGCCTGTAGGCCGGCCTTGGCGACGCAGAGGGTGTCGACCACCGCCTCGACCGCCGCGCTCTGGCCGATGAGGTGCTGCTCGAAGTGCGCTCGCAGCTCATCGGCATCCAGCGCTCGATCCTCGCGGAGGAGCACCTCCGGCACGCCGCTCTCCGCTCCGAAGAGCCGATGCACGTCCCGGGCCCGGACCTCGGGGAGCTCGGTCATCGGGTCGCGGGCTGCGCGGACCACTCCGTCGAAGAGGTCGGCGACCTTGCCTGGCTGCGGTCGGTAGGGGAGGAAGCGCTCGCCGATGGAGATCATCGCCTCGAGCGCGTCGTCCGTGACCCGAAGCTCGTCGACGAGCGCGTCCCTTCGGGCGTCGAGGACGGCGCGTGCGGTCTCGACGGAGACCGGCTCGACGCGCAGCGTCTGGAGGTTTCGGAAGAACGCCTCGCGCGAGCGCTCCAGCTCACCGAAGCGGTCGGCGTCGAGCTCGCCGAGCAGCCGGAGCTTGCCTTCCTCCATCGCGCGGGCGAGCGGCCCGGAGAGATCGACCTTCGCCTCGCCGCGAGCGTCGAAGAGATCCCCGAGGTCGTCCAGGTAGAGCACGGCGTCGAGCGCGTCGCAGGCGTCGATCACCCGCGCCAGCCGCGCTTGCCACTGACCCATCCCGCTCATGCCCGCGATCAGCTGTGCGCCGCTCGTTTGGAAGACCGGGGGCCCGTCGTCGGACTCGGCCGCCCGTCGCCGAGCGAGCCACCCCGCCACGACCGCGCTCTTGCCGACTCCGGGCTCGCCGACGAGCAGCACGCTCTGGCGTGCGCTGCCCATGAGGAGCGCGTCGAGATCGGCGAGCTCGCGTTCGCGCCCACGGACCGGAGGGTGCGGATCCTCGGAGCCGAGCCGATCGCGGCCGACCTCCGTGAGCACTTGCCAGGCGTAGCGCCTGCGCTGCGCCTCCTCGAGGCGGCGAGCGATGCCTCGCGTCCCGCCCTGGGGCGCCTCCGCGGCCTCGGGTAGCTGGAGCTCGAGCCACTCGAGCTCCACCGCCGCCGGCGGGAGCCAGGCGAGCTGCTGCCGCAGGGGGGCGTCGTGCGCGTCGAGGCGAGCCTGGACCTCGTGCTGGACCGTCGCCGTCAGGTCTTCGCCTTCCGCGACGTAGACGGTCTGGCGGAGCGAGGGCACCAGGACCCACCGTCCGTCGTGGTGTGGGACCACGACACAGTGGGCTTCGAAGGGCGCCTGCGATCGCAGGCGCGCCGGGACGGTGCGGTCCTCGAGCTGCAGCTCGATCGTCAATCGGGCCTCGTCGAGGTCGAGCTCCGGCAGCGCGAAGCGCGAGACGACGTGCGGGGGCTGGCGAGGGAGCAGCTCGGTCAGGAAGAGGTCGAGCTCTACCAGGACGTGCTCCAGCGGACCCACTGATCCGTGATCCGGCGCCACGACCGGGTAGGCGAGCACCCGACCGCTCGAGAGGGTCTCGATCGCGATCAGGGTGCGGAGCGGGAGCGTCGGCACGGGCGCGCATGGTATCGAAACCGGGTGAGTCGTCGACCGTTGATTCGCCTTCTGGTGCTCGTGGCGTGCCTGGGGCTCGTTTCGCTGCCTTCCGCGGGCTGCGATGGCTGTGGTGGCCAGCCGGGGCGGGCGCCGGAGCGCGAGGTCGAAACCGCGACGGAAGAGGGGCCGGAGGACTCTCCGCCCGAGGTCGAGCCCGAGGAGGCCCTGCCGGAGGGGCCGGTCATCGCGATCGACACCCACGTCGATACGCCCCAGCGCATGCTCGACGACGGAGACGATCCCAGCGGCCCCCTCGAGGGCGGGCACCTCGATTTTCCGCGGATGCGCGAAGGCGGCCTCACCGGGGCCTTCTTCAGCGTGTTCGTGAACCCCCGAAAGTTCGCTGGTGAAGCGCGCTGGCAGCGGGCGCTCGCCCTGACTCGCGCCATCCGCACCTTCGTCGACGAGCATCCGGACGACGCCGCGCTCTGCACCACCGCGGCCGAGGTCCGGGCCGCCGCTGGGGCCGGGAAGGTCGCGGTGCTCATGGGCATCGAGGGGGCTCAAGCGTTCGGCACCGACGATCCCGATCTGCTCATCGAGCGGCTCCGCGAGCTCCACCGGCTCGGGAACCGCTATCTGACCATCACCTGGTCCACCGACAACCCGCTCGGGCACGCCTCGATGGACGACAACGCCGAGGACGACGAGAAGGGGCTCACCGAGCTCGGTCGCCGGGTGGTGCGGGAGATGCACCGGCTCGGAATGGTCGTGGACGTCTCACACGCCAGCGACCGGACCTTCTGGGACATCATGGAGGTCGCCGAGCGACCCGTGCTCGCGAGCCACTCCTCCGCTCGAGCGCTCGCGCAGCACCCACGGAACATGACCGATCCGATGATTCGGAGAGTCGCGGAAGGCGGCGGGTCGATCTGCATCAACTTCTACACGCGCTACATCGACGGTGCGTACGCCCGTCGTCGCGCGACGCTCGAGTGGCGTGAGCGGGCACGCTTCGGGGCCATCGAGGAGAGCGACGAAGGCAGCTGGGTCGACCGGGGGACGCGCGCCTTCGTGCTCGCCCAGGACCTGGACCCCGAGCTCGAGCCGCCCACCGTAGCCACCATCGCCGACCACATCGCGCATGTCATCGAGGTGGGCGGACCCGAGGCGGCCTGCCTCGGCTCGGATTACGACGGGGTCCCGGAGCTGCCAGTGGGCATGGCGGACGTCAGCGACCTCGGAGTCCTTCGTGAGGAGCTGGAGAAGCGGGACATCCCGGTGCGCGCGGTCTTCGGTGAGAACGTGCTCCGGGTGCTCCGAGCGAACGAGACTCCCGCGGAGTGATCAGGTCCCGACCACATGACCGTGGTCGACCGTCTCTCGGCGCATCGACGCCCACTCGAGCTCCGGCTCGACCACCAGGAGGAACGCCGTTCCGTGTTCCTCGTTGTGCGCCACGATGGCCTCCTGAGCGCGGGCGAAGGCCCGGTCGTCGGCGCCGGCGTAGAAGTCGTCGATCAGCACGAGCTTCGGTCGATAGACCAGGGCACGGGCCAGTGCAGCGAGCCGCATCCGCTCACGCGTCAGCTCCCATGGAAAGCGTTCTCCCGTCCCGCCGATCCCGACGCGCTCGAGCATCTCCCGCGCCCGCTCCTCCGCGTTCTCACCTTCGTGGTAG
Organism: uncultured Sandaracinus sp.; assembly: GCA_964462035.1. Classification (GTDB taxonomy): domain Bacteria; phylum Myxococcota_A; class Polyangia; order Polyangiales; family Houyiibacteriaceae; genus UBA1660. The sequence continues at coordinate 95,748 of CAYXAP010000003.1, forward strand.
CGAAGCGGGAGGGATACGTTCTCCTCGACCGTCATGTTGGGGAAGAGCCCTCCGTCGTCTCGGAAGACCATGGCCATGGCCGGGTAGGGGGGCACCGCGCCTTCGCCGGCCAACCGTCTCCCTTCGAATCGCACGCTCCCCGAGTCGGGCTCACGCAGCCCAGCGGCGGTGTAGAGCAGGGTCGTTCTTCCACCGTGGGCCTGCGCGAAGCTCAGGCCGACGATCTCGCCGGCCGCGACCTCGAGGTCGACGTCGTCGAGGACGACCCGAGCGCCTTCGCGCACCGTGACTCCCTCGAGCTGCAGCAGCGGTGTCTCGTCGCTCATCTCACTCCCCCATCAGCGAGACGGCCGTGTTGAGGAGGAAGCAGAAGAGGAGCGAGCGCACCACGGCCTGCGAGGTGACGATCGGGATCTCCCGGCGCGAGCGCTGAACCGAAGCGCCGTGGAGGATCGCCGTCAGCGCGACCACCGGCCCGAAGAGCAGCATCTTGAACGTGCTCAGCAGCACATCCGAGTGCGCGATCCCCGCGAGCAGATCCTCGATGGGGTACGCCGGCAGCTCGAGATCGAGGAGAAGCGCACCCCAGTAGCCTCCGAAGATCGCGGCCAGCTGGCCGTAGATCTGCAAGACCACGAACGCCATGGTCACGCCGATCACGCGTGGCAGGGCGACGTAGCGCACGGGATCGATGCCCATCACCTGTAGCGCTCGGAGCTCGTCGTTGAGCTTCATCGACGCGACGTCGATCGTGATCGCCGTCCCCGAACGTCCGATGATCAGGAAGATCAGTAGCAGCGGGATCACCTCGAGGACGATGACCGTGGAGGCCACCGACTGGACCAGGTCGACCGGCAGGTGCTCGAGGCTGAACGAGAAGACCAGCAGACCGACCGCGATCGCCGCGACCGTGAGCGGGACCAACGCCTGCACTCCCGTGTAGACCAGCTGGAGCATGATCAGGCGGCGGATGACCGGCCCGCCGGTCCCCGCGAAGGCGGCCGCCCCGGTGCGCCAGCCGAGGCTCGACAGGCGGGCGAGGTAGGACCCCGCCCCCATGGCGCCGCGACCGATGCCCGCCAGCCACTCCATGGGGCCGACCCTACGACATTCACCCACCCGGGGGCAGTCACACGGTCAATTCGCCGTTTCAGCCGAATCGTCGCGGGCGCCCAAGCCAAGGACGGGTATGCTTGTCGTAGAAGCGACGCGTGGCGGCTAAGACCTACATCGTCGTGGGCCGATCCCGCGACTGCGATCTGCACTTGGATGACCCGACGGTCTCGGGGCGCCATGCGCGGCTCGAGTGGCGCGGCCGGAACATCTTGGTCCAGGATCTCGGCAGCGCGAACGGCACGTTCGTCGATGGGGACCGCATCGAGACCAAGGAGATTCGGCCGGGCGCCGACCTCCGCTTCGGCCGCCAGCCCTTTCCATGGAGCGCGAAAGCGGTTCGCGAGTTCTTGCGTCGCGGCGCCAGCGACACCGTGCTGGGCGTTTCGATCCCCGGTCGCCGTTTCATCTGTGGCTCCTGCGGCACGCGCGGGCTGATGCCCGCCGGCTTCGACGGTGGCGTCCTCCGGTGCGGCGCTTGCGGCCAACGGCTCACCGTCTCCAAGCCCAAGTCGGGGTGGGGCCGCGCGGTGGGCACCATGCTGACGCTGGCCCTCCTCGGGGTGGGAGCGTTCCTCCTCTGGAAGAAGATCGACGACGGGACCCTCCGGACGGCAGCCGAACGACTCGGCATTCCCCACCCGGAGGCCAGCCGGGCAGGGAGCCCCCAGGAAGCGTCGATCCGGGTCCACACGCTACCCAAGGTCCTCTCGGCGATGGACGCGACGGACCGCACCACGCGCACCACGGCCGCGCGCATCGCCGCCGATGACGAGGGGCCCTTCCGAGTCGAGCAGGTCGCCCGGATCTGGAGCCACGTTCGCGGCAGCTGGCGCTATGTGAACGATCCGCGAGGCGACGAGTACTTCGCCAAGGCTAGCGAGACCATCGACAACGAGTACATCGGCGACTGCGACGACTTCGCGATCGTCCTGGTCTCCATGGTGACGGCCATCGGCGGCAACGCTCGGCTGGTGATGATGGACGGCCCCCAGGGTGGCCATGCCTACGCCGAGGTGTGCCTCCCGGAGGACTCGGACACGGTTCGCTCTCGCCTCTCGACGCACTATCGGCGCAATCCGGACCGGAACATCGGCGGCCAGAGCGTTCGCTCGATCCACTATCGGCCCGGCATGAGCCAACCCGCCCCTGAGGGAAACGAGGTCCCCGTCGCGGCAGACGAGTGTGGCGTCTGGCTCAACCTCGATTGGAACGCCGGCGTCCCTGGTGGCGCTTACGAGCCCGAGCGCTGGGCCGTGGCGATCTATCCGAACGGTGCCACCGAGACGCTCGCGCCCGCGGCGACCCCGGATGGCCGGGTGCCCGAGCCGACGCAGGTCGGTTCGCCTCCCTGAGCGATGGCGTGAGCTAGGGCCGGCTGTAGCGTTGTCGCGGCACCGCGCGCCTCAGGGTCTGGCCGTTGCGTTCCACCACCAGCTGGGCGGCTTCCCCAGCTGGGCCGCGCAGCATCCCACGGGCCTGGCCCTCCGAGAGGACAGGCTCGCCGTCGATGGTGACGATGCGGTCGCCAGCCCGCAGTAGGCGTGCGGCCCTCGTGCCAGCCACGGTCGACTCGACGAAGACCGACCCACCGCGGCGGGTGACGGTGATGGGGACGCCGGTCGCGAAGGTGGGCGCCCGCGCTTCCCGTGTCGTCGTGATGCGTTCCGGGAGGACGAAGCGGATCTCCGTGCTGCCCTCGGGATCGACCCGCACCCGCTGAGCATCCGCCCGGCCGCCGTGCCGGTGCTCGGCGTGGACCTCGTGGAGCCCCGGTGGCAGGGGGGCGAGGCGGAAGCTCCCGTCGTCGCCTGCCAGGACCTCGAGCTCGCCGGTGATGACCTTCGCGGCTGCCGCAGGCTCGCCCAGCGCATCCACGACCACCCCGTAGATCGCCCCTGCGGCCGTCAGCTCGAGGGTCGGGACCTCGACCAGCGCGCGCGCGACCTGGACCTCGGTCGTCGCCGGGAGCCGCCCGAGCGCGTGGGCCTCGAGCGCGTAGCGACCCATCGGGAGGCGCTCCCAGCGGTAGGTGCCCGTCGCGTCCGTCACTCGGGTGTCCTCGCGCTCGTCGCCGCGGAGGATCACCCGTGCGCCGCCGAGCGGCTCCCCGAGCCAGCCGTCACGCACGCGACCCGTCAGGGTTCCCCCTGGCAGGAGCGTGACGTTCATCGGACCGGAGCCGAGCGCCTCGATCGGGAGCGTGATCGGCGCGTAGTCTGGGTGGTCGACGGTGAGCGACCACGGCGGTGAGGGGAGGGCGGCGAAGTCGAAGGTCCCGTCGTCGGAGCTCACGCCGATGCGCTCGAAGGGGGTCTCGACCGCGCGACTCTCGAGCAGGAGCGCCGCGCCGGGGACCCCGTACCCGCGATCGTCGACGACGCGGCCCTCGAGCGTGACGACCTGATCGTCGATCACCAGTCGGACCTGCAGCCGCTCGCCCTCGCGGGCCATCACTCGCTCCCGGACCGCAGGGAGCGTGAAGGGGCGAGCGGTGAGCACGACGGTGCCGAGCGCTCCGTCGAAGCGGAAGAAGCCGTCTTCGCCGGCCATCGTCGAGCGTGGCACCAGCTCGCGGTCCGCGCGGAGCTCGACGGGCACGTCGGCGATGGGGAAGCCTCGCGCGTCGACCACTCGACCTTCGATCGTCGCGCCGTCCCGCAGGACGATGAGCAGATCGTCCACGATCGCACCTGCGTTCACGCGGCGACCCGGGCCGAGGTAGGGCGCGTGACCGGGATGGGACACGTGCAGCTGGCCAGCGCCGGGGATGAGACCCGTCAGCTCGAAGCGGCCTTCGCGGTCCGTGACGGTGTCGCCGAAGACCGTGTCGCCGAGCGCGTTGGCGAAGGCAGGGCCCATCCCGGGGCTCAGCGGGATCGGCGGAACGGGGCCCGCGGTGACACCGAGGTTGGTGGGCGACGTGGGCAACGAGGGGGCACCGATGTCGGCGCGCTGGCCGAGCCACTGCACCGCGGCACCGGCGACCGGGCGGTCTCGAGCGTCGAGCACCTGGCCTCGGATCGTCGCTCCACGGAGAAGCACGATCTCGACCGCGTGGTCGCCGGCCAGCGCCTCTTCCTCCGCGGGCACGAAGTGGGTCGCGCGCGCCAGAAGGCGCTGCGGCCCAGGAAGGAGGGCATCGAAGCGGAAGTGGCCATCCGCCGTGGTCGTGGTGCTCCGTGGCAGGAGCGAGAGCCCGATGCCGGTGAGAAGCACCTCGGCCCCTTCGATCGGCTCGCCCTCCTCCGTGCGCACGTGACCCTCGAGCCGCTCACCCTGCTCCATCCGGAGTGGTACGAAGAGCCGCTCGCCCGCGCCCATCGAGATGCCGGAGCGCGGAGGCGCGACCTGCATCCCTTGGCGAGCGTGGAGCTCGTAGAGACCGGGTGGGATGCCGACGAAGCGATAGCGCCCAGACGTGTCGGTTCGCCGACGCTCCGGTGGCCACACGCCGCTGCCGACGAGGATCACCTCGGCGTCGACGGCGGGTGCTCCTCGCGCGTCGTAGACCGTCCCGGCCAAGGTGGCCGCGGGTTCGAGGCGGAGCTCGATCCCCATCCGGGCGTTGGCGTCTACCGGTCGCGTGAGTGGTGCGTGGCCCGGTGCCGAAGCGGAGATCCGGATGGGCCCATCGCCGACGTCGACGAAGCGGAAGCGACCATCCGGCCCGGTGGTGAGCTCGTGAGGGACGTCGTCGAGGACTTGGCCCGCGGCGTCGAGCAGCCATGCGCGCACCGTCGCCGCGTCGAGCGGCGCCCCGCTCGTGTCACGCACGTAGCCTTCGAGCGGCGAGGCGCGCTCGAGCCGGATGACCTGATCTTCGGTCACCGGCCCCACCAGCATTCGTGCGAAGCCCTCGCCGTCGATGCGGTAGCGCTCGCCGATGGGTACGCGAACCACGCCATCGCCACCGGCGAAGCGCCGGTCGCCCGCCTCGTTCGTCACGCGGGCGCCAGCCACCGGTCGGCCCGCGGCCATGATCAACAGACTGGCCACCTCCTGATCCGCTCGGGGCGCCGCGTGGGCCGTCGGCGCCTCGACGCGCTCGAGTGCCAGCGGTGTGAGCGCCAGCGCTACGAGCCCCACGAGCGTGCCGAGCCAGCCCGCGCTGTCGCGCCGAGGGCCGGGTGCGGGGTCGCGTCGCGGCGACGGTGCAGGGGGGTCAGAAGCCATGCGTGAGGCGAGGGGCGCGGCCCGGGAGCCGCTTGCTCGCGGTGGGGGCCAATGGTAGCAGCGGCCTCTTCGGCATGCGGAAACCACCGCCGGGCTGCGATCCTCGCTCCATCGTCCTCACCTTCCCGGTCGCCCGGGAGCAGGCGGGCTTGCGCCTCGACCGCTTCCTCCAGACCCGCATCCCGCGCATCAGCCGAACCCGCGCCCAGGCGATCGTCAAGAAGTGCGCGTACCGCGCTGACGGAACCAAGCGCCGAGCGAGCGAGCGAGTGAAAGCAGGGGAGACGGTCATCATCGTGCGGCCGCCGATGAACGAGCCCCCGACGCCACAGCATTTCGGGTTGCTCTACGAGGACGATCAGGTCTTGGCGGTGGACAAGCCGTCCGGGCTGCCGATGCACCCCACGGCGACCTACCACAAGCACACCCTCACCTGGCTGCTCTACGAGCGCTACGGCGAGGACGCGCCTCAGTTCGCCCACCGGCTGGACCGGGAGACCAGCGGGGTCGTGGTCTGTGGTCGCTCGCTCGAGGCCGAGGTCTCCCTCAAGAAGGCCTTCGAGGCGCGGAAGACCCGCAAGCGGTACCTGGCCATCGTGCGAGGCTCCATTCCCGCGGACGAGGGGGTGATCGAGCGACGGATCCGCGGCGCGCGGGAGGGGCTCCACGTGCGCATGGTGCTGGCGGACGACGGGCAGCCCGCCAAGACCCACTACGAGGTCCTGGAGCGACGGGAGGGCGCGACCCTCGTCTCGCTGAGGCCGATCACGGGACGTCAGCACCAGCTCCGCGTGCACCTGATGGCGCTCGGCCACCCGATCATCGGCGACAAGCTCTACGGGCCGGAGGGCTCCGCGCCCTTCATCGAGGCGATCGACGAGGGGCCCTCGGCCGAGCTGTTGGCCCGCCTCGGTCATCCACGTCAGGCCCTTCACGCGAGTTGGCTCGAGGTCCCGCACCCAGCCACCGGGGATCCACTGCGAGTGGAATCTCCGTTGCCGTGGGATCTCCAGCGCTTGTGGGCGGCGCCGGGCGCCGCGCTCGCGGGCGACGCACAGGTGGACTTCGAGGCGCTGCTCGCGCCACCGGAGGAACAGGTCGCCCCCTCCGGCCGTTGAACCGAAGCCGTCCCAACGCTAAGTACCCACCGATGTCCCGAACCCCGTGTGTCCTCCTCCTCGTGTTCGCCGCGGCGTGCGCCACGAGCTCCACTGCCTCCGTGCCCACCACGGGCACCCCGCTCACGGCGGAGGATCGGGTCCTCTTCGACGACGGCGTCGACTTCGTCGGTGATCCCGCCGTGCTCGAAGGCCGATGGCGCGACGATTGGTCCCGCGAGCTGGACGAGCGTGTCACGCACGCCGACATCGTCTCCTACGTCCGGGTGAACGCGCTGCGGACCGACATGGATCTCGAGCGCCGCACGACCTACCGACTGCTGATCGACGAGGTCGAGGGCATCATCGGCGAGCTACCCGAGGATCTCGGCCTGGCCAGCCTCGAGGGCGATGGTGGCTACACCACCATCGACGGCAACGAGAGCCGCATCCTCGATCAGGAGCTCGTGCTCTTCCTCAAGTGGGAGCAGCCGGAGCCCGGCGCCGAGGTTCGCGCGCGCTGGCACCTCTCGCCGCACACCGAGGAGGTCACCGCGCGGGTGGAGTACCTCGCCGAGCGCCGCCGTGGAGTCGAGCGGCCCCAGCCCGAGCGTCGGATTCACGTCCACTCCGCGGACGACTGAGGCCGTCAGCGGAGCGGTGTGAACGCACCGTCGCGAAGCTCGAGCACCCTCGGGAGCTGGGCCGGACCGCGGTTTGAGCCGATGCCGCCCGACGAACTCGCGGTCGCAAAGCCGCCGCTCTGGGCGATCCACGACGTCACGCGCCCACGGTCGACCTCGTCTCCGCGACGGGTCGTGGCCACTGCGCGCGCGACGAGCCGAAAGCCGTCGTAGGCGGCGGCGGCGTAGGCATCGGGCTCGCCTCCGAATCGGTCACGGAAGGCGCTCACGAAGCCCGCGCTCTCGCCGGTCGCGCTCGGTGCGTGGAACTGGCTGGCGAAGAGGGCTCCCTGGACGTAGCGCGCCGCGTTCTGCACCAGTGCCTCGTTCACCGCTGGACTGGGCAGCAGCAGCTGGATTGCGCGACCGCCCGCGGGCGCCGTCCCCGACCAGAGCCCCTTGGCGGCGAGCGCCGGGGCCACCAGCGCGATCCGCCGACCCGCGTCAGGAACGAGGAGGGCGTCGAACGAGAGCGCTGCGAGCTGATCGATGGGCTCGCCGAAGCTCGTGGCCCCGGGATCGTAGGCGACCGCCCCCGCCCACTCGGCGCCGGCAGCCTCCGCCGCCTCGCGAAGGGCGCGCGTCATGGCGCGGCCGTAGCCGTGCGCCGGGTGAAGCGATGCGAAGCGAGTCGCGCCGCGGCCACGGGCTGCGCGGACGAGAGCCGCCGCCTCCTCCGCGGGACCACTGAAGATTCGGAAGATGTGCTCGCCTCGCTCGACGAGTCGACCGTCCGGCGCCAACGAGAGGAGCGGAACGCCGAGCTCTTCGGCGCGCTCCGCCGCCGCCACGGCCGCCTCGCCGCTCACCGGGCCGATGATCGCGACCACCTGGTGGAGCGTCGCGAGGTCGTCGACCGCTGCGCGAGCACGCTCGGGGTCGCCACCGGAGTCCCGGAAGTGAAGGCGTGGCGTTCCTCGGGAGGGTGGACCCTGTAGCGGCATCCCCGCCGCGATCATGAGCCCGTGGAGCGCGTTCTGTCCGACCTCCCGGCCGCGGCCGGAGAGGGGCAGGATGGCCCCGATTGCCTGGGGATGGACCTGGCCCGTGCGGCCAGCGCGGAGCGCCATCGCCCGAAGCTCTTCGTCGAGGGGAACGTCCGCTTCTTCGAGCGCGTGGATCAGCTCGGCGACCCGGCCGAGGTCTCCCGCCATGAACGCCTCCTGCGCCGCACGGCGCGTGACCGAGGGCCACGTCTCGCCATCACGACTGAGTCGGCCGAAGAGGACGTAGGCCTCTTGTGCTTCGAGTCGGCCGATGACCTGAGCGAGTCGCTCGCGGGCCTGATGCTTGTCGTCCTCCGGCACCGCCTCGGAGAGCAGGGTGTCGTAGGCCTCGACCGCGCCGATGCGGTCGCCGGTCTGCTCGGCCGCGGCACCGAGGGTTTGCAGAAGCAGGGCGGTCTCTCGTGGGTCGACCGTCCGACCGACCATCGGCTTCAGTCGCTCGAGGGCACCGGCGCTATCACCGAGCAGGTGCATCGCCACGCCGAGGTAGAACGAGCCGCGCTCCGCCACCGCCGCGTCGTCGTGCTCGGCGACGGGTTCGAAGCGGGCGCGCGCCTCTTCGTAGCGCCCTTCGGCGAGGAGGAGCTGGCCGAGCTCCAGCTGCGCAATCGGGACGAGCGGGTCATCGGGGTGGTCCCGGAGGAAGCCTTCGTACCCCGACCGCGCCCCGGGGGCGTCGCCATTCGACGCTCGCTCTCGCGCTTCTTCGAGCGCGGCTTCGGCGACCGGGTCGTCCGTCGTGACCAGCGGGAGCGTGGTCTCGGTCGGCTTCTTCGGACAACCGGCCACGAGGGTGACCGCCAGGGCCAGTCCGAGCGCGAGGGCGGCGGCGCGCGGGGACGTGGGCGCGCTCATCGGGACGGGTCCCATCGCAGCGAGGCATGGGGACATCGTACGAGCCGTGCCAAACCCCTGCGTGTCGGGCAAATTTCTGCGGAACCGGACCACGAGCAGCAAACGCTCCTCGGGCCCGGCTCTCTTCCGGAGGGGTGGCTCATCGCCGGAAGGTGTAGGTCAGCTGCTGCCGCGCGTCGTTCCGATTGGCTGGGAAGTCGGCGCTGCGAATCAGGGGCTCCAGGCACTGTTGGACGCTCTGCGGGTTGACCGTGACGAGCTGGACGCTGCCGTCACCGGCGAGGACCAACACGATCCGGGCCGAGCGGGGGCGCGAGGGATGAGCGGAGAGGCACCGCGTCATCTGAGGCTGCACCCCCTCGAGCGCGGCCTTCACCATCGGGAGAGTGACTCGCTCCGGCACGGGCGGCGGCCCGTCGGACGGTGCCGCTTCGCCTTCCTCTGGCTCGCCTTCCTCTGCCTCGCCCTCCTCGCCTTCCTCTGCCTCGCCTTCTTCACCTTCTTCGGCGGCCTGCTCGGCCTGGTAGGCCTCGAGCGCTTCGGTGAGCTTTCCCCGGACCGGTCCGGGGGCGAGCGGGTCGGCGCGGAGCGCTTCCAGGAGCTCCACGGCGGGCTCCGCATCGAGGGCGAGCGCCGTCTGGGCGGCGGAGCTCATCGCGGCCAGCATCGCGTCTCCCTCGGCATCGGCGTGGTAGAGGCGCAGGAAGCTCCGAACCGGCTCGGCGGCGTCCGTGGCTTCCAGCGCGCGGAGCGAATCGAGCAGGGGCGCCAGCGCCCCAGCCGGAGTCGACGGATCCATCAGGTGCGCAATCAGCGCCGGCGCAGCTTCCGTCGCTTCCATCCCGACGGCAGCCAGCGCGAGCGGACCGATCGGTCCCGCTTCGGTGTCGGCGAGGTATCGGTCGTGTCGTTCGAGGGCACCGAGCACGTGCTCCTTCCCCGTGGTCCGCTCGGCCAGTCGCCCGCAGGCCTCGGTGCGCACGGGCGCAGGCGATCGCTGATCGTCGCAAAGGGTGATCAGGTGGGCGGTCACGTCGGGCTCCTCGAGCGCGTGCAGCATGTGGATCGCCATCTTCCGGGCGGGCACCAGCCGGGCGTCGGTGTTCTGCGCCGCCGCCAGAAGCTGGTCGTGTAGTGACAGCGCTTCGCCCTCGGGCGCACCGGCGGGGACGTGGTCACCCGCTCGGATCGCGACCACCGTAGGGTTGGCGTCGACGGTGGCAGACCACCGACGGAGCCCGTCCTGAACACCAATGAAGGCCAGGCCACCCGCCTGGTCGGCGACCGTCAGACCCCCGTCTTGCGCGACGGCGCCGACGATGTCCTCGGGATGCGCATAGACCCACCGAACGGCGTCGGCGTTGGGGTCGAGCGCGAAGACGAAGCGATAGAAGACCGCGTAGACGGTTTCGTCCGAGAAGTGGAGCGTCTCCCCGTCCCCAGCCGGTCGCCACGCGAAGCGGATCCGGTGCACGGCGCTGTCGGGGGTCGGCGCAGGACGGTAGGGGTCGACCATCAGGGCCGGGTTGCCGGGGATCTCACGAGCCATCGGCTCGAAGTAGGCCGATTCGGCGCGCGCCCCGCTCACGATGCTCGGGGTCAGCCGGAAGACCCCGCGCTGGCCGAAGTAGAGGTCGTTGCCCACGCGGAAGGCGCGAGCGACGGAAGTGTCCGTGACCCGGATGCGAGCGATCTCGTTGGCGCTCGCGGCGTCCAGAACGGTGACGTTCTGGGTCGCCCAGGGGACGAAGACCATCCCTGCCGCGATCGTTGGCGCGCCCAGGGCGTGCGGGATCTGGAGGTCGTGTTCGATCGACCCGCGCCGTGCGATGACGAGCTTCGACCGCGCACCGACGCCGCCGCCGGTGGTCAGCGCGAGGACGGACCACTCGCCTTCGCCGCCGGCACCGGCGAGGTGCAGAGAGTCATCGTCCACGACGAATCGTTCCGCTCCACTGGCGAGGTCACGAGCGACCACGCCGCGCGTCTCGTGGAGGAAGACCAGGTCACCGCCGATCTGCGGGCCGCTGGCGGGGGTGTCGACGGGGACCTTCCAGGAGAGCGCTCCGGTCTCGAGGTCCACGGCATAGAGCTGGTGCGGCTCGCCCGTCAGTCCGACGGCGACCGCGGCCGTGCTCGGCGCGGGGTTGGCTTCCAACCGGCTCACGACCGAGTCGATCGAGCTCTGCTGGTTGTCGGGGTACATCGGCCCGAAGGAGCCGGAGGGTGCCCCGCCACCACAGGCGGCGAGCACGAGGGCGAGGGTGACGAGTCGGAGGGTCATCAGCCCGGGATCCTTTCCGCGGCGTCGGTCGCCGCAGTCTTCACCCGGCCGCTCGGGAGCTGGTCCGCTAGCTCGGTGAGATAGGTCTTCACCTGTGGTGTCGCGAGCTCGGCAAGCCGGCCGATGAGGTCGATCTTCGCCCGGTCGGGAAAGTCGTCGCGGGCGAAGAGCTCGTTGAAGGCGGGCGTGAGGACGTCGAAGGGCATCTGCCCCACGTGGGTGAAGAGACGGTCCATGTGGTCGGGGGTCGCCAGCTGGCCGATGGCCTGAGCGGCCTCGAGGATGTCGCGCTCGAGGGCGGTGAAGAGGCTGTCCACCGCGGCTCGGTGACCGATCTGGCCGAGCGCGAGGGCGGCGGCGGCGCGTACCGTCGGGGTCATGTCGTCCAGCGCCTTCACCAAGGCCTCCCCTCCGCGGCGCGGTTTCGTCGCGGCAATCGCCTCGATCGCCGCCAGTCGAACGTCCGCCCGACGATGCGAGAGCAGCTCGATGAGCACCGGGCCGGCTTCCGGTCGCCCCATCACGCCCAGCGTGGTGATGGCGAACTGGGTCAACTCGTTCGGGAGCCCGCTCCGGATCCGCTCGGCGATGGGCGCGACGCCGCGTGCTTCGCCGCGTGCTCCGAGGGTCTCGAGCCCCAGCCGGATCGAGTCCGCGTCCGAGCTCTGGACGAGCTCGACGGCCTCGTCGAAGCGCATCTCCTGAGCGCTGGCGATGCCCGGTCCGCTCATGGTGAGCGCCGCGAGTGCGAGCGCGAGGAGCGTTGCTCCGGTCGCGCGGTGGGTGATGGTCTTCATCCGCATGGCCCCTTCCTCCGCGCGCGGTGGTATCCCGCGACGGCCCCGCGATCAACCGACGTGAGCGGTTGCCACCGCCTTCGGCCCCCGGCAGGGTGGGTCCATGGACCGAGTCTCCCGCTTTCGTCCCTGGTCTCGGGGGCTCCTGGCGATCGTGGCCCTGCTCCTCTTCGCGGCGCCCGCTCCGGCACAACCCGAGGAGGGCGCGCTGACCCTCGCGACCGTGGGCGATGCCCTGGAGCTGGAGCGTGAGGTGGACGCGTTGGGGGACGACGCGGTCCTGGAGGCCCTCGAGAGCGATCGTCTCGACGTCCGCCTCGGTGCCCTTCGCGCCGTCCGTTGGCTCGGCGAGCCGGAGCGAGCCCTGCCGACCCTCGCGGGGTTGGCATCCGGCGACGACCCCGACCTGGCGCCGGGGGCTACCCGCGCCGCCGGCCACATCGCCGATGGGCTCCGGCACGACGACATGCAGGCGCGGGAAGCCGACCGGATCTCGTTGGACCCGACCCCATGGCAGACCTTGGCGGACGACGAGACGGCCCGGGCCGATCTCCGTGGCGTCGCCATCCGAGTCGCCCAGGTGCTGACGGCGCTCAGGGGCGATCCGGGGCCGGCCGAATAGCCTCGGCGATCGCGACCAGCTCTTCGAGGCTCAGGGTCTCACCCCGGCGTCCGCTGTCGATGCCGAGCTCGGCCATCGCGGCCGCCGCTCCCTCGACCTTCCGAAGCGCGTTGCGCAGAGTCTTGCGGCGTTGGCCGAACGCCCCCCGCACGACGGCCACGAACGTCGGCTCGTCCGGGTCCGCCAGCGGCTGGTCGCGGGGGGTCAGCAGCGACACGGCCGAACGGACCTTCGGGGCGGGGTGGAACGAGCCAGGGCTCACGTCGAGGACCTTGGTCACGTCGAAGACGACTCCGACGAACACGCTGAGCGGCCCGTACGCTTTCGTGCCTGGTTCGGCGACCAGGCGCGTCGCGACCTCGCGCTGGGTCATGAGGACGGCTCGATCGACGTGGCGGTGTCCGCTGACCAGCTGCCGGAAGATGGCTCCAGTGATGGCGTAGGGGAGGTTGCCGACGAGCGCGACCCGTCCATCCGGCGCCATCGTCTTCAGGTCGAGAGCCATCGCGTCCTCGCCGACCAGCGCGAAGCGCTCGGTCGGTCCGAGCTCCGCCTCCAGGATGGCCCGCATCCGCGGGTCCTTCTCGACGGCGTCGACGTGGGCCCCGCGTCGCAAGAGCGCGGTGGTCAGCGTGCCCACGCCTGGCCCGATTTCCACGATTCGCTCGCCCTCCCGTGGGGCGACCACCGCGGCGATCCGTTCCACCACGGACTCCGCGACCAGGAAGTTCTGCGAATAACGACGCGACGGACGCTCGCCGTGGCGAGCGAGCACCTTTCGTGGGTCCTCCCATGGAGGGGCCTCGATCACGCTGCGCTCCGCTCGGGCCGCCGATGAGGCCGCACGTGCGAGACGCGAGCGCCGAGCGCGAGGAGGCGGTTGCGGCCGTCTCGCAGACGCCGGTCCTCCATTCGGCCATAGATGGTCCGCAGGTCGTCCTCGAGCGCCCCGCGCCCCGCATCGGTCTCGGCGCGGTCTGCGTCCATCAGCGCGAAGGCCACCTCGTGGCCGTGGGCCCGCATGAGCTTCAGCGCTTGCTCGAGCGCTCCGTCCAGGAAGATGCCGTCGAGGTCCGTGAGAACGGTGATTGCCGCTGCGTCGCGCCGTCGCCCGCCCACCTGCTTCAGCGCCTCGGTCAGGGCGCGGGTCTTGGCGAGCTCGCCCGGGTCGGGCCGATGGGGGAGCGGCAGTCCGCGGTCGCGACAGTAGGCGCGGAGCACCCGTGACGTCGCGTCGCGGGCTCGGACGTCGCGGGCGTCTGGGTCGCTCAGCGCTCGCCGCGCGTGGCGGACCAGCGCCCCGACGTCGACCTTGCCCTTCCGGCGGTAGTCGACACCATCCTGCTGCCGGACATAGCGGGCGACGAGGCGCACGAGCTCGGCCTCGGTCAGGTCGGTCACGTCGTCGTCCACCAGCTCGGTCGTGTTCAGCAGCGCTTCGTAGAGTCGGATGCGGTGGGCCTTTCCTTCGCCGGGGGCGACGGACGCGACCACGCGTGCATCGAACGCCAGCAGCCCGACGCGGTCCCCGCCCTCGAGCGCCTGACGGCACAGGCCGGCCGCCACCTCGAGCGCCGCGTCCATCTTTCGCTTCCCGGGCTTCCCGCCACGCATCGATCCGCTCACGTCCAGGATGAGCCAGCGGGTGCGCTGCACCTCTTGCTCGACCTCCTTGACCATCAGCCGTCCGCGCCGCGCGCTCGCCTTCCACGCGATGGACTTGAACGGGTCGCCCGGGACCAGCTCGCGGAGCTCGTGCAGCTCGGTTCCGCCACCGCGACGGCGAACGGCGGTGCGACCGCTGCGGGCCTCTGCGGCCGCGAGTGGCACGGTGGTGCCGTGCAGCGTCGGCCCGGCGACCGAGCGCGGGAGCACCTTGATCACCAGCGGGTTGGGAAAATAGAGCGCGCTCTCGAAGAAGCCGAAGGGCCCCGCCACTCGCAGCGCGAGCCCTTGCAGCACGACCCGCCCGGCGGCGGGCGCGACCAGGGTGAGCGTGGCTTCGGTGCGGGCCCTCGGTGCCACCCGCCACGGTCGCGCCTGGACCACCTCCACCCCGCGCCCGACCACGGGCTCCACTCGGGTCACCTCGAGTGACGAGCGGCCTCGATGGCGGAGGTAGCAGCGAACGTCGAAGGGGACACCGGGGACGACCGCGCCGCCGGCGGCGCCCGTGCCATGGTCCAGCCACCAACCGAGCTCCAGCCGCTGCCGACGAAGCCGGCGAGCGAGGGGCATGGTGGCAGCCAGTGCCCACCCCAGCCCCACGAGCCCCACCGCGGCGAGGGTGACGGTCTCGGGCGAACGGCCGACCACGCCGGCAACGAGCGCGATCATCAGCCCACCGAAGGTGACGATCGCCGGGGCGGTCGGAAGGGGGAGCATCAGCCGCGCCGGGGCGGCACCCGTTCGAGTGCCTGCTGGATGATGGACTCGGTGCGGGTGCCTTCCATCTCCGCCTCTGCCGTCAACACGAGCCGGTGCGCGAGCACCGGGACGGCAAGCGCCTGGACGTCGTCGGGTAGCGCGTAGGGACGCGCGTGCATCAGCGCTCGAGCGCGGGCCGCGTGCATGAGCGCCAGGGACGCTCGCGGCGAAGCACCGAGGAAGAGGCGGCCGTGCTCACGGGTGTAGCCGACGAGGCGGACGACGTAGTCGAGGACCTCGTCCTCCGCGTGGATCGCGAGCACCTGCTCTTGCAGCGTGCGGATCGTTTCCGGCTGGAGGATGGGTTGGGGTGTGGGCGAGCGCCCGAGGAAACGGCGCAGGATGCCTCGTTCTTCGTCGGGGGTGGGGTAGCCGATCATCAGCCGCACGAGAAAGCGATCGATCTGGGCTTCCGGGAGTGGGTAGGTGCCGGCCTGCTCGACCGGGTTCTGGGTCGCGAGCACCAAGAACGGCGAAGGGAGACCGCGGGTCTCGCCTTCGATGGTGACCTGCTTCTCCTGCATCGCCTCGAGGAGCGCCGACTGGGTCTTCGCCGGCGCGCGGTTGATCTCGTCGCCGAGCACGACGTTCGCGAAGATGGGGCCCTCGCGGAGGGAGAAGGTGCCGTCACGCGGCGAGAGGACGAAGGTGCCGGTGATGTCGGCCGGGAGGAGATCCGGGGTGAACTGGATGCGGCGGAACGAGCAGCCGAGCGTGGCCGCGAACGCTTTCACCAAGGTGGTCTTGGCGACACCCGGTACCCCCTCGAGCAGAACGTGCCCCCGCGCGAGCAGGGAAACGAGCAGCAGCTCCGGGACGGCTCTCGGACCGACGTAGACCGACTGGATCTGATCGATGACGCGCGCGCTGATGTTCGCGGCGTCTTCCAGAGAGCGGTCGGGTAGGGCGGTGGCGGGTTGGCTCACGCTTGGGCTTTCTCTTCCAGGCGCGCGATCAAGCGCTCGCCGCTGTCTACCATGTGATGGAGCCGGGTGGGGGGCACCCGAGGTGGTCCGCCGGGCTCGTCGGCACGCTGCCGCAGCGTGGCGAACGCGCCGAGGAGGGTTCGGAGCTCCTTGGCGTCGTCCGCGCCCAGCCCTCGTTTCCTCGCCGCGTCCACGACTTCGGCGATCGTCCGTTCGGCGGACGCGCGCTCACCGAAGAGGGTCCGGCGAATGGCCGCTTCGACTTCGTAGCCATAGACCAGCGCTGGGTGGACCAGCTGCTTCTTTCGCCGGAGGAAGAAGGCGACCCGGCCGGCGAAGCCACCACCCACCGGCTCTGGGCCCCACAGCCGGTCGGCGGTGTAGGGCGAGCGGCGCGGCAGCGACGACACCGCGAACACGGCGAGGATGGCGACCAAGACGAGCGCGAGCAGGGTCAGGGCCGGGGGCGGGAGCTGCGCGCTCGCCAGGTCCCGGAGCGCGTCGTCGAGACGTTCCACCGGGGCCCCGGCAGCTCCGCCGTAGCGACCCACGAGCGGCGTGCCGGGGGTGATCAGGTAGACCCGGCCGGACCGGCCCTCTCCGAGATAGCGCATCAGGTTGGTCGCGAGCCGCCGGTTCCCGTCGAACTGCAGCATGTTGTTGATCAGGACGCTGGAGTCTCCGATCGCGACCAGCCGACCCCGCTCGACGGCCCCGGTGAGCACCAGCCCCTGCGATCCACCATCGTCGAAGGCGAGCAGCGGGGTCAGCTCGGGGTGCCGCAAGGTCTGTGCGTGGTTGGCCACGGCCATCGAGATGCCGTCGGTCAGCGGGTGGCGGCCGACTACGTGGGCCACCGGCAGGTGCGGGTTGCCGCGAATGGTCCGCGGTGGGTCGCTCGGCGGCATGCGGACGATGCCGAAGGACTCGAGAAATCTTCCGCCGCCACCAAAATCATCCGCCAGCACCACCCGACCCCCGGCCCGAAGGAACGCGGAGAGGCTCGGAACGGGCAGCTCGCGATCGGGATGAACCAGGACAATTGCGTCCGTCGGCGACAGCTCCGCCACATCCAGACGCTCGGGGGTGTCGAGCCGGACGTTGGCGTCGGCGGCGGCCTCGACCAAGCCGGACAGGCCATTCCAGGCGGTCGATCCCGGGTCGAAATCGCGTTGAGCCGCGCCCCTCGTCGGTGAGAGGACGCCGCCCAGGAGGAGCGATAGTCCCAGGACACGGATGATGAATCGTCGGCGCGCTTCTTGCGTCACATCCAGCGTACTCGGCGCCGAGACACCCAGGGTTCTTGTACGGCGCAGGGCGCTTGTTATAGTACACACACCACTCACCGGGAGGTCCCCCCAATGCTCCCTCCGTTCATCATCGACCAAATCCGGAAACGGGAAGAAGAAGAAGCTCCGCGGCCGCAGCCGCGAGTAGAACTCCCGATTCCCCCGCAGCCCCTGGCCGAGCACGGCCAGGACGATGACGACCGCGGTGTCGTGGTCATCGACCTGATGTGATCATCGTCCGCGTGCGGCGCGGGTGATCTCTGCCCATCGTCGATCGATTTCGGCGACGGTGAAGCGCTCTTCGCCGGCGAAGGCGCCCGTCGTCTCCCGGGCGTGGAGCGCATAGATCCGGGTGCCAGCCACCCCCAGCACCTCTCCGTGAATCGCCTCTCCTGCATCTGAGAGCAGGTGGACCACCAGCGGTGCCACGTGTTCCGGCGCGAGTGACCCTTCCTTCACGTTCTTGAACAGGGGCAGGTCTTCGGTGAGTCGGGTGTGGGCCGTCGCCGCGACCGCGTTCACTCGCACGCCGTGACGGCGGAGCTCCAGTGCCGCCGAGCGGGTGGCGGCCACGATACCCGCAGCGGCGGCGGCCTCGGCACCTTGGCGTTGGGCACCGAAGAAGGCGCTCGGGCTCGTGAAGAGAACCACCGATCCACCCTGCTTGGCGGACACCCAACGTCGCGAGAGGGCACCCAGCCACGCCAAGGGGGCCTCGAGCCCCAATCGAATGGGAGCCGAGAGGGTGGTGGGGTCGAGCTTGAGGACACCCCGGCGGTGCCGTGCGCCGGCCGCGAAGACCAGGCCATCCACTCCACCGAACGCCTCGTCCGCAGCGGCGAAGACCTGCTCGGGACCCTCCATCGCCAGGACGTCGACGGCCGCGCCGGCCACGCGAGACCGGGGGTGCCCTTCCTGCGTGAAGGTCGCGACCAACTGGTCGACCACCGACGGGTCACGCCCGGACCCGTCGGGATCGGTCCCCGCGTCGACGGCGAAGACGGAGGCCCCCTCGCTCAAGCAGGCCGCACACACGGCTCGCCCGAGGCCACCGGCGGCGCCGGTGACGACGATCGTTCGCCCCTCGAGCGCGCTCATCGGATGACGACGGGGTTGCGCCGCAGGACGAACTCCTGCCCCTCGGAGATGCGGTTGTTGGTCGTTCCGCCTCCGAAGGTCTGCAGGGCCCAGAACATCATGTTGCGGTTGTCGCCCCGGGTGGTGTCGCTGATCGGGTCACCACCGCCGAAGGGTGCGCAGTCTTCGAACTCGCCCGGGGCACATGGGCTGCCGTTTTCGGTGCTGTGGAAGAGACCGAGGTAGTGGCCGCACTCGTGCGCGAAGATCTGACCGAGGTTGGCGCTCCCGCCGACGACGCTCGAGTCGAACGCGGCGACCACGCCCGAGTTCAGCGTGCCGTGGAGCCCAGGCGGACCGGGGATGCCACCAGCGACGCCCAGCGGTGAGCCATCGCCGGTGTCGATCGCCCGCACGAGGAACACGTCGAGGACGTCTCCGCTGGTGCCGCCGCGCGCGAAGAGTTGTGACATCTCGCTGGTCGGACCGTCGGTGGAGTCGATGACCGTGAACTGCGAGCCGCTGACGTTGGAGTAGCCGTCGACCTCGACCGTGATGTTCGCGGCGGCGTAGGTGCTGGCCATCGCGGCGATGGCGTTCTGGAGCCGCGCGCTGCTCGCGGCGTTGGCCGCGGTGATGCCGATGTTGGGGGCGATGTGGAAATGCAGGCGGAGGGTGCGGCCCTGTCCACTCGCGAAACGAGCGACGAGGCTCACGTCGCCGC
This sequence comes from uncultured Sandaracinus sp., assembly GCA_964462035.1. Lineage (GTDB taxonomy): Bacteria > Myxococcota_A > Polyangia > Polyangiales > Houyiibacteriaceae > UBA1660. Next base: position 114,825 of record CAYXAP010000003.1, read on the forward strand.
TGGCGCCGCCACCCTCGAACGCGGCGTAGCCGACTCGATGGCGACCGTGGCGGTAGCGAACGCGGTCGCCGGTCGAGTTGGGGATCAGCATGCTGGCCGATTCGTTGGTGCTGATGGGCAGCCATCGGATCGGCTGATCCTCGAGCATGGAGATCGCCTCGAGATCGAAGATGCTCCGCTCGCGGGGGTCGATCACGTCGACGAAGGTGAGCGGGAGGTCGGTGCCGTCGTGCTGCTGCAGGATGAGCGTCATGCTGGAGGCGCCGCGCGGAGCCGCGAAGGTCACCTCGCTCAGCGTGCCCGTGGAGAGGTTGGCCCGGCGGAGCTCGAGGTCGCCGTTCTCGAGCCCGGGCAGGCCGAAGCAGGTGCGGAACGTGGTGTCGTCCCACGGGACGTCCTGGCAGCTCTGACCGAGCAGGCAGTCGGAGTCGTCGTTGCAGCTGATGGCGCACTGGCCTCGGAAGCAGACCCGAGAGTCGCATTCTGTGCTGGGCGCCTCGGTTCTGCGGCAGGTGGCGCCGGCGAATCGTCCTTCGCCGAAGGGGACGCACGCGGCCTCGACGAGGTCGATCGCGCCGTCGCCGTTCGTGTCACTCGGTACGGGGACGCAGTTGGTGCCGCCCGGGCAGCCGGCGAGATCCTCGCAACGCGGTGCGCAGCCGCCGCCGAAGTCGGGGGTCAGGCACACCCCTTCGCAGCTGTCCTCGCACTCGGGCGGAGGGCCCATGTCGATTGGGCCGATCGGGACACACGATCCGCTGGCGCAGCGCCCACCGGGACACTCGTCGTCCGTCATGCACTCGGTCCCGCCGCAGACCCCTTCCGTGCAGAAGCCGCCCTCGCCGCACTCGGAGTCGCGGGAGCAGGCGGGCTGACAGCCGCCCCGCCAACAGTCCCAGCCATCGCGGCACTCGGAGTCGTCCGCGCATTCTGCGAGGCAGAGCGCCGTGCCCCACCGATCGTCACAGAGACCGCCGGCACCGCACTCGGCGTCCGAACAAGACTCGGTGCAGAGTCCGCCCGGAAAGAAGGTATCCTCCAGACACGTGAGCGTCGGGCACGTGCCCGTGCAACCGTCGCCATACTCGGGGACGGTCGAGCTCTCGCCGCAGCTGGCGAGAGCCGCGGCGACGAGAACGAAGAGGAAAGGAAAGCGTAGGCGGGGGTGGTTGTTCACGGAATACGGCATGCAGTATACGCGAGCGATGGTGTTGCGCCCTCGGGAAGTCCTCTTCGATCGCACTCCCGAGGGCGGGGTGTGACGTGAGCGAGGTCCCCTACGGGAAATACGAGCTCCTGCGAAAGATCGCTGCCGGAGGCATGGCCGAGATCTTCCTCGCTCGCCAATGGGGCGAGGGTGGTTTCTTCCGTGACGTCGTGATCAAGCGCCTGTTCTCGAATCTGGGGGAGCACGAATCGGCGCTTCGGATGTTCCAGTACGAGGCTCGACTGCTGGCTCACCTCAGCCACCCGAACATCCCTCAGGTCATGGACCTCGGGTTCGCGGAGGGCACCTGGTACATCGCGATGGAGCACGTCCAAGGCTGGACGGTGACCGACGTCTGGCGGGCGGGCGCGAGGCAGGGACAGATGATGCCGCTCCCCGTCACGCTCGGCCTGATCATGCAGGTCTGCGAGGCACTCCAGCACGCCCATGGCGCCCGCGACCGAGCGGGCCGCTGGCTGCGCATCGTCCACCGGGACGTGACGCCCCACAACGTGATGGTCACCCCCGACGGCGTGGCCAAGCTCATGGACTTCGGCGTGGCGAAGACCGACGCGCGGATGGAGACCGAGGCGGGGGCCGTGAAGGGCACCTTCTCCTACATGTCGCCGGAGCAGGTTCGGGGAAAGCGCGTCGATCGACGGGCGGACGTCTTCTCGCTGGGAGTGATCCTCTACGAGCTGACGACGGGAAGTCGACTCTATCGGGGCAACGACATGCAGGTCATGCAGGCCGTCGTCGAGACCGACGCCCCTCCGCCGTCGCAGCGTCGACCGGACTATCCGGCGGACCTCGAGGAGATCGTCCTCGCCTGCCTGCGCCGCGATCGTGACTCGCGGATTCAGAGCGCCGCCGACCTCACGCTCCACCTCGAGCACTTCGCGATGCGCCACGGGATGCTGGTGGGTCCGCGGACCATCGCGGCCTACGTCTACGATCTCTTCCCTGGTGAGCGGCTGCCCGAGGAAGACCTGGCGCTGGTCGACGAGCCGGCGGAGCAGCCCGTACCCGCCCCCGAGCAGGGCGATTGGAGCATGCCGCTGGGCGACGCGGACGAGATCGATGCGGCCTGGGAGGAGCCCGGTCGCGAGCCGATGGACCCCGAGGCGCTTCCCTCCGTACCTCCGGACGCCTTCGACGAGGTGGATCTCGACGAGCTCCTGCCCCCGGACTCGATGGACCTGCCGGCCGCAAGCGACACCCTCCCGCCAGAGCCCTTCGCTGGCTTCGAGGACGAGATGACGGCGAGCGGTGATCGCCCCGTCGTGCTGCTCGACGCCAAGAAGAAGGACGGGGACGCGAGCGAGGAGTCGGACTACCTGGCCCAGCTCGAGCGACGGCTCGCCGAGGAAGACGAGCCCAGCCAGTAGGGGCATCCCCATTGGGGGGCGCGTGTCGAACTGTGCGTTGCTGAGCCGGTTCCGTGCCTCTAGGATGGGCGCGTGGCACAGGACGGCGCGGCAGGAGGGGTTCGCTCGCACCTCGACCAGGGACGGTGGAGCGAGGCGCTGGAGGCGCTGAGCGAGGTGGAGGGCCCGCTCGCGGACGCGCTCGCGTCCCGCGTGGAGGTCCAGCTGGGCGAGCACGACGCCGCGATCGAGCGGGCGGAGGCCGCGCTCGCCTCGGGCGAGGAGCACCTCGCGCCCACGGCGATCCTGGTGCTCGGGACGGTGGCGGTCGCGCGCGGAGAGGTGGAGACGGGGTTGCTCCGCTTCGACGATTCGCTCGCTCGGGCCCGAGCCCGGGAGGACGGGAGCGGCGCCGTGGCCGCGCTCCTGGCGGGCGCGCGTGTCCTCCTGGATCGCGACGGCCCTGCCGATTCTTCGGCGGCCGTCGGCAGGCTCGCGGACGCACGAAAGCTCGTGGAGGCGGACGACCGCCTCGACGCGTGGGCGCTGGAGCTCCGACTCCAGCTGGCCCGCGCCCGCGCTTCGACGGGCGACCTGAGTGGGGGGGTCGAGGACGCGAAGGAGGTAGCGGAGGCCGCCAAGGCGCAGGGCCGCCCGGACATCCGCTGGCGGGCGCTCGACACCCTCGCGACGCTCGAGCATCAGCGAGGCTCGGACTTCGTCGCCCGCCGCCACGAGCAGGCTGCGATGGAGGTGCTCGAGTCCATCGTGGTCAAGCTCCCGCGGGATCGGCGGGAGAGCTTCTGGCGTGACCCGGCCCGGAGGGCGCTCCGACTCCGCGCGAGCGCGAGTACGGACCGTCGATCGAGCGGCGGGACCGCGGACGGCGCGTCTCTCGACCCGGCCGCGAGCCGCCTCCTCGAGGTGATCAAGCGGCTGGCGCGAGAGCACGACGTCGACCGATTGCTCGAGCGGATCACCGACGCGGCGGTCGCGCTCTCCGGAGCGGAGCGCGGCTTCCTGCTCCTGCCCGACGAGGCCTCCGGCGATCTCACACCACGGCTCGTGCGGTCGGCCGGGACGGATGAGGGGGACCCGAGTGTCGCCTTCTCGCGATCGATCGCCGAAGCCGTGCTCATCGACGGCGAGCCCATCCTGACTGTGGACGCCGCGGGTGACCGGCGACTGAGCGAATACCTCTCCGTGCACAAGCTCATGCTTCGCTCGGTGGCGTGCCTACCCGTCCGTGGCCGCTCGGGGACCAACGGCGTGCTCTACCTCGAGCACCGCATGCGGAAGGGCCGATTTCGCGAGGAGGCGCTCGACCTGCTGATGGCCTTCGCCGACCAGGTCGCCATCGCGCTCGAGAACGCGCAGATGGTGAGCGAGCTGGAGCGGCGGAAGACGGAGCTCGAGGACGCGAACCGCGAGATCGCCGACGCGAAGGCGGAGGTCGAGCGTGTGCTCGCGCTGCGGACCGACGAGCTGGAGCAGACCAAGCGCGAGCTGGAGACGACCCGCGACGAGCTGCGAGGTCGCTACGACCGGCAGGGGATCATCGGCCGTAGCGAGCCGATGCGGCGGGTCTTCGCGGTCATCGATCGAGTCCGCGAGAACGACGTGCCCGTGGTCATCCAAGGCGAGAGTGGTACGGGCAAGGAGCTCGTGGCCCGCGCGATCCACTACTCGGGCAACCGGGCCAAGAAGCCGTTCATCGCCCTCAACTGTGCGGCCGTGCCCGAGGCGCTGCTCGAGTCCGAGCTCTTCGGTCACGTCCGTGGTGCGTTCACCGGTGCCGACCGGGACCGCAAGGGCGTGTTGAGTCGCGCGTCGGGCGGGACGCTCTTCCTCGACGAGGTCGGCGACATGCCGATGAAGATGCAGGTCGACCTGCTCCGGGTGCTCCAGGACCACAAGGTTCGTCCGATCGGCGGCGACGCCGAAGAGCTGGTCGACGTTCGCTACGTCTGTGCGTCGAACAAGTCGCTTCGAGCGTTGGTCGAGAGGGGCGAGTTCCGCGAGGACCTCTACTACCGGCTCAACGTCGTCGAGGTTCGGCTGCCGCCACTGCGGGAACGCCGGGACGACATCCCTCTGCTCTGCGATCACTTCCTCGCGCGTATCGCCGACAAGGGCGACCGCCGGTTCCGGCTCTCCCGTGAGGCGCTGGCCCGGCTCCAGGCTCACCCGCTTCCGGGGAACGTCCGTCAGCTTGAGCACATCCTCCTCAACGCGTCGGTCATGGGCGAGGGACCCGTGCTCCAGGCCAGCGATCTCGCGCTCGGGGACGAGGTCGCCGCGAACGATCTCGTCGTTCCCACGGCGCCCACGGCGCCCGCGGAGCCGCCACCGCAGACCTTCGAGGACTTCAAGGACGCGGAGAAGCAGAAGATCCTCGCCGCGCTCGAGGCCAACGATTGGAACCGAGCCAAGACGGCTCGCGCGCTGGGCATCCCGCGTCGGACGTTCTACCGTCGTCTGAAGGAGCACGACATCCTCTCATGAGCATTCGCGCCGCGTTGATCGCCTGTTGCATCGCCTTGGTCGGCTGTCCGCCCGAGGTGAGCGAGCCCGATCCGCCGCCTGGGGAGCCGTGTGAGACCGCCGCCGACTGTGTGCGTCCGGACTCGCCCTGCGGTGTGATCTACGCCTGCGTCGCCGAGGTGTGCGAGGCCGAGCCCTCGCGGACCCAGCCCTGCGACGGCGGTATCTGACCCGCTCTAGCCCAGCGTCGCGCGATCGTCGCTGACGTGGATGCGTTCGGCGGCGTCGGTCTCCGCGACGAAGCAGTAGCTCCGGCCGCGGTACGAGCGCGCCGACTCGGGCCGCTGGTCCGGCCGCGATCGGAATAGGCCGTAGACCGCGACGCGCATGCCGTCGGTGATGGTGTGCTCGTCGCATCGATAGCTGGTGGGCCGTGGGTCGGCCTCGACGAGCGGTCCGATCAGCGGGCCGAGCTTGCTGGGCAGGCGGCCACGCTTGCGCTTGTGTGCGCGCGCGCCGACCGCCAGGTCCATCGTCACGTCGCCGTCGAGCGGCACGAAGACCTCGCCCGTCCCGTCGTCCAGGTAGAACCCGGCGGTGCCACGGCAGGTCCCGACTGGCCGCCAGCGGAAGAGCCGGCGGGCGGCGGTCGCGACCTGCCACCCCGCACACGCGCGACCGCTGAGTGGGGCCTTCAGGGTCTCGGCCCCGAGCCGAACGATCCCGACAAGCTTGGCGGGCTTTCCGTCCTCCAGGTCGGCTACGCGCGTCCGTTTTCGACGCAGGGGACCGGCCCGGCGAAACGCGCGGACGTCCGCGAGCAGGATGATCAACCCGAGGGCGACCCAGAACGATCCGAAGATGGACGCGGAGACGGCGGCCATGTCGGATCAGGTTAGGGCCACCTGAGCCCGACGTCACATCCGTCCAGCGCTTTGTGTCAGCAGCGCCGCTGGAAGCAATCGGGGGCGACCACCAGCCGACGGCGGAGCCCTTCGCTCTGGTCGGCGAATCGGCGGGTGCGTGGATCGTGGTACCCGGAGACCTTCTCGAGCGCTGGGTCGTGCCGCTGGTAGAACGCGCTCAGCCGGTGCATGGCGAGCTCCCGAACGAGCTTTCCGACCATCGAGGCGAGCCCCACCGGGAGGTGCCGGTCGTCGGCCTTCACCTCGAAGCGCACCTCACCGACCCCCGGGACGGCGTAGCCGCCGCCCCCCAGCTCCTCGGTGTCTTGGAAACGGGAGAAATACTGGGGGTAGCGGCGGATGCCGGAGACCTGACCGCAGATCGCCTCGAGGTCGGCGGGCGCGGCCGCGCGCGCGTCGAGGATGAGCTGCTCGAAGAGCCGCAGGTCCTCGCGGACCTTCGTACTCCCACCGTCGACGGCCTCGTTGAGCGCACCGGCGCAGAGCACGGAGCTCCGGACCCGCCGCACCTTCAGGGCCCGCCCCTCGAGACGCTTCAGGAGCGCGCGTCCGTCCACCAGGTCGCCGCCGAACGCCGGCAGGGCGATGGGCTCGCTCCAGCACTGGGCGCGGCTGGTGTCGTCGGGACAGCGCCCGCGGAGGGCGAGCAGCCCTTCGAGCGAGAAGGCTTCGAGGAGGGCATCCGCGTCGGTGGGGGCGCGACCTAGGAAGCGTTCGGCCAGCGCGAGCGCGAGCGACTCGGCGTGGGCCATCTTGCCGAAGGCGCTGGTCTGCTTGCTGTCGCCGACGCCGAGATCGAGCCCGCGCCGGCGGAGCTTCGCGCGGTCGTAGCGCCGGACCTCGATCGTGACGGCGGTGGCCACGAGCGGGCCGAGCATCGGACCCATGCCGTTCTCGTCGACGCCGGTCACCCACATGCGGCGGGGTGTAGCAGGGCCCCGCCCGGGACGCTTCCCTCACTCAGGATTCGCTCGGTGTGTCCGTGGGCGCGGTGGCGATCGCCGGCTCGTCCGGATCGAGGAGCGCGTGGACCAAGGTCGCGTCGTCGAGCGTGTCGTTGGTCTCGTGCTTGATGGCCTCGTCGGTCCACCAGGGCCAGATCGGACCTCGGTCCTGACAGCCCAGCGCGCGCTGCTCTGCGCCACAGCCGATGCGGATGTGGAAGTGATCGTCGTGGGGGTGGGCTCGGCGCGGTTGATGGAGCACCCACGCGGCTCGGAAGACGATCGCCCGGGAGGGCTCGGTGGCGATCGCGTGCTCGAGGAGGCGGGCTTTCACACCGGCCGAGCAGAAGATCCACTGGACCTGCGCCTCTTCGTCGGCCAGCAGCGTCCGGACGAGGTGCCAGTTGCGCGCGACGTCGAGCGCCATGGGAGCCCCACCGTGCTCGTCCGGTTCCCGGCCGATCCCGAAGCGGTCGTAGGCGACCCAGCCGCGGCCTTGAATCGGCCGGCCGGCTGGTGTGGTGGCGTAGTAGATCAGGTCGACGTCTCGCCCCGTTCGGTGACTTCCATGGCGCGGGTGGCGGCCACCCCGCGGGTACGAGAGGTCTCCCACCCGAAGTGGGGGAGTCCCGGGAAAGGCGGCGTCGACGGAGGCCGCCGCCCGCTCGATGACCTGAACGAGCCGCGGGATGCCGTAGCGGGTCTCTTCGCCAGGGCGCGCCCGGACGTAGCCGACGCCTCGGTCCGGCAGGGGGACGCCGCGCAGCAGCCATCCGTCGTTGGATTTGCCCACCGAGACCGACGTGCCTGGGGCGACCGCCGGGGCGCAGCCGAGGGCGAGTAGCAACAGTCCCGCCGCGATGGGGGTTCGAGCCATCCGTGACCAATGTATCGGAGTCTCGGGCGATCGGCTTGACGGACCTCGCACAGGGCGTAGCTTCGGCCCTTCGCGCTGGTTCTACCGGCGTCTCCGACATGAGCGACGAGCGATCCAAGAGAAGCGACGAGGACCCGGAGCTCACCCGCGTCTGGGACCTCGTGGAAGAGGGCGACCTCGCCGCAGCGCGCGCCGCGGCGGGCGCGGCCATCGCGGCCGACGACTCGCCGGAGGCGCACCACGCCATGGGCTACGTCCTCTCGCTCGAGGGGGAGCTCGACGAGGCGTTGGTCCACTACGACGAGGCGATCGCCGCGGACGAGGACTTCTTCGAAGCTCTGCTCAACGCCGCCAACCTCCGGCTGCAGCTCGGTGACGTCCACGGGGCGGTCCACGACGCGACGCACGCGCTCGACACCGCCGAGGGGGCTGACGAGGTCGCTTGTGCCCTGCTCGCGCTGATCGACGCCAACGACTCCGTCGGCCGGGACGACGAAGTCCGCGCCCTCGTGGCCGAGCTCCCGGAGGGACCCTTCGAGTCGCCCGCGCTCGCGCTGGAGGTCGGGGCCATGAAGCTCGACCACGGCGACCGCGAAGAGGCCCGTGAGCACATCGTCCCCGCGGCGGCCGCGCTGGTCGGGGACCCGGAGGCGCAGTACCTCCTCGGACGTCTGCTCGAGACCGACGGTGACCGGAAGGGGGCGACGGCGGCCTATCTCACCGCTCGCCAGCTGATGCTCCGCGCGCCGAGGCCTGCATGGTCCGAGTCGAAGGAGCGCTTCACCAAGCGGGTCTACGAAGCGCTCGAGAGCCTCCCCGAGGGGCTCGTCGAGCACGTCGAGGGTGCGCTCGTGTTGGTCGAAGAGGTGCCCGGCGTCGAGATCGTCAGTGAGGGCTTCGACCCCTACGCACCCGTGCTCGTCGACCGGATCGACCTAGGCAAGGGCGAGACCCTCGTTCGCGTCATGGTGTACCAGCGGAACGTCGAGCACGGTTTGGTCTCACTCGCCGCCACCGACCCGCTCCTGCGGGCGATGCTCGCGGAAGAGCTCGACCACTACTTCGGCTGAGCGGGCCCGGGTTCGAGCGCCGTCGCGTCGCCTCCCGCGCCGGTCCAGAGCCGGGCGAAGTCGCGTGGTGGATCGCAGCGGAGACTCAGGTGCCCCTGACCGGTGATGGCGGGTAGGTCCAGCGCCGCGCAGTGGAGCATCGTTCGGCGTGCGGTGAGCACTCGGCCGTTCGGGAGCACCGCGCGCTTCTCGCCGCCGTAGTGCACGTCCCCGAAGAGCGCGAGCCCGTGGGCCGCCGCATGGACGCGGAGCTGGTGGGTGCGACCGGTTTCGGGCCGGAGCTCGAGGAGCGCGAGCGGACCGGCGGTGGCACGTCGGGAGGCTCGGGTTCGTGCTGCCTTTGCGTCGGGTCCGGCGGCCGGGACGCGTCGGCGAGGATCGTTTGGGTCGATGCCGATGGGCTCGGTCCAGGCGTCGGGTTCGTCGAGGCCCTCACGATCGGTGAGCGCGAGGTAGAGGCGATGATAACGATGCTCACGGCGCGCTTTGCGCAACGCGTCGTTGGCCACGCGGGTGCGCGCGAAGGTCACGAGCCCGGTGACCTCCGCGTCCAGGCGTGAGGTGGCGTGGAGCCGCGGGGCGTCCGGATCGATTCGGGCGGCGCGCGCCACGAGGCAGTCCCCACCGCTCGGGTGCGTCGTCGGCAGGCGGGCGGGCTTGAAGAGCACCAGGAGGTGCGCATCTCGGTGGACGACCTCGACGCCGTCGCTCGCGGTGGTCACCGGGTTTCCGCGTGCTCGCGAGCGGCGGCGGAGGTCTGCGCCCGCTCGAGGATGCGCACCTCACCGCGGTCCGCGTCGACCAGGACGCGGTCGCCGGTCTGAATGCGTCGCGTGCCGACCTTCACGTTCACCACGGCCGGGACTCCGTACTCGCGGAGCACGATCGACGCGTGCGAGAGCGGGCCGCCGAGGTCGGTGACCACGCCGCCAGCGACGAGGAAGAGCGGGGCCCAGCCCACGTCGGCGGAGCCACAGACGAGGATCTCACCCGCTTCGAAGTGCGCCGCGTCGGCCGGGGTCTCGAGGATTCGAGCGCGACCGACGGCTCGACCGGAGCTCGCGGCGAGCCCCTGCATCGCGCCGGTGGTGGCCACGGGTTCGGGGACCGGCGGCGGGTAGCCGACGAAGGAGTCGGGCGGATCCGGCAGGGACAGGTCTCGCTCGTGCTGTCGACGGCGCTGCCGAACCCGAGTGGCGACCGCGAGGTCGGCTTTGAGGGCTCGGTGGAGCTCGGTCTCGGTCAGGTAGAACGCCGCGTCCTCGCCGGCCTCGGGCTCGCGCAGCGCGATGCGGCGAGAGGCATCCAGGGCGACGATTCGATAGAAGCCGAGCACCTCGGTGACCGTGCCCCGCAGCCGTTCGCGCAGGCGCATGAAACGCTGGACCTGCGTGAGCAGGTGGCGGAACGCCGGGCGGAAGGGGCCGGGGACCCGCTTGTCGAGCTCGGCGTCGGCTCGGTCTCGCTGCGCTCGCTGAGAGCGTTCGAGATCGATCGGTCGGGGCCCGCCTTCGCGGCGCAGATGCGCCTGGAGCGTCGCGAAGAGCAGGGTGGGATCCTCCCGCCAGCGGGGAGCCATGATTTCGGCTTCGCGGGTGCCTCGGTGGCCGTAGGCCTTGAGGAAGCGCGCGAGCGATCGGCGCGTGCGCCCCTCGGGTAGGTCCTCGAGCCGAAGCAGGCTGGCGTCGCCCTCGAGCAGGGCGGTGCGCGCGTCGGGCTCTTCCCGGGCGGCCTCGGCGATGTGCCAGAGCGCGATGCCGGGCGCGGCGCTGTCGAGGTCGGCGATGCCCGTCAGCAGGTCGCGCTGCAGAGCCTCGGCGCGGTCGCGGGCGACGAGGCGAAGGCCGGTGGTGAGGAGCACGGCGCTCGCGAGGAGGTTGCCGTAGACCGTGAGCATGATGGCGCCGCTCTGATCGAGCATGCGCTCTACGTCCTCGAGCATCTTCGCGAGCGCAGGCGCCGGAAGGATCCGTGGGTCCACCTGACCGAGGCGAGCGCGTTCGAGATCGAAGAGCTGCTCGAACTCCTCGAGCCGTTCGTTCATCGCGAGGTTCTCGCGGGCGAAGCGGGTCGCGGTGAGCGGGAGGCGCCGCAGGAAGCCGAGCGAGCTCCGGCGCTCGACGTCCTGTTCGAGGCGGTCACCCTCTCCGCCGCCGCCGAGCGCCAGGAGCATCTTGGGACGCAGGCCGGGGACCTGGGTCAGGATGCTCATGAACTCCGTCATGTTCAGGTAGATGCGGCCGCGGAAGTTGCCGACCAGCTCGGCATCCTTCGGGACCGTGCAACCGAGCGAGCCGAACGCCCGCCGGAACCCGAGCTCGCTGAAGCGGCTGAGGATCGACCAGGTGAGGGGCGTGGCGACGCCGGGTAGGGCCTCACCGACGTTGACGTTGGACCAGACGAGGCTCGCGCGATCGACGTCACGCTTCTTCTGCCAACGCTTGGTGCTCGGCTGGAGTGTCGCCGTGACGGGCCGGGACTGGAGCACGAAGAGTTGGTCGCCGACGAACGCCCATTCGACGTCACGCGCTTCGCCGAAGGTCTTCTCGATTCGTAGGGCCAGTTGGAGCAAGGCCCCCAGGCGACCGTCGTCGAGCGCGAGCACCTCGCGCTCCGCGGGCGGGACCTCCTCTTCCAGGATCGCGCCTTCGCCGACCACCCGGCGGACCGCCTTGCCGCCGATGATCTGGTCGCGTGGGATTCCCGCGGCCTTGTCCATGCGGATGGTGTCCGGCGAGACCGCGCCGTCGACCACCACGCTCCCGAGACCGTAGGCCGCGTCGATGACGACTTCCCCTGCGTCGCCAGTCAGCGGGTTCACGGTGAAGAGCACCCCCGCGACCTCGGCGGGCACCATCGCCTGCACGACCACGCCGATGGCCGCGTGCTCGATGCCGACCTTGCGCAGGTACGACTGGACGCCGGGCGTGAAGAAGCTCGCCCAGCATTCACGAACCGCGTCGAGTACCCCGCCCTCGTTGCCGACGTGGAGCAGCGTGGCGTGCATGCCGGCCGCCGACTGCTCGCTGCCGTCTTCACCGCTCGACGACGAACGGACCGCGACCGAGCGAGCGCCGTCCCGGATGAGGTAGCGAAAGGTCTCGCGGAGCTCGTCGGCGAGCTCCTTCGCGAGCGGGGCTTCGCGCACGGCGGCGGCGTACTCGTCGAGTCGTTCGTTCGAGGGCTGCGGCTGCCGGAGCAGACGCTCGGGTTGAGCATCCGCGGGCAGGTGCGCGGCGCAATGGCGCTCGAAGGCATCGACGGGGAGGGCGTACGCGCGCGGCACGGGGAAGCCGCCACGGGCGAGGGCTGCGAGTCCCTTGGCCTTCCCGCCATAGGCGGCCGCTCGACGCGGGACCAGCGTATCGACGCGTTTGAGCAAGCGGGCCACGGGCTGGTTAGTGTGGTCGGCCGCGTGCGGAAAGCCAACGGAATGTTGCCACGTTGCTCCGAGGGGTGTGGGTACTAAGGTGGGACATCGCTTTTCGGGGGAAACGGGAGTCGAGTCATGCGCTCATCACTGCGCTTCAGCACCATCTTGATCGTCGGGGTCTGTGTCGGCTGTGCCGCTGGCTCGGGCGGGGACGATGGACGTCCCGATTTCGGTGTCGCATCCGACCTGGGTGGAGTGGACGCGCAAGTAGTGGACGTGGATTCCCAGGTGCCCGAGGACGATGCGTTCGTCCCGGGGGATGACGCTTTCGTGACCGGTGAGGACGCGTTCGTCGGCGCCGATGCGTTCATGGACACCCCCGACATGACGACGCCGGTCGATGGGGGCTCTCCCGACGGCTTCCGTGTCGACATGGGCCCGACGCCCTGCACCTTCGACGCCGAGTGCGACGACGGCGACAGCTGCAACGGTGCCGAGAGCTGCACCGGCGGCACCTGCGTCGCGGGGACGCCGATGGACTGCAGCGACACCGTCGCCTGCACGATCGACGGCTGCTCGAGCGGCAGCTGCACCCACACGCCGGACGACACGCTCTGCGCGGGAAGTCTGACCTGTGACTCGACGATGGGCTGCGTCGACACGACCTGCGCCGAGTCGCCGTGTCGCCTCGTCGCGCCACAGTGTGGTTGCCCGACCGGCCAGGCCTGCTCGCTCGCGGGCGATGGATCGCGTGGCTGCGTGACCGAGGGGGTCAACGACGAGAGCGAGCGCTGTGACACCGGCGGCTGCGTCGCCGGGACCGCGTGCGTGAACATCAGCCTCACGGCGACCGACGTCGCCGTTTGCAAGCGCTTCTGCGACAGCGACGCCGACTGCACCGCGGGTCCGGGATCGGTGTGCCTCGCCGAGCTGGGGATGACCGGCCAGAACGTCTGCACCTCCAGCTGCGACCCGGCCTCGCAGCTCGGCTGCCCGGCCAACAGCTTCTGTGGGCTCTTCACCGAAACCGGCACCGGACGCCGGCTCACGGACTGCTCGGGTCCGGTCGGCGCGGGCGGTCAGGGCGCGGCCTGCACCGGCACCGAGGACTGTCAGAAGGGCTTCACCTGCGCGAACCCGGGTACCGGCAACCAGTGCATGCGCTGGTGTCGGCGGAGCCCGGCCGGCGGTGAGTGCTCGATCGGTCAGACCTGCATCGGCTTCGACCCGGCGCTGGTCTTCAACTCCGTGGAGTATGGCGCTTGCTTCTGACTCGGATGACCAGGGCAGGACAACTCGCCCTGGCGCTGGTCCTGGTCGCGACCGCCGCGTCGCCCGCACTCGCTCACCTCGGTAGCAAGAAGGTCGTCCGGGTCACTCACCGGGAGTCGGGACCCGAGCTGAACGTCGAGATCGAGGCGGTGGACGCTGCGATGGAGCTCGGCCTCGGTGAAGAGTTCGACCCGCAGGCGCTCGAGGCTCGCTCGCCGCAGGTGCGGCTGTGGCTCGAGTCGGGGCTGACGGTCACCGCGGACGGCGAGCCGTGTCCCGCCGACGTCGGTGAGCCCGAGCCCTTCGAGCGCGAGGACATGAAGTACCTCCGCGTCCGCATCGAGTACCGATGCCAAGGCACGTCGAATCTGGTGTTCCGGGACGAGACCGTCTTCGAGGCCGACCCACGGCACGAGTCAGTGGTGTTGACCGGCTATGGCGAAGAGGCGCGGATCCTTCGCACGGGCCGCCAGGAGCTCGCGCTGGGCGAGCCGCAGAGCTCGGCGAGCCTCTTCGGGGTGTTCCTGTGGGAGGGCGTGCTCCACTTCGCGACCGGCTACGACCACGTGCTCTTCCTGCTCTCGCTCGTGCTGGCCGCAGGGTTCGTCAGCCGTCGGAAGTCGACCAAGGAGGCGATGAAGCACGTCGCCTGGCTGGTGACCGCGTTCACCATCGGCCACAGCATCACGCTGGTCTCGGCGGCGCTCGAGGTCGTCGTTCTGCCCATCAAGCCGGTCGAGGTGATCATCGCGGCGAGCATCGTCCTGGTGGCCGGCTGGAACATCGTGAAGCCCGAGGTGCGGGCGCCGATGCCCTGGGTCGCCTTCACTTTCGGTCTGGTGCACGGCTTCGGCTTCTCGGCCGTGCTGGCCGAGGTGGGGCTGCCCGCCGGAAACCGGGTGCTCGCGCTGGTGGCGTTCAACGTGGGGATCGAGCTGGCGCAGCTGGCGTTCGTGGCCGTCGTGCTCGGCCCGATCGCGTGGGCGGCCCGCTTCGAGCGCTACCCTCTGCTGGTCCGGGTGCTCTCGGCGGCCATCGGGGCGCTCGCGATCGTCTGGGTCATCGAGCGGGTCTGATCGCTCGCCGCGGCCTCCGCGTGGTAGAGATCGACCCCGATGGACGCGACCGATGTGAGCGATCCGGAGGGGAAGCGGCCGATCCCGCGGTGGCTCATCGTCGCAGCCAGCGTGCTGGTGGCGGGGCTGCTGCTCTACGCGCTGCGGGCGGTGTTCACGCCGGTCTTCTTCGGGTTCTTGATCGCCTACCTGCTCGACCCGCTGGTCGACCGACTGGAAGGCTGGCGGCTCCCGCGCGGGGTCGCGATCAGTGTCATCCTGGTCGTGTTCCTCGCGGCCACGGGGGTCTTCTTGCTCCTCTTCGTGCCCGCGTTCGCCGGCGACGTCGCCGAGGTCGCGAAGGACGTGCCGGCGAAGCTGCGCGAGCTCCTAGAGGCGTGGGAGCCGGTGCTCGCCGACAACGGTATCCCGGTGCCTCACAGCCTATCGGAGGCGACGGAGCAGCTGAGTGTCGACGCCCAGGACGTCGCCGGTCGCGCCGCCGGTCCGGCGATGCAGGCGCTGCAGTGGGTCGTCGGCGGGACGGCGAGCGTGGTCGGCGCGGTGCTCGGGCTGCTGATGATTCCGATCTTCGCGTTCTATCTGCTCTACGACTTCGACCGGATCGTCGCCCATGCGGATGGCCTGGTACCTCCGCGCCATCGGTCGTACGTGCGGGAGCTGGCGCGGGAGGTCGACGCCACGATCGGCCTCTTCGTGCGCGGCCAGCTCGCGGTCATGACCATCCTCGCCGCGCTCTACGCGATCGGCTACTCGATCGTCGGGATCCGGCTGGCGGTTCCGATCGGGATCCTCGCGGGGCTGCTCTCGTTCATTCCCTACGTCGGCGCGTTCCTCGGCGTCGGGCTGGCGCTCGCGATGTGTGGGCTCCACTTCGAGGGGTGGCACCAGCTCATCGGGGTCGGGATCGTGTACGGGGTGGTGCAGCTGGCCGAGGGCTTCCTGATCACACCGAAGATCCTCGGGGACAAGGTCGGCCTCTCGTCGCTCTGGGTACTGCTGGCGTTGATGATCGGCGGTGAGCTCTTCGGGTTTCTCGGAGTCTTGCTGGCGGTGCCGGTGGCGGCGGTGGTGAAGATCTTCGTGGGGCGCGGGATCCGCATGTATCGCGGGAGCACGATCTTCGGACCCGAGGACGAGGCGCCGGAGGCGACGAGTGGGTCGAGTGACGCGGAGTCCGACTCCGAGGACGGAGAGCCGACTGCCGAGCCCGAGTCCGACTCCGAGGACCGAGAGCCGACTGCCGAGTCCGAGTCCGAGTCCGGCTCCGATTCCGAGGACCGAGCGCCGACTGCCGAGTCCGAGTCCGGCTCCGATTCCGAGGACCGAGAGCCGACTGCCGAGTCCGACCCCGAGGACCGAGAGCCGACTGCCGACTCCGACTCCGACACCGACACCGACTCCGACCCCGAGGACCGAGAGCCGACTGCCGAGTCCGACCCGAAGGAGAAGTCATGACCGACGCCATCGTCGTCCTCGTCTCCGAGACCGACCCCGAGCCCTGCGACGACGTCGCCGGTGCGCTCGTCGCAGCCGCGCAGGCTGCCGAGCTCGAGGTCACGCTCGTGGGACCGGGCGAGCCGAGCCCGCCCGCCGCCATCGCCTTTGCGATGGACGCGCCATCGCTCGAGCGCGCGCCGGCCGGTGCTTTCCGAGTCGCCGTCCTACCGGCCTACCGTACGGACTGGCTCGAGCCCGTCGCGGATGCCGTCTTCGTCGCTCACGACGAGATCGCATCCCGCCTCGCCGCTCGGGCCCGACGCCACGCGCACGTGGTCGGCCCGATCGCACCGCCCGGCTTCACCCCGGACACGGGGGTCGAGCTCGAGCTCGATGGCGCCGTCGTTGTCGTCCTGCCGAGCGCCGTGATGGCTCAGGGGCCCACGCCCATCTTCGTGCAGCTCAGCCTCGTCGGTGCCCCCGCGACCTTCCTCTTCGACGTCGGTCGCGACGTGGAGCTCGCTGAGGCGCTGCGAACCTTCGGCTCCGGTCACCTCGGCGAGGAGAGTCGGGTGGGGCTCTTCCCCAGCGATCGGCAGCGCGAGCTCTTCCGCCGTGCCGACGTGGTGGTCGGTACCGGTGGCGACATCGCGCTCGCGGCTGCGCTCGGCGCGGGCACCCCGGTGGTGGCCGTGGACCCGGGCGCGGCGAGCGAGGCGCTCACCGCGACCGGAGCGGTCGTCCTCGCCCCGAGCGCGGCGATGCTCTCGGTGGCGCTCGACGAGGCTCTCGGCCGGAGCGACGAGCTGGCCGAGGCAGCGGCAGCGCTCGAAGCACCGAGCGCTGCCGTTCGCCTCCTCGAGCGGGCCCGCGCGCTGGCCGCGGGGTCGGGCCAGTCTCCGCGGCCGGAGGGGCTGCCCGACGGGATCGAATGGCTCCCGACCGAGAAGGAGCTCGGCGACCGGCTGATCCGCACCGCCGGTGGCCATGGCTCGGATACCGACGAGCCGATGAAGCCGAACGACGAGGAGCCCAGCTTGGACGACAAGATCGAAGCCGAGCTCGCGGCCCTCAAGAAGTCACTCCAGTAGGGGGCGGGTCGCGCCTCGGCGTGCGGTCCGCTGGTTCCGAGCTATACGCAGGCCGTGGCTCCCAAAGCGACATCTTCGGCTCCCTCGTCGCAGGTGCGCGCAGCCAGCGAGGCGGCGCGTGAGGCGCCCGCGTCGGTGGCGGCGTTGGTCCTGGACGTGCTCTCCAGGCAGGCGGAGGGGAAGCTCCTCTTCGCGGGCAAGGAGCACGTCGCGAAGAAGGCCGAAGCTCACTCGGTCGACGAAGCCGAGGTCGCCGGCGAGGACGTGCTCGCGCTGCTCGAGCGCGGACCCGAGACCGAGCGGCAGCGCGCGGTCGTCGCCGCGCTGATGATCGAGGGGCTCCGGGCCCACCTCGACGACGCCGAACGGCTCGAGCGATTCGCGCGCCACGCGGACTGGCTCGAGCTCTCCACGGACTACGCCCCCTATGCCCTCGTCGACGTCGTCCTCGAAGGCGACGCCGGCCCGGTGTGGCGGGCGGTGGCCGAGCTGCCGCGCGAGGCCAAGAGCCCGGCGAGCGCCGCGCGCCGTTCGCTCCGCGCGGCCGCGCTCGCGGGGAGCGACGACGAGGTCGCCGCCGAGATGCTGGCGAAGCTCGCGTCGGATCCGGACCCGCTCGTACAAGCGGCGGCCCGCGCCCACGGCGCGGTACCTGCCGGCGAGGCAGATGACGACGGGGACGAGCCGTCGCTCGAGGGTCGGCTGGGCCGCGTCCCCCCGACGGGCTTCCGCGGGGTGCTTCGTCTCGTCAGCGGTTTCGCCGCACTCGAGTGGCTCGTCCGTGCGCTCCTCTTCGCGCTCGGCGTTCGGCGCCCCGCGAAGCTGCGCTTCGTGCGTGGGGGCCTCAAGCTCCGCAAGCGCGTCGAGCTGCTCGGGCGGGTCGTCCGCGAAGGCGAAGAGACCTACACGCTCGCCGCCATTGCTTCGGTCGGCCGTACCTCGCGGTGGCCGGCGCTGCCGCTCGTCGTGGGCGCGCTCGCGTTCGCCGTTGGCGTGATCGTCGGTGGGCTCTGGCTCTTCGAGGGGTTGCGGAGCGGCGAGACGGTGCTGCTCTTGGCAGCCGCGGGGGTGATCCTCGTCGGCGGCGGCCTCGACCTCGGCATCAGCATCCTGTGGCCGGCCCGGAAGAAGAAGGTCGCCGTCGAGCTGGCGGTCCTGCCCAAGCGGCGGCTGCAGCTCACGTCGGTTTCCGAGGCGCGCGCGGAGGCCTTCGTCGGCGAGCTCCGCGAGCGCGTGGCTCGCTGATCACTCGCTCGTCGAGGCGAGCAGCTCCTGCAGCGCCGCGCTGATACCGCCCGGGCGTTCTTCGATCTCACCGGCCAGGTCGAGGAGGCGCCCCACCCGGTCTTCGCTCCAGTCGAAGGCGACGAGCACGGTGGTGCCCTCCGCGGTGACCGACACCTGCCGTAGCGCGCCGGCGAGCGGCGTGAACCCGACCAGGGGCGCGTCGAGGACGGATTGGATCGTCTCGGTGACGCGCTCGGCGAGCGCGTTGGCGGCTGCGTTGTCCTGCATGACCAAGCGGATGGACGCACTCAGCCCGCGTCGGACCCGGGCGCCGATGGCCACCGCGTCGAGTTTGGCGAGGACCTCCATCGCACGACTCCCGACGTAGTTGGACGCCTGGTCACGCCACTGCGGCGGGACCCGTGCGGCGAAGGTCACGTCGCGTCCCTCGACGTCGCGAAAGATGAGGCCCAGCGCGCCTTCGTTGGCGGACGACTCGCCGTCGCGGATGGTCTCGATGGTTTGGACCACCGTCGGCTCGGGACCGAAGACGATCCCCCGACGGCCGACGAAGACCGCCCGGCTGTCGCCTCGCTCGCCAGCGATGGCGGGCAGGCCTTCGACATCCGTGCGCCGGAGCCGTGCGCCCGTCTGCTCGGCCGCGTCGCCGAGGCACTCGCCGAGCCGTTCGTGCTGGATGGGGCCCGCGATGACTGCGGCCACGTGGTCCAGCGCGAAAGGCTCGTCGCCGGAGACGAATACGGTCACGGTCTCGAGATCGCCGACCGGGTCGAAGCCACAGCGGTCTTCGAGGCGCCGAAGGCCCGCGTCGGCGCCGCGCCCCACCACCAGCCGCCGCCAGAGCGTTCCGTCCCGCAGGGCGGGGACGTCGACGTGGAGGACCGCGCTCGCGTTCGCAGGCACGTTGGCCAGCGCCGCGGGCTTCAGCTCCGGAGGCCGGAGCATGAAGTAGGCACCGGCCGCGGCCCCTCCGAGCAGGAGAAGCAACACCGGCCAGCTGCGCCTTCGCTTTCGCCGTGGCGACACGCGCGGAGTCTACCTTGCGTGAGCAGCCGCGCGTGGCAGAAGGGGGCCATGCCGTGGCGAACCATGCTCCTGCGCGGAAAGAGCGTCTTCGTCCGCTGCGACGAGGCGGGCGAGCTGCGCCCCGAAGGCGGGCGGGTGGAGATCCGTTACAAGCCCAACGACGGGCGCGCCTACATGGCCGGGGTGCAGAACCTCGAGCCGAGCATGGACCCCACCGTGCTGCCCGACGAACACTGCGGCCCCGCGGTGCGTCCGGATCCCGACGCGAAGAAGAGCGCGGGCAAGAAGAGCGGCAAGAGCAAGGGCAAGAAGCCCAAGCCCTCGCCCTCGAGCTTCCCGGTCACCCCCGCTGACGGGGCGGTCATCGCCTACTGCGATGGCGCGTGCAGCGGGAACCCGGGCCCGGCAGGTCTCGGCGCCGTCATTCGGCACGCGGGCAAGGAGCTCCGGCTCGCCGAGTACCTGGGCCGGGGCACCAACAACATCGCCGAGCTCACCGCCATCCTCCGTGTCCTCCAGGAGGCGTGGGAGGGGCCGCTCACGATCTACACCGATTCCAGCTACGCGATCGGTCTGCTGACCAAGAACTGGAAGCCCAAGAAGAACAAGGAGCTCGTCGCCGAGCTCCGCGCTGCGCTCGACGAACGGCCCGACACCGAGTTCGTCTACGTCCCCGGTCACGCGGGCGTGGAGCTCAACGAGGTCGCCGACGAGCTCGCGGTGGCCGCCGTCGGCGCTCGCGCCAACCTCGACCCCGAAGAACGCAGCTACTAACTAGCCGAAGGCTTCTGCCGCGTCGGCCAAGCGGACGAATCGGTAGCCTTCGGAGCGCAGCCTGTGGATGGCGGCGCGGAGCGCCTCTTCCTTCCTCGCCGCGTCGACCCGCAGGTCGGGCTGGTGGGGCGCCAGCGACTGCAGCCCGTCCATCGCGGCGTCGGCCAGGTCGATGCCGTGGAGCTCGAGGTTCACGAGGGGCCGGCCGACCATCGAGCAGGTGAGCCAGTCGGCGCCTCGGCTGCCGGACAACACCACGCTCGTGCCGATGTAGGGCAGCCGGGGGCCACGGCTCACGCCGATCGGCAGCTCGAGGAGCCCATCGCCACGCCGCCAGTACGGCCGCCCGATGCGATAGGGGTCGGCCGGCGCCGTCAGGACCCGGGGGTCGTCGACGATCGAGTGGCTCGGCTTCCCTTGGCCGAGCGCCGCCCGCAGGCGAATCGCGCCGATCGCGGCGACCTTCGCGCCGTAGTAGGACGGACAGGGGAAGACGCTCGAGTCGTAGCGGAGACCGGCGGCGGCGATCACCTCGAGCAGGGTGTCGCTGACGGTGTAGCCCGGCGCCCGAAAGCCTTCCGGTCGGGCACCGGTGACGGCCTGCAGGCGGTCGAGCGACTCGAGCACCTGCCGCTCCTGCGTCGCGCGGTCTCGGCGCGTCAGGTCATAGAGGTGGTCGAGCGAGTGGCTGGCGATCTCGTGCCCGGCCGCGGCCAGCCGCCGGAGCGCGTCCGCTGCGAGGGGCGTGGCCGTGTCCGCGGCGATCGCGAAGAAGGTGGCCGGGATGCCGAGCTCGTCGAAGAGCGCCTCGAAGCGGGGGACCGCTTTCGCGTAGATGGCGCTGGCGGCCGGACCTTCGAGGGGCTCCAGCCCGTGAATGGCCGAGTAGCAGTGGACCTCGTCGAGGTCGATGGAGATCGCCGCGAGTCGCCCTTCGCCGGACCTCGTCACGACACTCGCCGGCCCTCGAACCGTGACTCGGCGTCACTCCTTCTCGAAATACGCCGAGTATTCCTCGCCGTCGTTCCTCGATTCACGGTCCGACGGCGCGTCGAGCTTCGCGACGACTTCGGCTCCGGTCGACTGCGCTCCACGCTCACCCCTTCACGCGGATGGCGACGAAGAGCTTCGCGACGCCCTTGAGCACGTTCGGGACGCGGCGGAAGAGGTGGATGCTCGGCGGGCGCTTCTCGAGCACGCGCACGGGGATCTCCTTCATCCGAACGCCCGCCCGCTCCGCTCGAATCACGAGCTCGGAGGCGAAGAGGTCGCGGTCGATCAAGCACTGGCGCGCGATCTCGACCACCGGCGCGCGGCGGAAGGCCTTCAGGCCGTGGGTGTCGGTGCCCTTGAAGCCGGTGGCGACGCGGAGCAGGCCGTTCATCACCAGGGTGGCCGCGTGGCGCATCATCGGCCGCTCGTCGCTCGCGCCCGCCATGGTCTTCGACCCCACCACGAAGTCCGCCTCGCCGGTCTCCAGCAGCGCCAGCGCACGGCGATGGAAGTCCGTGTCGCAGAGATCGATCTCGTCGCAGAGGACGAACTCCCCGCGGGCCTCGAGGATGCCTCGCTTGAGCGCTTCGCCGTAGTTCGGCTGCCCGAGCGAGCGGACGACCACCTGCGGGAAGCGCGCGGCGAGATCCGTGGCGATCTTGATCGTGTCGTCGGTCGACCCGTTCTCGGCGAGGATGAGCTCGTACGGCTCGTCCAGCTCCTGGAAGCGGTCGATGAGGTCGACGACGGCGGCCTGGAGGATCGCTTCCTCGTTGTAGATCGGGATGATGATCGACACCCGCGGCTCGGCGGGGCGGTCGCTGGGCTGATCGCTCATCGCGGCTGCGAGATGGCAGGGTTGACGCCGAGGGTCAAGCGCCGTGGAGTCGGGGGAGGGGTCATCCCCCTGGGAAGGTGAGAGTGACGGCGTTCATTCCCTCGGCGTCGTCGCACGTGGCCGCCGAGAACTCGGGACCGTCGAAACAGCCACACGTGACCGGTGAGCAGTCCATCGGGACATCCTCGCAGGAGTAGTCGTCAGGGACCCCGCCGACGTCGCTGATCTGCACCGAGCAGTACGCCGAGCCCCGAAGGCAACGAAGGCCACCTGGGGAGCAGTCGAAGCACGCCTCGGGCGGCGGCGGAAAGGCCTCGACGCGGGTCCAGACACCCCCCGTGCAGGTCAGCACGTTGCAGAAGGAGCAGGGGTCGCATTCGGTCTCGCAGTAGCTGCCCTCGGGGGCGCATGGCTCGCTCTCCGCGACGGTGGCGCAGGCGATGGGTCCCGCGTCCATCGCGCCCGAATCGGCGCTCGCGTCCGCTGGCACGAAGGCGTCGCCCATTCCGTCGTCCTCGTGGCTCTCCGAACAGGCGGCGAGCAGGAGGAGCGCAAGGGCTGGCACGACGTGGCGCATGCCCCAGTGTGGCAGCAAAGCGCGTTCCGTCACGAGTCGCCCGCCATCGCGCGGGAGACGACCGCCCACGCACCCTCCAGCTCGAGCTGATGCGCCTGGTCGGCGGGGAGGGCGGCGGAGCGCCCCCGCTCCAGCCGTAGGCCGTCGATGGTGAGGGCGCCGGCGATGACGGTGATCGCTCGGAAGCCTGCGCTGGCGCCCAGGACGAGCGGTCCGCTGCCCGCGAGGACGCCGACTTCGAGGGTTCGAGAGCACAGCGGCGCGTCCGCGGGCCCACACAGGGGCCGAGCGGTCGCCGGACCGTCGAGCTCCGGGGCGCCGGCGCGAACGCGGACCTCCGGCAGCAGGTCCTCCCCACGAGGGAGCGACCAACGGGTCACCCGAAGCGCCTCGTTCACGTGAAGCGCGCGGGGCGATCCCGAGTCGTCGGGTCGCCCCTCGGTGTCGTAGCGCCGGTTCCAGTCCCAATAGCGGTAGGTCAGTCCGCGCTTGCCAGGGAGCACGCGCTGGGGCTCCACCAGGGTCACTCCTCCGCCGATCGCGTGAGGCGTGCCAGCCTCGATCAGGAAGAAGTCCCCTGGCGCGACCGGTACGAAGGGAAGCAGCGCCGAGACGTCGTCGCCGGCCTCGATCGCGGCCCGCATGGAGGATTCGTCCACTCCCGGTTGGAGTCCCAGGTAGAGGCCCGCGCCCTCGTCGGCCTCCACCACGAGCCAGCTCTCCGGCTTCCCGCTTTCGCCGGGCCCCAGTGCGGGGTCGTCGTCCGCGGGGTGGATCTGCACCGAGAGCGGCGTGGCCGCGTCGAGCAGCTTGACGAGCAGGGGAGAGCCACCGAGCGATGCCTCGGCGCCGAGCCAGCCCTCCAGGTCTCGGGCGATCACGTCAGCGAGTGGCGCGCCCTCGAGCGAAGGCGCCTCGCTGGCGGCCCCATCGACCACGGCGGGGAAGTCTGGCTCCACCGAGACCTCCCAGCTCTCGCCCACGACCCCGCTCGCCTGCAGCCGCAGGCCGTCCTTGTAGGACGCGAGGATCCGCTCACCGCCCCACGGAGTTCGCTCGGGCGGCGTGAAATTGTCGGGCCGAAGCACGACCGGCCGATTTCTTGGTGAGTCTTTGTCCGACATGTAGGTTCACTTCGGGTCGTGACCCGCGAAGTCGAGGGCGGACCCGGGAGGTAACTGATGCGCTACGTTGGAAGTGAACGCCGAATCCACCGAGTCTTCGTGACCCGCAACACGGAATACCACGTGCGTAAGGACCGCTGCGTCGCGGTTCGCGACCGTCGGACGGGTGACTGGGTGCAGGGACACCTCGCGCTCGCCAGCCAGGTCTCTGGCGGCCTGCGCTTCCACGAGTCCGGCGGCATCACCCCGAACGATGGGGCCCCGAACGTCGGGGAGTCGCTCTTCTTCTGCAGCGCCGGCCGCGATCTCGTCACCAGCGCCGTCATCGCGATCAAGCGGCCCGAGAAGGCGATCGTCAACCGCTACCCCCACTGAGCCGGGCCCCTCTGGTCGGCGAAGGGCCGGGTGTATGCACGCAGCGATCACGCTGCTCTGATCCGGTTCCTTCGTCGCCCGTGAGCGAGACGCGCCGAACAGACGGACCGCGCCCCCCGTGCTCACCCCCTCGGCTCAGAAGCGCAGCCCCAACCTGAGCTGCGACCGGTCGCCCGAGACCTCGAGCCGACGAGCGGCTCGGGCGTCGAAGATTCGCCAGAGAATGCCTATGGCAGCGAGCACCACCACGCCGCTGATGAACGTGACCGTGGTGGCGAGCTCGAACCGGTCGGCGCTTTCCGTCAGCCGGACGACGGAGCGGTGGTCTGGAGCATTCACCGCGCTGCGATGTCGCTCACGACCCACCAGGCCGGTCACGACGGAAGCCGCCAGCGCGCCGGCGCCGAGACCGGTGAGCACCCAGGGGCCCGTGCGCGGAGACCGTTCGGGTACGACGGTGGTCGCAACCGGCGGCTCGAGGCCCTCCGACGGCGGTGCGGGCGCTGGCGCCTCCGGGGCAGGTGCTCTGCTGGCTTCGAGCGCCTCGCTGAGTTGGTCTCGACGGGCGCGAACGCTCGCGCGCTCGTCTGCGGGCAGCTCGGACTCCGGGTATCGGTCGTAGACCGCGATCGCTTTGGCGATCTCGAGCATCAATCAATCCTCCTGCGCAGCGATTGTTGGCGAAATCGAGACCGCCTCCCGATCTTGGCGTGAAGAGGCGCAATTCCCGGAGAGTCGGGAACGGAAGATGCGAGGGTGGAGGCTGTGGTTTCGGCCCCGGTGACGGTCAGGGGCTCGCGCAACGGCCCTGACCCAGGCCGAGGAGCGGCACGCACTCCGACGCGCAGGGCGGACAGTCCGCGGCGGTGTCGCAGAGGTGGCCGCGCTGATCGCCGAGGCAGGTGTCCCACCACTCCGAGAACATCTCCGAGACGCAGAACGTCGAGTCACCCTCGGCGACGCAGAGCTGGCCGGCGAGGCAGTCCCCATCGTCGTCGCAATCGTATTCCGGCGCCGACTCGTACATGGGGAGCGGGGGGTCGCAGAGCTGCCCGTTGGTCCACCAGTCCGGGAGCCCATCCTCCTCGAAGTCGGGGCGGTCCATGCAAACGGGCACCCCCTCGCAGACCAGGCAGCTGGCGGTGGCGGCCGCGCAGCGGTCCGTCCCGCACTGCACCTCGCCGCTGTCCTCCGGTGCGCGTCTCGCCGTGCCGACGGTATGAGACTCGTAGCACCCTGCGGCCGAGAGCAGACACCAGAGCAGCATCAAGTAGTGGTTCTTCATCGACCCCTCACAGTTGAGTACGAGTGGGGTGCCTGGGAGTAGTACCCCACGCAAGCACTCCACCCAAGAGGAGCAGCCTGGTCGAGACGAGCTGCTGTCTGGCGCTCTTCGATCCAATCCATGGCGCCATTGGCAAGCTAGTGAAGGTCGGCGGCAAGGTTGCAGCTGGCCATGACCAGCGCGTGGGTGAAGTTGAGCGGGGACAAGCGCCCGACTACATGGGCGCCGGGAGCAGGACTTGGATCCTTTCGTGACACCAATTGAAGCAACTCGCCCCGAAACCATGAAATGGGACCGCCTCGTGCAACGCTCCCCGGCAGAACCGTCTTCTGCGAAGTCGACGCCGATCGCGACCGCGAGCGCCTCGGCGGCTGAAAGGGGAGGCGCATGAAGGGGTGGTCCACGGGTTCCGAGCGTACCTGTGCGTCGCCCGGCGCACTCGCGTCGAATCACTCGCGTCGAATCAGGGGGAGGTCGAGCTGGTCGGGTCGACCACGTCAGTCGACGCGGTAGCGGGGGCCGGTCTGCCGCACGCGCCCGAAGAAGGGCGCGGCGGCGATCACGATCAGGAGTCCGGTGGCCATGACGAAGAGGCCGGACTGGAGCGTCACCTCGACGGTTTGGCCATACGCGGCGTGGACGCGCTCCGCGCCCAGATACACGCGCGATACCGTGTAGATCAGGCTCGATACACCCACGAGGGCCAGCATGATCACCGCGAGCCGGGCGCCGCGCATCTTCGACGGGCTTCGGCGCCGCACCAGGATCGAGACCAAGGTCGCGGCGACTGCCGGCACGATCCAGAGGTTGAGCGCGACGTTCGACGCCGTCTCGAGGCCAGTACCCGCGGACACCGTCCCATCCGGGAAGTCGGTGCGGACGAAGGGCAGGAAGAAGCCCACGAGGACGGCGAGGGCCCCGATGGCCAGGGGCAGCCGACCGAAGCGCGGATCCAGGGCGGCCACGTCGTCGCCATCCTGCGGCAGGTCGCGCCCGCGCGCGGCGGCCAGATCCTCGAAAGGCACCAGCGGGATGTCGTGCTCCGGGCAGCGGGCCTCACCCTCGAAGCACTCCTCGCAGAAGGGGCAGAAGAGCGGAGGTCCGGGGTCGGCTGCGGGGCGCGTCGCCATCTCCACTCGCATAGCACGGCTCAGCGTCCCATCCGATCGCCCCCGATGGTGTATGCTGATGGCATGTCGGGCGAGGGCGAGCTGCAGATCCGCGGCATCACCAAAGGGGACTACGACTACGTGGTCTCCGTCCTCGATCGCTGGTGGGGCGGCCCCGCCGGTCAGCGCGCGGATCCCTTCTTCTTCTACGAGCTCGGCCAGGAGGCGCTCGTCGCCGAGGTCGAAGGGAAGGTGGTCGGCTTCCTGCTCGGCTTCGTGGCCCGCGCGTCCGAGCCCATCGGCTACGTCCACCTGGTGGGGATCGACCCCCACCACCGCCGAAAGGGCGTGGGGCACCAGCTCTACGCTCGCTTCGAGCAGCGCTGCCGCGAGGCCGGCGCCCGCCGGCTGAAGGCGATCGCGGCCGTGGGCAACGAGGGCTCCACCGAGTTCCACGAAGCCCTCGGCTTCACCGCCCGCGAAGTCGCCGACTACGCGGGTCCGGGTCGTTCCCGCATGGTCTTCGAGCGCACCCTCTGACCGCGATTCACTCGCGACGAGCGGGGCTTTTGCAAAAGCCCCCCCCACGGACTCCGGAGGACGAGCGAAGCGAGGACGCACCGAGCGGCTGAGCCGGGAGCGCTTCAGGTTTTTGGGGGAGTGAGGAGCGATTCACTCGCGACGAGCGGGGGGCTTTTGCAAAAGCCCCCCCACGGACTACGGTGCGCCGCATGGATCGGCTGATCGAGCTGTCGGGAGTGTCCAAGACCTATGGGGAGCTGCAGGCCCTGGACGCGATCGACCTCGAGATCGACGAGGGCCGGATTGGCCTGCTCGGGCCCAACGGCGCGGGCAAGAGCACCATGCTCAAGACCCTGCTCGGGCTCGTCGAACACGACTCGGGCGTGGTGAAGGTCTTCGGCGAAGAGGTGAAGCGCGACCCGTTTCAGATCCGGGCACGCATCGGCTACATGCCCGAGGGCGACGCCGTGATGCCGGAGCTGACCGCGCTCGAGTACACCGCCTTCGCCGGTGAGCTCTCGGGCCTCCCGCGGCCGGAGGCGGTCGCGCGCGCCCACCAGGTGCTGCACTACGTGGGCCTCGGTGAGGCTCGTTATCGGCGCCTCGGCAGTTTCTCGACCGGCATGAAGCAGCGGGCCCGCCTCGCGCAGGCGCTGGTCGGTGACCCGAAGCTCCTGCTCCTCGACGAGCCCACGAGCGGCCTCGACCCGCGTGGGCGCGAAGAGATGCTCCAGCTCATCCTCGACATCCCGGAGCGGACTGGGACGAGCGTGCTGCTCTCCACCCACATCCTCCCAGATGTCGAGAAGACCTGTGACCAGGTCATCGTGCTCGCCCGGGGCAAGGTGCTCTACGCCGGCGCGCTCGCGCCGCTGGTCACCAGCGAGGCAGGCACCTACGAGGTGCGTTCGAAGGGCGACCCCTCAGGCCTCCGGCAGGCGCTCGAGCTCGCGCGCTGCGTGGTCCAGGTACAGGGCGGGACCCTCGAGGTGAAGGTTCCCGAGGGCGAAGGGCCACGCTATGTGCTCCAGGTCGCCGTCGAAGGGGGCCATCAGGTCCGCCACCTCGCGCCGCTCAAGAAGACCCTCGAGCGCGCGTTCCTGCAGACGATCGAGCGGGCCGGAGCCGGTTGAGCTCCCGGATCGGGTAGGCTCGTCCTGGGAGGGGTTCCGGGAACGGATGGTGCTCCTCCGTGTCGAAGAGCCCATGACCCACCTGCGACCCCTCCTCCTCGCGGCCCTCGTCGCCCCCTTCGTCCTCCCGGCGAGCGCTCGTGCGTTCTGCGGCTTCTACGTCGCCGCCGAGGACGGCCCTCTCTACAGCGATGCCACACAGGTGGTGCTGCTGAGGGTGGGCACGACGACGGTGCTATCGATGCAGAACGCCTACCGCGGGCCGCTCGAGGACTTCGCGCTCGTGGTGCCGGTACCGGTCGTCCTCGACGAAGACCGGGTGAAGACCCTCGAGCACGACATCTTCGCGCGCGTCGACAAGCTCGCGTCGCCCCGACTCGTCGAGTACTGGGAGCAGGATCCCTGTCAGCCCTTCGGGACGATCGGGCTCGGGAACCTGGGCACGATCGGCCACGGCGGCGGTGGCGGTACGGGCAGCGGCTACGGTCGAGGCGCGGGTGGCCTCCGGGTGACGGTGGAGGCCGAGTTCGCGGTCGGTGAGTACGAGATCGTCATCCTCGGGGCGGAGGACTCCTCGGACCTCGAGATCTGGCTTCGCCAGAACGGCTACCACATTCCCGCGGGTGCTTCCGACGCGCTCCGGCCGTACGTCGCTCGGGGGATGAAGTTCTTCGTCGCCAAGGTCGACGCCTCGAAGGTGCGCTTCGAAGAGGGGCGCGCCGTGCTCTCGCCGCTCCGAGTCCACTACGACGAAGAGCAGTTCCAGCTCCCGATCCGCCTGGGTCAGCTCAGCTCGCCGGGCACCCAGGATCTGATCGTCCACATCCTCGCGAACAATCAACGCTACGAGGTCGCGAACCGGCCCAACGTCACGATCCCCACCAACCTCCAGGTCGCCGACTCGACGCGGGAGAATTTCGGCGGCTTCTACGATGCGCTCTTCAGCGAGGTGCGGAGCGCCGATCCGACGGTGGTCGTCACCGAATACGCCTGGCAGGCGAACGGGTGCGACCCTTGTCCGGGCCCCGTGCTCTCCACCGCGGACCTGCTGACCTTCGGCGCGAACCTCGCGGAGGACACCTCCGGCGAGCCGGTCATGATTCGAGGCCCCGCCGTTCAGGTCGACGGACCCTTGAACGTCGATCTGGCGCGGCGACTCCTCCGCCGCAGCTTCGGCGCGGCCCGGCGCTGTGTGAACGGAACACCGAGTGAGGGGGTGTCGGTCGGTTCCATCTTCCGCTTCGACGTCACGGTGAACCCCGACGGGAGCGTCGCGTCCGTCGAGACCGTCGACCCGCCGAACGCAGCGAATGCCGCGTGCATCGGCGCGACCCTCGAACGGGACCGCTACCCCACCCAGGACGCGCCCACCAAGCTGACCGTCCGGTACCCGGTCGTCGCGCTACGTGGCGGCAGCTACGACAACTACGTGCTGACCCGGCTCCACACCCGCTACGGGCGCGACCTCGACAGCGACCTCGTGTTCACCGCCGCCGAGCCGATCGTCGGCGGCCGGGAGCACCCCAGTGGCGGCGGCTTCGGCTTCGGCCGCGCTCCCGACACGGAGCCCACCGACCCGACCGGCGCCAGCCCCTCCGCGACCAACAACTTCCAGGGCCGCTACATCATCCGGCACGAGTGGGAAGGCCCGATCGAGTGTGACGAGCCACGGCGCGGGATCTGGGGTGGCCCGCCCGGGGGCGGACAGCCCGAGACTTCGGTTCCGCCACGTTCCGTCAGCCGAGGTGCCGGCGGCGGCGCGGCTACCGACCTGGCGTCGCTCCTGGTCACCGACTTGCCCGACTTGGCGATCGCAGCGGCACGCGCCCCGGACCCCGAGCCCGAGCCCGAGCCGGCGCCCACGACCGAGCATCCGCCGGCCGCCGAGCCCGGCGGCGGCTGCGGCTCGTGCGCGGCCGCGGGGCCGACCAACGTGGGCTGGGCGCTGCTCCTGCTGGCCGCCGGGCTCTTCGTCCGCCGCCGACGCTGAGCTACTCGTCCACGGGGTTGTAGATGTACCCCTGATGCTGGAACACGCAGATGCGGTTCCTGCCGTCGTCCTTCGCCTGGTAGAGGGCGGCGTCCGCGGCGCGGAGTAGCTCGTCCTTGCTGCCGACGTCTCGGCTCGGATAGAGCGCCACCCCGATCGAGCAGGTCACGCGCAGCTCGCGCCCGCCGACTTCGAAGGGCTTCTCGCCCACCGAACGCCACGTGCGGTCGGAGACGGTCAGCGCCCCTGAGAAATGGGTGCTCGGCAGGATGATCAGGAACTCGTCGCCGCCGTAGCGCGCGACGACGTCGATTTCCCGAAGGGCCGCCGTGAGTCGTTCGGCCACGCCCTTGATGACGATGTCGCCGACCTCGTGGCCGTACTGGTCGTTGAAGCCCTTGAATCCGTCGACGTCGACCATCGCGCAGGCGAGTGGCTCTCGGTATCGCTCCGCGCGCTTGAACTCCTCGTGCAGGCGCGTGTGCAGGTAGCGGAAGTTGAAGAGCCCGGTGAGATCGTCCCTGACCGCCAGCTCCTGGAGTCGCGACTTCGCCTTCGCGACCTCGTCGTGCATCTGCTTGATGCGGAGCATTCCCTCGACCCGGGCGAGCAGCTCGCGCTCGTCGAAGGGCTTGCACACGTAGTCGTCCGCGCCGATGCGGAGCCCCTCGACCCGGCTGGCGGTGTCGGATTTCGCGGTGACGAGGATCACCGGGACGAAGGCATCGCCGGTGACCGACTTGATCATCCGGCACACGTCGATGCCGTTCACGCCGGGCATGACCACGTCTAGGAGGACCAGGTCGACCTTTCCGTTCCGGGCCAGATCCACGGCCGGCGAGCCGCTTTCGAGGGTGCGGACATCGAAGCCCGCCCCTCGCAGCAAGCCCGCGACGAACTCCCGGGTGACCCGGTCGTCCTCCACCACCAACACCCGCCCCGGCGGTCTCTGCGGTACCGACTCTTCCTCCGACACGCCCTCATGGTACATCGTCGGTCGTGGGTTTCCTCGATCGCTTCGAGCGTTTCCTGGACGACGTCGTTCTGCTGCCGGACGATCTGAGGGCCGATCTGGAAGCTGCGGACGCAGCGATCGACGCCGGTGCGCACGCCGAAGCCGAGCAACTCTTCCTGGCGGTGCTCGCCGAACGACCTCAGCTGGCTCGGGCCGCGCTGGGGTTGGCGCACGCCCGTCACGGCCAGGGAGACCGCGAGGGGACGCTCGCGGCGCTCAAGGACGCGCGCGAGCTCATCCCCGAGGACGGCGAGGTCGCCCTTTGGACCGCACGGCTCGCGCTCGAGCTGGGCGATGGCGCGCTGGCGGCCTCGGCCAGCCGGGCGGCCGCGCGCTCCTTTGCCAGTGAGGGGGGAGGGAGGCTGGCCGACGCCTGCGCGACCCTCGCGTGGGCCGAATGGAAGAACGGCCGACCCGATCGTGCGGCCCGAGAGCTCCGCAAGGCGCTGGCCCTTCGGCCGAGCGACGAGCTCCAACTGGCGCTCGTCGAGGCGTTGGTGGACGCTGGCGAGCTCGCTCCCGCGCGAAGCGCGGCCCACGGCCTCGAGCCGGAGAGGCTCGAGCCCGATGGCGCGCTCCGAGCCGGCCGCGCGCTCGTGCGGATCGGGGCGACCGACGTGGCGAGCCGATTCCTGGAAGCTGCGGCAGCCGGCGGTCGGGCCGAGGCGCTACTGCTCCTCGCGGAGGGCGCGATGGGAGCCGGGGAGGCCGGGCGCGCAGAGACCCTGGCCCGTGAAGCGGTCGCGAAGGGGTTCGGACCACAGGCCCTCGTGACGCTGGCGACCGTGCTCGCCCACGGGGCCGACTTCGCGGGCGCCGCAGAGGCCTTCGCGGCGGCTGCTGGTGCCAGCGACGACCCGGAGCTGTGGCGGGCTGCCCTCCGGGTGGTGCCGGTCGGCGACGTGCCCTCGCTGAACGCTTTTGCCGACGCGCTCGAGAAGCTCGTACCGGGGGACCCGGCCGCGCGGGCGGCGCGCGCCTGGGCCGCGCTCGAGCGCGGCGAGCCGGTTCCGGAGCTCGGACCGGACGCGGAGAGCCGCGAGTTCCTCGCTCATGTGGTCGCGTCACTCGACGGCGGCGACCCCACGGCGGCGCGGGTGTTGCTGGAGCGCCACGACGAGGCGCGCGCCCGCCGATCGGACCGGTGGTCGGCTGACGAGGGGCTCGAGCGTGAGCTCCGCGAGCGGACCCTGCGCGCCCTCTGGCTCGACGGTGGCGAGGTGGATCTCGCCGCGGCCATCGACGCGGTCGCACGCTTCGCCGGAGACCACCGCCTGGACGAGGTAGAGCGCCGCGCCCGCCAGCTGCGGGACGAGCTCGACCGACCGCTGCTTCTGGCGGTGCTCGGCGAATTCAACGCGGGCAAGTCCACCCTGATCAACGCCTTCATCGGCGCGGACGTGGCGCCGACCGGGATCGTCCCGACCACCGCGACGCTGAACGTCCTGCGCAGCGGCGCCGCGCGGCGAGTCCGCGTGGTCTTCGCCGACGGGCACACCCGCGAGGGTGAGTACGAAGCGCTCGGGGGCATGCTGGAAGAGGCCGAGGCCATCGGAAGCGACGCCGAGGGTGCGGCCCGCGTCGATCGCGTCGAGATCGTTCTCCCGAGCGAGATGCTCGAGCGGACGTGGATTCTCGACGCGCCGGGGACGAACGCGCTGGACGAGGAACACGAGCGGCTCGCGCGGGAGGCCGCACGCCGGGCGGACGCGGTGTTGTGGATTTTCGACGCCGCCCAGGCCGGCAAGGCCACCGAGTCCAAGATGCTCGACGCCCTCCGCGCCGAGGGGCGCGTCATCGTGCCCGTGCTGAACAAGTGCGATCGACTCAAGCCCGGCGAGCTCGAACGAGTGAGCGGTGTGGTGGAAGCGAGCTTCGGCAGCGCCCCCATCCCCTTGTCGGCCAAGAAGGCGCTCAAGGCTCGACTCGTCGACGACGAGGGGGCGCTGCAGGCCAGCGGATTCCCCGACTTCCTCGCCGCGCTCGAGGAACGGATCTTCGCGCGTTCACGGACGCTCAAGCAGTCGGCGTGTGCCGGCCGACTCAGCCGCAGCCTCGAGATCGCCCTCGAGCGGGAATCCGCGAATGCCGACGAGCGGGCGAGGAGGCGCGCGAAGCTCCTGGCCCGCCGAAAGGCGCTCGGCGAGGTCGGGGCGGAGCTGCAGCTCGCCGTCACCGACGCCGTTCGGGCGTTTGACAAGGAGGTCGACGGTGCGTTCGACGCCGCGGCCGACGAAGTCTTGGCGTTCGTCAGGCCCCGGCGAAGCCGGTTCGCTCGCCAGGGTGCCGACCCCGAGGACCGGGCGTTCCTCGCGGACGTGCTCGAGCGCCGCCTGCGGCAGGCCGTCGACCACTGCGAGACCAGGTTGGCTGCGCGTCTCAAGGGGCTCTTGGCCGAGGCGGCGCTCGAGCCGGACGAGCTGGGCACGTCCGTCCGTGCGTTCGTGCGGCCGCCACTCGCTGCCTACTGGGGGTTTCAGCGAGGGTTGCTGGAGGGAGGGGCACTGAAGCGTTTCTTCGAAGAGGTCCTACCCGAGGTCGAGCTGAGCCGAGGACCGATCGCGGGAGCGCTCGGCAAGGCCCGTGCGAACGCCAACGAGGAGCTCCGGACGCCGCTCCTCTCCGCGGTTGCGGACCTCCAACGCTCCCTCGACGAGGAGCTCGGCGGTGCCGTTCAGACGCACCAGCGCGCGGAGGCGGATCGCTCCTGGCGGCTGGTCGCCCCACTGCATGCGCTGAGTGACGTTCTGTCCGAGATCGCTCGCCGTTAGCGTCGAAAGCGTCCCTCCGGTAGCCGCGTTCGTGGACGCGTGGCTCGGTGCCAGTCGCTAACGAAACGTGGGGTGTCACTCGGTGGGCCGAGAAAATGGTCCGAAACGTGCAAAAGCGCCGGGTCCCCCTTCCGTTCCCCGCCCTCGGGGACATATACTTGGGAGCACGCCCGAGGGGCAGAAACGGAATCGATGGAGATCAAGCAGCAGCTCCGGCTCTCGCAGCAGCTCGTGATGACCCCGCAGCTGCAGCAAGCGATCAAGCTGCTGCAGATGTCCCGGATGGAGCTCGCAGAGCTCGTCCAGGAAGAGCTGCTCGAGAACCCGGTCCTCGAAGACACCCTCGAGGGCGGAGACGCCCGTGAGGTCGCCTCCGGGACCGTCGACGAGTCGCCGACCATCGACAAGCAGATCGAGCGCGACGACAAGCAGCTCACCGACTCCGCCGACAAGGACAAGAAGGAGGACATCGACTGGGAGCGCTACCTGGAGAATCACGCCCTCCAGCAGCCGATGCCGACCTTCCGTCGCGGGCGCGACGAGGATATGCCCGGCGTCGACCAGACGCTCTCGGTCGGCGAGGACCTGGTCGATCACCTCGCCTGGCAGCTGCGCATGGGCGACTTCATCGAGGAAGAGCAGAAGTTCGGCGCGCTGGTCCTGGCCCAGCTCGACGGCCAAGGCTTCCTGAAGATGGACGGCACGCCCCCCGAGGAGATCGTGCCCCGCTTCGCCGCCGAAGCCGGCCTGCACCCGGAGGACGCCGAAGAGGTCCTCAAGATGATGCAACAGTTCGATCCGGTCGGCTGTTGCGCCCGCTCGC
Source organism: uncultured Sandaracinus sp. (assembly GCA_964462035.1). Lineage (GTDB taxonomy): Bacteria > Myxococcota_A > Polyangia > Polyangiales > Houyiibacteriaceae > UBA1660. The sequence continues at coordinate 149,555 of CAYXAP010000003.1, forward strand.
TGCAGGAGAGCCTGCTGATCCAGGCCGAGAGCTTCGGCATGGACGAGCTCGTGATGCGCGTCCTCCAGGACCACATCCCGGACCTGGAGAAGCGGAACTACAACAAGATCGCCAAGGCCCTCGATGTCCCGGTCGAAGAGGTCTACGACATCGCCCAGGTCATCGGCGATCTCGAGCCGCGCCCGGGGCGCAACTACGCGAGCGAAGAGCCGCGCTACATCACCCCCGACGTCTACGTTCACCGCGTGGGGGACGAGTACTACGTCGTCGCGAACGACGATGGGATGCCCAAGCTGAAGATCAGCGGCTTCTATCGCGCAGCGATGGCCGACGATCCCAAGGCCAAGGAGTACATCCAGACGAAGCTCCGCTCGGCCCAGTGGCTGATTCGAAGCATCGATCAGCGCCGCAAGACGATCATCAAGGTCACCGAGTGCATCGTCGAGAAGCAGCGAGACTTCTTCGACAAGGGCATCGAGTTCCTCAAGCCCATGATCCTCCGCGATATCGCCGAGGCGGTCGAGATGCACGAGAGCACCATCTCGCGCGTGACCTCGAACAAGTACGTCCACACTCCCCGCGGGCTCTTCGAGCTCAAGTTCTTCTTCAACAGCGCGATTCGTCGCGACAACAAGGAAGACATCGCTTCGGAGAGCGTGAAGCAGGCGATCAAGAAGATCGTCGCCGCCGAAGATCCACAGAGCCCTCACAGCGATCAGAAGATCGTCGAGATCCTGCGCGATCGGGACATCCGTATCGCTCGCCGCACGGTGGCGAAGTACCGTGAGATGTTGGGTATCCTGAGTTCCACGAAACGGAAGAAGTACTTCTGAGTGGGAGGATGGATGCGTGCCGTCGGCGAATGTCGGTGGTGTTGGTTTGGTTGAAAAAAACGGGTGCCGCAGGCGCGGTGTGAGGAGAACGGATGCGTATCAACTTCACTTTTCGGAACGTCCCGTCGTCGGACGGGGTCAAGGACTACGCTTCCGAGAAGATCGCCCGGCTCCAAAAGTACCTTCGGGCTCCACTCGACTGTGAAGTCACGCTCTCCAAGGAGCGGCACCTGCACATGGTCGACGTCCACCTGACCGCGGACGGGAAGCGGTACGACGGGCACGACGAGTCCGAGGACATGTACGCCTCGATCGATCTCTGTCTGGACAAGCTCGATCGCCAGGTCCGGAACGCGAAGGCGGCCGCGACCGGCCGTCGCAGGAACTAGGGCAACACCCGCGCGACACTTTCACCCCTCGCGGCCGATCACACTTGCGTCGTGGCGGAGGGACCGGTATTCGCCGGCCGTGGGTCTCGCGCAGTACCTCCAGCCCAATCGGATTGCGACGGACGTCGAAGCCGGCAGCAAGGCGGCGGCGCTCCGTGTGCTTGCGGGCCTCTTGGTGGAGGGCGACGACACTCTGAGCGAGGCCGCGGTCCTCGAGGTCCTGCTCGCCCGCGAGCAGCTGGCCAGCACCGGGGTCGGAAGCTCGGTGGCCATTCCGCATGGGCGGGTCGGTGGCCTCGAGGAGATCCGGGCCGCGATGGCCATCGTCCGGGGCGGCGTCGACTTCGACGCCGTGGACGGGCAACCGGTCCACATCATCGTGGCGATCATCGCGCCCAAGGACCGACCCAGCCAGCACCTCAAGGTGCTCGCGGACGTCTCGCGCCTGCTGCGTCGCCCGCCCGTCCGGGCCGGGCTGATTCAGGCCGCGAGCCCCGAGTCGGCGCTCGAGCTGATTCGCTAGCCGCCCGACACGAGCGCTTTGACCGACTCGTAGTCGTCGTCGCCGATGGCCGCCGTCCGCGCGCAGCGGACCTTCCCGGCCGGGTCGACGAAGAGGTGGATGGGCAACGGCGCGCCCTCGTCGAGGCCGAAACCGCCCAACCATGCGCGAAGCGCGGCGGTGTCGGCGATCCGTGGTCCAGTGGGGTGGTTCGGGTGCTCCTGTCGGAAGGCGTCGACGGCCTCCGCCTCCGAGTCCGCGCTCAAGAAGGCGATCTGCACCGGCGTTCCGTCCTCGGCCAGCTCGCTCTCGAAGCTCTCGAGCCGAGGCATCTCCTCCACGCAGGGCCGGCACCAGGTCGCCCAGACGTTCACCCACCGCCAGCCCTCGGCCGTCGCCGGCGCGTCGCCTTCCATCCCCTCGGGCCACGCGAAGGATGGGGCCTCCGCGCCCTCGGCGTGGACCTCGCAGAACGTCTCCAAGTCTTCGGCGCTCTGCGCCTCCGCCGGGAGCGTCACCACGCGACCGGGCGCGGTGGGGGGCTCGGCAGCGCTGCCGTCGTCACAGGCGACGGCGAGCAGCGGGAGTAGGGCGATCAGAGTCGGCAGTCGATCCATGCGACGAAGGCACTCCGGTTGAGGTCCTCGGGCTCACAGCTGGCGGCGTCACCGCTGCGGTCCCAGTCGCAGAAGCTACCATCGAGCTGCGCGTACTCCTCGCCCAGCCAGAGCAGACCGACCTCGTTCTGGAGATCCGGGTTGGGGAACGCCTCCTCCAGGTGGGTCAGCACCGCCTCGGCGCGACCCCGGCTGAGCTCGCGGTTCACCTCTTCGGAGCCCTCCGGGCTGGCTCGGGCGACCACGAAGAAATAGCTGGCGCCGCGTCGCTCGGCGAAGACCCGATCGATCATGGCCATGTCGTCGGCGTCGAGCTCGGCGGACGCCTGTTCGTACTGCAGGATCCCACCCCGCTCCTTCATCGGGACGAAGAGCGCGTTGAAGTCGGCGTCATCCATGGTGGCCACGTTGCGGGCCTGGACCGGCTGGCAGCCACGGCCGCCGCCCTCGATGAGCCCGCAGCTCTGGAGGACCCGGCGCAGGATCTGCTTGAGCTGGGGCGTGCAGTACTCCTCGTTCGCTGCTGCGGCGACGGCCACCTGCTGAGGATCGGCCTCGGCGGCCTTCTCGGCGGCTTCCAGTCGGGCTTCGGCGGAGCTCGTCCATGCCGTGACGAGGATCGCCGGGAGCAGCAGCAAGGCTCCACCGATGACGGCGACGATGGCGATGGCGGACTTCATTGGGCGACCTCCTCGGTGGCGTTCATCGTCGCCGCGGGCGCGGCCATCGCGCTCGGGCCCATCGTGCTCGGGGGCAGGGCGGTGCCCTCGTCGCCTTCCGGCGGTGCGGGCTCGCTGGGCGTCGGCTCTTCGACCGGCGCGTCGGCTTCCGGTGCCCCCTCCGCGTCGTTCGGCGGCAGCTCCGCGGCGGCTTCCCCCGTCGTCTCGGCTTCGGGCGCCCCCTCGGCCTCGGTCTCCGTCTCGGGGAGGGCCTCCGTTGCGGCGGCGGGCTGGCTCGGCCCCTCGGTGTTGGGCCGCAGCTGGATGGTCGGGCGGCCGCGGCGCGTCGGTGCTCGCGGCGGCGGCTCGGGGGCGGCGATGGACTCGCTCGGCTCGCTCCAGGCACGGATGCCGTCGGGTTCCGCGCGATCGATGAGCCGTCGGAGCGCGAAGTCCATGCCGAGGTCCGTATCCTCGTCGCACATGCGCAGCCCGTTGACGAAGACCTGCGGCGTGATGATCGGCATCTGGTTCGCGACCGCGAAGCGCAGCCCGTTGTTGAGTTGCGCCCGAGCCTGTGGGCTGCCGATGCACTCGGCGAGCGCCGGGAACTCGGCCTTCGCTCGCTCGGCGGCCGACTCCGGATCCGCCTCGGCGCCTTCACGGATGGAGACCTGGTTCTCGAACGCCCAGTCGATCACCGCCTCGGGTTCGACGCCAGACGTGTCGCGGGCACAGAGCACGGCCTCGCTGATCGCGCAGGCACCGGCATGGATGGCGTCGTCGACCATCCAGTTGCATTCGTCGTCGAGCGGGAAGAGCAGGACCCGACGATTCACCTCGCCGCTGCCGGCCTGTGCGTCGAAGCGCTCCTCGAAGCCCTTGCAGGCCGGGCAGAGCGGGTCGAAGACCTCGACGACGTTCACGGACTGGTTCTGTGGCCCCAGCGGGACCAGCAGATCCTCGCTGGGCATCTCCGCCAGCTCCCCACACTCGCCGATGTAGCGATCGAACTCCGGAGCGCCCGCGGCGTAGACCGCGGAGGGGAGGGCGACGAAGACCACGCCCAGAGCGAAGGCGATGCCGAGCCGACCCCAGCCCACGGGGGGCTCGCTCTCGTCGTCCCCGGGCTCCGGCTCGCCCTTCCGAGCGCGAAGGTAGAGCATCAGCGCGCCGAAGAAGGCCAGCGCGCTCGCGCTGTAGATTCCGATGCAGAGCTTGCAGGCCGCGTCGAGCGTGACCAGCGAGAGGTAGCCCATCACCGCCGACGCCGTGACCGGCAGCAGCGTCGCCAGCAGGAGGAAGAGCGCCGCCCGCGGATCGCGCTGCCTTCCCAACACCGGCAGTGACGCCGCGAAGAAGATCAGGAAGGCGAACACGCTCATCGCCGGCAGCGAGATCGGCAAACCGCCCCAGATGCTGGCCCGCATCACGGAGGAATACGGGCTCATCAGAGTGACGTGACAGCCGGTCGCGCCGCTGGCGTCGGTGTCCTCGATTCCCGGGATGAACGAGCAGTGGATCCCATGGACTTGTCGGTCCAGGTGCTGCACGAAGTCGTAGGTCGAGAACCCGGCGAAGAAGAGCCCAGCGAGCCCCGCCACGATTACCAGGATCGTCCACGCATGCGGTCGATTCATCGCGTCATCCAACCTTCCCCATCCCGATGGATTGGAGTGCGCGCTCCAGGGACTGTCAAGGTGCGCACCGTCGCACATCGGCGCTATTACAGCGATATCATTGGATTTCAGTGGGGCTAGTCTCGTCCCAAACACCGGATCGCACCACGGTCGCCAGGTGCGCGCTCGGCACGTCCCGGTGGGGCGCGTCGCTCTCCATCACGATCACCGGAGCCTCGCTCGAGAGCTCGCTGCCGACCGCGAGCTCTGCACGCGCGGCCAACCGGCGGAGTCTCCGGGACTGGCGGGCCGTGCTCCCACGGCCGGTGTGGATCGAGACCAGCCGTCGGTCGCCGACGGAGACCCAATCGGCGAACGTTTCGGTCCCGGCGTAGAGCGCGTCGAAGAGGACGACCTCGTCGACCGGCAGCCCATCTTGGCGGATCCACGCCAGCGCGCTCTCGAAGCCAGCGCTGTGGGCGGTCACCACCGTCCGCCGCGGGGCGCTCGCCGGCCACGCGTCCACCTGCGCGGCCACGGCGTCCACGAGCTCGCGGACGAACCCTGGTTCCACGAAGCGACCCGCGCTGCCCTCACGCTGGTGGAAGGCCAGCTGCGGCATCAAGAGGAGCGCGTTCGCGTCCGCTGTGTCGAAGGCCGCGGCCAGGTCCCACCCCTCGCGCTCGGGCCCCGCTCCTTCGGCGCAACGGACCGACCCTGGGCGCATCAACACGTTCACGCAGCCGTTCCACCCGTGGAGAAACACCACCAAGTCCCAGGGCTCGTTCGCCTGGAAGCCCTCGGGGACGCGGACCAGGGCGTGAGGCGCTCCCGCGGGGGTCGGGTGGCTCGGCTCGGGCACCCGGACCCCGACGGTCGCAGCGTGAGCGGGCGGCGCTACGGTGGGCGTGGCGGGCTCGCGGACCGGCTCGGGCCCCGGCGCGACGGGCGCGGGCTCGTGCCCACCGCAGTCGTAGGCGGCGCACGCGAAGAGCGACAGCAGTGCGGGGAGGGCGGAGCGCAGCACTCGCGGATCGTCCCACACCTCGCGCGCCCCCGCCGTGCCGTAGTATGAGGGGCGCGATGGAGTCGCCGAAGAGCCACCCGCCCGGGTTCGCCACCACCGTTCGGGCGCTCCTCAACGATCCGGCGGTGGCGGACATGGTTCGGCTCGTCGCGGGCGGCGAGTCCCTCGACCGAACCATCGATCACCCGCGCATCCAGAAGTCCGGGCTCGTGCTGGTCGGTCACATGGTGGGGCTGGTTCCTACCCGGGTGCAGGTGCTGGGGGAGACCGAGCTCTCCTACCTCGAGTCGTTGAGCACGGAGGACCGCGTCGAGCGCTGCAACGCCGTCTTCGCACGCACCCTCTCGCTGGTCATCGTCTCTCGCGGCGTCGAGCCCCCCGCCGAGCTGGTCGACGCGGCCCGCGAACACGAGACTCCGCTGGTGATCGCCGAGCCGCGCTCGAGCCGTGCGATCCAGATCGTCCACGCGGTCCTCGACCGACTCTTGGCGCCGACCGAGACCCGTCACGGCGTCCTCATCGACATCCACGGTATCGGCACGCTCCTGGTCGGCCCGAGCGGGATCGGAAAGAGCGAGTGCGCACTCTTCCTCCTCGACCGCGGTCACCGATTGGTCGCCGACGACCAGGTCACCCTCCGGCGCACGCCCGACGGCAGCCTCGTGGGCCGGCCACCGCCGCTGCTGCGGCACCACCTCGAGCTCCGTGGCGTCGGCATCCTGAACGTGCGGGATCTCTTCGGCGCCACATCCGTCCGCGACCAGAAGGTCGTGCAGCTGGTCATCGAGCTGCAGCCGGTCGGAGCCGGGGAGCCGATCGACCGGCTCGGCCTGGACGATCAGACCATGGCCATCCTCGGCGTGGAGCTGCCGCTCCTGTCGATCCCCGTTCAACCGGGCCGCAACATGGCCGTACTGCTCGAGGTGGCCGCGCGAAACCAGCTCCTCAAACGAGCCGGACACCACGCCGCCCGCGCGTTCGTCGACCGCATCGAGCGCTCGCTCGGCACGTCGTCGGGAGACCTCGCGCCACCGAAGGTGCCCAAGATCGCATCCGGAGAGAGTGAATGAGTCACGTCGTCGTCGTCACCGGCATGAGTGGTGCCGGACGGAGCACCGCGCTCCACGTCCTCGAAGATCTCGGCTTCTACTGTGTCGACAACATCCCTCCGGCGCTGGCGTCGTCGCTGCTCGAGCTCGCGGAGAGCAGCGACCGCAGCGAGAAGGAGCGTGTGGAGCGCCTCGGCCTCGGCGTCGACGTGCGTACGGTCGCATTCCTCGAAGGTGCTGGGAGCACCATCGAAGGCCTCCGTGAAGCGGGCCACGAGCTCGACGTCCTCTTCCTGGATGCCACCGACGAAGTCCTCGTGCGCCGATACAGCGAGACCCGCAGGCCGCATCCGCTCGCGCAGGGCGGCGACGTCCAGGCGGCGATCGGTCTCGAGCGCGAGCGGCTCGCCGGCCTTCGCGCGATCGCCAACCGCACGATCGACACCTCCGAGCTCACCGTCCACGACCTCAAGCGCGTGCTGGTGGACGAGCTCGCGCGGGGCGGTGACGGCCGGCAGATGGTCGTCCGCTTCGTCTCCTTCGGCTTCAAGTACGGGCTCCCGATCGACGCGGACCTCGTTTTCGACCTCCGCTTTCTGCCGAACCCGCACTTCGTGCCCGAGCTGCGCCCGAAGACCGGCCGGGAGAAAGAGGTGTCGGACTACGTGCTGCAGCGACCAGAGACCGAGGAGCTGCTCGCGGATCTCGGGCAGTTCTTCGAGCACACACTCCCGCGCTACCAGCGGGAGGGGAAGGCGTACCTCACCGTTGCCATCGGCTGCACGGGCGGTCGCCATCGATCCGTCGCCGTGAGCGAGGAGCTGGTGAAGCGCCTGCGCGGTGATTGGGAGGTCGCGCTCCACCATCGAGACACGGACCGGAAGAAGGTCCGATGAACGACGACGGCGACCAAGAAGCCGAGGCCGAGTTCGAGATCGTCAACGAGCTCGGCCTGCACGCCCGCGCGGCCGCGAAGCTCGTCCGGATCGCCGGCGGCTTCCGTAGTCGCGTCGAGGTCGCCAAAGATGGTCAGAGCGCCGACGCCAAGAGCATCATGGGGGTGCTCCTCCTCTGTGGAGAGAAGGGCGCCAAGGTCCGGGTGCGCGCGACCGGAGACGACGCACGAGATGCCGTCGCCGCCATCGGTGAGCTCATCGCCGACCGCTTCGGGGAGGAGCGGTGAGCCGCGAGACCGTCCTCGGGATCCCTGCGTCCCTGGGCATCGGTGTCGGCCAGAGCTTCGTGGTCCCGCGCCCCGGCCGGGCGCTGCGGCGTCACGTCTCCGACCGTGAAGCGGAGGTCGAGCGGCTGCGGGCCGCGATCGAAGAGGGGCGCGCGGAGATCGAGCGAGCCCGGGACGCGCTCGCCGGGGAGTCGGAGGTGTCGCTCGTGCTCGACGCCCAGCTCCTCCTGCATTCGGATGCGATGCTCGCGGACGCCGCCTACCGGCTGATCCGCGAGAGCGGAGTCGGCGCCGAATGGGCGGTGGAGCAGACGGTCGAGACACTCAGCGCGCCCCTCCGTGCGTCGACGGCGCGCTACTTTCGCGAACGGGCGGAAGACGTCGCCCACGTCGGCCGCCACCTGCTGCGCCACCTGCGCGGCGACGGCGAGCTGACGCTGCCTTCCTCTCGCGAGGTGGTGCTCATCGCTGCCGATCTCAGCCCCGCCGAGGCAGCGCGGGTCTTTGCCGAGTCGGGCCTGATTGGGGTGGTCCTCGAGAGCGGGAGCGCCACGAGCCACACGGCGCTCCTCGCGCGCGCCCTCGAGGTCCCGGCGGTGGTCGGGGCGCGTGGCGTGCTCGACCGGGTGCTGTCGGGCGACGTCGTGGTGGTGGACGGAATCCGCGGGCGCGTGCTGGTGGGTCCGGACGACGAGGAGCGCCAGAGCGCCGACGATCGCGCGGGGCGCTACCGAGCGTTCGCCCGCGGACTCCTCGAGCGTCGGGCCGAGCCGGTCGCGACCAAGGACGGGGTCGAGATCACGGTGCGAGCCAACCTCGAGCTACCGGAAGAGATCGAGCTCGCGCAGACGCACGGCGCTCGCGGGGTGGGGCTCTACCGCACCGAATTCCTCTTGCTCCACCGTGGCGCGGCGCCGGACGAAGAGCAGCAGCTCGCGCTCTATCGTTCGGTCACGGAGGAGATGGCGCCGGCGCCGGTGGTGTTCCGCATCTTCGACCTCGGCGGTGACAAGCTCCCACCCGGTCAGCGCCTGGCCCGCGGGCCCAACCCGGCGATGGGGCTGCGAGCCATGCGGCTCTTGCGTCGCCGTCCCGAGCTGCTTCGGACGCAGGTTCGGGCGCTGCTGCGGGCGGCCACCGCGGGCGACCTCCGGATCATGTTCCCCATGATCGGTGGGCTCGCGGACCTGCGCGAGGCAAAGGCATTCGTCGAGCGCTGCGCTCGAGAGCTCGCGGCCGAAGGCGTCGATCATCGCGTGCCGTCGCTGGGGTGCATGGTCGAGGTGCCGGCGGCCGCGCTTCGGGTGTCGAGGCTGGCGGCGGAGACCGACTTCCTCAGCGTCGGAACCAACGACCTGATCCAGTACATGCTCGCCGCCGACCGAACCGACCCCGAGGTCGCAGAGGTCGCCTCACCCCTCGACCCGGCCGTGCTGACCCTCCTGGGTCAGATCGCGCGCGGCTCGGAGGGCACCTCACTCGCCATGTGCGGCGACATGGCGTCGGACCCGCTGGCCCTGCCGCTGGTGCTCGGCCTCGGCTATCGCTCGCTCTCGGTCGCCGTCGGCTCGCTGCCGTTGGTGCTCGAAGTGATCCGCCAGCTCGACCTCAGCGAGCTCTCGGCGCTCGCCGCCGAGGCGTGCGAGGCGGACGATGCCCAGGCCGTGGCTGCGTTGGTGCGCGAACGTTGCGGCGGGCCGCTCGAGAAGCTCTGGCGTGAAGTCGACGCCTAGGTCAGCGCTCGAGCAGCGCCGGTGACTCGTAGAGCGCGCGACAGAGCGCGATGGCGCGCGGCGAGCGGATGCGCCAGTCGGACCGGTTGAGCGTGTAGCCGAAGGCGACGCCGTCCACCGGGTCCGCCCAGCCCAGCGGACCGCCGATGCCCGCGTGCCCGAAGGACTCCGGGTTCGGCGAGAAGAGGTGGCGCTCCTCCTTGAGGAACCCTTGCGACCAACCGACGGGCTTCTGCAGGATCACGTCGCGTTCCGACCACGACTGGCGCCGGTGGATCGGTGTGAGCGTCGACTCCTCGAGGTAGCGGCGACCGTCATGGGAGCCATCGCCCGCGAACGGGAGGTACGAGCGCGCGATGCCATCGGCGCTCGCGGTCGCCGAGGCCCACGCGAGGTTCGCACGTCGGACGGGCGGCTTCGCGTAGGCCTGGATTCCGTCCTTGCCCATCGCGGGGTTGCTAAACGCCCGCCGCGCGATCGAGCCGCGGGCCACCAGCGCTCGCGTGGCACGGCCCTCCGTCGAGTCCGGGTGCCGGAGCGCTGCGTGGGCCATGTGGCGGAGACGGGCGGGGAGGGCGACCGGATAGAGCGTCGCGTTGCGCGCATCGAGCTCCGGCGGCGCGCCCAGATGGACGTCCGATTCGAGCGGGCCCAGCAGCTCCCGCCGCAGGAAGGGCGCCATCGGTTCGCCCGCGACCCGCTCGAAGAGCTCGTTCGCGTAGAGGCCGTAGGTCAGCGCGTGGTAGCCCTGCTTCTCGCCTGGGACCCAGGCGGGGCGCTGCTGCTCCAACGCGTCGATCACGACCGAGCGGCGCGCGGGGTCGACGCAGTCGTCGAGCGTGAGCTTCGCGTCCAGGTAGGGCAGGCCGGCCCGATGACCGAGGAGGGTCCGGACGGTGATGGCTTCCTTGCCCTCGCGAGCGAAGCCTGGCCAGTAGTCGCCGACCAGTGCGTCGAGGTCGAGCAGGCCGCGGTCGATGAGCAACGCCATGGCCATGGCGGCGAAGCCCTTCGTCACCGAGAAGACGACGATGCGGGTGTCGCGCTCCCACGGCCGCTCGGCGTCCCGGTCGGCGAGACCGCCCCAGAGGTCGACCACCTGCGTTCCGCCCCGGTAGATACTGAGCGCCGCGCCGGTCTCCTCGCCGCTGGCCAGCTGCTCGGCGAAGGTTCGGGCCACCGGTCCGTAGCCATCGGCATAGCTGCCGCGGGCGGGCATCGGGGCCGTGTGATCCAGCGTCGGCGAGTCGGTCACGGGGGGACGATAGCTCGTTCGCGGTTTCGTTGGGTGCGCGTCTTTTTCGGCTCCCGGGCCGTCGCTCTCTACCATCGCTCGGATGGTCCGTTCGCTCGTCGCCGCCCTCTTGCTCACTGCCGTCCCGACCATCGCCTCCGCCCAGGTCAACACGGAGCGGCTTCGGCAGAGCGTGAGCGAGGAGGGGCCCTTCCTTCGGATCGACGCCTCGCTTGGCTGGATGCGCGGGAACGTGGACTACCTCGAGCTCGGCACGAACATCGCGACCGGCGTGAACCGAGGCAAACACCACCTGCTCGCCCACATGGCGGCGAGCTACGCCGAGTTCGGCGGTGAGTCGTACCTCGGCCGTGCCTTCGCGCACCTCCGGTGGACCGCGGAGTGGCACGAGCGGCTCGCGTCCGAGGTCTTCCTCCAGGATCAATACGACCGGATCCTCTTCCTGAAGGTGCGGGCTGTCGGCGGCTTCGGTGGCCGGGTCACGCTGATCGAGTCGGACGCGTTCACGGCGCACGCGGCGACGGGCTACATGATCGAGCGTGAGGTCTTCCAGGATAGCGTCATCCCGGAGGACGAGCCCCATCCGCGCCTCACCACCAACCACCGGTGGACGAACTACCTCACCTTCACCGTGAAGGCCGACGAGCTGCTCTCGTTCACGAACACCCTCTACGTCCAGCCGCGCTTCGACGATTTCTCGGACTACCGGGTGGCCGAAGAGGCTGCGCTCACCCTGACCCATGGCACCGGGCTCTCGCTGAGCCTCGGGCTCCGGCTCCGCTTCGACAGCCGACCCCCGACCGCCCTCGAGCGGCTCGACGTGAGCCTCTTCACCACCCTCGGCTTCTACCTTCAGAAGAGCCCGAAGAAGCCTCCCGCCGAACAGCCCACGGTCCCAGCGGACGACCCGCTCGTGGATGAGGAGGTCGATGGCACCGAAGCCCCCGAGGGACCTGCCGAAGACTGAGAACGCCCCGGTTCAGGGGTGGCCGGCGTACGAGAGCCCTTGACCCGAGTGCCATGTTTCCGCACCGTTGTGCCGTGACCTTCGTGCGTCGCGCCTCGATTCCCGTGCTCGCGCTGCTCGCGCTGGCGACCGCTCTGAGCGGCGTCGCGTTCGCGCAGAAGGTGGACGAGTGCGCGATGGTGATGCGCCCGGCGGCCGAGCGAAAAGGGTGCTGTGCCCTCGCGGGCGTCGAGCGAATCACCCGCGAAGGCGGCGACTGCTGCAAGACGCTGACCCTCGGAGCCACCGAGGATGCGCTCAGCTCGTCGGTCGCCGTCGAGGTGCCGCCGGCCATGGTCGCGCTCGGTGCTCCGGCGCCGATCCTGGTCCGCCCCGCGCGGACGGTCGCTGTCACGAGCCATCGCGCTCGGGCGCCGCCACCGACCCTCTGGCGACCGACCGACACCGTTCGTCTCCTCCTGTGAGCCCTGGGCTCGCCGGCCAGCCGACCTGCGTTCGCAGGGCGGACCGGCGAGGACCGCGCACCCACGCGTCGTTCCCCCACCTCACACGAGAGAGCCCATGCGAAGAGAGCCCACCCGATGGCTCGGGACCCTCGCGTCGAGCGCCAGCCTGCTGCTGGCGTGCGCGAGCCCCGGCCCCCGATACGACACCACGCTGCCCGAAGCGTCTACCCTGAGCGATGCTCGGGCGTCCGTCGCCGCGCGCGGCCGGGACGATGGAGCGTCGCCGACCAGCGTGGACGGCTACGTCGCCCGAGCCATCGAACGGAGTCCCGCGGCTCGCGCGGCGCTGGCCCATTGGGAAGCCGCGCACGAGCGGGTCCGCGCCAGCCGCCGTTGGCCCCGCCCGACTCTGGGGTACACCGCGCTGATCCGGCCGGTGCACACCCGCGCTGGGCCCATGCGGCAGAAGGTCAGCTTCGCGTGGCCGCTGCCCCAGTTCGGAGTGCTCTCCTCCGCGGAGAACGCGGCGGAGAGCCGCGTGGTGACGGCCTCGCACGGGTTCGCCGCGGTGGCCCTCACCGTTCGCGCACAGGTCGCGGAAGCCTACTGGTCGCTGTGGGGCGCGAAGGCGCGCGCCGCCGTCCTCGAGCTGCAGGCCGAGCAGCTACAGACGGTCGCCGAGGTGCTTCGCGCGCGCTTGGCGACGGGTGCGGCGAGCCTCGCGGCGATTCAGCAGCTCGAGCTTCGCCGCGCCCGACTCGGGGACGCGCTCGACTCGATGCGGTCGCACCAGCGCCACCACGCCGACCACCTCGCGGAGGTGGTCGAGCTCGAAGGAATTCCGCAGGTCGCCGACGCGCCGCCGGCCATTCGCTGGCCAGCCGAGTCGGTTGCCGCGCTCCTCGAGTCGGCGGCCGCGCGACCCAAGGTGTCGGCCGAGCTCGCGCGAGCGGCCTCGTTCCGAGAAGAGGCGGCGATGCACTCCGCGCGGCGGCGACCGCAGGCCACCCTCCGCATGGAGTGGTCCGAGGTCGGGCCCGCGTTGATGTCGGGCTCCCCGAACGACGGGGATGACGCGCTCGCCCTCGGGCTGACGGTCGCGTTGCCCTTCGACGTCGGCACCGACCGTGCCGCCGAGCGCGCGGCCGAGGCAGAGGCTCGCGCGGCGGAGGCCAGTGGCGAGCAGGTGGCCCGCGAGGCCCGGCTCGAGGTGCTCGCAGCGCTGGCGGAGGTGCAGAACACCGCACGCCGGGCGGAGCTCCACGAGTCGACGCTGGAGCCGCAGGCCATGGCCGCCTACGAGTCGGCCAACGCGCGAATGGCGAGCCAGGGCGACGTGACGCTGACGCTCCTCGCGCTTCGCGAGCTGCTCGAGGTCCGACTCGGACACGTGGACGCGCTGGCGCAGCACGCCATTGCCTGGGCGGCCCTCGAGCGCGCCGTCGGGCGACCGGTGGAGTCACGAGGCGAGCGACCCGCGAGCGAAGGAGAGAGCGATGAACGATGAGGGCGAGAAGGTGCAGCCTGTGACGCCCGAGTCGGACGAAGCGCGACCCCAGGTCCGCTGGATCTTCGCCGCCCTCGCGCTGGTGCTCGGCGTGCTCGGGTCGTTCCTGGCCGGTCGGATGAGCGCCATGCCCGCCGAGGACGCGCAGGCCACGAGCGATACCGTCTACACCTGCGCGATGCACCCGGAGGTGCGATCCGACGAGCCTGGCATCTGCCCGAAGTGCGCGATGGATCTGGTGCCGGTCTCGGAAGCGCAGGAGGCCGGCGCCAACACGGTCAGTCTCTCGCCGCGAGCGGCGGCGCTCGCGCGGATCCGAACGACGCCGGTGCGCGCCGTCTCGGGCGCCGTGGGCGCGCGCCGGCTCAGCGGTCGCGTTCGGCCGGACGAGTCGCGACAGCGCACGGTGACGAGCTGGATCAACGGTCGGATCGATCGGCTTCGCGTGCGAACGACCGGGACCCGCGTGGGTCGCGGGCGCGTGCTGGCGACCGTCTACAGCCCGGAGGTGTACGCGGCCCATCAGGACCTGCTCAGCACCGCGCGACAGGTGCAGCGCTTGGCCGGTGGCAACGAAGCGGTGCGCGCCGCGGCCGAGGCGGGGCTGGAGGCGGCCCGCGATCGGCTCCGCCTCCTCGGCATCGAAGGCGCCGAGCTGCAAGCCCTCGAGCGGGCCGACGCGCCGACGCGCTCGGTGCGCATCCGGAGCCCCTTCGGCGGGACCGTGCTCGAGCGACTGGTCAGCGAGGGAGAGTACGTCCGGGCCGGCACACCGCTCTTCAAAGTCGCCGATCTCGGCGCGGTCTGGGTCGAGCTGGACGCGTACGAGTCCGATCTCTCGCTGCTCACGCCGGGGGTCCGCGTCGAGCTCGCGTTCGAGGCGTTGCCGGGTCGGCCCGTCGAGGGCGAGGTGAGCTTCGTCGACCCAGTCGTCGATCCACGGACCGGGGCGACGCACGTTCGGGTCGAGGTGCCCAACGCCGAGGGCACGCTCCGGCCAGGGATGGTGGCGCAGGGGCAGCTCGCGGTGGACGTCAGCGATCCGTCCGGGGAGGACACGCCGACCCTGATGATCCCGGCGACCGCTCCGCTCTTCACGGGGCGCCGAGCCGTGGTCTACGTGGAGGTCTCCGAGCCCGGGCGACCGGCGTACGAGGCGCGATCGGTCTCGCTGGGGCCCCGCATCGGCGAGCAGTTTCCAGTGCTCGCCGGTCTGACCGAAGGCGAGCACGTCGTGACGCATGGGGCGTTCGCGCTCGACGCGGAGCAACAGCTGCGCGGCGGTCAGGGGATGATGGCGCAGGGTGACGACACCACGCGGCTCGAGGTGAGCCCCGCGCTCCGCGACCGCCTCGCCGTGGTGGTGACGGAGATGCTGCACCTCGGCGCACACCTCGCGGCCGATGACGAGACCGCGACCGAGCGCTCGGTGGACGCGCTGACGTCGGCGGTGGCGGAGGTCTCCGTGACCACCGAGGAGCCGGCGGTCGCCGAGGCGTGGCGCGCGCTGGGTCTGGAGGACGCGGTGCGACGCCTGGGGTTGGGCGAGGGCCTCGACGCGACGCGGCGAGCGCTGCCGGCAGTCCAGGCGGCCATCGAGGGCCTGCTGCGTGCGTTCGGGAATCCGACCGATGGGACGGTGCGTGTCGCCGAGTGCCCGATGGCCTTCGGTCCAGGGGAGAGCGCCCGGTGGCTACAGGCGGGCGACACCATCGCGAACGCCTACCGCGGTCAGGAGATGCTGACCTGCGGCTCCTTCGAGGCGCGCGTTCCACCGGCGGGTCACCTCGCCGGGGAGCCGCCCCCCGCGGGCGGCCACGCAGGTCACACGAACGCCGCGGACGAAACGGCGGAGACGCCGACTCGTCCGCGTCGCCGTGCCACCCCCGCCGCGGAGCGCGACGACCACGCGGGCCACGCCGGTCACGGAGGTCACGAGTGAGCGACGAGCGTGAGCCTCGCGGCTTCTGGGCCGCCGTCGTCGGGTTCCTGGTCGACTCGAAGGTCGTCGTCTTCCTCCTGGTCGCGCTACTCGTGATCGGCGGGCTGATCGTGGCCCCCCTCGACCTGAACGAGATCGGCATCGATGGAGAGCACCTCCCACGGGCGCCGGTCTCGGTGGACGCCATCCCGGACCTCGGGGACAATCAGCAGGTCGTCTTCGTCGAGTGGGCCGGGCAGGCGCCGCGCGACGTGGAGGACCAGGTCACCTATCCGCTCACGACGGCGCTGCTCGGACTGCAGGGCGTTCGCACGGTTCGGAGCACCTCGAGCTTCGGTTTCGCGACGCTCTACGTGGTCTTCGAGGAGGGCATCGGCTTCTACGACTCGCGCACGCGGTTGCTCGAGAAGCTCGCGTCGCTTCCCCCCGATCTGCTCCCGCCCGAGGTCGCGCCCACGATGGGTCCCGACGCGACCTCGCTGGGGCAAGTCTATTGGTACACGCTCGAAGGGCGCGATCCCGATGGGAACACCGTGGGCGGCTTCGACCTCCACGAGCTCCGCACGCTGCAGGACTTCACCGTACGGCCTGCGCTCCAGGCCGTACCGGGGGTGTCCGAGGTCGCCTCGGTGGGCGGGCACGTCGTCGAGTACCAGATCGAGGTCGACCCGGAGCAGCTCCGTTCGCTCGGGCTGACGCTCGGGCAGGTGGCGAACGCGGCTCGGAACGCGAATTCGGACGTCGGCGCGCGAACGCTGGAGCTCAACGACGTGGAGTACGTCGTGCGCGGCCTGGGGCGACTCCGAGACCCCGAGGACCTCGAGAACGCGGTCGTGGTGGTGCGGGACGACACGCCGATCCGACTGGGCGACGTCGCCCGGATTGGGTTGGGCCCGGCCACGCGTCGAGGAGCGCTCGACGACGCCGGGGCGGAGGTCGTCGGCGGAGTGGTGACGGTTCGCTTCGGCGAGGACCCCTTCGAAGTGCTCGGTCGGGTGCGCGCGGCCGTCGAGGAGATCGCGCCCGGGCTCCCTCGGCGAACGCTCGAGGACGGTACCGAGGCGCAGGTCACCTTGGTGCCCTTCTACGACCGGTCGGAGCTCATCCGCGAGGTGCAGTCCACTCTGACCGGCGCGCTCTGGCAGCAGCTGCTGGTGACCTTGGTCGTGGTGCTCCTCATGCTCCGCTCGCTCGGGAGCGGTCTGCTCGTGTCGCTCCTGCCACCCCTCGGGGTGCTCTTCGCGTTCGTCGGGATGAAGGCCTTCGGCGTGCAGGCGAACGTCATGGCGCTGGCCGGCGTGGCCATCGCGATCGGGACGATGGTCGACGTGGGGATCGTCTTTACGGAGAACGTGACCGCCTCGCTACGGCGCAGACCCTTCGGCACGCAGCGTCGGCCGACCGTGGTGCGCGCTGCGGCGGAGGTCGCGCCCGCGGTGCTGGTCTCGGTACTCACCACGGTGGTCGCCTTCCTCCCGGTCTTCGGTCTGACCGGCGCCGAGGGGAAGCTCTTCGGCCCCCTCGCGTGGACCAAGACTCTGGCGATGATCGGTGCGTTCGTGGTCGCGCTCGTGGTCGTCCCACCGGCGGCCCATCTCCTGCTCGCCCGGGGTCGCCGTAAACCGAAGTCGGAGTCCGAGCCGACACCCGAGTCGGGGAGGCGCAGTCTGGGCCGCGCCGCGGTGATCCTCCTCGCGGCCGCTGCCGCGGTCGGACTCGCCATCGGCTGGGCACCGCTCGGACCCACGGGCTCGACCGTCGGTCAGCTGGGGTTCGTGGCGGCCAGCGTGGCCATCCTCGTCGGCGGCGCCGAGCTCTTCCGTCGGGTCTACCCGACGCTCTTGCGATTCGTCTTGGTGAACAAGGGCGCCTTTGCCGTCTTCCCGATCGCGCTCGTCGTGCTCGGAGCCTTCAGCTGGCTCGGTGCGCCGAAGTCAGTCTTCGGTGAGGGCGCCGCTCGACTCTTCCCAGGGCTCCGCCCCGCCGACGTGCCGCCCTTCGACGAGGGAGCCTTCCTCTACATGCCGACCACGATGCCCCACGCCTCGTTCGGCGAGGCGCTCGAGCTGCTCCAGCGCATGGACGCGGCCATCGCGGAGGTGCCCGAGGTCGAGCGAGTGGTGGGCAAGCTAGGTCGGGCGGACACGCCGCTCGACCCGGCGCCGATCTCGATGTTCGAGACGATGGTCTTCTATCGCCCCGAGTATGCGCCGGGACCGGATGGCGAGCCCGTGCGCCAATGGCGAGACGAAGTGCGTTCGCCCCACGACATCTGGGAGGCGATCACGCGCGCGGCCGACCTGCCAGGCGTGACCGACGCTCCGGTGCTGCAGCCGATCGCCACGCGGATCATCATGAACCAGACCGGCATGCGTGGCCGGGTGGGCCTCAAGGTCCATGGCCCAGACGAGGAGACCCTCGAGAGTTTCGGTGTCCGACTCGAGGAGGCGCTACGGAACGTCCATGAGCTCCGCCCGGAATCCGTCCAAGCGGAGCGGACGATGGGGAAGCCCTACCTCGAGCTCGTGCTCGACCGCGACGCGCTCGCCGCCCGGGGGCTCACCGTGGACCACGTACAGAGCGAGTTCGCTACCGCGATTGGCGGGCGGCAGGTCGGCTTCGCCATCGAGGGGAGGGCGCGCCGGAAGGTCGTGGTGCGCTACCCCCGCGAGGCGCGACACGAGCCGGAGGCGCTGCTCGATCTCACGGTGATGTCGTCGAGCGGCCCCGTCCCGCTCGGAGAGGTCGCGAGCCTCCGCTACGTGCGTGGGCCGCAGATGATTCGCGCGGAGGACACCTTCCTCACGAGCTACGTACTCTTCGACCCGCGCAAGGACGTCACCGACGTGGACGCGGTCGCAGCGGCGGAGGCACACCTCGACGCGATGGTCGAGGACGGGTCGCTGCTCGTGCCCGAAGGCGTTCGCTGGCGTTTCGACGGCACCTACCGGAACCAGATCCGCGCGTCGCGCTCGCTGATGCTCCTGGGCCCGGTCGCGCTGCTGATCATCCTGATGTTGATCTACCTGCAGTTCCGCTCGCTCTTCGCGGCGTTCGCCATCGGCGCGGGTGTGCTGGTGGCAGGCGCCGGCGGTTTCGTCGTGCTCTGGCTGTGGGGGCTGTCCCCCGGGCTGGCGGCAACGGGGCTCGGGCAGGTCTTCGGGCTCGGACCGGTCTCGCTCACGGTCGCCGTCTGGGTCGGCTTCATCGCCCTCGCGGGCATCGCCGTGGACGACGGTGTGGTGATGGCGACCTACCTCGAGCAGCGCTTCCGAGACCGACCGCCGACGACCCGACGCGAGGTCCGAGCCGCCGTGCTGGAGGCGGGTCGCCGCCGGATCCGGCCGTGTCTGATGACCACCGCGACCACGCTGCTGGCGCTCCTCCCGGTGCTCACCGCTTCCGGTCGAGGCGGGGACGTGATGCGGCCGATGGCCCTCCCGATCTTCGGCGGGATGCTCTTCGAGCTCCTGACCCTCTTCGTCGTCCCCGCTCTGTGGGCCTGGCGCGCCGAGCGCCGCCTGCGGTCGGGGCCGATCCGCTAACCTCCCGAACCAAGGAATACCCCATGCGACATCTCATCGTTCTACTCGCCCTCACCCTCGCGGTCTCTTTCGCCTGCGGAGGCGAGGAAGAAGCCGCGTCCGCCCAGTCGTCCGACGACGGCACCCGCGTCTCCGTCGAGGTCGGCTCCCACGGCTACACCCCGGCCAGCGTGACTGCCGAAGCCGGCAAGCCGCTCACCATGGTGTTCAAGCGCACCACCGACGAAGGCTGTGGCGACGTGCTCGTCATCCCCTCTCAGGACATCCGCCGGGACTTGCCGCTCAACGAGGAGGTCGCCGTCACCTTCACCCCGAGCGAAGCCGGCGAGCTCCGCTTCACCTGCGGCATGGACATGTACGACGGCGCCATCGTCGTTCAGTAGGGGACAGGATCCCCGCCCGGATCCCCTGAAAACGCCGGGGATCCGGGCGTGAAATGCAAACACTCCCCGAGAATCGCTTGCGCGTCTCGCGTCGACAGGCTACGGAATGATCGTTCATTCCTCGGGGTGAGCCAGGAACCATGACCACCAGCCTCGAAGACCGCATGGCCGACAAGCGTGAGCGCGTGCTCGCGGCTGCGCTGAAGCTCTTCGCCGAGAAGGGCTTCGACGGGACCGCCGTGCCGGAGATCGCCCGCGAGGCAGGGGTCGGCGCGGGGACCATCTATCGCTACTTCGAGTCCAAAGAGGTGTTGGTCAACGCTCTCTACCAACGGGAGAAGCTCGCCGCGATGGACGTCGCGATGAAGGGCTTTCCCACGGACGTGCCCGCCCGAGCCCAGTTCGCCCACCTCTTCCGCAAGGCCATCGACTACGCCCTGAAGCACAAGGATTCCGTGTGCTTCATGGAGCATCACCACCATGGCGCCTATCTCGACGCCGAGAGCCTGGCGCTCGAGGCCCGGACCATGGAGCTGGCGGAGGCCTTCCTCCGCGTCAGCGCCGAACGACAGGTGACCAAGGACGTCGAGCCGCAGGTCATCATCTCGGTCGTGTGGGGTGGAGTGGCCCGGCTGCTCCGGCAGGTGTGGGACGGCCACCTCGAGCTGACCGAGGAAGTCCTCGCGCAGCTCGAGAACGTGCTCTGGCAGGCCGTTCGGGTTTGACGACGCCTTCGGGCGCGTCGGTGAGTCCGACGCACCCTGCTTTTTGTGAAGTAACGGAACGAACATTCATTCCACTAACGGGAGCCGGCGCGGAGGGCGCCGCCAAACCACGAGGGACCACATGACCAAGACCAAGCGAAGCATTCTCATCACGGGCGCGACCTCCGGCATCGGCCGGCACGCGGCCATCCACCTCCACGCGCAGGGCCACCAGGTCTTCGCGACCGGCCGCAACGAAGCCGCGATCGCCGAGCTGAACGCCATGGGCATCCACGCCTTCCGCCTCGACGTCACCGACGCGGCTTCGATCGCTTCTGCGAAGCGGACGATCGACGAGCTGACCGTGGGAGCCGGGCTCGACGTGCTCGTGAACAACGCTGGCTACGGGCTCTTCGGCCCGCTCGAGGTCCTGACCGAGGACGACGTTCGTCAGCAGTTCGAGACCAACGTCTTCGGTCTGCTCGCGGTGACCCGCGCCTTCGTGCCCGAGATGCGCGAGAGGGGCTGGGGCCGGATCATCAACGTCAGCAGCGTCGGTGGCCGGATGACATTCCCGCTCGCCGGCGCGTACACCGCGACGAAGTACGCGGTGGAATCGATGAGCGACGCGCTGCGGATGGAGCTCGCCGCGTTCGGCATCAAGGTCTCGCTGATCGAGCCGGGCTACATCGACACCGGCTTCACCTCGACCACGCTCTCGCACCTCGATCGCTACGATGGCGAGAACACGCCCTACGCGGAAGCCTTCGCGCGGGCCGGAGACGTCGAGCGCTCGATCGAACGCTTCGCCGCAACCCCGAAGGCCGTGACCCGCGCGATCGAGAAGGCGATCACCCGCCGTCGTCCCCGCGCGCGCTACGTCGCTCCTTGGATCAACAGCTTCGGGCCTTGGCTCGCGGCGCTCGTCCCGACCTCGTGGCTCGACGCGATCATGCGCCGGCTCGCGGGGCTCCGGACCCCGAAGCGCTTGTCTTCCGGTGACGCGAAGGCAGCGTTGCCGAGCGCTTGAGCCTCCCCGGCGACCGTTTGAATTCTTCGCTCGGAGAGCCCGTAAACGTCGGGGGATCCGGGAGGGGGGAGTGTCCCCGTCAGTCGGGGGTGTGGCCGATGAGCGGTGGGGGGGCACCGTCTTCGGTGATGCCGCCGCGATCGATGGCTTTCTGGAGCATGACGTCGAGCGTGCTCGTGTTCGGGAAGCCGACGTGACGGTCGACCTCCACGCCGTAGGCGTCGAGCATCACGTAGGTGGGGATTGCCTCGAGCGCCCCCAGCGCGCTGGTGCCTTCGCCGATGGTCCCCTCCATCTGGTAAGTGAAGGGGAAGGGCGGCTGGAGCGCGTCGACGTAGGGGACGAGGAGCGGCTGTGGGTTGGGCTGGACCGCCACACCCAGCACGTGGAGCTCGCCAGCATGGTGCCGCACGAAGCGCGACGTGGGTCGCAGCGCGGCTTGGCTGACGCCATCGAAGGTCGCCATCAGGAAGAGCAATACGGGCTTGCCGCGGAGGTCGCCCAGGTGGATCCACTCACCGCTGGTCCCGCGGAGCGTCAGCTCGACGGGGCGGCCGCGACGTTCTGCGCGGCTCGTGCCGACGCCGTCGTCGATTCCCTGTGACGAGCCTCCGCAGCTCGCCACGGCGAGAACCAGCGCGACGCTACTTCTTCTGACCCACGAAATGGTCCGACTTCTCCTTGAAGAGGACGTTGAAGGTGGTCAGCGAGCCGTAGCAGGCGGTGATGTACTGCTGTAGCTGAACCTTGTCCTCGTTGGAGAGGCCCTTGTGGCCGTTCACCTTCTGCTCGAGCACGCGGAGCTTGTCGCGCACCTGGACGATCTTCTTGAAGAAGATGTCGAGCGGAATGCTCTTCTCGGAGGTCCCTTCGCGTCCGGGCTTCATCACCAGCTCGCCGCCGTTCCATCGATCGCCGATGGCCACGTCGCGGATGCCCAGCTCGTCGAGAAGGACCTCCCGCAGTACCTGTCGAAACTCATCTTGGTCCATGTCGATTCCCAGCTCCTGTGGAATGGCCTTTCGCGGAGGCGGCGCCGCGGCGTCTTCGCGGTAGCGGCGTGGGGTACCCGCCGCCTTCTTCCGCTTGAGCGAGCCCTCGAAGGACTCCCCGATTCGCTTGTAGGACGAGCACGTTGCGGAGTCGCGAAGCGGCGACGGCCAGCAGCCGAGGCGGCAATCGCCCCAACCGACGCCCTTCTCGTCCGTGCGCAGCTTCATGTAGAAGCCGCACGTCCCGCATCGGCCGTCGAGATCGCGCTCGGTCGGTTCGCCCTCAGAGCTCATCGCCGGCAAGCCTACGCAATCGCATCGGGTAGCTCCAGTCGGCAATCACTCGGCCTTCTCCGAACGGCCGCGGAGCCGTCGCCGCCACCACACGAACACCGCGATGACGATGGGAATGCCGAGCAGGTAGAACGAGTAGCGCTTCAGGAAGAGCTTGATGAAGTCCTCCTCCCGGCTGATGCCTCGTCCCACCGGCCCCTGCGGCCGCCCGCCTTCGCACTGCCAGGGCTCACCCTTCGCGAAGCTGCACTCCTCGAGCAGAGAGCCGTCCTTGCGGATCACGTTCATCTGCAGTCGGCCGCCCTCGACGCGCATCCGCAGATAATGGTGCACGGGCTCGAAGGCGAGCTGGTGCGGGATCGGGTCGTTCACGCGATAGAGCGGTGCGCCCCCTCCGCCGGTGACCACGTACTTCAGTCCGTCGGCGTCCCCGCGCTCGTACATGTGGTCGTGGCCGCTCAGGATCAGATCGACCCCGCCGTCGCGGAGCTCGTCGGGCAGGCCCATCTCGACCATCGCCTCATGGCCGCCATGCCGACCGCTCGAGTAGGGGCCGTGATGCACGAACGCGATCACGAAGCGCTCGCCATCGAGCTCGGCTAGCGTGGCGGTCAGCCAGTCGTGCTGTGCGACCCCGGGCTCCCAGTCCACGTTGGAGTCCAGCGAGAGGAGCACGACGTCGCCGTAGTCCTGCCGGAACCAGGTCTCCCGGGTGTCGCTCCGGGTCAGGTAGCGATGGTACCGGCCGAGCCCGCCGGGGCCGTAGAGCTCGTGATTGCCGAGGCACGGGTAGATCGCGGCGCGACGCAGCAGGGGCCCGGCGATCTCGAAGAAGGTGTCCCAGTCCGACGGCCGGCCACCCATCTCCACGTAGTCGCCCGTGTGCAGGAGCATCCGAGCGTCGGTCTCCTCGAGCATCCGCTCGATCACCGCCCGGTGATCGTCGTGCATCGTTCGGTCGTCGCCGTACACGAGGAAGGTGAAGGGCTCGCCTCGGGGTGGGGCGGTCCACAGCTCCCCGTGCTCTTCGGTACCGCCGGCGCGAAGCGTGTAGGTGTAGCGGGTGTTCGGTTCGAGGTCTCGGACCCGGGCAGTCCCGACGGCGGCGTCGTCCCCGTGAGCCACGGTTCGGCTACCGAAGACTTGCTCGTGCTCGGCGGCGGCGCCGATGGCTTCGAGCTCGACCTCGAAGTCGGTGGGTGCGTCGGTCTCCACCCGAATCCGTGCGCTCGTCTGGTCGACCTCGAGGGCCCACGGACCCTTCACGATCCGCTGCGCCGAAGCGGCCGTCGGCACGCAGAGGAGAACCAGCAGAGTCAGCCGTCCCATCGCGACCGAGGCTTAGCACGAGCCTGGGCCGCGTGACGCGTCAGAAGCCGATGTTCGCCTGAACGCGCACCCGCCACCCGTCCGAGGGCGTCCGGCCAGTCGTTCGCAGCCAGCTCGCGTCGGCTTGCAGCTTCAGGTCGGTCCCGATGAGGTACGCATTCAGCGCGACCGTGGCTTCGTGTTCGGCGCGGACCTCCCCCACGTGCTCGTAGCGCTCGCGCGAACCGGTCGCTGCGAGCTGCTCCGCGGCCCACCGGTGCGCGTCCTCGCGAAGCGCATCGGCCCGGATGACGACCGAGTGACGAACCGCGACTCCGAAGCGCGAGTGCGGTCGCAGCTCTGCCTCGAGCAGGGTCGTTCCGTAGCCGAGGATGGTTTCCCCGCCCTCGTTCTCGGCGAGCGCGAACGCGCCGACCGCCCGGACATCGAGCGCGGGGCAGCGGAGGTGCGCGTCGAGAGCGATCCGTAGCCGTTCGTCTCGGGCGCGCTTCGGGGCCAGGTCCAGCGCTGCGCTCAGGGCGACCGCCGCGGGCCCGGCGTGGTGACTGACCCGCGCGATCAGCTCGGGCCGCGGGCTGCCGAGGGGCGCGGGCGATCGCAGGTCCAGGTGATGGAGCGGCGTCTCGCCGTAGACGCGTGGCAAGCGCTGGCCATTCGCGGTGCGGAGCGTGGCGCCATGATAGAGCCCGGCGATCCAGCGCCAGGATCCCGAGTTGCTTCGAATGCTCAGGCCGAGCTGCCGACCGGTGAGCCAGCGGGTGGTCGGTGCCCACTCGACGAACGGGATGTCGAGGTAGCCCCGGTCCCAGTGGAGCGTGAATGGGATCTTCCCAATCCCGAAGCGAAGGGTCAGCTTCGCCGAAGCGTCGCCCTCCACGAAGAGGTCGAGGAGCTCGAGCGCACGCGGAGCGACGTCGAGGTGCACCCGAAAGCGGACCCGCTCGTCGAGAAAGCGGGCCCACAGGGCAGGGCGAGCACGGTGCAGCGCGAGCGTCGATCCATCGTCGTCCGTCGTCGACCGGAGCTGCGCCCCGAAGCCGAGGGTGAGCTCGGCGTTCCGTCCGCGGAAGGTCGCCGGTCCGACCGAATCGGGTAGGTCCGCGTGGGCCACCGAAGCGGTCGTGAGCCATAGGATGAGCGCCAGGCGTCTCACCGGACTCGTTCCACGCGAACCCGTCCGTCGAGCGTCACGTCGAAGACCGGCAGGTCCGGCGCGAGGTGCGCGAGGGAGGCGTTCAGCTGCAGCGCGGCCCGTCGGGCCAGCGCGTCGCGCAAGGTCTCCAGCGAGATGCCCTCGGCGAGCGGCCCCGCCTGTTCCAGCAGGAACGCCGCGTGTTGCGCCCGGATGAACGCAGCGACCTCGGGGTGGTTCACGAACACCGAGTGGTCGCCGAGCTTCGGCGGCACCGCCGGCACGTTGGTGAAAGCGTGCACCCCGTGGTCGAGGCGCACGTTCACGACCGCCTCCTCTTCGTGGTCGCCATGGAGCACCGCGAGCTCGATGCGCTCGGGCGCGTGCCAGAGCGTGCGGAACGTGACTTCGAGGAGGAGCGAGGTGAGCCTGGGCCGCACGTCGTATTCGTCGGGGTGCTGCGCGACCAGTCGTAGGTGTCCGCAACCGATGTGCTCGGCGGCCGTGAGCTCCGCGAGGAGCGGCGCACGGAGCGCCTGCGGCGGGTGACGGATCAGCGCCTCGGCCCAGCCGGCGCCGTGCCCGGCAACGGGAGCCAGCTCGGGGTCGGGGTGCGCGTCTCGGAAACGTGGGTCGGAGCCCAGGTGCTCCGCCAACGCCTCGAGCGCGTGGTCGTCGGTGTGGAGGTAGAACCGACCGAAGCCCTCGACGTAGGCCTCGAAGAAGTGCTCGACGTCGGCGCGGCTCAGCTCGCGTCCCGTCAGCTCCTCGAGCGTGGAGAGGGCGAGGAGCAGCTCGCCCGCGTCGCCGCCCGGGGTCCCCAGCACCGCGTGCTCCTCCCGACCATCGACACACGACTCGGTCCCCTCGAGGAGTAGCGCCGCCGCTCGAACGTGACGCGTCGGGAGCTCGCCCAGATAGGTCTGCAGGCCGGACGCGGTGGGAGGTCCGGGCGAAGCCGGCGGCTCGTGCTCCGGCGCCGGAGCGCTCGTGGTCGGTTGGTCCGCGGACTCCCACGCCAGCATGCCGCCGGTCATCGAAGCGACCCGGTCGAAGCCCATGCCTTCGAGCAGATGGGCCCCGCGGGCGGAGCGTCGTCCAGAGCGGCACACGAGGATCACCGGCTCGTTCGGGTCCCAGTCGTGGGCCTGGCGACCGAGCTCGGCGAGCGGAACGTTCACGCTGCCCTCGATGACTCCGTCGGCGAGCTCTTCGGGCTCCCGGACGTCGACGACGCGGACGTGGCAGCCGTTGCTGCGGACCCAGCGGACGTCGACCTCCGGGACGCCCCCGGGAGATGCATGGAAGGCGAACCCGTGGCTCGGCAGCGCAGCGCTCGGATCGCAGGCCACCGGTTCGGGCTCGCCGGGCGAGCTGGACGGCGAGGAGCAAGCGCCGAGCAGGGTGGAGGCGACGAAGATGCGAGCGACGGAGGTCATGTCCCTCGACTGGTGCAGCCCCCATGCCATGGCTCGAAGCGGCGAGATCTCGCGGCCGAACGCGCGTTCGGCCGTTTCAGTCCGTTTCGTCGAGCGTTGCAGGGCGGTGCAGCCGCGTTCTAGAAGGTCGGATGCCCCGGCGACCCACTGCCGCGATGAAACGGCGCCTCGAGCAGCTCGTGGCCTCGACCGATCGCGCCGCCCGCCGCGAGGCCGACCCGGTCGGGTTCGTGCATCGATACGCCGATCCCGCCGACCAGGAAGTGGTCGGTCTCGTCGCGGCCGGACTCGCCTTCGGCAACGTCGTCGCGATCCGCCGGAGCGTTCAGCGAGTGCTCGACACGCTGGGCCCGTCGCCGGCGGCGGCCATCGACGAACGGACTCTCACGCGGCTGCGTCGCGACCTGAAGGGCTTCGTCCACCGCGTGTGGAAGGGGGAGCACGTCGCCGCGATGCTGGCGAACGCCGGCGCCATTCGCCGCGCGCACGGTTCCCTCGGGAAGCGCTTCTCCCATCACGTCGAGGGCGCGGGCGAGCTCCGCGAGGGGCTCGCGCGATTCGCCGACGAGCTCCGGGGGCCGAACGCCGACCGCTCCCTCCGCCATCTCGTGCCGGACCCGCGCGCGGGGAGCGCCTGCAAGCGTCTGCTGCTTTACGTGCGTTGGATGGTCCGACCCGCCGACGGCGTCGATCTGGGTCTGTGGCCCATCGATCCATCGCACCTGGTGATCCCCGTGGACACGCACATCCACCGCATCGGAAAGAACCTCGGCCTGACCGATCGGAACGACGCCAGCTGGCGCACGGCCGAAGAGATCACCGCCGCGCTGCGCACGATCGACGCATCCGACCCGGTTCGGTACGACTTCGCCCTCTGCCACATGGGCGTGAGCCGCGACTGCCCGAGCCGCCGCGAGCCCACGAAGTGCAAACCGTGCGTCTTGCGACCGGTCTGCCGCGCCTACCGCGCCGGATAGTGGCCAGCTGGCCCTAGCGCAGGAAGGCGCCGAGCTGCTGCTGCAGACGATCGAAGTCTTCGGCGTCAGCTTCGCCGGCGACGAGCGTGTCCATCGGACCGTAGGACAAGAGTCCGTGCTCCTTCAGCGCTCGGATGGCGGTCTCGAGCTTGGGCTTCGAGATCGACTCGCGGTGCTCGATCTCTCCGGCGAGGTACATCCGCTGCCCGAGCTCGAGGGTGCGCTTGACCCACTCCTTACGACTGGGCTTGTCCTCGTCGTCGTCCTTGCGCGGCAG
The DNA here is from genome assembly GCA_964462035.1 of uncultured Sandaracinus sp. GTDB lineage: Bacteria > Myxococcota_A > Polyangia > Polyangiales > Houyiibacteriaceae > UBA1660. The sequence continues at coordinate 177,385 of CAYXAP010000003.1, forward strand.
GCCGCTCACCGAGCGAACGGCGAGCAGGTACGCCTCGAAGTAGCTGCGGAGCATGTCGCCGTACGTGGCGAGGTTTCGCCCCGCGGCCCCATCGGCTGCGCGCACGTGATCGGCCATTCGCTCGATCTCGCCAGCCTTCTCCATCGCGGCGAGCGCGTCGTCGACCATCGCGTCGGTGTCCTTCGGCGTGTGCAGCTCGTGCTCGAAGAGGGTCGCGAGCTTCCCGACCCGCTCTTTCACGCTGGCCACGGCGACGGGCTCTTCGCCCACCCGGATCGCGTTGGCGACCAGCGCGGCCGGGACGAAGAAGTGCAGGACGTTGTTCTTGTAGTACTCGAGCGCCATTCGGCGCCGGCCGGGCACCCGGTAGATGGTCTCGCCGCCGGTCTCGTGCTCTTCCACCAGACCCGCGTCGACGAAGAGCGCCAGGGTCTCTTCGAGGGTGTCCTGTCGGAGCGCGCCCTCGGCGTCGGTGAGTGGGCCTGCGATGTGCGCCCCGGCACCTTCGAGTGATTCGAAGAGCATCTCGATGCGCTCGCGGAGCTCGCCCAATCGGATGCCACGCCGTCGGTGCACCAGGAGCGCGGTCGCGACCATCGCGGCGGGGGTGACGACGGTGACCTTGTCGATTCTTCGTAGCGTCTCGTGCGCGATGTTCTGCACGAGCCGGCGTCGCTTCGGTGGGGTCAGGTCCTCGGTCGAGAGGTCGCCGAGCGCCTCTCCGAGCGTGAGGATCTCTCCGAAGTGGACGTAGAGCCGGCCGTATTTGGAACGGAGGAGCTTGGGCGTGCCCATCAGCCCGCCGAGGCTCTCTTTCTGCTTCTCCCCGCCACCGAGCTCGTGCACGTACGAGCGCTCCTCGACGATCCGCTCGTAGCCGATGGAGACGGGGACGAAGGAGACGTTGGGCAGATGGGCCTTGGTCGCAGCGTCGACCACCATCGAGAGCAGACCGAATTTCGGCGTGAGCAGCTTGCCGGTGCGTGAGCGACCGCCCTCGAGGAAGAACTCGATCGGGAAGCCTTCCACCAAGAGCTTGCGCATGTAGGCGTCGACCAGCGCCGGGTAGAGCTTCTTGCCCTTGAACGAACGCTTGATGAAGAAGGCGCCCCCGCGCCGCAGGAAGAACCCCAAGGGGAAGAAGGACAGGTTCTCGCCCGCGGCGATCAGCGGTGGCTGCAGCGCCTGCCGCTGCAGCAGGTAGCTGAGCACCAGGTAGTCGACGTGGCTCTTGTGGCTCGGGAGGTAGATCAGCGGTCCGTGGCGCGCGGCTTCGCGCACGCGCTCCACGCCTTCCTGATCGACCTCGAGCCCGTCGTAGATCTTCCGGAAGACCCAAGTCAGTACGCGGAGGAAGAGTCGGATGGCCCAGGGCTGCTGGTTGGCGGCCAGCTGCTCGAGCATCTTCCGGGCCTCCTTCTCGACCTTGGCGATGCTCTTGCCGCTCTGTTCGGCGTGCGACTGGATGTGGCGGCGCACGCGAGGGCTCCGGAGCAGCTCCTCCTGGATCCGCCCGGTCGTCTTCTTGGTGGGGCCCTGCACCAGCCGCCGCTCACGCTCGATGCGCCGGAGCAGTGCGTAGCGGACCTTGTCGGCGATCTCGTGGTCGGTGAGGTCCTGGTGGTCCTCGATGAAGGCCCGGAGATCGAAGGCGGTGCCGGAGCGCAGGCGTGCGTTGCGATAGTTGAAGAGGAACTGGAAGAAGACGCGCACCTTCCCCGGCCACTCCACGGGGCCGAAGAAGAGATCGACCAGCCCCCGCTTCTGCTTCGGCGGCCGGATGTTCCAGATGAAGGTCTGGGGCACCAAGAGGATCGGCCGATCGAGCTTCCGCTGGGTCTCGACCAGCGTGCGGATGAGATCGGCCTCGGTCTTCTGGCCCCGTCTCGCGCGCGACCCGACCTTCGGTGGCTTCCGCAAGAAGAGTAGGGCGCTGAAGCGGTCGCGGACCACGGTCGCCAGGCCGTCTTCTTCGGGCACCTGGCGCCGGAAGCGAAGCCGCCGCTCGCCACGCCCGAAGGGCTCGAGGATCCACAGGCCGAGATCGTTGACGAAGCGAACGAGCGGCAGCCCGAAGCGTTTCACCAGGAAGTCGAGGCAGAGGAAGTCCAGGAAGGAGATCGAGCGGGCCACATAGACCACGACCCCCTTCTCCGCGGCGGCCCGGACCTCGTCCGACCAGGCCTCGTCCACCTCGATGTGGCGGAAGAAGCGCCGATAGAGCCAGCGCATGAAGGGACCGGGCTGGTAGGGCTTCGAGCGCTCAAGCGCCTGCTGGCTCGGCGGCTCGGAGGCCTCGCCACGGATGATCTCCCCGCTGCTCTCGCCCTCGGCGGGCGGCGGCGGGGGAGGCTCCGGGGGCCGCTGTGGCTCGGTCTCCACCCAGCGATGCTAACGCTCCGTCGCTGGCCGACCAGCCGAGATCGGCAAAAAGGGTGGCGCCACCACCCCATGATGGGGGTGGTGGCGCTGGGGTGGATGGAGTGGATGGGAGCCGACGAGCGGCGTCAGAAGGGGACGTTCAGCGCACGCACCTGGCCGGGGGCGAGGTCGAGGTCGATGGTGCGCGAGCCGCGGACCGAGCCGTAGCTGACCGTGACCCGCACCTGGTAGCGGCCGGAGCTGACCTTCGAGTACACGCCGCTGCCGAGGGACGCGACGGTCCGGCCATCCTGGATGAGCACGGCCCGGCCGGGGATCCGGCGGCCATCGTGCATCGTGGTGACGGTGAGCCGCGAGGTCTCGAAGACGGCCCGGACGCTGGAGGTGCGGCCATCGCGGATGGTCAGGGGCATGTTGCGGTTGGCCCCGTCGGCCATGCCGTCGAGGGTGACGATGATCCGGTAGTCACCCGCCGCGATGCTCGCGGCAGGGCTGCCGCAGCGGCCCGTGGCGACGGTGCTCGAGCCCTTCAGCACTCGGTAGGAGGCCGCGCCGGCGGTGCCGTTCTCCAGGACGGTGCAGCGATAGGCGCCGGTGCCCTGAGGCTCGCGGGGCTCGCGCTCCCGCTCGAGGCGGGGGGAACGGACGGGCACCCGCGTGCGCGGCCGGCGAATCGGGGTGACCTGGGTCGGAGTCGCCGTCGTCTGAATGCGAGTGGTCGTGGGCGTGCTCGCCCGGACCTGCATCACCGGCTGGGCGATCGCCGCGCGACGGACCGTGGTGGTCGGGCCGAGCGGGTTGCCAAAGAGCGTGAAGAGTGACAGGAAGAGGGCGGTATTCATGGGGAATCTCCCGTTTCGGGGGTGCAGGGCGTCTGCTCCTGCTCGCGATTATCGACGACCCCGCGTTCCACTTCATTCATTTCCAGCGGCTTTGTGGGCTGGCCCCGCCTTGACATGGCGCCGGCAGCCCGCTACTAGACGCGCCCCCTCGACGCCGGGGCTCTTTCCCCGCCGAGGACTCTACGAGGCAGCCATGCGCACCGATAGCGCTTCCAACAACGACACCGAGCGTTCCTGGTATGTCCTGGACGCTTCCGACATCCCTCTCGGGCGCCTCGCGTCCCGAGTCGCCAGCGTCCTTCGCGGTAAGCACCGCGCGGACTTCTCCCCTCACGCCGACAACGGCGACTTCGTCGTCGTCGTCAACGCGGAGAAGGTGAAGCTGACGGGCGGCAAGCTCGACCAGAAGCGCTGGTACCACCACTCCCACTACCCGGGTGGCCTGAAGGAGGAGCGTTACCGCGACCTCATCGGCCGTCGTCCGGAGTTCGTGATCGAGAAGGCCGTCAAGGGCATGCTGCCCAAGACCAGCTTGGGTCGCCGTCAGGCGAAGAAGCTCAAGGTCTACGCCGGCGACAAGCACCCCCATTCGGCTCAGAAGCCCGAGCCCTTCAAGTTCTGAGGTATTAGAGATGGCAAGGCCCAAGGTCATCGATGGCCGCTTCTACGGCACCGGTAAGCGCAAGAACGCGGTTGCCCGCGTGTTTCTCTCCGAGAACGGCTCCGGTCAGTACAAGGTCAACGGACGCGCGTTCGAGGACTACTTCCCTCGTGACGTCCTCCGGATGATCATCGAGCAGCCGTTCGAGGCGACCTCCAAGCGCGAGGCGTTCGACGTCGAGGTCACGGTCCAGGGTGGCGGCGTCGCTTCCCAGGCCGAGGCGGTTCGGCATGGCATCTCCCGCGCCCTCGTCGCGTACGACGACGCGCTCAAGCCGCCCCTCAAGCGCGCCGGTCTCCTGACCCGCGACGCGCGCGAGAAGGAGCGCAAGAAGCCCGGTCAGCCGGGCGCCCGCAAGAAGTTCCAGTACTCGAAGCGCTGAGCTTCGCTTCCTGCGCTCGAAGGGCCGCTGGCGATTTCGCCCGCGGCCTTTCGCGTTTCGGCCGATGGCACCTACCGAAGAGAAGCCGCGCGCTCGATGGATCCGGCGGATGGCCACGCTGTTGGCCTCGTTCGCGTGGCTATGGCTCTGCTTCGGCGGATTCGGGGCGATCGCCGTGTGGGCTGCGTTCGTGGAACCGAGTCAGCCGGCACCATGGCTTCGAAGGCTGCTCGCCATCGCTGCCTGGGCCGCCGTGCTCGTGCCGAGCATCGGATTGATGGTGCTGGCAGAGCGACGGAACGATCGGCGCCACGAGATGACCGCCAACGACCCCGAGGATTTCTAGCGTTTGCGCGCGGCGCGCCCCGAGCGGAAGATCGCCGCGACCAGGAGATGAACGAAGTGAGCATCGACCCCATCCGAGCAGCCGTCATCGGCGCCACCGGCTACACCGGCGCCGAGCTCCTGCGCCTCCTCCACGGCCATCCAGGCTTCTCGATCGGCTACGTCGCCGGTCACTCGACCGCGGGCGAGCCGATCGCGCAGGTCCTCCCGAGCTTCCTCGGGATTCTCGACGGAGTCGTGGAGCCTTTCGATGCCGCGGCGATCGCCGAGCGCGCCGACGTGGCCTTCTGCGCATTGCCGCACGGCGCGAGCGCGCCTTCGGTCGACGCGCTGCGCCAGAAGGGGCTGGTCGTCTTCGATCTCAGCGCTGACTTCCGCCTCGCCGATCTCGATGTCTATGCCGAGTGGTATGGCGAGCATGGGGCGCCTCATCGCCACCCTGAGCGCGTGTACGGGCTCGTCGAGCTGAACCGAGAGGCGATCGCCTCCGCCAATCTCGTCGCGGTCCCCGGTTGCTACCCGACCGCGGCGATCCTGGCGCTCGCGCCGATCCTCGAGGCCGGCCTCGCCAAGCCGGCGGGCATCGTCATCGACGCCAAGAGCGGCGTGTCGGGGGCGGGCCGAAAGGCCTCGGCCAAGACTCACCTGCCCGAGGCCGCCGAGGGCATTCGTGCCTACAAGGTCGGCTCGCACCGCCACACGCCGGAGATCGATCAGGAGCTCGGCCGCGCGGCGGGCACCGATCTGAAGGTGCTCTTCACGCCGCACCTGGTCCCGATGACCCGCGGCATCCTCATCACTGCCTACGCCGACGCCGCCGATGGAGCGACCCCCGAAGCGCTCACCGCCGCGGCCCGTGAGCGGTACGCCGGATCGCCCTCGGTCGTCGTGCTCGACCCCGGCCAGGCACCGGACACGCTCTGGATTCGCGGCAGCAACCGGGTCCACCTCGGCTACGCGGTGGACGAGCGTTCCGGCAAGATCATCGCGATGGGCACCGTCGACAACCTGGTGAAGGGCGCCGCCGGCCAGGCCATCCAGGGCGCGAACGTCCGCTTCGATCTCCCCGAAGGTATGGGGCTCGAGCAGCCCGCCGCCTGGCCCTGAGCGGGCAGTCCTCCTACAACGACCTGGTGCGCTTCCTCCACTTCAGCGACATCCACCTCGAGCAGGGGTTCAAGGAGGTCTCGAGCCGTAAGTTCTTCAATAAGCGCTTCATCGGTTGGATGAACCTGCGTCTTCGCCGAGCCAAGCACTACCGCGACGCCCCGGCCAAGGTCCGGGCGCTGGCCGAGCTGATCGAGGCGGAGTCCATCGACGTGGCGCTCTGCAGTGGCGACTACACGGCCCTCGGCACCGAGCCGGAGATCGCCTACGCGCGGAAGGCGATCGAGCCGATCCGTGAGGCGGCCGCGGGCTTCGTCACCGTCCCCGGCAACCACGACGTCTACCTCCCCGACGCGCTGGGGGTCTTCGAGAGCCACTTCGCCGACGTTCTCGGGACCGATCTGCCCGAGCTCGTGCGCGACGAGGTCTGGCCGCAGGTCCGGCTCTTCGGTGAGGACGTCGCGGTGATCACCGTCAACAGCGCGCGGCCCAACCCGCCGATCATGCGCTCGAGTGGCCGGATCCCCGACGCTCAGATGGCGGGGCTGCGCGACGCGCTCGCCCATCCGAAGGTCGCCGGTCGCTTCGTCTTCGTGATGACCCACTACGCGCCGCGGCTGAAGAGCGGCCGCCCGGACACGCCCAACCATGGCCTCGAGAACGCCGACGAGCTGCTGGCGATCTGCGGGTCGGTCGAGCGTGGGGCGATCGTCCATGGCCACGTGCACAAGTGCTACTCGGTGACCGTGCCCGAGACGCCAATGACCCTCTTCGGCGCGGGGAGCACGACCCAGGAGGGCGCCGAGGGCCTGTGGGTCTTCGACGTGAGCCCCGAAGGGGCGTTCGCTCGCCGCGGCCACTGGGACGGTCAGCGCTATGCGATCGGCGACGAGCGCGTCGACCTCTGACGCTGGGCTCCGTGCGGGGTCCCACAGGGCGCGATGCCCCTCGAATTGGGGCATCGCGGCCCGAATGCTCGGCCGCGTCGGACCTGGGGGGTCATGAGGGGCCCGGCAACGGTTGACGGGGCCCTACTGCATGCTATTCCGCGCGCGCCGAGGCCCCCGGGCGGCCCGAGGATGGGCAATCGGCACCCGCGGCCCTAGCTCTCCGCTCGGAAGCAACTCAAGGGCCCCAAGAACTCCGAGAATCGCATGCACCTCCTCAGCGCTCTCCTCTCCGAAGGCAGCCTCATCGACCTGGATGGAACGTTCTTCATCCAGATGGGGATCTTCTTCGTTGCCTTCCTCATCCTCAAGGTCCTCGTCTTCGGCCCGGTCATCCGCCTCATCGAGAAGCGCGACGAGATGATCGACGGCGCCAAGAAGGAGGCCAAGGAGCTCCAGGCGGACGCCTCGAGCGCCGAAGGCAAGCTCGCCGCCGAGATGCGCGCCGCGCGCCTCAAGGCCGGTGAAGAGCGCGAGAAGCTCCGCGCCGAGGGCAAGCGCCTCGAGGCGCAGGTGCTCGAGAAGGTGCGCGAGGAGACCTCCAAGCAGCTCGCCGAGGCGGAAGCCACGCTCGAGAAGGAGGCCGCCAAGGTCCGCGCCGAGCTGGAGGCGCAGACTCCGGTGCTCGCCAAGCAGATCGCCAGCAAGCTCCTCGAGCGAGAGGTCGCCTGACATGACCGCCCCGACCAAGAGCCTGATCCTGGCCCTCGCGGCCACATTCGTTCCCGGCCTCGCGCTCGCGCAGGACGAGGAGCAGCCCACCATGGCTGCCGCGATGGAGGCCGCGCCGACCATGGAAGCGGCCCCCACGATGGAGGCCGCCGCGATGGAGGCCGCGCCGACCATGGAAGCCACGATGGCGGCGGCTTCCATGGAGGCGCCCAGCGCGATGACCGGCCCGACGGCGGCCGAGCTCGCCGAGCGCCGCGAGCGCATCCGCGCCGCCCGTGAGGCTCGCGAAGCCGCCGCCGCCGCAGCGGAGGCCGAGGCCGCCGCCGCAGCGGCCGCTGCAGAGGCTGCCGCCGCCGCCGAGACCGCGGACGAGGTCGAGTCGCCCGAGATCGCGCCCAGCGCCGACGAGGTCGCGCTCGAGACCTCCGAGGAGGAGCTCGAGGCGATGGCCGCCGAAGAGAACCTCGAGGGCGAGGATTTCGCCGAGGAAGAGGCGCTCGACCCCGGTGAAGCGGATGCGGACCTGCTCGCGGCCATCGAGGAGACCGATTTCGAGGAGGCTCACGAAGAGCTTCACGAGGAGCACCACGGCGGTGTCGTCTCGTTCGGCGCCATCTTCAGCGACCGGGCGTTCCAGGCGTCGGCGATCACCTTCTTCTGCCTGCTCTTCATCTTCTGGAACTTCCTGTTCAAGAAGGGCAAGGCCGTGCCCAAGGCCCTCGAGGCGCGTCGCCGCGAGATCGAGGAGCACCTGGCCGAGGCGCAGCGCTTGAAGGCCGAGGCCGAGGCCAAGAAGGCGGAGTACGCGGAGCGCCTCGAGGCCCTCGACGGTCAGCTCGAGAGCCTGCGCGCCGAGATGGTTCGCGCCGGTGAGCAGGAGCGTGACCGGATCGTGGCCGAGGCCGAGTCCAAGGCCGCCGCCATCCGCAAGGACGTCGAGTTCACCATCCAGCAGCGGATGAAGCAGCTCCGCGACGACCTCACGGCCGAGATGGCCAGCGCGGCGGTCAGCGCCGCTCACGAGGTCCTCACCGCACAGACCAAGCCGGCGGACCAGCAGCGTCTCGCCGACGAGTACCTGAAGGGCCTGGCCGCCGCGGCCGGGTCGAAGGAGACCCAGGCGTGAAGGCCAGTCCCATCGGTCGCCGCTACGGCCGCGCGCTCCTCGAGCTCGCCGCCGAGAAGAACGTGATCCCCAAGATTCGAAAGGATCTCGAGGGGCTCGTCGAGACCTGGAACGGCAGCGTGGAGCTGCAGTCGGTGTTCGAGAACCCGGCCATCAGCGCCGAGGCTCGCCGCGACATCGTCGACGCCATCGGCAAGCGGATGATGCTCTCCACGGAGACCATCAACTTGGTCAAGCTCCTGTCGGATCGTCGTCGAGTCCGGTTCCTCCCGGAGATCTCGGAGGCGTTCATCGAGCTCGCCGAGGCCCGCGAGGGCCGCGTCGTCGCCGAGGTGACGAGCGCTGCGCCGCTGACCGCGACCTACAAGACCCAGCTCCAGGCCGAGCTCGAGAAGGCCATCGGCAAGAAGGTCGTCATGGTCGAGAAGCAGGACCCGACGCTCATCGCCGGCGTGGTCACCCGCGTGGGCGACAAGGTCTTCGACGGCAGCGTCCGTCATCGGCTCCGTCAGATCGAGGAGCAGCTCGCCGCTCGCTGAGCGGCGTTCCGCAGAACTTCGCGCCGCCGAGCGGCGCTTTCACCCCAGCCAGAGTATCCCGCCGCGCCGCGGCGACCGAGCAGGTCCCCGAGGCCAGCAAAGGAAAGAGCGATGCAGCTTCGCGCCGAAGAGATTTCCAACATCATCAAGCAGCAGATCGCCGGTTACGACCAGGCGGTCGACGTCATGGAGACCGGCACGGTCCTCACCGTGGGTGACGGCATCGCGCGCCTCTACGGCCTCGACAGCGCCATGGCCGGCGAGCTCGTCGAGTTCCCCGGCGGGGTCTTCGGGATGGTCCTCAACCTCGAGGAGGACAACGTCGGTGTGGCCATCTTCGGTGCCGACACCGGCATCAAGGAAGGCGACACCGTCAAGCGCACGGGCCGCATCGTGGAGGTCCCCGTCGGTCCGGCGCTCGTCGGCCGCGTGGTCAACGCGCTCGGCCAGCCGGTGGACGGCAAGGGCCCGATCGAGAGCGAGTTCACTCGCCGCGTCGAGCTCAAGGCGCCGGGCATCATCGGCCGCCAGCCGGTCGAGGAGCCGCTGCAGACCGGCCTCAAGGCCATCGACGCGATGATCCCGATCGGTCGCGGTCAGCGCGAGCTCATCATCGGTGACCGCCAGACCGGTAAGACCGCCGTCGCCATCGACACCATCATCAACCAGAAGGGCCAGGGCGTTCACTGCTTCTACGTCGCCATCGGCCAGAAGCAGTCCACCGTCGCGCAGGTCGTCGACCGTCTCGCGAAGAACGGCGCGATGGAATACACGACCATCGTCATCGCCGGCGCGTCCGAGCCCGCCCCGCTCCAGTTCATCGCGCCGTACACCGGCTGCACCATGGGCGAGTACTTCCGCGACACCGGTGGCCACGCCCTCTGCATCTACGACGACCTCTCCAAGCAGGCCGTCGCCTACCGTCAGCTGTCCCTCCTGCTCCGCCGCCCGCCCGGTCGCGAGGCCTTCCCCGGCGACGTCTTCTACCTCCACAGCCGCCTGCTCGAGCGCGCCGCGAAGATGGCCGAGGAGTGGGTCGTCGTGAAGAAGGGCGAAGAGCCCAAGCGCGGCGAGGGCGTCGAGATCTTCCTCGGCAAGGAAGCGGCCCACGAGGCCAAGGAAGCCGCCGAGAAGAAGGGCGACGGCTACGAGGCCAAGAAGCTCCCGGACTCGGGCGGCTCGCTGACGGCGCTGCCGGTCATCGAGACCCAGGCTGGCGACGTCTCGGCGTACATCCCGACGAACGTCATCTCGATCACCGACGGTCAGATCTTCCTCGAGTCGGACCTCTTCTTCTCTGGCGTCCGCCCGGCCATCAACGTCGGCATCTCGGTGTCGCGAGTCGGTGGTAACGCGCAGATCAAGGCCATGAAGGAGGTCGCCGGTACCCTCCGCCTGGAGCTCGCGCAGTTCCGCGCCATGCAGGCCTTCGCGCAGTTTGCGTCGGACCTCGACAAGGCGACGCAGCAGCAGCTCGCGCGCGGCGCCCGCCTCGTCGAGGTGCTCAAGCAGGGCCAGTACGCGCCCATCGCCGTCGAAGAGCAGATCGCCATCATCTACGCGGCCACCAACGGCTTCGTCGACGAGATCCACGCCGGCGAGATCGGCCGCTACGAGAAGGAGCTCATCTCCTGGCTCAAGGCGGAGAAGGCCGACCTCCTCAAGGGCATCGTCGAGAAGAAGACCCTCAAGAAGGGTCTCGGCGACGACCTCAAGAAGGCCTGTGAAGAGTTCGCCAAGGTCTTCGAGCCCAAGGCCGAGGCCTGAGACCGCTCCCTTTCCCCTGACTGAAGGAACCCGGCCATGCCGAGCCTGAAAGACATCCGCAAGCGGATCGGAAGCGTCAAGAACACGCAGAAGATCACCCGCGCCATGAAGCTGGTCGCCGCCGCGCGCCTGCGGCGCGCGCAGCAGGAGATCACGGAGCTTCGTCCCTACGCGCTCAAGACCCTCGACGTTCTCAGCAACGTCGCGGCGCGCGCCAAGGAGGACAGCCCCGAGGAGCTCCACCCGCTGCTCGAGGTTCGCGATCCCGACCACGCGATGCTGGTCGTCCTGACCAGCGACCGTGGCCTCGCGGGCGCGTTCAACTCGTCGATCTGCAAGGCTGCGCACCAGAAGTGGAAGGAGCTCGAGGCCGAAGGCGTCGTGGTTCAGTTCACCGTCATCGGGCGCAAGGGCCGCGACTACTTCAAGCGTCGCGACGCCAACATCGTCCACGACTTCACCGGCGTCTTCGAAGAGCTCAGCCTCGAAAAGGCCGGCGAGATCGGCCGGGCCGTGGTCCACGAGTACGAGCACCCGAAGGGCCTGCTCGACGCCGTCTATCTCGTCTACAACGAGTTCAAGAGCGCCATCAGCCAGGAGGTCGTCGTGGAGCAGCTGCTCCCGATCATCCCGAAGGAGCTCGACGAAGACTCGCTCGGTGACTTCGACTACGAGCCCAACAAGGCCGTCCTCCTCGATCGGCTCCTGCCGATGTACATCGAGGTCGAGACCTTCCGCGCACTCCTCGAGTCGGTCGCCTCCGAGCACGGCGCCCGGATGACCGCGATGGACGCCGCGACGAACAACGCCAGCGAGATGATCGACAAGCTGACGCTCCAGTACAACCGCGCCCGTCAGGCCGCGATCACCAAGGAGCTGATGGAGATCATCGGCGGCGCCGAGGCCCTCAAGTAGGGCAGAGCGCTTCTCCAGCGAACGACGCCGAGCCGAGAGGCTCGGCGTTTTTCGTTCCGTCCAGGTGTCGGCGTTCGGCGTCGGCGTTCGGCGTCGGCGTTCGGCCGTCGGCCGTCGGCGTTCGGCCGTCGGCCGTCGGCCGTCGGCCGTCGGCTGTCGGAGTTCGGCTGTCGGAGTTCGGCTGTCGGAGTTCGGCTGTCGGAGTTCGGCCGTCGGCGTCGGCGCTCGGAGCCGGAGCAGACGGAACGCAAAACGCCGAGCCCGGGGGCTCGGCGTCTTGTTTGCGAGCAGGTGCTCGTCAGTACGGGTTGTCGCGGTAGTTGCTGCCGCTGTTCGTGTAGCCCGGATCGTCGTCCATCATGCTGGTGGTGGTGGTCGTCATGGGCGTGTTGCGCCGCGGGACGAAGCGACGGCGGAGCTCGGCTTCGACCGCGAGGGTCTCGGCTTCGACGGTGCGGGTCACCGACTCGGAGCGGTAGCCGTTCTTCTCGAAGCGGAAGGTGACCTCGCGGCCGGGCTCGGCGGCCTCTCCGACCCACACGATGCGAGCGGGCGTCGTGCCGTAGCTGCGGTCGCCGACGAAGACCTCGGCGCCCGTCGGGTTCGAGGTGATCGTGACCTGGCAACGAGCGGGCGGAGCGGCTTCTTCGGCCGGGACCGTCTCTTCGGCCTCGGTCGAGCCCTCTTCGGCGGCTTCCGCTTCCGCTTGCGCCGCGAGCTCCTCCTCGGTCGGCTCTTCCGGAGCCTCTTCCGTTTCCGTGGTCGCTTGCTCGGAGGTGTCGTTGCTGGCGACTTCGGCGGGCGGATCCACGCTCTGCGTGGCGAAGTAGGCGCCAGCACCGATCACGGCCGCTGCGACTGCGGCAAAGATCCACTTCTTGCCGCTCCCGCCGCCTTCGCCTTCGACTTCGACGTCGAGCGCGTCGTCCAGCTGGGTGGCGATGCCGCCGCTCGGGGTCCCGATGAGCTGCGGCATGCCGCCGCTCGGGGTGCCCAGGGCGCCGGTCTCGTACTCACCGCTGATCGAGATCGACTGGCTCGACGACATCGGCGCGCCCATCAGGCCGCTGGCCTGCTTGAGGGCGAGGATGAGGTCGTTCATCGACGGGTAGCGAATCTCGATGTCCTTCGACAGCGAGCGCAAGACCACGTTCTGGAGCTCCTGCGGGATGGGTACACCATCCTCGCGCTCCATGGGCGGCACCTGGTTCTTCACGTGCGCCATCAGGGTCTGGACCTGCGTGGCGCCCTCGAAGGGGACCTTGCCGGTCAGCATGTAGTAGATGATGACGCCCAGCGAGTAGACGTCCGTACGCGCGTCGACCCGGCCGCCCTGGATCTGCTCGGGCGACATGTACTTCGGCGAGCCCATGAAGAGGCCCTGCTGCGTGAGCTCCTGGTTGTCCTCCAGGTCCTTCACCAGACCGAAGTCGAGGACCTTCACGAAGTCCTCTTCGTCCGCGTGCGTCGTGATGAGGACGTTGGCGGGCTTCAGATCGCGGTGGATGACTCCGAGGCCGTGCGCCTCTCGAACCGAGCGGGCCATCTGCAGGGCGATGTGGATCGCGCGCTGCGGAGGGAGGGCCCCCATGGACTTGAGCATGGACGAGAGGGTGCGGCCCTCCACGAGCTCCATGACGATGAAGTAGATGTCGTCGCTGGTCTTACCGTAGTCGAAGACGGTGACGGTGTTCGGGTGCGAGAGCTTCGCTGCGGTGGACGCCTCGAGGAAGAAGCGTGCTTGGAACTCCGGATCCTCATCCCCCTTGTACCGGGGGTCGAGGACCTTCAGCGCGACCTCGCGGCCGAGCGGTTCCTGACGGGCTCGATAGACGCGGCCCATGCCTCCCCGAGCGATCAGCTCGAGGATCTTGAACCGGTCGTTGATGACCCGTCCAATGAGCCCGTCCTTTTTCGGAGCCGCTGAAGCTTCAGCGGCTCTTTGTGGTTCACCCATTCGGTCTCCAGCAGCGTCTGTCATCTGACACTCGCCGCCTCTTGAACGCCGTCCGAGAGGCTGGCAGTTAGTAGTTTTCCCCAAAACGAGGGGCTGAGGCAAGTGCTCCGATGCGATTCTGACGCATTCCGCCACGGCGACCTTGGCTCGCATTTCGTTTTTGAAAGCTGGAATTTTGCGCCCATGGTGTTTTTGGTCGCTGGATTTGTGAGTGATCACAGACGCTTGAGCGCCCGGTGAATCGGCCCCAGACCCTCCATTGCCTCACCCCAGGGGCCATGCTAAGCGACCGCCGATTTCGCGGATCGATTTCCGCCTCCTTCACCCCCCACGGCCTCTCCAGACACGGAGATGGGCCGATCCGCGGCGCGCAGATGGCGCCGACACCAGAAGAGGACACATGGCAGACCTTCAGAACGGACGCATCACCCAGGTCATCGGCCCGGTCGTCGACGTCGAGTTCCCGGCCGGCGATCTCCCCGCCATCCTGTCGGCGCTCCACGTCTCGAACCCCGGCATCTCGGACGAGAAGTGGAACCTGACCCTGGAGGTCGCCCAGCACCTCGGCCAGGGCACGGTCCGGGCGATCGCGATGGACACCACGGACGGTCTCGTCCGCGGCATGGACGTCAAGCCGCTCGGCGCCCCGATCACCGTCCCCGTGGGCGAGGCCTGCCTCGGCCGCATCATGAACGTCATCGGTCAGCCGGTGGACGAGGCCGGCCCGATCGAGGCCGAGGTCACGATGCCCATCCACCGCGAGCCCCCTCCCTTCGTGGAGCAGAGCACGTCGGTCGAGATCTTCGCGACCGGCATCAAGGTCATCGACCTGCTCGCCCCCTACCGTAAGGGCGGCAAGATCGGCCTCTTCGGCGGCGCCGGCGTCGGCAAGACCGTCCTCATCATGGAGCTCATCAACAACGTCGCCGTCTCGCACGGTGGTGTGTCCTGCTTCGCTGGTGTCGGTGAGCGGACCCGTGAGGGCAACGACCTCATGTGGGAGATGATCGAGTCCAAGCTCGACAGCGGCGAGCCGGTCTTCTCGAAGGCCGCTCTGGTCTACGGCCAGATGAACGAGCCGCCCGGCGCCCGCGCCCGGGTCGCCCTGAGCGCCCTGACCGTCGCCGAGTACTTCCGCGACGTGAAGAACCAGGACGTCCTCCTCTTCGTCGACAACATCTTCCGCTTCACCCAGGCGGGCTCCGAGGTGTCGGCGCTCCTCGGCCGTATCCCCAGCGCCGTCGGTTACCAGCCGACGCTCGCCACGGAGATGGGCAACCTGCAGGAGCGGATCACCTCGACCTCCAAGGGCTCCATCACGTCGGTGCAGGCCGTGTACGTGCCGGCCGATGACCTCACCGACCCGGCGCCGGCGACCACCTTCGCCCACTTGGACGCCACCACGGTGCTCAGCCGAGAGATCGCCTCACTCGGCATCTACCCGGCCGTCGACCCGCTCGACTCGAGCTCCACGATGCTCGACCCGAACGTCCTCGGCGAGCGCCACTACAAGGTCGCCACCGGCGTGCAGGAGACCCTGCAGCGCTACAAGGACCTGCAGGACATCATCGCCATTCTCGGCATGGACGAGCTGAGCGAAGACGACCGCGCCACGGTCGACCGCGCCCGTAAGATCCAGAAGTTCCTGTCGCAGCCCTTCTTCGTGGCCCAGCAGTTCACGGGCATGGAAGGGAAGTTCGTCAGCCTCGAGGACACCATCACCGGCTTCGAGGAGATCCTCGAGGGCAAGTGTGACGAGATCCCCGAGCAGGATTTCCAGTACAAGGGCGGCATCGACGAGGTCCGTGAGGCCTTCGCCAAGCGCGCGGAGTCCTGAGCATGGCCCTCGACACCGTCCTGAAGCTGGAAGTCGCCACCCCGAAGGGGCTGGCGCTGCGCACCGAGGCCGACTCGGTGCAGGCGCCGAGCACCCTCGGTGAGTTCGGTGTCCTCCCCGGCCACATCCCCGTTCTCGCGGCGCTGCGGTCCGGCGTTCTCCGGTGGAAGCGCGGCGACGGCACCGTCGAGGTCGCGGCCATCGGTCCTGGCTTCGTCGAGGCCGAGCCCTCGAGCGTCCAGGTGCTGACCGATCTCTTCGCCCGCCCGGCCGACATCGACACCGATGAGGTCCGTAAGGAGCGCGAGGAGGCCGACAAGGCGCTCAAGGCCTACGAGGGCCACGCCAAGGATGCCGAGTACGCTGAGCTGCAGCGCGCCGTCGAGTGGGCCCAGGCCCGCCTCGACGCGGCCGCCGCCGTCGCCAACTGACCTCGTCCGACCACGCACGAAAGGGCGCCGCGGGAGACCGCCGGCGCCCTTCGTCGTTCCGTCCCTCGTGCCTCAGCCGAGGATGTAGGGGAGCGGGTCGTCGCAGCTCGCGAAGAGCGCATCCTGGTCGTACTGCATGGTCATCCAGCCGGGCTGGGCGACCGAGCCCGAGAACGCGGTGCGTCCATCGACCTGCCATTCGCTGCGGGGGATGCCCATCGCGTCGAGCACGGTGGTGTGCCACTGGAAGAAGCAGGCGCCGCGGCGCCGCTCGACGTTCTTGAAGACGCGATCGTCTTCTCGGAAGGGGTTCGCGCTGCGGTCCCGCATGTCGAGGTAGTGGCCCGTGTTCAGCATGTTGCCGCCGCCGAGGGTGACGATCGGGATCGAGTCGCCGTTGTGCGTAGAGGCGCCGGACTCGTGGGCCCACCAGACCAGGGTCGAGTCGAGCATCGTGCCTTCGCCCTCGGGGAGGGCCTCCAGCTTGTTGACCAGGTCGAGCATGCCGTCGCGGAAGAGGGCGTTGTTGCCCTCGGTGAGCAAGCCCTCGAGGCGGGTGAGGGTGGCGCCGTCCGTGACCGAGCCGCCACCGCCAGCCGCGTTGTGGGCGACTTCGTGGTAGCCGCCATCGGCGTCCATCCCGTCGTGCCAGGGGTTGGTCGTCCGGATCACGGCGATGCGGCTGCTGTCGCACATGAAGCCCGCCATGATGACGTCGTTGAGGATCTGGTAGTTGGCGGGGTTCCAGTTCCGGAGGCTGTTGCCGACGCCGTCCGGCCGGATGACGGAGCCACAGTGGGCGCCGGTCGGGGTGGTCAGCGAGCTCTGCAGATCGCTGAGTCGGTCCATGTACTGGCGGAGCGCGGCGCGGTCGGCCGATCCGAGGCGCGCCCCGGGGCCGTGGGCACCGCTCTCGAGGCGCCGGTAGCTCTCCATGACCTGGTTCAGCGGTGGCGGCCGCTCCTCGCCCGTCTCGGGCTCGACGTAGAGCAGATCGAAGAGGGTCGCGGCGCCGTCGGTCGGCACCGGCTGGAAACCGCCGGAGCGGCTGACGGGGTCGACCCACTCCACGCTCAGCGCGTCCGCGCCGAAGTTCATCATCCGGCGCCTCGGCACCGCCTCGTAGAACGACGACGAGTACGCCATCACCACGTCGACCGTCGCCTGCTCGGGCGTCGGGTCGTCGTGGTTGTTCGACATGTCGCCGTAGTTGCCGAGCACGTGGCGCGCGTGGCCGTAATAGAAGGGCACGTCGAGGCCACGGATCACGTTCATCTTCCCAACGAGCGCGTCGGAGAAGCGATCGGCGGGCGCGCGGAGCACGTCGCTCACGACGCGATCGCTGCCCTCCATTCGTGAGCCCAGGGCGCCGCGGTGGCAGGTGTGGAGGTGCTCGAAGCTCTCTGGGGCCTCTGCGGCATCGGGGAACATGTGCTCCTGCCAGACGCCGCCATGCTCCGACATGATGGCGACCATGCGCTTCGGGACGGCCGGGCCCTGTGCCTTGGCCTGGGAGCCGCGGAGCAGGCTCGGCAGCGCCGGGATGGCGAGCGCGGCACCACCCGCACCGATGAGGAAGAAGCGTCGTCCGATCTTTCGTACGGTCATGGTCGGTTCCTAGTTGGCAGCGCGGACGCGGAAGGAGGGGGCGAGGACGACGGCGGAGAGCACTTCGGTGAGCGGGCGGTCGGCGTCGATGGCGTCGTCGAGCTCGGCGAGCATGCAGCCGTCGCGGTCGGGGTCCTCCGCGCGTGCGAGGGCGAAGCGCAGGTAGTGGCGCGCGAAGCAGGCGCCGACCTTCTCGCTCTCGTAGAGGCTCTCGGCGAGCTGCGCGGCGCCGGCGACGGCTCCGTCCGACTCGGCGATGGTCGCGCTGTCGTCGATCTCCAGGTCGACGGTGACCGCTCCCGAGGCGTCGAAGAGCGGCTCGCTCTCGCGCCACTGACCGATCGCGTCGAAGCGCTCGAGGGCGTAGCCGGTCGGGTTGATGCGGCCGTGACACCCGCTGCATCCGGTCGCACCGGTGAGGATCTCGGTGGCCTCGCGGGATCCCGTGGTCGAGCGGTCGACGACGGGGAGGTCGTCCATCGCGCCACCGGGCGCCGCGGGTAGGTAGTCGCAGGTGATCTGCCGGCGGATGAAGACTCCGCGGAGGATCGGGTGCGTGATCGAGTTGATGTTCGGCAGGGCCACGTCGGCCCGCGCGAGGAGCAGGCCCACGCGGGAGAGCACTCCGTGGCGCTCCGGGGGGACTGCGACGGTCTCACCGGCGGCGGCGGGCTCGACGCCGTAGATGGCGGCCAGTCGCGGGTCCTGCGTCGTGGTCACGTCGCTGAGGAAGTAGTCGCGAAAGGTGCCGCCGGTGCGGAGCGTGTGGTGGAGCAGGTCCACCGGCTCCGCGCGGACCGCATCGTCGAAGCTGCGGTCGAGGCCGAGGTCGCCGGCGATGTAGTCGAAGTCCGGCCCCGAGCCGCTGCTGGCCGGGTTCAGCTGGTCGAAGCGCAGCCACTCTTCGACGAAGACCTGCAGACTCTGGCGAGCGCGCTCGTCGCCGAGGACGCGCTCGACCTGAGTCTGCCAGCCGTCGTCCGTGAGGAGCGCGCCGGACTCGGCCGCCGCGAAGAGCTCCTCGTCCGGCATCGTGTCCCAGAAGTGGTAGCTCAGTCGGGAAGCGGCCTCGTAGGCGGTCAGGGGCCCGGTGCCCTCGATGTGGAAGAGGAAGCTCGGCTGGGCGAAGAGCACGACGAACATGTCCTCGAGGGCGGCGAGGTCCATCGCGTCGCCGGCGTCGTAGACCTCGTCGCGGTAGAAGGAGCGCTCGGCGTCGTCCATCGGGCGCCGGTGCGTGAGGCGGCCGACGCGCTCGAGGAGCTCGTCCACGCAGGCCGCGTCGTTGGCGGTGTCGGCGTCGGTGGCGCAGGTGGCCCCCATCGCGTCCAGCATCGCTGGCTGGGCCAGCGCTTCAGCGATGGCCGATCTGAGGCGATGGTGGGCGGAGACGGCGCTCTCGCCAACGGTCGTGTCCGAACGGAAGAAGAGCTTCTGCCCCTCCTGCACGTCGCTCTCGGCGCGCAGATCCGGCGGGATGGCTCCGAGATCGTCGGCGATGCCGGTCAGCAGGGTGTCGGCCTCGCCCGATGGCAACAAGCGTCGGATCGTGTCCTCCACCGTGTGCTGCAGCTGGCTCCGGGCCAGCCGCCGCATCACCGAGGGCGTCTCTTCGACGTCTTCGTCGCAGGTGAAGTCCACCTCGCCGGGGCGGAACTCGTCATCGGGGGGTGTCCAGGTGCTTCCCCCGATGGTGCCCTCGCAGCCGAGGATCGAGAGGGTGGCGCCGAGGAACGCGAACAGCCGGGAGGGTCGCATCGTGCGTAGGAGCCACGAGCCCGCGAAACCGGCTCACGCGGGCGCAGTCAGTGACCGAGGACGAGGTCGGGGAAGGCGCCGCGGAGGCGTTCGGCGGCTGCGTCGGTGACCTGCGTGTCCCGGAGGCCGAGGCGCTCGAGGCGGCGGAGGCGCAGCAGAAGGTCGACGCTGGCGTCCGACACCTGCGTTCCCGTGAGGCCGAGCCGGCGTAGCCGGGTCAGTGGTTCTTCAGATGGGCGAGGCCCGCGTCACCGATGGTCTTCCCCGGCGCGTAGAAGACCTCGAGCTGGGTGGCGCCCGCGAGATGAGCGAGGCCGGCGTCGGTCACCCGGCTCGCGCTCACGTACACCCGCTTCAGCCGCCGCCAGTCCGTCGTGTGCGCCAGCGTCGCGTCGGTCGCTTCCCCGATGAGGACCAGGGCGAGATCGTGTCGGCGAGCGTGCGCGCTCACCGCCTCCCGGGTCTCCGGATCGGCCAGGGACGCGTCGTCGGTTCGGATCGTGAGTGGGCCGGAGGCGGTCGCGAGGAGCGCACGCGCGCCTTCGCCGCGTAGGTCGACGAAGACCAGCCGGTCGCCGACGAAGGCTCCGGCGCCCGATCGGCGAACCTGCCGGACATCGGCCTCGGCGACGGGCACCCAGCTCCGGACGGGAGAGGAGAACGCCCACTCCGGCCCGCGCTGGGCCTCGAGGGGAGTGGCCGTCAGCAGGGCGAGGGCCGCGGAGAGCGCCATCAGCGAGAGTCTCATCGGGGTCTCGATGCGGCCGCGGGTCCGCCGTCTTCCTCAGTACCCATCGCTGAGGAGCGCGGTGGGGGCGATGTAGCGCAGGGGCGGGGAGACCTCGGCGCGGAGGAGCTCGTTGTACTTGGAGAGGGCGGCGCCCGGCGAGCCGCCGACCATCCAGTGGGAGCCGGCGCCGGCGCGGAGGGTCATGCGCTCGCCGGTGCTCCAACCACCGCCACGCTCGACACGGCGGGCGAGCGATTTGGCAGCCTGGGCGAAGGCCTGGCTGGCCTGGACGTAGCTCTGTAGCCCGCGGAAGGGTCGGCCCATCTCGGCGTTTCGTTCTTCTTCGGAGACGCTGCTCAGGGCGGCCTCGAGCTCGTCGACCTGCCGTTGGTAGCCCTCGGCCTTCGCGAAGAAGCTGTCGTGGTCGATCGACCCGACCTCCCGCCAGTGGACGTTCGCGGTGCGGGCGATCTCGGCGGCGCTGCGCATGGTGTCGTAGAGCAGGCGGTGGCGCGTGTCGCCGGGCGCGAGCGCCTCCTCCCGCTTGGAGAGTGCCTCTTCGAAGGCGGAGTCGACGTGCGCGATGAGCGCCTCGCGGGCGACCATGAAGGCGTTGAAACCGGCGATGAGGGGCCCGTGGAGCTCCTGGCCGCGCGCCATGTGGTCGTCCTGGTAGTCGTTGCGGTCGTAGTAGCGCTCCGCCTCTTCGACGATGCCGTGCAGGTTCGTGACGGCGGTGACGTAGGCCTGCGCCGCGGAGTCCATCTCCGGCTTGCGCGGGCTGATCGCCGACGCGGCGGCGACGGCCTCGGCGCAGTCGCTCGGGTCGCGGAACGTGTAGAGGCCATAGACGTGGCGACTGTTCGGCCGGGGCCCGTCGTCGTCGTCGACCCAGTCGCGGTAGCGGGAGCGACTCGAGAGGATCCGGTCGTCCAGCGAGTTGATGCAATCGCCGACGTACGCGCTCAGTCGACCCATCAACGCGGCGTCTGCCGCCACGGCCGGGTCCAGGGCAGCCGCTGCCGGTGCGGGCACGTTCGGCGTCGCGGGGATCGAGGGCATGGCGGTCGCTGGCACCGGGACGGGAGGCGGCGGCTGCTGCGGGTCCGGCGCGGAGAGGGCGAAGATGCCCGCCATGCCGATGCCGAGCACGGTGGTCCCCAGGGTCGACCACAGCACGATCTTCTGGGCCCGCTTGCCCATCTCCACCGCGTGCGCCGCCTGCGCGTGGTGCTGGCCCCACGGCGAGGCCCCACGCTGCTGCTGTTGCACCTGAGAGGTGGTCGAGCAGTACTCGCAGGTGATCGTCTGCTGTCCTGGGTTCGCGTCGAGCTTCGCCCCGCAGCCGGGACACTGGAGTGCCGTCACCGCCATGGCCGCGACGCTACCACGCCCTCAAGCGTGCACCGGGAGCCCTTCGCGGCTCCGTTTCAGTGGTGTGAGGGTGACCCGGCAGGTGTCCCCACCGTGTTTGGGGATGGTCTTGTCGAGCAGGTACTTCAGGCCGAAGACGGAGCACACACCTGCCTGGAACTGGCCGAAGATGCCGCAGTGACCGCGGGTCCAGCCGGGTCGGCTCCACCAGAGGCAGGCGTCACCCTCGAGGTAGCCTTCGTGGGTCGAGCGATCGTTGCCGGACCAGTGGTCTGGGTTGACGTGGAAGACGTATTCGCCGACGCGGAGGATCTCGATGGCGAGCTCGACCGGGTCGCCGCCTTCGTCGAGGCTCGGCAGACCGAAGGCGCGGTGGACGCGCTTGGCGTAGCGCTCGCCCATCGCGAAGCAGATCGAGGCGACGATGCCCCGCGCTCGCGGGAGCTCCTTCGGGAGGACCTCGGTCAGGGTGATCAGGAGCTCACCGAGGTGGGTGGCACACTCGACCCAGCGCTCCTTCATGCCGAGCCGGAGCACCCACGCGGCGCCGCGGGCTCGGCCGAGCGTGGACGGCGGGCCGCCCAGGTCCGCGAAGAGCCAGCGGTTTCGCTTCGAGACCAGCGTCAGGGCGGCGAAGAGATCGCGGACCGCCGCGTCGTCGCGCTCGGGGAGCCAGTCGTGGCGCTCACGCAGCACGTCGTACCGCCGGCGGTACACGGTCGTCATGAGCTCGGCGACCGCCGGGCGGGCCCGCTCAGCGAGGTGCGGCTCGAGCTCCTTGGCGATGCCGCGGGCCCAGTCGTGGACGCCGGCGGCCGCCTGGGGCCAGAGGAGGGCGACCGGGATGAGCTCGCGACGGTAGGCCTCGCGCATGGCTCGGCCTCGGAGTGATTGCAGTGACGTTCCCTTCCCCATGCCCGCATCGTCGGGCACGGGCACGGGCACGGGCAAGGGCACGGGGCGAAGTAGGCCGCTTCGCGGCTACTTCGTGCCGAAGAGGCGGTCGCCGGCGTCGCCGAGGCCGGGGAGGATGTAGCCCTTCTCGTTGAGCTTCTCGTCCACCGAGGCCGTGTAGATGGGCACGTCCGGGTGCGCGTCGTGGAACTCGGCGATGCCTTCGGGGGCGGCGAGCAGGCAGAGGAACTTCAGCGACTTCGGCTTGAGCTCCGCGATGCGCTCGACCGCGGCGATCGCGGAGTTGCCGGTGGCGAGCATCGGGTCGACCACGATCACGTCGCGGTCTTCGATCTCTTCGGGGATCTTGAAGTAGTACTCGACCGCGACCAGCGTCTTCGGATCGCGGTAGAGCCCGATGTGCCCGACGCGCGCAGAGGGCAGGAGCTTCAGGCACCCGCTGAGGATGCCGTCCCCGGCGCGGAGGATGGAGACGAGGACCACCTTCTTGCCGGCGAGCACGGGCGCGTCCATCTCGGTCAGCGGCGTCTCGATCCGCTCCTTCGCGAGCGGCAGATCACGCGTGACCTCGTAGCCCATGAGCATGCTGATCTCTTCGAGCAGCTGGCGGAAGACGTTGGTGGGCGTCTCCTTGCGGCGCATGAGGGTGAGCTTGTGCTGGACCAGGGGGTGGTCGATGACGGTGACGTCGGCCATCCGCCGTCCCTATCACCGGCTCCCTCAAAAGTCGACGCCGCGATGGCGTCGGGGGAGGGCGGCCGTGATGGCGTCCACGAGCGGCTCGGCGATCGGTGCGGCCTCCGGCCGGTGTGCGAGCCGCCAGGGACGCAATAGCGGACCTTTGGGGAGCCGTTGCACCACGAGGCTACTGCCGGTCCCGAGGTAGGCGTTCACGACCCAGCTGCTGAGCACGGCGATGCCGAGTCCGGCCCTCGCGAACTCGACCACGGCTTCGGTGACGGCGAAGCGGCGGACCTTCAGCCGCGGTGGCCGGGAGCCGAAGACCGTGCGCATGAACCATTCGTCGCCGTTGCGCGCCGTGCTGCACAGGAGCGGGTGTGCGCGAAGGACCTTCTTCGTCAGCCCTTCGGCCGCGGGGTGCTCGGCGGCCACGAGGAAGACGAGCTCGTCGTCGAAGAGCGCGTGCGAGTGGGTCCCCTTCGGTGCTCGGCCCATCACCATCGCCATGTCGAGGTCGCCGCGTTGGAGAGCGCCCCGCGTGTCGTGGAGGAGCTCGGACGGCAGCCGGAGATCGATCTCCGGGGCCAGGCGCTGGAGCTGCAGCACCACCTTGGCGAGCCAGGCGTACGCGAAGTGGCACTCTGCGGCGAAGCGCACGACCCGACGCTCCGGCTGCGGCTCCCGGAGGCTCCGCTCGAGGGCGGTCAGCGCCGTGAGCATCGCTGGCGCGCGCTCCGCGAGCCGCTCGCCCGCGGCGGTCGGGACGAGCCCATGCGGCGTTCGCGCGAAGAGCTCGGTGCCGGCGCGCTCCTCGGCCACCGCGAGCGCGCGGCTGACCGCCGACTGACTGAGGTGGAGCGACTCGGCGGCCGCGGAGGTGGTGCCCGATTCGCTCAGGGCGAGCACCACGCGGAGGTCACGAACGTCGAGGTTCGGCGATGGAATGCGCATGACGCATCGATTCTATGATCAAAATGCGTTGGACGCATACGCCGATTCGGGCGAACCCGTTGGGCAGGAGGAATCACTCATGCAGCTCTACTTCGCCCCGCTCACTTGCTCGCTCGCCTGTCGCATCGCGCTCTACGAAGCCGGCGCCGACTTCGAGGCCATCGAGGTCGACCGGATGACCAAGCAGATCGTCGGTGGTGGCGACTACCGCCAGGTCCACCCGATCGGTACGGTCCCCGCGCTCCGACGCGACGACGGTCGGATCCTGACCGAGAACGCCGCGATTCTGCTCCACATCGCCGATGCGTTTCCGGACGCGGGCCTGGTGCTCGCCGCGGAGCGCGACGAGGCGCGGCAGTGGCTCAGCTTCGTGGGGAGCGAGATCCACAAGGGAGTCTTCTACCCGCACTTCGATCCCACGTCCGACGAGGTGGTGAAGGTCTACGCGCGCAGTCGGGCTCGTGCGCGTTTCCCGCACGTCGAGCGGCACCTGGCCGAGCACGACTTCCTGCTGAGCGACTTCAGCGTCGCCGATTGCTACCTCTTCACCACGCTCCAGTGGACCGTGGCCACACCGATCGAGCTCTCCGACTGGCCCGTGCTCGCCGCCTATCACGCTCGCCTCTCGAAGCGGCCGAGCATCGCTCGGGCGGTCGCCGACGAGCTGCCGCTCTACCGGGCCCAGCAAGCTCGCAGAGAGACCGCCCGCGCGAACTGAGTCGCCCGGGAGCGTGGGACGACGCCGACGATGGCCTCGATGCTCCGCCACGCTGGTCGCCTCGGCTCGATGACGATCGAGACCGAGGAGCGTGCGGGACGCGTCACCCGGTGGCGCTTTCGAGCCGCATGCTGCCGTCCAGCGAGCTCACCCCGCGAATGGGGCTGCTCGACCGGCCGGAGCTGAGGAGCGCCGCCGACTTCGCCGCGGCGCTCTCCTCCTGGGACTCCTAGAAGACCGTCCCGTCCGACTGGATGCGGATGGGCGGGGTCCCGTCCTCGCGCTTCTCCCGGGCGATCTCCCGGCCGGCGTGCCAGGTGCCGCCCTCGAGGACCTTCGCCAGCGGGAAGCGTTCGGCATCCAGACCGAGCTGCTTGCGGACGTCGACCGCGAGTCGGTCGAGCAGCGCGACGGTGAGGGCGCGCCACTCGACGACGATCTCGGAGCTCGGCAGGTGCGCTTCGGTCACCACCGACTCGTGCTTCGGCACCAGCACGCCACCGTCCACGAAGAGACCGCCGTTGCGGTACTCGGCGAGGCCAGTGAGCTGATCGAGGTCGGTCACGCTGACGCCGGCCGCTTCGAGCGGCTCGAGGAGCGAGTAGGTCAGCCACTGGCTGAGCTTGTGAAAGGGCACGAGGCCGCGAGTGTCCTCGTCGTCGTCTGCGGCGCCGGCGGCCGGGTGCGGCCAGGTGTCGCCGAGCGACAGTCCGTCGCGCTCGAGGCGACCCGGCCAGACGGAGCCGAGCCCTTCGAGGACCGCGGCCAGGATGGTCGGCGCGGCGATGCGTTCGTGTTCGACCTGACCCATCAGGTGATCGAAGAG
Source organism: uncultured Sandaracinus sp. (assembly GCA_964462035.1). Taxonomy (GTDB): domain Bacteria; phylum Myxococcota_A; class Polyangia; order Polyangiales; family Houyiibacteriaceae; genus UBA1660. Next base: position 202,856 of record CAYXAP010000003.1, read on the forward strand.
GCCGCCGAGGCGACCCTCTTCGCCGAACACGTCGGGCTTGGCGACGATGGCGGCCCCGAGCCGACGCATCAGCTCCGAGCGTCCCTCCAGGCCGACGAGCGGGTTGTCGTCGCGGACCTGGAAGCCGGCGGCGATCTCGTCGTCCATGTCGACCAGCTCGTCGGCGTCTGCCCGCAGCGCGTCGGCCTTCATCGCCGAGAACGCGCCGTCCACGAACATGTGGTAGCTGGCGACCGCGAGCCCTTCGGACCGGGCGTAGCTGTCGCGGCCTTCGCGGTAGCTCCAGTCGGGACCGGCGCCGGCGTCGAGCAGCACGCTGGTGATGACCAGCGCGAAGCGCTTGCGACCCTTCTCCTTGGCGTCGAGGTGACCGATCCGCTTCTCGAAGTCGGCCACGCGGTCGATGCCGCCCACGCGGAAGTGACCCCACCGGCTGTGGTAGGGGATGTCGAGGTCCGGATAGCGACTCTTGGTCGTCTCGACGACCCGCGCCGCCACCGAGGGCAGAGCGTCCAGATCGATCGCGAAGTGCTCGAGCTGTCCGTCCAGCCCAGCCGCGAGCACGTCGTTGCAGCGCTCGCGAATGGTGGCGGGCTCGAGCAGGAAGCGCGCCGTGTGTGGGGTGCTCATACGTCCTCGAGCTTCCGGCCCTTGGTCTCCTTCAGGGTCTCGGCGTCGGCGACCGGACCCACGGTGAAGTAGCCCGCGGCCATCTTGGCTTCGATCTCGACCTTGGCGTCCTCGGGGACGAGCTCGTCCGGGATCTCGACGCGCTCACCGATTTCGATGCCTCCGGCGGTGACGTTGTCGTGCTTCATGTTGCTCATCGAGACGAAGCGATCGATGCGCTTCACGCCGAGCCAGTGCAGGCAGTCGGGCATGAGCTCCTGGAAGCGGGCGTCCTGGACGCCGGCGACACACTCGGTGCGGAGGAAGTAGGCGTCGGCGCTGTCGCCGCCCTCTTGCCGCTTGCGGGCGTTGTAGACGAGGAACTTGGTGACCTCGCCGAGCGCGCGGCCTTCTTTGCGGTTGTAGACGATGAGGCCCGAGCCGCCTTCCTGGACGCCCTTGATGCACTCCTCGATCCCGTGGATGAGGTAGGGACGGCAGGTACAGATGTCCGAGCCGAAGACGTCGGAACCGTTGCACTCGTCGTGGACGCGACAGGTCAGGTCGAAGGCCGTGTCGCCCAGCCGCTCCGGCGGACCGAAGATGTAGATGGTGTGGCCGCCGATGGGCGGGAGGAAGACCTCGAGGTCACCGCGGGTGACGAGCTCCGGGTACATGCCGCCGGTCTGCTCGAAGAGCGCGCGGCGCAGCTCCGCCTCGGTGACGCCGAAGCGCTTGGCGATGCCCGGGAGGTACCAGACCGGCTCGACGGCGGCTTTGGTCACGAGCACGGTGCCGTTGTCCTTGAGGACCTTGCCGTCCGGCTTCACGCGGCCGTTCTCGACCGCATGCATCAGCTCCGGGATGTGCAGGTGGGCCTGGGTGACGGCGATGGTCGGGCGGATGTCGACGCCCTCGCCGAGCTCCTTGGCGAAGACGTCGGCGACGTCGGCGCCCCAGGGATCGATCGACACGATCTTCTCCGGGTCCTTCCAGGAGTCGTGCGGCCCGATGCGGTGGGTCGGCGAGGTGTTGGTCAGGTCCGCCTTGTGGTCGGGGGCGAGCGTGCCGGCCGCGACCGAGAGGGCGCGGTACACGCCGTAGGAGCCGGAGTGGGTCCCGATGACGTTGCGCGCGCTCGGGTTCGAGGTGGTGCCGATGACCGGTCCGCGCTCGGCGGGCTCCGCCGCGCCCCAGTGGATCTTCCGCGGCCTGGGCGACGCGCCCGGGTGGGTCGTCAGTCGGATGTGCTTCAGGCGCTTCTTCTTGGGCTTGGCGGCGGTCGTGTCGCTCATCGGGTCGCTGTCCTCGTGTCTCGGTCGGGGAAGCATCGAAGGCGCCGCCCCGCACCATCGCCCCGACGGCGTGCGCCGGGGGAAGCGGTTTGCATCCCATTTGTGAGCGGGCTTTTCAAGCGAAAGGCGAGTGAGAGCACGTGGCCAGTTGTTGGTCGCTCAGGCCGTGAGGGCGGGCGTTCGCGCCCGATCTCGAGCAGCGAGCGCCCCTGAAGCGGCGGCATTCGGGAGGGGTCCGCGATGGAACGTCCATTGCAGATTCGTCGACCATGACCCGCCACATCTTCGGCTCGCCGAGTGCCCGCAGCGGAACCCCGAACGCCTGGCTCGTGGTGGCCATGCTGTTGGTCGCCTGTGGCTCCGAGACGGGCGACGAGAGCTCGGATGCCGCCGTCGATGGCTCGAGCGACCCGGACGGCGGTCTGGTGGAGGGCCGAGACGCCGCCGCGCCGGAGGGTCGAGACGGTGGGACGGACGCCGGGCCCGAGGTGACCGATGGCGGCGTCGACGCGCTGCCCACGCTCTGGATGGACCGGCTGGTGGTGCAGGCGCAGGTCGAGCCCTTCCGCGGGAATCAGCCCTCGCTGCCGGGCGACGCTGCGGTGGAACGGGTGCAGCAGGCGCTCGCGGACGAGGGCTTCGACGTCGCCGTCGACGGCTGGTTCGGCAACGAGACCGCCGCCGCGTACTCGGGCTGGCAGGAGCGGCTCGGCTACTCGGGCCTCGACGCCAACGGCATCCCCGGTCCGAGCTCGCTTCGAGCGCTCGGCGAGGGCCGCTTCGTGGTCGAGCGTCCGGTGATGGTCGGAGGGCGCACCACCGACTCGGGGAGCACCGTCAACCAGCGGACGGCGGACATGTTGGCCGAGGCGCGGTCGATGCTCGACCACGACATCCGGGTCACCCAGGGCTCGTACAACGCCGGCGGCGTGGCCGCGTCGGCCGGCACTCACGACGGCGGCGGCGCGGTGGACGTGAGTGTTCGTGACCTCTCGACGACCCAGCGCTGGGAGACCGTGCGGGCGATGCGGCGGGTGGGCTTCGCCGCCTGGCTCCGGACGGCGAGCCAGGGACCGTGGCCCGACCACATCCACGCCATCGCGGTGGGCGACACGGATCTCTCGAGCGGGGCGCGCAACCAGGTCGCCGACTACTACGTCGGTCGGAACGGACTCGCCTCGCACGCCGCCGACAACACTCCGGCCGCGTACCAGGTCCCCTTCACCTGGTGGGAGAAGTACCTCCGCGAGTGAGCGTGGGCCGGTGGTAGGCTCCCGCCCTTCAGGGGAGGAGCGACATGAAGATCGACTGGACCCGCCTGGGGCCGGAGCGGCCAGAGCGAATCGAGCTGCCGCCGGTGCCGATGCGGCTCAACGGCTACGTGATGGACTTCGACGCGACGGTCGGCGAGGTCGTGTTCCTCACGGGGGCGGGCTACGACGGCTTCGGCGAGGCGTGGAGCTGGAACGGCGAGCGCTGGACGCAGCTGCACGAGTCGAAGCTCAGCCTCGACGGCGAGGGGTTCTACCAGGGGTATTACGACCCGGTCCGGAAGGGGATGGTCGCCTTCCGATTCGGCTACGACGACGAGCAGCACGTGCCGAACGGGATGCTGGTCACCGCGAAGGGGACCGAGGCGCTCGAGGTCAGCGGCGAGCTGCCTGTTGGGATCGACGGCTTCGGCGATCTGCGCGGTGCCATCGGCTACGACCGGAAGCGTGAGGTGGGGGTGTGCCTCACGCCGACCGGCGTGTGGGAGCTCGACTCGGCGGGGGTGTGGTCGAAGGCCACGGCGCTCGAGCCAGGCGACGTGCCGGCGGAGTGGAAGGACGCCTGCGGGGCGGTCTGGGACCCGGTCCGCGAGGTGGTCGTGTTCTGGATCTTCGAGGGGGACGAGTACACGCACGTCTTCTTCGACTGGGACGGGAAGGCGCTGACGCCCGCGCCGACGACGGGGCTGCCGACCGAAGAGGAAGGTGTCCGCGAGTTCCACATCGGGCTGTTCAACCCCTCCGCGTGCTTCGTGGGTCACCCGAAGCACGGCGTGATGCTGGTCGATGGCGCGCACCATTGGCGCTTCGACGGCAAGGCGTGGTCCACGCTCGCTGCGGCCGCGAGTCCGCCGCCGCGCATGCAGGGAGGTGGGCTGGCCCACGACCCGGCGCGCGACGCGCTCTTGCTGGGACCCGGCTACCACGAGGGTGACGGTGGCGGCCGGGACATGCAGCAGGTCTTCTTCGAGCTGCGCGATGGCGGGTGGGCGACGCTCGGCGCGAAGATGGAGGACAGCCCGGTCGAGGACCTCTACGGCAAGCACCTCTACTTCGTGTGCGACGGGACCAGCTACGTCGTCACACTTCGTGGGCTGCACACGTACGGATGGCGCGACGACGCGTGGGTCGAGGTCGTCGACGAGCAGACGGGCGACGCCCTCGTCGGGAAGCAGAATGTCGGGGCGGTGGTGGGGATGGGCGACCACGCGCTCGCGGTGCTGACCGACGGGACGCTCTGTCGCTTCGATGGCGCGAGCTGGACGCGTCTCGATGAGTCGATCCCGGACTTCAAGGAGCGATCGTTCTTCACGCTGACGCGGGTCGGCGAGAGTGAGCGGCTCGTGGTCTGGGGCGGCGACGTGAAGAACCGGAAGTCGAACGACTCGTTCTTTCGAGACGACGATGGGAGCTGGCGGAAGCAGAAGAAGGCGTCTCCGCGGCCGAAGGACTTCGGCCACAAACACGGGCCCTACGTGGACTTCGACACCGTGTGGGACTCGGCGCTCCAGCGCGTGGTGCGCGTCGGCTGGGACGAGTGCTTCACGCTCGAGGGCGAGGTCTGGAAGGCCTGGGAGCCGAAGGACTTCAAGGAGCACGCCGGGGCGCGTCGCTCGGCGCACCTACCGGTGCACGATCCGGTGACCGGGGAGACCCTGCTGGTGAACCTGCACGCGGAGACGGTGGCGCGCTTCGACCTGGACCGCTGCGTGGGCGTCGCGACGCTCTCGCTGCCGCACGACGAGATCGGTCCGGAGCGGCAGTACGACACGCAGACCTGGTCGAAGCTCGAGGACGACCTCTGGTACGAACCGGCGACGCGGACGCTGCGGGCGCAGTTCAAGGAGGACAAGTGGGCGCAGTACGCCTGGGACCTCGGTCCGGCGTTCGAGGCGGCGGCGAAGCTCGGTCCGCGCACGCTGCTCGAGTCGGCGCCGGAGCCGACGCCAGCGCCGGCGAAGAAGGCCGGCGGCAAGAAGTCGAAGAAGAAGGACGCAGCACGCGCCGCGGACGCGGGGGAGGCGAGCGCCAGGCTCTACGTGATCGACGAGAGCTCACGGAAGCTCTGGTACTGCGACGTCGAGGGCTCGCACGTGGTGCGCCGGTGGGGTCGCATCGACGGCAAGCAGAGCACGAAGAAGGAGAAGAAGAAGAGCGCCGAAGCGGCACGGGCTGCGGCGGCGAAGCTGATCGCGAAGAAGCGCGCGGAGGGGTATGTCGACGCGAGCGCGCTCTCCCTGGGCGCCATCGCCAGCCTCGGTGCGCTGTCGAGCCGACCCATCACGGTGGGAAAGGCGAAGAAGAAGCCACCCGCCGACCCGAGCATCGACCGCATCGGCGGGCTGCCGAGCGGCGTGTCGAAGAAGCAGTGGCCGACGACCGAGGACGGATCCCCGATGGGGTTCCTCTTCCAGATCGGCACCGAAGGGATCCTGAAGAAGCACGCCGGCGTCGCGGTGTTCTGCGTCACCGACGGCACCGCCACCGAGGACGAAGACCTCAACGTGGCGGTGCTCCTCACGCCAGCGCAGTGGAAGAAGGCACCGGCGGCTGCGCCCGACGTGCCCGTGCTGCACGTCCGACCGTTGAAGCTCGGGAAGCCGAAGCTCGAGGTGCTCGAGGAACGCGTGCAAGAAGTGGCCGCGGACGACCCCGAGCTCGCCGCTCGCTTCGACGAGCTGCAGTCGAGCTCGCGGGTCCACGAGGAGACGCCCTGGAGCAAGCTCGGCGGCGCGCCCGCCTGGGTGCAGGACGGCGAGCTCGGGGACGACTGGGTGCTGGTGGCCCAGCTCGATTTCGACGGCCTCTCGCTCGAAGGGGCCTGGGCCGACGCCGGTCTCTTCGGCTGCGTGTACGTCGTGGTCCGCAAAGACGAGAAGGGCGCTGCCGTCTTCTGGCAGTACACCTGAGCGGCTCAGCCTTCCGTCGGCCGCTCGCGGTGCTTCTCGCGGGTGCCGACGAACGAAGCGAAGAGTGCGGTGTGGGCCGCGAGCCCGGTCGGGTCGGTCCGGTCCTCGTAGGTCGCGATGAAGTCGAGGAGCATCGGCAGGGCGTCGTTCTGCTGCCTGGCCGAGGGCCACTTGTGCGGCTCCCAGGAGCGTCGTTGCGCGTTGGCGACGCAGGCGCCGACATCGAGCGCGAGCCAGACCAGGTGGTCGTCCGGGGTGGCGAGAGCGTCGACGAGATCCGCGTAGCAGCCCTCGACGACCGCGGTCTCCAGACCTTCGCGGTCGGCGAGCATCGTCACCGACTCGCCGACGGGGCGACGGGTGCCGAGGTGATCGGAGAAGGCCACCTCGTCGAGGTCGACGTGGGCGCGACCGAGCCGCTCGGCGAGCGCGCGGGCGAAGGTGGTCTTGCCCGAGCCGGAGTTGCCCGTGACGAAGACGCGGCCGCGCTCCGCGAACGCGACGAGCCGCTTGTCCATGGTCCAGTTCCCGAGGACTTCGCCGTTGCGCTCCACCTCGTTTCCTCGGATGACTCGATAGCCACGGCGCTCGAAGAAGGGTTTGGCGGCGTGGGACGCGAACGTCGTCAGCCGGCCCAGCCGTTCGGCGTGAGCGATGGCTTCGAGATGCTCATGGAGCGCGCGCGCGACGCCGCGTCCTTGGTGGTCCGGGTGGACGTACGCCATGTCGACGTGCCCGGCCGCGGTCATCGACATCATCCCTGCGATTCGGTCGTCGATCAGCGCGACCTCCGGAGGGATCGCCTGGAAGCGCTTGGCCCAGGTCCGCGGGTCGGGCGGGGAGGGGGCCCACGCCTCCCGTTGCGCGGGCGTGTACACATCGTCCGCGAGCCCGTGCACCGCCGCGTACACGAGCTCGGTCACCTCGGCGAGATCCGAGGCCTGAAAAGGACGAATCGTCGGCGGCATGCCACCGACGTTCTAACACTCAGCGGCGCCGACGGAGAAAGAGCCCGAGGGCGACGGCGAGGATCCCGAAGCCGGCCGCTCCGTGGGTGCCCGCGCCCGGTGTGCCGACGGTGCACAGACCGTCGTCACGGCCGCCTTCGCCGTCGACCACGCGTCGCACGGCCGGCGGGAGCTCCTCGTAGCTGGCGCAGCGGTCACCCCAGCGGCTGGTGCACCAGCTCATGTCCTCGGCGCGGCGACCCTCCTGGATGCGGTGGCTCGTGTCGCCGATGACGAGGTCTCGCGGCGCGTCCCACTGGTAGTACTCGTCGGAGCAGCGCGTGACCTGACTGGCGTCGTGGAGGTTGCTGACCCGGGGCATCGCGCCATCGGCCTCGAAGAGCGGGTCGACCGTCATCTCTTCCGGGTCCATCGCGGTGCTCATCCGGGTCAGGTAGCCGTGTCGCTCGGTCAGCGCCTGCATCTCACGGCGTGGCTCGACCTCCGTGGTCTCGAGGTGGTTGGCCAGGCCCTCCGGGTCGAAGCTGGTGGGCTCGTCGCAACCGGCGCCGCGGGCGAGGCAGTTGTAGTAGCTCTGGGCCTCGATCCCTTCGGGCGGGATCAGGAAGCGCTCGAGCGCGGCCAAGAGCGAGTCGGTTCCGTCGAAGCCGCGGGCCTGCAGCTGCTGGAGGAAGCGCGCGGGGTCGGTCTCGGTGGCCAGGTCGGCGACCGAGGGGAGCAGGATGCTCACGGTCGGCGTGTCACCGGCATACTCGGTCACGAAGCCCTGACCGCCGACGGTGTCGACCACCGAGCTCACCTCACCGCTCCAGCGTCGCTCGCCGGTCCAGAGCTCGGGGATGTTCTCCACGTCGACCCGCACCATCGAGTAGTTGGTGGGGACGACCCGCTCACCACCGAGAAAATAGGTGGTGATGGGCATGTCGGGCACGGACGCGATGCGCGTGAGCCGGAGCGGCAGACAGCCGAGCTCGTCGGTCGTCATGCGCATGGTGATCGGCTGGATGAAGCGCGTGGAGCTGTCGGTGGCGAGCTTGAGCGCGACGAAGACGTGGCCGGCGTCGGCGTACGCCTGCAGGGGGCCCTCGCTCTCCGTCGGGAGATCGTAGCCGTTGTCGCCGAGCCACTCGAGGACGTCGGCGGCGCTGGTCGCACCGAGCACGACGGTCTCGAAAGGGCCCACCGGTCCCTGCGAGTACACGGTCACGGGCGCGCCCCCGTCCGGCTCGGCGATCGCCGCGTCGGCGAAGCCGGGGCCCGGGCGGGGATCGCCCGATTCGTAGACGTCGTCGTAGTCGCAGACTTGGCCCGTGCGGTTGTCGTAGCACTCCGGTACCTCGCGGCAGGTGCCTTCGGTGCGGCTGTCGCTGATGCGGAAGATCGGCGTGGTCTGGTTCCCCAGCGCGTCGAAGATCGCTTCGGTGCCGACGGAGAGCTCGGGTGCCACCGGCACCGGCAGGATCCAGGCGAAGGCGTCGTCGTCGCCCTCGTACTGAATCCGAACGCTCATCACGAGGGTGCCATCCGGCTCCTTGGCGTAGACGATCGCCTCGCCCGACTGCTCGACCGGCGAGCGGGAGCAGAAGAAGCCGCCGCAGGCCTCGGCCGTGGCGGGCTCGAGCGCGAAGGCTCCGAGTACCGTGCCGACGACGGCGGGGCAGAGGAGGGCGTGTCGCAGACGGAGGTCCATGGTCATGGCTCATGCAGAAAGCGTGCGCGCCGCTCTTGGTGGGCTTGGCGTCTGATCGACGTCGGAGACCGAGACGCTTCGGCACGTTCGGCCGTGCCGGACCGTGCCACGGGCGACGAGCGCGGCCCCAGGTCGAGGGCAGGGCCGTTCAGAGCCGGCCTTCGATACCGAAGGCGAAGGATGGCGTGCGCGCGTTGCTCTGCGCGTAGAAGACGCCGTCGGCGTCGAGGGTGAGGCCGACGTTGTCGGTCAGCGCGAAGGCGATCCCGAAGCCGGCGCCCAGGTAGCGGGTGTTGCCCACGCCGGAGACGTTCGTGCGCTCGACGGCCTGGAAGAAGGGCTCGTAGAGCGAGACGTGGAAGTCGAAGCGGAAGCGCCAGGGTTGGACGCCAACCTGCCCGTAGCCCGTCAGCGCGTGCTCGAACCCTGTGTTCAGCCGAACGCCGAGCATGCCGGTGACCCACGCCGGCGTGTCGCGGATGGCGAAGCCGCGGCCGACCTGGCCCTGGAGCTCCACGCGGTGCGTTTCGACCGCCGGGCGGTAGACCACCGGCAGGACCGTTCCATCGTCTGCCATGAAATCGGAGTCGACGAGTCGGTCGGTCGCGATCGCGGGCGGCGCATAACCGTAGTGGGCCTCGACCGCGACACGGGTCGGACCCTCGGTCAGCAGGCCTACGCGGGCACCCGCCACGAATGGACCGAGGTAGTGCGCCGAGTCTTCCCCATCGACCCGCGCGCGGCCGTAGGGTGTGAGCAGCCCGACCACCGTCACCCGCTCGTGCACACCGACCTCGAGGTAGAGGTTCAGCTGGGTGTCCAGGTAGCTCGGGACCGGCACGCTCTCGCCTCCGGCGCCGTAGGCGGCGCTGCCGATCAGGAGTCGGCTCGTGAGCTTGCCGTAGAAGCCGCCCTCCTTCTGGACCCAGCCGCCGGCCGCCGCGGGCGAGGGCAGCGTGACGCTCGCTCCGAGCGCCAGCGCCACCATGGCGATTCGCTTCATCCGTGCCTCCGCATCCATCCCAGCAGCTGGGACGAGACGTTCGTTCCGCCGGGAGCCGGTCGCAGACCGAGCTCGGTGTCTGGCGGGAACCCGACATGGCCGCCGCGCTCGAGGACGATACGCTCCACCTGAGGGTTCGCGTCGAGGAAGGGCTCGAGGGTGTGGAACACGACCATTGGGTCGTGGCGGGTGATCAGGGAGAGGGTGGGGACCTTCACGTCGCCGAGGACCGGCCCGGCGCTCTGGGTGCGCCAATACTCACGCGCGTCGGCGAAGCCGAAGCGCTGCGCGACCACGGTCTCGTCCCAGTCCTCGAGGGTCGTGATGGCCTGGACGCGCTGCAATGGCGCCGGCTGGGGGCCGTCGTGCTCGGTGACGGCCGCGTAGATGTCCTTCAGCCCTCGCAGCACGTTTCGCCGATAGAGGGCCCGTCTCGGTCGGTCGATCTCGTGGATGCCGGCTTCCAGATCGAGCGGCGCGCAGACGGTGGCCACACACGCGAGACGAGCATCGGGGTCGTTCGCGGCATAGCGGAGGGAGACATGGCCTCCCATCGAATAGCCGATGAGACGCACGGTCTCGTAGCGGGCCAGGTCCGGTGCGGCAAAGACGGCCGCGAGGTCGGCGATGAGCCCCGCGTGGTAGACGTCGGCGCCTCGACGATCGGCCCCCCGGAGGCAGATCCGGAGGCAGTCGGTCTTCGCGGCGGCGCAGGCCGCGGCCATCGCGATCGCGTAGTTGGAAGAGAAGCTCCCCCCCAAGCCGTGGACGACCAGGACCAGGTCCCTCGACCCGTACTCGTGGAGCCGGCCCGTGAGCTCGATGTCGCCGGCGACCGGGTCGTGGAGCGGCGCCCGGAAGTGTCTGGAGGGCGGCGGCGGCACCGGCTGAAATAGATGCCGGACGAACGGCCGTAGGGTCCAGTAGTCGCCTTGCACCAGGCGGACCTACCACGTGGGACCGATCGACTCCATGGTCCCCCCGACACGTGTGGGTACGCCTTTCCTTCAGTGGGAATTGCAGACCATTTCAGTCGTGCTATTTACCGAGCGGTAAGTCGCCCCTACCGACCGGTAGGTCCCCCCATGTCCACCCTCGCTCCCATCGCCACCGACGCCACCTTGGCGGAACGGATCTTGCGCCACGCTTCCGAGCTCTTTGCCGAGCGGGGTTGGGCAGCCACGTCACTGCGCGAGATCGCGGAGGCCGCCGGCTGCACCAAGCCGGCCCTCTACTACCACTGGGGCAACAAAGAGGCGCTCTTCACCGCCTGTATCCGGGCAGAAACGGATGCGCTCACGGCCTTGATCGTGGACCACCTGGACGAGGACCTCGGCGACACCACCGTCGCCACCCGCCTCATCGGTGGACTCCGCGACTTCTTCGCCCACCTCGAGCACTCGCCCACGGGGATGCGCTTGGTGACCCGCGCCGAGCTCCGGCCCGAGCCGAATCAGCCGGTCTTCGACTTCTCGTCCTTGCGCGACCAGCACCACGAGTACATCCGTACCCTCCTCGCTAGCGGTGTTCGCCGCGGGGAGTTACGGAGCGACGTCGATCTCGACGATATGGCGCACGCCCTCAGCGGCATGGTCGACCAGCGCCTTCAACTCTGGCTCCACGGCGAGCCCCTCGACCACGACCTCCCCGAACGAATCGTTCACCTCTTCCTTCACGGAGTCGGTACCCCATGATCCGCCGCGTTCCCCTTCTCATCCTGCTCGTCGCCTGTGGCTCCGCCAGCGGCCAGGAAGAGGCCTCCTCGGCTTCGGCCGAGCGCGCCCCGGCCGATCCGCCCTCGGCCACGGCGACCCGAGTCGAGGTCGCCACCACCAGCACCTCTCGTGCTTCGGTGTCCTTTCAGCTCCCCGGCGAGATCGAGGGTAGCCGAGACGCGCTGCTGGCCGCCGCGCTCGGCGGCTACATCGAGCGGGTGATGGTCGAAGAGGGCGACACCGTCCGGCGCAACGAGGTCATCGCCCGGGTCGACACGGCGAGCCATGGCGCGCGTGCCGCGCAGGCCCGAGTCGAGCTCGAGGCCGCCGAGCGTGAGCTCGAGCGTGCCGAGCGCCTCACCGGCGCCATCAGTCAGCAGCAGCTCCACGCCGCCGAGAACCGAGTCGCCGCCGCACGAGCCGCGCTCCAGTCCGCGCGCGTGACCGCGTCGCGGGGCACCATCCGGGCGCCTTTCGCGGGCACCATCGCTTCGGTCGGGGTGGAGCAGGGCGAGGTCGCCGCGCCGGGAGCGCCCATGGTTCGGCTGGTTCAGCTCGATCCCGTCCACGTGTCCCTCGCGGTCCCGGACCGCGACGTGGTCGCCCTCCGGCAGGGCATGACCGTTTCGGTCACCACCAGCGCCACCCCGACGCCGATCGAGGGCGTGATCAAGCACGTGAGCCCCGCGGCGGATCTCCAGACCCGAGCGTTCGAGGTGACGGTCGAGGTGTCGAACGAAGACGGCCGGCTCCTGCCCGGCATGATCGCTCAGGTCCAGATCGTCGGCGGCGAGGACACGGCGCCGGAGCGGGTGGTCCTGCCCCAGTACGTGCTGGTCACCCGCCTCGACGGCAACGGCGTGTTCATCGAAGAGAACGGCGTGGCCCGCTGGCGGTCGATTCAGGTCGGCGCGGTGATGCGCGACCAGGTGGTCGTCGAGGGCGGCCTCGAGCCCGGTGAGCGGGTCATCGTGACCGGCCACCGCGAGCTCGCCGACGGCGACGAGGTCATGGTCGTTCGGGAGGGCAGCTGCTGCACCAACGGCCGCGTGATCTTCGACGCCACCGGTCCGGCCGTGACCGAGTCGGCCCCGGCGGACACCGACGGCGCGAGCGAGGAAGAGGGATGATCGAGGCGATCGTACGTCGCCGGGCGATCGTCTACCTGGCGACCTTCTTCCTGATCGTCGGCGGGTTGGTCACATACGCCTTCCTGCTGCCGCGGGAGGCCAATCCGGACGTGACCATCCCGGTGGTCACCGTGACGACGCCCTACATCGGCGTGTCGCCGGAGGACATCGAGTCCCTGGTCACCAACCCGATCGAGAACGAGCTCGCGGGCATCAAGGACCTGAAGAAGATGACGAGCACCTCGTACGAGGGGATGAGCGCCATCGTCCTCGAGTTCGAGCCCGAGGTGGTCATCAGTGACGCGCTCCAGCGGGTGCGTGACCGCGTGTCCCGAGCGACGCCGAAGCTCCCGGAGGATGCCGAGGACACGGAGGTCCAGGAGATCTCTTTCTCCGACTTGCCCATCATGATCGTCACGATCGCGGGCGACGTCTCGGAGGTCGAGCTCAAGGCGCTCGGCGAGCGCTTCGAGGAAGAGGTGCGCCGCATCGACGGCGTCCTCGACGCCAACCTCAGCGGCGGCCGCGAGCGCGAGATCCGCGTGCAGATCAATCCGCAGCGGCTGTCCCACTACGGTCTCTCGTTGAACGACGTCATCGGTGCCATCGCCGACGAGAACGTCAACGTTCCAGGCGGAGACGTCGGCGCCGGCGACGCGAGCTACCTGCTGCGTGTCCCCGGTGAGATCGAGGACCCCTCGGAGATCGAGGGCATCGCCATCAAGCGCGTCGGAGACCGCCCGGTCTTCGTTCGTGACGTGGCGCGCGTGGTCGACGGTTTCGCCGACCGCACGACGTACGCCCGCATGAACGGTCGCACTGCGGTCTCGGTCGCCGTGTCCAAGCGCTCGGGCGCGAACATCCTCGAGGTCGCCACCGCGGTGAAGGCGCTCGCGGCGGAGCACATGGCGGAGTGGCCCGAGGGGGTGCGCTTCGAGGTGCTCGGCGACCAGTCGAAGTTCGTCAACGACATGGTCAGCGAGCTCGAGAACGGCATCATCACCGGCCTACTCCTGGTCGTCGGCGTGCTCCTCTTCTTCATGGGCGTGCGCAACTCGTTCTTCGTCGCGCTCGCCATTCCGCTCTCGATGCTGATGGCCTTCCTCTTCATCGAGATGTTCGGGATGACCCTGAACATGATCGTGCTCTTCGCGCTGATCATGGCGCTGGGCATGCTCGTCGATAATGCGATCGTGATCGTCGAGAACGTCTTCCGTCACCTCGAAGAGGGGAAGGGGAAGATGGAGGCGGCCATCGTCGGCACCCAGGAGGTCGCCGGCGCCGTCGCGGCCTCGACCGCCACGACGGTCGCCGCTTTCGCGCCGCTGCTCTTCTGGACCGGCATCATGGGCCAGTTCATGGGCTACCTGCCCAAGACGATCGTGATCGTCCTGATCTGCTCGCTCGCCGTCGCGGTGGCCATCTTGCCGGTCTTCCTCGCGAAGCTCGCCCGGAAGGCCAAGACGGAGCGAGACCTCAGCGAGGCGCAGGAGCTCGGGCCGCTGATGCGGACCTACAAGCGCTTCCTCGAGGGCACCATCCGCCGCAAGTGGATGACCGTGGCCGCCGGGTTCGCTGCGCTCTTCGCGACCTTCTTCCTCTACTGCGGGATGAACCACGGCGTGGAGTTCTTCCCGGAGACCGAGCCGAACCGCGGCACGATCACCGTGCGCGCGCCGATCGGCACCGAGCTCGAGACCACCGACCGCATCGTTCGACAGATCGAGGCGATCCTCGCAGGGACCGAGAACGTCGACACCTTCGTCGCCGAGGTGGGCGTCGCCGGCGGCGGGCAGGACCCGATGGCCGCGAGCCAGGCCGCGGCGAACATGGCGCGGATCACCGTGGACTTCCTGCCGGACCGGAACACTGCCAAGGAAGGCGAGCAGGTCCGTGTGGAGCCGACCACCGACACCATCGACGCGCTCCGCGCCCAGCTCGAGGCCATCCCCGGTGCCGAGATCCGCGTGGAGAAGGAGCGCATGGGCCCGCCGGTGGGCAAGCCGGTGGACGTGAAGGTCACCGGCGACGACGTGCACCAGCTCGGGGAGATCGCTGCCCGGGTGCGCCGCGACTTCCGCGAGATCGAGGGCACCACTGGGCTGACGGACGACTATCGCGTCGGTCGCCCGGAGATGCGCCTGCGCATCAACCGCGGCGCCGCCAAGCGCGTCGGCGCGAGCACCCGCGCCGTGGCCGGTATCGTTCGGGCCGCGGTCGCCGGCCAGAAGGCCAGCGCGCTCCGCGACGGCGAGGACGAGTACGACATCGTGGTCGAGCTCGCGCCGGAGTTCCGCGAGGACCTGGAGCAGGTGCTCGCCCTCCGCATCGACGGCCGCGAGGACACGAGCCCGGACACGTTCCCAGTGCCCCTCTCGACCGTCGCCAGCTACGAGCTCGCGGGCGGTACGGGGGCCATCCACCATCTCGACCAGGACCGGGTCGTCAGCATCACCGGCGACGTCGAGGAGGGGGTCCAGCCGACGGTCGTCCAGGCCGCCGTCCTGAAGTACATCGCCGAGGCCGACCTCCCCGCGGGCTACCACCTCGAGCTCGGCGGCAGCAACGACGAGCAGGAGGAGACCGGCATCTTCCTCGCCAAGGCCCTCGCCATCGGTGTGGTGCTGATCCTCGGCGTGCTCGTCTGGCAGTTCAACAGCCTCTCGACGCCGCTCATCATCGTCTTCTCGGTCGTGCTCTCGCTGATCGGCGTGCTCTGGGGCCTGATCCTCACGGGGACCCCCTTCGGGATCATGATGACCGGCCTAGGTGTCATATCGTTGGCAGGCATCGTCGTGAACAACGCGATCGTGCTCCTCGACTACGTGGAGCAGCTGATCGAGAAGGGCGTCCCGCGCGAAGAGGCGCTGGTGCAGGCAGGCCTGACGCGCTTCCGCCCGGTCATGCTGACGGCGGTCACGACCGTGCTCGGTCTGGTCCCGATGGCGGTCGGGGTCAGCATCGACTTCTTCCAGGGGAAGCTCATCCTCGGCTCGACCAGCGCCGCCTGGTGGGGGCCCATGGCCATCGCCATCATCTTCGGCCTCTTCGTGGCGACGCTGCTGACCCTCGTGATGGTCCCCACCATGTACGCCGCGCTGGCGTCGATGCGGGAGCGGATCATGGGCAGTCGCCCCGAGCCGCAGCCGACACCCGCGCCAGCGGAGTAACGGGCTCCAACTCGACGCGGGCCGATCCCGGGGTGACACTGTCTCCATGGGGGTGTCGGCAGCAAGGTCGGCCCGACGGTCGACGACGAAGACGGTTCTGATCACGGGGGCCAGCGTCGGGCTCGGCCTGGCCGTCGCCCGGCGCCTCCTCGAGCGCACCGAGCACCGCCTGGTCCTGACGGCCCGCGAGAGCTCGCTCGCCCGATTCGCCGAGGAGGGGATCGAGGAGTCGGAGCGAGTGCTCATCCGACCGCTCGACGTGGTGCGTGCGGACCAGCGCGTGCGGCTGGTCCGCGAGCTCGAACAGCGCTTCGGGGGGGTCGACGTGCTCATCAACAATGCGGGCATCAGCTACCGCTCGGTCCTCGAGCACGCCGAGGAGAGCGAGGTGCTCGATCAGATGGGCATCAACTTCCACGGTCCGATGGAGCTCATCCGCCTGGTGCTCCCGGCGATGCGCGAGAAGGGCTACGGCCGGATCCTCAACGTATCGTCGGTCTCCGGCATGATGGCGATGCCCACGATGGGGCTCTACACCGCGTCGAAGTTCGCGCTCGAGGGGGCGAGCGAGGCGCTCTGGTACGAGGTGAAGCCCTTCGGCATCAAGGTGAGCCTCGTGCAGCCAGGCTTCATCCACTCGGACGGCTTCACCAAGGTTCGGATGACGCCGCTGAGCGAGCACGCCACCGAAGACCCGGACGACGCCTACCATCCGCACTACGGCTTCATGGCGCCCTTCATCCGGCGGCTGATGACCCGCACCCCGACGACCCCGGAGGCGGTGGCCAAGGTGGTCGTTCGGGTGATGCACCAGCGCTGGCCGAAGCTGCGGGTCCCGGCGACGTGGGACGCGCGCTTCTTCTACTACCTGCGCCGGATGTTGCCCCGGCGGCTCTACCACGGACTCCTCTACCGGATGCTGCCGGGCGTGCGGACCTGGGGGCGTCAGCCACGGATCTCGGTGCTGCCTTCACTCAGCGAGCGCCCGCCCGCCCTCGGGAAGCAGCAGCATGAGGTCCCCGAGCTCGTGGGCCAGATACCCTCCCCAGAGCGCGGCCGCGTGGGCTCGCTCCAGGGTCTGACGGCTCGCGAAGGCGCCGAGTAGCTCGAAGTGGCTCTCGCCGGGCGCGTGGATGCCGGTGAGGATCCCGTCGACCAGCTGGCGTTCATGTTCGGGGCCGATGCGTAGCGTCGCGATGCCCGCGCCCCGAGTGCCGTCGAGGGCGGCGCTCTCGAGCGCGCGGGCGACGGTGGTGCCGACCGCGATCACGCGACCAGCGCGAGCGTGAGTCTCGGTCACGGCGGTCAGGGTCGACGCCGGGATCTCGTAGCGCTCGGGCAGCGGGAGCGCTCGGTCGAGCGCCCGGTCGCCGGTCGCCGACAGGCCCGCGGCGTGGGTCAGGAACGCGTGCCCGATGCCCCGCTCGGCGAGGGTATCCAGCAGCCTCCAAGAGAGCGGCCGACCGGTCGAGGGCATCTCCACGGCCCAGGGGCGCGCGGCGTAAGGCGTCTGCACGGCGGCGAGCGGGAGGAGGTCCTGCAGGTGTCGGTACTGGACCACCGAGCCGAGCGTGTAGAGCGCCGACGCCAGTTCGTCGCCCTCGCGGTCCCAACGCACCCGGACCAGCCGCGGTGAGATCGGCGAGCGCTCGACGACCCGAGCCGCGAGGCCGTCGAAGCGCAGGAGCGTGCCTTCCGGAGCTGGCGGTGGCGCCGGGCGGGCGTCGGTGTCCATTCGCCAGTCGCCGCTGCCGAAGAGGACCACCCACATCTCGCGTGGAAAGTCGCCGGGGCCGAGGGCGCCAGCGATCCGGACCTCGATCGGCTCGCTGCGGACCTCGCCGTGGAGGCTCGCGGGGAGGGTGGCCGCGTCGTTCAGCACGAGCAGGTCACCGGGCGCGAGCTCGTCGGGCAGGGCCCCGATGCGGCGGTGGGCGATGGTGTCGCCCCGAACCGAGAGGAGCCGCGTGGCGTCGAGCGGGCGCTCGGGATCGGTCCCCGGTCGGAGTGCGGGCGGCGGTACGAAGGCCTTGCCCATCACGCGGCCTCCCCATCGATGACGGATCGGGAGCCGCTGGCTCCGTCGAGCCGTCCGAGGATCGCGGCGGCGACGGCGCGCGGGTCGGCGAGCGTGGCCCGGTCGGCCTTCGGCATCGCCGCGGCGTGCATCGCGGTGTCCATCTCGCCCGGGTCGAAGGAGAGGAAGCGGAGCGAGGGCTCCTCGGCAGCCCAGACCCCGACGAGGTGATCGAGGGCGGCCTTGGAGGCGCCGTAGGGACCCCAGCCGGGGTAGCGCTCCACCGCGGCGTCGCTGCTGACGACCACGACGGTGCCTCCGTCGCGTCGCATCGTGCGGTGGAGCGCTCGGATGAGCAGCGCTGGACCGAGGGCGTTCACGGCGAAGGTCCGCGCGAGCGCGGCGGCGCTCACGTCGGCCAGCCGGGGCATCGGGTCTTCGTCGTCGTCGCCGAGCGGCCCGAGGGTGCTCGCCGCGTGGACGAAGAGGTCGAAAGGGCCACCGGCGAGGCTGCTCGCACGGGCGACCAGCGCCTCGGTGTCGATGTCGCCGACGTCCGCGGGGAGGGCGAGGGCGCCGATCGGCTCGAGGGCCGCGCGGAGTCGTACCTCGTCACGGGCGACGCCGACGACCTTCGCGCCGCGCTCGCGCAGGATGGTGGCGAGGGCGAGGCCGAGGCCACGGCTCGCGCCGGTGATGAGGGCTCGTTCGGGGTTCGGATGGGTCATGTGTTTCCTCCTGTGACCCTCAGCCTTCGTCGCAGGTGTTGCAGAATCACCCAATCCGTTGCTTCATGAGCGGGTGGCTAGCAAATCATCCAAGCGGTCGGCGGAAGAGCTTCGCGAAGCGGGCACGAACCTGGCCGAGAACATCCGTCAGTTGCGTGAGGCGCGCGGACTGAGCCAGGGGCAGATCGCCAAGCTCGCCGGGATCCCCCGGCCCACCTGGAGCACCCTCGAGCGCGGCGACGGCAACCCGACCCTGGCGGTGCTCCTCAAGGCGGCGACGGCGCTGCAGGTCTCCATCGAGGAGCTGGTGGCTCCGCCGCGGGCGACCGCTCGCCACTTTCCCGCTGGCTCGCTGCGGTCGAAGCGGCGAGGTCAGGTGACGGTCGAGATCCTCCTGCCCGAGCCCGTCCCCGGCCTCCAGCTCGAGCGCATGACCTTCCCGCCGGGCGCCGGCATGACCGGCATCCCCCACACCCCAGGCACGCGCGAGTACCTCTGCTGCGAGCGCGGCGAGGTGCAGCTGACCGCGAGCGGCCAGAGCTGGACCCTGAAGGAGGGCGACGTGGTCGTCTTCCGCGGTGACCAGAAGCACAGCTATCGGAACCCCGGCCGCAAGCGCGCCACGGCGTTCAGCGTCGTCGCGCTCGCGCCGGGCTAGACCGTGGGGTGCCCGAACCCGACGGTCGACCGCGGCTCTCCGAGCAACTCTTCGGTCGGGTGGTCCTCGACACGCTCGCGGCGGCTTGCGGGCATACCGCGGCCCTCGGCCCACTCGCAGACGGGGTCACGGGTGGGGAGGCCGAGTCATTCGATGCGAATGCAGTCGAGCGGCTCGAGGCCGCAGTGCCGACCTCCAGCATTCCCGTCATCTTCGGCGAGCTACGGGCGAGCTCCGACCCTCGTCGCTCGTGGCGAAGGTCCGCGGTGGCAGTGGATGGCGAGCGCCGACGGTGAGCGACGAGCGACGGCGCTTCTGGATCTCGATGCAGCCCATCACGCGCGAGTGCTCCGCGTCGTCGTGGACGACAAAGACGCCGTCGGTCGGTCGGCCATCGCCGAGTTGGACGCGGCAGTGAGTCGGGTGTGCAAGGGGGGCTGGGTCCAGAGCCGGCGCTTCTTCGTCGAAGCTCCAGTGGCTGACCCCGTGAGGCCTTCGGTCGGGTCTCTACCGCGATCGACCCGAGCTCCTGGTGCGGGTTCGTGCGCGGCACCGGGTGGTGACTCGCGCCCGCTACACCCCTTGTTGGCCCCTCGACGCGACGACCTTCGAGCCGTAGCCCGACGGAGTAACCGAGCGCCGGGATCCCAAGGATGACGCGGGTCGCTGGGTCGTCGTGGGCGATGACGTCACGCACCCGGTGTCCCGTCCTTCTCTGCCTGCTCCTCCTCGCGCCCCTCGGCTGCACCTCGGCATCGGCCGGACCCGGCGCGGAGGAGCTCCGCGGCGTGCTCTGTCCAGCCGATGGGTTCTGTGAGGTCGAGTCCGTCCTGGACGCCGGCGTCGGTCGGAATGGGGCCGCGCTGTCGGTCGTCCGAATCCGGCTGGGCGACCATGTCTGCACCGACGGTGGGCGGGCCTATCAGGATTGGCTCGTGGCCGGCGCGGAGCTCGAGCCGCTGCGCGAGCTCGCGTACGGCGACGCTCCCTGCCTCGAGTGGGAGCCGAGCGAGTGGACCTTCGAGGACGGGGAGCTGGTCTTCCACTACGGGATGATGGGCGCGCCCGCGGGGCCCGGAACGGATACGCGTCGGCAGCACGTGCGCTTCGAGCCGTGGCCGCTCGAGGTGCTCGGGGCACGGCGTGGGGACGAGGAGGCGGAGCCGCCGCCGATTCCGGAGCGAGGCCCCGTCTTCGTCCTCTCGATGGACGAGGAGGGCTTCCGCGACCACCGACGCAGCGCCCCGGCGGAGACGACCCCGGTCGGCTGGGCGCCGTAGCGGGCTCAGCTCTCGGCGACGAGGCCGTAGAAGCTCGCGTTCTCCAGCGGCGGCAGCGCGGCCTCGCGGAGCTGGAGCGTGCGCACGGCCCAGATGTCGTCGAAGACGCGGTAGGAGAGGGCGGTGCGGTCCAGGTAGTCGACGCCGGCGCTGCCGCCGGTGCCGGTGCGGCGACCGATGACTCGCTCGACCATGCGCGCGTGGCGCTGGCGGAAGATCAGCATGCCTTGCTCGAGCGAGACGAGCGCGTCGACGATCTCTCGCGGCCAGGCGAGGAGCGGGAGCTCGCGGTAGCTCTCGAGGAAGACGAGGGCGGCCCGGATGCGGCTCCGGCGGGCGCGCTCGGTCGGGTCTTCGATGGCCTCGGCAAAGAGGAAGTGGCGGGCGGAGGCGCGCTCCTTCTCGTAACGCTCGGCGAGGCGCGCGACGTCCTTCGGGTCCAGGGCGTCGTGCTGAGCGTAGGTGCTCGCGCGCTCGGTCTCCGAGGCGTGGGCACCGAGGTAGGCCTCCAGGAACGCGCGCACGACCTCGTCGTCGTCGTCGTCCGCGGGAGTCGAGCCCTGGATGGGCGTGCGGTAGAGCCAGTCGTCGATGGCGTCGCGCAGGCTGGGGGTGTCGGCGAGGCGCTTCTCCAGTTGCTTCGACGACTTGGTCGGGCTGCCGTCCGGGTGATGGAGCGCCCGCTTGTAGGAGCCCTCGTGGCCGAGGGCGATGCGCTTCTTCTCGTCGAGGCCCAGCAGGACCTCCATCTCGCGCATCTGCACCGACTGGAAACCGCTGGCCGGGCTGAGCTTCTCGCGGAAGGCGAGGTAGTCACGGGTGGTCATCGTCTCCATCAGCTCGAAGTGCGACGCGAGCTGCTTGAAGAGGAGCTCGATGCGATGGAGCCCGCGGGTGGCGCTGGCGAGGGCCTGCTCGGGGACCGGCGCGACCGCGAAGAGGTCGCGGACCGAGACCAGCTCGCGGAGCACCAGCTTGAACCAGAGCTCGTCGATCTGGTGCACGGTGATGAAGAGCACCTCGTCGTTGCTCAGCCCGCCGTCGTCCTCGGCGAGGCCGGACTGGAGACTCAGCAGCTCCTCGGTCTTGATGTACTCCCAGTAGGTGGTCGGCTTTCGGCCCATGGGCGCCATCTGCCACGGGTGCGCCTTCCGCGCCAAGGACGGAGATCACGGACCCGCGTGACCGGTCCGCCGGGCCATCGGGCTCCCGACCGTGCTATCGCCGAGCCATGGGCTCGGGGCTCAGCGTGCGCGACCTCTCGCTCCGGAGCTACGACGGGACGGCGCTCCTGGAGGGGGTCTCGTTCGAGGTCCCGGCGGGCGGCGCCGTTCGCTTGCTGGGCCGCTCGGGGCTCGGGAAGACCACGCTCCTGCGGGCCCTCGCGGCTCTCCATCCGGCGGAAGGCACGCTCTCGCTGGGAAGCGAGGGGCCCGGTGACCTCGGCACACCTCGGTGGCGTCGTCGGGTGACCCTCGTCGCCCAGCGACCGCGGCTCTTCGTCGGGGACGTCGAGACGAACCTCCGGCGCCCCTTCGCCTATGCGAGCGCCGCCACCCGCTACGACCACGAGCGCGCCGGCGCGATGCTGGGAGCGCTGGAGCTGCCGCAGGACGTGATGAGCCGGGAAGCGCGCACCCTCTCGGTCGGCCAACAGCAGCGAGTCTGCTTGGTCCGCGGGCTGCTCCACCGACCTGCCTTTGCGCTCCTGGACGAGCCGACCAGCGCGCTCGATCCCGAGTCGCGCGAGGCGGTCGCGGCGCTTCTCCGTGAGGAGCGCGCCGCGGGTCTCGGGCTCGTTCTGGTCAGTCACGACGAGGGGCCGATCGACGCCTCGCCGGTCGACCTGGAGCGCTTCCGTGCCTGAGGGGGCGCTCGCGCTCTCCTTGATGGACGTGGCCGGCGCCGCGGCCCTGGTGCTGGTCGCCGGTGTGGTGAGCCTCGGGCTGAAGCTGAAGCTCGAAGGCTCGCTCGCCCTCGGCGTGCTGCGCGCCACGGTGCAGCTCCTGGCGGTGGGCTACGCGTTGACGTGGATCTTCGACCACCCGGCGCTCTGGCTGACCGCCCTGGCCATGGTGGTCATGACCCTCGCCGCGACCCGCGCGGCGCTCGCTCGCGCGGGGTGGGCGATCGAAGGTGGCTTTTTCGGAGCCTTCGGGACGCTCGTGCTCACCGCCGGGCTGACCGCGCTCATCGGCTCCGCGCTCTTCGTCGGCGCCGACCCCTGGTACCACCCGCGCTACGCCCTGCCCCTGCTCGGCATGCTCTTGGGGAACGGGCTGACCGGCCTCTCGCTCTGCCTCGACAGCCTGCTCGGGGCGTTGGCCGAAGATGCGGAGCTGATCGAGGTGGAGCTCGCGCTCGGAGCGAGCCGCAGCGAGGCCGCGCGCGAGCCCGTCCAGCGAGCGGTGCGACGCGGCATCATCCCCATCGTCAACGCGATGATGGTGGCGGGCATCGTGTCGCTGCCGGGGATGATGACGGGGCAGATCCTCGCCGGGGCCGAGCCCGTCGAGGCGGTGAAGTATCAGCTCTTGATCCTCTTCCTCATCGCCGCATCGACGAGCCTCGCCTGCCTCGGCGTTGCCGTCTTCGCGGTCGCGCGCGCGATCGACGCCGACGCATGCGTGAGGCCGAATCGTCTTCGGGCGCGGGGTAGTTGACCCAGGGCCAGAAGGGCGGCGTGTCGCGGCAGCGAGGGCGGTCTTCGCCGGTGCAGTAGATGCGGATGTGGAAGTGCGAGTTGTGGGTGCCGTAGCTGCGGCGACGGCGCCCTCGAGTGTGCCGTGGACCCACGGCCTCCTCGACCCGGTCGAGGAGCCACTGGGGCGCGTGCTGGCGCCGGCCTTCTTCCATGAGCCGGGCCTTCAGCGGGGAGATGACCATGATGTACTGCACCGGCACGGCGTCCTGACCCATCAACGCGGAGACGAAGGCCCAGTTTCGGGTGTCGTCGAACTCGTAGACGGTCTCGTCGTGGTGGGTGGTGCCCTTGCCGCTCCGGCCGAGCCGAACGAAGCGGGGGACGGTCGCCGGCGCGCCCTCGTCGTCCTTCAGGTAGAAGCCGATGTCCGCGTCGCGACCCGCGCGATGCGATCGGTGGGGCCGCAGGCGGCCGCCACGGCTCCGTGAGATGTCGCCCACCAGGAGCGAGGCCCCGGGGTGGTGCCGCTCGACCTCGCGGGCGGCCCACTCGATCAGGTCGACCATCTCCTGGGTGCCGTAGTTGGCGTTCGGGTTCTTCAGCCGGATCAGGTCCGAGGGCTCCAACTTCGCCGAGCGGAGAAGCCGTCCGCGATTGGTGTAGCCGATACTGTGGCTGCGCGTTTCGACGGCGATCGCGGGCCCGGCGGGCATCCGCTGGCCCTCCACCCGCACGAGGATTCCCGCGATCGCGACCCCGGCGAGTGCCAGGGCGATGGTCGTCGGCCAGCGAAACAAGGGCCAAGAGTAGGCTGAACCGTCGTGCGCCGCCATCGAGTGACAGAGGCGGGAGAGCCGCTTCCGCTGGTTTTCCGGCCGGTTGGCCGGTTGCGAAGGCGGTGCGCTCGGTCAAACCCCTTCGTTGCCGCACCAGCCGAGTCGGGGTACACCCCGCGCCTTCGGAAAGCCGCGAAGGGCGGCCTCAAGGCCCTCGCGCCGTAGATTGGATAGGACGATGGAACGCACCCAGCTCATGGAAATGTTCAAGGCCAAGGCCTCCGAGGTCGCCGAGAAGGACTTCAGCGCCCTCGAAGAGTCGAGCGTGATCGCCGACATGGGCGTCGACTCGTTGGCGATGCTCGAGGTGGTCGGCGAGATGGAGCGCGAGCTGGAGGTGCAGATCCCGGACGACAACCTCGTCGGGATCGAGACCGTCTCCCAGCTCCTCGACGTGGTCGAGAAGCGCGTCGCGGGCGTCTGAAGGGGGGCCGCGATGGCGACCGACGAGTTCCACGTAAAGCTCTACCGGAAGTTCCAGACCTTCTTCCAGGAGGCCGAGAAGAAGCGCCGGTGGAACCCCGTCGAGGACATCCCCTGGAGTGACCTCAACCCCGACGCTCCGGAGAGCCTGGCGCTGTGCGCGGAGACCTTCCTCGGGGTCGAGAGCTACCTGCCCGACTACATCCGCGGCGGCCTCGAGGCCGTCCGCGCGAGCTCGCTCGCCCAGCGCTGGTTCACCGCGAACTGGGGCTACGAGGAGCTCAAGCACTCGATGGCCCTGACCGAGTACCTGCTTCGTTCGGGCAAGCGCACCGAAGAGCAGATGTTCGACTTCCAGGCGAAGCTGATGGAGGAGGAGTGGGAACGCCCCTTCGACACCGGCCGGAAGATGACCATCTACGGGATGTTCCAGGAGATGGCGACCTTCGTCATCTACGTGCGTCACGAGAAGCTCGCGAAGGACCACAACGACAAGGCGCTCGCGGCGGTCTACCGGTTCAACGCGCGCGACGAGATCGCCCACGCCCGCTTCTACGAGGACGTCACCCGCGTGTACCTCGAGGAGGACCGGGAGGGGACCATCGCCGACCTCGCCCACGTGGCGAAGAACTTCGCGATGCCCGGCGTCGGCCTCGTGCCCGACTACGACCAGCGCATCGAGGTGATGCGCGGTGAGGGCAAGATGGACCGCGACGTGTTCCTGAAGAAGGTCTACTTCCCGCTGCTCAAGCGTCTCGAGGTCAGCCGCCAGGAGCTGGTCGCGGCGGCCGCCGCCGAGCGGAAGGCTCGGAAGGCCGCCAAGGAAGACATCGAAGCCGCCGAGTAGTCAGCCGAGCTCCTCGACGAGGAGCTCGAGCATCGCGCGGACGGCGGCCGAAGGATGGCGCCGCCGCGGGTAGAGCGCGGAGAGCGGTCGACCCGGGGGCGCGAAGTCGCCGAGGACCTCCTCGAGCGACGCCTCGGACGCATATCCGGCGGGCATCCGGGCGATGCCCGCGCCGGCCTCCGCGAGCTGTCGCAGCACGACGAAGCTGTTGACGGCGATCGTGGGCTTCACGCTCGCTTGCCCGGACCGAAAGCTCCAGCGCGTCGGGTCGAGCGCGCCGGTCATGACCAGGCATCGGTGTCGGTCCAGTTCGCTGGGGCTCGCCGGCCGACCTTCGCGGTCGAGGTAGCGGGTGCTCGCAAAGAGGCCGATTCGCTGCGGCTCTCCCAGTCGGCGAGCCACGAGCTGGGAGTCGGCCAGCGGCCCCACCCGAAGAGCGAGGTCGTACCCCTCCTCGACCAGGTTGACCTGCCGATCGAGAAGGTCCACCACGACCCGAACCTCGGGGTGGCGCGCAGTGTACCGACCGATGACCGGACCGAGCAGGCCCTGCCCGAGCTCGTAGGGGGCCGTCATGCGGAGCTGGCCGGTCGGCTCGCGGGTGCGGTCGGTGATGGTGGCCTCGGCATCGCTCAACGCGTCGAGGGCGGGCGTGACCTCCTGCCGGTAGAGCGCGCCGGCGTCGGTCAGCCGAACGCTGCGGGTCGTGCGATCCAGCAGCTGCACACCGAGCCGCTCCTCGAGGGCTGCGACCCGCTGGCTGAGCGTCGACCGCGGCACGCCGAGCGCCCGGGAGGCGCCTCGAAAGGAACCGTGCTCGACGACCGCGAGGAAGGCGAGGGTGGGGCGCACGTCGAGGTCCATGTCTGTCCGCATGGTCGGACAGTATGTCCGTAAACGAGCGCATTGTCCGCATGGATGTCCGACGTAGATTCGCGGGACACATGAACGGAGGAACCACGATGGACACGCTCTTCACCCCCCTGGGCCTCGGCCCGCTCTCGCTCCCCAGCCGCGTCGTCATGGCGCCGATGACCCGCAGCCGAGCCATCGGCGGCGTTCCGAACGACCTGATGGCGACCTATTACGCCCAGCGCGCGTCAGCCGGACTCATCGTGACCGAGGGGGTCGCGCCCGTTCCCGACGGCCTCGGTTACCCGAGGATCCCCGGGCTCTGGTCGGAGGCTCAGGTCGCCGGCTGGCGAACGGTGACCGAGGCCGTCCATGCGGCCGGCGGTCGCATCGTCGCCCAGCTCATGCACGTCGGGCGCATCGCACACGAGCTGAATCTGCCGGAGGGCGCGCGGATCGTGGCGCCCAGCGCCGTGACCGCGGCGGGCCAGATGTACACCGACGCGCAGGGACCACAGCCGCACGGGGACCCGCAGGCGCTCGAGGGAGCTGCGCTGCGAGAAGCCATCGACGGGTTCGCAGGCGCGGCTCGCCACGCACGGGAGGCCGGCTTCGACGCCGTCGAGCTGCACGCGGCGAACGGCTACCTCCTGGAGCAGTTCCTCTCGCCTCACACCAACCAGCGGAGCGACGAGTATGGCGGCGACGTCGACGGTCGGATCCGTTTCGTCGTGGAGGCTGCAGAGCGCGCGGCGGCCGCGATCGGTGCCGATCGGGTCGGCATTCGCCTCTCGCCGTACAACACCTTCAACGACATGCGCCTCTTCGACGACGTCGAAGCGACGTATGTCGCTCTCGCGAAGGCGCTCGGCGAGCTCGGGTTGCTCTACGTCCACCTGGTGCTGACCCCGGACGAGCGAGCGAGCGCCACCGCGCGCCGAGTGGCCGAGGCCTTCGGTGGTCCATTCATCCTCAACGGCGGCTTCGACCGTGAGCGTGCGGAAGCCACGCTCGCGGCCGGCGACGCGGACCTGATCGCCTTCGGTCGGCCCTTCATCGCGAACCCCGACCTGGTGGCTCGCTTCCGGTCGGGGATTGCGCTCGCCGAGCCCGATCCCAACACGTTCTACTCGCCCGGACCCGAGGGCTACGTGGACTACCCCGCGGCCAGTGGAGCCTTGCAGTAGCCGGCGCCCCGCGCGCAGACTCGTGGTGTGTCCAAGGTCAGCGGAAACATCAAGGGTGCCGCGATTCGCGAGGCCCTGATCTGGCTGGAAGAGCGACTACCGGCCTCGAAGCTGGACCGGCTCGCGGAGGTCGGTCGCGCCCAGGGGATCGAGTGCCACCGCGACCTCCCGGCGCTCGGGATCCACTCGTCGCGCTGGTACCCGGCGGCGGCGATGCACGCGGTCTGTGACGAGCTCACGGCCGGGCTGAGTCGCGTCGAGGCGCGGGACCTCGCGTACGCTGCATCCGTCGGTGCGCTGGAGCACTCGTTCAATCGCTTCCTCCGCTTCGTGCTCCGGCGGATGGGCTCGCCGCAGCTCCACCCGCGCTTCGCGCAGCGGCTCTTCGGCTGGCACTTCGACACGGGCCGGATCGAGGTCGAGCTGGTCCACGGGAAGAAGTCGATCGTCCGGTTCTCGGACTGGGGCAGCCACCACCCGTTCATCTGCGACATGAGCACCGCGTCGGACAAGGTGATCTACGGAGCGCTGGGGTTGGCGAACGTGGAATGCCGCCAGATCAGCTGCGTGGCGCAGGGCGGGGCGGACTGCAGCCATTCGGTGACCTGGGACTAGTCGGGAATGTCGCCGAGTTGGTGGCCGTCCTCTCCAGCAGGAAGGGGACACCATGGACTCATCACGATGGCTCGCGTACTTCCGGGCCAACGCGCTCCGGCCCGTTCGCGGAACGCCCGACCCGATCGAGCTCGAGCCCGCGCTGCACCAGGCGCTCGTCCACAGCCTCCAGCGCTTTCACCTGGGCGAGAACGGTGAAGGCCGTGTGGCTCGTGAGGCGGCCGAGGTCGGCGACCCGGTCCTCGACGAGGCGCTCGTCCGTTGCGTGGACCTGTACGTGAAGGAGGAGGGCCGGCATGCGCGGGTGCTGGTGGGCGCGCTCAAGGCACTCGGTGCACGGCCCCTGCGGCGAGCGCTCGCCGAGGACCTCTTCCGCTGGGGCCGGCGGACGCTGGGCTTCGGGCGCGGGAGCGTCGCCGGGCTGCGTGCGAAGATGCTGGTGATCGCCGCGGCCGAGGTGGTGGGCGTGGTCTACTACCGACTGCTCGCCGAGCGAGTGCCAGCCCCCGCGATCCGATCGATGGCGGCGGAGATCGCCGAAGACGAGGCCGCTCACCTGGACTTCCAGGCGGGGTACACGAAGGCCTACCTCGCGGCGGCTTCGCCGGCTGAGCGCCGCTGGCTCACGCTCGCGGCCGGTGCGTTCTTCGGCGCCGCGGTCAGCTGCGCGGTGGCCACCGTGGCCGTCGACCAGCGCGCGCTCCTCCGCGAGCTGCGCATCGATCCGCTCATGTTCGCGAGCCGTTGTCTGGCCGAGGTGCGCGCGCGTGTTCCTCTCGCCGACGCGCCGCCCGCGGTCGAGGTCATCCGGCAGCCGCGTTTGCGCCTCGCCGCCTGAGCCGGCCTACCGACAGCAGAAGACGTTCTCGACCGTGTTCCCCACGAAGCGGATGGTGCCGCCGGTGTCGAAGAGCAGGACGCGGTCCATCCCGTCCATCTGATCGTCGACCAGGCGGACTCCCGGTGCGCAGCGAGCGGCGTCGTTCCCAGCGCTGTCGATGACCCGGTCGTCGCCGAGGCCATCCATCACATAGCGATCGCCGCCGTTGCCGCCCCGAAGCTCGTCGTTGCCGGGACCGCCGATCATACGGTCCGCGTTCTCGCCGCCGTCGAGCTGATCGTTGCCCGGGCCGCCGCGAAGCACGTCATCACCGTTGCCGCCGCTGAGGACATCGGATCCGTCGCCGCCCACGACTTCATCGCCCCCGCTGGCACCGTCGATGGTGTCGTCGTCGTCGTCGCCCTCCAGTCGGTCGGAGAAGAAGGCTCCGCGGAGCATGTCGTCACCGCCCCGACCACCCAGGAACGAGCCGGCGACCAGAGCCATCAGGTCGTCTGGGCCGTCCGTTCCGACGCGCCGGTCGGGCGGTGCGCATTGAGGGCCGCTGCCACCCATGAACGGCTCCCAGGACCCCTCGCAGGCGTCGCAGCGCTCACCACCATAGCCGGGGTCGCAGACGCAGCCGCCCATCCCGTTGCACCAGCCGTGGTCGTTGCAGTCCTCCGCGTCGCAGGGGTCCTCGCACGCCGGCCCCAGGTCCGGCGCACCGAGGTCGGGCACGCCGAGGTCCATTGCCGGCTCGATCTCCGGCGGCACGCAGCCGCGGAAGTCGCACTCCGTGGCGTCCGGTGGGTCGCCCGGCCCGGGGCAGATGCGTTCGGCGCAGCTCGCGGCGATCACGATCGTGGCGGTGGTCGACGGAGCCACAACGTCGAGCAGCACGCGGCGGGAGGCCACCTCCGCGCCCCTCAGCCGAAGCCGGAGCAGCAGCTCGCGGGACCCGGTGCGGACCCCTCCGATCTCCGCGATCCGCAGCCCGGCCAGGTAGTCGCCCTCCGGGGCGGCCTCGGCGAACACGGGGTCCCCATCGAGCTCGAGCTCCAGCGTGTCGAACTCGACGCGCGGGCTCAGGTCGGTCCGCAGGTCCACGCGGAGGGTCGCGTCATCGCTTCCGCAAGCGAGCAGCCCGATGCAGAGGAACGCGACCAACGAGCGCATGCGCCGATTCTCGCATGAACGCGCCGCGCCGCGCAGCGCGTGCTCAATACACGAACGGGATGATGCGGAAGCGGGCCTTCCGGCAGTACTGCTCCCAGAGCTCGCCGTACTTGGCGCGGCAGCGTTTGTCGTCGCGGCCTGCGCGCTGGGTCAACAGGATGATGAGCGTCAGCGGCAGGATGTACGGGAAGGGCGAGGTGAAGCCGGCGCAGAGCGCGAAGCTGACGTAGACGCCGATCTCGCCGGTGTAGTTGATCTTGCGTCCGACCCCCCACCAACCGCTGATGAGCAGTCGGCCGTTGAGGGTCTCCGGGGTCTTGCCCCAGATAGGGGCCTCCGGGTCGCGCTTGAACTGGTCCTTCTGCCAGTTCGCGCCCCGGAAGATGGCGTGGCTGAGCACGTGGAAGCCCACCAGCGCGGCAGCTCCCCACAGGGGGAAGCCTTCGTGGACCCAGCCCTCGGGCGTTTGGGTCCAGCCGTGGCCGAAGACCCACCAGCCAACGAGGCTGTAGAGGAAGGGCACGTAGACCAGGTCGCCCCAGACCAACATGAAGCCGAAGCGCTCGGCGATGATGTCCCAGGTCGAGAGCATGAAGTCTTCCCGCGCGTAGTGGGTGAAGAGGTAGGCCCACGTGAACCCTTGGTAGAGCCACATCTCGAGGGTGATCGCGCCGAAGGTCTCGTACTGCGCGTGGGCGAAGGCGGCGTTCATCACCGCGAGGCCGATGAGGCTCGGGTGGTACATGAACATCTTCAGGTCGACGCCGAGCAGGGTGGGGTTGAGCTCCGGCCCGAACCAGAGGTCCGCGAGGAGCGGCGGGAGCGGCGACTCCTCCTTCGTGTGGGTCGCGCCCTTCGCCCGCCCGACCACGAAGAGGTAGAGCGTGAAGACGAGGGACCAGACGTTCATCACGATGAAGAGCGACCAGAAGTGGCTCACCAGCGGTGCGAGCGACCAGCCGAAGAAGGCCACGCCCACGCCGAGCACCACGTGAGTGATCAGGAAGAGCGGCAGCCCGCTGAGCTTGTACTCCTTCCGGTCGCCATTCGGCTGCTCGAAGCCCATCCAGCGGGGGGCGGGGAGGACGATCGAGCCCAGGAAGAGGGCCACGATGAAGCCGCTCACCCACAGGGTGGCGTGGGCGAGCGTCTCGGCGGTGACCGGCAGGATCTCGGGAAAGTGCTCCGCGAAAGGCATCGGCCGGACCTTTGTATGTCAGCGGCCGCAGATCCAGTCCCCTGACCCGCCCGTGGGCGGCGCGGACACTGGATCCTCGTCGCCCACTCGCGGGCGGCGGAGGACCCCCATGCTCACTCGTCTCTTCGCGGCGATCCTGGTCGTCGCTGCCACCGCTCCGCTCGTAAGGGCCCAAGACCCCGAGCCTCGCCCACGGGTCATCGAGATCGACCCCATCGACGTGGTCGGCCGTCGGCAGCAACCAGCCGCCTTCTACGTGCTCCACCGCTCGGCCCTCGGCTACGAGGTCACCGACCTGCGTTCCAGCTTCGTGCGTCGCATCGTCGAAAGCGTCCGCCGCGCCCCGCTCTAGCTGTGACGCCGATTTCCGCACCAGCACGCCCTCTGCAGCCGTCCCCGCGCGCTCGAAGGCTCTCCTGTGTTCCTCGGTTCGCGGACGCTCCACCTCCACCTGACGCCACGATCCGTTGGGCGGAGAAGCTCTAACCCGGGATGGCCGGGATCTCGACCTTCTCGTCGCCGCTGCCGACGAGGGTCAGGTGCAGCGACCCGTGCACGTCGCCCTCTCCCTCGGGAGGGCCGCCGCGGCCCTTGCGGAGGTCGAGCGACGCGTCGAGCGCCTCGACGATGGGCGCCAGCTCGTGGTCCTCGCACTCGAAGCGCAGGACGAGGGCCAACCCTCCCAGCTGGCGGGCGTCGGTGATGGTCGCGCCGGCCCCCGTGAGCGCGGTGCGCGCCACCACGAGCGCCGTCGCGGCGTTGGCCTCGATCTCGCCCTCCAGCATCCAGAAGCGCACGGGTGGAGCATAGCCCGCCGTGGCCGGATCGACGGACGTGGCAGAAATCGAGCGGTAAGGGTCATTTGAGACATGCCGCCGGAGCGATAGAGTGCCTGCGTGTCGCCTCGGAACGTCGTCTTCGTCGCCTATGACGAGATCACCACGCTCGACCTGGTCGGGCCGATGGACGTGTTCGACACGGCCGGCCGCGTCGCCGCGCGGGACCCGCTGCGGAACGAGAGCTACGCGCTCAGCATCGCGAGCCCGGGGGGACGGAGCGTTCGGTCCACGAGCGGCGTGCGTCTCGAGGCCGACGTGGCCGTCGAGCGTCTTCGGCGGAGTGTCGACACTCTCGTGGTCGTCGGTGGGCTCGGCTCCCGGGCCGCGGCACGGGACGAAGGGCTCGTCCGGGCGGTGGCGCGACTCGCCGAGCGCTCGCGACGCGTCGCGTCCGTGTGCTCCGGGGCATTCGTCCTCGCGGCTGCCGGGCTGCTCGACGGCCGACGAGCGGCGACCCATTGGAGCGCGTGCGACGATCTCGCGCGCTGTTTCCCGGCGGTCCGCGTCGAAGACGACCCCATCTTCGTGCGTGATGGCCGGGTCTGGAGCTCGGCGGGAGTCACCGCCGGCATGGACCTGGCGCTGGCGCTCGTCGAAGACGACCTGGGACGAAGAGTGTCCCTTCAGACCGCACGGCAGCTCGTGCTCTTCGCTCGGCGCGGCGGCGGCCAGAGTCAGTTCAGCCCGCTCCTCGCGCGACAGCTCGCCGAGCGCGACCCGATCCGCGAGCTGCAGACGTGGATCCTCGAGCACGTCGACGACGACCTCTCCGTGCCGGCGCTGGCCCGTCGCGTCGCGATGTCACCGCGGCACTTCGCGCGGGTCTTCCGCGAGGAGGTCGGCCAGACGCCCGGCGCCTTCGTCGAGCTCGCGCGGGTCGAGGTGGCGCGCTCGCTCCTCGAGACCACCGGCCTGCCCGTGGAGCGGGTGGGTGAGGCCGCGGGCTTCGGGAGCGCGCCGACCTTCCGCCGGGTCTTTCGCCGCCGTCTCGGCGTCGGCCCTCGAACCTACCGGGACCGCTTCGCGGCCTGAACGACAGGAGCTCAGCCATGGACATCGTCTTCCTCCTCTTCGACCGCTTCACCGCGCTCGACGCCATCGGCCCCTACGAGGTGCTCTCCCGGCTGCCCGGCGCAAAGGTGCGCTTCGTGGCCGCCGAGCCGGGCATCGTCCGCACGGACAACGGCTTCCTGGGCATGGAGGCCGACGGTCGCCGCGACGACGTCGAGCGATGCGACATCCTGGTGGTGCCAGGCGGGAAGGGCACCCGGCCGTTGGAGTCCGATCCGGCGACCCTCGAGTGGATCCGCAAGGTCCACGCGACCACGAAGTGGACCGTGTCCGTGTGCACCGGTTCGATGATCCTGGCGGCTGCCGGGCTGCTCGAAGGCAAGGAGGCGACGACCCACTGGTCGCGCCTCGACGAGTTGGCCGAGCATGGCGCGACCCCGACCCAGGCGCGCTACGTCTTCGCCGGCGATCGCCTGGCCATCGCGGCTGGCGTGTCTGCCGGCATCGATCTCGGGCTGGCGTTGATCGCTCGCATCGGTGGCGAGGAGCTCGCGCGCGCCATCCAGCTGGGGGTCGAGTACGACCCGCAGCCGCCCTTCGACGGTGGGTCGGTCGACAAGACGCCCGCGCCGGTGCTGGCGATGGTCCGCGCGGCGCTCGCCGCCGGCTGAGTCACCCCGGGTTGCCGGCGCTCGGGATCTCGAAGGCGGCGTTGTGGACGTAGTCGGGCCCCGAGCTGGAGACGTCCACGCCGCCATCGAAGAGGTAGAACGTGGACACGTCGATCGAGATGGTCGTGAAGGCGATGAACCGCGCCCCGCGGGGCAGCGTTCGCCAGCCGACGGCGACGGCGCGGTAGTCGGACCAGTCCTCCGCGGTGGGGTCGAGCGAGTCGCCACTCGAGCCACCGGCGCCGAACTCGGTGACCGTATTCGAGAAGAAGAGCTCCGCCATGTACGAGGTACTCTCGTAGGTCTGCGGACCGAGCATCCGGTCGCTCCCGGTGAGGTCCATCTCGATCCGCCACCGGACTTCGACCGTCTCGTCCTCGGTGGCCTCGGGGTCGCAATAGACGTCGATGGCGACCTCCGTCGGGGCGATGTCGCAGCGAAGCTCACGCGAGCTATCCGTCCACGGCGGGAGCCCTTCCTCGCAGCGAGCGCGGGTGGCCGCCGCGTCGAAGCTCAACGTCTGGCAGACGGTCCAGTCGCCGATGCCGCGGTCCACGAGGTCGGCTTCGATGCATCGAGACTCGCCGAAGCAGTCCACGTCCGCGCAACCAGCTCGGCCGTCCGCGTCTTCGTCGAGGTCCGTGGAGCAGTCCTCGATGGACCGCGCCGCGTCCGGAGGCCGTGCGTCGGGCCCGCCGTCGGATGGCGCGACGAAGCCGTCGCTGGTGGACGCATCGACGGTCGCCATGTCCCGGTGGTCGACGGACGCATCGGTCCCTGGACGCGCCTCGTCGTCGCCACAAGCGACGAGGAGGAGCGCGATGAAAAGCGTCTCCCTCACGGCCCGGTGAGTTGAGCCGCGGCGAGGAACATTCACGTTGCGTGGGAGACGCGTGTGGGCACGCACGTAGACTGCGGCATGCGTAGGTGGCGAACGGCGCGACTCGAATCCCTCGCCCTCATCCTCGCCCTGACCCTCACCCTCGGGGCGTGCGGATCGGAACCGGAGTCGGAGGTCGGCGATCGGTCCTCGGAGTCGGAGTCGGCGTCCGAGTCGGAGTCGGGTTCGGAGTCGGGTTCGGAGTCGGAGTCGGAGTCGGAGTCGGAGTCGGGTTCGGACTCGGAGTCGCGTGCGGCGTCCGCGTCGGAGGCGGCGCGCTGCCTCCCCGTCGAGCTCTGCGGTTGCCCCCTCGGTTGTACCCGCGTCACCGGCGCCATCGTCGGCGCGCGGGTCCGCGGCGAGGCCGGCTCGACGTGCGGTCTCGACCACGAGGTCCTCGAGCTCAGCACCCCTGACGGCCCCGCTCTGGTCCTGCAGCCCATCGCTCCCGGAGGCGCCAGCTGCGCGCGCCAGTGCCGCGCCCGCCGGCGCGGTCCGAGCGCGTGCGTCGACCAGTGTGACGGCTGCGAGCCGCCGAACCGCGAGCTCTGGTATCAGCCACCGCCCGAGGATCCCGTGGTGCGCGAGACCCGCGAGCGGTTCGGCTCCCAGTGGGACACGATGAGCGACCGGCAGCGCCGGTGTCATGTCGACGCCGCACGCGCGGGTCGGCCCGCGCAGATCGGCGACGGGACCTGCGAGAGCCTGCTCTGAGCTGGGGTCGGGGCTCCCCGAGGGAGCTCAGATCTTGCGGAGCTTCATCTGCACGTCGCTCGACCAGTGGGCGTCGAAGGCGCGCACGCAGGTGTCGAGGTAGCGCTCGTAGTCGATGAAGACCTGGTCGCCCCACTTCTCGCGGATGGTGGCCTCGTTGGCGCGGAGGCGGCGGAGCCACTCGCCGGTGGTCTTGCCGTAGCTGGTGCGCTGGGTGCGCATCTCGAGGATCTCCCAGTGCGGGTTGACCGCGGCGGTGAGCTCCTCGAGGCGCGGGTTGAGGCCGCCGGGGAAGATGACGTCGGCGGTGAACTTCAGGTCCGCGAGGTCCTTGCGGTTCCGGGGCACCCGGTTGCGGAGGATCGCCTGGAAGCCGAAGCAGGAGCCCTTCTCGACCCAGCTCGCGCACTTCGCGAAGTACTTACGGTAGAGCTCGATGGCCATGCCCTTGTGGGACTGGGCGGGCGAGCAGAGGTGGTCGATCATCTCGATGGAGACGAGCGCGTCGTACTTCTCGGTGGGCTCGTACTCGGCGTAGTCCTTGACGATCGCCTTCACGCCCTCGAGCTCCTTGGCGTGGATCCAGTCGCACTGGGCGGTGCTGAGCGTGATGCCGTGCGCGCGCTTCACGCCGCGCTCGCGGACCAGGTACTCCAGGTTCGAGCCCCAGCCGCAGCCGATGTCGAGCACCAGGCTGTCCGGAGTGACCTCGGCGTAGTCGGCGAGGATCCGGCACTTCTGGATCTGGGCCTGCTCGAGGGTCTCGTCGCCGGTCAGGTAGCTGGCCGACGTGTAGTGCATGTTCTCGTCGAGCCAGAGGTTGAAGAACTCGTTGGAGACGTCGTACGAGACTTCGATCTGTTCCTGGGTGCTGGTCATGGCGGGCTGAGCCTGCCACCCGCGTGGGCGCCTGTCACGCCGAGGGCGCCGGCCGATCAGCCGGTTTTGGGGAGGGGTTGGGTAGGGGCCGCGCTTCCTGTATGAGGGCGAACGTGGTCACCCATGTTCGCGAAATCCTCGTCGCCTTTCTGACGATCGTGGTCCTGTCCTCGAGCGCCGACGCTCAGCTCGCGTCCGAGCAGGATCCGGCGTCCGAGAGCACCGACGCCGAGCCCGGTTCCACCACCGACGCGGGCCCGTCCGCCGAGCAGGCAGTCCGCGAAGAGGCTCCCATCGAGACGGTGGTCGAGACCGAGACCGAGACCGTCACGGAAGAGGAGAGCTCCGGTGCGGAAGCCTTCTTCGACTACGATGATGGGGCCGGGGTCCGGTCGGTGGACCGACGCCGTGTGCTCCGCATCAGCCCGCTCTTCGCGGTGCGCGGCGTCATCGACGCCCCCGAGGGGGCCGACGCAGACGGCGAGGCGCGCATCCGGCTCGCCCGCGTGGTCCTGATGGGCCACCTGGCCGACGGGCACGTCCGCTACTTCTTCCAGCTCGAGGGCGCCGGCGACTTCCGCCTCCTCGACCTCGAGATCGCCTTCGTTTGGCGGCCGGAGCTGCAGGTCCGCATCGGACGCTTCCGAACGGGCTTCTCGCGACAGTTCATCGCGCCGCTCACCAACATGCAGCTGCCCGTGCGATCGATCGTGAGCGACTTCTCGCGCGCCGACCGTGACACCGGCCTGAGCGTGGAGGGGCGGGCGCTCGATGGACGGCTCGAGTACCGGCTCGGCGTCTTCGACGAGCGACTCACCGCGACGCCGCTGGTGGTCGGCCGAGTGGCCTTCGACCCCTTCGGCGAGATGGCCTTCGACGAGACCGCCGCCCGGGTGCCCGAGGGCCCGACGCGACTCTCGGTGGGCCTGGCCGCCTACCACGGCGGTCGGCAGACCGAGCAGACCGTCGTGGGCCCGATGGGTGAGGTGACGACCATGCTCGGCCCGGAGATCGTGCGCTCGGCGATCGGGCTCGACGCCGCGCTCCGCATCGGGCCGGTGCACGCCACGGCCGAAGCCTTCCTCGACCGCCGCGAGGACCCGATGGGGAACACCCAGGTCGGCGCCGGCGCCTTCGCGCAGGCCGGTGTCTTCGTATGGCCGCGCTTCGTCGAGGTGGTGGCCCGCTACGACTGGCTGACACCCGACGAGAGCGCGTCGCTGCGTGGGCTGCAGCGCGCCGCGGTGGGCGGAAATCTCTACCTCCTCGATGGCCGCGCCAAGCTCCAGGCGAGTTACGTCTACACGGACGTCGACACTCCGATCGCCGGGCAGCTGGCGGCGTTCACGGGCCACATGGTCGATCTCCAGGCCCTGCTCTGGTTCTGAAGGAGGCACCCAATGGTAGGCTCCCACCGTGGCCATTCCCGAGAGCGAGGTCGCCGAAGTCGTCGCGGCCGTGTCCGAGCGGATGAAGGAGCCCACCTACGCCCAGCTGGCGGTCGGCAACTTCGTCCAGACGCAGCCCCACGTGAGCAAGTTCCTCACTGCGAAGATGGAGCGGCTGGGGGGCGGCGAGGCGGTGATTCACGCGGTCTTCCATGCCGAGGTGTTGGCGGAGTGTGTGCGGACCCACCACGGGACCGACAAGGCGGTGTCCTTCGCGAGGCTCGACGAGACCTCCGGGGCAGACCCGGTCGGGCGCCTGGCGGAGACCGAGCCGGCGCTGGCGGCCTACCTGGAAGGCAACGTCGAGGCCCGCATGCGGGGGGTGATCGCCCACGTCGGCCTGGCCCTGGTGGCGGTCCACGGCGGGCAGTGAGGGGATGTTCCTTGACGAGGGACCCCTCGTCGATCAATGGCCCTGCCTGTGCCGAGAGCGACGACACCGGGAGCACTGAGCCGTGAGTGAAGCCGTACAGCCGCTGGTCGGCGTGGTCATGGGGAGCCAGTCCGACTGGGAGACCATGAAGGGGTGCATCGAGATTCTCGAAGCGCTCGAGGTCCCCAACGAGCGCCGGGTGGTCAGCGCCCATCGCACACCGGACCTGCTCGTCGAGTACGCCAAGGGCGCCGAGGGCCGTGGGCTCGAGGTGCTCATCGCCGGGGCCGGCGGAGCGGCTCACCTCCCGGGGATGGTCGCCAGCATGACCGTGCTCCCCGTCCTCGGGGTACCGGTGAAGTCCCGCGCGCTCAGCGGGATGGACTCGCTGCTCTCGATCGTGCAGATGCCGCGCGGGATTCCGGTCGGAACCCTCGCCATCGGAGCGGCCGGCGCCATGAATGCGGGGCTGTTGGCGGCGTCGATGCTCGGGTCGAAGCACCCGGAGATTCGAGAGCGGCTCCGCGAGTGGCGGCAGGGCCGGACCAACGAGGTCCTCGCGAATGGAGAGCTCCCCCCGCTCTGAGGGGGACGGAGGCGCGCCATGAAGCTCGGCATTCTCGGAGGAGGCCAGCTCGGGCGCATGATCGCGCTCGCTGCCCATCCACTCGGCATCGAGACCCTGGTGGTCGACCCGAAGGAGCGTTGCCCCGCGGGCGACGTGACGGAGCACGTCTCGGCGGCCTACGACGACCCGGCGGCGATCGCGCGGCTCGCGGAGTTCTCGGACGTCGTGACCTACGAGTTCGAGAACGTGCCGGTCGCGACGACGGAGGCGCTGGCGAAGCACGCGCCGGTTCGGCCGACCGTCGGCGCGCTGGCGATGAGCTCGGACCGGCTCACCGAGAAGCGCGCGTTGAACGCGCTCGGCGTCGAGACGGCGCCCTTCGCTGCCGTGGACGACGAGGCGAGCCTGAACGCGGCCGTGGCGGAGCTCGGGCTACCGTCGATCCTCAAGACGCGGCGCTTCGGCTACGACGGCAAGGGGCAGTGGCTCCTGCGGGAGGCGGCCGACGTCGCGGCGGTCGGCCCGATCGACCGCCCGATGATCCTCGAAGGCTTCGTTCCGTTCCGGCGCGAGCTGAGCGTCATCGGCGTACGCGCCGTCGACGGCACCTTCGATGCCTACCCGCTGCCGGACAACCGGCACGAGAGTGGGGTGCTCGTGGCGTCGCGGGCGCCGGCGGAGGTCGACGAGTCGATGACCACGCGCGCCCACGAGATCGCGCGACTGCTCGCCGAGGACCTCGACTACGTGGGCGTCTTCGCGGTCGAGCTCTTCGACACGCCCGGAGGGTTGGTCGCCAACGAGGTGGCGCCGCGTGTGCACAACTCGGGGCACTGGACCATCGAGGGCGCGGAGACGAGCCAATTCGAGAACCACGTGCGCGCGGTGATGGGGCTGCCGCTCGGCTCCTGCGCGGCGCGGGGTGTGTGCGAGATGCGGAATTTCCTCGGGGAGATGCCGCCGACCGAGGCCATCCTCGCGGTGCCGGGTGCGCACCTGCACGACTACGCGAAGGCGCCGAAGAAGGGCCGGAAGATCGGCCACGTCACGGTGACGGCGGAGGACGAGGCGACGCTGGACGCGCGCCTCGCGAAGCTCCCCTGAGCGCGTTCTAGAATACCTGGCTGCGGTAGCCGATGGCGCGCTCGAAGGCAGCGCCGATGGCGGGCACCGTGAAGACCCAGCGCAGCTTCCAGAGCGGCGAGTGACACTCGGCGGGATCGAGTCGCTCCTCCCACAGGGCCTGGAGCGCGTCGGCGGCGTGGCCGGCGAGCACCTCGAGCATCTTCGCGCCGAGCTCCGGCGTCGCGTGGGCGGGGTCGCCTGCGTAGCTCTCGCGCATGAAGTACTGCAGCTTCTCGCGGAACCCACGCACCATGCCGACGATGTTCGTCTCACGCAGCGGCGGGGCGTTGCGCTCTTCGAGGTCCTTCTCCACCGTGCGCTGGGGGAGAGCGCGATGGTCGCGGACCTTCTCGCCCAGAAGGTGGAGCAGCAGCGAGGTCTCGACCGCGCCGCCGTGGGTATCGCCGCGGAGCTTGTCGGCGCTGGTGCCCTCGAGCTCGCCGAGCACGTCTTCGAGGCTGGTGCTCCCATCGGTGAGCTTGGTGATGAGCAGCGAGAAGATGCTGACCATCCGGATGCCGTGCTCGCGGTTCACGTTCGCGCAGGCCTGCTCGATGTTCACGAAGTGGCGCGGACCGCCGTGGAAGCTACCGACCCAGACATGGCGGAAGCCTTGCTTGGCGAGGGAGCGGCCGAGGTCTTCGAGCACCGCGCGGATGGTGGAGCCACGGAAGGCGACCGAGCCCGGTTGGGGCACGACGTCGGTGGCCACGTAGATTGGCGGCAGGTGGACGAATTCGATCTCCGGGTCGCGCTCGGACAGGAGCTCGAGCGCTCGCAGCGTGATCCCTTCGGCCTCGTGGTTGTCCGCGACGACCGGCAGGTGCGGACCGTGCACTTCGAGCGGTGAGCAGCTCACGGTGACCACCGTCTTCGCGCGGTCCATCGCAGCGAAGTCGGCCCCCGTCAGGTACTGCCACTCTCGAACCCGCGCCCGCGTCCCCGTCGCATCGTAGTCCATGCGAAACCCTGGCCCCCCCGACCGGGATTCGCAAGACGACACCCAGTGTCATAGGGGACGCTCGTTTTCATCGTTTTCATTCTCGTGGAACCACGAAAACGATGAAAACGAGCGTCCCTGGTGTCTGCTGCGGGGCTTCTCGGGGTTCTTGCGGTCTGGCGGATGGGGAATGAAAACGATGAAAACGAGCGTCCCCGGGAGGTCCC
>CAYXAP010000003.1:243674-337204 GCA_964462035.1 uncultured Sandaracinus sp.
CGGTCTGGCGGATGGGGAATGAAAACGATGAAAACGAGCGTCCCCGGGAGGTCCCCGGGAGGTCCCGCTTGCGGTCTGGCGGATGGGGAATGAAAACGATGAAAACGAGCGTCCCCGGGAGGTCCCGAGCGCCCGGGAGGTCCCGGGTCCCCGGGAGGTGCCGGAGAACGAGCGTCCCCGGGAGGTCGATGGGGAATGAAAACGATGAAAACGAGCGTCCCCGGGAGGTCCCGGAGGTCGATGGGCGGGAGGTCCCGGGAGGTCCCGGAGGTCGATGGGGGTCAGAGGGAGCGGAGGTAGGCGATGAGGTCGGCGAGCTCGTCGGCGCTGAGGGTGCTGGTGGTGCCATGGGTGTCGGCGGCGTTCCGGGTGGTGAGCACTTCTTCGAGCGAGGTCGCGCTGCCGTCGTGCAGGTAGCGGGGCTGGTGCCAGAGGCCGCGGAGGGTGGGGGTGTCGAGGCCGGTGAGCGCCTCACCGATGCGGCCGCCGCTGCCGTCGCCGAACGTGCCGACGTCGTGGAGCACGGGCGCGCCGTCGACGATCTCGCTGTCGGTGAACGTCGGCGCCGCGTGGCAGGTCGGACACCCCGCGCTGGCGAACACGGTCTCGCCGCGAGCTGCGGCAGCCGAGAGCGCGCCGCCCTCGAGCTCGGGGCTCGGGAGGTGCGTGTCGAGCGTCTCGAGGTAGGCGACCAGGGCGTCGAGCGGCTCCGAGCGGCCGGCCTTCGGCTCCCCGAGCGGGTCCTCGGTGGCCTCGAAGTCCGCGTCGCTCATCAACCCGGTGCCATCGAAGTGGGTCCGGATGTCGTTC
The DNA here is from genome assembly GCA_964462035.1 of uncultured Sandaracinus sp. Taxonomy (GTDB): domain Bacteria; phylum Myxococcota_A; class Polyangia; order Polyangiales; family Houyiibacteriaceae; genus UBA1660. Next base: position 244,485 of record CAYXAP010000003.1, read on the forward strand.
TCGAAGTCCTGGAGCTCGTCGAAGTTCGCGGTCCAGTGGAAGGGGCCCGCGCCCATCCGCCCGAAGAGCGGAGGGGTCCGGCGAAGGCCCTCGCCGCGCTGGGTGAAGTCCCAGACCCGATGGTCCGAGTCTCCCTCCAGGTGACAGTGCGCGCAGGCCATGTAGCCGTCGCGCCCGAGCCGTGGGTCCGCGGAGTCGTTGAAGAGCCGCTTGCCCTCGAGCACCTGCGCGTCGAGCGGCTCGCTCGCCACCGTAGCGAGCGTCGACACCACCGTGGGCAGTCCACTGAAGTCGGTGACGTCGTAGACCTCGAGCCGGCGGTCCAGACTCGCGTGGACCACCAGGTGACGGTCACCCGCGTCGAGCGCCAAGCCGACTGGCGCGTGGCCGATCCCGAGGATGGTCCCGGCCGCCGAGCTCCCCAGCTCGTCGATGCGCTCGACCACGCGCGCTCCCCGAGCCGCGACGAAGAGCGTGTCGCCACGGCTGGAGAGCACACCGCTCGAGAGCAGCCCGCGATTGTCGAGCTGGCGGCGCGACTCGAAGCGTTCGCGCCAGCCCTCGTCCGTTCGCTCCAGCACGCTGATGACCGCTCGCACGGTGGTGTCGGAGCGCAGGTCGCTGCCGGTCAGGAAGCGCCCCTCGGCGTAGTTCGCCTGGAGCGAGGGAACGAGGATTCGGTCACCGATCGGCGAGACCAGGATCGAGTCCAGGTACGAAGGTACCCCGCCGCTCTCGGTGTCGGAGCCCGCCTGCGGGTCCACCTGGAGCGTCACCACCTCCACCTCGTCGGTGGCCGGATCGAAGAGCGCGATCTCCGCCCCCGAGTCGGGCGAGCGCCAGCGACTGACCGCGATGCGTCCGTCCGGCAGGAGCGCGAGCGCGCGAGCGTCGGCGATGACGGGCACGCGGCGGACGAGCGTGCGGGTCGGCAGCGCGATCTCGCCCAGCTCACCGGTGCCCTGCAGCGAGACCCACACGGAATCACCCGCTGCGATCGCCGCGTGCGGCCTCGCGTTCGCGGGCATCGGGATGGTGAACGCGTCACCCTCGCTCGGAGTGGACAGCATGACCGCGTCCCGGCAGGTGATGGCGAGCTCCTCGCGCCCGTTCCATCGGTAGGTGCTCAGGGTCCGCGGCTCGTCGCAGGTCGCCACGCGGGTGACGAGGCTCAGCTCTCCGCCGACGCTGAGGTCGGCGATGGTGAACACGTCCGCGTCGGGCTCCACCACGGCGAAGAGCCCGGTCTCGAGTCGGGCGATCGTCCCGCTCTGGCGGGGAGCGTGGGTCGGGCGCTCGGTGATCGCCACGACCGCGCCTGCCGTCCGCGTGCCCCCCTCGGGGCCTTCGACGGTGACCACGACCGAATAGCGGCCGGGAGCGTCCCACGTCACGTCGAGCGCGCCGTCGTCGTCCTCCATCTCGCGGCCGTCGCCGAGGTCGAAGAGGTAGCGGACCCCGCCGGTGGATGCGGTCGCGTCGAGGAGCACCCGCATCCCGACGTCGGCGACCGAAGGCGCCGAGAGGCTGGCCGAGAGCGCTTCGGGACCGAAGTCGCGTGGTCCAGCGTCGCTGGGTGCCGGAGTGTCGTCACCGCACGCGAGCGCGCAGAGGACGAGAGCGAGGAGTGCGTGTCGAATCAAGACGGTCGGTGCACCCTCACTCGGTGGTGAAGGTGGCGGTGAAGGCTTCGGTGGTGGCGTTGCCGTTGAAGTCGATGATGCCACCGGCGGGGATCTCGAGCGTGTAGGAGGTCCCTGGCGCCAGCGGACAGAAGGGGTGGAAGTTCACGATGGTCTCTTGCGCAGAGACCACACCCGCGACCCGAGCGCCAGAGTCGGTCTCGGTCAAGCGCACGCTCCCTTCGAAGGCGCTCTTCACGTCGACGAACTCCCCGAAGGTAACGCCGACGCGGCTGGTGACCGGGACCGCCGCGGCGCCGTCCGCGGGCCACACGTAGGTGACGCTCGGCGAGGCCGTGTCCGGCTCGAGCTCGTAGGGGATGACCGAGCTTCCCTGATCGTCGATGGCGTCGTCGTCGACGCTCAGCACCGCGACGTTCCCGATGGGAGTGATCGTGTCCAGGTCCCCTTCGAGGTCCAGTCGCGTGACCTCGGTGATGTCCGGCATCGTGCTGAGGTCGTAGATGGCCGCGAAGCGGCTCTCGCCGACGAATGCCAGGTGGTCCTTCACGAAGACGTAGCCGCCGTTTCCGTCGCTGATGTTCTCGCCGAGGAAGGTCGGGTTCTCCGGGTCGCTGACGTCATAGACCAAGACGCCGCCGCCGCCGTCCTTGTTCGCGTAGTAGACGTTGCCGCCGGTGAAGTTGGTGAAGTACGCGCCCCGCGGCTCACCGGTCGAGTCCCGAGCGAGGAAGTCGCCGCCGGGGATGGGCTGCGGATTCAGCGGATCGGACACGTCGAGGAGTGCGGTCCGCGGGCCTTCGGCGGCCGTCGCGATCAGCAGATTGCCCACCACCTGCACCTGGCCGACGCGCAAGGTGGGCTCCCAGCTGTACTGTCCGACCACGCGGGCATCGGTCGGGTCGGTGGCGTCGACGATGTAGACGCCGTTGTCGGCGGCGCCCACATAGACGAAGGGGACCTGCCAGAAGACGCTGAGCGCGACGCGGGCGTACGCGTCTGGATAGAAGAAGCCCTCGAGGTTCAGGTTGGCGACCGGCTCCGGCGCGGAGGTATCGCTGATGTCCCAGAACTGGATGCCCCCCCCGCCGAACATCAGGTAGGCCTCGACCGAGTCGACCACGGCCCACTGCCCACCGATGGAGCTGAAGCCGATCGAGTGCGACTCGCGCATCGTGGGCGAGTGGCCCGTGCCTCGCACGATCGGGTCGCAGGGGTCGGAGAAGTCCCAGAAGGTCAGCCCACCGTTGCCGGACTCGGGAGCCCACGGCATCAAGAGGTAGCCGTCGTACATCGTCACCAGGTTGTGGTGCTCGGTGGTGTCGAGCTCGCCGCCGTCGAGGTAGGCGCAGGTCTCGTAGCGCTCGTCCTCGGTGAAGGTGACGGCGGGACCGCCGGGCCCGTCGTTGGGGCCCCAGGCGTCCGGCGCTGGGAAGGGTCCGGGCTCGAAGGTCGGATCGCAGAGCCCGAGGTAGGGCACCGGCCCAGCGTCGGTCGTGATCCCTCCGTCGTCGTCGGGCGTCGCGGCGTCGCGACCGCCGTCCATGGGCGCGTCGTCTCCGTCGTCGTCGCCGCAGGCGAGGGCGAGGGCGAGGGCGGCGGCGAGGGTGTGCTGAAACAAGCGCATGGGGCGCGCACAGCCTACAGTGCTTTCGTGCGCCTCTCCCGTGAAGCGGCAGCATGCGTAAGCTGCCTGTTCCTCCTCGCCTGCACGTCCGAGCCGGCGGCCCCGAGCTCCCCTGCGACTCCTGCGCCGGAAGCGCCGAGCGGCGGGCGCGCGGAGGGGTGGGGTGGGCTCGAGGTCGAGCGCCGCGGCGACGACGGGGCCGCCTGCGCGGTGGTGCTCCTCCACGGCTATGGCGCCCCGGGCGACGACCTCGTGCCCCTCGGCGCGACGGTCGCCCGAGCGAGCGGGTGCCTTGCGGTCATGCCGGCGGCTCCCGAGCCCGCCGGTGGCGGTCGCCAGTGGTGGTCCCTCGACGACTGGCGTCGTCGCCGCGCCGCCGGCGAGGACCTCAGCGACGAGGTGCCGGCGGGCCTCGCGGACGCCAGCCGCCGGGTTCAGGGGGTCGTCCGCACGTTGGGCGCGCGTGGCATTCCACCCGACCGCGTCGTGCTGGCCGGCTTCTCTCAGGGAGCGATCCTGGCGCTGGACGCCGGGCTGAGCGCCGAACGATCGGTCGGTGGCATCGGCGTGCTCTCCGGTACGCTGATCGCGAAGTCCCGGTGGGTCGAGGCCATTCAGCGAGGGGCGCCGCCGCCAGTCTTGATGACCCATGGTCGCGACGACTCGGTGCTGACGTTCGACCGAGCCGACGAGCTTCGTCGGCTCCTGGCAGAACACCAGGTGAGCACGACCCTCGTGCCGTTCGCCGGTGGGCACACGATCCCCGCCGTCGCGCGTGAGCGCCTGATCGGCTTCGTGCGTGCCCGCGTCGGGGACCGGCGCCGCTGACTAGGACACGGCCGGGGCCGGGACCGTCGGCTCCGGGAGATCGGGCGCGGGGGGCGGGTCGCCGCGGAGGCCGCGGACCCAGTAGTAGCCGATGGAGAGAGCACCGAGCCCGAGCCCGACGACCACGCCTCCGTCGATGATCCCCCGCCACGGCTGCGGGAGCGCGCGGACCGCGAGGATGACCGCCGTGAGCACCACGATGAACGTGTAGCTGACGATCTTCTGCCGCCGCTGCGCGTGGTAGAGGCTCATCACGAAGGGGAGGGCGAACACGACGTCCAAGGGCCGAGGGTTGCGGCTCAGGTAGAACGCGCGGCCCACCACTCGAGGGGAGAAGCGCAGATGAAAGCCGCGGTAGCCCTCGGTGTAGGCGTTCAGCACGGCCCAGCCGATGTAGAGCCCGACCTGCCACGCGCTCATGCTCCCATCGAGCAAGGGCTCGAGGGCCAGGGGGGTCAGCCGGTAGAGGGCGTTCGCGAGAAGTGCGAGCACCCAGAGCACACCCCAGGTCGCGAGGAGACGCTGGCGCACGGTCGCTCCCTTAGCAGGCGAGGGCCGAAATGCCCGTCGCAAGTCGATGGCGCACTCGTGATATGCAGCAGGAGTGGCGGTGACGACGCTGGAGGTGCTGCGACGCTCGAGCGGAGCGTCGGTGGGCTACGGGCTCCTCTTCGCGGCCTCGGTGCCCTTCTTCTGTCTCTTCGGCGTGCCCCTCACGCTGGCGCTGGTCCTCCTGATCGGCCGCCAGCTGGACGCCGCGCTCAGCGGGGGCGCGCGTGAGCGCGACGCGAAGTTCCGCGGTGGCCTCTTCGTCTTCCTCTTCGTCGCCGTGGTCTTCTTCGCCGCGGTCGGCGGCGCGAGCGCTGCCGCTGTCCTCGTGCCGACCATGGCCGAGGACCCCCGGAGCCTGATCGGCGTCACCATCGCGCTCGGCGTCGCGCTCGCCGTTCTCCTTCCCTATTCGTTCGTCCCGCTGATCCTGCGCGACTCGTCCGTCCACTCGGGCATCGGCGGCCATGCGTTCGTGCTCTCGGCCCAGGCGATCACCCGGCTCCCGCTCGAACGTCGCGTGGCGCTGGTCCTGGTGACGCTCGTCGCCGAGCTGATCCCCTACACCCTCTTCAGTTTCATCGAGTCGCAGGAGACGCTGCTGGTGGCCATCGCGGCCTCGCTGGGCGCCTACGCGGTGTTGGTGCCCATCGCGACCGCGCACTACGTCGCCGCCTACACGGCGGTCCGGGCCGAGCTCGAGGGAGAGCCGCTCGAAGACGATCCGGTCGCCGTGCCCCCGGCGCTGCGGGCGGCCGGTGTGTCGGCGGCGCTCTCGGCGGGGGGCTTGATCTTCCTCTTCGCAGAGGCGGTCCTGGTGCCACTACCGATGACCGCCGTCCCTGCTGGCGTCGAGATGCCGGAGCCGCCGGCCGAGCCGGTCACCATCGGTGGCGGGCAGGTGGTGGTGCGCTCCACCGACCAGGGGGTCACCGTCGCCGCACGGGATGGTGGCGGCGTCGGCTTCGTGGCGTCGAGCTGTGGCCCGGTCGGGCGGGTCTTGGTCGTGCCGGACGGTGGCGAGTATCGGATCGTCGCGGCCTGCGAGCGCGGCGGGGCGATCACGATGCGCATCGACTCGGCGGGGGTCCGGATGGACGACTCCTTCTCCGACCGCGTCGACGCTCGAGTCAGCGGGTGGTGCTACGGGCTGCTCGCGCTGAGCCTGGTCCTATGGGCGCTCAGCTTCGGTGGCCCATGGCGCGCGTTCCAGCGAGTGCGTCACCTGCGTTCCCTGACCCGCACCGACGAGCTCGACGCCGGGCCCGGTCTGCGGGCCCTCGAGGGGAGGCTCCACACGGACGCCGAGGTTCGTGTGAGCGGGGGGCGCTTCATCAGCGAGGGGTCGGCGCAGGTCTCCGGCGGGCCGTTGCGGATCACCCTTCCCGCAGAGGGCCCGGCGCTCGGCTCCGAGGAGGCGACGCTCAGCGACGGGGCGGAGGTGGCGGTGGTCGGCCACTTCCAGACCCTGATCAGTGGCGGTCTCCGCGAAGGGCCTGCTCCGTGGCCCGAGGACGGACAGCTGATTCCGGGCGGGCGACGGGACGCCGCCGAGCGGCTGTCTCGTGCCGCCGGGCGGCGCCTCGCGATCCTCTTCGCCAGCGTGACCGCCGCGCAGGGGCTCACCGCGGTGGTCCTCGTCTTCGGCTGGTAGCCGTTCAGTCGGCCGGCTGGCGGTGCCGGTCGACGGCGGCGAGGAGCTCTTCGACCTGAAAGGGCTTGCAGAGGCCGAGTGCGCCGAGGCGCTGGGCGCGGATCTGCTGCTGGTCCGTGGTGGTGAGCAAGACCGTGGGCGTGCCCTCGAGCTCGGTCCGGAGCGCGTCCAGCACCATCTCGCCGTCCATCCCCGGCATCGCGTAGTCCACGACCATGAGCGCGGGGCGCTCGCGACGTGCGGCCAGGACGGCTTCGTCGCCGCTCGCTGCCACGAGCACTTCGTGCCCCTCGGCGCGCAAGATGCGGCCGAGCGCCTCCCGCAGCGTCGGATCGTCGTCGACGATGAGAATCGGCCCCCTCATGACGGCCCCGACGCTGACACGCGATCGGGGTCCGGGCGAGCAACACTCACCGATGGGCCTCAAAAAGCGCCGATTGGGGTCCTTTCCGCGCCTCTGGGACCGCTTCGATGGCCTTCGCGACGGATCCGTCGGCCCCTCGGCGACCGCTCTCGACGTATCGAAGGGGGCACGCCCCACGGATGGATTGGTCGGATACTGTTGCAGTGGCGCGGCCGCGCGGCTAAGACCGGCTCACGGTGGCAGAGGACGAGGAGACGCGTTTCGGGGGCGCCTTCGAGCCCGTGACGGCCGAGGCCTGGAAGGCGAAGGTCGGCGCCGATCTCCGCGGGAAGACGCCGGAGGCGCTCGCGCGTGACCTGACCAGCGAGGTCTGGATCGAGGCCCTCTACACCGAAGCCCCGCGGACGCTGCCGGAAGGCGTCCGGCCCACCCGCGGCTGGTCCATCTGGCAGGTCGTCTCCGACCCCCGAATGCACCAGGCTGCCGAGGCGATCCGTGCCGAGGTCGCAGGTGGCGCCGAGGGCATCTGGCTCCGCGCGGGTCTCGACCACGGCACGCGCACCCTGACCGCCGGCGATCTGGGGGTCGCGCTCGAGCACTTCCCGCTCGGCGAGATGCCCATTCAGCTCGAAGCGCGCATCGACGCGCTGCCGGCCGCTGCGGCGCTGCTCACGCTGGCCGAGCATCGGGGGGTCGAGACCGGAGCGCTCGAGGGCGGCTTCGGCGCGGACCCGCTCGGCATCCTGGTGCGCAGTGGCTCGCTTCCCGGCGGGCTGCGCACCGCTCGCGAAGAGCTGGCCGCCGTGGCCCGTCTCGCCCGCGACCACGCCCCGAAGATGCGAGCCGTGCTCGTCGACACCCGGCGCTACCAGGCCGCCGGTGCGTCGGTCTCGGCCGAGGTCGCCTGGGCCGCGGCCACCGGTCTCGCGTATCTCCGCCAGCTGGACGAAGCCGGCTTCTCTCTTTCGGAGGCGTGCCGCACGCTCCGCTTCACGGTCGGCGTCTCGAGCCACGTCTACGCAGAGATCGCCAAGCTGCGCGCGCTGCGATGGGTGTGGGCCAAGGTGGTCGCCGCCCTCGGGGGTGACGCCGACGACCAGCGCATGGCGCTCCACGCCGACAGCGATCGCTCCAGCCGCAGCCAGCGGGACCCGTGGGTGAACATGCTCCGTGGGACCGCCGAGACCTTCGCGGCGGCCATCGGCGGCGCGGACACCATCAGCGTGGTGCCCTTCGACGAAGCGGTCGGGGAGAGTGACGGGCTCGCTCGTCGCATCGCCCGCAACACCCAGCACGTGCTCCGCGAGGAGAGCTACCTGGACCGGGTCGACGATCCGGCGGCGGGCAGCTTCGCCTTCGAGCAGCTCACCGATGGCATCGCCCGGGAGGCCTGGGCCGAGCTCCAGGACATCGAAGGCGCCGGCGGCATGAGCAAGGCGCTGCTCGACGGACGGGTGGCTCGCAGCATCGCGTCGTTCCAGCAGCGCATTCTCGACTCGGTCGCGAACCGCAAGCGCGCGGTGGTCGGCGTGAGCGTCTTCCCCGACCTGGAGGAAGCACCGCTCGAGCGCGAGGCCACTCGAATGCGGGAGGTCGAGGTCGAGCTCGGCAACGAGCTGGCCGAGGTCAGCTCGGACGACCGACACGAGAGCCTGCTGCAGCTCGCCGAAGCCGTGCGCGCTTTCCGCGCGGGCGGTGCTCCGGTCGACGACGCGGTCCGTAAGTGCATCGGGCTCGGCGTGGACCTCTACAGCGTCGGCACGCTCTTGCGCACCGGGCGGGCGTCGCTCCACGTCGCACCGGTTCAGCGCGTCCCGCAAGCGGCGCCCTGGGAGACGCTCCGTGACAAGGTGGACGCCTGGGCCGAGCGTCACGGCCAGCGCCCCACGGTCTTCGTGGCCAACGTCGGCCCGTTGGCCGAGCACTCGGCGCGGCTGACCTGGACCACCAACCTCTTCGCGGCCGCCGGTCTGGGCAGCGAGTCCTCGGCCGAAGGCTACGCCGACGTCGACGCGGCCCTGGCGGCCTTCGACGGCGAGCCGGTCGTGGCCATCTGCGCCTCCGACGACCGGATGGTCGAGGTCGCGCTCGAGCTGGCGGCGAAGGTGAAGGCGAAGGGAGCCAAGATGGTGCTGCTCGCCGGCCGGCCGAAGGAGCAGCGCGAGGAGCTCGAGAAGCGTGGCGTGGATGCCTTCGTGTATGCGGGCAAGGATCTGATCCACGAGCTCGCGGCCATTCTCGAGGGCATCGGCATCGTGCAGGGCGGACCGACGCTACGTCTCGTCGAGGAGGAGGGCTGATGGACTTCCCCGATTTCTCCGCGCTCGAGTTCGACGCGGTCGAGACCGCCGAGTCGCCGGCACCCGCCGAGCGACCCACGTGGAAGACTCCCGAGGGCATCGAGGTGCCCGCTCGCTTCGGTCCGGAAGCCCTCGAAGGGTTGGATCACCTCGGCGGCTACCCGGGCTTCGCGCCCTACGTCCGCGGGCCCTATTCGACCATGTACGTCTCGCGTCCGTGGACGGTCCGGCAGTACGCCGGCTTCTCCACCGCCGAGCAGTCCAACGCGTTCTACCGCCGGAATCTGGCAGCCGGGCAGAAGGGTCTCAGCATCGCCTTCGATCTGGCGACGCATCGCGGCTACGACTCGGACCACGAGCGCGTCACCGGTGACGTCGGCATGGCGGGCGTGGCCATCGACTCGATCCTCGACATGCGCCTGCTCTTCGAGGGCATCCCCCTCGACCAGATGAGCGTGTCCATGACCATGAACGGGGCCGTGCTCCCGATCATGGCCCTCTACGTCGTCGCCGCCGAAGAGCAGGGCGTCGACCAGAAGCGGCTCACCGGGACCATCCAGAACGACATCCTCAAGGAGTTCATGGTCCGGAACACCTACATCTACCCGCCCAAGCCCTCGATGCGGATCGTCGCGGACATCTTCGAGCACACGTCGAAGCACATGCCCCGCTTCAACTCGATCTCGATCAGCGGCTACCACATGCAGGAAGCGGGAGCGACGCAGGATCTGGAGCTCGGTTATACGCTCGCGGACGGCCTCGAGTACATCCGCACCGGCCTCGACGCCGGGCTGGCCATCGATGCCTTCGCGCCCCGGCTCAGCTTCTTCTTCGCCATCGGCAAGAGCTTCTTCATGGAGGTCGCCAAGCTCCGGGCGGCGCGGCTGCTCTGGGCGACCATCGTCCGCCAGTTCGAGCCGGAGAACCCGAAGTCGATGGCGCTGCGCACCCACTGCCAGACCTCCGGTTGGTCGCTGACCGCGCAGGACGTCTACAACAACGTCGCGCGTACGGCGATCGAGGCGATGGCCGCCACGCAGGGTCACACCCAGAGCCTGCACACCAACAGCCTCGACGAGGCGCTCGCGCTGCCGACGGACTTCTCGGCGCGCATCGCGCGCAACACGCAGCTCTTCCTCCAACACGAGGCGGGCACCCGCGACACCATCGACCCGTGGGCCGGCAGCTACTACGTCGAGCGGCTCACGCGGCAGCTCGCGGAGCGCGCCTGGGCCCACATCCAGGAGGTCGAGGCGCTCGGCGGCATGACCAAGGCCATCGAAGAGGGGCTCCCGAAGCTCCGCATCGAGGAGGCGGCCGCACGCACCCAGGCGCGCATCGACAGCGGTCAGCAGCCGATCATCGGTATCAACCGTCACGTTCCCGACGAGGCGGACGAGATCCCCATCCTCAAGGTGGACAACCGCGAGGTGCGGGAGGCGCAGCTCGCGCGGCTCGAGGAGCTGAAGGCGAGCCGCGACCAGGCCGCCGTCGACGAGGCGCTCGCCGCGCTCACGAAGTGCGCCGAGACGGGGGAGGGCAACCTGCTCGAGTGCGGCATCGCGGCGGCTCGAGCGAAGGCCACCGTCGGCGAGATGTCGATGGCCCTCGAGAAGGTCTACGGCCGCTACGAAGCGACCATCCGGAGCGTGCAGGGCGTGTACGAGAGCGAAGCGGGCGACGACAGGAAGACCCAGAAGGCGCGCGAGCGCGCGAAGACCTTCCACGAGAACCAAGGCCGTCGGCCGCGCATCCTCGTCGCGAAGATGGGCCAGGACGGCCACGACCGTGGCCAGAAGGTGATCGCCACGGCGTTCGCCGACCTCGGCTTCGATGTCGACGTCGGTCCGCTCTTCCAGACCCCCGCCGAGACCGCCCGCCAGGCGGTCGAGAACGACGTGCACGTCGTCGGCGTCAGCTCCCTCGCCGCGGGACACCTGACCTTGGTGCCGCAGCTCCGCGACGAGCTCGAGAAGGCCGGCCGTGGCGACATCCTGGTCGTCTGCGGTGGGGTGATTCCGCCCCAGGATCACCAAGCGCTCCTCGAGGCCGGCGCCGCCGCCATCTTCGGGCCGGGCACGGTCATCGGCGAGGCGGCAGTCGAGCTCCTCGACCGACTCGAAGCCTCGCTCGAGGCGGACTGAGCTCGAGAGCGTGGCGCGCCCCTCCCCAGACGAGCTCGCCAACGGCGTGAAGGCTGGCGATCGGGCGATGCTCGCGCGCGCCATCACGCTGGTGGAGAGCGAGCTGCCCGCCCACCGCGCCGAGGCGGAGGTGATGCTGCATGCGGTCCTCGACGCGACGGGTGGTGCGGTCCGCCTCGGCGTGAGCGGTGTGCCGGGGGTCGGCAAGAGCACTTTCATCGACGCCTTCGGTGTGAAGCTGGTGGAGGAGGGCCATCGCGTTGCGGTGCTCGCCATCGACCCCTCGAGCGTGCTCAGCGGCGGTTCGATTCTCGGCGACAAGACGCGAATGGCGAAGTTGAGCCGAGACGAACGGGCCTACATCCGCCCGTCGCCCACCAGCGGCAACCTCGGCGGTGTCGCGCGGAAGACCCGCGAGAGCGCGCTCCTGTGTGAGGCCGCGGGCCACGACGTGATCCTCGTCGAGACCGTCGGCGTCGGTCAGTCCGAGGTGATGGTCCGTGAGATGGTGGACCACTTCCTGGTGCTCATGCTGTCGGGGGCGGGGGACGAGCTGCAGGGCATCAAGCGGGGCATCCTCGAGGTCGCCGACGTGCTCGCCGTGAACAAGGCCGACGGCCCGGGCCGCCAGGCTGCCGAGCGCCGCGCGGCCGAGCTTCGCTCCGCGCTCAAGCTGATGCGCGGCAAGTCCGCCCCGCCGGTGCACCTGATCAGTGCGAAGGAAGGCACGGGCCTCGAAGGGCTCTGGGAGGCGCTCCAGGCCCTCACCCAGCGCGAGAAGGCCAGCGGCATCTTCCACCGTCGACGCGAGGATCAGGCCGCCCGTTGGATGCGGCAGCTCGTGGAGGAGACCCTGCTCCGCGAGCTCCGAGCCCACCCGGCGGTGGGCCGGGCGTGGGCGACTCAGGAGGCCGCCGTGCGGGCCGGCGAACGGACGGCCGCGGCCGCGGCCCGCGAGCTCTTGGCGGCGTTTCGCAGCGATGGCGAAGAAGCGTAAGACGAAGCGCAAGGCGCAGCCGGAGTCCGACGCGCCGACCACCGCGGACGAGCCTCGGGGCGAAGGCTTCGGCGGCTACCTGCGCTGGGTCACGCTCGGGACGTGGAAGGCGGCGGACGCACGCGCGCTGGCGTATCGGCAGGAGCGGGCCGAGAAGGGTCTCGGCCCGGACTGGCGGCCGATGGTCACGCTCATGCTCGGAGCGCTGATCCTCACGGCGCTCCACTACGCGGGCAAGGGGCAGGGGTTCGACGCCTACGTCGAGCACTTCGTCGAGGCGGATTGGGCGGGCGACCGGATGTCGCCGATCTACCAAGCGAACGAGAAGCTCTGGTGGACCTGCTTTCGCATCGGCGGCTATCTGGTGCTGCCCGCCATCTTCATCAAGCTGGTGCTCAAGGAGCGGTTGCGGGATCACGGCCTCACCACCGAGGGCTTCCGCAGTCACCTCGCCATCTACGGCGCGTGCCTCCTGGTGGTGCTGCCGCTCGTGGCCCTCGTCAGCTACGACGCCACGTTCCAGAACAAGTACCCGATGTACGCCTTCGCCGGCCGCAGCGTCTCGGACCTGCTCTGGTGGGAGGCGCTCTACGCGCTCCAGTTCTTCTCGCTCGAGTTCTTCTTCCGCGGCCACTGGCTGCACGTGCTCGAGCGGACGATGGGCAGCCAGGCCATCTGGGCGATGATGGTGCCCTACTGCCTGATCCACTTCGGCAAGCCCTGGCCGGAGACCGTCGGCGCCATCGTCGCCGGTCTCGCGCTCGGGACCCTCGCGCTCCGCTACCGCTCCATCTGGGCCGGGTTCTTGGTGCACGTGTCGGTCGCAGTGAGCATGGACGTGGCCAGCCTCATCCAACGCGGTGAGCTGCCCACGGAGTGGTAGCCGTGCATCGCCTCGCATTCCCCCTCGGCGCTGCGCTCACGCTCGGCCTGGCGCCCTTCGTTCCGGAGCCTCACCTGCTGGGCAAGATCCGCTGGGTCGCCGGAGGAGCCGTGGGCATGGGAGCGATGGACTGGTTCGACCTGGTCCTCCACGGCGCGCCTTGGGTGTGGCTCGTGGTCGCCCTGGCGCTGGAGACGCGCCGCGACGCCGCCGAGCGCGCACCGCGTTGGATGATCGGTGCGCTCGCCGCTGCGCTCGTCGCGACGGTGCTCTGCGTGACCGTCGCGGTGGTCGGCTAGTGCGTGATGCACATCGGTTGACGGGAGATCCGTGGTCTGGGTGGGTTCGATGGGGTGTCCGCGAACCGAGGAAATGCCGAAGTGTTTTCGAGCGTGAGGGGACGACCGCAGGGGCGTGCTCAGGGCGCGTAGCGCCCTTCAACCGATGTGGATCACGCACTAGCATCTAGCGGCCCTCGGCTCGCGCGACGAGCCAGAAGAACGTGAGCGCCGTCGCCGCCAGCAACGCCATCGCGACGAGGAGCGGGACGAGCACCAGCCACGTCGGCCGCAGCAAGCCCGGCGGCGAGACCATCGGCGGGTCCCCATAGACGTAGGCCGTGCGTCCGCGCGAGAGCTCGAGGGCGTAGACCGGGATGCGGGTGACGGTCAGCCACTGATGGGCCACGCGTTCGCCGTGCTCGGGCCGCGCGTCCTTCAGCAGCGCCTCGACCGTCGCCGCCATTGGCGTCGCGGCCGTTCGGTAGCCCTCGCCCGAGCCCTTGCCGGCGTAGCGTTGGATCCGCGGCGAGTCCTGCTCGTGGAAGACCTCGCCCGGGGTGGGGTGGTCGACCAGGTGCAAGAGCACGTGGGGACCGACCTCGTCGGACTCGTCTTCGTGGATCCGGGTCGACTCGTCGAAGCGGAAGCGCCGGCGAATCCGAACGCGCACCCGGCGCCGGGCGGTCCCTCGGCAGTTCCGGCAGGCGGACTTCCCGCTGCCGCCACAGTCGTCGCAGCCCGAGATGTCCACGATGCCGTCACCGCCGCAGGTCGCGCAGGGCACGACGCCTTCGCCCTCGCATCGGCTGCAGGGTCGGACGATGGACGGGAGCTCGGGCCAGCGGGTGCGCTCTTCGTCGGCGTCCTGGACCATCGCCGCGAGGTCGAGGTCTTCGAGGCTCACCGCCCACGGGTCTTCCGGCTCCGGCTGAATGGGCGCGTCGCCCTCCGGGGGCGGGCCCTCCTCGAAGTCGAGGAAGCGATCTTCGAGGAGCGACCGCAGGCGCACCTGAACCGGTCCCAGCACCCGCACCGACTGGACTTCGTCTCGGTCCAGCATCCGCCGCTGGGTGGGGCGTTGGTCGTGCCAGCGCCGAACCAATGCGAGTGCCGCGTCGAGGTTCCCATCGGCCATCGGCGCGATGGTACCCGAGGTCGCGCCTCGTTCGACGTCAGCTCGGTGGATGAGTGAGGTACCAGTCGACGGTGGGGGCCAGCCCGTCGTCGAGGGTGGTCGGAGCCTCGACTCCCAGCGCGCGCATGGCCGCCGTGTCGGGGCAACGTCGCGGCGTGCCGCCCTTCGCGGGCGGACCGGGCTGGAGGCTCACTTCCACGCCGACCCGTCGGGCGATCCGCTTCGCCAGGTCCGCGATGGTGACCTCCTCTTCGCGCCCGACGTTGACCACGCTTCCGTCCGCGGCGCGCTCGCCCACCTCGGCGATCGCGTGCGCCGCGTCCGCCACGAAGCAGAACGCTCGCGTCTGGCTTCCGTCGCCTTCGATCGGGAGCACCGAGTCTCCCTTTGCTTTCAGCGTCGCGAGGCGGCGTGCGAGCTGCGGGATCACGTGCAGCTCGCCCATGTCCGGGCCGTAGACGTTGTGCGGCCGGACGATCACGCACTCGAGGCCACGCGGTCGCGCCAGATGCAGGGCCAGGAGCTCCCCGATGATCTTCGAGCCCGCGTAGCTGAAGCGCGGATTGTGTAGGTCGGGGATGACGGCGGGGACGGTCTCGGGCGTCGGGACGATGGGCGGTCGGTGGTAGACCTCGCTGCTGCTCGCGAGGACGAGCCGGCGGACGCCGCAGCTCAGGGCCGCCTGGATCACGTGCAGGGTGCCCGCGACGCCGACCTCGAGCACCCGATCGGGCTCGTCGTAGAAGCTCGCCGTGCCGTTGACGGCTCCGAGATGCCAAACGACCGAGGCGCCGACGCTCGCAGCACGGACGGAGGCGAGGTCTCGCAGGTCGGCCTCGACGAGGTCGACGCCCGACGGGAGCCGCTCCCGCCGGCCCCGAGAGTGATCGTCGAGCACCCGGACCTGGTGTCCACGCTGCACCAGCGACCGAACCAGCGCCGAGCCCAGGAATCCGCTGCCGCCCGTGACCAAGTGGATCACGGCGGGGCCTCGAGGCCGTCGAGCGAATAGAAGAGCTGGTCGTTGCCCGCGCTGTTCCAGAGATCGGCGACCCAGGCCGCCGAGCCGGCGCGCGAACGTAGCGCTTCGCCATAGGGCGGGTGGTCGACGGCGACGAAGATCGCGTCGGCGCCCTCGAGGCAGTCGGCGAGCGACCGGTTGGCCAGCGGTTCGGCGAGCGTGGGGTCGACGATGGGGTCGGGCAGGAAGGGATCGTTGACCCGGATCTCCGCCGGGCACTCCCGCTCGATGTAGCGCAGCAGCTTCGGCGTCAGGCTGTCCCGCACGTCGTCACTCCCTGCCTTGAAACTGTAGCCGAGCACCGCGATCGTCCGGTCGGTCAGCGGCGTGCGTTGGAGCATGTGCTGCACGAGGAACATCGGCATCGACTCATTGACGCGCCACGCCGCGGTCGAGAGCCCGACGTAGGGGCTCCATTCGTCGATCATCCCGAAGTCCTTCCGCAAGCACGCGCCACCCGTGAAGCCGGGGCTCGCGATGTGCTCGCGGGGATAGCGGTCGTTTGCCAGTCGACGGATCTCGTGGATGTTGCCTCCGAGGGTGTCGGCGACGAGGGCGAACTGGTTCGCGACCGCGAAGTGCACGTAGCGCTCGATGTTCGTGAAGAGCTTGAGCAGCTCGGCGTTCACGCTGCTGGTCACGAACACCGCCGGCGCGAGCCCCTCGAAGAGGGCTCGGGCTCTCGCGCCGCTGAGCTCGTCGTCCGCGCCGACGATCTGCGGTAGCGACGCGAGCTCCTCGCGCGCCTTCCCTTCGGCGATGCGCTCGGGGCAGAAGGTGAGCGCGAGGTCGCGCCCGATCGCCAGACCGGTCCGTCGCGCCACACGGCGGCCGATCATCTGGGTCGTCCGCGGACTGACGGTGCTTCGGAGAACCAGCGACTGCCCTGCTCGGAGGCGAGGTGCGAGCGCGTCGAAGACGGCGTTCACCTCGCTCATGTCGGCTTCGATGTTCGCTCGCAGCGGCGTTCCGACGGTGACGACCAGGTGCTCGCAACGGGCGGCGACGGCGACGTCTGCGTGGACCTCCAGCGGCTCGCTCCGGAGGAGGGGCTCGAAGCCGGGCTCCCGAAAGGGCAGCCGGCCCGCGTCGATGGCCTCTCGCAGCGTGGAGTCGCGCTCCACACCCACCACGCGCCACCCTCGCTCACGGAGGCTCAGCGCCAGCGGGAGACCGACGCGGCCGAGGCCGATCACGCAGACGTCGTGCTCGAAGTCCGCGTCGCTCATCGTCGCCTCCGTGGAGCACGGTGTCGCCACCATGACTCGGCGATCACGCGGAGGGTCGCCCACCCATCGACCAGGGGGTGGAGCTTCGCCTCGCCGCCGATGCGCGGTCGCTCGTGGGTCGACAGCTCCTCCATGCGCAGCCCCGCGTGGAGCGTCTCGAGGACGAGCTCGGCTTCGAAGGCCTGGCTGGGCTCGCGGAGCGTGAAGCGCTCGAAGTTCGACCGGCGCCACATCTGCAAACCCATCATCACGTCGCTCAGCGGGTAGCCGTGCAGCACGCGCGCCAGACCCACGATGGCCAGGTTACCCCATTCGTGAAGGAGCGAATCGTCGTCGGACGTGGACCAGGGCCACCGGCCCACACCCCGCCAACGGAAGGCGCCGGCGTATCGGCTGCCGAGCACGTAGTCCGCGCCCGCCGCGATCCGCGCGCGCATCGCGGGCAGGTCGCCCCAGTCGTGCGAACCGTCGGCGTCGACGATCGCCAGCAGGCTCCCCCGCGCGCGCTCGAAGGCCTCCCAGAGCCCCGGACCGAAGCCCCCGGTGGTCTGGCGGTGCAGGACCAATGCCGGCCGACCTTGGTGGGTGCTCAGCCACGCTTCCACCCGTTCCAGCGTTCCGTCGGTCGAGCCCCCGTCCACAACGAGCACCTCGTCGATGGTGTCTCCCATCGCGAGCAGCCCATCCAGCACCGCGTCGATGCACGGGGCTTCGTCGAGGGTGGGCACGATGACGCTGAGCGTGTGTCCATCGGCGCCGGCTTCGAGGGGCGAGGCGTTCACGGTCGCAGCGTTCACGAGCGCAGGACGGCCGCGACCCGGTCGAGCTCGGCGTCACTCAGCAGTGGGTTGCTCGGGAGGTTGATTCCGGTGGCGCCCGCCCACTCGGCCACGGGGAAGGGGCCCTGGGTGGGCGCGGCGGCCTCCTGCAGCACGGGTTGGGCGTGGAGTGGCGCGAAGACCGGGCGAGTCTCGATGTGGGCAGCGGCGAGGCGTCGGCGGACCTCGGTGGCGTCCGCCCCGTACGCAGCTTCGACGTGCACGGTGTACATCCAGCAGACGCTGCCCGGCGCGAAGCTGGGTAGGGTGAGCCCTTCGATGCCCGCGAGCCGTTCGTGATAGCGCCGCTCGAGCGCGGCCCTCGCGTCGAGGATGGCGTCCATGCGTTCGAGCTGGGCGAGGCCGACGGCGGCCTGGAGCGCGCTGATGCGTAGGTTGAAGGGCGGATGGTGGTGCCAGAAGAAGCGCCCCGGCGCGTAGCTGTACCCGCGCAGCTCACGAACCAGCGATGCGAGCTCGTCGCTGTCGGTGGTGATGGCGCCGCCGTTCCCGGTGGTCATCACCTTGTTGGCGTAGAAGCTGTGGACCGCGACGTCCGCGAGACCACCCACCGGTCGACCGTCGAGGACGCCTCCGAGCGCCTCGCAGGCGTCTTCGACCACGAAGAGCTCGTGCTCTTCCGCGAGCGTCTCGATGGCGTCCATCGCGCAGAGCTGGCCGAACGTGTGAACGGCGATGATCCCCTTCGTCCGAGGACCGATCGCTTCACGCACCTTCTCCGGGTCGAGTCCCAGGGTCGCTCGGTCGACGTCCACGAAGACGGGGCGGGCGCCGCGCTGGGCCACGCACCACCCCACGCTGATGAAGGTGCACGCGGGGACGATGACCTCGTCGCCCGGTCCGACGTCGAGGCAGTGGAGCACCAGGGCGAGGGCGTGGGTCCCGCACGTGACGGCGAAGGCATGGCGGGTGCCGCAGCGCGCGGCGAGCGCGGCTTCGAACTGGCGGACGGCGGGTCCCGCGCTCGAGATGATGCCGCTCTCGAGCACCGCCATGATGGCGTCTCGCTCCTCGTCGGCCAGCCAGGGCTCCATGACTCGAATCAGGTCCGGGCCTTGCGGTGCGTCGATGGCGTCCGGGCGGAGCTCCTCGCTCCGTGGATGCGTCGCCGGGACTCCGGCCGGGTCCAGCAGCTTACCGAGCATCAGGGAGCTCCGATCCGGAAGAGCGCGAGTCGGATCCGGCCTTCGTAGGGGCCGTACTCCTCCGGCTCGCCGTAGGGGTCGGAGAGGAACTCGCTCTGGGCGAGCAGGGTCATCGTGTCCAGGTCCTCCTCACAGGCGTTCAGCTCCGCGATGTGGCAGTCGAGGCCGCGATGGTAGAGGGCGCAGCCCTCGAAGGTCGACGGGATCGTCTGCCGCAGCTCCTCGAGCGTAGCGACGCCGTAGCTCTCGAGCGTGTCTCCATCGAGCACCAGGAAGCCCGCGGGTTCGAAGCGGGCCGTCCGCCGCTCCGAAGCGACGCGGCGGACGATGGGCACCACCAGCGCGCAGTCCGCGTGTCGCCGTCGAGCGTTGGCCACGAAGCGGACCTCGCGCTGGAAGTTCTTGGCGAGCCATCCGCCTTCGGTGTCGTCGCTGCCCGCGTCTCGTAGGGCGAGTGAGCGGCCCACGGTGAGGCCCGCCATGCCGGGCCAGAACGCGAGCAGAGACGCGCACGCCAGGGCGCCGACCCAACGGCGGTCCAACTGGCGTCGCTCGCACCATGCGGCGAGCGGCCGCCAGCCGAGCATCGCGAGCAGCACCGTGGGTCCGACGAGCAGCGTCTGGTAGCGGAGCATCTCGAAGACCGCCGTGCCGTTGTGGCAGGACGCGTAGTAGGCCTTGAAGAGACAGGGAAGCGTCAGTGGTAGCGCTCCGAAGCGGGCCCAGCGCTTCAGCGAGTGCCCCCAGCCGAGCAGGAAGAGGGCGACGGCGCCGACGCTCGCGAGCTCGACGAGCACCGCCGGGTACGCGAGCACCGAAGGGTCGAGCGGGTTGAGGGCGCGGTAGGCCGCGCGGGGGTGGGGGGCGTCCACGATGAACGCGTTCGATGCGAGGAAGAGGGCGACGACGACGACGAGTGACCAGGGCAAGCGGTCGGTCAGCCAGCTGCCGACACCCTTGGCGCGCGCGTCGGCGCGTTCGGTGAGAGCGTCGAAGCGCTCGGGGCCAGCCCACGCGGCGACCCCAGCCGAGGCCGCCGCTGGAACGGCGATGATGCCGAGCTCCACTCGAGTGGCCACTGCGAGGAAGGCGGCGAGGGTGACCACCGTGGCACCGAGCAAGCGGAGGGCGGCACGGGCATCGCGCGCCATCACGGAGCCTGAGACGCCCGCGAGGAAGTAGAGCGTGAGCATCGGCCCGGGTAGCTCGGCGACGGCACCCGCGATCGCGAACGGGGTGCTCGCGATGGCCAGCACGACGACGAACGGGGCCCACCAACGAGCGAAGAGTTGACTCGCCAACGAAGCGAGGGCCCCGAGCCCGAGCGAGAAGAGCGCGAGGTTGGACCGGACCCATGCCTCGAGCGGCAGGGGACCCGTCCCTGCGAGGATCTCGGCCATCGCATGGCCGTTCGGTCCCGCGGTGATCGGCCGACCCATGATGGTGAGCGCGGCGACTTCGCTGCCTCCCTCGCGCAGTGGGGTGAGCACGGCGCGCACGATGGACCCGGGGAGCGTCAGGTACACCGCCACGGCGCCAGCGACGCCGGCGGCGAGCCAGAGGAAGCCGGCGGCGCTTCGTTCGCTCCGCGTAGCGAGCCACGTGGCGCTGGCCACGAGCGCGCCCGCGGCGAGGGAGAGGTTGAGGATCGCGAACGTGATGGCCGGGAGTCTACCGCCAGTCGGCGCGACCGTTCGGGATCACCCGCGCTTCAGTGGCACTGCCAGAAGCCGCCGTCCGAGAAGACGTACATGATGCCCATGTCGCCGAGGTTGATGTCCACGAACGACTCGTCGAACTGCATGATGTACCCGTAGCCGCCGCCCTCGTCGCCCTGGAGCCAGAGGGGGTGTCCGAGCGCTCGGGCGCCGAGCGAGTAGATGGCCCCGCGGAGCTCGCCGAGGACTCCACCGCTCGAGTGCCAGACGTCGTTCGGGACCTCGATGCGGATGGCCTCGAAGTGCCCCTGCGGACGCACATCGGCGTCTTCGGGGGGCTCGTGCTCCGCGCCGATCTGGTCGGCGGTGGCCTTCAGGAGCGCCGTCTGGTCGTTGCCGGCCTCGTACGCCTCGTTATGGCTGGGCGAGTAACAGAAGAACGAGACCGAGCGCGTGTCCGTCTTCGGGTTCTTCAGCTCGGGCATCGTCTCGAGGTCGAGCGTGAAGAGGTGGACCATCGGCTCGTCGTCCTTGATGGGCCAGCTCTCCGCGTCGATCCCCGGGGGCATGCCGCCGGTGAGGTTGAGCGTGGGCTTCGCCGGGGCCTTCTCGAGGAGGCGGAAGGCGTAGATGACGTCGGTCGATGCCTTCGAGGTCTTCCGCGCCCGCTCGGCGAGCATGACGACCTTGTCGACCTTGTCGAGCTCCTTGGCGACCTCCTTACCGCCCTCCGCGAGCTCCTTCTCGAGCGCCTCGAACTCCTTGGTGTTGCCGATGGCGTTCTGGAAGGCCCGCTTGAGCTTCGCGCCCCCGCCGTTCTCCATCAGCCACTTCACGTACGCGCGGCGCTCGTTCATGTACATGGTCGGCAGCGACTTGAGGCCGGCCTCGACGTCGCGCTCGCCGTCACTGGTCAGCTTCTTCTCGCGGTCGAGCAGGCCGTTCATCGCGGTCTCGAGCACCTGCCGGCTCGGGTGCGCGCCGATGAAGCGGAAGGCGCGCGCGAAGGTCGTCACGTTGGCCGAGCGAAGGCCGTCGAGGAGCACCTGCTCGCCTTGCTCGCGCGGGAGGATGGGGAGCAGCTTCCGCAGCAGCGGCATGACGTAGTTCCAGTCGTACTGCCCACCGACGTCGAAGCCGATGCACTTCAGCGCGTCGGCCCCCAGGGTTTCGCCGCGCTCGGCGGCGCGCGTGACACAGAGGAGAGCCGCGATGTCGTAGCCGTCGTGGGACTTCTTGCTCTTCGCCTTCTTCTTGCCTTCGAGGATCGCTGGCAGTCCCTTCAGCGGGAGGGTCCCGAGCCCGAAGCCGATGGTGTGGTTGTGGACGTTGTCGAGCTCGGCGATCTCTCCGATGGCCTTCCGCCAGAAGTCCTCGTCGTCGAGGAGGAAGAGGTAGGGCGCGACCTGGGTCTTGCCGTAGCGCTCCTCGAGCTGCTTCTCGAGGCGCCCGCGGAGCTGTTCCTCGCTGAGCGCACGGAGGGCTTCGACCAGGAGGCCGTTCCGGGGGCTGCCGGGAGCGTCGTGGTCCGCGAAGCGAATGATCCCCGCCATCTTGTGCAGGTCGAAACGGTCGTTGTGGTCGGGGATGGCCTTCTGGAGCGCCTGGTCGATCCACATCGTGGTGATGCTGACGCCCTCGAGGGGCAGCTGGTCGACGAGCTCCTGCGGGATGTCGAGGCCCTCCTCCTTCCGCTTGAGGATCGCGCACGCGACCATCGGCCAGCGTCGCAACCCGGTCTCCTTCGAGGCCAGCGCGATCTTGGTCACGGTCTCGGCGTCGTCCTTGCGCCACTCGAAGAAGAGCTTCTGCGTGGCCTCGATGGTCTCGTCTCCGAGCGTGGCCTTGTCGAGCAGCTTCTGGATCTGCTCCGGGGTCGCGCGCCCGAGCGCCGGCCGCACGCGGAACAGGCCGATCTCGTTGCTGTACTCCTTCTCGCACTTCTTCATGGCCGCTTCGAGGATGGCCTCCTCGTACGAGTCGGTGTCGGTCAGCAGCTCGAGGAACGTCGCGAAGTGCTCCGTCGGCTCGTCGCGTCGATGGTTGGTGAAGAGGCGGCGCTCCTCCACGTCCGTGCCGTCGGCGGTCGGCCAGAGGATTCGCTCTTCGATGCCGTAGCCCTCGACCATCTTCTGCGCGAGGCCCTTGGCCTGGTTGCCGACCTTCACGTCCTTGCCGAAGCGCGCGAGGCAGAACTTCACGCCGGTGGCGATCTTGCCCTTCAGCTCCGGGAGCACCGCGTCGATGGGCTCCGGATCCTTCGGGTAGACCTTCATCACCATCTCGTCGAGCGAGCCGGGCCAGCCCGGGATGTGGGGGCTGTGCATGTCCTTCTTGGGCTTGGCGCTCTTCAGGAGCTTGGCGACGTCCGCGCCCGTCAGGTCGTTCGCGCGCTCCGCCAGGAAGCGCCACATCTCCCAGTCCGCGCCGAGGTCGTAGATGTCCTCGCGGAAGAGGTGCAGCAGCAGGGTGTACTTGAGGGACCACTCGCCGGCGGCCTTCTCGAGGATCTCGTCCTTCTTGTACTCGTCCTTGGCCTTCTTCAGCCGCTCGGCGAGCTTGGCGAGCTTCTTCTCGTCCTTCAGGAGCTTCTCGGGGAGCCCCTTGACGCTGCCTTCCTCGACGGTCTTCGTGCCGTCCTCCGCGTACGTCTCCATACGGACGAGCCCGCTGCGGTCCTGCGAGTACTCGCCGATCTTCTTCGGCTTGCCGTCCGGGTAGTACTCCTCGAAGACGCCGCAGAGCCCGCCGCCCCGGTACTCCTTCCGGTACGCGAGCTGACCGCCGTAGTACCAGGCTTCGCTCATGCCCGTGAACGTGCCGCGCTGATAGCCGCGCTTCACCAGCTCGTGGTCCTTCTGGTTCCGCCACTCCCACTGGCCGTCGAGCTTCCCGTCGACGAACTGGCCTCGGGCCCTAGGCGAACCGTCCCGCTCGTCGCAGACGTACTTGCCGGTCTTCTGCCCCTTCTCGAAGAAGTAGGTCTGGAAGTAGGCGCCGTCGTCATACCAGTACGTCCACTCGCCGGACTGCTGGTCGTCCACGTACTCGCCGGCGTACTGCTTCTCGCCGTTCTCGTGCCACGCCTCGATCGGGCCCTGGCGCTTCCCCTCGACCCAGCCGACCTGCCACGCGAGCGTCCCGTTCGGCCAGTAGCGCTTCCAGGTGCCGACCCTCTGGCCGTTCTCGAACGCGCCCTCGTACTCGACCTGGTCCGAGCCCGCGTACTTGCTCTGGTAGGGCCCGTCCTTGCGCTCGGGGATGGGCGGGAGCGGAGTGCGCTCGGTTTCGGGCGCGTCGGCCTTCGCCGGTGCCGGACCCGAGAGCGCCTCGAGCGGCTCCCCGGCGAGCAAGCGCTCGACGCCAGCCTTGTCGATCACGGGGATGCCCTTCGACTCGGCCTTGCTGATCTTCGAGCCGCCGGCCTCGTCGCCACAGAGGAGGGCGGTGGTCTTGCCCGAGACGCTCCCGGTGACCCGCGCGCCGAGCGCCTGGAGCTGCTTCTTCGCGTCCGAGCGCTCGATGTCGAGCTCGCCCGTGAGCACGAAGACTTGACCCTCGTGGGGCTTGCCATCGGGTGCGGCGGCGGGTGCCTTGGCGGCAGGCGCAGCCTTCGCAGGCGCGGCCTTCGCAGGCGCGGCTCCGCCCAGCACCTCGTCGAGGCTCTTGCCTCCCAGCAGGGCGTCGAGGCCGGCCTGGTCGACGACCGGGATGCCTTCCTTCTCCGCCTTGGCCAGCTTGCTCCCGGCCTTCTCACCCGCGACCAGGAGATCGGTCGTCTTCGTGACGCTCTTGGCGATGCTGGCTCCGAGCTCTTTCAGCTTCCCTTCGATCGCCGAACGGCTCTCCGAGAGCTTTCCCGTGACACAGACCGTTTTCCCATCCAGTGATCCCATGCATCCCTCTACGGTGACGGAGGAGAAACCTTCCCGTGGACGGGCCGGGCCGGGTGAGGTCCGTGAGATCCCTCGGTGACGGCTCTGGGCCTACTCCGTGATGTCGACCAGCGAGAGGAGGAAGGCGTAGGTCATCGCCGTCTCCCGATGCCGCCGGAAGCGCCCCGAGGCACCGCCGTGGCCGGCCTCGAGGTTCATGTGCAGGAGTAGCTGGTTCTCATCGGTCTTCCGGTGCCGTAGCCGCGCGACCCACTTGGCCGGCTCCCAGAACTGGACCTGCGAGTCGTGCAGGCCGCTGATGACCAGCATGTGCGGGTAGTCCTGCGCCGTGACGTTGTCGTAGGGCGAGTAGCTCAGCATGTACTCGTAGGCTTCCTGCTCGTTGGGGTTGCCCCACTCGTCGTACTCGAACGTGGTCAGCGGGATCGACTCGTCGAGCATGGTCGTCACGATGTCGACGAAGGGCACGTCGGCGACCAGCCCCTCGAAGAGCTCCGGCGCCATGTTCGCCACCGCACCGATCAATAGACCACCGGCACTGCCGCCGTGGCCGAAGAGCCGGTCGGCCGAGGTCCAGCCCGTGTCGATGAGATGCTTCGCGCAGTCGATGAAGTCGAAGAAGGTGTTCTTCTTGTTCATCAGCTTGCCGTCCTCGTACCAGCCGCGGCCCATCTCCTGGCCTCCGCGCACGTGAGCGATGGCGTAGACGACGCCGCGGTCGAGCAGGCTCAGCCGCACCGAGCTGAAAGTGGGGTCCATCGAGTGGCCGTAGGAGCCGTAGGCGTAGAGTAGCAGCGGCTGCGGCTCGCTCCGGTCCAGGTCCTTGCGGTGCACGATCGAGACCGGGACCTGCGTCCCGTCGCGCGCGGTGACCGTCACGCGTTCGGTCGCGTAGGCGTGCTGGTCGAAGTCGCCGAGCACCCGCTGGACCTTCTTCACCTCGCGCTCGCGCTCGCCCATGTCGTAGTCGATGGTCGACCAGGGCGTCGTCATGGACGTGTAGTGCAGCCGGAGCGTGCTCGAGCCGACCTCCGGGTTGGTGCCGATGGTTGC
Organism: uncultured Sandaracinus sp.; assembly: GCA_964462035.1. GTDB lineage: Bacteria > Myxococcota_A > Polyangia > Polyangiales > Houyiibacteriaceae > UBA1660. The sequence goes on from CAYXAP010000003.1 coordinate 269,731, forward strand.
GAAGTAGACCGGCTCTTCGAAGGCGATGGCGTGGCCGGCGTCGGCGTCGACACGACCGCCGCGGCCCCACTTCAGGACCCGCAGCCCCGCGATGCCGTTCTGCCGCTCGGAGGCGACGAGGTAGTCCTCGAAGAGCTCGAAGCCGCGGAAGAGCACCCCGTCGCGCGCGGGGATCTCGACCCGCCACTTGCTCTTGTCGGCGCTCTCCCGCGGCCGGACGCTCATCAGCCGGAAGTCCTTCGCCTCCCAGTTCGTGCGGATGTAGAAGCGACCGTTCAGATGGTCCACGTCGTATTCGTGGTTGCGCTCGCGTGGGAGCACGACCTGCGGCTCGCGCTCTGGGTGCCGCGCGTCGACCACGCGGTACTCGCTGCTCACCGTCTGGCTGGACGCGATGAGGATGTAGTCCCGTGACCGGCTCCGGCCGACCGAGACATAGAACTCGTCGTCGGTCTCTTCGAAGACGAGGGTGTCCTCGTCCTCGCCGAGCGTGTGGCGCCACACCTGGTAGGCGCGGAGCGTCCCCTCTTCGCGCTTCACGTAGAAGACGGTGCGGTGGTCGAGCGCCCACACGGCGCCGCCGGTCGTGCCCTCGATGGTGTCGTCGAGCAGCTCGTCGCTCTCGAGGTCCTTGAAGCGCAGCGTGTAGATCCGGCGCGAGAGCGTGTCCTCGCCGAACGCCATCGTCTTGCCGTCGACGCTCACGGCAGGGCCCACGGCGGCGTAGTAGTCGTGCCCGTCGGCCCGGGCGTTCTCGTCGAAGATGACCTGCTCGCCGTCGGCGGGGCCCGCCTCCGGGTCGGGCTCCGGCGCGCTCGCGGGGAGCCTGCAGTGGATGTCGTACTCCTTGCCGGTCTCGTTGCGGACGTAGCGCCACCAGCCGTCGACCTTCACGGGGACGCTCGCGTCGTCCTGGGGAATGCGGCCGACGATCTCCTGGAAGAGCGACTCGCGGAAGTCCGCGAGCGGTGCGAGTTGCTGCTCGGTGTAGGCGTTCTCCGCCTCCAAGTAGGCGAGGATCTCGGGATCCTCGCGGTCGTCGTCCCGCATCCAGAAGTAGGGGTCCTCGCGGACGTGGTCGTGGGTGCGGAGCTCGTGCGGGACTCGTTTGGCCATGGGCGGTCGGAGCGTAGCGCTTTCACCGCCGCCCGCAGCCGGACTGGGCTCGGGCGCCGGATCCGGGTCGGGCGGAGTCGATTCGGGACAGCCCGCGACGGTCGTCAGGGCGAGCACGGCGCCGAGGGCGGCGAGGGTGGTGGGCGAGCGCATGGGCAGGGGTGTACCCCGCAACGCGCGAGCGGCCCAAGGGCTTCCGCCTCAGGGCGGGCTCCGGCGCAATCGGCTGGCGCGCCTGCCGATGGCCACCAACTCTTGGTCGTCCTTCCGGGCGAGGTTCTTCAGCTGAAACCCCATCCGATGGTTCTTCGAGAGTCGGTCTCGGTGCCGGCGTAGGAAGTCCCAATAGAGCGTGGTCATGGGGCAGGCGTCCTCGCCGGTGGCTTGCTTCGGGTCGAAGCGGCAGTCACCGCAGTAGTCGCTCATGCGGTTCACGTAGGCGCCGCTCGCGGCGTAGGGCTTCGTCCCGACCAGCCCGCCGTCGCCGAACTGGCTCATGCCCAGAACGTTCGGCAGAGAGACCCAGTCGATGGCGTCGGCGTACATCGCGAGGTGCCATTCGTGGACCGTCCAAGGGTCGACACCGAGGAGCATCGCGTAGAGCCCGAGCACCATCAGCCGCTGGATGTGGTGCGCGTAGCCGTGGGTCAGCACCGCGCCCATGCACTCGCGCACGCAGACCATCTCGGTCTCGCCGGTCCAGTAGCTCTCCGGGAGCGCTCCCTCGGCCTGCAGCGCGTTGCGTTCGGCGTAGCCGGGCATCTCCGTCATGTAGATGCCCCGGACGAACTCGCGCCAACCGAGCACCTGACGAATGAAGCCCTCCACCGACGTCAGCGGCGCGTGCCCGTCGGTGTAGGCGGTCGCCGCGGCGCGGATCACCTCTCGCGGGTGGAGGAGCTGGAGGTTGAGAGCCGTGCTCAGCACCGAGTGCGATAGGAAGGGCCGCCGAAGTGCCATCGCGTCCTGGTGCTTGCCGAAGGTCGGCAGCCGATCCTCGACGAATCGACGCAGCGCGTAGCGCGCTTGGCGGCGGGTGACCGGCAGCGAGAAGGTCGCGGTGTCGCCCGGGTGGTCGGCGTAGCGCCCATCGACCAGGGCGATCACTTCCCGGGTGATTGCGTCGACCCGATGCGTCGGCGGCTCGGGGTAGGCGGGCGGGCCCTTCTTGCCGAAGCTCGCGCGGTTGTCCTGGTCGAAGTTCCAGCGCCCGCCCTCGGGCTCGCCCTCGTTCATCAGGATCCGCTCACGCTTCCGTAGCGAGCGGTAGAAGTGCTCCATGACCAGCTGCTTGCGGCCGCGCCGCCAGTGGGCGAACTCGCGCGTCGCGCAGAGGAAGTGGTCGTCAGGGACGATCTCGAGATGGATGCCCGCGCCCTCGCACGCACTCTCCAGGGCCTGCCTCACCCGCCAGTCGCCAGGCTCCCGCACGCGAACGCGCTCGGGTCGCAGCTGGGCGATCCGGCGGGCCAGCTCGCGCCCGAAGCTCCCTGCATTCTCGGGGTCGTCGACCCTGGAGTAGAGCACCTGGTGACCGCGGTCTTCGAGCTCGCCGGCGAAGTGGCGCATCGCGGCGAAGAAGAGCACCAGCCGGTGCTTGTGCTGGCGGACGAAGGTCGCCTCTTCGTCCAGCTCGAGCAAGAGCACGGTCTCGTGTTCGCCCACACCCTCGAAAAAGGCGCTGCCAGCGTCGAGTTGGTCGCCGAGGACGAGGTGGAGGGTCCGCATCTCCCCCGGGGTTGGGGTCACAGGTGCGCCCTTTCCATCCCGAGGGCTCTCCGGGCGGCCCGTGGGCACCCGTGCTATGGGACGGCCGTGAGCGAGGAATTCGATGTCGAGGACCTGAAGGTCCACAAGATCGTCCAGCGCAAGGACGGTCGCCGGCACCTCGCCATCGCGGGCAATGCCCCGGTGCTGAGCGCCGCCGACGACGTGGACGAGGCGTTCGGTGGTGACGACGAGCGAACGGTCGTGGTGGACCCGGACGAGCTCGAGCCCCGCGTGGTCGAGACGCTCAAGCAGATCTACGACCCCGAGATCCCGCTCAATGTCTACGATCTGGGGCTCATCTACGGCCTCGACATCACCGACGAGGGCGACGTCCAGGTGCGGATGACCCTCACCGCCCCCGCCTGTCCGGTGGCGGGGCAGATCGTGAAGGACGTCGCCGAGCGGGTCGGGGCCACCGACGGTGTCCGGCGCTCGCACGTGAAGCTCGTCTGGGATCCGCCCTGGACCAAGGACCGGATGACCGAGGAAGCGCTCCTCGAGCTCGGGCTCCTCTGAGGGCGAGATGAGCGAGCTCATCTACCTCGACCACCACGCCACCACCCCGGTCGACGCGCGGGTGTTGGAGGCGATGCTCCCCTTCTTCACGGAGCACTTCGGCAACGCCGCCAGCCGCGCACATGCCTTCGGTCACCGCGCGGCGGACGCGGTGGAGGAAGCGCGGCGACAGGTCGCGGAGCTCGTGGGCGCCTCGCCGCGGACCATCGTCTTCACGTCGGGCGCGACCGAGAGCGACAACCTCGCGCTCAAGGGGGTGATGCACGCGTACCGCGAGAAGGGCGACCACCTGATCGTCCCGGTCACCGAGCACAAGGCGGTGCTCGATTCGGCGACGCGGCTCGAGGGGGAAGGCTTTCGCGTCACGCGAGTCCCGGTCGACCAGACCGGCCGCGTCGATCCGGCCACCATCGCTGCCGCCATCGAAGAGAAGACCGTTCTCGTCTCGGTGATGCTCTGCAACAACGAGGTCGGCACGGTCCAGGACATCGGGGCCATCGGCGCGATCACTCGCGAGCGTGGCGTCCTCTTCCACTGCGACGCGAGCCAGGGCCTCGGCTACCTGGACTTCGACGTGGACGCGATGAACGTGGACCTCGCCTCCTTCAACGCCCACAAGCTCTACGGGCCGAAGGGCGTCGGAGCGCTCTTCGTTCGGCGCAGCGGGCCTCGGGTCCGGCTGGTCGCCGAGGCCGACGGCGGCGGCCAGGAGCACGGCATGCGGGCCGGGACGCCGAACGTTCCGGGCATCGTCGGCTTCGGCGCCGCCGCGGCCATCCAGCGGGCCGAGGGGCGAGCGGAGGCCGAGCGGCTCCAGCGGCTGCGAAGCCGCTTGGCGGAGCGCGTGTTGGCGCTCGAGGCCACGGACCTGAACGGACCGCCCCTCGACGGGCCGCGCCACCCGGCGAACCTCAACGTGTCCTTCGCCGGCATCGATGGGGAAGGGCTCTTGCTCGCCCTCTCGAAGGTCGTGGCGGTCTCCAGCGGCGCGGCGTGCACCAGCGCCTCGACCGAGCCCAGCTACGTGCTCCGTGCGATGGGGCTCGATGCGGACCGCGCCGGAACCTCCATCCGCTTCGGGCTCGGCCGTCACACCGACGAGGCGCAGATCGACGCGGTCGCCGACCACGTGGTGGACACCGTGGCGCAGCTTCGGGCCCAGTCGCCGCTGTGGCGACAGCGCGGCCAGTCCATCGACTGGTAGCGCTCTCGGGGCTCGCGCGACTCCCTCGTGTGAGCATCCGGGGGTGGTGGACCCGCCCGAACGGCGTTAGAGCTATCAGAGCGTTCCGACGCACGGAGACCACGGAAGAGACCATGCGAGAGCTGACCGAGCTGGACGATTGGGCCCCGCCCCCGGTGACCCCGGGGGAGCCGACCATCACCCTGACCCCCAAGGCGGTGGAGATGGGCAAGAAGCAGCTCGCCGAGGCGGGCGAGCCCTCCCTCGGCCTGCGGATCGGCGTCAAGGGCGGCGGCTGCTCCGGCTACTACTACGTCTACGAGCTCGCCAAGAAGGTCCGGAAGCGCGACAACGTCTGGGACTTCGGCGGCCTCCGGGTCGTGGTCGACGACCGGAGCTTGAAGCTCCTGGAGGGCGGAACGCTCGACTGGGAGCAGCGCCTCATGGGATATGGGTTCACGTGGCAGAACCCGAACGCCAAGGGCGACTGCGGATGCGGCGCCTCGTTCAACGTCTGAGGGCGATCCTCCCCGTCGCGCTCGTGCTCCTGGTGGCCTGCCCGGCTCCGGAGCCGGAGCCCGGACCCGACCCCGTCGAGCCCGTCGGTGGTGAGGCGCCGGTGTCGCAGGGGGACCCCGAACCGACGGGGCCGCTCATGGATGCCGAGGGCATGGCTCGCATCGCCGAGGGGCACCGGCCGCTCCGGGAGCTCGTCGCGCCGAGTCGAGGCGTGGTCTACGTGCTCTACGCGACCGACGCCTCGGGCGAGGACCCACGGGCGGACGACGACGGCATCATCCGCCTCGCGGAGCACTGGTGCCCGGGCGAGCAACTCGACGACAACGTCGACCGGCTGCAGCGAGACCTGGCCCGCCGGATGCGCGAGCCGATTCGGGAGCCGCTCTTCGAGTGCGTCGACGACCGTTGTGAGCACCCGGCGCAGATGGAATACGACGTCGCCGGGGACTACGAGTTCGCAGCGGTCGATGGCTTCGACGGGCCGGCCCTGATCGCCGTGGAGCACGTCGAGGCCGCGGGGATGAGTGAAGCGTTCGTGGCCGAGGCCGAGGTCTTCGTGCGCGATCAGCGCGCCACCCACGCCGGCGCCACCTGCGACTGAGGACCGAAAGCGAACCTCAGCTGCAGAGGTCCGCGCACTCGCTCACGGCACGGAACTCCGTGTCGCACGTGAGCTCCCTGCGGGTGGACTCGCGGCAGGCGTCGTAGGCGGCGGTGTCTCCCATGCAGTAGTCGCAGCCGCGGTGGCTGCAGCGTTGCCCACTGGCGCAGCTCGAGTCGCTCACACACTCGTCGGGAAGCATGATCGACCCGCCGCTGCCGAACTCGGCGCCTTCCAGGAGGCACTCCGCACAGAGGTTCGAAACACCCGCGATGCGGGTCTCGCAGAGTGAAGAGCACTGGCTGACGCTCGTGGCGGCGCAGTAGTCGTCGGTCGGACGGGCGTCGTCCGTGCAGAGCGCGACACAGCGTGGGTCTCCGCTCGGGCCGCCCCCGTCGGTGCCCGGGCTCGTGCCGGTGCGGCCATCGTCGCCGCAGGCGACGCCGAGGAGTGAGAGGCAAGCGACCATCCAGCGAATCGTGCTCATGGTCGGACGTTGGCAGCGGGATCCACTGGGGTCAATCGGGGGACCCACGAGCGCTCGCGTGAAAAAAAGTCTGCGACCGCAGGCGGGCCCGTGCGTCCTCGGGTCGAAACCCAGTGGCTTCGGCCTGGAGGATGTGATGACTCTTCGTTCGACTCTCGTGCTCTCTCTCCTGCTCTCCGCGTTCGGTATCGCCTGTGGCGACGACGGCGGCGGTGGGACCGATGAGCAGGGGTACACCGCGTGCGGTGGCGTGACCTGCGTGCCCGGCCAGTACTGCGCCGACTCGCGCTTCTCCGACTGCACCGACGGCTGCCTCTCCGACGCGAACTGCCTCGGTAACCAGTACTGCGACACCGATGCCTTCTTTCCCACGTGCCTGAACCGCGATGCTCCGCCGGTGATCATGGATGGCGGGCCTCCGCCAGTGGACGGTCTCGCGGCCTGCCAGTCCGCCTGCGACCACTTCCAGACCTGCGGGCTGGCCGCGGGTGAGACCGCCCAGTGCCGGAGTGACTGCGGTGGACTGACCGCCGATCAGCAGCGCGCCATCGGCAACTGCGGGGACGTCTCGTGCGTCTCGGTGACCAGCTGCCTCGGCGTCGAGTGCCTGTCGAGCGACGACTGTGGCTTTGGCGAGGAGTGCCTCGGCTTCTCCTGCCTCTGAGGAGGCGGACCCTTGCGAGTCCGCCGCGTCCGACTTAATCGTCGGGCGTGATGGACGACCTACCCATTCAGGGCGACGTGGTGATCCCCGCGTCCGATCTCGACTGGAGCGCGAGCCGCTCCGGCGGGCCGGGGGGTCAGAACGTCAACAAGACGTCGACGAAGGTCGACCTTCGCTTCGATCTCGAGGGCACGAGCGCGCTCCACCCGGCGGTGAAGGCACGCTTGCGCAGGCAACCCGGCGTGTTGCTCGACGCGGAGGGCCAGCTCGTGATCATGAGCGCGGCGACCCGTTCGCAGGCGGCGAACCTCGAGGACGCGCGCGAGCGACTGCGGGAGAAGATCCTCGCCGCGCTCGTGCGCCCGAAGCGTCGGCGGGCGACGAAGCCGAGCCGCGGCGCGAAGCGCAGGCGACTGAAGGCCAAGCGGATCACCTCCGAGAAGAAGCAGAACCGCAAGAAGGTCGACTACTGATCCGTCACTCGTGCAGTTTGCGGAGCAGCGCGTCGTACTCCATCCGACAGCGCCGCCGCTGGCCACGCACGGTCTGGTCGTAGGTTCGGAAGCCGCGGCCGGTGAACCGAGAACCGTTGGGGCGCATCGTGGCGCTCTGCTCGAGCGCGCCGTTGCGTGCGGACGCCCGAATGGTGCCATCGGCGGAGATGTCGAGCTGCCACTCCGGCCAATGCTGCGAGTTCTGCAGCTTCATGGTCATGCGGGCGCTGCCAGGCACGCCATCGATGGCGGCGAAGTACGAGGTGACGAAGCCATCCATGCTGTCCGGCTCGCAGGTCGCCTCGTCCAGGCGGGTCTGGAAGACGTAGAGGCCCGGGCCGAGCACGGCCTGGGCGGGCTGCTGAGCGCCGGCGGGATCCTGAGGAACGAGAGCGAGGGTGACCAGGGCCAGGGCGGGCAGGGCGATGCGCATGCCCCAGCTTACTCGACGGCGGCGTCCTGGTTACGGTCCGGCCGTCCGGTCGCGATGAACGAGTCTTTCGGTCGCCAGGAGAGCTCCCGCATGGCGCGGCTCGGGTCGCACGCCTGGTGACGGCAGAGGACGTCGCGGACCTTGTCGCGCGTGAGGACCAGTGGGGCCCCCATCCGCGCGCGGAGCTCGGAGAGGGCGGCGGCGGCGCGAAGGGTCGCGGGCGGCAACGGCACGACCTTCACGTCGGGGCGTCCCACCTGCCGACCCAGGGTGCGGGCCATGGTCGCGCGCGTGATCGGCGCCGGCTCTGCGACGTAGTATCGGCCACTCGGGTGCTCCGTGGTGAGGGCTCGGACGATGGCCGCCGCCAGGTCCGATCCGCTCAGGAGCGACATCGTCCCACCGGGGTGAACCATCGGGATCACCCCACGTCGCGCGGCGTCGAGGAGCGGGTCCATTCGGTGCTCCCCTTCGCCGTAGAGCGCGGGCGGGCGCAGGATGGTCACCGGGCACGTCAGCGCGTCCGTGTGTCGCTCGGCCTCGAGCTTGCTCTGGCCGTAGACCGAGCGCGGCGCATCCGGCTCGTCCTCGGTGGCCGGCTTGCCGGGACTCGAGGGCCCGTGCGCAGCGAGGCTCGACACGAGCACGAAGCGGTGGAGAGTCGGCGGCGCGCACCGCACCAGCGTGGCGGTGGTCTCGGCGTTGGCGCGGAAGATCGCGGCCGGCTCGAGCGCCAGCCCACCGCCCGCGGCGTGAACCACGGCGTCGACGCCGTCGTAGGCGCGGCGGACGTCGTCACCGTCGAGGAGCGAGCCGCGGACGATCTGCGCGCCCAGCGCTTCCGCGCGACCCGTGTGGCTCGTGGGTCGCGCGAATGCGCGAACGGCGATGTCGGCGTCGCGGAGCTGCGCCAGCAGATGGCTCCCCACGAAGCCGGTCGCGCCGGTCACCAGGACTCTCATTCGGCCTCCAGCCGCCGGACCACGATCCGGTCGAAGCGCGCCCCGGAGCGGGCGCGGATGGCGAGCGAGACCCGGTCGCGCAGGCCGTCCAACCGGCAGGTGTGCTCCTCGTCCCCTCGAACGATGCGGAGCGACTCGCCCCGCCGCTCCAGCACCACCTCGCCGGTCGCGTCCAGCGTGCAGAGCGTCGGGCCCACCTCGTCGTCGTCGATGCGGACGGCCGTCGCCGGCGCGCCGTCGGGCTGCAGCAATAGCTCCACGGAGCCGGAGGTCTGGAGGGTGATCGACACGTCGGCGAAGCGGAGCCCGGCGAGGTCCGCGCGGGCGTCGGATGCCTGACCGACCAGCGATGCGCCTTCGGAGAGCCACCGACCGGGGGCGTCGAGCGCGAGGTCTTCTGCCAGCAGGGACGCTGGGGCGTTTCCGAAGGGTGAGCGCTCGCTGACCCTTCGGATCGCGGCGCCCACCTCGTCCAGCGCGACCGTGGCACCATCTGCGAGCGTCACGAGCCGGCCGTGGGCGCGGGGCGGCGGCAGCTCGTCCAGCTGGGAGCTGCCGACGTCGGCGACGAACGCACGCCGGATGTCGTCCAAGGCGCTCGTCCCGCTGATGAGGATTCGCCCGTCGAAGAGAGCGCTGGCCGTGACGCCGGTCAGCGGGGGGAGGGTGAGCTCGATGGGTGTGTCCACCAGGCCGGGCACCGGGCCGAGGATGGGCGGCGCGTTCCGGTAGAGGCGGAGGGAGCCGTTGACGCCGACGACCAGGAGCCGGCCTCCGGGGAGCGGTACGGCGGCCGCCGGTGCGCTCGGCAGGTCGATGCCCAACGCGACGAACGTTCCGCTGCGCGGGTCGAAAGCGACCAGCTCCCGCAGCGGCGCGCCACCGGCCCCGGTGCCACCGACCACGAGGACCGAGCCATCGTCGAGGGTTCGCACCAAGGGGAGGGCGCGGGCGGCTGGAAGCTCTCCGACCGCCGTGGACGTTCGGCTCTCCGGGTCGATCACCTCGGCGCTCGTGAGCGGCTCGCCGCTGCCGGTGGCTCGGCCGCCGACCAGTAGGATGGCGCCGCTCGGGAGACGGACCGCGCCGGCGTCTCGGCGGGGTTCCAGCAGTGTCTGCAGTCCCTCGACCATCGCGCCGGACGCTGCGTCATAGATCTCGAAGGTGTCGTGGGCCGGGCCTTCGTCTCCCAGCGCCCCACCGAGCGCGAAGACCCGCTCACCGCTGCGGACGGCAGCCACGCCACTCCGCCGGACCTGCAGGCCCGGGTCCACGATCTCGGCGGCGACGTCCCCCGTTCGCCAGTGAACCAAACGCCGAGAGCCGACCTCGCCCTCGCGCCCGCCGATGATCACCAGGCTTCCGTCCGTGGTCGGCACCAGCGCGCCGCCGGTGTCCGCGAGCGCCGGATCCGGCAGCGGACACGACTCCTCGGGCGGCAGCAGGAGCATCGTCAGGGCACGCTCGGTGGGCTCGAACTCGGGCAAGGTGGCGGCCCCGAAACCACTCCAGCGGTCCCCGAGCGCGCGGACGGTCACCACGTGGGTGCCGGCGGGAAAGCGGTCGATGACGCCGGCGCCACCCGGCCGAAGCACGTCGATGGTGTTCTCGTCGCTGGCCGGGAAGTCACCCAGGGCTTCGATCACCAGATCCCGGGGGGCGCCGTCCGGGCGGCATGGCCCGCTCTCCGGCACCCGCAGGTCGACCTGGAGCGTCTGGCGCTCGACCCGGTCGCCGCAGGCGCCGAGCAGGAGCAGGAACACCGCCGCGAGCCGCATCACCGGCTATGCTAGCAGGGGACGCGCCCCTCGCGCGCCACTGGAGATGCTCGACCTTCACCCATCGTTCGCTCACGCGGGGACCCGCTGATGCCGCTGCCGAAGAAGAGCGATCGTGCGCCCACGCCCTTCGGGCCCTACCTGCTGGACGCACCGATCGCCGAGGGCGGCATGGCCCGGGTCTATCGGGCTCGACTGCGAGGGGCCCTCGGCTTCGAGAAGCCGCTGGTGGTGAAGCAGGTCCGCCCGGAGCTGGCGCGGCAGCCACGTTTCGTGGAGATGTTCGCCAGCGAAGCCAAGGCGCTCGTTCGGCTGGTGCATCCGCACATCGTCCCCATCTACGAGCTGGGCGTGGTCGACGGTGTCTACTTCATCGCGATGGAGCACATCGAGGGAGCCACGCTCGAGGGGCTCCTCTCCGAGGGGCCGCTGGAGCCCGGCCCGTCCGCTCATCTGGGCATCCAGGTCGCCGAGGCGCTGCATCACGCACACGAGCGCCACTCGCTGGTCCACCGCGACGTCACGCCACGCAACATCATGGTCGACGAGGGCGGCCACGCGCGCTTGCTCGACTTCGGCATCGCGACCCCGGCGGAGGGCACCGGCGGCGACGTGTTCGGGACGCCGGGGTACCTCTCGCCCGAGCAGGCGCGTGCCCAAGAAGTCGGGCCCAAGAGCGACGTCTTCTCGCTCGGCTGCGTGCTCACGCGGGCGATGACGGGCGAGGCTCCCTATCCGGGCGACGAAGGGCGGGAGCGATTGCTGGCTGGGGCCAAGCCCAACCTGAGCGAGCTCCCCTCCGAGCTGGCTGCGACCATCGGCGCGATGCTCGCGACCGAGCCCGACGAACGGCCGAGCGCGGCCGACGTCGCCCGACAGCTCCGTACCTGGTTGGCGGGTGCTCACCCCGCCGGCGTGGCGGCGCAGACGGCCGAGCGCGCTCGCCGGGTGAAGGAGGTCGCCCCCGAGGTGGTGACCACCGGCGAGAGCACGGCGGCGGTTGGTAAGGTGCGGACACTGGCCACCAGCGCGATCCTCGAGGACGTGCGCCCGAGCGAGCCCATCCCGGCGGAGCCGGAGGAGGCCACCGCCCAGATCGCCGGCCGCCGCGGCCGCGGCACCGCCGAAGACGGGTCGGAGTCCGAGTCGCCGTCGGAAAGGGAGTCGGAGTCGGCATCGGAATCGGCCCCTTCCACAGCCCGTTGGGCCATCGCAGGCCTCCTCGTCGTCGGGCTCGCCGTCGCCGTGGCCGTGGGGCTTCGCTCCCCCGAGCCGAGGGACGACGCCGAGCTCCCGGCCGAAGTCAGCGAGACCGAGGAACCAGAGCTGGTCGTGCCCAATGAGCCCGAGACCGCGATGGTGGAGCCGACGGCCATGGAGCCGGAAGCCACGATGGCGGAGCCGACGATGGAGGCGGAGACGATGGAGGCCACGATGGTCGCCGCGCCCGCGGCGCGCGCCTCTCTCCGCATCTCCGCCAGTCCCTGGGCCGAGGTCCGCCTGGATCGTCGGGCCCTCGGAACCACGCCCGTTCGGCGGGTCAGCGTGCCGGCAGGGACCCACCGCGTGCACCTCTCGTGTCCGCCCCTCGGTGTCGAGGTCGACCACACCGTGACCCTCGAGCCCGGTGACGATGTCGCGCTCTTCGCGGATCTCGAGGCGTCCCCACCGCGGGTCTCCGTGCGATGACCTCGGCCGTTAGGGTGCCCTCGGCGCCCGTCTGCACTAGGATTGCAGTGTGACGAGACGAATCTCGAGAATCGCGTTCGTGGCTGGCCTGCTGGCAGCGGTCGGTTGTGAGCAGACGACGACGGCGACCTTCTCGGTCGGCCTCGAGGCCAGCCTCACCACCGCTGACTTCCCGGTCCCCGACGAGCTCCGTGAAGACACGGCCACCGGTCCGGTCGTGCGCTCGGTCCCCTGCGACGCGGTTGCCTGTCCCACCACGCCCGAAGCGCCGGTGACCTGCGTCTCCGGCACTTGCGACCCCGAGCCGCTCACCATCTCGGCCCCCGTCGGCGACCCCGTCGACCTCGACGAGCTCGCGGGCGACCTCGACGACGTCATCGGCGAGATCGACTCGATCGAGATCCTGGAGATTCGGTACCAGGTGCAGCGGAACACCCTCACGATCCCCGTCGAAGAGGTCGAGATCTTCTGGGGTCCGGCCGGCGCGGCGAGCGTGGACTCGAGCGGCGTCCAGCGGCTCGGCGTGGTGCCCGCCATCATCGTCGGCACCACCGGCGAGGGCGACGTGATGCTCGACGCGGCCGGCGCCGCGGCGTTCACCGAGTACTACGAGAACGTCGAGCATCGGTACCGCTTCTTCATCCGAACGGGCACCGATCTGATGCCCGGCGGGCCCTTCCCCCAAGGGGAGCTCGACGTCGCGGTGAGCATGCGCGTCCGGATCACCGGCAGCCTGCTCTGAGCGCATCGGCTTCTCCGAGCGTCGGGCAGCACAGCCGTCACTTCCGACCACGGAGGTCGCCGATCGATTCGCGCGCCGCCCGAGACGATATCGATCTCGCGTGACCCAAGCGCCCGTCTACACGGTCCTCGAGCAGCCGGCCGTCGTCGATGACTACATCGCCATCACCCAGCACATCGAGCGCTGGACGGAAGACCGAGAGGCCGCCGACAGTACGGTGGTCGATCCATTCGCGCCTTCGTGAAGGGTCTCCGTCGCACGCCGCATCGCGGAAGAAGGCGAGACGACCTGCGGCCTCGCCAGCGAATCGCGACCCACGAGAAACGCACCGCCATCGCGTGCGAGGTCGATGACGAGGCGAGGACGGTCGGACGACACGCCCGCAATCTGCCGAGAGGCCATCGCTGCCAAGCGGCACTGGCTGGACACGGGCGATGCGAGCAGGCTCGACGCGATGCGGGTCGAGGTCGCGGCATCGTTCGAAACCGAGCGAAGCCAATGGCGCGATTCGGGGATTCGAGCGATTGCCGTGGAAGCCGTTCTCGAAGCGCTCGCCGCCGACGCCGAGGTGGCCGCTCGGGGTGCCGCGACGCTCGCGCGAAAGCTGGCCTCACAGCGAGCGTTCGCCCGAAGCCGGGGGACGCACGCCCGAGAGCGCGGTGACGACGCCGATCGGGCGGCCTCGTTCGAGCATCGATGGCAGGAGCGAGCGCTTCAGGCGCTGCGCGATCGGGCCGAGGGCTGATGCCCACAGCGGAGAGAGTCGGGACGGTGTGTGTGGGCAATCGAGGAAGCTCGGCCGAGCCTGAACGTACCCTCCGGCATGCGGATCGCCTTCGCCCTCGCTCTCGTCGTCTTCGGTTGCGACGAGCCGACCGCGCGAGCACCCGAGCCGAGGGTCAGCGAGCCGACGGGGGGAGAGCTCTCGCTCCACCTGGACTCGGTCGAGATCGAGCGCACCGCGGGCATGGCCCGCGTGCGCTGCTCGGTCCGCTGGGTGAACGAGACCGGCGGGCCCATTCCGGGGGAGACCTGCTGCAGCGGCGCCTTCGACGGGCTCACGCTCGTGGCGACCGACACCTCTTGGCGCGAGCACGGCCGAGTCAGCTACCTCGCGCACCAATCGCCCTACGCCGAGAGCGTCCCCTTCACCCTCCCCCGAGGAGAGACCCGGAACGACATGGTCTTCCTGCTGGAGCTGCCGGCTGGCCCGACCGACGTCTGGCTGCGAGGCGGCGTGATCGGCAACCCCGAGCACGAGGCGGGCTACCGGAGCGAGACCGTGCGGGTGGAAGTGCGCTGAACGGCGGGCACGCGCGCGCCAGCGTCGCCCTGACGGGCATGTGCATGGGAGATTGAGCCCTGCCCGCTGCCGGCGCCGCTGGCGACGCCTTCGATCGCGTCGGTGGTCTTCGAGAAGACGAACGCGACGATGATCCCCGGCACGAGAATGGAGAGGAGCACGGTGCACCCCACGCTCCAGAGCACGCCGCGGACCGACTTGCGCGCTCGTTGAACGGCACGCGCCGGGTCGTGCTGCAGCGGGGTCGAGGGCGCAACCGCATTCGCCGGTGGCGTCCACTGGGCCGGGGGCTGCCAGCCCGCCGGTCGCGCCATCGTTCGCGCCGAGCGCAGCTCCTGGTGCCGACCGCAGTAGACGCAGGTGGCTCGCCGCGCGCCCTCCTCCGGCTCGAGCGGCGCTCCGCAGTGCGCGCATTCGATCAACACCGCGCCATGGCACCACGAATGGCGCGACCGCGTCCAGGCGGCCCCGCCCGAGGCTCGCTCGCCTGCGTCACCCGAGGTGCTGCGCTAGGGTGCCGGAACATGAGGGTGTCATGGATCTGGGTTTGATCGGACTGGCGACGGTGATGGGCGCCGGCTTCTACGCCCTGTTCCGGTGGAACGTCGCCCACACGACCCGCCGGAACGACGCGTGGAAGCACGTCGCCGAGCGTTTCTCGCTCGCCACGGTGCCGTCGGACCGGGACGGGTTGCGTGGCACCGTGAGCGGCGTCGAGGTCGACGTCTTCAGCATCGAGGAACGAGTCCAGCAAGCGACCCTCCTGCGAACGCTGGTCAGCGCCCCGTGCGTGATCGCGGAGACTCCTGCCTACCACCTGCGCGGCGCTCGAGCGCGAGATGCCGGCTCCGCCCTGCCGGAAGCCAGCCTCCATGGCCCGCTCGCCGACTCCCACGAGCTGCGGACCGAAGCCCCGCGCGCCGTCCAGGCACTGCTCACCGCAGAGCGGAGTCGGCTCGCGCACGCGGCCGGCCCCCATCTCGGTCTCCGATGTGAGCGGGGGGTGGTCACCGCGTCGCTGCCCGACGTGGCCGTGAGCCCGGAGGTGCTCGAGGCGGCCATCGAGCTCGTCGCGGACCTGGCGGCGGTGGGCACCGACCTCCAGCGGGCCATCCGCGCGCTGGAGGGATTGAGAGACCAAGAAGAGGAAGTGGGCCCGCTGGCGATCCGCCAGCTGGAAGAACAGCTCGGGCAGCTGTCGAGCATCTTCGGCGAAGGTCTGACTCGGGAGCCCACGGTGCATCGTCTCCCGCTCGAGCGGGGACCGGTCACCCTCCAGCTCACCTACTGGCGCGGCGCCCCCGGGTACACCATCGCCGCTCCGAGCGCTGGCTCGTCCCCGTCCTACGTGTTGCGGTGGGACGAGCGAGGAGAGCGGCACGGCGCGTTCCCCGACGGCATCGCACCGACTCTTCCCGCGTTCACGGGTGAGGCGCTCCTGAAGCACGACGGTGAGACCGTCCGTCTCTTCGGCCGTGGCCCCATCGAGCCGGCCGCCCTCCGAGCGCTGGCCGAGCAGATCGCGGCCATGGCGACCGAGCTGCCCGTCGATGGTCCGTTCCGGTGAGCTCGTGCGCGAGACGCGCTCAGGTCGCGAGCACGGCGCGGGTCTCGGGATGGCGCTCGAACATCGCCAGCGCGAAGGGGCAGGTCGCGCGGATCGCGGTGCCGGTCTCTCGGGCCCACGCGACCAACCCGTCGAAGAGGCGCTTGCCGCCGCTCTCTCCCCGAATGGCGTCGTCGGTCTCGGTGTGATCGACGATCACCTCTGATTCGGGCGGCGGTCGAGCGTCACGGGGGAGAGTTGGCTCACGGCTGCGCGACTTGAAAGGGTCTGCACTCGGGTGGAGGGGTGCGTTTCCGTTAGCATTTCGGAGTGTGTGATGGCCCTTCACGTCAGCAGTAACCGACCATGAGAACTCTTCGCTTCCTCCTCCTCGCTCTCCTCACCGCCTGCTCTTGCGATGACATGCGCGTCCCCGGCGACAGTCCCACCCGCGACATGGGGATGGTCGACCCCGACATGATGAGCGGCACGGACATGATGACCATGCCGCGCGACTTCGGGATGTACGACCCGTTCGATCCCGACGCGGGCTGCGGTTCCTCGACGGTCCCCACCGAGCGGGTACCCGGCAGCCTCATCCTGGTCTTCGACCGCTCGGGCAGCATGGACAACCCGGCGAACGGTGACTCCGGCCCGACCAAGTGGGACCTCGCGACGAGCGCCATCAACAATGCCCTGAGCGGAGTCTCGGACGACCTGAACATGGGCCTGATGCTCTTCCCGCACACGAGCGGCGACGAGTGCTCGGTCGACAGCGACGCCATGCGGGTGGCGGTCGGTCCGCTGAGCTCGACGCGGAGCATGATCTCTTCGGCGCTCTCGGGCGCCAGCGCCGGCGGAGGCAACACCCCCATCGCCAGCGCGCTCCGTGCGGGTTGGGCACAGCTCGGCGAGGTCGAGGGCCGTGGTCAGAAGGGCCTCATCATGGTCACCGATGGAGCCGAGACCTGCGAGACCTCCCAGTCCGAACGCAACGCGGTGTTGGCGCTGGCCACCATGCAGCACGACACGAACGGCTACCTGACGTACGCAGTCGGTCTCGACGAGAGCAACAACTTCCTCTCGACCCTCGCGTTCAACGGCGAGACGCCCCGCACGCCGACCTGCATGCCGGAGTGCGCCGAGAAGACCTGCTACGACGCGAGCGAGTGTGACGCGGGCCAGGCCTGCAACAACATGAGCATCGGCGGCATCCCGGTGCCGGGGACCTGCCAGTGCACGATGGACTCGCACTGCCCGATGGGGCAGACCTGCGAGACGATCACCCTGCCGATCATCGGGACGGTCGCGACCTGCGAAGGCCCGTCGAACTGCTGCCACTACAACGCCGAGGGCTCGAGCTTCGAGGCGGACTTCCAGGACGCTCTCGAGGACATCGCCAGCCGCTTCCTCGACAGCTGCGTCTTCGAGGTGCCCCGCGAGGGCATCGACGGCTTCATGCCGAACCTGGTGAACGTCGGCGTCACCTTCGAGGGCGAGGACCGTACCGTGCTGCGTCAGTCCAGCGACTCGTCCATGGACAGCTGGAACTACACGACGCCCGAGAACGACGCGATCATCATTCAGGGCCCAATCTGCGATCGCCTCCTGATGAGCGCCGCCGAGGTCGAGATCGTGGTCGGCTGCCCGACCATCATCATCTGAGCGCGGTCACGCGAGCGGCAGGCGCTTGAGCGCCACCATCGCCTCGCGGACGCCCTCGCGCAGGGCGTCCGTCGCGTCGCCTTCCACGCGATAGCCGCCGCTCGCTCGGCCGGCCTTCTCCTCGAAGAAGAACACCGCGCGCTCGAGCTGCGGTCCCTGCAGCGACACCTCCACGCCTGCATCGGTGCGGCGCGTTCCGACCCACTCGAGCCGCCCGAAGGGGGCGGCGCGTCGAAGTCGCTCGAGCCGAGCAGCCACCGAGGGCGCGAGCGCGATCCGGTCGGCGGGGACCTCGTCCGCGCTCAGCGGCTCGAGCTCGCCGAGCCCGTGGAAACGCGCGTAGGTCTCGAAGACGCCGTTGCACTCGGCGTTCATCACGCACTCGGCGCAGCCGGGTGCCTTGAGCTTGTCTCGCCGTTTGACCTCGTACTTGTCCCAGGGCTCGCTCAGCTTGTCGTCGTGGTCGATGGCGACGGTCTCGGTGTGCTCGCCGTCGTGGTGGATCCAGCGGATCAGATCCGGCGCCACGCAGTAGGGGAGGTTGCCGATGTTCACGTCGAAGCCGGGCGCCTGCGCCTCGAAGGCGGCGACCATCCGGCGCATCGGCTCGGCCAGGTCCGTGTAGCGGACCAACATCTCTTCCATCTCCGCTTCGGTGCGGTCGCCTGCGTCGAGCGGTCGCACCATGTCGAGGTGCAGCTGGCGCGCGCCGTAGGGCAGGAGCAGCTCTGCGAAGTGCTCGAGGTCCGCGTGGTTCGAGCGCACCACGCACATGTTGATGGTGATGTCCTCGCCGCGCGCCTTCAGGTGGTCGAGGGTCCGCAGGATGCGCTTGAAGGAGTTCGGCCGGCGGGTGGTCCGCACGTGCGAAGCCTCGGTCGCGCCCTGGATCGAGATGCGCCAGATGAGGTGCGCGTTCGGGCCCAGCGCTTTGCGCGTCTCGTCGATGACCTCCTCGCGCGCGGTCTTCACCCCGTTGGTGAAGACGACGACCTCCTCGAATCCGAGCTCGCCGCAGCGCCGCACCACGTCGAGGAACGCGGGCTGCAACGTCGGCTCCCCGCCGAGCAGCGTGATCTTCTTGTGCCCCGCCCGCGCGGCCTCTTCGATGCGCTCCAGGAGCGGCGACGCCTCCATGGGCTTCGCCTCGCCGCGATCGGTCCGCTGCCCGCTCACGCAGAAGACGCAGCGGTTGTTGCACATGTGGCCGAGCTGAATCTCGACCTGTCGCAGGGGCTCACTCACGGTCGGCCATTCTAGCAGCCACGCCGCCCGCTCCCCATCCGTCACCCATTCGCCCCGGTTTCAGCTTGCCTCGCGCAGAGGCGCAGAGCCGCAGCGGTCGCAGAGAACGAACGATATTGGTTGCCGCCAGTGTGAGCGCGGCGTCGACTTCGACGGCACGACGGCTCCCCCCGTCCCAAGTCCTGCGTTCCTCCGTGATCTCTGCGGCTCCGCGGCTCTGCGCGAGGCAAAGCTGAACTGGGCGCCATGGGAAGCGGGAAGGGGAGGGATCAGCCCTGAGCGGCCCGGATGGGCTTGGTCTCGTGGAAGACCCAGTCGTCGTTCTCACCGACCGCCCGCTCGAGCTCCCAGTCGTTGCGGAAGAGCGCGACGACGCCGCCGTCGATGTCCGTGACCGCGAGCGGGATGCGGCGAGCCTCCACCTCTTCGGTGGTGGCCGGGCCCTCGACCCAGCGGGCGTACTCGAAGGGGAGCTTGTCGAAGGTGATCTTGGCGCCGTACTCGTGCTGCAGCCGGTAGATGAGCACCTCGAACTGGAGCTGACCGACGACACCGCAGATCGGGTCCTTCTCGCGGCCGGTCTCGGTGAAGAGCTGGACCGTGCCTTCTTCGGCGAGCTGGTGGATGCCCTTCTGGAGCTGCTTGCGCTTGAGCGGGTCGAGCAGCTGCAGCCGACCGAAGTGCTCCGGCGAGAAGCGGGGCACCGCCTCCAGGACCAAACCCGACTGGCTCGAGAGCGTGTCGCCGATGCGGAAGAGCCCCGGGTCGTAGAGTCCGAGGATGTCGCCCGCGTAGGCCTCCATCACGGTCTCGCGCTCCTGGGCGAAGAACTGCTCGGCGCGGTTGAGGCGGATCTCCTTGCCGAGCCGGAAGTGGTTCACCTTCATGCCGCCCTCGAAGCGGCCGCTGCAGATGCGCGCGAACGCGATCCGGTCGCGGTGCGAGGGGTCCATGTTCGCCTGGACCTTGAAGATGAACGCGGTGAAGCGGTCGTCGTCCGGCGGGATGACCTCGCCACCCGCCTCGCGCGGCTGTGGGGGCGGGCAGAGCGAGCCGAAGGCGTGGAGGAAGGCCTCGACGCCGAAGTTCGTCAGTGCGCTGCCGAAGAAGACCGGCGTGAGCTCGCCCTTCAGGAAGCGCTCGCGGTCCCACTCCTCACCGGCGCCGTCGAGGAGCTCGACGTGGTCCTGCAGCTCTTGCGCGGCCTCGTCGCCGAGCATCTCCGTGAGCTTCGGATCGTCGATGTCGACCTCGGTGGCCTTCACCTTCGTCGAGCCGCCCTTCTCCTTCTGGAAGCGGAGGAAGCGCCGGTTCTGCCGGTCGTAGACGCCCTGGAAGAGGTCGCCGCTGCCCACCGGCCAGGTGAAGGGGAAGCTCTCGATGCCGAGCACGTCCTCCACCTGTGAGGTGAGGTCGAAGGGGTCGCGCGCGGGGCGGTCGAGCTTGTTGATGAAGGTGACGATGGGGATGCCGCGCATACGGCAAACGTGAAAGAGCTTCCGGGTCTGCGGCTCGACGCCTTTCGCGGCGTCGAGGATCATGATCGCGCAGTCGGCCGCGGTGAGCGTCCGATAGGTGTCCTCGGAGAAGTCGTTGTGGCCTGGGGTGTCCAGCAGGTTCCAACGGAGCTCGTCGTACTCGAACTGCAGCACCGACGACGTCACCGAGATGCCGCGCTGCTTCTCGAGCGCCATCCAGTCACTCGTGGCGGATCGCTTCGCCTTCCGGCTCTTGACGGAGCCAGCCATGTGAATGGCGCCACCGTAGAGCAGGAGCTTCTCCGTCAGCGTGGTCTTGCCCGCGTCCGGATGGCTGATGATCGCAAAGGTGCGCCGCTTTTCGTGTTCGCGGGCCATGGGGTGGCGCGATGTAGCAACGAAAGGCGGCGGGAGCTACCCCTCGGCCGCGACTACTTGGCTTCGGGCGGAACCGGCGGGGGCACTGCGACGAGACCAGTGAAGCTCTCGCGCTTGCGGCGCATCCGCTCCTTGGGCTCGATGACCTCGATCTCGAGGACCAGATCGTCGTACTCCGACGGCTCCATCTCGAGGGTCTTGGCCAGGTCACGAACGAACTGGTCCTCCCGGAGATCCACTTCGCCGTCGGCGTCGACCATCTTGGTCACGAGCTCGAGCAGCCGGCGCTTCTGCATCGGCGGGTCGGACATGAAGTCGCGCACCGCGTCCCCCATGTCGAACTCGATGATGCTGAACTCGCGGATGTGCTGGTCGACCTCCGACGGGAGCTCCTCGGGGGTCGTGAGCAGAAGGTCGGCGATCACCCGCCGAGCTTCCTCGTCCTCTTCGCCCATCATCGTCCCGTCGGAGTAGATGGCCGCGCAGAGCAGCTCGGTGATCGTGTGGATGCGTTCGCGGACCTTCACGGCATTCGTGATGGCAGAATCCAGGGCGCCGGCAAGCCGCGAATTGGGGTCACTCGGTCACGATTTCCTAACATCGCGGCCCATGAGCGAGCTCCGAGTCCTCACCTACAACGTCAAGCTCCTGCCGCCTCACGTGAAGCTGGGCGTCGCACCGCGCGGCTTGCCCATCGGCTTCTGGGAGCGGGGCAAGCACGCCACTCCCGACGACGCCCGCGCGAAGGCGATCCTGGCGGCGATTCTCGCCGGCGGCTGGGACGTCGTGTGCCTGCAGGAAGTCTTCCAGGAGCCGACTCGCGCGGTGCTCCGGCGAGGCTTCCAGAAGGCCGGCTACCACGTGATCGACAAGGCCCACGCTGGGGACCTCCTGAACGAGGACAGTGGCCTCTTCGTCGCCTCGAAGCTGCCGGTCGTGCACCACCGCTTCGAGGAGTTCGCCGCGAAGGAAGGCTCCGACGCCCTGGCCGACAAGGGCGTGCTCGGCGTCTGCCTGAAGGCGCCGAAGGCATGGAAGGCCAAGCCCCATCAGCTCTTCCTCTTCGCGACCCACCTGCAGGCGAGCGGCGACCACACCCGCCGCCACCAGATCCGCCAGCTCCAGCGCTTCATCCGGGGGATGCTCCACCCGATCGGCAAGAAGAGCGCAGTCAGCGCCATCCTCGTCGGCGACATGAACGTTCGCGCCGAAGAGGTCTGCACTGGCTGTCAGGGGCTCACGACCACCGGTGAGTACCGCGCGATGATGTCGATCCTCGACCACCCCCGCGACCTCTTCCGCGAGCTCAACGGCAACGCCCTCGGCGCGACCTGGGACGGGCACGCCAACCCCCGGATGATCCGTGGCAACGATCGCCGCGCCATGCGCATCGACTACGCCTTCGCGTACGACTTCGTCCCCGAGGACGACCCCCACGCCGAGCTCGCGCGGCTCAAGAAGCTCCACTGCAAGGCCGCGGCGGTCGAACCTTTCCAGACGGGCAAGCTCGCGCTCAGCGACCACTACGGGGTCGCCGCCACACTGCATCCTTGAAGGCTAGATGAGCAGGAGCGCCGCGGCGACGCCAGCGGTGCCGAGCGGGATCGAGAGGTTGTCGTCGATCCGGAAGCTGAAGAGCTCGAAGAGGGTGCCAGCGAGGGCCGCACCGACGGCGACCATGGGCATGCGCCAGCCGGTGGTCAGCTCGGGGTGCAGGGTGAGGAGCACCGCAGTGATGGCGGCGACGGCGACCAAGAAGAACGCGCCGCTGCCCTCCAGGGTCCGGCCGTTCACGAGTGGATGCTTGCCGAAACGCCGACCGACGAGGGCGGCCGCCGGATCGGCGAAGCCGAGCACCGCCACACCCATCGCGCCCAGCTCGGGGCGGCCGGTGAGCGCCAGGAAGAAGAGGGCGACCACGAACCACGTCCCGGAGTTCACACGGTGGTTCTCATAGGGGTGCGCGACCGGCCCGAAGAGGGCCATGATCTTGTCGTTCCACGCCGGGCTGAAGCGCCGCGAGATCTCCAGGAAGAGAACGAGCCCGAGCGCGCAGCTGGCGGGCCACATGATGTACTCGAAGGGCACCAGCTCGATGAGCGCGATGACGATCACCGAGTTCAGGACGTGGAAGAGGTTCCGGACATAGTTCGTGGGCCGGAGGCTCGGTACGTGTACGGCCTGCTCACGGAGCGCCTGGACGAGATCCTCGTAGGCCGGCTGGAGCTCCTGGCGGACCTCGACCCAGCGCTCGGCCGCGCTCGGCTCCGGCAGGTGCGGGAGCTTCGAACGGAGGAGGGCGGCGAAGCGCTGGAGCCGCTCCACGAAGCTCTTGTCGGCCTCGGGGGCGGCCCGTTCGGCCAGGGCGCTGAGGCCCTCCGTGATGCGTTCGAGCTGGGCTCGGACCTGGGCGGCCTTCTCGGCGCGCCACCGAGCGGGGTCGAGGTTTCGCAGGGCTGCGTGCAGATCCACCATCAAGGGGCGGGAGGCCTGGGCAAGAGCTGCCGTCATCAAGGGGCGATGATGACACGAATGTCGCGATCGACCCAGCCGGCGTGTGCGTCCGCGCTGGCCCCCTGCCCGATGGGGGCCTAACCTCCGATCGATGGCGGTTCCCGGTTCGCTCTATCCCCCCCTCGACGCCTACGACGACGGTCACCTGGAGGTGGGGGATGGCCACTCCATCTACTACGAGCAGTGCGGCAACCCCGACGGAAAGCCGGCGCTCTTCGTCCACGGCGGGCCGGGCGGCGGCACGGACCCGTCCCAGCGGCGCTTCTGGGATCCGAAGGCCTACCGCATCGTGCTCTTCGACCAACGCGGCTGCGGCAAGTCGACCCCGCACGCCAGCCTCGAGAGCAACACGACGGGTCACCTGATCGCGGACATGGAGAAGCTTCGCGAGCACCTCGGCATCGAGCGGTGGCAGCTCTTCGGCGGCAGCTGGGGGAGCACGCTCTCGCTCGCGTACGCCGAGGCACACCCGGAGCGCGTCACCGAGCTCATCCTCCGCGGCATCTTCCTGGTGCGCCGGGAAGAGGTCCGTTGGTACTACCAGAGCGGCGCGAGCCGCTTCTTTCCGGACGCTTGGGAGAGCTTCCTCGCGCCCATTCCGGAAGCCGAGCGGGACGATCTCGTCAGCGCCTACCACCACCGGCTGACCAGTGACGACGAGTCGGTGCGCCTCGCGGCGGCCCGGGCGTGGAGCATGTGGGAAGGGTCGACGAGCCGGCTGCAGGTCGACCCGGCGTTGGTCGCGCGCACGAGCGAGCCACGCTTCGCGGAAGCCTTCGCGCGCATCGAGTGCCACTACTTCGTCAACGAGGGCTTCATCGACGAGGGTCAGCTGCTCCGGGACGTCGATCGGATCCGGCACATCCCGGGTGTGATCGTTCAGGGTCGCTACGACGTGGTCTGCCCACCGAAGAGCGCGTGGGATCTGCACCGCGCGTGGCCGGAGGCGGAGCTGACCATCGTGGGTGCTGCGGGGCACTCGGCGCTCGAAGAAGGCACCGCGGAGGCGCTGGTCGCCGCCACGAACGGTTTTCGCCCTTGACCTTCCGGGCTCGATGACCCGTCCCGTCGTTTTCCCGCCTCACTGAAAGGACTGGCATTCCTGCGAGACCCACCCAAAGAATGGGGGTCTGACGACGACGCCCGTCCCCTCAGGAGTCCCATGAGCGCAGCGCAGGAATTCGACCACCGTGACGCACCCAACGAGTCCGACCCCGACGAAAGGCCGTCCGGTATCCGCCGTACGAGTCGGGTCCGGGTCGCGGCGCACCAGGGCAGGGCGTCCAGCCCGGAGATCGGCGAGGCGCCGGTCGACAACGGCGTCCGCGGGCTCCGGCTGATCATCGGCTTCTGGGCCGTCGTGGTGGTGGCCGTGGTCGCCTGGCTCGCATTGCGCTGATCGGATCGAGCCCACCCGTCGCGCGGAAAGGGTGACCGCCTGGTCGCGCTTCGGCCCGAGTCGGCGTATAGCTCCCAGATGAGCTCACTTCCCGATCGGGTCGACGTCGTCATCATCGGAGCCGGAACGGCCGGCGCCGCCGCAGCGTTCCACCTCGCGCGTCGCGGGATGAGCGCGCTCTGTCTCGATCGGCGACCGCTCGACGGCGCGGGTGCCCACTGGGTCAACAGCGTGGCGGTGAACCTCTTCGAAGAGGCCGCCATCCCGCTTCCCGAGGGCGACGAGATCGTCGGCGGCAACCGGCCCTTCTACCTCTTCGCCGGTTGGGGGCCGCGGCGGATCGAGCTCGACAGCCATGGCGCGCCGGAGCTCGACATGCGGAAGCTCGTGGCGCGGCTGCAGGGGCTCGCTGCGGGCGCGGGTGCGACGCTCGTCGGTGGCGTGCGAGTCGAGGCCGTGGACGAGACCCAGGTCCACACGACCGAAGGCTCCGTCCGATCGCGGTGGGTGGTCGATGCGTCGGGGTTGGCCGGTCTGCGCCTGCTCGGTCCGCCGAGGGTGCCGGCGCGCGATCTCTGTTCGGCGGCCCAGTCATCCTTTCGCCTCGCCGACGACGCGGCGGCACGAGCCTTCTGGGCGGAGCGCGACGCGAGCTTCGGTGACAACCTCTGCTTCGCGGGCGTCGCCGGTGGCTACTCCATCCTCAACGTCCACGTACACCACGACGAAGTCGGAATCCTCACGGGGACGATTCCCGGGGAGGGCAACGTCTCCGGCACCGCGCTACTCCGTAGCTTCGTCGAGCGGCACGACTGGATCGGCGAGGAGATCCACGGCGGCTCGCGCGCCATCCCGGTGCGGCGCCCCTTCGACCGGCTCACCGACGGCCGGGTGATCGCGATCGGCGACGCCGCGTCACAGGTCTTTCCGGCCCACGGCTCCGGCATCGGCGCCGGAATGATCGCTGCTCGGAAGCTCGCCGATGCGCTGGCCGACGGCCGTGGCGCTCATGGGTTCGCCGCCGAGTGGATGCGCACCGAAGGCGGGAAGTTCGCCTCCTACGACGTATTCCGGCGCTTCACCCAACGGACGGGCGAGGCTGACCTCGAGACGCTCCTGCGGACCGGTCTGATGGACCAGGTCACCGCGAAGGCCGCCAAGCTACAGGTCGCGCCGGACTTCCCGCCAGCGGTGATCCCGGCGAAGCTCCGCGGCCTGGCGCAGGCGGGCGGCCTCGGCGCGCGGGTCGTCGCCACGGTCGCCAAGATGGAGCTGACGAAGGCGCTCTACCGTCGCTACCCGGAGGACCCGTCGAAGCTCCCGGCATGGTCGCGCGCGGCGGGGTTCCTCTTCGGCGATCCGCCGGACGTCACGGGCGCGCTTCCGTCACGGCCGCGCTACGAGCCGGCGCCGACGACCGACGATCGCCCCTCCGCCCGCCCCAACTGATCAACTGCCGATCAGCGGGCTCACGACGGAGCGGAAGCGGTCGCTCCAGGAACAGGGGGCATTGGTCTCGGGATCGAGGCGGACGAGGCGCGTGCTCGAGGTCGCGTGGGTGACGTCGCCGTGGCGCCCTTTGACTTTGGCTTCGATGATCAGGCTCGAGTTGCCGAGCTTCGGGAGCCGTAGCTCCACCGAGAGCTCGCCTTCGCCACGGACCGGGGCCAGGTACTCGATCTCGTGGGCGGCCACGACGTGAAACTTGTCCGGGTTCACGGCGAGGTCGTCCTCCCACCGGAAGCCGAGGGTCTGCAGGAGCTCTCCGCGCGCGCGCTCGATGAAGAGCAGGTAGCGCACGTTGTGGAGGATGTTGAGCGCGTCGAGGTCGTCGAAGTAGACGCGCTGGATGGACCGGAAGGGCATGGAGACCATGGCCGGCCGATCATGGGGCAGGAGTGACACGACCGCTAGACGCTATGCTCGCCGTCATGGGGCGAGGGGTGGCGGTGGCGCTGTGGTTGGGTGCGTTCGGATGCGGCGGGGTGGCGACGCCCGCGCCGCGAGTCGTCGACTCACCCACGGAGACGGAGCCCGAAGCGCTCTCTCCGTCGCTGGCGCTGCACCCGCCGTCGGGCGATTCGCACGTGGTCGAGGTCGGTCCGCCGCTCCGGATGGTTCGTGGCGGGCTGCGTGTCGAGGTGGAGGGAGCGGAGTCTCGCCTCGCCGACCAGCAGCATTGGGCCCCGCTGATCGGTGCCTCGCGCGTCGACGGGGGCTGGGTGTTCGTCGACGCCGACGGTGTCGTCACGCGCAGCGAGTCGTTCACCGGACCGCTCGAGCGGCTGGGCGAGCTGCCTCGCAAACCGGTGCGTGGCTCGCCCTTCCAGAACGCGCCGGGTGGCCTCTGCGTCGCCGACCGGCACGGGTGGCTCCACCTGATCCGTGGCGAAGGGCTCGAGCCAGCGATCCGTCCCGTCGCCGGCGAGCTCGCGCTCGGATGTCACGTCGTGACCGGGGAGGGCGCTCTGGTGGACCGCGCGTTGACCTGGGTGGACGGAGGCCGGCTCTTTCGGCTCGGGGAGTCGCCGACGGAGCTCTTGCCGCCACCGAACGCGCTCCTCGCCGACGGGGCCCCCGACGGCTTGCGCTTCGGAGATCTCGCGTATGGGAGCACCGGGCCGGTCCAGACGGTGGCGGCGGTGCCCGAAGCGCCGAACCTGTGGCGGACCTTCCGCGATGGGGAGCCGCTCCGAGGCTTCGAGGGGAAGTCCCTGGGCCCCGACGTCCTGCTCGGAGACGGGCTGCTCGACCTCCGCTCCGGCGATTGGACGCGGCTGAGTAGCGAAGCGTGCGAACGCGCAGCCTTCACCGACGACGCGTGGATCCTCGACTGCGGTGACGAACGATACGTGAGCACCGACGGCCTGACGCTGACCCCGTGGCCGTGGAGCGCGGAGGCACTCCCGGCGGGGCCGGACCATGCGGTCGAGTGCGAGGAGCGGACCTGGGTGTCCTACGTGATCGAGCCCGACCTCGCCGAGTGTCGTCTGCTCGACCGCGCGGGCGACGACGTGACGCCGGTCGGCTGGGCCGGCGCGCCGGGGACCATCGTCCGGGCTCGCGGGCGGCAAGCGCTCTCGCTCGAGGTCGTGGAACGAGTGATGGTGCGACGTGAGCCCAGCGGGAGCACGGTCCCGCTGGGACAGGCCTTCGCTCCAACTCCTTCGTCGGACCACCTCGAGGTGCTCGCGTACCCGCTCGAGCTCGGGGCTGCGCACTGGTTCGATGGGACCCAGTGGCGACCGGTTCCCTTCGAGGGTGAGGCGCCGACCGGGCTTCGGTCCGTTCGACTGACCGACGAGGGGCGAATCGTGGGGACCACCCATCCACCCGGCATCGCCGCCGGGACGGAGGCCGGGCTCCGCTGGGGACCCGCACCCGAGGGAGCCCGCTCGGCGCACTCCTTCGATGGGCGACTCGGCATGGCGAGCGGTCACGGCCGGGTCTGGTGGACCCGCGATGGCGGTCAGCGGTGGGAGGAGCTCCCGATTCCGCTCGACGCCGACCTCGAACACGTGTCGGGGCGGGTCCTCGGTTCGCCCCGCTGCGCGGAAGTCGGCTGCGCCCTCGGCCCGCTCACCGTGCTCTGGCACGCGGACGCCGGGCGACTCTCCCCTCGAACCCGGCCGGAGCGCATCCTCGGACGGCGTGAGCCCTTCGCCGTCGAATCGCAGCCGGAGCCCACCGGGCGCGGGCTGGTGGGGGTGAGCTGTCCGGACCCCGGCGGTGCGTCGCGGGATTCGGAGCGCGGGTGCTCGACGGACCGCTTCGGTGCCACGTCGGTTCGCTGGTGCCAGTCGGGCCGCGAGCTCGAGGTGCGGGTCGGGCGCGGCCGGTCGCGCGAGGTGTTGCTCCCGACCGCCGCGCCTCCGCCCGGCTTCTACCTCTGGTATGCGGCTCCCGGATGGGCGGTCCTCACCGGCGAGGATTGGGTCGTGGTCGTCGGACCGCGAGGCGCGGGCGCCACCAACCGCGTCCACCGGATCGGGGCCGTCGGTCTGGTGGGTGGGGAGCTCCGCGTGCAGGCGGGACTGCGTCTCCTCCGCTTCGCTCCCGACGGCATGCAGGTCGGCGACCTCGTCCGGGCCTCCGACGCGCCCTGGGTCATGGGTCTGGGCGAGGGTGGAGAGCTCGTGGTGGGCGCCCGAGACGGGACGCTTCGAGCGATCGACGTCGATGGGTCGGAGAGCTCGCGTCACCCGATCGCGCTGCCCCAGATGGTCACGCCATGCGCACCCGACGTCGCCCCCACACTCCGCTTCTCCGTTCAGAACCTCGGCGAGCCACCGACCCTGCGCTTCGTCGGACCCCAGGGCGAGACCGAGGCGTTCGCGTGGATGCACCTCGCCGTGGTGGGGGAAGGGGTCTGCTTCGAGTCCTTGGAGGACCGTCGCGGCACCGTGCGACTCGGGCCCGACGGCGCGACGATCGGTGGCAACGCCTGCGAGGTTCGCTGGAGTGACGAAGGCCCGTGAGGGCAGGCGTTCCCGCACGCCTGCAACTTTTCTGACCCGATGACCCCCATCAGGCATCATGGGGGCGTGGACGATGACGACTTCCTGCGGGTCGGCACGGGGGTGCGGGTCCTCCCCGACTGCCCTCACACGCTGCCCTCCTACGCGCGGACCCAACGCGGCGTGGTGGTCGGGCACACCGAGGACGGCATGATCATGGTGAAGTTCGGCGAGGATTGGGAGTTCCCGATCCCCGAGGACTGCCTCGAGCGCTACGTCCCGCCGCCCGACTCTGGCGACTGAAGGCCTAGATCGATCCGCAGTCCGCTCGGCAGAAGTAGCGGAGCTTGCTGTCGGAGATCGACCCGCAGTCGTGCCGGCAGAGATAGCGGAGGTCGCTGTCGGAGATCGATCCGCAGTCGTTGTTGCAGAGGTAGCGGAGGTCGCTGTTGGAAATCGATCCGCAGTCGTGCCGGCAGAGGTAGCGCGCGTCGCTGTTGGAGATCGAGCCGCAGTCCTCGCGGCAGAAGTAGCGTGCGTCCGAGTTCGAGATCGAGCCGCAGTCGTGCCGGCACATGTAGCGCATGTCGCTCGAGCTGGCGCCGAGGGCCACGGCTGCGGCGGCGTTTCGCACTCGCTTCGGGCCATCGCCTTGGGCGAGAGCGACGGTGGCCCAGCAGGCGAAGAGGGTGAAGGCGAGGATCGAGCGAACGCGGCGCATGGCCCATCGTACGGGACGCCGGCGCTCAGCTTCCCACGACCTCGGGCTCGCCGTGGTGTAGCTTGGCGACTGGATGGGCCTCCTCGACCCCACTCCCACGCCCTACGACCCGCTCGAGTGGGTCCAGAAGCCCTTGCCCGAGCGCGGCCGCATGGTCTGCGAAGCGTGGGGGCTGCAGGGCTACGGGACGCCGCTCGCCGTCTACTTGGTCTATGCGATCAAGGTCGGCCTCTACGGGCTCGGCTGGGCGCTCTTCTGCACGATGCAGCCCGAGCTCGGTTCGCTCTCGGCCATCGGCGAGTGGTGGCTCCACCCGCTCGCGTTCCAGCTGGCGATCGTGTGGAGCATGCTCTTCGAAGTGCTCGGCTTCGGCTGCGGGAGTGGGCCGCTCACCGGTCGCTACTTCCCGCCGGTCGGTGGCTTCCTCTACTTTCTGAGACCGGGCACCACCAAGCTCCCGCTCCTGAAGGGCGCCCCGCTCGTCGGCGGGCGCACGCGCAACCTCCTCGACGTGTTGGCCTACGGGGGGCTCGTCGGCTGCGCGATCTGGGCGTTGGTCGCGCCGGCGTGGGCGCCCTTCCTCGCGCTGGCCATCCTGCTGCCGGTTTGCGGGTTGCTCGACAAGACCCTCTTCTTGGCGGCTCGCGGCGAGCACTACTGGGTGACCATCGTCGTCTTCGCTGCCGCGAGCGGCGAGCCGCAGTGGATCGCCGGCGCGATGGTGGTGCAGCTCGCGCTCTGGTTCTTCGCCGGCGTCTCCAAGCTCAACCACCACTTCCCCGCGGTCGTCTGCGTGATGACGAGCAACGGGCCCCTCACCCGCTTCGGCTGGATGCGGCGGGCGATGTATCGGAGCTACCCGGAAGACATGCGGCCCTCGCGGCTCGCGACGGTGCTCGCCCACGTCGGCACGGCCCTCGAGCTCGGTGTGCCCATCGCCTTCCTGCTGACACCGCTCGGGCAGGAGCCGCTCGTCGCGATCCTCCTGATGCTCGCGCTCCACGGCTACATCACCAGCAACGTGCCGATGGGCGTGCCCATCGAGTGGAACGTGATGGTCGTCTATGCGGGCTTCGCGCTCTTCTGGGCCCACCCCGACATCGCGCCCTGGACGGCGGACCCGGCGGTGCTCGCCTTCGTGCTCACCGCCAGCGTGGGCGTGCCGATCCTCGGTAACCTCTTCCCCGAGCGGATCAGCTTCCTGCTCTCGATGCGCTACTACGCCGGCAACTGGGCCTACTCGGTGTGGCTCTTCGAGGGCGAGTCCTACCGCAAGCTCGAGAAGCTCACCGCGAGCGCCGACTGGGTCTACGACCAGCTCGCCCGCTTCTACGACCACGGCACCTCGGTGGGGCTGGTCGGCAAGGTGCTCGGCTTCCGCTTGATGCATCTCCACGGTCGGGCGCTGCCGCTGCTCGTGCCGAAAGCGGTCGACCGCCTCGAGGACTACGAGTGGCTCGACGGGGAGCTCGTCGCCGGGCTGGCGCTGGGGTGGAACTTCGGTGATGGGCACCTGCACCACGAGCAGCTCCTCGAGTCGCTGCAGGCCCAGTGCGGGTTCGAGCCGGGCGAGGTGCGCTGCATCTTCGTCGAGTCGCAGCCGCTCTTCCGGAAGACCTTGCGCTACCGGATCGTCGACGCGGCGACTGGCGAGATCGAACGGGGCGAGCTCTCGGTCGACGAGCTCCGCACGCGGCAGCCCTGGAGCGCCGTGGCCGAGGAGTCCGCGGCGTGACCCTCGACGCGGTGATCGTCGGCTCCGGTCCGAACGGGCTCGCGGCCGCGGTGGCGCTGGCCCGCGCGGGCGCCAGCGTCGAGGTAGTCGAAGGCCACGACCTTCCCGGCGGCGGCACGCGCACCACCGAGCTCACGCTCGCCGGCTTCCACCACGACGTGTGCTCGGCCTGCCACCCGATGGGGATCCTCTCGCCCTTCTTCCGTGAGCTCCCGCTCGAGGAGCACGGCTTGCGCTGGGCGCAGCCGGAGCTCTCGGTGGCCCACCCGCTCGAGGGTCAGCCCGCCATCCGCTTTCCGAAGGACCTCCGTGAGATGGCCGACGGGCTCGGTCCCGACGGCGAACGCTACCGGCGCCTGATCGAGCCGCACCTGGCCGACCCGCATGGGCTCCTCGGCGACCTGCTCGCGCCGCTCGGGATCCCGAGCCACCCGATCCGCATGGCGCGCTTCGGTCTGAGCGCGATGCGATCCGCCAGCGGGTTGGCTCGCTCACGCTTCCGCGGCGAACGCGCGCGCGCCTTCTTCGCCGGCTGCGCGGCCCACTCGCTGCTGCCCCTCGAGACTCCGTTCACCGCGGCGATGGGGCTGGTCTTCGCGCTCTGTGGTCACGTCGAAGAATGGCCCGTCGCCGAGGGCGGGTCGGCGGCCATCCACCGCGCGCTCATCTCGCTCTTGGAGAGCGAGGGCGGCCGGGTCACCACCGGCCGGTGGATCCGCTCGCTCGCGGACCTCCCCGACGCGCGGGTGGTGCTCTTCGACACCAGCCCCGCGGTGATGGCCAAGGTCGCCGGCTCGGTCCTGCCCGCCGGCTACCTGCGCCGGCTCGACCGATTCCGCTACGGACCCGGCGTGTTCAAGGTCGACTGGGCGCTCGACGGGCCGATCCCCTGGGCCGATCCGGAGGTCGCGAAGGCGTCGACGGTCCACGTCGGCGGTACCCTCGACGAGATCGCGGCGAGCGAGCGCGCGATGTACGCGGGTGAGCATTCGGACCGACCCTTCCTGCTGGTCTGCCAACAGAGCCACTTCGACCCGAGCCGGGCGCCGGAGGGCAAGCACACGGGCTACGCCTACTGTCACGTGCCGAGTGGATCGACGGTGGACATGACCGCCGCCATCGAGGCCCAGATGGAGCGCTTCGCGCCGGGCTTCCGCGACGTCATCCTCGCCCGGCACACCATGCACGCGGCGGCCTTCGAGGCCTATAACCCTGCGTGGGTCGGCGGCGCGATCACCGGCGGCAGCGCGGACATCGCCCAGCTCTTCACCCGACCGGTCGCGCGGCTCGATCCCTACTCGACGCCGAACCCGCGGCTCTTCCTCTGCTCCGCGTCGACCCCACCGGGCGGCGGCGTGCACGGCATGTGCGGGTTCCACGCGGCCCAATCGGCCCTCCGCGCGCTCGAGCGAGTGGGCCCGGGCCCGCTGCCGATTCCGCGGCGTGCACAGATCCTGGAGCGGAACCGAACGACGGTGCTCTAAGCGCTCGGCGAAACGTCGTCGATCACCAGGCTGGTCAGGCTCAGCCCGAGCTTCTCGAGGTCGCTCGCCACCTCGGCGGACACCTTCTCGCTCACCTTTGGCGTCTCTTGCTGCAGCTGGTCGAGAGTCAGCTCGGCGACCACCGCGCGCACCATGCCTTCGAGCGTCTGGCGTGCGACCTCCACGATGTCCTCGGGCGTGCGGCCGAGGAAGCGCTCCACCGCGTTCGGCAGACTCGCCGGGTCGGAGCTGAGCTCGACGGCGGCGCTCGCGTGCAGTCGCACCGCGACGTTGCCCCGCGCGAACGCGCGCGCGACCTCAGCCTCGAAGGGGAAAGGCCCGAGCTCCATTCGGTCCACGCTCTCGACGATCGGGATCCGCAGCACGCGGCCCGCACGGACGATGCGGTAGCCGCGCACCTGGCCATCGGGGCCTCGATGGGGTCGGCCGCTCAGCACCAGCAGCTCGCCAGGCTCCACCACCAGCAGCGTCCGGGCGATCGTGAGCATCATCAACGCCATCATCGTGGCGATCACAGAGGCCATCGCCATGACGATCGGACCCATCCCAGGCAGCGGGAGCAGGAGCGCGCCGACGGCGAGTCCGAACGCGAGCAGCACGAGAGGCAGCGCCGCCGTTCGCTTCAGCGCCGGCCTCGGGTGCGGCCGCTTCTCGCCGGCCTTCAGCGCCGCGTTCTCCACCTTCAGCCGCTCGACCTCGCTCTCGAGGGCGCGCACGCGCTCCTGACCCGCCAGCTGCTCGTCCCGAAACCCCACGGGGCGAGCGTACCAAGGTCAGCCGATGCGAGCGCGGAGCTTTCGTAGCTCGTCGTCGAAGACCTCGGGGGCTTCGAGATCGGGGAAGTGACCCGCGCCGTCGACGGTGCGGACTCGCAGACCATCGATGGACGGCTCGAGCCGATGAGGGTCGGAGGGCCGATGAGTTCGGTCGGATCCGCCCCAGAGCACCGTGGTCGGCAACGCGAGCGACGGAACGGCCTTCGCGGCGCCGAGCGACTGGACGGCGGACGCGAGGCAATAGTCGCCACCGGCGTCGTACGCGGCGAGCGCCTCGGAGAGGTAGGGGTCGCGCGCCGTGCCGCGGGGGAGGGCGGCGTCGTACCAGGTCTTGGCCAGCCGCCGCCGGCCCGCGCGTACGATCATCTGGCCGAGGAGTGGCTTTCGGAGCAGTCCGCCCGGGTCCACGCGTCCGGCCCAGCCCCGTGCGTCCTCGAGCGAGGGGGTCTGCACCAGCAAGAGGCCCGCGACTCGTTCGTTGCGGGCCGCGATCTCGAGCGCGATCAGACCCGCCAGGCAGGAGAAGACCAGCAGCAGCGGACCGTCGGTGTGTTGGTCGAGGGCGGTGCTCAGCGACTCCGCGTAACTCTCGATGGCGAAGTCGAAGGCGTGCGGCACCCCCGACCGACCGAAGCCGGGTAGCTCGAGGCCGAGCACGCGGGCCCCCTCCGACAGCCCATCGAGCTGCGCGACGTGGTGCTCGAGCACGTTCGGCGGGTCGGGGACCACGACCACCGTGAGCGAGGCATCGGTGGGACCGCCGAGCCAGGCGCGGAGCTCGTAGCCACCGCCGTCCAGACCGAGCGCGCGGCCCGTGCCGAGAGCTTCGGTCGGCACGGGGCGGGCGCGCCGCAGCCGAGCCCGGTCGAAGGCTGCGCCGATCATGTGCGCGCCACCAGCCAGTCACTGGCGATGGGCCACAGGTCGCTCTTGTGGCGGGAGAAGAAGCTCAGGTGACCGATGGAGCGGTGACCGTGCTCGGCCGGGTCGAGCTGTTCCACCCTGGTCGTCGCGTTGGGGTAGAGCGCCAGCATCGGCTGCGCGTTCGCGGGCGTCGCGACCTGGTCGTCGGTGGCGTAGAGCGCCAGCCAGGGCGCGCGGAGCGATGCGAACCCGGGGTGGTCGGCCAGCTCCGAGGTGAAGTAGTCCGAGCGACGGCCCCACCGCGCCCACTCCTGGGCGACACCGGCCGGGAGGTCCTCGCCGAGCCCGAGGCTGGACGAAGGCATGTAGCCGAAGAGCCGCGTGAGCAGTGGGATGCCCACGTACCAGAGGCCGCCGACGAACCAACCGTAGGCGCCATCCATCTGGCGCCAGTAGCCGAACGAGGTGCCGAAGGTGGCGACGCCGTCGATCGCCTGGGGCCGGTCCATCATGCCGAGCAGCTGCCCACCGACGCTGTGGCCGAAGACCAGCCGGGGGCCGTGCGGCACGGTCTGCTCGAGCCACTCGAAGCCACCGGAGAAGTCCTTCTTGCCCCAATCCTGTTTGGTCGCCTCGAAGCCTCGCCAGCGGGCGGGTCGAGAGTCGCCGATGCCCCGGTAGTCGAGGGTCAGCGTCGCGAGCCCCCGCGACGCGAGATGGTCGGCGAAGGGCGCGTAGAAGCGCCGCGGGATCCCGGTGCCCGAGAGCAGGAGGACCGAGCCCCTGGTGCGACCTTTCGGCTCGAAGAAGGTACCGGCGAGGCGCACGCCATCGAGGGCGGGAATCTCCACCGGTTGTCCGAGGTCGGGGGCGTGGTGTTTCGTGTGTGAAACGTCTGCAGGGCGGCTGATGGCGATGTTTCCCATGAGGAACAGCTTTCATCCCGATGGCCGCATCGAAAAGCGCCGGTTTCGTGATATGGATTTACATGAATGAAAAACTCGATCGACGTCGCCTGGGACGATCTCCAGGTGCTCTCCGTGGCCGCGAATGCCAGCTCCCTCTCGGAGGTCGCGCGTCGGCTGAAGGTGTCGGTGCCGACGGTGGGCCGGCGCCTCGACCGGCTCGAGGCCCAGCTCGATCGACGCCTCTTCCACCGCCACCCAGGAGGCCTCACGCCGACCCCCGAGGCCGCCGCGCTCCTGGAGCACGCGGGAGCCG
This sequence comes from uncultured Sandaracinus sp., assembly GCA_964462035.1. GTDB lineage: Bacteria > Myxococcota_A > Polyangia > Polyangiales > Houyiibacteriaceae > UBA1660. The sequence goes on from CAYXAP010000003.1 coordinate 305,492, forward strand.
TCGCCGATCGGGTGGACGACTTCCTGCGCGTCGCGTCGGGGCTCGATACGGAGCAGGCCACGGTCACCGTCTCGACGCTGGAGATCGTGATCGAGCACATCCTGGCGCCGGAGCTCCCGACCTTTCTCGCGGCTCACCCGGGCATCGACCTCGTCTTCCGGGCCGACCCCCACATCGTCCGTCTCGATCGCCGAGCCGCGGACGTCGCCGTTCGCGTCGTTCGGCCGCACGAGCCGCGGGTGGTCGGCAAGCGGGTGGGCACCGTGCCTTTCGCGCTCTACGCGTCGGAGGGCTACCTCGAGCGCGCACCGGTCGACTCGGTCGACGATCTCTCCGACCGGCCGGTGGTGATGTACGCGGAGCCGTGGGACCGCACGCCGGAGATGAGCTGGCTGGCCGAACGCATGGGCGAGCGGGCGCCGGTGGTGCGGGTCTCCACCGCGGCGTCGATGGCGGCGGTCATTCGCAGCGGCGCCGCCATCGGCGTGCTCCCGACCTTCCTCGGCGAAGGGTTGGTCCCGATCACCGAGCCGGCGGGGGTTCAGCCGCGCCACATCTGGGTCGTGCTGCACGAGGACCTCCGGAAGGCTCCACACGTTCGCGCCGTGGCGGACTTCTTGGGCGACACGATCGGCGCCGCGCTCGAATGAGCCGCTGGCTGGCGTTCATCGCGCTCACGGCCGCGTGCGCGTCCGCGCCCGCCGCCCGCCCGAGCGCGGCACCCGAGGAGCCGGTCCTGATCCGGATGGCGACGTTCAACATCCAGGTCTTCGGCCCGACGAAGGCCGGCAAACCCGAGGTGATGGCCGCGCTCGCGTCCATCGTACGGCGCTATGACCTGGTCGCGGTCCAGGAGATCGAGGACGTGAGCGGCCAGGCGCCGCTCGCGCTCCTCGATGCGTGCAACGAGGGAGACTCGCACTGGGCGCTCGCGCTCTCGGAGCGCACCGGCCTCCAACCGGACGACCGACGCTCCCAGGAGCAGTATGGCTACTACTACCGCTCCGATCGGCTCGCGCTGGTCGGCGAGGGGACGCTCTACGACGACTCGACCCACGACTTCTTCCAGCGCGAGCCCTTCTTGCAGCGCTTCGTCACGATCGAGGGGCGGCGCTCGTTCGTGATGATCAACGTCCACACGCGGCCGCGCTCGGCGGTGAGCGAGATCGCCGCGATGGAGCACGTCTTCACGTGGGCGAAGGCGCGCTTCGTCGACGAGTCGGTCTTCATCGCGGTGGGGGACTTCAACGCTGGCTGCGGCTACGCCTCGGAGGACGAGCTGGACGCCCTGCCGATCCACGGCGAGGCCTACGACTGGGTCGTGCCCCACTCGGCCGATACCAACCTCGCGGAGAGCGCGTGCGCCTACGACCGCATCGTGGTGGCCGCGCCGGCGGGGACCGACCTGGTCGAAGATTGGGGTGTGGACCGGGCCTTCGAGGACCGGGCCATCTCGGACCATTGGCCGGTCTGGGCGAACCTGCGCTTCATGCCCTGACCAGGCGGCGGTTCTCCGGTCGGAGCAGGTAGGAGCCCGCGGCGAGCGCCAGCAGCGCGGCCGGCGCCGCGAGGTTCGCCACTGGGTCGCCCACGAACCAGTGCGAGGCGATGGCGCCGGTGAGGTCGAACGCGATGCCGGCGTAGGCCCACTCCTTGATCAGCGGCGTCCTCGGGGCGAGGAGCGCGGCCGCTCCGAGGAGCTTCCAGACGCCCAGGATCTGCGCGACGTAGAGCGGATAGCCGAGGCTCTCCATGCCAGCGGCGACCTCGGGCGCGAGGCTGAGGTCGAAGACGCCGCCGGCGGCGAAGGCGAGGGCGACGAGGCCGGTGGTCGCCCAGTAGGCGAGTTGGCGGCCCTTGGTCACCGGGGAAGTGGCGGGGATGGTGGTGGCGGTCATGGGGTCGTTTCTCCTTCCCGCGCACCCTGCGACTCGATCGATTGGAGATTAAGAGCGAAACAATGACATGATTGGCTCGAATATGAGCCAAATTGCCCCCGCCGTGGAGAACGTGGAGCTGGCCGCCTTCGTCGCCATCGTCGACGCCGGGTCGTTCACCCAGGCCGCTCGGGAGCTGCGGGTGGCCCGCGCCACGTTGGGGCGACGGCTCGCTCGACTCGAGGAGCGGCTCGGGGTGCGGCTGCTCCTTCGCACGACGCGTAGCGTCTCGCTCACCGAGATCGGCGAGAGCTTCTACACCCAGGCGAGGCGCGCGCTCGAAGCGGTCGCGCGAGCTGAAGCAGTGGCCCGCGAGGAGTCCGGCGAGCTCTCCGGGAGCCTTCGGGTCTCCATGCCCCCCATCGCCGACCCAGCGCTGGACGAGCTCCTCCTCTCGTTCGCGGAGCGACACCCCTCGGTGCGCATGCAGGTGCATCTCGGGACGCGGCGGGTCGACCTCCTCCGCGACGGCTATGACGTCGCGCTCCGGGCCGGCGTCGTCAGCGACCCGGGGCTCATCGCGCGGCGTCTGATGCGGAACCGGCTGATCGCGGTCGCGTCGCCTGCGTACCTCGAGCAGGCGGGGACACCGAGCACGGTCGCGGAGCTCTCGGCCCACCGTTGCCTCTCTGGCTTCGAGCGGGGCGAGCTGCCGAGCCGCACCTGGCATGGACCGGATCGGCAGTACCCGGTCGAGGGGAGCTTCTCCACGAACGAGATGCCGCTACTCCATCGCGCCGCCCTACGTGGTCTCGGTATCGCACAGGTGCCGGAGCTCCTGGCCACGGACGATCTGGAGGCGGGCCGGCTCGTCCAGGTGCTCCCCGACGAGCTGAGCGTCGAGACGAGCCTCTGCGTCGTCTATCCGGAGCGAACGCTCCTGCCGCGGCAGGTGCGCGCGTTCATCGACGCCCTGCTGAGCTGGAAGCCGGCGTTCGCGAGCTCCGGGTGAGCGCTCAGCCGCGCCGGAAGGCTGCTGGGGTCCGGCCGGTCCAGCGAAGGAACGCGCGCTCGAAAGAGCGGCGGGTCGCGTAGCCGAGCCGACCAGCGAGCGCGTCGATGGCTTCGTCGGTCTCTCGGAGCGCCCGCGACGCTTCGGCCTCGAGCAGCGCCTCCTTCACCGCGGAGAAGCGCGTCCCGGCGGACTCCAGATCACGCTGCAGCGTTCGCGGCGTCGTGCCCAAGCGCTCGGCGGTGTCCTCCAGCGTGCCCTGCCCGTGGTCGAGGGAGCGGAGCAGGGCGGCCTCGACCTTGGTCACGAAGTCGTTCGGCGGGCTCGCGAGAAGCGCTTCGGCGTGCGCGAGCAGCACGCCGCTCGTCGCGGGGTCGGCGCCGGTCAGCGGGCGCGAGAGATCCGCGCGGGAGAACCAGCACTCGCATCGGTCCGCGTCGAAGGTCGGCGTCACGCCAAAGACCTCGCGGTAGCGTTCGGTGCTGGTGGGCGCGTTCATCTCGAACGCGACCGACGCTGGTGTCAGCGGTCCGTCGACGGAGCTTCGCGCGAGCGCCAGGAGCGTCGCGAACATCTGGTCGACCCCATGGCGTAGCCCCAGCTTTGGCATCTTGTAGACGAGCCCGGCGCCCGTCTCGTTGCTCTCGATGGCGATGTCTCCGTCACGCAGGAGCAGCGGGAGCGTGCGACCGATGACTCGCAGCCCGTCGGCGAGATCGCGCGCGGTCGCGAAGGCGAGGCCGAGCATCCCGAGGGTGTCCTTGCGCGTGCGCTCACCGGCCGTGAGGCCGACGAAGGGGTCGCCGGTCAGCCGCTCCAGGGTCTCCCAGAGTCGAACGCCCTCGTCGTAGCTCAACGCGGTCGCGTCCGCCTCGATGCCCGCGGCGCGCGCGAGCTCCTCGACCGGCACGCCGACCAACGGCGCCACGCGGAGAACGAGGGGGGACGCGCGCATGCTCCAAGGGAACTCGATGGACCGCGGCCGCGCAAGTAGGACATCTCGCGACATTCATCGGTCTCGACGCGCCACGACGGCTCGGGGGCCGAGGCAATGCGCCCCGCACGGTGCGGGGCTCCCCGATCGAGCCGCGTCTACTGGGGTCGAACGCAGGCGTTCTCCGGCCCTGCAGGTGGCACGGAGCCTGCTGATGCCATCGTCATGCGAACGCACTCACTGACGATCTCGTCCCTCGTTCTCTTGCTCGCCGCGCCGGCCTTCGCACAGGATCGCGACCCTCGCGGCGAGGCGCCTCGCGGGTCCTCGAGCGTCAACGAGGTGGAGCAGCCCGGCGAGCGAGCCACCGACGACGACACGAGCCTCGAGACCGCGACCCCCGATCCGACGCCGCGGGTCCCGGAAGTGCTGCAGCGAGACGGTGGCGCGGAGCTCGACGTGGTGGAGCAGGGCGGTGTCGGCGGCCCGGTCGCCTACGCGTCGGCGGGCGTGCTCGAAGTGGGCGGCTCCGGATCGCTCTTCGCCACCGACGAGAACGTGGGACTGCGCTTCGCGCCCTTCGTCGGCTGGTTCGTCCTGGATGGGCTCCAGCTGAGCTACGTCCACGACGTCTTCGGCGGCAAGGTGGGCGAGGACGGAACCTATTTCGGAACCCTCGCCCTCGTGGAGCTCAGCGGACACTTCCGGATCAACGACCGGCTGCTCGCGCTCGTCGGCGCAGGTCCGGGCTACCTCTTCAACGGCGACGATCACGGCTTTGCCGTGAAGGGGCGCGTCGGTCTCGACGTCCTCATCGGTCGCTCGGGCATCTTCCGACCCGATCTCTACGCCGTCTGGGGGACGGCGCCGATGGTTCCGGCGGTGAGCACCGTGCCGCCGTCGCAGTGGGGCTACGGCCTGGAGATCAGCTACGGCGTCATGTTCTGAGGCCCACATGGCGCCTTCGGTGTTCAGGTTGGCGCGAACCGCTAGTGCGGCGTTCATCCGGTCGCCCCAGAGTGCTCTTCGAGTCGCCGACCGGCGGCCGAGGAGGACCCCATGAAGAACGTCGCCCTGATCACTGGGGCGAGCAGCGGCATCGGCCGCGAGCTCGCCCGCATTCACGCCGAGCGCGGCGGTGACCTCGTCATCGTCGCCCGTCGCGCGGAGGCACTCGATGCGCTCGCCGCCGAGCTGAGCGAAGCCCACGGCACCACCGTCGAGGTCGTGGTCGCGGACCTGGCGGATCCGGCATCGCCCGCGGCCATCCACGCGGCGGTGAGGGAGAGGGACATCGAGGTCGAGCTGCTGATCAACAACGCGGGCTTCGGCGGGCGCGGGAAGTTCCACGAACGCAGCTGGGACGCGGACCAGGCGATGATCCAGGTCAACGTCATGGCGCTCTCGGCCCTCACGCGCCTCTTCCTTCCGGACTTCGTCGCGCGTGACCGAGGTCGCGTGCTCAACGTGTCGTCGACCGCGGCGCTGGTTCCCGGTCCGTTGCAGGCCGTCTACTACGCGACCAAGGCATTCGTGACCTCGTTCTCGAACGCGTTGGCCGGCGAGCTCCACGACAGCGCGGTCACCGTCACCGCGCTCATGCCGGGCGCGACCGACACTGGCTTCGCCGAGCGCTCCGGAATGGACGCGACGGATCTCTTCCAGAAGACGTTCAGCGCGCGCGAGGTCGCCGAGGCCGGCTACGACGGGATGCTCGCGGGGAAGCTCGACGTGATCGCCGGGGTCCGCTTCAGCCAACGGATGTCGCTGAAAATGACCTGGATGGTGCCCAAGAGCGTGCTCCTGAAGCAGGTGCGCGAGATGCAGGAGGTCGAGGCGTGAGCTCACCTCTCCCCTTCCAATAGGAGCGCCCGAGCGCGTGCGATGGAGGCGGCGGTGCCGGCGAGCGCGAGCACGTCGCCCACGGCCAAGGGCTCCTGGCCCGTCGGGAGCCGGTGCTCGTCGTCGGCGTTTCGAATGGCGACCACCGTCGCTCCGGTCACCGCTCGCAGGTCCAGCTCGGCGAGGGTCCTGCCCACGGCATGGGCGTGTTCGTCGAGCGCGACGCCGTGGGCCATGTCCAGCCCGAGGATGCCGTCGCTCTTCGACGCCGTGGCGCCGCCGCTCTGGGCGGCGGTCTGCCGTGAGAGCAGGTCGACGAGGCGCTCTGCGCTGAACTGGACCTGGGGCGCGACCTGGCCCGCGGTGCGCCAGAGAAGCCCGAGCGTGCCGAGCGCGAGGACACCGATGGCAAGCACGAGCCAGCCACCGGCGAAGGGCAGGGCGACGACCGCGCAGGGGATGCCGACGACCAGCACGACCAGCAGCTGGACGGCGACCTCCAGGAGCCGACGTGGGCGCCGGGGGTTGGGGTCGGCGCTCGAGGGACCGAAGACTCGCTCGGCGGTGTGCACCCCGAGCGAGCGCGCTGCATGGATGAACGCGACCGCGGGGAGCAGGGCCAACACGACGGTGGCGCTCCAGAGCACCACGGCGTCCCACGGAGGCTCGAGCCCGAAGCGATCGTGCACGATCGCCACCAGAGGCGAGCGGAAGGTCGCGGCCGCCACCACCAACCCGGTCGCGGCCACGCCGTCGAGGGCGGCGATCCAGGCGGAGCGAGCGATGGCGCTGCGCTCGGGCTTCTTGCGTGCGCGGAAGGCCTCGAACCACTGCTCGTAGAGGCTCGAGACGTCCTGGAGCTTTTGGGGGAGCGCGTGGTCGAGGGCGCGGACCACACCGTCCGCCGAGCGCACCGCGAGCGGTGTGGAGAAGGCGGTCAGCACCGCGACGGTGACCACGATCGGGCCGAGCTCCGGCGGCGCGATCCCCGCGTCGATGCCGATCGCGGAGAGGATGAAGCCGAACTCACCCACCTGCCCCAGGGAGAGTCCGGCGGTGACCGAGCGTCTCGGGCCGTTGCCCGAGAGCACTCCGGCGACCGACACGGCGAGGAGCTGGGCGATGACCACGGCCACGAAGATCAGCAGCGAGGTGCCCAGGTGAGCGACCGCGACCTGAGGGTCGACGGTCATGCCGATGGCCACGAAGAAGATGGCCGCGAACGTGTCGCGGAGTGGGCTGGCGAGGTGCTCGACCGCCTGGCCCTTGCCGGACTCCGCCACGAGCGTGCCGGCGAAGAAGGCGCCGAGCGCGACCGAGAAGCCGGCGGCCTCGGCGGCGAGGGCGAGGCCGAAGCAGAGCCCCATGCAGACGACCACGAGCAGCTCGGGGCTGTTCAGCCCAGCGACCATGCGCACCAGTCGCGGCACCACCAGGAGCCCGACGACGAGGATGACCGCCAAGACCAGCGCGAGCTTCCCCACGACACCCCCGATGGCCTCTGCGTCGAGCCCCTCGCCGGCTGCGACCGCGGTGAGGACGGCGGCGAGCACGATGGCCAGCACGTCCTGGATCACCAGCATGCTCATCACGTGCTCGCGCACGTCGGGGCCGACCTCGCGATCTTCGAAGACCTTCGACACGAGCATGGTGCTCGAGATGGCGATCGACGCGCCGAGGAAGACGGCCGCCTTCGTGTCCCAGCCGAACAGGCGGCCGATGCCGAAGCCGGTGCCGAGGAGCGCGGTGACCTCCACGAGGGTCATCGGACCCGCGGTCGGGAGCACTCGCGCGAGCCGCTCGAGCCGCAGCTCGAGGCCGACGACGAACATGACCAGCACCACACCCACCTCCGAGAGCGCGTGAATGCGCTCCGGGTCGGCGAAGATGGGGATGGGGATGTAGGGCCCGACGATCAGACCGGCGAGCAGGTACCCGAGAACGCTCGGCTGCCCGAGCTTCCGGAAGAGCAGCCCGGTGAAGGACGCGACCAGCAGGACGGTGGCGAGGTCGGCGACGAAGGTCGGATGCATTCGGGGGAGGGCGGCCGAGCGGACCGCGTGGGCCGGAATCTAGAGCTGCCGGTCGCGCCCGCAACGGCGAAACGCGCTGGTGTCAGGCCCCGCCGGGTCGACTATGGTTGCGCCATGGGACTTCGCCTGGCTTGGCTCTGCGCCTTCGCTCTGGTCGCCTGCGGCACACCGCCTGCGGAGCCGACCGAAAGGGAGCCGGAGGACGAGGAGTACGACCCGCCCGAGGTGGAGGGCCCGCAGGGCGCCTCGTCCCGCCGGACGGTCTACGTACCGGCGTACTCCCACCTCGACCGGGAAGGCGGCGACGAAATCCTCTTCGCCATCACGCTGAGTGTCCGCAACGTCGACCCCTCGGCGACCGTCGAGCTGACCCACGTCGAGTACCACGACACGGCGGGGCGCCGCGTTCGGCGCTACCTCTCCGAGCCGCGCGAGCTCGCGCCACTCGAGACGGCGGAGTTCTCGGTGGACACCTTCGACGAGGTCGGGGGCTCCGGTGCGAACTTCCTGGTCTACTGGCAGGGGCCGTCGGATGCCCACGCGCTCCTCACCGAGACCGTCATGATCGGTCACGTGGGGACCGGCTACGTCGCGTTCACCTCGCGAGGCGTGGAGCTCGACCGCCCGCTCGCCATCGGCGAGGCGTCGGACGCGCCCGTCGAGCCTGCCGAGGTCGAGCCGGAAGGCGACGAGACCGCCGACGAGCCGGAGTAGGACTCAGGCCCCGGCCTCGACCGCCGCGCGGCGGCCACCGCGGTCGAGGAGCGCCGCGATCGCTTCACGGTTCGGGAGATCGGAGGCTACGACCTCCTCGATCAACGCGCGCACCCGCCGCGACTCCTGCAGGTAGCGGAGCGCGAGGCGCCCGATCGCGTCGTCCCCGAGGCCGTCGAAGAAGGCGTCGCCTTCGCGGTAGACCAGGTCCGCGGCGAGCGACGACGCGACCACGCGGTCGAGGTAGGCCGTCGGCAGGCGCTCGAGGAGATCGCTGCCGGCCGCCTTCACCAGGCTCGGCGGGAGGTGTTCGAGTACGAGCCCTCGGGTCCCGTCGCGGTCCCGCTCGCTCGAGGTCGCGAGCGCAGCGACCACGGCATCCGTCGCGCGGTTGATCGCGGCGCTGACCCGAACGCTGGCCTCCGAGAGGGGGCGTTCCGGGTGACGGCGATGGAGCCGGAAGAGGAGGGCCGCCTCCTGGCGAGCGAGCGCGCGCAGCCGCTCGAGCACCTCGCCGACGAACGCCTCCTTGATGGCCAGGAAGCCGGGCTCGTCGAGCAACATGCTGGCGGCGATCTCGAAGCTCGAGGTGATCACCCCGCACTTGTTCGCCGAGCTGTCCTTCACGACCACGACACCGGCCTCGGTCGCGAGCTCGCGCCGGGCGTCGTCGGTCACGAAGAGGTTCGCGCCCTCCACGATGAGCCGGCTCGAGGGCGAGCCGTCGGCGGTGAGGAACTCACGCCAGTTGTTCGCGTTGATGGTCGCGGGTCGGCCGCCGCAGGGCAGGAAGGCGTCCGCGACCACCCGCGAGTGGAGCGTGTTGCGAGCGAGCAGCCCCTCGGGGGTGTCGAGCCCGAGCACGCGACCTTCGGCGCCGAGCCGTGCCGGGTCGAAGTCGGCGATCGGGGCCGATGCCTCGACCAGTCGGAGCAGCTCGTCCATGGGTAGCCCGCCGGGGTCCTCCGCGGACCCGCTGCCATCGGCGATGCCGACCACGTGCACGTTCTTGCCGAACTCCCGGTGGAGGATCCGCAGCGCGTTCCCGGCCACGTCGCCATCCGGACCGCCCGTGAGCTTCACCGTGAAGGGCTGGCTCCGCGGGTCCACGCCGATGGCCCGCAGCGCCTCCTCGAGGAAGACCACCACACCCTCGCTCGTGACCCCGTAGCGCTTGTGGTTGATGCCGGCGCCGGGCTTGCTGCTCATGAACGCGTCGGGCACCGGGTGGCCCCTTCGGCGCGCGCGATCGACCAGCCATTCGATCAGCTCGTCGGTGATGTTCTCGTCCGGTCCCAGGTAGAGCCGCTCGTCCGACGACGCGGCCAGCGTGACGTCGAGGAGCGCGTCGCCGAAGGCCTTCACCACCCGCTCGACCGAGGCCCCCGGAGCCGCGAGAATGACGCCCTTGGCGCCACCCTCGGGGATGTCCTTGTTCTTCAGCTGCTGCGCGTGGGCGAGCCCGAAGGCCTCGGCGTAGAGCCGGTCGCACTCCCGCGCGTGTCCTTCGGCGCTCGCGGTCCGCACGACGCGCAGCCCGCCACGGGCGATGTTGCGAAAGCGGACGTGGAAGGCGGCGAAGTCCCGACCGTGACCGAAGACCACCGCGTGCGGAAGCGGCCGAGTCTCTTCGGCGCGCTGGAGCGCGCGCGGGTCGAGCGAGAGCGCCAGCGCGTAGCGGTCCGGTCGACCCAGGTTGGTCCCGACGACCGCGCCTGCGATCTCCGCCATCGTGCGCACGACCGCCCGGACCTCCCTCGGACCGGCGGCCTTCTCGGTCTCCGCGAGTACCTCCTCGAGGTGTGCTCGGAACGCAGCCGGGTCACCGTCCGCGGCGAAACGAGCTTGGAGAGCACGCACCACCGTGTGGCTCGCCACGCCCGCTTGGAGCGCGAGCTTCAACACTCGGTTGCGGGTGTAGAGGTAGGGGTTGTCCGCGCTGAGCCACTGGTGGGCCAGGTCCGCCAACGCGACGAGGAGCTCGGCCTGCTCGAAGGAGAGGTCGGGCTCGTCTCGGGCGACACCGAGCGCACGGGAGTCGAGCCAGCGGAGCCGCGACAGATCGGTGATCGTGCGGCGCCACTCGGGCCCGTCGAGCGCCCAGACCTCCGGAGGTCGGACGACCAGACTGATCACGGTCACGAAGCCGTTCGCGCCGTCGTCCATCGACTCCAGGTGGGCCCGCCGGATGTCGACGCGCTCGGTCGAGAGCGCGTCGGCCACTCGCTCGAAGAGATCGCGCGGCGCCGCGTTCCCAGCAGCGATGGCCACTCGTCGCAACGTCGGATCCTCAGCAAAGGGTTCGACGTCCACCCGCACGTCGTCGGAGCCGCTGACCGCTTCGAAGAGACGCAGGTTGGCGGCTACGCGATACGCGGTCACCGTCAGCACGTACTCGGCGGTGCAGCGCGCGAGGTGCTCCGCGACGGACTCGGGGGAGCGGTCGCCGAGGATCTGCGTGACCTCTTCGACGACCGCTTCTCGGCGCGCGACCAGGTCGGGCGAGTCGGGATCGAAGCGCTCCGCGGGCCGGAACGAGAAGGAGTCGAGCGCGAGCCGCCCGTCCTTGGCCCCGTGGATCTTCGCGGATCGGAGCACCCGATCGCGCGGCAGGCGGCGAATCAGCCCGGCGAGCAGACCCGTGCGGTCCGTCTCGCGGATGAAGGTCCACTCGTCGCGGTTCTCGCTGATCAGCGTCAGCGAGAGCGGGAGCCCCGACGCTCGCGCGGCACAGATCGCCCGCAGGTGGGCCTGGACCGTGTCCGGTGGCGTGTCGTGGAAGTAGGTGCCCGGCATGGTCTCGAGGAACCAAGGCACCACCGTCTCGGCGGTGACGCGCGTGCTCTCGGTCAGCGCCTGGACCAGCGCATCCGGAGCCGTCGGTGTCTCGCTCATCGCACTCCCTTTCCTGCTTTGGGCGACGCGGCGGACTCTACTCGCTCACGGACCCGCAACGGGGCCGACGCCGTGAGAAAGGCCCGCAGAGCCGGGCGACGGCCCCGAAAATCCCCATCGCTCACCTTCGCGAGGCGATCGTCTGACGATCGCGCCATCGCGATCAGCGCGTAAGTGCCTCCATTCAGGGGCCCTGGCACGGTGACTTCGTGCATCGGGTGGTGACGTTTGCGGCGATGGTGGCGTTGGCGGGCTGTCAGGGGACCATCGGGGGTGGTTCTGGCGATGACCGGCCGCCGGTTCCGACCGAGGACATGGGCCCGCCGGGCTTCGCCGAGTGCGGTGAGGCGGGGGCGGCCATCCTCTTCTTCGAGCGGACCTGCGCTGGCTGTCATCAGGGCAGCCGCTACCCGGACCTCTCGCGCGAAGGCCTGGTGAGACTGCCCGACATGGAGAGCCGGATCATCCCGGGTGAGCCGCTGCTCGTCCCCGGCGACCCGGAGGCGAGCTTCCTCTACCGGAAGATGGCCCACACCCAGGGCGACGAGGGCGGCGCCAACATGCCGCTCGGGCGGGCCAGCCCCGTGAGCGAGCTCGCCATGATCGAGGCGTGGATCACGAGCGGGGCCAGCACCGACTGCGACGAGCTCGATCCGCCGGTGGTCGCCTATGACCCGAACACCCTCGACCCCGACGAGCTCTTCACGTGCGCCGACCCGAGCGCACCCCGCGCCTCGCCTTCGCGCCTTCGCCGAGTCGAGCGCGCCGAGCTGACCCAGGTGGCGATCGGCGGCTACAACAACTCGCCCAAGATCCAGAACAACCCGCTCAGCGCGCCGGAGGGCCTGCCGTACTCGACCTACGCCGAGGGCGTGGGGATGGATCCGGCCACCCTCAACCTGCTCATGCTCCACCTGCCGGAGGCGAGCCTGGTCTGGAGCGATGGCGACCCCCATGGCTACGGAGGGGCGCGCCCGCTCGGGGTGTACCGTACGGACATCGTCGGCTGCATGGAGGGCGATGCACCCGACGACGCCTGCATCGATCGCTACCTCGACACGATGCTCCGCCGGGGTGTGCTCTTTCGGGCACCGACCGATGGTGAGCTGGCCCGCATCCGCGCCTACACGGTCGCGCGCCTCGCAGACGAACCGGCGGACGGCGACCGGCAGGAGACGCTCCACGAGATCGCGCAGGCCGCGATGCTCATGACCGGAGCGCTCTTCCGATCGGACATCGGCGACCCGTCCACCATGGAGGGCACCGTTCGCGAGCTCTCCGACACCGAGCTGGCCTACGCGCTCGGCAGCGTCCTCTCGACGGCGCCGGTCGGTGTGCCGGTGCGCGACCCGATCACCAGCAGCGTCTCTCCGGACGACCCCGATGCCGCCGACCTGAACGCCGGTCGCCTCGGGAGGATCGCCGCCGCTGCGGCGGATGGGACCATTCGCGACCCGGCTCGCCGCCGCGAGCTGCTCCGCCACTACGCCGGCGGCATATCGCCCGACCGGCCCGACCTCGCCATCCCGCGGCAGCAGAACACCAACGGGCGCGGCGACTACTGGCTCGCGCCTCGGCTCCGCGACTTCTTCCGCGAGTGGCTCGGCTACGCCGACGCCGGCAGCAAGTTCAAGGACCACCCCGCCGAGACCAGCGCCATCGAGAGCGACGGCGGTCAGTACGACTCCGCGGTGATCGGCTACGCGAGCCTGCAGTCCTCGCTCAACAGTCGCGAGGCGTCCCTCGTGCAGCAGCTCGATGCGGTGATCGCGCGGGTGGTGCTGGAGACCGACGCCTCCGGTGAGGACGTCTTCGAAGCCCTGCTCACCACTCGCCAGTGGCTCCTCCCCTCGAACCTGAGCGTGACGAGCGACACCCCGTGCTCGAGCAACGCGGACTGCAGCGGGAGTCAGGTCTGCCCCTCGGAGATCGGCCGCTGCTCCGGAAACACCTGGCGGGCCTACTACGGCAGCACCTGGGCCTACGGGTGGACCGACCCGATCAACGACACCGACGCCGAGCGTTGGGTCACGGTGCCGGCGCCCCGGCTCGGCGTGCTGACGCACCCGGCCTGGCTCACCGCCCACGGCGGCAACTTCGAGGACGACGCGAGCCTGGTGCTCCGTGGCCACTGGCTGCGCACCCAGCTCTTCTGCCAGAGCTTCGGTGACCTCAGTGACGTGCAGGGCCTGCAGGCGATGCTGGTGGCGAGCGATCCGGACCTCTCCGCTCGCGAGCGCGTGCGCCGGTCGACCGAGCCCGGCGTGGACCCCGAAGGCGACGACGAGGTCACCGAGCAGTGCTTCGGCTGCCACTCGTACATGAACTCGCTCGGCTTTCCCTTCGAGCTCTTCAACCATGCGGGCTTCGAGCGAGCCACGGACCACGGCGGCCCGCCCGACGGGAGCACCACCATCGACAACCTCCCGGACGAAGCGCTCAACGGGGCCTATGCCTCTCCCGAGGAGTTCATTCGCGCGGTCGCCGGGTCGGCCTTCGCGCGCCGCGGCATGGTGCGCCACGCCTTCCGCTTCTTCATGGGCCGCGACGAGGTGCTGGCCGATGGTTGCACGCTCCTGGAGATGGAGCAGGCGCTCATCGAGGAGGGCTCCTTCCTCTCGATGCTCGAGGCGTTGATCTCGAGCGAGACGTTCGTTCGCCGTGAGCTCGGAGGTGCAGAGTGAAGCGTCGTGACTTCTTGCGCGTCGCCGCCGGAGCGACCGCCGCGGCCGCGCTGCCCCTGGGTCACCGCATGGCCCGCGCCGAGGTCGCGGATTGCCCCCGCTACCTCTTCATCGTCGAGGGCAACGGCTTCGAGCCGGCGAGCGTGCTCTGCGATTCGGCTCGCGCCGCCATCGACGAGACCATGGACGCGCCGGTGGGCTCCGACCGCTGGTGGTACCGGCGCTATCGCCACGGCGCGCCCATCGATCTGGAGACGCCGGACCTGGCCAGCGCCATCGCGCTGGGTCCGCTCGCCGATGAAGGGCTCGTCGATGAGGCCACCGTCCTGCTCGGGCTGAGCTCGCGGATCGTGGGCGGAGGCCACTCCGGCTACCACGGCGCGCTCAGCTCCACGCGGACCATCGGCGGAAAGCCCGGCGGCGAGACCATCGACGCCCACCTCGCGGCGCTCGAGAGCATCCGCCAGGACACCCCCTTCGATGCGTTCCGTGTCGGCGTCGACCCCGGCGGTCGGCCGATCGACTTCGGTACCTGTGCCTATGGCGAAGCGCGGGCGGCGCCGGTCATTCTGCAGCCGGACGCGGCGTATCAGTTCGCGTACGGCGCTTTCGCGACCGGCGACGCGGCCCGCGCCTTCGACCGGCGCGACCGGATGCTGCAGTTCGCGGCCGAAGATCTGGCGGCCGCCGAACGCGCCTTCACCGGCAACCCGACCGAACAGGCGAAGCTCGGCACCTACGGCGAGTCCATCGCCGCGCTCCTCGAGACTCAGGAGCGGCTGCGCACGATGCGGGGCTCGGTCGTCGCACCGCCCCCGCCGGGGAATGGGCTCGCGCCGCTCGCGCGCTTCGGCGCCATGCTCGACCTGGCCGTCAGCACTCTGATCGACGGCCTCTCGAACGTCGCCGTGGTCGGCTCCGGCTCCGGCGGCGCGTTCTCGCTCACCTACTCGAGCATCTCGAGCACCGGCCGCCACGACATGCAGCACCAGTCGGGGGGCAACGCGGCCATGCTGCAGGCCATTCGCGACGTGAACACCGCCCAGGTCGCGGCCATCGCAGCGGCGGCTCGTCGGCTCGACGACGCCGGGATGCTCGACCGCACCATCATCGTGTGGGTCGGCGACAACGGCGAGCAGCACCACTCGACCGCGAGCGAGTTCCCGGTGTTGCTCCTCGGCGGGAGCGCGGTCGGGCTCCGCGGCGGCGGTCGCACGGTGGTGTATCCAGGGGCCGAGTCGGGCGACAACCGCCAGCTCAGCAACCTCTGGAACACCCTGGGCTACCTCGCCGGCGAGCGGCTCGACACCTTTGGCGGCGAAGAGGGCGATCTCCGGAAGGCGCCCGGTCCGCTCGAAGAGCTGCTCTGACGGAACGACGACGGGCGCGAGCCTCTCGGCCCGCGCCCGCGGTCGAAGCGTGATCGCTCAGTCGATGACGGGGCCGGGCTGCCAGACCTCGGGCCACTCCTGGGTGCGGACCCAGACGCTCATGTTCCCGTTCGGGAAGTCGTAGCGTCGGCCGAGGAACGCCGGGTCGCCGGAGTAGGGGCGGGCGGTGGTGTTCCAGCGGTTGGTGTTGTCGACGAAGAAGAGCTCCATGTCGCCCATCTTGTCGTCGTCGTTGTCCGGGATGACCGACGCCGTGGCGGTCGCGATGCCGCCGGCGGCGCCGCAGGCCGAGCAGATGGGCGCGGTCGCGGTGAGCACCGTGCCGATGCCGGCGACGACGTCACGGGCGCTGTCGTCGTCGTGGTCGAAGGCGAAGACGTTCAGGCGGACCGAGCGGCCGATGTTCGAGGTGGTCTCGATGATGGTCGGCGAGTCGATGCGTCGCGGTCGGCGATGGTCCAGATCTTCGAAGTCGTCGTTGCCGGCGCGGTCGGGGAGCTTCACCGTCGCGGTCTCGTCGCCGTCGATGGCGACGTGGGTCGCGAGGTAGACGTCGCAGCCGTCGGGGAAGAGCCAGGCGTGGCTGCCGCAGTTGTCCTTGTGGCTGTGGATCTGGGTGACCTGCACGCGCAGCCCGGGGTTCTCGGTGTGGAAGAGGACCTCGAAGGTCTGGCGGCTGCCGACGGTGGACCAGGCGCTCGTGCGGAAGCGGTACCAGCCCTTGCCGTAGAGGTCACCCGTCTGCGGGATGTGGAAGCGAAGCTCGTTGCGGAGCGGATCGCATTCGAGGGTGCCGCGGTGGTAGGGGTTGCCCGCTTCCTGGATGGCCGAGTGGAAGAAGCTGTGGTTGGCCACACCCGGAATCTCGGAGACCAGCCGGCCCGCCTGCGGCGAGGTGCCGGTGCGCGCGCAGTCGATCTGCTCGTCGTCCGTGAACTGCAGGCGGATCATGTCGAGGTCGCGGCCGACGCCCATGGCGAAGTCCGCCGGGGTCGTCGAGGCGAGCGCGAAGTCACCCGTGGGGGGCGGCGGCGGGGGCGGGGGCAGCTTGATCTTCCCGTTGTCACCCACCGGGAAGAGGATGGCAGCGAAGGTCAGCCCGGCGGCGTTCCCCTCGGGGGCACGCGAGACGACGGTGTCGAGCGTTCGCAGGCCCTCCTCGGTGCGCGAGACCAGGTGGTAGAGGTGGCCGGGCTCGAAGTCGCCTTCGATGGCGACGCGGAGACCGCTCTCGTCCCAGACCGCTTCGGTGATCGGGAGCTCGACCTCGTTCACCTCCGCCTCTTCGCCTTCGTGGGTGATCAGCGAGAGCGTGCTCAGGTCGAGTTCGCCTTCGAGCTCGGGATCGAGCTCGAACACGGCCCAGCCGTCGCCGCCGCGATAGGGCTCGGCGTGCTCGCCGGGGAGTGGTTCGCCGTCGCCCACGGGCGCCGTACAGCCCGCGATGGCGAGCAGCGTCGCGATCACGAGGTTCTTCTTGGTTCGGTTCATCTTCGTTTCTCCTTCATCGGTCGCGATGAGCCGCGACTCGAAAGGGCTTTCGAAGGTCCGAACCCGAATCTGAAAGATGTCAGAAAATCGATGGCGATGGCGAAGCACGCGCTCCGCCATCGCCGAGGGGCTTCACCAGACGGGCAGCTGACTGCTCAGCGCCTTGCCCGAGCCGTTCTGGAACGAGAGCGTCGCGCTCGCGGGGGTGTAGGCGAAGGAGCGCAAGGGGAGCGCCACGACCCGGCCCGAAGCGGCTGCGGCGATCGTCTCGTCACCGAGGGCGTAGGATTCGTCACCGACGCGCAGCACGGGTGAGCTGAGCTGGCCGGCCAGCTCCGGCTCGAGACCGATGACGACGGCCCAGTCGTCGGGGTCGTCCGAGGCCACGGTCATGCCGCAGACTCGGCAGGGATCGTCACCCGGCTGCTCCGTGAGGCTCCCCGGGTCGTTGATGCCGTTGTCGTAGGCTTCGTCCGGACAGAGGTGACCCTGACTCCCGTTCTGCTGGACGGTGGACGCCTCGCAGGTCCCCGGCCCGACGCTCCGGAAGCTGCTGGAGAGCATCGTCGCGACGACGCTCGGATCGAAGGCGGTCCCGACCGGGCCGGTCGGGGCTCCGGCAGCGGGGGTGTCGCAGCGCAGGCCCCAGCGGGCCCAGGCGCACGACCAGTAGTAGCGCGAGTCGGAGCAGACCTCGTCGAGGGCGCCCTGGAGCGCGCCACACGCGGTGACCCGGTGAGCGTCGCAGAGCGACTGCGGTCGCGAGTTGCAGATGTTCGCGGGGCGGTCGAGGTCCACGGCAGACCCGAGCACGACCTCCATGACCTCGGCGGCGCGTGCGTCGGGCCAGTAGGCGCGGACGAGCGCGGCCACGGCGGAGACGCCTGCCGCGCCGAACGACGAGCCCGTGCGCAGCGGCAAGCGTTCGTCGCCGGCGTTGGGGCGTGGGTCGTCGAAGGTCACCGCGAAGGCGGGAGCGACGAGCTCGGCCACGCTCCCCGGGCGGGTGTTGGCGATGTCCTCGTCCGCCGGGCCGACCCCCGACGCCATGTAGACCAGGGGCTCGGAGAGCTCGTTCCGCGCGCCGTAGCACCGGTGGCGGTTCTCGTACGCGAAGGCCGCCGGATACATCGGACGCACGTTCCGACCCGGGAGCGACGGGCCCAGGCCGTCGTTGCCGGCCGCGGCGACCACGACCGCATCCCGGCAGCCGGCGTACTCGAGCGCCGTCCGCAGCACCTCGGCCCGTTCGAAGTAGGCCTTCGTCTCCACATCGCCCCGCCAGGCGAACGCCTCGTCGAAGCCGACGGAGAGGTTGATGACGTCGGCTCCGTCACGGGCGGCTCGGACGATGCTCTCGGCGAGGGCGAGGATGGAGCCGCCGCCGGTCACGCCCTCGGTGATCACCGGATACGACTTGAAGTCGAGCGGGCAGACGGAGTCGCGCCCGTTGGGGCAGAGCACGTCGCGGATGGTCAGCGCCACGCTCTGTCCGTGGGTCGTACCCGCGACCGGGAAGTCCGTCTCGCCCCAGGTGCTCTGGCGGACGTCGTCGAGGACCGCGACGCGGACCGTTCGTGGGAGGTTCGGCGCACCGCTCGAGCCAGCGATGGAGGGCAGGTGATCGACCCGGTCGATGTGCGAGCGCCAGGCGGCCTCGTGAGCATCGGTGACGGCGGCGAGGGTGGCCTCGACGCTCGGGTCGGCGAGCGGCACCACCGCGTGGCAGTCGGGCTCCAGCCATTGATGCGGCGCGCGCCAGAGCACGTCGTCGCTGCCCATGTCGTGGGGAAGGCCGTCGAGCGACCAGCGTGAGCGGCTGCCCACGTACTCGTAGACGCAGATCGGTGCGCGCCCGACGGTGCGCACACCGCTCAGACCGGTGCGACCGCGCCACGACCCCGAGGCGGCTGGGCAGCTCGAGGTGTAGCGGGGGATGCCCACCAGGGTGTTTCGATCACAGCCCCGGGGGACCTGGATGGTCGGCGGGCGCGGTCGCGGTCGGGCGACGATGACGGGGCCGGGCTGGGCGACCTCGATGGCGGTGAACACGAGCTCGTTGCCAGCGGCGCCGACGTCGTCGGTGGGCGCCACGCAGGCGCAGCCGAGGGTCAGCATCGCGGCGAGGAGTCGGAGAGAAGAGAGGCCTCGTTCGTGCATGGGTCGATCTCGTCGGTTCGGGTTGGGGACCGCGGAGGAACGCGGCCCAGGTTCACCAGATGGGCAGCTGGCTGCTGAGCGACTTCTTCGTCCCGTACTGGAACGAGAGGGTCGCGGTCGCCGGGGTGTATCGGAGCGGCGGCAGCTGAACGGCGACCAGGCCGCCGCTGGATGCGCGGGTCATCGTCGTCTCGCCGAGGCCATAGACCTCGTCGTCGACGCGCAGGGTGGGTGCGCTCAGGTCGGCCGCGAGCTCGGGCTCGAGGCCCATCACCACGGTGAATTCGTCCACGAAGTCGCCCGCGGTGATCTTCACGCCGCACACGCGGCACGGATCGTCGCCCGGCTGCCCGCTGGTGCCCGGTGCGTTGATGCCGTTGTCGAACTCCTCGTCCGGGCAGTAGTGGCTCTGCGGACCGTTGGTCATCACCTCGCCGATCGAGCAGTCTCCGCCCGCCGTCGCTCGTTGGTACGCGGTCGGGACCAGCTCGGCCTGCGCCTTCGGGTCGAAGTCGGGGAGCGAGGGGCCCCGCGGCGTTCCGGCGGCCGGCGTGTCGCACTCGAGGGCGTAGCGGGCCCAGCTGCAGTTCAGCGCGTAGCGATTCACCGCGCAGACCTGCGCGAGGGCCGCGTCGAGGGTCTGGCAGGCGCTCACCCGGTGGACGTTGCAGTGACTGAGCGGGCGGAGCGATTGCGTCCGCGTGTTGCAGACGTGAGCTCCGCGACCGAGGTCGACCGCGGACGAGAGCACGAGGTCCATGATCTCCATGGGGCTCGCGTCCGGCAGGTAGGCGCGGGCGAGCGCCGCGACGGCGGAGACGCCGGCCGCGCCGAACGACGATCCCGTTCGCAACGGTAGGCCGTCTTCCGGCGCGCCCGGTCGGCGGTCGTGGAAGGTGACCGCGAACGCCGGCGCGGCCAGCTCGCCGCGGCTGCCAGGGCGGGTGTTCGGCACGTCCTCGTCGCCCGGGCCGACGCCGGACGCGATGTAGACCAGCGGCTGTGCGGTCTCGGCACCGGTGCTGCAATCCCGCCGGTTCTCGGCCGCGAAAGCCGCCGGGTACATCGGGCTGTCGTTCTGGCCGACGTCCCGGCCGCGACCGTCGTTGCCCGCCGCGGCGACCGCGATGACGCCGTGGCAAGCCGCGTACTGCAGCGCTTCGCGGAGGATGCGCGCGCGCTCGTAGTAGGTCTTGTCGTTCTCGTCGCCGTGCCAGGCGTAGCGACCGTCGAACCCGACCGAGAGGTTGATGACGCTCGCGCCCTCGTCGGTGGCGCGCATGATCATCCCGGCGAGGTTGAAGACCGAGCCTTCGATGTCCGAGTCGGGCTGGATGACGGGATAGGACTTGAAGTGGATCGGGCATTCGCCGGGGCGGTCGGTGGGGCAGACGATGTCCCGGATCGCGAGCGCCACGCTCTGTCCATGGCTCGTGCCCGTGATGGGGACCTCGAGGTCGTCGGGGTTGCCTTCCGGCACGTCGTCGAGGATGGCGACCACGACCTCCTGCGGGAGGTGGTCGTTTCCGGGGCGGGCCTCGATGGTCGGCAGCACGCTCACGCGGTCCATGTGTTCCCGCCACGCGGCCTGATGCGCGCTGGTCACGACCTCGAGCGTCTGGTCGACCGTCGGGTCGCCGAGCGGGACCACGGCGTTGCAGTCGGGCTCGAGCCATTCCTCCGGCGGAGTCTCGACGTAGACGAAGCCCGAGAAGCCGGCGTCACTCGGGAGTCCATCGGTGGACCACAGCGAGCGGGGACCCGAGAACTCGTAGCGGCACATGGCGTTGCCCTGCACGGTGCGCAGAGAGGCGAAGGGTGAGACTGCCGCCCAGTTGCCGTTCGCCGGGGGACACGAGCTCGAGTTCTCGGCGATGCCGACGAGCACGTTTCGGTCGCAACCCGGGAGGACGTCGATGGTCGGGGGCGGCGGAGCCGGGAAGTTGATCACCGACGGTGTCTCGAAAGAGAAGGGCAGCCGGATCGCGTCTTCGCCGTGACCGACGTCTTCGCCGGTGGGGCTGGCGCACGCGGCGACGAGGAGGAGCAGGGAGTGAGAGAGCCGTGAGGTCATGGGGAGGGTCAGGGGACCAAGAGCCGGAAGGCATCCCAGTCGTCGGGGTGATCGGTGCGGATCGCCAGGACGGCGCTCCGGTAGGAGTCGATGGTCAGCGGGCCGGGTCCGAGCGCGTCGGCGAAGGCCGCCGTGGCTCGGTCGTCGACGTCGCGAATCGTCGCGACGACCCGCTCGGTGCCGGCGACGACGAAGGCCTGTGCCAGCCCGAGCGTGCCGACGGTCTCCGCGCGGGCAACCGACGATGCAGTTCCACAGCCGAGGAGCGCCGCCGTGCGCGGAGCGCTCGCGGTCAGCACGTCGAGGGTGTCGAAGAGCTGCGAGCCGGCGAGTAGCAGCGCACCTTCGGGGGAGGCATGGCCCGCGAAGTGGAGGTGCGTCGCGCCAGCGAGACCGGCGAGCATCGCGTCGCGGGTCGCGTGCTCGCCGACGAGGAGCCGGTCCCCCACGCCGGCCGCGGCTCGGCCCTCTGCGCGCGCGGCGGGCAGGTCCCCGCGTGGGTCCGCGACCACCAGCGTGGAGGGGCGAACGGCCCGGCGGCCGGGCGTCGAGCCGGTGTCGACCGCCACGACCACTGGCGCCGCTGCGATCAGAGGCTGGCCTTCGAAGGGAAACGCGTGGACCGGTAGCGCTTCGAGCGACGGCGGCAGGACGAGTCGCAGCGTGTGGCCGTTCGCGATCGCTCGCGCGATGGGCTCGCCCATCGGCGCGAACATGGGGGAGAGCTCGGTACCGGGGCCCGGTGCCTCGGAGAGATCGGCGACAGCCACGTGCTCCGCCGTCGCCGCGAACACGCGCCAGCCGGAGTCCCCCTCGGCCCAGGCGAGGAGCAGCTCGTCGCTCGCGATCGGCGGAGGCTCCGAGGAGAGGGGCGGAGCGACCGCCAGCAACGCATCGAGCGTACGGGTCGTGCGCCTCGACAGCGCCTCGGCCTCCGCCTCGAAGGCTGGCGCGTCCGCCGGGAGCACCGACCACTCCGACTGGCGGTGGGCTCGCTCCGCTTCCCTCGCCTCTCGGTAGGCCGCCCATCGGGGCCCGTCGCCCGGCGCGCCGCGAAGCCAGCGAGTGCGGTTGCGGAGCACACGCAGCGGCCTGGACCGCGCCCGACGGAGCGCGCGTAGAGCGCCCGCGGTGTCGCCGCGCGAGAGCAGAGCATGGACGAGCGCCCGAGCGCTCGAGGAACGCCGGTCCGCGAGCGCGCCGCGACCTTCGCCGAGCGGAACGGCGTCGATCTCCGGCTCGAGGACCCCCTCCGCGCGGGTGAACGCATCGATGGCTTCGGTGAGCCGACCTCGATCCAGCTCCAGCCGACCGAGGCCGGACCAGGCTTGCCACGCCACACCCGTCAGCGTCCGAGCTTCCGCGGTCTCGGCGACCTCGAGGAAGCGAGCGGCCGCGCCCTCGTCGCCCGTCGCGGCCAGTCGACGCGCCGCCGCGAGGGCGGCCCAGGCATCCAGCCGGAGCTCGCGCGGAGCGTCGATGGCGGCCGCCTCCTCGAGCCTCGCCTCGGCTGCCGTGAGGTCCCCGGCGGCGAGCTCGGTCAGCGCGAGGTTCACCGCGGCGTTGCGCGCCCGACTCGGATCGGCGCATGCGCCGCCGTGCTCATGGAGGTCCGCGGCGTGACCGAACGCCTCGCGGGCCTCGCCCAGCCGGCGAGTCGCGTCGAGGGCATCGGCGCTCTCCATCGAGAGGAGCGCGACCCAGCCCCGGTTGGTCTGCCACGCAGCCCGGTCGCACGGCGCCTGCGCGAGCGCTTCGACATCGGCGAGCACAGCGGCGGCCTCCGCGGAACGGCCGAGCCCTTCCAGCAGACGAGCGCGGACCATCGCGAGGTCGAGGGCGATCAGGCGCAGCCGCGGATGACGCGCATAGGGCTCGACGTGCGCCGTGGTCGCGTCGAGCTCGCTCAGGGCCCTTCGCAGGTCGCCCGAATCGCGAGCGACCAGGACTCGTTGGTAGCCGAGGTGCGCGGCGCCTTCGGGGTCTGCCGGGTGGGCGGCGACTGCACACGCCTCGGCTGCCTCGTCCAAGCGGCCCGCCCTTCGGAGCGTGTCGGCGATCGCCAGCTCGTCACGGAGCGCCTGCGAGACGAAGCCGACCTCGGTGGCGAACGCCGCCGAGCGCGCGAGCAAGGTCAGCGCTCGTTCGATGTCGCGACCGGCGAGGACGACGCGAGCGAGCGCTGCCCGCAGCCGCGCGCTTCGCTGCGGGTCCGGGCCTTCCGCAAGCGCCGCCCGAAGCGCCTGCTCCGCGGCGGCGTGGTGCCCCGCGCGTCGCTGCTCGCTCGCTTCGAGCAGGGCACCGTCCGTGGGCGTCGTCTCGATTCGCCACTCGCCGCCCGCGTCGCCGTCCCGGATGGTGAGCAGCCCGTCGTCGACGCCCAGAGTCCATGTGTCGTCCGTGACCTGGTGGAGCGCGGCGCTCGACTCTGGCTCGTGGAGAACGCCGACGACGAAGAGTGGTTCGCCGGCGTCCCGCACGCACGTGCGCTTTCCCCCGGCGACCCAGATCTCGGCGCAGCCGACCAGGTCGGCCATGAGCGGACGAGTGGGTGGGTCGTCGCACCCGACGAGGGCGAGAAGGACCCCGAGCGCCCGCCAGCGATGTCCCCCCCAGGACCTCACGGAGTGGCGAGCTCCACTCGCACGCGCACTCGGCTCGCTCGACGGTCGCCTTCGGCCAGAAGGCGCCGCGCCCTTTCGGCGGTGGGACGCTCGCGATCGTGAGCCACGACGACGGTCGCGGACTCCCCGAGGCGCGCTGCGGGGACCTGCCAACGCAGCGTGCCGTTCGGCGCTCGGTCGGGGGAGAGCGCGAACGGAACCAGCCGGTCGCCCTGCTCGAGGAAGAGTGCGCCCTCGGCCCGGGCCGACTCGCTCGGTCGCAGCACGAGCTCCAGCGTGCCCTCCGGCGCGAGGCGCAGTGGGGTGTCGGCGGAGACCTCTGCTGGTGCCGACCGCGACGCGCTCTGCTGACCGCGGACTTCCAGCTCGTAGGGCGGGAGCTGGGGTGCCTCGAGGCTCGGGACCACCACCAGCGCGACCGCAGCGGCGAGAGCGACCACGGCGCCGCCCATCACCCAGGGGCGCCGACCGCTCGACCGCCGAGGCGCCGGAGCCACGGCGCGGGGCCAAGGACCGTTGCCGTGGGGGTCGGTGGCTTCCGCATCGATGGCCGTCATGGCCACGAGGCTGTCGGCGATGCGGCCGCGCGCGTCGTCGTCCAGGGGGAGGGCGGCCTCGAGCTCGCCCTCGGCTTCCGGGTCTCCATCGGCGAGCGCCCGCAGGAAGCCGAGCTCGTCGTCGGAGAGCTCGCCATGCGTGAGGGCGTCGAGGGTGTCGTCGGTCAGGCTCATGGCGTTCCCTCGCTGCGCAGCTCGGCCGCGAGAACGCGCGCCGTCTTTCGAATGCGTGAGCGCCACGCATAGACCGCGTCCGCGGAGAGCCCGAGCTCCTCCTGGACGTCGACCGGCGAGCGCTCTTCACAGAAGAGGAGACGGAACACGCGGAAGCCCATCGGGCTCAGCGCGCGCTCCATGCGTTCGACCACCGTTCGCATCGCGTCTCGATTGAGCGCGACTCGCTCCGGCCCGTCGTGGGCTGGGGCTGCGGGCTCGATGGAGACACCGTCCGCGTCGGCCGTCGCGGTGGGCTCTTCCCGAGTGAAAGGGCTTCGCTTTGGGCTCCGCAGCGCAGAGGCGACTCTTCGTTCGGTGATCAAACCGACGAACCCACGGAGTCCCATGCCCTTCTCGGGCTCCCACTGACGTAGAACTTTGCCGTCCGAGTCGAACAGGTACGCGAACACGTCCTGGACCAAGTCCTCCACCTCCTGCCGCACGTCTCGTCCCGCGACCGAGCCTCGACGAATGAGCGCGCGGGCGACCCGGGCCTGGATGGTGGGTGTGAGCGCGTCCACCAGAGCACGAATTGCGCGCGAATCACCGGACATCGCTCGCTCGACGAGCCGGCGGTCGTCGGTGGTCGAGCGTCCCCTGGGCGGCGCCTGGAGGGCCGCCCGGGCCGTGCCGGAGCGCAGGGGCTCCATGGTCGAAACGTCTGACATGGGGCGAGCCGATCACCACGGTGGGTGAGAGGTCGAACGCCAACCTGGGCGATGAATCCATTTCACGCCAAACGAAGGTGGAAAGAGTTGTGAGCGATGCCCCGATTGATTCTCGCCGTGCGGGAAAGCTCTGGAGGTGCTGAATGGTGAACCTGGCTCAGGACGAGAATCCGCCTCGGCGAGCTTTCTCGTCAGGTCTGCTCGGCGATCCGCGAAGCACGAGAGCGAACCCCAACCCGCTCAGGAGAGACCCAATGAACATCATCTCGACCCTTCGCTTCGTCCTCGCTTCCCTCGCCCTCGTGCTCGCCGCGTTCGGCTGCGCGCCGCCCGCTGGAGAGGACGAAGGCATCGAGGTCGGTAGCTACACCGAGGAGCTCCGTGTCAGTCAGGGAACGACCGGCTCCAGCACCGATCAGTGCAAGACCTGTGGCTGCTCCTGGCGGCACGATGGCTACGACAACGGCTGCAGCGTGTACCGCTGTGTGTGCACGTCGAAAGAAGACGCCGAGTGCGTCGTCGACAACGGCGGCCCCGGCCGCCCGTCCGAGTCGAGCACCGCGACCTATGAAGACGACGTCGACGTGGAGTCACCGTGGCGGACCCGCGTCCAGACCAGCACGCCCTACCTGTACCGAGGCATCTGAGTCCGCGTCGGCTCCTCCGTTCAGTCGGGGGAGCCGGCGAGCGCGGCCTGCACCTGTTCGGCGCGCCGACCGGTGGCGAGCTCGGCGGCCGTCTTTCCCGCGTGGCGACCGGATTCCGCGCGGAGACCAGGATTCGCTCCGGCTGCCACGAGCTTGGCCACGAGCTTCGGATAGCCACGCTGGGCGGCGATCATCAGGGGCGTGAGCCCCTCCGCCGAGACGACGTCGACGAACGCGCCCCGCGCGAGGAGCGACGTCACCAGCGCGGCGTGGTTCTCGCCGACCGCGAGATGCAGCACCGCCTTGCCGGCCTGCAGCTGGTCGATCGGGACGCCGCGGTCGAGGAAGAGCTCGACGACCTCGGTTCGTCCCTCGTACGCCGCGAACCACACTGGCGTGCGACCGTCCTGGTAGGGCGGGTCGATGCGCGCGCCGGCATCGAGGAGCACCTTCACGGCGCCCACGCTGCCCCGCACCGCTTGATGGAGGGGGCTCCCGCCGTAGCGGTCACAGGCGTTCGGGTCCGCGCCCTTCGCGATGAGCTGGCTGACCATCGCGGCGTCGCCCAAGGAAGCGGCCCACCAGAGCGCGGTCTGGCCGCCCGGGCGCGCCGTCGACGCGGACGCCCCGCGGTCGAGCAACGCTCGAGCGACCGCGGATTGGCCCTTCATCAACGCGTAGATCAACGGCGACGCGGTCTCGGGCCCGAGCTTCGGGTGCGAGAGTTGTTCTTCCATCGGCCACTCGTCGAGCAGGGCGACCACGCCGTCTACGTCGCCCCGTTCGATGGCGTCTCGCAACCGCGCATCCGCGCCCGGCCCCACCGCTGGCTTCGGCGCAGGCCGAGCGGCCGCGGCGCGCACGACCTCGAGCCCGCGCTCGGCCAGGAACGCGTCGACGTCGGCGAGGAGCGACTTCCGGTCGTTGTAGTAGTGCATGAAGCGGTCGTGGGCTTCGCTGAGGAAGCCGAGCGCCACCGCCTTGGTCAGCTCGATGGTGTCGTCCAGCCAGGTGTTGGTGGCGGGCGCCCGAAGCACGTCGAGCATGATCGGGTCGAGCGCACGGTCCTTCTGATCTTGCACCAGCTGGATCACGGCGACCTTTCGCGGCCAGTCCTCGAGCGCCTGGTAGTAGGCGATGATCGACGCGATGTCCGAGGCGCGCACTTGCCCCCGGCTCCCCTCGATGCCGTCCCAGTCGATGTCGCCTTCGAAGAGCTCTCGGAAGAATTCGTTCATCGCGAGAGGATACGCAGCGGGCTCGGGAGCCTTCCGACGGAAATGAAAAAGGCGGACCCGAAACCGGATCCGCCTTTCACAGCGGCACAGAGCCGCTCGTGTCAGCGCTCGAGAGCGCCGGGTGGCCTACCAGCGGCCACCGCCGCCGCCGCCGCCGCCGCCACGGGGCGCGCGCTCGCGGGCCTCGTTGACGTTGATGCTGCGGCCGTCGAGCTGCGCACCGTTCATCTCCCCGATGGCCCGGTCGGCCGCGGAGGGATCGCTGAAGGTCACGAACCCGAAGCCACGGCTCCGGCCCGAGTCGCGCTCGGTGATGACCTTGGCGTCAGTGACGTCACCGTACTTCTCGAACGCGGAACGCAGTCCGTGATCATCGGTGTCCCAGCTGAGGCTGCCCACGAATAGTTTCTTCGACATGTCTTTTCTCTTACTTCACTTCGCTCGCGACGGACCGAGGGGGGAGACCCGCGCAGTAGGCTCGGGACACCCTCGCGGTCGCAGCCGTCGTTGGCTGCGCGGCTCGAGATTGACGGTCTTTGCCCGTTCGCTTCTCGAAACCCTGCGCGAGTCGTGGGGGCACCGTTCACTGCCAGAGGCCCTTCGGCAAGGGAAATCGGCGAAAAAGTCGAGAAATTCTCGGCAGGTGTACGCTCAGCGGACGATCCGCTCATAGACGGCAGAGCGCTCGGACCCTGCCGCGATGGCCTGCGCGGAGCCCATCGGAAGGAGCGCGACCGGGTCGATCGGCGGCGCGGCGGTCGGCTGGGTGTCGTCTCCCCGGAAGCTGACGCGGGTCGCCGACCAAGGGTCCGACTCCGCCCTTCGGTGCAGCAGCAGGAGCCGATCACCCCAGAGCGGTGCGACCCGTCGCTGCTCGTCATTCGGTCGTGAAGAGAGCGTCTCTGCCCAGTCGTCGGCCCGGAACGTGCCACCGGGCTCCTCGGCCCAGTCGTCCGAGAGCGCGCGATAGACGAAGCCGACCTCGCCGCAGCGGACCATCGGCGAGCCGTAGAGGCTGATGGCCGGTTCCGGGACGGTTCCGGGGTCGCAGCGTTCGGCCGGGTAGGGCGCGGCCGCGGTCCAGCGGGCGCAGGCCCCGGGCTCCGGTACCCAGCCGGCGGGGCAAGGGTTGGGAGCGCCCGCGTCGGCGGGCGTCACTTCGCTCGGCGCCGCGTCGGGCGGTGACGCTTCGTGGGCCGCCGAGCAGCCGAGGAGGAGGAGCGAGAGCGCGAGGGGCGAGTCGACGTGCATGCCCCCAGGCTGGTCAACGCGACGATGTCGCACAATCGAAAGATAGCTCACATACCATGTCGTAACGCGACATGATGGAGCCATGGCGAAGGGAGCCGCACCGTGGAGCTGACCGATCTGAAGCACTTCGCCCACGTGGCTCGCGCGGGGTCCTTCACCGCAGGCGCCAAGCGTTCGCACGTCACCCCGCCGGCGGTGAGCAAGGCGGTCCGCAAGCTCGAAGACGAGCTGGGCGTGGACCTCTTCGTGCGCACCACGCGGCGAGTCTCGCTGACCGACGCCGGCCGAGAGCTGCTGCTCCGCTGCGACCGCATCTTCGGTGAGCTCGACGAGCTTCGCGCCGAGCTCGACGCACGGACCGGTCGCATCGAGGGTGACCTGCGCATCGGCGCGATGGAGGTCTTCTCCATCGAGCTCCTTCCACGCGCGCTCGCACGGCTGGTGGGCGAGCACCCAGCCGTGCGGCCCTTCACCCACGAGGCCGACCCACTCCGTATGGAGCGCTGGATCCGTGACGGGCGGGTCGAAGTCGGCTTCACCATCGGAGGCAGCCGCAGCGGCGACCTCGAGTACGAGGAGCTCGGCCGCAGCAAGGGCGCGCTCGTGTGCGGCAAGACGCACCCGCTCCATGGCCAGAAGCGCATCCGCAAGGCTCAGCTCACCGAGTATCCATCCGTGGTGCCCAGGTTCATGGGGCAGGAGGACGCGCCTTCCCTCGACCAGTTCCCCGAGGGCTGGGCCCGGCGGGAGGTCGGAGCCACCATCGAGCTGCTGCAGATGGGCGTGCAGCTCTGCATCGAGGGGACGTATCTCGGCTACTTCCCTGAGGTCAGCGTTCGCGGGCCGCTCGCCGACGGGCGGCTGCACCGCTTGGGCGGCGTGGGCGGCGCCGAGCCCTTCGTGCTCTGGGCGGTGTCGCGAAAGGGCGCGCCGCGGCGACCGATGGTGGCGGCGTTGCTGGGCGAGGTCCGCGCAGCCGTGCGGCGCGTATCCGGCTAGCCGTTTCGCCGGCGTGATCCCTTCAGCGGCTGGCCAGTCGGCAGGCCCCTGGTCCGAGGATGAGCACCCGGCCTTCGTCGAGGAGCTCGCCCGCGGGGCCGTGGAGCTCGAGTCGGCCTTCGCTACGAATGCTGCGCCAGTGGGAGCCGATGAAGTCGAAGCCATGGACGAGCTCGGCGCCGGGCTGAACGTTGATGAACACCATCCGTTCGGTGCTCGTGTTCGGAACCAGCTCGGCGGAGCCGGCGGGCACGACCGCCTCCGCGGATGCGCGCAGACTGAAGCGGTCGCCGAGCGGAGCGACGACGCGCGCATTCAGCGTCGCGCGTTCGAGGAAGGCGCCGCTCCAGGCGAACGTGACCGCGGGGATGCGGCTGCCACGACACGGGAAGCTCATGACCAGGTCTCGAGGGTCGTCGCAACCACCGAGGAGCGCCTCCGCGGCGTCGAGGCAGCCGTCGCCGTCGCTGTCGGGCAGGAGGCGGTTGGTTCCCAGAGCCATCTCTTCCGCATCCGAGAGGCCGTCGTCATCGGAGTCGACGTCCTGGAAGTCGGGCGCGCCGTCGCCGTCCGTGTCGCGCGGCGGATGGCATCGGTCGAGCCGTGGTCCGATCTCCGACGCGTCGGGGATTCCGTCTCCGTCGGCGTCCAGATCGTCGTCGTTGGAGAAGCCGTCCAGGTCGCAGTCCGAGTGCTCGCGGACGCTGGCGCCGTCTCGGTCGCAGGCGCCGCCCAACTCGTACATCGCGACGATGCCGTCGCCGTCGTCGTCCCGGTCGAGGTCGGGGTCGAGGAAGCCGCAGCGGGCTTCGGGAGCTTGGCCGCAGCTCAGCAACCCCAGGCTGAACGACAGCGCGCTGAGACGCGCGAGCATCGCGACCAGTCTCGGGGACCGAGTGAGGGCCCGCAACCGGGCGGGCGTTCGTTCAGCGGGTCGACACGTCGGAGCGGCGCAGCCGTGTGGGGCCATCGGCGGCGACGCGTTCACACAGGTCGTCGAAGACCCCGAAGGTCTCCCACTGTGGTTGGCCTGTGCGTTCCGAGAGCTCGGTCACCAGGTGCGCTTCCAGGTCGGCATCGCGCTTCCCCTTCCAGAGCTTGTCGGCCAGCGCGACGAGTCGGTCCTCCAACTCGGCAGGAGGCCGATGCCATTCGGCGTGCGTGACCGCGACGCGGCTCACCTCGGCGGGGAAGCCGGCCGCCGCCAGCAGCTTCCTGCCGGCCGCTTCATGCGCATGGCCGGCGCTGCTCATCTCGTTCGGGTGCAGGATCTTCCCGCAGTCATGCAGCGCAGCGCCGAGCAGGACCCGCTCGGCGTCGAGCTCCAGCCGTAGCTCTGAGGCGAGCCCGCTCACGATCGCCGCCGCCGCTTCGAGGACCAGCTCGTGGTGTCGAGTCAGCCAGGGGCTCGCGCCCCGACTCGCGAGCCAGCGGATGCCGTCCGAGCCCGTCCGCGGGAGCCCGACCCATCCACCGCCGTGTCGTGCCCGGAGCTCCGTCAGCAGCGACGGCGGTCGCTCGGCGAAGTGCAACTCGAGGAAGCGGTGCAGTGCTCTGCGCTCTGCCGCGCCGAGGTCGGAGACCGAGAAGGTCTCGAGGGCCCCGTGGTCCAGGAAGTACGCCCACTGGCCGGGTGCTTCATACGCCGCGAGCGGTATGCCGATGGCGTGCAGCTCGCCACCGTGTTGCTCGACCCATCGCCGATGGTCGTTCGTCGTTCCCACGGCGGGACCATGCGTCGCCGATCCCGGCCGTCCAGTATGGTGGGGCGGTGTCCCAGTCCGTGCGAGAGCTCTGCGCTCGATACGTCGAGCTGAAGGAGAGGGAATCTGCCGTGCGGAAGGAGCGCCGCGCGAACGAGTCCGCGAACCTGCTGAGCGAGCTGGTCGGCGAGCAGATGACGCTCCTCGGACGCATGGGCAGCTGCCTGCCCAAGTCGGGCCCCACCGCGGAGTGGATGGACCAGACCCTCGGTGGCGCGCACGGCGACCTGGCGACGTGGTGCGTGGCGGACGCGCTGCTCAGGCAGGGTCGGTTCCCGTCGCGCTATCTGGATCCGCTCATCAGGCTGCTCTGCCGCGAGCCGGACCGGCGTGGACGTGCGGTCGAGCGGCTCGTCGCCGGCCACGGCAGCATTCCGGTGCTCGACTCGATGACCCGAGCCGTTCGGCAGGACGCGGGACTCGCGTCAGGGGCGCGCATTCTGACCTACTACGTCCGCAGCACCGAGACCGAACCGCGCGCCGAGGCGGACGCGGCCGCCCGGAGGCTGCGGGACGCACTCCTCGAACTCGGCGCGTGGCGAGCCTGAAACGACGAAGCCCCCACGGCCTGCTGGCTGCGGGGGCTTGCTCGGAGCGGGAGACCGGACTCGAACCGGCGACATTCAGCTTGGGAAGCTGACGC
>CAYXAP010000004.1:0-6226 GCA_964462035.1 uncultured Sandaracinus sp.
CCATCGCGGTAGAGCGCGATGGCCTTCAGGCCGAGCTTCCAGCCCTCCATGTAGATCTCTTCGACGTCCTCGATGGTGGCGTCGTTCGGGAGGTTCACCGTCTTGCTGATCGCGCCGCTCAGGAAGGGCTGCGCGGCGGCCATCATGCGGATGTGCGCCATGGCCGGCAGGAAGCGCTGACCCTTCTTGCCGCACCGGTTGGCGCAGTCGAAGACGGGCAGGTGCTCGGGCCGAACGTGGGGCGCGCCCTCGATGGTCATGCGACCGATGATGACTTCGTTGATCTCCTCGATCTGCTGGCTGGTGAGCCCCCAGTGGCGAAGGAGGTTGAAGCCGGGCTGGCCGTAGACCTCGGCCTTGATGCCCATGCGCTCGAAGGCCTCGGGGCCGATGACCCACGGAGCCAGCGCCATGCCGACGTCGAACACGCCGCGGAGCGCGTCTTCGGCCTTGGCGACCTCACGCTCGTTCAGGCCCTTCTCGAGGAGCGCCTTGCGACCGAGGTGCGGCGCGCCGGTGAAGGTGTTGGTGCCGGTGACGTAGCTGACGATGTCCGCGACCTGCGCCTCGGTGTAGCCGAGCTTCACGAGGGCCGGGGGCACGCTCTGGTTGACGATCTTGAAGTAGCCGCCGCCGGCGAGCTTCTTGAACTTCACGAGCGAGAAGTCCGGCTCGATGCCGGTGGTGTCGCAGTCCATCAGCAGGCCGATGGTGCCGGTCGGCGCGAGCACGGTGGCCTGCGCGTTGCGGTAGCCGTAGAGCTCACCGAGCTTGACCGCGAGATCCCAGTCCTCGCGCGCGGCGCGCACCAGGTAGTCGGGGCAGCCGGCCGGGGTGTCCTCGTCGGCGATGCCGGGGCCGCCGGGCTCGTCGATGGTGTAGGCCGCCGCGCGGTGCTTCTTCATCACCTCGAGGAAGGGCTTCCGGTTCCGGGTGAAGCCGGGGAAGGGTCCCTTGCTCGCGGCGATCTCGGCGCTGGTGGCGTAGGCGTGACCGCAGAGGACGCTGGTCAGCGCGCTGGCGATGCTGCGGCCCTTGTCGCTGTCGTAGGGGATGCCGAGGCGCATCAGCATGGTGCCGAGGTTGGCGTAGCCGAGGCCGAGCGGGCGGTAGTCGTGGCTGTTCTTGGCCACGGTGCGCGTCGGGTAGCTGGCCAGGTCGACGAAGATCTCCATCGACTGGATGAGCACGCGGATCGCCTGGCGGTAGCCGTCGACGTCGAAGGTGCCGGTCTCGTCGTCGAGGAACTTCACCAGGTTGATGCTGGCGAGGTTACAGGCCGAGTCGTCGAGGAACATGTACTCGGAGCAGGGGTTCGACCCGTTGATCCGGTCCGTGTTCGGGCAGGTGTGCCAGTCGTTGATGGTGGTGTCGTACTGCACGCCGGGATCGGCGCAGGCCCACGCGGCCTCGGCCACCTGGCGCCACAGGTCGCGCGCCTTGAAGGTCTCCACGACCTCGCCGGTGGTGCGCATGGTGGTCTTCCACTCACCGTCGGTCTCGACCGCGCGCATGAACTCGTCGGTCACGCGGACCGAGTTGTTCGAGTTCTGGCCGCTGATGGTGTGGTAGGCCTCGCCGTTGAAGTCGCTGTCGTAGCCGGCCTCGAT
This sequence comes from uncultured Sandaracinus sp., assembly GCA_964462035.1. Classification (GTDB taxonomy): domain Bacteria; phylum Myxococcota_A; class Polyangia; order Polyangiales; family Houyiibacteriaceae; genus UBA1660. The sequence continues at coordinate 1,611 of CAYXAP010000004.1, forward strand.
GAGCGCCTGGGCCTTCTTCTCTTCACGCTGCTTCCAGGTGATGAAGTCGACGATCTCCGGGTGGTCCATGTCCAGGCTGACCATCTTCGCCGCGCGGCGAGTGGTGCCGCCCGACTTGGTCGCGCCGGCGGCGCGGTCGAGGACCTCGAGGAAGCTCATCAGGCCGCTCGAGGTGCCGCCACCGCTCAGCTTCTCCTGGCGACCACGGATGGCGCTGAAGTTGCTGCCGGTGCCCGAGCCGTACTTGAAGAGGCGCGCCTCGTTCTTCACGAGCTCGTAGATGGCCATCAGGTCGTCGTCGACCTTCTGGATGAAGCAGGCCGAGCACTGCGGGTGCTCGTAGGCGTTGGTGGTCTGCGCCATCTGGTCGGTGGTGTGGTCCCAGAACCAGTTCCCGCCGGACCCCTCGATCTCGTACTGGTGCCAGAGGCCGCAGTTGAACCAGACCGGGCTGTTGAAGGCGGCCTTCTGGTTCAGCAGCAGGTGAACCAGCTCGGCCTCGAAGGTGTCGGCGTCGGCGTCGGAGGCGAAGTAGCCACCGAACTGCTCACCGGCCTGGCGAATGGTGTGCGCCACCCGGTAGACGAGCTCCTTGGCGCTCTTCTCGCCGCGCTTCGGGTCGCCCTTGATGCCGGCCTTGCGGAAGTACTTGCTCACGGCGATGTCCGTGGCGAGCTGCGACCAGCCCACCGGGACCTCGGCGCCCTTCAGCTCGAAGACGACCGAGCCGTCCGAGCCGGTGATGACGCTGTTGCGGAGCTCGAACTCGGTGGTCTCGAACGGATCCTCACCGGGCCGAGTCAGCTTGTGCTCGAAGGTGAGGCCGTTGGCCTGCTGGGTGGTCTCTGCTCGCTGAAGCGCGTGCTCCTGCATCGGGAGCTTCTCTCCCTTGCTCTCGCTCATCGCTCCACCATTCGTCTGCTGCTTTTCGAGTGCCACTCTCGACCTCCCCTTACGGGCCTGCGGTCGTCCGCAGGTGTCTGATTTCGTTTCTTAAGTTCTAGTTCCGAGCTGTCGGCTGAGGCTGAGATCGGCTCGAATGCGCAGAGCGCACCTCGCCCGGGGGAAGAGAGGCTCAGACCCTCTCCCCAACTCATCCACCGGTTACACACACCCGTGGAGGGGTTATCCCCAGCTATGTCCCCAAAGATCCCACACGTCGCACAAGCTGTAGTGATGGCCGCAGGGCGACCCCCACAACCTGTCGTGGGGAGACCCGGGTTACGCCCCAAGAATCGAGTCGTCAAGCAAAGTTCGACGGCTTTGTGACGGGGTGTCTGGAGGTGTCGTGATTCCGGGCACTTGAGGGGCTCCAAAGTCATGCGCCGGCCCCCGCTCGGAACAAACGCGACCGATGTGTCACGAAGACTACGGTAGCGAGTGTGACGCAACGTAGGGCCATGAGGTGACCTCTACCGCATGTTGTGGGGGTCTCCAAAAAACTGCACAAGTCAGTGGGGGTGCGCGCAATTTCCGGGGGTTTCTCGCGATCCGGGCCTCGAGAGGAGCGAGCGCAAGAAAAACGTGTGCGTTGGATCGCCGGGTGAGCCGAATTCGCACCCAACGGCCGGAATTCACGGGACTTCCGGCGCGCGCTCGAGCCGACGGATCGGTGTGCAATTTCGGGACGTATCGAGGGAAGCACAGGCGGGCGATCGTGCCTGGGGGGTGTGACGATCGGTCGGGATCCCTCGGTAGGGACAGGGGATCCGGCACCGAGGCGCTTTGATGAGCGGCTTGGAGCGACACGAAGGGCGCTCATTCGCCTAGGGTCGGCGGATGAGTCGCTGGCAGCACTACGATCTCGAGCAGAAGCACGCCGATGGGGCGGCCCGGTGTTCGGAGCACCCACGACCATCCCCGAGGCGGACCACCGCTTCCTCTACGACGGCCACTACGAGTCCGATGCGCCGAGCTTCTCGATCGCGATCTGGCCACTGGGCCCGGTAGTCGAGGGGCGACTCCCCGTGCTCTTCGGCGCCGGCGATCTCTATGCCGTGCTCTCCGATGGCGAGAACCGGTGGGGAAAGCTGGCGCCCTATCCGCTGAAGGAGCTGCGCCGTGAGGAGGCGGGCTGGCGCGACGTGGAGGCGGACTATCGACAGGACCTCGGCGGCTTCGACGAGCCGAGTGGCTGGCACGTGGTGGCCGGGAGCTCGAGCGCGGCGGCGGTGTTCTTCGGTGTGCAGATGAAACCGGGGAAGGTCCCGGCCGAGCTGCCCGAGGGGCTCGAGGTGGTGCGAGGGCAGCTGCCCGGCGCGAAGGCGCACCCGCGGGCCACGGTGGGCGTCTGGCTGGCGGAGGCGGCCCCCAGCACGGCCGCGCCCTTCGATCCGGCGGACCCACGGGTGGGCGCGGCCAAGAAGGCGCTGGCGGCGCTCTTCGGGAAGAAGCCGGAGCCCGGCTTCGTGTTGGTGCCGACGCAGGAGCTGCGGGCGAAGGGCGGCGAGGTCGCTGCGGCCGAGCGGGAGGCGACGAGCGGCTGGCGAGCGAAGCTCGAGGCGGCGTTCGGACCGCTCGAGTCGGAGGGCGGCGTCCTCTTCAACGGGACGCTCCGTGGGCGCATCGACGAGCTCGACGAGCTGGAGGACCTGCTGGACGCGTGGTTCCGCACCGACGACTTCGCGTTCACCGACCGGGCGGCCACGGTGGATCGTTGGGATGGCGACCAGACGTCGCTGGCGTTCGTGGACGTCGAGACGCTCGAGGGCGAGCTCGTGGAGCTGGCGATCGGGCAGATCGCCGACGGGGAGGGCGGCTACCTCTTGGAGTCGTTCGACCGTGAAGCGCTGAAGACCCTGCTCGGGCTCGAGGGTGTGGCGGGGTCGCGCGCGGAGATCGTGCTGGGCTACGGCTGAGCTCGCTGGCGCACGGGTGTTTGAATTCTTCGCTGGGGGAGCCCTGTTTTGGAAGGAGATGCGGAGGGGGCGAGTGTCCCCGAGGGTTTGGGGTAGGGTCGGGTGGTGCGCTGGCGGTTCGGGGAGCTGGAGGTCGATGGCGCTGCGCGGGAGCTGCGGCGGGGGGCCGAGGTGCTGGCGCTGCAGCCACAGGCGTTCGCGGTGCTCGAGTACCTGCTGCGCCATCGGGAGCGGTCGGTGCCGAAGGAGGAGCTGCTCCGGGAGCTCTGGCCGGACGCGACGGTCGGCGAAGGGTCGCTGCAGCGGGCGGTGAGCCTGGCGCGGGCGGCGCTCGGCGAGCAATCGAGCGCGATCAAGACGGTGCCGCGCCATGGCTACCGCTTCGTGGCGCCGGTCGATGTGAGCGGCGGGGTGCCGGCGGCCGAGCGGATCTTCCGGCCGCGCTTCACGAAGAGCGGCGACGTGCACATCGCCTACCACACGGTGGGCGAGCCCACGGGTTGCGACATCGTGCTGGTGCCGGGCTGGGCGTTCCCGATGCGGGCGTACTTCGATCTGCCGGAGGTCGAGGCGGTCATCCACCGACTCGCGGAGGTCGGTCGGGTGGTGCTCTTCGACAAGCGCGGGACCGGGCTCTCGGACCGGGTGAAGGAGCTACCGACGATCGAAGAGCGCATGGACGACCTGCGCGCGGTGCTCGCGGCGGTGGGCTCGACCGAAGCGGTGCTCGCGGGCTTCTCCGAGGGCGGGCCGCTCTGCGTGGTCTACGCGCTCAGCCACCCGGAGCGGACGCGCGGCTTGCTGCTGGTCGGCGCGTTCGCGCGCTGGAGCGCGGCGCCGGACTACCCGATGGGGTGGACGGCGGACGTGGTGGAGCGGCTGCGCGCGTACATCGGCCGGGACTGGGGCAAGGGCGCGACCATCCTCCCGCTCGCCGGCAAGCGCGCGGCGGAGCCGGCGATCGCGGCGTGGGCGGCGAAGACCGAGCAGGAAGGCGCGAGCCCCGGCGCGGCGCTCGAGCTGATGGCGATGAACCTGCAGGTCGACGTGCGGCCGCTGCTCGCCGGCGTCCGCGTGCCGACGCGGGTGCTGCTGCACACGGGAGACTCGGTCATCGACCCGGCCAATGGTCGCTACCTCGCCGAGCACCTGCCGCAGGCGCAGCTCGAGGAGCTGCCGGGCACCGACCACGCGTTCCTCTTCGAAGACAGCGACCGCCTGCTCGCGGCAGTGGCCGCGCTGGTGGCCGAGAAGAGCGAGGCGGAGCCGGGCTTCCTGAGCACGATCGTCGCCGTCGATGGAGACGCCGAAGCGATCGCGCCCATCGTCCGCGCTCATCGCGGCGAGCCAGCCGGGGAGGGCGCCTGGGCGTTCGACGGACCGCAGCGCGCGATCCGCTGCGCGCACGCGCTCATCGACGCCTCGGCCGCCGCGCGCGTGGGCGTCCACACCGGCGAAGTCCGCCGCGTGGGCGGCGAGCTCGAGGGCCCCGGCGTGGAGCTCGCGCGGGCGGTGCTCGCGGCCACGCCGAACGCGACGGTGTGGGTGTCACGGGTCGTGCGGGATCTGCTGCACGGATCGCCGCTGCGCTTCGAGCCGGCCGAGGCGGACCTGGCGTTCCCGGTGCTGCGGAGCCTCTGAGGATCGGCGGTCGGTCGTCGGCGTCGGTAGTCGGTCGTCGGAGTCGGTCGTCGGAGTCGGTTGTCGGAGTCGGTTGTCGGAGTCGGCGTCGGAGTCGGAGCCGGAGTCGGAGTCGGA